>NZ_JBDWYL010000001.1:0-559186 GCF_039982415.1 Parasphingorhabdus sp.
CTCAACTGAAAGGATACTCTCATGAAATATGAAGGATTTACAACATTTTCCACCAATCAGGACGGCGCAATTCTAACCGTCACCTTCGACTTTGGCACCGTCAACGTCCAAGGTCAGGAAATGCTCGCTGACCTTAACAGCCTGGCTATGCGTCTTGAGCGTGACCGTGAAACCAAAGTCGTGGTTTTCCAGTCTGCAAATCCTGAAATCTGGGTCTGTCACTATGACACCGAACTTCTGAAAGACATGTCGGACGAAGCCGTATCACGTCAGGACGTACAACTTCTTGACCTTCAAGCAGTCTGCGAGCGCATTAGCAAAGTTCCTCAAGCAACCATTGCCAAACTCGAAGGTTTCGCGCGCGGCGGTGGTCATGAATTGGCTTTGGCTCTCGACATGCGCTTCGCGGCACGTGGCAAATATAAATTCATGCAGATGGAAGTTGGCATGGGAATCTTGCCATGCGGCGGCGGTGCATCACGCATGGCCCGCCAAACCGGCCTCGGTAAAGCGCTTGAGGTAATCCTAAGCGCGCAAGATTATGATGCAGATGACGCTGTACGTCTTGGTACAATCAACAAGGCTCTGAATCCCGATGAGATCGGCGAATATGTTGACAATCTTGCTAAGCGCATTGCGCAATTCCCGGCGGAATCTATCAATGCCTGTAAGCAGATGGTTTACGAGTCCATTGATAAGCCCATTGATGAAGCGTTGAAAGCCGAAGCCTACTGGCTCTATCAAGCGACTAGCAAGACACCCGCCGTGAAGCGCTTCCGCATTGCTGACGAACAGGGCCTCGAGCATGACATGGAGAACCAACGCAACTGGGGAAATCTTGTTATGGATGTTCAGGACATCAATTAGATTCTAGATATATTGGCTTTGAGAAGTCCGGCCCAGCATTTTGGGCCGGATTTTTTTAATATGCTTAGAACTATATGATTTGTGAGTGCCTTATGTTCTGACCGGACATAAGCTTTTGGCATCATCACCCCAAAAATGATTCTATTTTGAACGCAACATAAATTCAGAAATTTGGTGCATCACCTCTTTTCCCTCTGGAATCGGGATCACCATCCAGACATGGAACATATCTGAATATTCATGATATTCGAAATTTGCGCCCACGCTTTCCAAAGCAGTTCGGAAACGCTTGGAATCTGGCCATAGAACATCTGCCGAACCAGTAAAAATTTGCATGGGTGGTAGCCGATTATGCGTTCCAAATAATGGGCTAACTCTAGGATCTTTTATATCCAAACCCCCGGCGTACAACTCTCCGAATTTTCTCAATCCGGATATAGAGATCATCGGATCATGCTTTTCTATCTCTGGTTGATCGGGATGCGTTGCCGTGACATCCAGCCAAGGCGATAACAGGATCATGCGACCGGGTGAAGAACTCTCGCTATCACGCAGTGTGTGAGCGAGCGCCAAAGACAATCCTCCTCCGGCGCTATCTCCCATAACCGTTATATTTGCCGCGCCATGTTTTTCGGCAAGCCGCTCAAAAAGCTTCTGCATTTTGGGAATTAATGCATCGCATTGGTGCTCCGGCGCGAGCGGATAGATAGGAGCGGTCACGCTTGCCCCGGTAGCTTCAATCAGCCGTCCAATAAAATTCCAGTGCGCCCATGACATATCCATCACATATCCTCCGCCATGCAAGTACAGGACGTGGTGCTGGCTTTGTCGAGCACCTGCTCTTGGAGCAATCGCGAACACTCGATATCCGTCAACTCGTTCTTCCAACACGTCAAACTTCCGTCTGAAGCGTTTCGATGGCAAGTCAGGACCTTTTTCGCGAAGCTTCTCTATCTTCGCCTGTACTTCGGACGGATTTGAAAAAAACGTCTTCGTGCCAGTTAACGGCAACAGACGATTGACGATACGAGCGCGCAATGAAACCATGACACACCTAAGCGCAATCTCAATGTAAAGGCAAATAACGATGCCAGCGGGTATCCGCTTTTGCGCCCAAAGCAGACATTAGCCTTGTGATTGCTACATCCTGAAAGCGAACACTAACTTTTGCCCTGTCTAATGACTGAAATTGGAGTGGGAAACGGACGTAGATTTACTTTCATATTTCCTGTTGGAAGCGTAAGGGATGGCTGAACGGGAAGGGAAACTGAGATGCGCTTAGAGATTGTACACTTACGTTACAAAATGGGGATCAGCGTATGTCTAGCAGTTAGCGCAATCCTCGCGTTTCCGGTGGCACAAGCGCAAGTACTCAGAGAAACGAGTTATCGGCAAGCGGTACAAGCCGCTCCGGATAAACAACACAGTTCTTGCAAAGACCGAACCGACGACTGGGTTACCGAACTGCCCGGCTTTACAAAAAGCGCCCGTTTTACCCTAAACAAAAGGCGCGACACGGCGCTGGTTTTTGAAGGCCGTAAATTTCAACTCATCGATGTTGTCAGCGGCAAACCCAAAACGCCCAAACCCAATTTTCTGGATCCTGATCAGGAAATTGTTGATGTCGTTTATTCCGATACAAATGAAATTGCAGATCAAATGGAGTTCACGTTCAGCGACGGCAATTTCTACTTCGCGATTAATGGCCCAAGATCAGCCGGCGTGGGGCACCTTACCGACCCATTGGGCGAAAAGAAGCTCAATCAGTCTTTCAGGTCTGGCGGCGTATATGGGCTGGTGAGAGTTACCGCTCTGAATACGCTTAGTGGAACGCGCCTAATTGTCTATGGTACGTACAGCGATGGATCACATTGGGCAACTTATTGGAACAAGGCCTCTTTGGGGGATACGCTGAAAATATTTAACCTCACCGAAGAAGTGCCAATTGCTACTGAATGCAACAAATATAACCGCTGCGGTGTCGTTAGTAAATTGGGCTCAAGATTGATTTTCAGAGTCTACCTTCAAGGAATTGTTGTCCATACCGGCGCCAGCACTTGGGATACCCGCGGTCACTATGGCAGCGCCCACGTTATGGACCCCTATCTAGATAAGAGCATGTTTGTTCTTACGGACAAAGACGGCTTTTTCTTTGGATGGGCTTCATACGACGAAGCTAGTATTTGGAAAAAGTTGCAAGTCAAAACCACGCCACTACAAGATGTGAAGCCCAGTCTTCACTTGTTGCCGCGTTCCGACAGCGTCGTGAACGAATTTTTCACATATGACGGATCTACAATCCGCGAATTCAATTCCGCTCGTAAGATTATTTGCACGTCCAAATTGAACAAATCACGGACGTTGGCTTCGGGCTTTCGAAATTTTCAGGTGACGCCTTTGGGCGATCGGGACGCCGACTATCTGGGCACGGCTTTGAGCGGAGGGAAGCTCTATATGAGGCGAATTGTTAAACCCAAGCAGGCACTCGAACCGCTGGTCATATTCGGGAATTGAGCGGGGCAAGCTTATTGTCCGAAAGTGTGATTACGGTGACAGTTTCGATTACGGATTACTGTGACAGTTCACTAAACGCCCATAACTCTCCGACAACCAACCAAAACTAACATCCTCAACCCTGATCCGTAACCCTCACCAAACTCCAGTCATAACCCATCTCCTTCACGCGCGCTTCAATCCGAGCGCGCACCCCCGGCTCGGGTTGCGCCTGACGCGTGAGCATCCACAAGTAACGTCCGCTGGGTTCGCCGACTATCGCCCAGCTATAATCGTCCGCACGGTCCAGCACCCAATAATCGCCGTAAAATGGGCCGAAGAAGGAGACTTTAAGCTTTGCGTTCTGGCTATTCTCGACAATTTTTGCTTTGCCGTTTGCGGTGGAGGTTTTGCCGTCTTTGGTGCAGCTGTTGATGACTTTTATCTTGCCGTCATCCCTCAGGGAATAATCGGCGGTTACCCCGTCACAGTCTTTTTGGAACGGTGCTTCATAGCGCGCCATTTCAAACCATTTGCCGAGATAGCGATCCAGTTCCACCGCCTTGGCGGGCTCAGGCACTGCATTATTGCCAACGGGTCCGGGCTTGCCAGCGCAGGCGCTGATCAGGGCAAAGGGTAATAGGCTAAGCGCAAGCTTTTGTTTGGCCGATAGGGTCATGATGGTCTCCATTCTGTTGCAGCATAGCTAGCGCGGCGTGAGCCCATTATGAATATGGGTTTTGGTGCACAAAATTCCATGATATGCTCTCGCGAAACCAGCATAAGGTAACGCCATGAACCTCCTATCCAACCCCACCCTCAAATGGGTCCACTTCACCGACGCGGATAAGCGCTTCGCCTATCCCATCGACTATCACGGTGCGGTTCTTTCCGTGCGGCCGGACGCGGATGGTGGGGGCGGGCATATTGATCTGCTCTACCGCTGGGAGCCGAACGCCTATTGCCATTTCCACCGCCATGTCTGCGCGACCACCTCCACGGTGCTGGCGGGCGAGCTGCATGTGGTGGACTATGAGGGCGGCGTGGTTGGCGAGAAGCGCATTCGCGCGGCTGGTGATTATGCCGCGAAGGATCCGGGCGATGTCCATATGGAACATGGCGGGCCGGGTGGCGCGCTAGTGCTGTTCAACCTCTATGCGCCCGATGGCAAGCTGGCCGACTTTCTTGGCCCCGATGGCGAGACGCTGACCACCATCACGCTGGAAGACATGACCACCGGGCGGATTGCGCGGCAGGCGGCTTAAGCGGCGCGGGCGGGCTTTATGACTTTGCTGTCGCTGGCGTCCGCGCAGATGACGCGGTTGCGGCCCTGTTCCTTGGCTTCATACATGGCGCTGTCTGCGCTTTTGAAGGTGGCGGAAAAGGCGCTCGCGGGGCCATGGGCGATGCCGAGCGATCCGGTCACGCGCAGCCGCGCGGGCCAGTTCTGATGGGTTAGCTTGGCGACGGCCTCACGCAGGGTTTCTGCTATGGCTTGGGCCTGGGTAGCGTCGCTATCGGGCAGGGCGATGATAAATTCTTCCCCGCCCCAGCGCGCGGCCAAGCCATCAGGGGCCGCGGCGTCCAGTGTTTCTTTGATGCAGGCGCTGACCGCCGCGATTACGGCGTCGCCCTGCATATGGCCGTAGTTGTCGTTTATCGCCTTGAAATCATCGATATCGAGCAGGATGACAGGCGTCCGCGTTTCTCCGAGCGCGGCGATGCCCTCTTGCACAGCCGAGCGGTTGAGCAATCCAGTCAAGCTGTCATGGCGCGACAGCCAGGATGTGCGGTGCAATTCCTGCTCCAGTCGCTCACTCAATGCGATCACGCCAATTTCCGCGCGGCAGTTGGAACGCGCCTGCAAGTTGACGGTTTTTGCGACAATGGAGAGAGCGGCGGTCATGCATAACAGCGCGAGCTGCGCAAAATTGCCCATGCCATTGTCGAACAAGAGCAGGCCAGCGATCAGCGCGGCGGCAAATCCGCCGAGCAAGGGAAAGACAATGCCGGCAACCGGTGCGGCGAGCAATATGGAGACAGCCATGGTGACCAAAATGGTGATCCAGCTGGTGAGGGCGGCCTCGGACGTGCCGATAAGCGGTCCGATGAGGATCAGGATCGCGCCCCAAATGGCGCCGCTCAGCGCTTCGGTGAACATCCAAAGCATATGGTGCGCGCGCGGAACTTGACCTGCGTTTACAGCACTGCGCAGCCAAAAAGAGCTGGCCGCAATTGTCAATTGGCAGAGAAATTGCAACACAAGAAGTGTCACTAAAGCGCCGTTTTCCGGTATTTTGAAGGCCATCCACCCGATGAGGACCAGGGGGGTGAGAATTCCCATCTGACCTGCTAATCTTCTCTCCAGTCCATCCAGCAAAAGACGTATACTCACCGCTCGATCCGAAATTTCGGGAAGCTGCTGTGCAATATCCGTCAGACCTGCACGGGATTCGTGCTGCTGATTGCTGGTCATATCGTGCCCCACATCAATAGAGGCTCCGGTGATATGGGATTAACTATAAGAGATAGTTAACGGCGGGAATTGCAGTTTTACGGGCTGGGCGCGTAGCTCAAGGAATGGGCAAGGCGCGCATGCCCGCGAGAAACACGTCAAAGGGCAAGTCGCCTTGCCGCCAAGGCGATTGGCGACCGTCGGTTTTGCGGTTCACCTTTATGGCGGTTTTGCGCATCATCTCGTCGAGAGACTGCCGCTTTTTAATCTCCTTGGCCAAGGCTTTGGCAAATGGACTGCCTTTGCCCGGTTTGTCCCCATCTTCCGCGACATTGCCGGGTTCAGTCGAAAAGAGAACAACCGCTGATAGCCCGCGCAAATTGCCCAATTGTGCTAAGCCAGGTCCCGCCTTTTTTATGTCATTCAGAGTGATGGTTTCGGTATCAATCGAACGGTGCGCACCAGTAATGGTGCGGATGCCAAGGGTGGTTTGACCATCTTTGTCAGCCAGCGGATTGTTGCGACAGGCATCAACCACAATGATGGCGCCCTGGGCCTTTTCGGTCATTTTCTGAACCAGATGATCAAGCGGAATGAGCGACACGCCATCGGATGCGAGAAAATAGTTACGGCCTTCAATTTGAAAGCCATGGCCGGCATAATAAAGCATTGCGACATCGTCAGGGGCAAGGCTGGCGACGAACCGATTAAAGCCGTCTTCCCAATCTTCAACTTGCGGTTCCTTGATCAAGGTCACATTTCTCAATCGGCCTTTTTCCATAGCCGACACAATAAGATCAGCATCTGCAATAGGATTGGCGAGCAGCAGTTCAGGATCGGTATCGATCAAGTCATAGTTGGATGCCATGACCAGGACACGCACTTCTGCCCGGGCGAATTGAATGGGACTGATCAAGGCAACCGCCAAGCAGAGAAAGGCAAGTCGAATAATCATAACCGCAAGGATAAGCCCATATTGACTCCGTGATTAACCCGCGCATCACTAAAGGAAAAACTGCCTGAGAGGGGGAAGAAGAAAATCGCCCGATAGCGCACATCCAAGCTGAGATTGTCGGTGAGCAACAATTGTGCGCCAACCGCAATGTCCGGGCCAGCGCTAAATTCCCCACTGCGGCTGGTCTGATTGATACCGATGACATCCTGATTAACATCAAATAGCGTATCGGTAACGGTATAGTTCGGTTGGTAGCTCGCATGAGCCATGCCATTGAAAAAGGCGGTGAGCGACTGATTGACCGGTACGAAGGCGGTGACGCCGGTGCGGAGGCTAAATGTTTCCAAGGTCGAACTGGTGTTAAGCCGTTGCGGAGTGGGCCTCGCATCTACCAATTGCGGCGGCAATTCGGTCCCGAGTATATCAGCAATAAACACGTCGATATTGTTGGTCTCCCGCAGAGATACTGTCACCGGACCGCCGGTTTCGAGGCGCTCATATCGCAGTCCGCCGAAAATGGCGAATTTCTCGTTGAGGCGCCTTTGCCACGTAAATTCGACATCGTATCGGTCGGTATCTATGCGGTCATTGGCGCGGAGAATGGCGACATCATCAATGGCAATATCGCCGGCAAATAAGGTCGATGAGGATCCGAATATGGTGTTGATCGTGCTGTTGCCGCTGCCGGCCATAGCGGTAAAGGTGAACTGGTTTTTGTCGCCCACAAAGGTAATCGCGCCGCCAACCATCGGAAAGGTTGTCTGTTCGGTCAATCGGCCGGATCCTTCATCGCGACTTTTTATAAAGCCGTCGGGATCAACCGTTTGAATAACTGCGGTACGTTCCGCATCTACAGCTGGATCAGGGCGGATATTATCTGCCAGTTCAGACACCCTCAAATTGCTATTGTCGAAATAATAGGAAAAGCGAGGACTGATGATCACTTCCGCTTGGGCGGCAGGTGCGATGGCGACCAAAATGCCGACCACTGCTGATGAAATGACAGAGAATTTCATAATGGAACCAGTCCCCCCAGAATTTGATGACTGCTTGTTTATGGCTATCGGCAGCAATAGGCAATTGGCTTGTGATCTAGATCATAGAGAAGCGAAAAATTGCTTGGGGATATTAGTTGGTGGTAGGTTGTTCCGATTGGCTATCGGCCGCAGCAAAGCTGAAATTGGGGATGTGCATAAGGAATATGGCGGGCCGGTAGCAGCAATGATACTCATCAATCTTGGTGCATTCGATGGCCGGCTTGCCGATTTTTCTGGACCGGATGGAGACATGCTGAAGATATTTACGCGAACGAATATGATCCGTAGTTTAATTGCCTGGCACGTGGCTTGAATCGCGCGCTGAACCAAATTGTAGGCTATTCGAAATAGAATAATCATAATATAATAATATATAAAATACAATTGGATGACAAAGGTAATTAATATTATATATAAGGATTGGAAGCGCTATGTCTGAGACGATTTTCAAGGTGACAATTATCGGCGCAGCGATAATATTTGCGGCACTTTTTTCCATCTGGATCATTCCGGCGTTAATCGTCGATCAGGACATTATCGGCGCGTTTGCTGCTGGTTTTGTAAACCCTTATTCCAGTGGATATTCTGCCGATGTTCTTGCCTGCTGGGTGATTTTGGCCGCTTGGATAGCTTATGAAGCCAAAGTTCATAAGATCCGCCACGGCTGGATTTGCGCTTTATTGGGAATCATTCCCGGCGTCGCTGTGGGCTTTGCCCTTTACCTGCTCGTGCGGATGCGACAGAGCGGTGGTCGCAAAATATAAGCGGCACACGACCTGCGATGGCGTGCGTTGCTATCTGCTCACCTTGTGATAGTCTCGCGTGAAAAGGGAGAGCGATAATGCGGACGCGCAAGCAAATTTTGGGATTGATTTTGGCCAGTCTTACTTTGACCGGACCGGCGTTGTCGCAGGCGACTGAAGAACCAGCTGAAAAATCTTGGTATCCCAGCAAATATGGGCCAGATGATCGCAAAGGCGCGATGAACAATCTGTCCGCAGAAGCGACGATTAATGCGGCGAAACTTGTAAGGAGCGGGAAGACTTATGCCTTGGGCGTGGTGACCGGACCGGCGACACCAGCCTATCCTCCGCGATCCTATAGCGCGACCATTTTGCAATCCAATGATGGTGAAGGCGGCGCGATGGGCGCGAATAAGGTGACTGCCCATGATGATATTATCCACAGCTGGGTCGGTATCGGCACGCAAATTGACGGTTTCGCGCATCTCGGAATTAATCACCGTTATTATAATGGGGTAAAAGGCAGTGTCTTTTATACACCGGCTGGGGTCACCCAATTTGGAACTGAGAATATCATCCCGACCGCAACGCGGGGCATATTGCTCGATATGGCCAAATATTATGGCAAAGCTCAACTCGATCCGGGTACGGCTTTTAACCGCAAAGAAATTGATGCCGCTGCCAAAGCGGCCGGCGTAACCATTGGCAAAGGCGATGTGATATTGTTTCACACGGGTTGGTTGACAAAAGCGACGAGCGACCCGCAAGGTTATATTGCGCAGCAACCGGGATTGGGCGTGGAAGGCGCAGAATATTTGGCTTCTCTGGATGTCGTGATGGTCGGCGCAGATACAGCGGCGCTGGAAGCCATTCCGTTTGAAGATCCAACCAAGCCGTTCATCGTCCACCAAACTCTGTTGGCAAAACATGGTGTGCACGTGCTGGAAAGCATCAACACCGCAGAACTGGCTAAAGATGGGGCAACTGAATTTATGTTCGTATTGGGACAACCCCGGTTTAAAGGCGCCGTTCAAATGGTGATCAATCCCATTGCCATTCGCTGAAGATGAGTATCGGGCTTCGCGCCCATTCAGGCGCATGGATCTGTTGGTTGGCATTTTGTCATGTGCTGCTTGCACATCAAGCCCACAGACTATCACCGTGCCTCCATTTGCGGCTGCTGAAGAAGCCAAAGATCCCGCGCAACAGCTAGCGGCGATGATGGCGGGAAAATTTACTGAATCGGGCGACACACCCATTTATGATTTCCGTTTCCCCTTACCGGCAATGGGGAAGGGGCAGTGGATCTATTATCAACGCGACCGGGGAAAACGAGAAGCTGGGGATAAAAGAACCGCTTATCGCCAGCGGGTGTTCCAGCTTCTGACGCAGCCGAACGGAATGGTCACGCAAATTACATGGCGGCTGAAAAATCCTGATGCCTATAACACGGCTTCCCACAATCCGAGACAATTGCTATCGTTGAAACACTCCGCACTGGTTAGAATGTTTACCAAAGGATGTGAACAGCGTTGGACATATGATGGTGTTCAATGGAGCGGACGGGTTGATCCCAAAAGCTGCATGATTTTTTCTAAACGCCGTAACCGGACCATCGCGATCGGTTCCCAAACGAATTTGTCTCAAAAGGGATTGCAAGAAGCGGAGCGCGGCTTTGATTTGGACGGCAATCAATTATGGGGCACCGCGCCAGGCGCCTATTCCGAAATGCTGCGAACCGACCCGTGAAACGATCGAAAATTCGCCAAACTTGCGGTCAAGACGAATGGCAAAGCTTGGGCAAAAAGGGACATTAAGACAAAGCCGGAATAATCCAAGCCAAAGACATCGCCACCAATGCGGCAATCATTGAAAAGGCTAAAACCCATCGCACGCCTTGTGGACGGGTTTTGTTGCTCGCTTCTTTTTCCGTAACTAAAATTTCATCGCCATGGCGTTCCATAGGGGGCTCCTTTTCAGCTGTGCCCCGGCATCTTCATAGCATAAACTGCTTTTCATTGCAGAAATTTGTCTCGGTGTTCGTCTCTTGTAAAAGACCGCAACCTGTTTAGGACGGGATGAACCAATACCAATAAGGTAGGTCTAACGGGGGATGCTGTGGATAAAACAGTCAGCATGATGGATGCCAAGCCGTCACTATGGACCAAATTGGCCTATGGGTTTGGGTCGGTTGCCTATGGTATAAAAGATGGCGGTTTTCAGTATTTTTTGCTGATATTTTACGCGCAGGTCATTGGACTTAATGCCCAACTTGTCGGTTTGGCAATTTTGATCGCATTGGTGGCCGATGCCATTAGTGATCCCATTGTTGGCTATTGGTCAGACAATTTTAGATCTCGCTGGGGCCGCCGGCATCCTTTCATGTATGCGGCCGCCATACCCGTCGCTGTTAGCTATTATTTCCTCTGGAATCCGCCCGAAAGCTGGAGCAATGCGCAATTATTTTGGTATGTCCTGTTACTGTCTATCCTGATCCGGACATTTATCACCATATATGAGACGCCCAGCACCGCCTTGGCACCCGAGATGACACAAGATTATGATGAGCGTAGTTCGGTAATTGGTTTTCGATGGTTCTTTGGCTGGCTTGGGGGCAATACCATGGCAATTGCGATGTTTATTCTCATCTTTCCGGCTTTTGTAACCGCAGCCATTAGCAATGGCCAATTTAACCGCGATGCTTATGCGACGTACGGATTTATCGCTTCTCTGATCATATTCGGAGCGATCATGGTCTCGGCACTGGGAACACATCATTTAATCCCCAAGCTGCGACAGCCGCCAGCGAAACGAAAAATCACATCGGGTCTCATGTTCCGTGAAATTTTTGAAACTTTGTCTAGTCGTTCATTCGCGGCATTGTTCTTTGCCAGCCTCTTGGGATTTATCGCATCGGGATTGGCGGGAAGTTTGAATTTTTATTTTGCCACTTATTTTTGGGGCTTCAGTCCCGAACAGATTGGATTAATCTCTCTTTGTGTCACCATTTCAACGTTTATCGGCTTGTTCCTCGCGCCTTATATTACCCGGACGATCGGTAAGAAACGCGGTGCGATAGTAATTGGCCTCATTGCGTTTACAGGCGCACCGACGCCAATCTTGCTGCGCTTGCTGGACATTTTGCCCGGCAATGAATCTCAATTTGTGTTTTGGTTTGTTTTGGTTGCCACCACAATCGATGTCGGACTGATTATCTGTTACCAGATATTATCTGCCTCGATGATCGCCGATCTGGTTGAACAAGCGGAATTAAAAACAGGGCGCCGGTCAGAAGGCATATTCTTTGCCGCGACAACCTTCATTCGCAAATGCGGTATTGGTATTGGCATCATCTTGGCCAGTTTTGTTCTGGGCGTGGTTGGGTTGGAATCCGGTGCAGGCCAAGGGGAAGTGTCACAAGGTGCCATAGTCGGACTTGGTACGGTTTATGTTCCTCTTATACTTGCGTTGTGGTTGACCATGATCTCGGTCATAAGCCGATATAAGCTAGACCGTGCAGGTCATGAGGAAAATCTTCGGCAATTGCGCGCGGGGGCATTATCTGACTAATTTTTTTCGGTCTTAAATGGCCAGTTAATCACATTGCCGGCAAGAAGCGCCCACCAGATAAACACCGGTTGAAACAGCAACCGAGGGCCATGATAGGCCCAGCCCATTGTCTGCCCGCCCAGAGCTATATTGTTTATCGCATGATTGATATTGGCGGGGAAAACACACAGTGCATAAAGGGCCAAGCCGATCCCGGCCGCATAGCGCATGTAGGGAATGCGCGTGGGCGGAATCATTAATCCGATTGCACCCAAAATTTCAGCAATGCCGGTCCAAAATATTATCTGATCGGGATAGGGAACCCAAATCGGGGTTATCGCAAGAAACCCTTCGGGGCTGTTGATATGCGCTATTCCAGCAATCAGATAAATGACTGCCAGCAAAATTCGGAACACGCTTTTGAGAAGAGAATCCTTGGCGAAAGGTTCGCTCAATTCTCGTCACCCCAAGGCGGTGGCGGAATGTCGATGGATTTGGCGAGATCAAATTCAACCCTAAAAAAGCGTCCACCCGCGTCTTCGGGGCGTCGCAATTCATAAGCAAAACGAGCATTGGGCGTTCCAGGGGGACTAATTTCCATGGCCCAGATATTGGTCACCGACTGTTGCAATTCATTGGCTTCGAACAATGTGATCGACTCATCATCTACGGGGAATTCTTGCCGTTGCTGCGTTCCAGCCGTTTCTGTGTCCCCGCCATAATTGGTCACAACATCAAGGGAGCCATCTTCATGGCGGTGGCGGTGTTTTAACCGCAAGCCATTTTCTGTGCGGGTTATCGTCCAAGTTCGAGAGCGATTCCAGCTGCCATCATTTTCGCTGATGTGAAACGGAATTTGGATTTCATTTTGATCACAAGTGGCAACATGCATGGCCATGGGTTGCCCGCTCATCTCGGCATCAACCTCTTGATCTGACACCAGCTGACCGGGATAGGCCTTGCCGCACAAAATCGACAAATGTTCAAAAAACATATCTTGTGCCGAGGGTTCCGGCGCAACAGGCGGTGCACTGGGTTCACAAGCGGTTAGAGTGAATGCGAGCAATATAGCAGGCATGGCCAAAGAGAATTTTTGTATCTGTATCATAGTGTGAATGGCTACACGGAATGGAGGCGAAACAAAAGCATTACCAACGTGGCCAACACAAACATATATGGTTACACAATGCGGATGTTGAATCATATTCCATCGGCGCCGCGCCTGCTTGGTCTTGCCGGTTTGTTGCCGCCGCTCTTTTTTGCCTTTGCGATCCTCTTTGGTCCCGCGCCATGGCAATGGACTGCTCTGGCATTAGCTTATGCCTATGCAGCCCTTATCTTTAGCTTTCTAGGCGGTATTTGGTGGGGATTGGCGGCTGCGAATGATGCCGCGCCGGACTGGATATATGGCGCCGCAATTGTGCCCAGCTTAATTGCTTTGGCCAGTTACGCCCCTTGGATATTGGGCTGGTCCTGGCCAGGCCCGTCGATGATGCTTTTGGGTTTTGCGATTTTGGGGTCACCTTGGGTGGATCGCCGATTGGTCGCGGCGGGAGTGGAATCGGGCTGGATGTTGTCTTTGCGCCAGATACTGTCCTTCGGTTTGGGGGGATTGACGTTGACAATGGCGGCCATTGCAATGGTTTCAACGCCTTAATCGCTCTGATGAACGTATCCCAAGCCGAACACGGTTTGCTATGAGGCCATTACGCTGCTATGGCCCGCAACAGCTAATATTCGCGTACGACGAAATTCTTGTTTCGCGGCTCTTGAAAAAGCCTGCATGCTCTTTTTTCCTGCTTCTCGACGTTGGCCACCCCGTTTGGTCTGCCGCAAAGCAGTTCCAGATATAATTAAGTTATGAATAGGAATAAGAATATGCCTACAGGCACCGTAAAATTTTTCAATACAGACAAAGGCTATGGCTTTATTGCTCCCGAAGATGGCGGCGATGACAGCTTTGTGCACATCACTGCTGTACAAGCGGCTGGCATGCAGACGCTCGAAAAAGAGCAACGCATCACTTATGATATTGAAACCGGTAATAATGGCAAGAAAGCAGCTGTAAATCTTCAGCAAGCTTAATGACATTGGCCGATTTGGCCGGTAAAAATTAGAAAGGATGGGAAGGCTCTGGCTTTTCCATCCTTTTTTTGGTCTTAGGCTATATCTGCTGGGGAATCGGCAAAGAGAAATTGGGGCAAGACAATGAAATGGATTTTGCGCATAGGACTGGCTTTGATCGTTTTGTTGGTCGGTGCCTTTTTTCTGTTCCGCACACCGGATACGGATCGGGCAGCGATGATTGCCAAATATAGCAATGACGCCTCGCAATTTGTTGATGATGGCGAGGGCGGCACTATCCATTATCGCGATGAAGGCAATAAAGACGGCCCGGCGCTGCTCTTAATTCATGGTTCCAATAGCATTTTGCAGACTTGGGAGCCGATCGTGGCGCGTCTTGGTGATCAGTATCGGCTGATTTCACTCGACTTATATGGCCACGGACTAACCGGTCCGCAGGCGCAAGGCGACTATAGCGCGGATGCCAATATCGCGGCCGCTGTTAAAGTCCTGGATACTGTCGGTGTGGATCAGGCCTATTGGGTCGGAAACAGCATGGGCGGCTGGCTGTCCTGGCGCGCTGGACTGGCTGTTCCCGATCGGGTGACGGGCTTGGTGCTGATTGACGCATCGGGTGCGCAAACCGGTGAAAAAGTGAAACCTTATCTTGGCGCGCGATTGGCACGATCATCAATCGGGCAGATATTGCTTCCCGAAATCACACCAAAATTTCTGGTGCGCTCCTCGCTTGAGGAAAATTTTGCGCAGCCCGAACGGCTGACTGACATTTTGGTCACGCGCTATTGGGAATTGCTGCGCTTTCCCGGAAACCGGGACGCATCCATCGCGCGAGGCAAAACGAAGCGAGAGCCAGAAAAATGGCAAGAAATCGGATCATTGAAAATGCCGGTGCTGCTGCTCTGGGGCGAACAGGATACAGTTATCCCCATGTCGCACGCAAAAGCGTTTGAGGCGGCCATCACCGGTGCGAAGCTGGTTAGCTATGCAGATGCGGGCCATTTGCCGATGGAGGAAACGCCTGAGCAAGTGGCTCGCGATATTGCGACCTGGATTGCGGGGACCGAGGCGCTCAGCTCTGCGCAACAGGACAAGCAGATCAGCGACTAACGGTCTTCAACGCCCGCTTTTTCGAGTTCGGGCTTGAGCCGACCGGTTAGCCAAAGGCCCCACATTTTAAAATCCGCGGCGAGCGACCAAAGCGGATAGGTGAAGGTGGCGGGGCGATTTTTCTCAATCCGCCAATGTGCCATCCAAGCGAAAAAATAACCAGCCAGCGGCATGGCCAATAAGAGCGGCCAATTAAACGTCACGATGGAATAGACCGCAATCAGCACAACCAGACTGGTGCCGACATAATGCAAGTTGCGGGTCGTTGGCTTCGCATGTTCCTGCAGATAAAAGGGCCAGAATGTCGCAAAGCTCTGATGTTCTTTCTGTCGGTTTTCGGTCATCGTAATTTTCCTGACTAAGATAATTTTCAT
This sequence comes from Parasphingorhabdus sp., assembly GCF_039982415.1. GTDB lineage: Bacteria > Pseudomonadota > Alphaproteobacteria > Sphingomonadales > Sphingomonadaceae > Parasphingorhabdus. The sequence goes on from NZ_JBDWYL010000001.1 coordinate 15,666, forward strand.
CTATATCAAATTGGCGGTAAAGACCAGTCAATCGCAGGCAATCCCTGAGCTTTCAGAAATGCATTGGTCTGACTGAAATGACGGCAGCCGAAAAATCCATGATAGGCGGATAGGGGCGATGGGTGGGGGGCTTTCAACACGAGATGGTGCCCGCCTTTTTCGATATCGGATACAAAACTTGCTTTTTTCTGCGCATAGCTGCCCCATAAGAGAAAGACGACGGGATCCGACTTAGCCGCGATGAGTCGGATAATTGCATCGGTAAATTTTTCCCATCCTTTGCCGCGATGGGATGCCGCTTCTGCTTGCTCCACAGTCAAAACGCTGTTGAGCAACAAAACGCCCTGCTTGGCCCAGGGTTCGAGAAATCCATGCTGCGGCCGCTCCATCCCAACATCGCTCGCCAGTTCCTTGTAGATATTCACCAAAGAGGGCGGAGGCCGAACGCCCGGGCGGACGCTGAAGCATAATCCATGCGCTTGTCCGGGGCCATGATAGGGGTCTTGCCCCAATATGACGACTCGCACTTGATCGAGAGGCGTGAGATCAAGTGCCCGAAAATACTCGCTTCCCTTGGGAAAAATAGACTTTCCGGCGGCTTTTTGCTGAAGCAGAAAATCGCGCAGCGCGATCATATATTCGCTAGCGAACTCTCCGCTAAGCGGCGCCTTCCAGCTGTCATGTAAGGTGATGCGATCCGTCTGTGTCATTTTCGATAAATACCAAGATGAAAGCGATTGGCAATCCGTCAGCGACATCGCTTGCTAGTTCCGATCAGGGACTTTACCATGAAGCCATTGAAACAACTTATGTCCCAAGAGTTTAAGAGAATTGAGATTATGACTGACGCTAATACCCCGGTAATTTCGGCCACGGGCTTGTTCACTCCCAGCGACACGATCAGCAATGAAGAATTGGTCTCGAGCTTCAACGCCTATGTCGAGTTGCACAATCGTGAAAATGCCGATGCCATTGCCGCTGGTGATGTTGCGGAACTGCAGCCCAGTTCAGTTGAGTTTATCGAAAAGGCTTCCGGTATTAAGTCGCGCTTTGTTTTGTCAAAAGACCCTATTCTTGATCCGCAAACCATGTGCCCGCAATTGCCGGAACGGTCTGATGATGAAATTTCAATTTTAGCTGAAATAGGTGTTAAAGCAGCGCAGCAAGCGCTCGAAAAAGCCGGCCGCAAGCCCGAGGATGTCGATGCCGTTTTATGCGCCTGTTCCAATCTGCAGCGGGCCTATCCCGCAATAGCGGTTGAAATTCAGGACGCGCTTGGCATCGGAGACGGATTTGGTTTTGATATGAACGTCGCCTGTTCGTCGGCTACTTTTGGCATTCAAACCGCAGCAGATTACATCCGATCGGGCAGTGCTCGGTCGGTATTGGTCATCAACCCTGAAATTTGTTCCGGCCACCTAAATTGGCGCGATCGCGACAGTCATTTTATTTTTGGCGATGTTGCCACCGCAATATTGGTGGAAGCCAAAGATCTGGCCCCAACAGAACATTGGGAAATTGTTGGCACAAAGCTGAAGACACAATTTTCCAATAATATTCGTAACAATTTTGGATTTCTTAATCGCACCAGTCCCGAAACACGTGATAATCCGGATAAGCTATTCGTTCAGGAGGGGCGTAAAGTATTCAAAGAAGTTGTCCCCATGGTGGCACAGATGATCGTCGATCAAGCAGAGCGGCTGGGGATAGAAAATACCGATTTGCGGCGACTTTGGCTGCATCAGGCTAATGCCGGGATGAACCGTTTGATTGCACAAAGAGTGCTCGGCCACGAAGCCAATGATGACGAAAGTCCTACGGTTTTGGATAGCTATGCGAACACTTCATCCGCGGGCTCGATTATCGCTTTTCATAAACATAGCGCGGATCTCCGCGATGGTGATATTGGACTTATTTGTTCCTTTGGCGCAGGATATTCAGCGGGAACGGTTTTTTTGAGAAAAAGCGCATAAACGGGGAAATATAATGACAATGACGGGACAATGCCTTTGTGGATCGGTCAGCTATGCAGTGAGCGGAGAGCCGCAGATGGCTGGAGTTTGTCATTGCAAAAACTGTCAGCGCCAGTCCGGCAGCGCTTATTCTGTTTTATTCGCTGTCGCCAATGACCAATTGGACCTCCAGGGGGATTTGATAATTTACGAAGACACGAGCGATACGGGCAATGTTGTTGAAAGACATTTTTGCGGAAAATGCGGATCCCCGCTGCTTTCAACCTTACCCACTCAACCGGGTGTGACCTTTGTCAAAGCCGGAACCCTGGACGATACCAGTCACCTCAATCCGCAAGTCCATTTTTGGACGAAAAGCGCGCAAGATTGGGTCACGATTGATCCTGAAATCCCACAAATGGCAGGCAATCCGGGTTAGGATCGAACGATGGCCAGTGTCAGAGCGAAGCTATTAGCCAAGGCCCTTCCGTTGACGGGCTTAAAAGCGATATTTTCAGACGAAGCGAAGTTGCGTGCGAATGCGGCCAAAGCCAGAACGAAGAAAGTCGCAGCTCCGGGCAAGGGGTTGCATCGTAAATTTACCGTCACCGAAACGCAGGCAGACGGACATCCTGTTTTCACCTTGGCGCCCAAAAACGGAAGCCATCGACGCATTTTATATATCCATGGCGGTGCCTATGTGCTCGACATGCAACCGGGATATTGGTCCTTGTTAGGGGAATTGGTACACCGCACCGATGCGACCGTGGTCGCGCCTTGTTATCCGCTGACGCCTGAACATGACTGGCAACATAGTTATGACTGGATGATCAAGATTTACGATGATTTGGTCGCGGAAGTTGGTGCCGAGAATATCACGATTATGGGGGATAGTGCCGGGGCTGGTTTTTCGCTTGGCCTGACGCAATTGCTGCACAAACAAGGGAAACCCATTCCCCACAAAATGGTTTTGCTATCGCCTTGGCTGGACGTCACCATGACTGATCCGATGCAGCCGGAATTGAACAAGAAAGATAGAATTTTGGGCATTGATGGCCTGCGGGCAGCTGGAAAATGGTGGGCTGGAGAAAAAGGGGCAACGGACACGCCGCCAGTAAGTCCGTTATTTGGCAATCTGGATAACTTGCCTCCTATGGCTGTGTTTACCGGAACTTTTGATCTGCTGTGGCCGGATGCGCGGAAATTGAAAGAAAAAGCCGAAGCCAGCAATATGGCACTGGACTATTTCGAGTATCCAGCAATGCAGCATGTATGGATGTTGTTTCCCATTCCAGAAGCGAAAGAAGCGCGTCGGCAAATGGCGGCGTTTATCAACGCGGATATCGAGGCCCGTTGATGCGCATCAGTAAACGTGCGCGATTGATCAATTTCATCTTGCGGCTCTTAAAGGTCCAAGAGCGATTGGCTGATTTTGATACTGGTATGAAATTTCTGGCCCGAGACAGAAGGCATGGACCAGCCAAACCAGGGCGTTGGTTTCGCAAAAATTGCACTGTCCAAGAGCAGCCGATTGACGGCCATAAAATTTATCAGATTGAGCCGCGCCAGGGACAGAGCGAAAAGCATATTTTCTATATTCATGGCGGCGGATATGCCTTTAACATCGTGTGGGTGCATTGGCTGATGATCAAGAAGCTGATCAAGGCAACTGGAGCTAGCGCTACGGTTCCGCTTTACCCGCTGGCGCCCGAGCATGATTGGTCAAAAAGCTATCCGATCGTGATGAAGGCGTTCGAACGGGCGGCGGCCAAATATGGCGCCAACAATATCATTGTGATGGGGGACAGCGCTGGCGGTGGCTATAGTTTGGGACTAGCCCAATTATTGCGCGATCAGGCAAAACCCTTGCCCGGGAAGATTATTTTGCTCTCGCCCTGGCTCGATGCGACAGCCAGCGATCCGCGTCAAACAGAATTGGAAAAGCACGACGTTTTGCTATCGATCCAGGGCGCAAGAACGGCGGGTCAATTTTGGGCCGGAGAGGATAAGGACCCTGCTGCCTTTCCCGCGAGTCCGTTATTCGCGCCATTGGATAATCTACCCGCAATTGCGGTCTTTTCCGGAAATCATGATCTGCTCTACGCCGACGCATTGAATGTTGCTGACAAGGCTAAAGAGCAAGGTGCAGATGTGACTTTGCATATTGGAGATAGAATGCAGCATGTCTGGATGCTGATGCCGATCCGAGAAGCCAAACCGGCGCAAGAGCAAATTGTCGCCTTTATCCAGACGGTTCAGCCTTAGCCGTTCAAACTGCGTCCGCGGGTGATGACGTCCATTCGCCGCTCTTCAACATCATCCGCGCTGACCGTACGATTATACGCATCAGTCACTTGTTTTTCCAATGCCATTGCATCTTTGAAATTGCGATCATAGCCATCAAAAATAAGCTTTTTATAGGTTTTCAAAAAGTCGCGATCGATAGTTGCCATATCAGCAGCCAAGGCTTGTGCCGCGGGTAAGAGCTCGTCTGCCGAATAGACATGGTTGACCAGTCCCCAATTGCATGCGGTGTCAGCATTAAGAAACTGACCGGTAAAACTCAGTTCACACGCCCGCGACAAACCGATGTGGCGCGACAATTTTTGCGACAGGCCCCAGCCCGGGATGATGCCGACCCGGCCATGCGTGTCGGCAAATCGGGCATTGGTGGATGCAATGCGTATGTCGCAGGACAATGCCAATTCGAACCCGCCTGTTATCGCTACACCATTGATAGCACCGATCACCGGAACGGTAAGTTGCTCGAGCGCGCGGCAAGGGTTGCTCGCCGGTTTTTGGTCGGTTGCGGCGTTCAGTCCGGAAACGCCCAATTCCTTGAGATCCAGCCCTGCCGTAAAGGCGCGTTCGCCTGCTCCGGTAACAATGACGGCGCGAATATCTTCGTCCGCTGCAATCGCTTCACAGGCATCGAAAATCTCTCCCCGCAAATCATGGGACAAAGCGTTCATTGCTTCGGGGCGATTCAAGGTCAAAGTGGCAATATTGTCTCGCCGGTCAAACAACAAATTGACCATTAATCGTCATCCCCACTTTCATATTTTTCAGCGATTTGCGCGCCTAAACCAGCGGTCATTTCAAACAGTTTCTCAGCGTCGCTTTGGCGCAATTGTGCCAGCATCAATTCCGGCCCTTCGGCAATGATCAGTTCGGGCATTTTTTTCGATATCGCTTCCAATATCTGCCGCGCACATTCCGGTGGTTCCATCCCATTATCAATAACATCATCAGATTTGTTGCGTTTGGAGCCATCTTTGGTCAATGCATTGCGCGACACATTTGTCCGAATAGAGCCCGGCAAAATATTGGTAACGTGGATATTGTGACGGGCTTGGGTCTCCGCTCTCAGGGCATCCATATAACCGATTAAACCATGTTTCGCGGCGCAATAGGCGGTGCGCAGTGGCACACCAATTCTTCCAGCAACGGAACTGATACCCACTATATGGCCGCCGCCTGCAGCAATCATATGGGGGAGCAGGAGCTGCGTGAGCCATATGGGAGCGAGCAAATCCACATTGACGATCTGATGATAGACATTGGGGTCGGTGTCGATGGCGAGGCTTCGTTGGCTGATCCCGGCATTGTTGATCAATATATCAATCTTGCCTTTCCATTGCTGAGCCTCGGCAATCTTAGCGGGCAAGGCATCATAGTCGGTGGACTCAAAAGGCAGCACCAGCGTCTCTGTTGCAATGTCCGCAGCTACGGCGTCCAACGCATCGGTTCGCCGGCCTGACAATATGATGTGGGCGCCTTGTTCTGCAAAGACTTTGGCCAGCGCTTCACCAATTCCGGATGAGGCGCCGGTAATCCATACTATTTTATCTGTATAATCCATGATCTAGCAGGCTTAACTTGGCTTTTTAATGGTGGGTGCATCATCGCCAAGGTCTTCAAACCAGGCTTCAACATCGCCGTTTAGTTTAATCAGCAAAGGATTGCCTTTGCGATCCAATGTCTTGCCGGCTTGGACTTTAACCCAGCCTTCCGATACACAATATTCCTCGATATTATGTTTCCGTTGCCCGCGGAAATTGATACCGATTCCGCGTTCCAAAATTTCGCCGCCATAAAATTTGCTCCGCGGGTTGATCGCGAGATGATCGGGCGGAGTATCGGCGCTTGACGGTTTGTTGGTAGCGGCCTCTACAGCATTATTGCTCGTGTTCTCATTCATAATTTATCGTCTCCAATGGGCTTGCTGCGCTTTGCCACAAACAGGCGGAAAAGCAAGTCATAGCACGGGTCATGGGATCAACTGAATATATCACCAATATTCTGATCCAGCTTGGGATCCACGCCATAGCCATTGGTACCGGAATCACCGTTACTGCAAAAAAAGATTAGCAGCATGATCCAGCCCAATATCGGAACGAAAATCAGCAAAAGCCACCAGGCTGAACGGTCAGTATCATGAAGCCGCCTGACGCCCACAGCAAGGCTGGGCACGAGCAGCGCCAAGCTCATCACCGCATTGACCGGTCCATTATCTTCAACGGAAAAACCCAAAACCACCACATCCAACAGCGTGGCCACGAGGCCCACGAGAAAGGAGAATAGAAAGAACATCCAATATTCTTTGCGCCGCGACCGGCCATTAAATTCCGCATAGCGTTTCAGCGGAAGCAGCATCCATTCCATGGCTTTTCCCAGTGAGTGATGAGCGCTAGCTCAGGCTTAGCTAAACACATCCCCGACATTGTCATCGGCTTTCGGGTCGTCTCCAAAGCGATTATTTCCTCTGGTCCCATCAAGACACATGAAAACAAGCACGATCAGACCGCCTATATAGGGGATAAAACCAAGCAAAACAAACCACCCTGACTTGTCCTGATCATGAAAGCGACGCACTTGTACCGCCAATGAAGGGATAAAAATCGCCAGAGCATAAAGTCCGAACAAGCCCATGACGAGACCGCCGCCCATGGACATTTCGCCGGTACCGTCGGGCGTAAATGCACCCAAAACACCGGCAATTATTGCAAGTCCGACTATGATAATGACCTGCAACAAAGCAAACATCCAATATTCTTTGCGCCGTGATCGTCCGCTAAAATCCGCATAGCGTTTCAATGGCATCAACATCCATTCCATGACTGGTCCCTCCATCTTATTTTGTTGCAAGAGCTTAGGCGGCTCAAAATGAAAATCAAGCCGCTATTATTTTTCCAATGGGTGATCGGTGGGGGATCTGCTTTTCATAGTCGCCATATCGCCGGCGCACAGCATCACGGAAAGTTAAACCACCGGACCAAGAGAATATTGAGGTCTTGCGTGGGTTCAAAATTGGTTTTGGTCACTTCAAATTGTGTCGGTGAGATTTGACGCAGGCCGTCGATACAAATGCTCAACAGATTTTCCGGTTTATCAGTCTCAATAATCAGCCGAAATTCTTTAATCGGCCCTTTCCAATTGGCACCTGGAGCCAAGCGATATTCAAGAAATTGTTCGATATATTGTTCCCGTTTTTCCGGATCGCGTGCCGCATAAATCTTATCAAAATCAGCAAAAAATTGATCGTCGATACAAAAGGTTTTTTTAAACCATTGAAACCCGGAGTCGCTATTGTCACGGGCATAATGGCTCATGTTTCCGCCCAGTGATCCTCCGATTATGGGCTTGTAGCTATGTTCGACGGTGACGGTCTGGTTCGCCGGAAAGACTTGGTTGCGTGTAACATGGGTGGCCACCTTCCAATCCGGATAGACTTGATCCCCATGATCAGACCGTTTTAGCAAACCTTCGGCGACATAAGTATCTCGTTCGTCTTTGGTCAGTTGTTGCAACGTCTGTTCAAATTTGCGATCCAGCCAATATTGCGGGGACCATCCCAATTTCTGTAATTTTTGCGTCACATCTTGGTCGTCAGCAGTGACGACATCACGATATTTCAGCGGCACCGCATCGCCATTAATTTTCGTTTGAAAATCAATCGCCTGCCAATCCGGATAAGTGCGGTCTCCCAGATAGCTGTCAATATCGTGCGGAATCGCGGGAAGCGGAAAAGACACCAGGAGATCAATATCTTGATCGGTCGTATTGGTATATTGATAGGTTACTTTCACGCGGTCCATCGACAGGTATAAGATTTCACTATCCATCGAAATCGCGTCATTTTCCTGCAGCTGAAGACCGCCCAATCCGATCGCGGCAGAACTGTCATTGGCTTCTGCTGGATATACCATCAGAAGGAAAAGCAGGAGATAAAAAGGGTTTGAAAATTTGATCATTTTCTTTCCTCATGGATCATAAGGGGAAACAGCTCAGATCATCGGCCAGCAAAACAGGACCATTATATGTTTCAGCAATGGCCTCATTGACCGCATCTTGGGCTTGCACAGCCCGCTGCATGTGATGCGTCAGTACCAATGTTTGCGCATCAATTGCGGCCGCCGTTTCGCCGATAGATTTTGGATCTCTGTGCAATCCGCGAGGTTGCCCATCGTCCATCGTAATCGCATTGTGCATGATCAATAGATCCGGTTTGCTATCCGCTAACTGGGTGACAAAATCTTCGCTCAGAAAGCTTTGATCGCCGGCGAATATAACGGTCTTATCGCCGCTTTGGATGACATAGGCCAAAGCCGGGACATCAAGATGATGCACAGCAATGGCATCGACCTTCAGTTGCTTCTCGTTCCAAATATTCTGTAGCCCAGGTTGCCTTGTATCAATGTCCTTAACTGTCAAACGGGGCAGGGCTTGATTATCATTCAAATAGGGATGCAAATACCGCAAAGCGCCATTTTCTTTTCCGATCAGAGAATCAAGATAAGCGCTGGTTGACGGGAATAGGTCATTGCCATCCGGACCCGCAATGGTCAGGCCTTGTGTGCGTTTGGAAAAGCCACCATTATTCAACAATGCAAGCAAGCCACCTGCGTGATCACCATGTAGATGAGTCAGTAAAATTGCATCATGTTCTTTAAAATCCACACCTGCTTGACCATAGCGCACAAACGTACCGCCACCTGCGTCAATCAGCAACTTGGCCTTGCCGTCCATCCATAATATATTGCTCGCGCCCGCGCGGTGATCATCGGCAATTGGCCCGCCTGAACCAAGGACCTGGATAGCCAGTGCCTTATCTTTGCACGCGATATCACTATCCGTATTTTTGGTCTCTACCGTTATTTCGGGCGAGCAAGCGGATAAAAAAAGCGAAGCCGCCAAAAGGCCGCTGAACTGAGAAACGCGCGATGGATATTTGATCATGCGGGGATGATGATCCATCTCCGCCGCTGATGCAACAGCGAGTTGGGTTAGGCTGCCTCCGCCTTGCGTGCTGCTTTTTTCCGATCATTGGGATCGAGATGCCGTTTGCGCAAACGGATATTTTTCGGAGTTACCTCAACCAACTCATCATTGTCGATATAGGCAATGGCTTGTTCCAAGGTCATGATCTTTGGCGGCGTGAGACGAACAGCATCATCCTTACCAGTTGAACGGAAGTTGGTCAGCTGTTTTGATTTCATCGGGTTCACATCCAAATCACCCGGCTTGGCATTCTCTCCAATGACCATGCCTTCATAGACGGGCGTCTGCCCGCCGATAAACAATATGCCCCGTTCTTCCAGTGCGTTGAGCGCGTAGGCCATGGCTGTACCGGTCCCGTTCGACACTAAAACACCCACCGGACGGCCTTCGATAACGCCTTTATAGGGGCCATATTTTTCAAACAAACGGTTCATCAAGCCCGTGCCGCGCGTGTCAGAGAGAAACTCGCCATGATAGCCGATCAGGCCGCGAGACGGCGCTGAAAAGGTCAGCCGGGTCTTGCCGCCGCCTGAAGGTCGTTGTTCAGTAAGCTCAGCTTTGCGGCGTTGCATCTTGGAAACAACCGTACTGCTATGTTCGTCATCCACATCGATGACGACCGTTTCATAAGGTTCCTGGCGTTTCCCATCTTCCTCGCGGTAGAGGACACGGGGACGGGATATGGAGAGCTCAAATCCTTCGCGGCGCATGGTTTCGATGAGAACACCCAATTGCAATTCGCCCCGGCCGGCAACTTCAAAACTGTCTTTTTCATCGCTTTCGGTAATCTTAATCGCAACGTTGGATTCCGCTTCACGCAACAAGCGGTCGCGGATGATGCGGCTAGTGACTTTATCGCCTTCACGGCCCGCCATGGGACTGTCATTGACGGCAAAGTTCATCGACAATGTTGGGGGATCAATCGGTTGTGCGGCAATAGGTTCGGTTACGGCTGGGTCACAAATTGTGTTGGCAACAGTCGCATCGGTAAGGCCCGCTAGCGAGATAATGTCACCGGCCTTTGCGCTATCGACCGGAACCCGTTCCAATCCGCGAAAGGCCATAATCTTGGTCGCGCGTCCGGTTTCCACCACATTGCCGTCCATATCAATCGCATGAATGGGGGCGTTTAAGTCAATTTTGCCGCTTTCCACTTTACCGGTCAAAATGCGACCAACAAAATTGTCGCGATCAAGCAATGTGACGAGGAATTTAAATTCGGCATCCGGGTCCACATCAGGTTCTGGAACATGGTCGACAATTTTGTCGAATAAGGGCGCAAGGTCGCCATCGCGCACTTCCGGTGTTTCGCCGGCATAGCCGTTACGGCCACTGGCAAAGAGCGATGGAAAATCGAGCTGTTCGTCATTGGCATCGAGATTAACGAAAAGGTCGAAAACCTCATCGAGTACTTCTTCTGCGCGGCCATCTGGGCGATCAATCTTGTTGACGACAACGATCGGTTTCAATCCAAGTGCAAGGGCTTTGCCGGTTACAAATTTTGTTTGTGGCATTGCCCCTTCGGCACTGTCGACCAACAAGATAACGCCGTCGACCATCGAAAGGATGCGCTCTACTTCTCCACCGAAATCAGCGTGACCGGGTGTATCGACAATGTTGATCCGCGTGCCTTTCCATTCGACACTGGTGCATTTGGCCAAAATCGTGATGCCGCGCTCTTTTTCCAGATCATTGCTGTCCATCGCGCGTTCTTCGACCCGTTCATTGTCACGAAATGTACCGGACTGACGGAAAAGCTGATCGACAAGCGTGGTTTTGCCGTGATCAACGTGCGCGATAATAGCGATATTGCGAAGAGACATAGGTAATTCTGCCGTAAAGAGAGGAAAGGGGGCGAATAGCGCCGAGCCTTATGTTGCGAGCGCCCTTAACCTGTTTCTTGCTGCGCCGCAACATCAGAAAGTTGCTTTGCATAGGTTAACAGAAACTATGAAGATTTTCGGCTTCTCGGTGAGGTTTGCAAAGCGCTCATATTTTCTGTGCCATCCGCCCTTGTTTTGTTTCGGGTTTGACTTGCGTCGGAAACCGCAGTGGAGCATTGGGGCATTTGCAATGCAAACTATAAGATTGATATTAACAGATAAATTTATCTGGTTGCTCGGAGGAGCGGTTCTCCTAGCGACGGTTTTACCGGTTGGAGGCCAGGCGCAACCTATCGCGGCCTTCGCAGTGTCTGCTGGAATTTTTTGGATTTTCCTTCTTCATGGTATTCGACTGGATCGACAGGAGGTAGCTGCCGGCTTTCGCAATTGGAAATTGCAATCTGCTGTGTTCGGATTTGTATTCGGCGCCATGGTACTGGCTGGTTTGTTTTTATCGTGGATTCTCGGAGGGCAAGTTGCCCCGATGATTGCCGTTGGGTTTCTGTATCTCGGTTGCTTACCTTCAACCATCCAGTCTGCGGCCAGTTACACAGCCATTGCAAAAGGCAATGTCGGTGCTTCGGTGGTTGCGGCAGCGACGGTCAATTTATCGTCGATTGTCCTGACGCCCGTCTTTTTCGCTTTGTTGGCAAGTTCGGTGGGTATTGTGATTACAGGCGCGTCGTTCATAAAAATCATGACGATGCTTTTATTGCCTTTCGTTATCGGGCAATTGATCCAGAGCCGAGCCCGACCTTGGGTTGCCAAACATAGTGATATTGTAGGCTGGTCGGACAAGTTAGCGATCAGTCTCGCCGTCTATGTCGCTTTCTCTGGTGCGGTTGTCGCTGGGATTTGGCAGCAAGTGCCGACGGATCAGTTTATGATCGTCGGAGCGGCAATATCGGTCCTATTGGCTTTTGCCTTCGGCGGATCTTGGCTGTTGGGTGGCATAGCAGGCTTTGTCCTTAATGATCGCAAAGCCTTGTTATTTGGTGGTGCCCAGAAAAGCATAGCGGTGGGCGCGCCATTGGCCGCTATTTTATTTCCCCCAGAAAATGCCGGTCTCTTGTTAGTTCCGCTGCTTTTTTATCATTTGTCGAGCCTCGTGCTGTCTGCACCATTGGCGGTTCGATTGGCAAAATCCTAAAGTTCACGCAACGCCCTGGCGGGTTTGGCAGATAAGATCGGGATAGACCCCATCAATCCAATGCCCAAGGTGACTACTGCGCCCAAACCCAAAGTTATCATGACAACCGCCCAGTCGGGTTGCCATGTAAACTCAAATATCTGGGTGATCACAAACCATCCGGCAAGCAATCCCAATCCTAAAGCGACAGCGGAAAGCAACAGTGCCAGAACTGCATATTCAATAGCCTGTGCCGATAGGATCTGAGACCGCGTCGCGCCGAGTAATTTCAAGATAACACTGTCATAAATTCGCGATTGCCGAGAAGCAGCGATGGCACCGATCAGAACCGCGATGCCCGAAAATATTGCGATTGATGCGGCAGAAGCAATGGCCGTTGCCATTTGATCCAATATCGTGCCGATTTGGGAAGCAATTTCTTTGACCTTGACCATGGAGATGGACGGGAATTCGCGGGGCAGAATTCCGAGCAATCCATCTTCTTTCGACTCATCCAATTGGATGGTCGCGGCGACGTTGTGCGGCGTGTTGGCCAGCACATTGGGTGGGAATACCAACACATAGTTAAAGCCAAAATTGCGCCAATTTATTTTGCGTAGCGAGGCCACGGTGGTTTTTAGTTCCACACCCAGCAAGCTGACCGTGAGGCTGTCGCCGACTTCCAAACCTAGTGCCGCGGCCTGTTCAGCATCAACTGACACGAGCGGAGATCCGGTATAGTCTGCCGGCCACCATTCGCCTTCGATAACCTCGCTGCCTTCTGGCAAGGCGGCGCTATAGGTTAAGCCGCGATCGCCCCGTAATACCCAGGCGCCTTCTGGTATTTCATCCAATTCCGAAACAATTTGGCCACCATATTCGGTGATGATCCCGCGCAATGTGGGAACGATATTAATTTCCGCTTCGGGGGCGTTGGCGTTCACTTTTGCTTTAAACGCATCGGCGCGCTCGACGGGTATGTCGAGAACGAAGAAATTTGGTGCTTGTTGCGGGACGCTTAATCGGATTTCATTGGTGAGGCTGGTTTGAATGGCAGCAAGCGTTGCGAACAGAGTCAATCCCAGACCCAAGGCAACCACCAATTGACCAGTTTGCGCACCTGGGCGATGCAGGTTGGTCAATGCCAATCTGAGCAATGGCTGTTTCGGGCGCGGTGTTTTGCTGGCGAGCCAGCGTATAGAAATGCCGAGCAATGCCAACAACAATAGGATAGCCAGCGCGGCGCCGATAAAGGCCAAGGAGAAAAGCGGTTCGCGGCCGCTGCCAACCGCTAAGCTGATTATGGCGATTATGGCTATAGTGACGACTATCCAGGTGGGGCGGTCGATCTGCCTCCACGAGCGAGTCTCGCCGCGGAAAAGCCCGGCAGCGGGGATCAGCTTTGCCCGCGACAACGGAGGAAGGGCAAAGATAAAGGCGATCAACAAACCATAAGCGGCGCTTACGATAAGCGGCAGTGGGTATAGTGCAAATTCCGGTCGGATGGGCAAGGCATCGCCGGCAACTTCGATGATGAACAGAGGGGCAAGGCCGCCAACGACCAGTCCTGCCGTAATGGCCACCAAGGCAACGGCCAGAATTTGGAGCATGTAGATCCGAAACACCATGGCGCTATCGGCGCCCAAAATTTTAAGCGTGGCAATCGCGCCTTGCTTGCCGCGCAAATATGACGCGACGCCATTGCCTACACCGATGCCAGCAATGACCAGCGAGGCGAGCCCGACCAATGTCAGAAACTGGCCCATGCGTTCGATAAACCGGCGCGTACTGGGCGCGCCATTGTCACGGGTTTTGACCTCCCATGCGGCATTTTTATAGTCTTTTTCGAGTTGATCGCCGAGAGCAGCGGGATCCGAAGTATCGGGTAATTTTAGACGATATTTGCTTTGAAACAAACTGCCTGGCTGAATCAAATTTGTGGCACGCAATCCGTCGAGCGATGTGATCGCTACGGGCCCGAGCGAAAGGCCTTCGCTCAGGCGGTCGGGTTCATCCCCAATAATGCCGGCGACGGTGAATGACGCTTCCCCAAGTTCTATCATGTCTCCGATTTTGAGGGTGAGCCGCTGGATCAAAGCGGGAGTGATATAGATCTGATCCGCCGCAAGCGGGGGTGCGGTGCTGCCATCATCTAGGGTGAACTGGCCATAAAGCGGATAGGAGGAATCAACTCCTTTCAGTTCAACCAATTGCGTGTCGCTGCCATTTGGCAAACGGGCCATGGCCTGCATTCTCAGCGTTTCTGATAATTGCCCAGTAGCCTTCAGTGCGTCGAGCTCTTCCGGTGTAGCTTCGCGTTGTGCCACCGTAATCTCCAGATCTCCGCCCAATATGGATTGCCCGCGATTGGCGAGCTCATCCGTAATCGAGCTGGTCAAGCTGCCAATGGCAGCCAAAGTGGCAACACCGAGAAACAGACAAATAATCAGAAGGCGCAGGCCTATAAAACGGCCACGTAAATCCCGCCGCGCAATTGCCCATGCTTTCGAAAGATCGGCACTCACGCGGCGCTATCTTTCTTAATCAAACCATCTCGCAATTCGATGATGCGATCGCATCTCTTTGCGAGTTCGGGGTCATGGGTAATCATCAGCAGCGTGGCATTGCTTGCCTTCTGGCGTTCGAACAGCAATTCGATAATTATCTCTCCGGTTGCTCCATCGAGATTGCCGGTTGGTTCATCTGCGAAAATAATGGTCGGGCGCGATGCCATGGCTCGTGCGATAGCAACACGCTGTTGCTCACCCCCAGATAATTGTGTCGGATAATGGCCAAGCCGGTCGCCAAGGCCGACCGCCTCCAATTCTTTAGCTGCGATTTGAAACGGTTCGGATTGCCCATCTAATTCCAAGGGCACAGCGACATTTTCCAATGCCGTCATCGTGGGCAGCAAGTGAAAGGCCTGCAGAACAATGCCGACCCGTCCGCGCCTCGCGACCGCCAGTTCGTCTTCATTCATCTTGCCAAAGTCGGCGCCGGCAATATTGACTGTCCCGCTCGTCGCCCGCTCCAAGCCAGACAAAATTGCCATGAGAGAGGATTTGCCCGATCCGGATGGACCGAGCAGCGCGACGGTTGTGCCGGTTTGGATAGCCAAATCAATTCCGCCTAAAATATCAACCCGCGCATCGTCTTCTCCCAAAGAGAGGGTGACATTTTGCGCATCAATGGCAATATGGGTTTCGGAATGGGCGGCGTCGCTGGTGGCGGCGGTCGTTTGTAACATGATGGGAAAATATATCCGATGTTGAACAGGTTTATGACATATGGGTTTTGCTTTGCAATTCTTCAACTTTTGATTGCTTGCAGTCCTTCAGAATCTCAAAATATTGCTGCTGAAGAACAGTCCGAAGCTTCCAGCCCGGCGGTTATATCACCGACCGAAGAACCTGAGACATTGGTCGTGGTCTTTGGTGATAGCCTTTATGCGGGCTATGGATTGGCGCCTGATGAAGGGTTTGCACCGGATTTGCAAAAAGCGCTAAACGAAGCAGGACAGGATGTAAAAGTTCATAATGCAGGTGTGTCGGGTGACACAACGGCTGCTGGCTTGCGCCGCATGGATTTTGTCCTCGACAGCTTATCCAGAAAGCCGGATTTGGTCCTTTTGGGCTTGGGCGGCAATGATCTGTTGCGCGGTCTCAAGCCTGCTGACACACGAGCCAATATGGAAGCCATGGTGAAGAAATTGTCCGAACTGGATATTCCGGTTCTGATTACCGGTATGTTGGCCCCGCCAAATTTAGGAAAAGAATATAGCGATCAGTTCAATATCATTTATCCGGCTCTGGCGAAAAAATATGAGGCCAGCCTATACCCGTTTTTCATGGATGGGGTGGTTGGTCGGAGTGATTTGATATTGCCCGACGGCTTGCACCCTAATGCCGAGGGAATTGACGTCATTGTAGAACGGATAACGCCTAGCGTTGCCGATGCTTTGCAAGGATGACGGCAATTCGCTTGAGAAGGCTTAAATCAGCGCGCAAAGAGGCCACAATTTGAAATTAACTGTATTATTTTCATAATACAGGGTGGAAACGCTTGAAAAGTGCTGCATTTGCATCCATTTATTATATGGAATGCTATAAGCTAGATAGCGAGATGGAGATTAAGCCGATGGCGACAGAGACAATTACTGCAACAGATGAATTGACGTTGACCCCGCCAGATCCGGTTGTCGCTGTGGCGCCAACCAAGGCGGCAGGATTGGTGCCTGTAGGTGATGAGGTAAAGTCCAAATTGGAAGAAAAGGTCGATGGTTTTATCGACGATCTGGTCGCTCAAGATGAAAATAGCCCTGAATTTGGCAAAAAAGTCGACCAAATCACCAATATGGGCCGCAAGGAAATTGCGGATGCCGCCGGGCAGTCCAATCGTTTTCTCGATCGACCGATCCGGTCTATGGATGGCGAGTCTGGAATTGGCGCAGACCTCACTGAACTGCGCAGGACGGTTGAAGATTTGGACCCCGGCAAGCGCGGCAATTTATTGGCCCCACGCAAGATTTTCGGGATTATTCCTTTCGGGTCCAAATTGCGCAACTATTTTGACGGCTATACAAGCGCTCAAGGGCATATCTCTTCGATATTGACCCGTCTGCAAGGCGGCAAAGATGAATTGCTGATGGACAATGCAGCCATAGATGTTGAACGCAAAAATCTCTGGGCTGCAATGGGCCGTCTCGAGCAAATGATTCACGTATCCAAAGTGATGGATCAGCGCTTGGAAGAGAAAGCCGCTGAATTGGATGCGACCGATCCTGCCAAAGCAAAGGCGATCCGCGAGAGCGCGCTATTTTATGTGCGCCAGCGCACACAGGATTTATTGACGCAAATGGCAGTCACGGTTCAGGGCTATCTCGCTTTGGATTTGGTGAAGAAAAACAATGTAGAATTGGTCAAAGGTGTCGACCGTGCCAGCACAACAACCGTCAGCGCCTTGCGCACGGGCGTTACGGTCGCACAGGCTTTGACCAACCAAAAGCTCGTTCTCGATCAAGTCACTGCGCTCAACACAACCACTGCCGGTATCATCGACAGCACTGGCGATATGTTGAAAAATCAGACGGCAGAAATCCACGAGCAGGCCGCTTCGGCGACCATTCCGCTGGAAACATTGCAGCGCGCCTTTCAGAATATTTATGACACGATGGATAATATTGATACGTTCAAGCTGAAAGCCTTGGAAAATATGAAAACAACGGTCAATTCCTTGTCCGGTGAAATTGAAAAATCCAAAGGCTATATTGCACGCGCAGAAGGTCAGGATAAGGCCGCACTGGAAGCGCCGTCCGAAAATCCATTGAGCGCGCTTGAGGAATAAGCTTCATGAGCGAATCTAATCAGCAAATTTATGATAATGCAGCCAATTACTATCGCAGTTATAAATTTGCAGAATCTATCGGTGAACGGTCCAAAGGTCTGAAACGCGGTTATTTTCGCAAGAAGCTCGCGCGCGCGGCCTTGGTCACGGCCGGCGTCCTGGTTGGGGCTAGTATCGTCGGCGGTATCCTCAATGGAATTGGCTTTTGGGGCGTGATGATTTCAGCTGGCTTGATCACTGGCGGCATTTGGGCGGCGATGAAATTTCCAAAAATGAAATTACCCACACCAGAAACACTGGTGCAATCGGATCTCAAGACTCTAGCAGGCAAAACCGAAATTTGGTTGGAAGCGCAGCGCCCGGCTTTGCCGCGGCCAGCCGTCAAGATCATCAATGATATTGGCGCACAGCTCGACATGTTATCACCGCAATTGCAAAAGTTAGATGACGCAGAGCCGGCGGCCTATGAAGTTCGCAAGCTAATGGGAGAACATCTTCCCGAACTCATATCCGGCTACCGCGCGATACCGCAGTCCATGCGCGAAAAGACCAATGACACAGGCAAGTCACCAGATGAGCAGCTTGTGAATGGATTGTCATTGATCGAAAAGGAAATTTCCGGAGTGACACAACAAATTGCGAAAGGCGATATCGATAATCTGTCCATTCGCGGGCGATATCTTGAATTGAAATATGATAAAACGGGTGAGCCCGAGTAATTTGTTAGCCCACTGGCGATTGGTCAATCACATGCCGTTTATTTTTTGCGCCAAATGATCAAGAACCGCTGGATGCAATACATTTTGGAAGGCGCATCCATAATCTTGATGATCAGACCAGATAACCCGCGCGCCTAAGGTCTGAATGCCGGGTAAGCGGATATAAATCGGTTTCTTGTCATCTACACCGGTATAACTGGTCATCTTAAACCCGGAAACGGATAAGTCAGACAAAGTGGCACGGAAAATTTGCGTGTCCGATTGCCTGATAAAAATTTCGGCTTCTACTATTCTTCGCGGGTTGCGTCGTTCAATGATCAGGGTATTTCCGAAATTTTGAACGTCATTCAACTGCGCCATAAAAATATCCAAATTAGTTATCCACTAATGGGAACGGTCATCATTGGATTTTTTGAAGGGTCGGTTGGATTTTTTTTGAATCAGCAATACGCGGGCCGCTATCGCCTTACCAATCGGGTTTTTCGATGGTCAGGAAATCTCGAATTTCTTCTGATTGGGGCCCCAATGTAATTGGGTTGGCGACATTCGGGAGGATGCAAATATCGAACAGCTCGGTAATCAGGCCATCAAAGCGCAGCCATTGTGCAATCTGACCGGTCGAAAGAGACAATATTTGCAAACCGCACCAGGCCGCCGTCTCGGTTTTGGCAAGCTTATGATCCAGTTCCAAACCTTCAAAACTTCCATTGCGCGGTTTAGACATGGTCACAAAGGCATGATCATTGTGAAAGTCGAGTCCGCGGAGAAAGCCAGGAAAAAATGCAATCGGTGTGAAAGCATGGTCGGTGGGATGGAGCCACCCTAACTCACCCGTTCCCGAGTTGAGAAGCCAGATTCTCCCCGCATGATCACGCGGACTATGCGGCATTGACAAGCCATCGGTCAAAATGGCGTTGGTTTCGATTTCGATGATCACACCCCCATCTTTGCGGTGATCACGCCAGCCATCTTTACGGTCCGATTGACTGACCGCGCTGACATATTTGGGTTGTCCGTCAACCATCGCCAGCCCATTAAGGTGGCAGCGATCTTCTTTTGCCAATTCTGATATGAAGGAAGGTTTCCATATCGGTTTGAAACTATGGGTTACACTCGAAACACTCAAACAGTTAAACCGTGTATTGACGAAAATTATATGGCCATCTGCGCGGATGCCCAGCTCATGAATGTCAATATTGCCGGTGGTGTGCATATTGCGCGGCACAAATACTTTATCATGGGTCTCATTGGTTAGCTGACCGGGTGCCAAGACATTTTCCATGCGCACAATCTGGGTTAAAGTTCCGAGATATATGCGATCGCTATCCGCGGTAACGCCCATGGCTTGCGGGTAAATCGCCTCATGGACGGCGAGCTTGCCATCCGGACCGCAGCCCACAAGATAGAGCCGTCCCGTCTGATAGGAAGTGAAGCCGATTGAGATCTTATTCTCGGCCAAAAAATCCGCCAAGCCGAGAGAAAAACTTATCGTTGTCTCTTTGGCTTCTGAATCCGCTTGTGCAGAAGCCGCGTCATTAGAATTTTGATATTGCGTCACTTGGCTTGCGCCAATCTGCTGATCCCCACAACATTTCCCCCACCTTTGGATCCCCCGTGAGGATTCGAACCTCAATTAACGGAGTCAGAGTCCGTGGTATTACCATTATACGACAGGGGAGCCGCCGGGGCGCGAATAAGCGGAGGGGGGAATGGGGTCAAGGTTTTTCAAATCTCCGAATTGCGAGGGTGAATGACGCTAAACTCTTGCACATCGGCCGTGCTGTGGTTATCTCTGTTGGCAAGTACCGGCGGTATTATCCGATCCGGAGAAATATAAGAGTAACGGTTATGGTGGATGACAAGTCCCCATCGCCGCAACAACGGAACGGCGGAAAATCCGCAAGGACAGACCGCCCGAAACATGCGGCGACAAATAGAAATGGGAGTCGAAATGCGTCTCCCGCCCGGCAAAATGGCGCCCGATGGCCCAAATTGCGTTCCTATGCTGCTATTGATTTGGGCACTAATAACTGTCGGTTATTGGTTGCAAAACCGTCGTCTGATGGATTTATCGTGACCGATGCCTTTTCCCGCGTGGTGCGTTTGGGTGAAGGGTTAGTGGAAACCGGTCGGATTAGTAACCGGGCCATGGACCGGGCGGTTGCGGCTTTGTCCATCTGTGCGGATAAATTGAAACGGCGCAATGTGACACTGGCGCGCTCGGTCGCCACCGAAGCCTGTCGCCGGGCGAGCAACGGCGAAAAATTTATCGACAGAGTGCGCCGCGAAACCGGTATTGCCCTGGATATCATCACTGCGGAGGAAGAAGCGCGTCTGGCCGTTTTGGGCTGTCAGATATTGCTCGAACCCGGGCAGGGGCCGGCATTGATATTTGATATTGGTGGTGGATCCACGGAACTGGTCTTGGTTGACACCTCGGGGGCAGCGCCGGAAATTATTGATTGGTTGAGCGCGCCCTGGGGTGTTGTCTCGTTGACCGAAAGCGAAAAATATGACGGCAATGATCCAGCGGCGCGGGAAGTAGCCTATAATAATATGCGGGCCCGAGTGACCAATAGCTTTGCTGAGTTTGCCAGCCGATTGCCGCATAGTGATGACAGCGATTATCGCTTGTTAGGCACAAGTGGTACCGTCACAACATTGGCGAGCCTTCATCTTAAATTGCCGCAATATGATCGCAAAGTCATTGACGGTTTGATCGTTCCGGCTGAATCAATGCGCGATATTAGCGCAATGCTGGCTGGCTGTTCACCCGGAGAACGCGCGGAAATTCCGTGCATCGGCAAGGAACGGGCTGATCTCGTTGTAGGCGGCTGTGCTATTTTGGACTCCATTCTGGATATTTGGCCAGCGAGCCGAGTGGGCGTTGCTGATCGTGGTATTCGGGAAGGGATTTTGCGTTCCTTAATGTCTTCCAACGAAAGAAAGCGTGGAACATGAAAAGGACAATATCATGAGCCGCGGTCGATCAGGACAAAGACAACGGGTGAAAACCGCTAAGGGACGGAAAATTGGTTCGACCCGTTGGCTCGAGCGGCAACTAAATGACCCCTATGTCAAACAAGCGAAAGCGGATGGCTATCGCTCCCGAGCGGCGTACAAGATTTTGGAACTGGACGAGCGTTTCAAATTTGTCCGCCAGGCGAAAGCGGTTGTCGATCTAGGCATTGCGCCAGGAGGCTGGGCGCAAGTCATTCGTAAATTTGTTCCCCAAGCCAAAATTGTCGGCATTGATCTGCTGCCTGTGGATGCCATTGAAGGTGTGACGATTTTCGAAATGGATTTCATGGACGACAGCGCGCCGGACAAATTGCTCGACGCCTTGGGAAGCGCGCCTGATCTTGTATTGTCGGATATGGCTGCAAATACTGTAGGGCATCAGCAAACGGACCATCTACGGACCATGGGCCTGGTTGAAGCAGGGGCTCATTTTGCGATTGGAAACCTGCGAGAAGGTGGTGCATTTGTCGCCAAAGTTTTGGCCGGCGGAACAGACAATGAATTGCTCGCCTTGCTTAAAAAATATTTCAAAACGGTGAAACATGCCAAGCCTCCGGCGAGCCGGAAAGGGTCGTCCGAATGGTATGTCGTGGCTCAAGGCTTCAAGGGGCGCAATTAGCCAAAAAAATGTGAGCTTCGCTGCAGTAAATCAGCGGGCTTAGGGTCAATGACCGGCAGTATTCTACACGGCGGAAACAGCACCCTTTTCGGTCTATTTTGAACCGCGGGCCTTTGCGATCATCTGTTTCAATCCGTCATAGCCCACCGCACCGACTTCCGTCTGATTACCCACAACAAAGGCTGGGGTGCCAGTAAATTGCAATTTGCGCGCTACTTCTATGTTGTTTTGCAATTCTTTCTGGGCTTCTGGCGTCGCGATAAATTTCCGTGCCTCAGCTAGATTGATTCCAACTTCTTTGGCCGCGCTTTCAATCGTGGATGGCGTCGGGCGTCCGGTTGCGAACATTGTTTTGTGAAACGCAAAATATTTACCTTGCTTGGCCGCAGCCAGAGCCATGAGTGCCGCATCATTACTGGCCTCGCTCAATATCGGAAGTTCGCGAAATACGACTTTGATATTTTTATCTTCCTTAAGCACGCGGTCAATATCGGCCGTTGTTTGTTTGCAATAAGGACACGCAAAGTCAGAATATTCCACAACCACGACATCACCATTGGGATTGCCCGCGAAAGCCGCATTGGCAAAAGGAGCTTCAATGTCGGTGCGAATTTCATTAATCGCAGCTGATTTTTGCCGGTTTTGCAATATTTCTACGGCTTCTGGGATGATCTCAGGGTTTTTGAGAATATAGTCGCGAACAATTGCCTCAATCGCGGCTTGTTCCCTGGAATCGATGCCAGCGGCCAATGCGGCCTTGGCGGCATCATCGCTGGCGGTTGCACCGCCTGTTTGCATGAACCAAATGCCCGCTGCCGCTGCAATGGCCAATCCGCCTCCCGCCATAAACATCCACTTTCTATTCTTATTTTCCACATGTCACCATATCAAAGGGTTTGGAACTCCTTGTCGGAGCTTCGTGCATTTGTCCACAATTGTTACAGGAAAAGTCGGATATTGATCGGTGCTATCGATTACCGCCGGCGGTTGCCCGCGCGCTCAAATTCGCTTTTTGCGATCAATGAAATATCTTGTGCGCGGATCCATTCGGGCGTGTTTTCCTTAATGCCTGCCATCGCTATTTGGGAGCTGCGAATAGCGCTACCATAATTGCGTTCGAGCAGTGCGCTTTCAGCGGTTGCCAATTGCGCGCGTGCAGTATCGCCTTGCTGCGAATAGACGACGCCTAATTGATACCAGGCAAAAGGATTGCGATTGTCTTTGACAACCGCAGCTTTCAAGACCCTTTGCGCTTCTTCGAAATGCGTCTCATCCTCGGTAGCGACTAACGCATGGCCAAAAAGGCTGGCAATGAGAGGTTGATTATTGGTCAATCGAACCGCTTTGCGAAGGGATGCGATGGCTTCTCGAGGCTTTCCGGATTCAAGTAAAATTTGGCCATGCAACTCTAGAAAATAGGGGTCGTTGGGTGCTTGTTTAAGGAGATTATTGACCTCCATCAACGCGCGTTCAGGATAAGCGCTTTTGTGCCACGCATAGGCCCGTGCATAGCGGGCTGGAACGCTTTGATCGCTTTCGGGAAAAGTGCGAAGGGTAACCGTGGGCTCATTGGTAAAGCCAAGCAATTTGGCTTTGACGCGTTGGAAGCGTTTTTCGATATCCGGATCCGGCGGTGTTTCCCAAGCGGGATCTGCTTGGTAGACGTCGCGCAATAAGGTTACACGTTCGCCGGATAAAGGGTGGGTTCGACCATAGCTGTCTTCTTGCGGAATACCGAGACGGAATTCATAATTTTGCAGCTTCTTGAAAAAATCAATCGATCCCTTGCCGGTGATCCCAGCAGCAGACAAATAGCGCGCACCAGCTGAATCTGCGCTGCGTTCTTGAACGCGGCTAAAGGCCAGAAATTTTCCGGTGGCGGCTTGTTGGCCAGCAGCCAATATTCCAGCGCCAGCGTCGCCGGCACCTGCCGCAATGGCGGCGGCCCCAAGGATCAGGCTCAATATTGTAATGCCGGTTGCGGTCTTAATGCCTTCGTCAAATCTGATGATATGCCCGCCGGTAATATGCCCCAATTCATGGGCCATAATGCCTTGGATTTCGACAGCAGAATCGGCTGCTGCAATTGTCCCAGAATAGAAGAACATTCTTTGGCCGCCGGCGACAAAAGCGTTAATCTGACTGCTGTTGATGAGGATCACTTCAACATCTTTGGCATCCAGTTCAGACACCGCAACCAGCGGCGCGACCATATCGCTAAACAAAGCTTCGGTTTCCGCATCTCTCAGTATCGATTGGGCGGCCACGGGCTGTACGGTGATGGCGACCATTGCTAGAAATGCCGTGATTACTTGTCCCAGATGAGACAAAGACAAGGCCGAAAAAGGCCTGTTTCTCTTAGCGTTGGGCGATGCCATGAATTTCCCTTGGATAAAGCTTTAGCAAATATGCCTCCTATTGGCAGACCAAGGCTTAACGTCCGATGAAATCCCAACCGGCTTCCACGCATTTCTGCGCAAAAGCCGGAAATATGAGATCACCCGAACGTGCGTTGCCACCAACCAGCGCGCGGAGCACCTGCTTTTTCATCAGTAGCCGGTTCCGCTGCGGATTTTGGCGATTTGTCCTCGGTTGTTTTCTTGGCCGCCGTTTTTTTGGTACTCGCCTTTTTGGCCGCTGATTTGGGCGCAGCTTTTATAGCTGGTTTCTCGGCTTTGTCAGGCGTTTCGGACGGATCCGCGGCGACTTTTTTTGCTTTTGACCGCGTTGTTTTTTTGGCGGCGGGTTTATTTGCTTTTGCTTCTTCGCCCGCTTCGGCCGATGCGTCTACATCGTCAGCCGATGCTTTCGTTTTGCGCGGTGCACGCCTGCGCTTCGGTTTATCTTCCGCATCCTTGGTCGCCGCATTATCTGCGTCTTCCGTCTCTGCGGGTTTGTCGGAAACGGCCTCTGTTTTTTTGCGCGAACGACTAGCGCGTTTAGGCTTTTCTGCGCCGTCAGTTGCCTCAGCTTGCGCTGTTTCCTTTTCGACGTTGCTTTCATCAGTGGTTTTGCGGTTGCGTCCACCACGGGCCCGTTTGGCCTTTGGTTTCTCATCCCCTTCCGATTGGGTGTCGCCCTCTGCATCGGCGGCGGGTGATGAAACACTATCCTCTGATGGGGTCGCATTTTGACCTTCACCGCCGGCGCTATCGTTTTTCCGGTCAGATCCGCGTCCTCGTCGTCCGCGTCGTCTCCGTTTTTTGCGCGGACGCTCTTCCGTTTCATCCTGTTCGGCCGCAGTGTTTACGTCATCGTCATCATCATCATCGACAATGGGCTCGAATTTGGGCGCGTTTTTAGGCGGCCCACCCGAACCTTTAACTTCCATCCGGGCGCCTTCCACTTCGCCATCCGGTGTTATCTCCACGGTAACGCTGTAGCGTTTCTCTATGTCATCAATTTCATGACGTTTGCTGTTCAGTACATAGATGGTTGCTTCTTGGCTGGCCGTAAGGGTGATTTTGCTGGCTTTGCCCTTAGCCGCTTCTTCTTCAATCAAACGCAAAGCGGATAAGGCGGAGGAAGACGCCGTACGCACGAGTCCGGTACCTTCACAATGCGGACAGATTTTGGTGGACGCTTCGAGTACGCCGGTCCGCAAGCGTTGGCGGCTCATTTCCAGCAGTCCGAAGCTCGAGATGCGGCCGACCTGAATGCGCGCTCTGTCATTTTTGAGAGCATCGCGCATTGCGCGTTCCACCTTACGGACATTGCCGTGACGATCCATGTCGATAAAATCGATAACCACAAGGCCGGCCATGTCGCGCAAACGCAATTGCCGCGCGATTTCTGCGGCCGCTTCCAAATTGGTTTTAACGGCAGTGGCCTCAATACCATGTTCTCGGGTGGATCGTCCGGAGTTGATATCTATTGACACCAGCGCTTCCGTCGGATTGATTACCAGATAACCGCCAGATTTTAGCTGCACTTCTGGTTGATACATGGCCGAAAGCTGATCTTCAGCGCCATAGCGTTGGAACAGCGAAATGGGATCGGCATAGCTTTTGACGCGCCGGCTATGGCTTGGCATCAACAATTTCATGAAACTCTTGGCTGCGGTATAACCATCCGCACCTTCCACCAGAACTTCCTCTATCTCCCGATTGTAAATATCGCGAATTGCGCGTTTGATAAGATCACTATCGCTGTGGATCAGTTTTGGAGCAACAGCGCCTAATGTATTTTCGCGCACTTCGTCCCACAGGCGAGCGAGATAATCAAAATCGCGTTTGATTTCGGGTTTCGTTCGGGACAGACCAGCGGTTCTCACAATACAACCCATTGTCGTGGGCAGATTGAGATCAGCGATAATAGTCTTTAAGCGTTTGCGATCGCCGGCATTGTTGATTTTCCGGCTGATACCGCCACCATGAGAGGTGTTCGGCATCAATACGCAATAGCGCCCGGCGAGACTGAGATAAGTCGTGAGTGCAGCGCCTTTATTGCCGCGCTCTTCTTTGACCACTTGAACCAATACAACCTGGCGGCGTTGGATAACATCCTGGATTTTATACCGCTTGCGCAACGCCATGCGTTTTTGGCGGGCTTGGTCGCTGGCTTTAGCGACATTGCCTTTTCCGCCGCGGCCTCCGCGCCCGCGATTACGGCCTTTTCCGCGTCCGCCCCGGCCTTTGCCCTTGGGCTCTTCTTTTGGAGCTTCGTCTTCCGTTTCAGAAGGGTCTTCTTCTCCTTCTTCATCTTCGTCATCCGCATCATCGTCATTGGATTCTTCAGCCGGCACTTCGCCTTCTGTTACATCAATCGTATCAACGCTTTCGTCTTTTTCGACATCTTCAACCGCATCATCCAGTTCTTCAGTTGCTTCCGATGCGATAACATCAGCAGGGCCTTCGCCTTCTTCTTCTTCCCGCTCACGCAATTGCTGTTCTTCAGCGGCATGTTCGGCTTCTTCGGCGAGCAGGCGCTCCCGATCTTCTTTCGGAATTTGATAATAGTCGGGATGAATTTCGCTAAAGGCAAGAAAACCATGCCGATTGCCGCCATAATCGACAAATGCAGCTTGCAGCGAGGGTTCTACTCGCGTGACTTTCGCTAGATAAATGTTGCCTTTTAGCTGTTTATGTTCTGAAGATTCGAAATCGAATTCTTCAATTTTGTTCCCTTTTACGACCGCCACTCGGGTTTCTTCCTGGTGGCGCGCGTCGATTAACATGCGCGTTGTCATTAAATATACTCCTGGCATGGCGCGGCGGAAATGCTCCCGGCGGGACCATGCAATATAAAAGGGACGACGTCTTCTTGCGCGCTGCCAAATTAGGGGGAGCGGGCGGCGTCATCCGGTTAAGTTCAAATGTCTTTGAAAATATTGTGTCTGCGACAAATGCATGGCCCGGGCCAGTAGCCAGGGTCTTTCCGTCTGTGGAAACGCTTCCCTTTGGAAGAGTTTCTGAGCCGGAGATGTCATGCCTCATGTCGCTTCAACCTCTGTGCGCTGGATCATTTTCCAGCCTAGATTTTGCTGTTTCGAAAAATTTTCGAACAACAGAATTCATGTGCTAGCACCGCAATAACAAATCGGCAACACAAACTATCACCGGATTGGACTACGATAATCCTGCATCTGTCTCGAAGAGATAAGTCTATCCAATTTATAGTAAATTTCCTGTTAACCATCTCATTTTACGGGGGATTACGATTATATGCTTAATGGGTTTTTTACCGCGATTGGCGGGGAGTAACCAAAGGCAATATAGTCAACATGAATTTTCACTGGACCGATATAGCAGCCGCATTGCATAAGGCCGCTATGCCCTTCGCTGCCATTTTAGCCTCTTCGCTTCTGACATTGAACGCCGCAAATGCCGGCTCAATCAGCAAAATTGACGCGCGTGATGGGTTAATTACTGTCTCTTTTGACGGATTTGTCGAAGGTGCCACAACATTTTCTTTGGCTGGCCCGGATCGCATTGCGATCGACGTGAAAGGTGGCAAGGCCGGACGCGGTGGCTATGCAGCCGGTATGATAAAGTCTGTGCGGCAAGGCCAATATGAGCCAAATATTGCACGAATTGTGTTTGATCTCGACCGTCCCGCAGTGATCACTGGAGGCGGGTTTACCGCTGATGGTAAAAGGCTCAAACTGCGCTTGCAGACCGTGGGTGATAATGCCCTTGCAAAGGGGCGCAAGTCCTTCGTGCCGCCGGCTCAATTCCGCGCTGAACCGCCAAAAAATAGCTATAGTGTGAAGGTTCCTCTCGGAAAACCGCAAGATAAGGTCGCTTTACCAAAAGTATCTGGACCGAAAGACCCCAGCCGGCCCTTGGTCGTGATTGATGCTGGCCATGGCGGTCATGATCCAGGCGCGATTTCACCCCATGGTAGCCAACGTGAGAAAGACATTACGCTAGCCATTTCACGTGCGGTTCGGGATCAATTGGTTGCAAGCGGCCGCGTGCGCGTTGCCATGACCCGTAACAGCGACAAATATCTGGTTTTGGAAGAACGTTATGGAATAGCGCGCCGCCTCGATGCCGACTTGTTTATTTCCATTCACGCCGATGCCGCTGGCAATCAATCGGCGGCTGGAGCGACAGTCTATACTTTGTCGGAAGTCGCCTCTGACCGGGAAGCAGCAAAATTGGCGGCACGAGAAAATCGCTCAAACATTATCAATGGCGTCAATCTGGGCGCCTCTAATCAGGATGTATCCTCGATATTGATTGATCTCACGCAGCGCGAAACGATGAATGTATCGGCTGATTTTGCGAAATTGCTGATCCGCGAAGGGCAACGGTTGATCAAATTTCGCACCAATCCGCATCGGTTTGCATCCTTGGTGGTTCTCAAAGCACCGGACACACCATCTGTGTTGTTCGAAAGCGGCTATCTGACCAACAAAGAAGACGTCCAATTGCTCAGCTCCCGCGCGGGACAAACCAAAGTGGCCATTGGTATCGCAAATGCGATCGAAGCCCATTTTGCGCGGAAACTTGCGCAACGCTAATTGATTGCGGGTCATTTGCGCGGTTTCTGCTGAATTTTTGGTTTATCTTGTTTGTTCGAAGCCGAAGTGACAAAATTTTTCGTCGATAATCGCTGGAAAATGCTACTGATAGTGCTAGATAGCGCTGCATATGGTCGAAAATACACCCGATAATTCAGGCGCGGACGCTACCGAAAGTCTAGCATATAAGCTGGAACGCAATACTGGCGGTTTTTTTAACTGGCTGGATAAGCTTTGGCAGAAGCGTTTTTTCCGCCTTTTTCTGGTGTTTGTCGCGCTTTGCCTGATCGGTTGGTTATTAATCTGGGCGATTTTTGCGCGCGACTTGCCGGACGCCAAAACGTTGCAACAATATGAGCCGCCCTTGCCGACAATGGTTCGGGCCTATGATGGTGAACCGGTTCACAGCTATGCGCGCGAACGCCGCGTTCAATTGGAATATGCAGAATATCCAGCGCTTTTGGTTCGTGCCTATCTCGCTGCCGAAGACCGCACATTTTTTGAACATGGCGGTTTGGATTATCCCGGGATTGCCACGGCAATTGTCACGAATATTTCAAATAGCGGGCGTCCGGTGGGCGCTTCGACTATTACCCAGCAAGTGGCCAAAAACCTCTTATTGACCAATGAAGTTTCTTATCGCCGCAAAGTGCGGGAAGCCATTCTTGCCTATCGCATCGAGGAAGTGTTGACCAAGCAGGAAATCTTGGAACTGTATCTCAACCAGATTTTCCTGGGCCGCAATGCCTATGGCGTACAAGCCGCGGCACAAGCTTATTTTGGCAAGGATGTTGATGAGTTGGCTTTGCACGAAATGGCTTATTTGGCGATTTTGCCCAAAGGCCCTTCCAACTATCGTCCAGAAAAAAATGAACAGCGCGCGGTTAATCGGCGAGATTGGGCCTTAGGCCGGATGTTGGCCAATGATTGGATAACCCAAGCCCAGCACGACCGTGCTGTCGCTCAGCCTTTGGGTGCGATCCGTTCTCGTGGAGCCCGGTTCGAGCGGGTCGGTGGATATTATATTGAAGAAGTGCGCCGCCAATTGATCGAGCAGTTCGGCGAAAATGAAGAAGCGGGGCCTTATAGCGTCTATTCTGGCGGCCTATGGGTGCGTACGTCTCTCAATCCGGAGTTGCAGCAATATACTAAAGACTCGCTGCGCAACGGCTTGCTGCGATATAGCCGCGGCAAGGGTTGGAGCGGACCGATAAATAAAATTGAAATTGATGACAAATGGTCGCAACGTTTGGCTTCAACCTTTATCCGTACGGATTATGCCGATTGGCGGATTGCGGTCACTCTCAACCGCCAAGGCAATGGAGCTGAGATAGGCTTTACGGACGGTACGACGGGTCGACTAAACGGCGCGCCGAGCAAGTTGAAATCTGGCGACATTATTGCTGTCAGTCCAGCAGGCGGCAGCCGATACGCTTTACGCAATGTTCCCAAAGTATCCGGCGGTATGGTCGTACAAAACCCGCGCAATGGCCGGATATGGGCGATGCAAGGTGGTTTTGATGACCGTATGAGTTCGTTCAACCGAGCGACCCAAGCCGAAAGACAACCTGGATCGACGATCAAACCCTTTGTTTATGCTACAGCTCTGGATCAGGGCATGACACCAGCAACAATCATCGTCGACAGTCCATTTTGTGTTTATCAGTCCGCCGCTTTGGGCCGAAAATGTTTCCGAAACTTCGGCGGGGCCCGCGGTGCCGGTGAACAGACTTTGCGTTGGGGGGTTGAGCAATCCCGCAATCTGATGACGGTGAGAGCGGCCAATGACGCTGGCATGGACAATGTGGTCAACACAATCAAAACCATGGGAATTGGTGATTATAAGCCTTATCTGGCG
Organism: Parasphingorhabdus sp.; assembly: GCF_039982415.1. GTDB lineage: Bacteria > Pseudomonadota > Alphaproteobacteria > Sphingomonadales > Sphingomonadaceae > Parasphingorhabdus. The sequence continues at coordinate 46,438 of NZ_JBDWYL010000001.1, forward strand.
TTCGCGCTGGGTGCTGGTGACACAACAGTGGCAAAGTTGACAAACGCTTATTCGATGCTGGTCAATCACGGCCGGGAGCTGCAACCCACGGTGATTGATTTTGTCCAAGATCGAAAAGGCAAAGTGATTTTTCGTGCGGACAAACGTATTTGCGAAAATTGCAATCAGGATGAGTGGGATGGCGAAACCATGCCGCGGCCAAGACCAGCTGGCAAACAGCTGATGGACCCGATGACGGCCTATCAAATGGTCAACATTTTGGAAGGGGTCATTACGCGCGGCACAGCCCAGAATTTGAAAAGCTTGAACCGGCCGCTCTTCGGCAAGACCGGAACCGCCAGTGGTCCAACCAATGTGTGGTTTGTCGGCGGATCGCCTGATATGGTCGCTGGTGTTTATATGGGATTTGATCAGCCTTCCAATATGGGCGGTTATGCACAAGGCGGCACGCTTGCTGCTCCAATTTTCAAAGAGTTCGCGCAAAAGGCAATGGCCGGAATGCCAAAAACTCCCTTTGTTGCACCCCGCGGCATTCGCATGGTTCGAGTGGATCGTAAGAGCGGGAAGCGGGTATTTGGTGGCTGGCCTTCGGATGATCCGAAATCTGCAGTGATTTGGGATGTTTTTAAACCGGAGACCGAACCCAGACGCTCTATTCGCAAAGAAGAGCTGCTCGCGAGATTGGAAGCGCGCAAAGCCCAATTGCGGGCGGCGAAGCTAGCCGCGCGGAACCGAGACAATGGGGAAGGGCGAAGCAATCGTCCCGCGCAAAATGACAATGACTTCCTGCAGGATGAAGGCGGCATTTACTAGCGGGACAGATGCTTTGATTGGCTTTGGCTTTTCGTGGCTAAAGCCTCGGTTGAGAGCTTGGATAGGCCGCGAAACGGTCTCGCAATTGATCGTACTATAAGGTTAGCACGTATTTTGCACGTTTCCCTGCTGACAGCGATCAAAACCCCTGCTATCGGCCCGGCTATGACCAATCGTTCCCACATCCGAAATTTCTCGATCATTGCCCATATCGATCATGGTAAGTCCACTCTGGCTGACCGGCTGATCCAATATACCGGTGGTTTAACCGAGCGAGAAATGAGCGAGCAAGTGCTCGACAATATGGATATTGAACGCGAGCGGGGCATAACGATCAAGGCGCAAACTGTACGCCTAAATTATACCGCAAAAAATGGTGAAGCCTATGAACTCAGTTTGATGGACACGCCGGGCCATGTCGATTTTGCTTATGAAGTATCCCGCAGTTTAGCTGCCTGCGAAGGGGCCCTGTTGGTGGTTGACGCGGCGCAAGGTGTAGAAGCGCAAACGCTGGCTAATGTTTATCAGTCGATTGAACATGATCACGAAATTCTGCCTGTTCTGAACAAGGTTGATCTTCCCGCAGCGGAACCCGAGCGTGTGCGCAATGAGATTGAAGAAATTATCGGTCTTGATGCGTCTGAAGCTGTACTGGCTTCCGCGAAATCGGGTATTGGCATTGAAGATATACTCGAACAAATAGTCGCGAAAATTCCACCACCGGGTGGCGATCGCGAAGCGCCGCTCAAGGCTATGTTGGTCGACAGTTGGTATGATCCTTATCTCGGTGTGGTGATTTTGGTTCGTGTGGTCGACGGCGTTTTGACCAAGGGCCAACGGATTAAATTTATGGCGCAAGGCACCGAGCATCTCGTTGATCGTGTCGGCTGTATGAGCCCCAAAATCGAACAACTGCCGGAACTGGCCGCCGGTGAAATTGGGTTCATTACAGCACAGATTAAAGAAGTGTCTCAAACCGCGGTTGGTGACACGATTACGACCGTTAAAGGCGGCGCGGATGAAGCTCTTCCCGGATTTAAGGAAGTGCAATCGGTTGTTTTTTGCGGCCTGTTTCCAGTTGATGCCGCTGATTTTGAAAAATTGCGGGAAAGCATCAGCAAATTGCGCCTGAATGACGCGAGTTTCTCGTTTGAGATGGAAACCAGTGCGGCCTTGGGGCAAGGCTTTCGTTGCGGTTTTTTAGGATTGTTGCACCTTGAGATTATCCAGGAACGCTTGACCCGGGAATATGATCTGGATTTGATCACAACCGCGCCCTCTGTTGTTTACCGCATGGTGATGAATGACGGAACCGAGCAATATCTTCACAATCCAGCAGATATGCCAGATGTCGTAAAAATTTCGGCTATTGAAGAACCTTGGATTGAGGCCACTATTTACTGCCCCGATGAATATTTGGGCGGTATTCTCAAGCTCTGTCAGGACCGCCGGGGCGTTCAAAAAAACCTCACCTATGTCGGTGATCGCGCGCAAGTCGTTTATGAGCTGCCGCTTAACGAAGTCGTATTCGATTTTTATGATCGGCTTAAGAGCATTTCCAGAGGCTATGCGAGCTTTGATTATCATCAGGTTGGATTGCAAACGGGTGATCTGGTTAAGATGAACATTTTGGTCAATGGCGATCCTGTTGATGCATTGAGCATGATCGTGCATCGCGATGCTGCTGAATCGCGTGGACGGCATATGTGCGAAAGGTTGAAAGACTTGATTCCACGCCACTTGTTCAAAATTCCGGTCCAAGCCGCCATTGGCGGAAAAGTAATCGCTCGGGAAACTATTGCCGCGATGCGCAAGGATGTTACGGCAAAATGCTATGGCGGGGATATTAGCCGGAAGAAGAAGCTGCTCGATAAGCAGAAAAAGGGTAAAGCCAAGATGCGGGAATATGGCAATGTATCCATTCCGCAGGAAGCCTTTATTGCTGCTTTAAAAATGGGTGACGAGGGCTAAGTAAACTTCTGTAAAACATTTCTTAATGCATTTTCCAAACCGTCAAAACTAATGTAAAGCCGCCATTAATTGGGTCGTGCCAATATCCTTGGGGGGAATATGTTTGGGCTGTTTGAAAAGCCGGAGCGGCGCGCGAAAGACAATCTTGAATTGCGCCATTTGCGGACAAAATATGGTGAGGAACTCATAGAGGTCCTCCAAAAGCGCGTCAGTGATCAGACGATGCAGGAACGCGACCGTCGTCATTGGAAGCGTATTTTGAGAAAAGCCCGGAATTCTAGGCTGCAATAGCAGCTGACCCTTGCCTACATTTTTAGTTCACAAGGCTTTATCTTGCCGGGTAAGGGCGCACTGCCGACAGGACGAAATCGCGCAAAATAGCCGCCAAGCTCGGGACGTTCCATAAATCCTATCAGTTGATATCCGACAGCTTCAAATTCGCAAAATAACTGTTTGGGCGCGATCCCATGTTGCGCGAACGGTCGGTCGACATCCACAACAATGACTTCGCCGCCATCATAATCTCCACCATTGCTGTCAGAACTAATAGCGGGACGAAGCCTGGATAGAAAAGCATAGGGCTCCCGGACTTCGTGATACATGTGAACGAGGAACACCCGATCAAAACTGTCTTTTGGCAATCTTGGATCGTCCGGTGCGCCCAGTTTTATCGAAACATTATCCAATGCATCGCGCGCTACGCGATCGGCGAGGCGTTTGATGGCCTCTTGATCAATATCCTGAGCAAGTACGCGTCCATCCGCTCCCACTTTCTCAGCAAGACGAACCGTATAATAGCCTTCACCGGCGCCGATATCTGCAACCGTCATTCCTGGCTGAATCCCCGCAGCCTTCATAATCTCCTCAGCTTCTCCAACGGTATCGCGTGCCGTTTCCGTCGACCATTGATTGCCGGCCAAAGCGGATACGGGACGCGAAGCCGGTGGATAGGCACGGGCCGTTTCTAACCGATCAGCATCGGCATCGGGTATTCGCTTGCAACCGGTCAGCACTAAGCTGACTGCTAGAATGGCCGTCGCCCAAGACGACAAAGAAACCGAGTGAGAAAAATTTTTGATCATGAAAAGCGATTTAGGCGAGGCTGACCTCAGGGGCAATGATATTCATCGGCGCCCAATAATCGGCTTATATGCATTCTTGACTGCTTTAGTCTATCACATTCGCGGTATTGGTTATCAATCGAATGATTTTTCTATGTCTTGCGCTGATCACGCCGCCCTCTATTGACCATGATCAAAGCGGCTCGCCGATCCTAGATGCAGAATCGCTCAAGCACTGGACCGCTACTAAATCCTGTCTCATTTCTTTGCCGAAAACGTGCAAACGGTATTAGAATCCAAAAACAAGCGTGGCCCGGGTTAATGTATCCGTGCTTTTCAAGCCAAGAGGCGGGTTGGTTTCATGTTCGAGCTGATAGGAAAGCCGCGCCGATAGCTTATCGCTTAGCTTAGCGTCTAATCCGGTCAGGGATGTATAGGTGCTGTTCCCAGATTGCACATATGCCGACAAATCTTGGGTAAATGTAATGGCTGGATTAATTTTCCAAGAATAGTTGGCTGCGGCCAGTCCGGCTATATCAGAGGTAGAACCACCGCCGATAAGGTTGGTTTTGCGCCACGCGGGGCCGGCTTTTACATCAAGCTGCATCTTGTCGGTTTTGATAACGCTATATCCCAAGCCTCCCGACAATGTGTAGCGCGCACTAAATCCTTGGAAGCGATCGCGCTCATATTGCGCGAGGCCATAAGCGAAGAGGCGATCATTAAACTTGTAATTTGGTTCGAGAGCGACCAGAAATTGTTCTCGGTCCGTGGTGCCATTGGTTCTCTGGTAATCGGCGATCGTCCGGAACTTATATCGCCATTTCTCGCCTTCTTTGGTCAAGTTTATTCCCGCCGTCACACCGACTGAACTCGTGTTGCCGCTTGATTGAAAGCCGCCGAGCTGGCCTGACCCTTCCCAGTTATCAAAAAGGCCGCCTTGTTTTTTGGCTGCTTCTGCTTCTGCAGCTTCAGCGGCCACTGCGGTTTTATAGGATTGGATTTTGATCGCTGTGTCGCTTTCAGCGGGCACATATTTTGCAATTGCATCCAGTGCTTCCGTGTCGCCACTAGCGATGGCACTTTCAACAATTTCTTCGATGGAAGGCGCGGTTTGAGCCATGGCCGTAGCCGAAATCAGCAAGGAGCTGGCGATGGTGGATGTGGCGAGCGTTTTCATTTTCAACCTTCGATCTATGCAATGCAACAGTGCATCTAACGGTCGGTGTAGCTCTATTGTCCCCAGTTTCACGGAAATAATGCGGCTATTTGCAAGTTTTTACGGCTTTGCTTGACTAGCAAATTTACGTCAAATACCGGACAAATTGGAGGAGAGTTAGATTGTATATCAAGGCAGCAGTATAAAGAACTTTATTGCTTAAAGGACATATCCATATGTTTCCGCCATTTCCAATAATCGGTCATATTCCGGATATTCTTTGATTCGGTCACTAATATCGTCAAGCGGGTTATCGACTACCGCTCTTCTGGAGTTTGAGTTACTAGAACGGTTCTTTTCGATATAAGTGAGATCTCGGCCAAGCCAATTCGATAGATTGTCAATATTTTCTGAAAGCTTTTCGATCTGAAATCGCTTGTCCGTGATTAGCTCACATCGCTGATTCCATTCAATATACCATCGTAAACTGCTCTGGAGAGGATCGTCGCTGAACTCAAAATGCTCTTTTGCAAATGTATAGAATGGCATTCTTTGATTTTGTATGTTTTCATCGAACCAACCCAAATTATAAGTCGATAGAATGACTTTATGAGGATGCCTAACCTGATGAATTGCAACTATGTCCGGATCCGGAAGAAAGGGCACAGCCAACCACGAAGAATCTCCCTTACAATGAATGCCTCGTTCTGGATTTCTTAGTTTCGGTCCCTCTGGTGTAAAGTAAGCTTCGTGTGAACATTCATAACCCGAAGCCTTGAACATTTCAGCGACATAGGTACTCCCTGAACGCCCCGTCCCGATGATCGCAAATTCCGGTTTTTTGGCCATCAAAATATTGACTACACGGTAGAACGAAAGTGCTAAGGGAAGGATTGGAGCCGGCAATGCTTCACGAACAGTTCTCAAGTTCAAGTTCATCATTTGCATCCAATAAAATTCGGTCACGGTTTAAAATGGGACCAAGTCTTGCACTCAATATTCAATTGCTCAAAGTCATTCTGACCTTAGCGGCCGCCTATCAAGCTTTTTCTTTACTGTAAATTTATTTCCCTTGCCCGGCGGCGGGAGGGTCGGTAAGGCCAGCGCTGCTACAGGTTCTCGGAGACGAGATCAAAAGGGAATTCGGAAGAGACGCGATGTCTCGTGCCGAAGCTGCCCCCGCAACTGTGATTGGTGAGCTGATCTGTCAAATCCCACTGGACCATGTGTCTGGGAAGGGGGCAAATCCAGCATCGACCCAAGAGCCAGGAGACCTGCCCGTAGCTGTCGTTCTATCATGCGGACGGGGTGTGCCATATGATCGAGGGATTCCTCGCGTGGCGACGATTACCATCGGGCTGCGCATGTGGGAGTCTCCACAGGCATCAATATGCGTGGCCTTTTTGAATGATTGTCAAAAAGGAAATATCGTGAATTATAAAATCTCAAAACCATCATTGTCGGCATTGGCTTTATTGTTAGGCGCGCAGCCCATTTATGCTGAGGCGGCAGAAAACGGCTCCGAAGATGATGTGATCATTGTGACCGCAGGTCGCACGGAACAAGGATTGTCACAGACCGGGCAGAGTGTTTCGGTACTCAATGAGGACCGCATTGAGCGTCTACAAAGCGTCACTGTGACAGATCTGCTGCGTCTTGTTCCGGGTGTAACCATCAATAGCAATGGCGGCGTGGGCACCGTGAGCGCGGTCAATATCCGCGGCGGTAACTCTAGCCAGACGGTTGCTTTGATCGATGGCGTCAAAATTAACGATCCTGCTTCGCCAGGAGGCGGATTTGACTTTGGAAATTTGTTGACCGGGAACATTTCCCGGATCGAAGTGCTCCGTGGATCACAATCGGTAATCTGGGGCAGCCAGGCCATTGGCGGCGTGGTCAATATTATCACCCGCGAACCCGGTGACGATTTGGAAATCAACGCTCGTGGAGAATATGGATCGCGTGACAGCGCGCAACTGGTCGGCAATGTTTCGGGGACATTCGGACCCATCGCGGCGAGTATTGGCGCGGGCTATTTCTCCACTGATGGATTTTCAGCCTTTAATAGCACGCGCGGCGGCGTGGAACGGGACGGCTATGAAAATTTTGGTGCCAACGGTAAATTGCGCCTGACGATTAATGACGAGGTCTCGGTGGACTTGCGTGGCTATTATTCTGATGGCCAAACGGATATCGATGGATTTACACCGACATTTCAATTTGGTGATACGCCGGAAACCAGCGATACGGAAGAATTTGTTGGCTATGCCGGTTTAAACGTTGCCTTGCTCGACGGCCGGTTCCGCAACCGTTTTGCCTTTGCCTACACGCGGGTTCAGCGAGACAATTTTAATCTCGATTTTCAGACATTTGAATCGCGCGGTGAGAATGAACGGGTCGAATATCAAGGGATATTTGACATTTCCAATGTCTTTGGCGCGACATTTGGAGCAGAGGCAGAGCGGTCGAGTTTCACTGCAATCAGCTTTGGAACCGTCACACCCGAGCAAGATGCCAGCCTGACCAGTTTTTACGGGCAATTGCGGCTATCACCGCTGGAGGGGTTGACTGCCAATGCCGGTCTGCGTTTTGATGATCATAATAGCTTTGGCGGCGAAGCAACATTTGCTGGTGATATCGTCTATAGTCCGAACAACGGAAACACGACATTACGAGCCAGCTATGGCGAAGGGTTCATAGTCCCGTCATTGTTCCAACTGTTTAGTGATTTTGGCAATCAATTGTTGCAACCCGAAACCTCAAAAAGCTGGGATGCCGGCATTACTCAGTTTTTTGCAGACGGCACGTTGGAATTAAGTGCGACCATATTTCGCCGCAACAGCCGCAATTTGATCGACTTTGTTGGCTGTCCTATGCAAACGGGCATCTGCGTCAATCGGCCATTTGGAACCTTTGACAATGTGGGCAGAGCAAGGGCGCAAGGATTGGAATTAGGCGTTGTTGCACGACCGATCCCGGCATTGACCATTGCCACCAATTATAGCCTGATTGATGCTGAAAACAGAGATACTGACCGCCCGTTGGCGCGGCGTCCTCGCCACAGTATCAATGCGTCGATCGATTATGATTGGGCAGTGGGATTGAAAACTGGCGCGACGATAACACATGTCAGTTCCAGTCTCGATAATGCCTTCGCGACCGCTGATACGCCCGGCTATATATTGGTCGATCTCAGAGCGGCTATGCCGGTAACAGACAATATCGAGCTTTACGGTCGGATCGAAAACCTGTTTGATGAGGAATATGAAACGATATTCCGTTTTGGAACAGCTGGTCGTTCGGCCTTTGCTGGAATTAGATTGCGCTATTAAGATGCATCAAGTGGCCGCTCGATCTTCTCGCTTGTTCTTGTTTTTCATGGCAAGCGGCTGGTTGGCGGCCGCTGCATTGCTGCTATGGCCTGCGGCACTAGCGGATGCTCAAGTCTTCACGCGGGGAACCTCCGTAGCCCCGCCGAAAAACCCCCAACATATCGTATCGATCAATCCCTGCGCAGATGCCTTGTTGATGCAATTGACAGAGCCGAGAAATATTCGGTCGATTAGTCACTATTCCCATGATCCCCGGGCAACGTCTATTCCTATTGCACAAGCCCTTCGGTTTTCTGCAACATCCGGCACGGCCGAAGAAATTATAGCGATGCGGCCAGATTTGGTTATCGCCAGTTCTTATGTCGCGCCAGCAACAGAGCGGGCGTTAGACCGTCTGGGCGTAGCAGTGATCAAGCTGTCCATCCCGCAAAGCGTAGCGGAGAGCCAACGGCAAATTTCTGCGCTGTCTCAAATTCTCGGCTCGCCTGCTCGAGGGAAAAATTTAAACCGTCGGATTTCGCAAGCCATTGCAAAGGCTAGGCCGGCAGATCAAGATTTTGTTCCGGCTTTGATTTGGCGCAGTGGCGGGTTGGTTCCAGGCAGCGATACTTTGCCAGATGAACTGCTGCGGCTGACTGGCTTCGAAAATCGCAGCAAGACTTATGGCCTTACACAATGGGATATTTTGCCATTGGAGCATTTGGTCGCCCGGCCACCGACGATATTGTTTTCGAATATCGAGAACGGAAACGCACGGGCGCGCCATAAGGACCGGATGCTCTATCATCCTGTATTGGATAAGCTGACCAACCAAATCACCATTGCAGAATATCCCGGACGATTGTTGAATTGCGCTGGCCCTTCTTTGATTGAAGCGGCCAACATAATGGCAGCCGCTCGCCGGAAGTTGCGGAGAGGCAAATGAGCGGTTGGCGCCTGAATGGACTTTTGGCCGCGGCCTTGATCGTGAGCATGCTCGCATCCCTAACAGCGGGTAAAATATGGGTGCCCCCTCATAGCTTGTGGAGCGATGACCTCGGCGCGCTGATCATTTTGGAATTGCGCATTCCTCGGACATTGCTCGGAGCCCTTATTGGAGCCGCTCTCGGCATGGCCGGAGCGACAATGCAGGGGTATCTTCGAAACCCATTGGCCGATCCCGGAATATTTGGCGTCTCCAGCAGCGCAGCGCTCGGCGCAGTCTGTTCGCTCTATTTTGGCTTTGCCACCAGCGCCTGGCTATTGCCCGCATTCGCGTTGACAGGAGCCGGACTGGGTATGGGGCTCCTGGCCTTGTTGTCGGGACGGTCAGGTAGTTTGATTTTATTCACTCTCGCCGGTGTCATTTTATCCAGTATTACAGGTTCATTGACCTCACTGATGATCAGTTTGGCCCCGACACCTTTTGCAACGGCTGAGATTGTAACCTGGCTGATGGGCGCCCTAACAGATCGGAGCTGGAACGACGTTTGGATGGCCGCTCCGATTGTCGCCGTGGGTATGCTGTTTCTTGCATTTACCGGCCGTTCCCTCGATGCCTTAACTCTGGGCGAAGATGCTGCGCGCTCTATGGGTGTTAATGTCCGCCATTTACAATGGTTGGTCGTATTGGGCGTTGGTCTCACTGTTGGCGCATCTGTTGCCGCGGCTGGGATAATTGGCTTTGTTGGTCTTGTCGTTCCTCACCTAATGCGACCCTTTGCCGGGCACAAGCCATCTGCATTGCTCATTCCATCTGCCTTAGCTGGTGCCTTATTGCTGGTCGCCGCCGATAGCTTCGTCCGGATATTACCCAGCGTGAGTGAATTGCGATTGGGCATTGCAATGTCCTTGCTCGGGGCTCCGTTTTTTATGGGCTTATTGTTCAAAATGCATCGGGAGCTGGCATAATGACTCTTGCCTTTGACCGCGTGACCCTAAAATTACGCGATCGGACAATATTGGATAAGGTAAGTGGCACGTTTCACCCCGGGCGGGTAACCGTCATTTTGGGAGCCAATGGCGCGGGCAAAAGCACGCTTTTATCCTGTCTTGCTGCCCTCAGGAAACCGCAAACTGGAACCATAAGCCTGGATGGCGAGGCTTTGCTTTCCATTAATGGGAGACGACGAGCGCAGCTTGTTGGTCTTCTGCCACAACGGCCAGATATACATTGGAATGTCGATGTTAAAACCGTCATTGCATTGGGTCGGTTGCCATATGCGGGGCGTTGGGGCCTGAACAGTGAGGATCATCAGGCGATAATATCCGCCATGCAATTGACCGACTGCGAGACATTGGCGCACCGAAAAATTATGCGTCTCTCCGGAGGGGAGCAAGGGCGCGTTTTATTGGCAAGAGTCTTCGCCGGAAAGCCCAAATGGTTTCTTGCGGATGAACCCTTAGCCAGCCTCGATCCCGCTCATCAATTTGATGTGCTGGAACGGCTTCGCGCTTATGCGGTTGCGGGCAATGGCGTTGTTGTTGTTCTGCATGACCTTACCCAGGCTGCGCGGTTTGCGGATGATGTGATAATTATCAAGGACGGTCAGATATTAGCGGCAGGCGCAAGGGAAAAAGTCATGACTGCCGACATATTGGCGCAAGCATATGGCGTTGATGTACAAATTGATACGGCGGCAAATGGAGAGCCTTTGGTGGTTCCGATTGGCCTTCTACCGTAGATCAGGACTGGCGTATTTTTTCTGATAGCGGTGATATCCAAACCATCCGATCCATAATAATCCATACAGAGCCAATATTGCAAAGATCGCCGGTTGCGGATCGTTAAACGTGCTCACCGATCCAGCATAAACCGCAATCGCCACATAGGGCAACGTACCGAGCAGGAAAAACATCAAGTAACGCAAGATCGGCATTCCGGTTGCGCCGGCTAGGCAAGCGGTGACTTCTGGAGCCATGGGCAGGGACCGTGCGAGCATGATCATTGCCGGACCATTTCTGGAAAATGCTTCTGACAGATCCCTCCGTTCGGTGTCGTTCTTGGCCAGAAACATCAACGCCCGATCGCCAAATTTCGCGCTTAGGCCATAGCCGGTGAGCATGGCCAAGGTGAGGCCCGCCATTCCAGCAGCTGCCCCCACGGGAAATCCCAAGAAGAATCCAGCCAATAACAGGGTCGCCAGAGTAGGAATGGATAAGATAATGTCAGTCCACAGCAGCAAAAGGATCGCAGCGAAAATATAACCGGGATTGACTTGCCGGGCCGCCGAAAGAAGCGCGCGTATCTTTTCAATCGTTAGCAGATCAAAGGTTCGGCCCAGCAAAAATATCGCTACAAATATCAATGTTAAAATTGCCATGATTTTGAGCAGTGGTTTCATTCTCAATCATATCCTGAACGCAAGATGTTCATCCAGCTATTGAGCAATCTATTGGCTGCGCGCTGCCATAATAGCCTTGTTGCGGGCTTCCACCGCTCGAAATCCCTTAAACACACTCAAGTCTGGATCGGTTTGGCCGGTTTGGCCGATATTATGAAGCTGCTCGTAAAACCAATAAATAGTCGCAAAGCCATCCATGGCTTTGACCATTTTAAAGCGGCGAAGAAATCCGAGCCAATCTGGCAGAAGCTTGAGAATATTTTCATAACGAGGCAGCTCGTTCAACCCCGCAAGCAATTGGTTGGGAGCGTCGGTTACGACGCACATCGGCCGCCCGATGCCAATCAAGTCCGCTGCGCCATCGGACAGAGCGTGTTCCATCGCCGCACGGGTGCGAAAGCCGCCGGTGACCATTAGCGGTACTTTAACAGAAGCTTGCATCGCTTTGGCGAAATCGACGAAATAGGCTTCACGCGCCTGGGTTGAAGCAGCAACATTTTGTTCCTCTTTGGCCTCCATCCCTTCGGCACCCATAAGCGCTGGCTGTTCATAGGTGCCGCCGGAAATCTCGATCAGATCGACACTGGCCGTTTCCAGCCATTGAACCACCTGCAAGCTATCTTCAAAAGCAAAGCCCCCTTTTTGAAAGTCGGCACTATTCAACTTTACCGAAATAGGAAAATCGGGGCCGACGGCAGCGCGCATTTTCGCTACCGTTGCCAATAAAAATCGTGCGCGATTTTCTAAGCTACCACCATATTCATCTGTGCGCTGATTGGCGCGCGGGCTTAAGAAACTGCTCAGTAAATAACCGTGTGCGGCATGAATTTGAGCACCGGTAAAACCAGCTTCTTTGCAAGTTTTTGCTGCCAACGCGAAGCGGTCAACCAGCTCTTCGATTTCTTGCACTGTTAACGCAACCGGTTCCCCAAATTGACCACCGGGCAATCCCAATTTGACGGCGGAAGGCGCCTTTGGATGTTGATTGACATTGCTTTGGGTTTGCCGGCCGGCATGGCTAATTTGGGCCCAAAAATGATTGCCATTGCGGGTTGCGACCGCAGCCCAGCTTTTCAGGGCAGCCATCATCGCTGGATCAGCAGGCTTGTCGACCACGACATTGCCAGGTCGCTCGAGATGATCGCGGTCAATCTGGATATTGCCGCTCAGCAACATACCAGCGCCGCCGTCGGACCAAAGCCCGTATAGCCTTTCGAGATCCGCAGTGGGCATCCCATCTGGGGTGGCCATTCCTTCTGTCATGGCTCCTTTGCCGATGCGATTTGGCAAAGTGGCGCCGCAAGGTAATGGAAGTGGATCAGCAAGGGAGATAGTCATGATGGGTGCCCCGATATTTACATTGCGTTTAGAAACTGATTCTGTCCGACCGAGCAATTTTTAGCAAGTATTATGTCGCGTTAATGATATTTTAAGCCTGAATTCTGCCGATTTGGCTTTTGGAAAAAACAGGTTATAGTGTGAAGGGCGCAAATTCGAAGGGGACATTCGGCGGCGCTGAGAGAGTCTGTTGAAGGGGAATGAATATGGTTGCAGCAGCATCCCGCAAATCAGTCACAAAACACCGCTCTGAGAGCGATATGATAGCGAACCAATCCGTGCGGTGGGACAAGAAAATGAGCAATAACTGTGCAACAGCATTGCTCGTCTATACGATGCTTCAAATATTCATGGTGGTTGGTTTTATTGAATCCAAAGGCATGTCCATTGCACCTTATTTTGGTCTGGTTTTGTTGGTGGCAATCATAATTCCCATTTGTCGCAAATATGAGAAAAAATGGGAAGCCATGAACCAGAGCAGCATGAGTTCACAGAGCATTGCAGCACGGTTTAGAAAAGATCAGGTCACCTTGTGGTTGCTTGCTGGCGGACTGCCCTTTCTGTTTATTGCCATCATTAAAGCGGTTGGCTCAATTTTATAACTTTTTGAATTGATCATGATAGTGATATCGCAGCGTTGACCTCTTCGCTGGGCCTATCTATGTCCAGCGGATGCTAAAACCACAAGAAGCGCAAGATCGCGCCGACGCCCTTATTTCCCAAGCCAAACAAGCCGGTGCGGACGCAGCCGATGCCATTTATGTCTGCGATGCCTCCACCCAAGTGCAAATGCGTCTGGGTAATCTAGAAGATGTAGAGAGATCAGAGGGGGAAGAAATTGGCTTGCGGGTTTTCGCTGGAAAACGATCTGCAACCGTTTCGTCATCGAATATGGATCCGGATATCTTGTCTGCATTGGTGGGACGAGCCATGGATATGGCGCGCGAAGCACCGGAAGATGAATTTGCAGGTCTTGCGCCAGAAGACCTTATTTTGAAGTCTGATCCGCACCCGATTGACGGTGATGACGGCGCTGACCCTGACCCTTCGGTATTGCGTGAAATGGCATTGCAAGCGGAAGATGCAGCACGCGCCGTTGAAGGCGTAACCAATAGCGAAGGTGGCGGCGCCAGCGCTGGAAGATCGATTGTGGCCCTCGCGACCAGCCACGGCTTTTCAGGCGCCTATTCCACGAGCGGCTATGGTTGTCATGCCAGTGTGATCGCCGGCGAAGGCGACGGCATGGAACGCGACTATGGATATGATAGTAAGCGCCATTTTGAAGATCTCACCAGCCCTGCAGAAATTGGAAAAGAAGCCGGTGAACGGGCGGTCTCACGGCTTAACCCGGTTGATTTTGAAGCAGGTGCGATGCCGGTCATTTTCGATCCTCGCATAAGCAATACAATATTGGGGCATTTTGTTGGGGCAATTGCAGGGAGCAGTATTGCCCGTAAAACCAGCTTTCTGCTTGACGCCATGGGCTCGCAATTGTTCGACAGTGCGATTAATATCATTGATTGCCCGCATCGCAAACGGGGCTTGCGGTCCAAGGCTTTTGATGGAGAAGGGCTTCCAACGGCCAAGACCAAATTGATCAACAATGGCGCGTTGACTCAGTGGATTTTGGAAAGCGCTTCCGCCCGCCAACTGGGACTGCAGCCCACCGGGCATGCATCGCGCGGTGTCGGCGGCGCTCCTGGCGTTAGTGTAACTAACCTGCATATGAGCAACGGATCGGTCAGCAAATCCGAATTGATCGGTGACATTAAGCATGGGGTCTATATCACCGAGTTGATTGGCCAAGGCGTCAATCCGGTTACCGGCGATTATAGTCGGGGCGCGGGCGGATTTTTAATTGCCGATGGCGAGATCGGCGCGCCTGTTTCCGAAATTACAATTGCGGGGAACCTCAAAGATATGTTTGCGAGCCTTATTCCGGCAGATGATCTTGAATATCGCTATGCCGTCAATGCGCCGACATTGCGTATAGATAGTATGACCGTGGCTGGCGGTTGAATCGTCTGGTTCCATCCTATTCGCTAGTGGCGGATCCACCAGATCTTTTCTATCAATATTATGTGTTTTGTCCCATGAACTGGGCGCCGTGCTGAGGCTCAAGGAGTAGTAAATCTTGTTGGACTTTGATCAAATCGTCACTGTCGCCCAAGAAGCGGGCGATCTTGCCATGCAACAATGGCAGGTCGGTAAAAACGCTGAAAAAACATGGGAAAAATCTCCCGGGCAAATTGTTAGTGAAGCCGATATCGCGGTGAATAATTTCTTACGCGAACGCTTGGAACGGATGTTACCGGATGCCGGCTGGTTGTCTGAGGAAACGGCTCAGGACAAATCCCTATCCGGCCGCGATATGGCCTGGGTGGTCGATCCCATTGATGGCACAAAAGATTTTGTCAAAGGCAAGCCAGGATGGTGCGTCTCTATTGCGCTCGTTCAAAATGGGGCACCCATTTTCGGTGTGCTCAACGCACCGGCTATGGACGAACTGTGGACTGCCAAAGCGGGTAGCCATACCGAGGTGAACGGCAAAGCCTTGAAGGCAAGCCAGTGCGCACAATATGCCGGCGCGCGATTGCCGGTTGAAGAGCTGCCTGATCATATCGATCTCACTGCGGTGTTCAAGCCGAATAGCATCGCGTTGCGATTGGCGATGGTTGCGGATGATCGTGCCGATCTAGTGGTTTCAACGCGATGGGGTAGCGAATGGGATATCGCGGCCGCACATGTCATCGCCGAAGAGGCTGGAGCAAGAGTGACCGATGCCCATGGAGGAAAGTTACGATATAATGGGACGCATGGTCAGGCCTTTGGTATATTATGCACCTCCGAAGCAATCCATGAAGATGCCGTGGCGCGAGTGGCCAAATTTCTTTCGGAAAATGAAGGGCAGACCTAGATCTGATGCCTTGTCCGGGACCAAAGTCCCGTGCGTTCTTTATGTCTCGGTTTGAATATAGCTTGTCCAAATCCTTTAGTTACCCAATGAATTTTCGAAGACTTGCTAGTGACTACGCGCTTTTCCAATGATTGGCCGGCGCTGGTTTTCACCATGCGGGCGATATCACCATATATTCCTGCGGCTGCCAGCACGGCCCAACGTGATCGAAACGGAAGCCGGGCGGCTCCGATACGGGCGGACGCTTCATAGCTTTCCGATAGGGTGCACAATCGATCGACAAGCTCAATTAAAGCCGGACGGCGCGCTGCATCCATAATATTATCTGGATCGATCCGCATTTCCGCGAGCCATTGCCGGGGGATATAGCATCGCCCCGCCTCTGCATCTTCGGTGATATCCCGCGCGATATTCGACAATTGAAACGCGAGACCCAAATCGCAGGCCCGATCCAGTGTTTCATCATCGCCTGTAGGAATGCCCATGATGATCGCCATCATGCATCCGACCGCACCAGCAACATGGTAGCAATATTGGAAGAGATCTTCTTCGCTGTCTGGCTGCCATTCATCGGCATCCAGCGCAAAGCCATCAATGACATCACTGGCCAAATATTTGGGCAATTGGCATTCTTGTGCAACGATGCCCAGTGCGTCAAACGCCGGTTTGCCGGTTTTTTCACCCCCGATTGCTCGGGTCGTGAGCATGCGCATGGCGGCTATCGTGCGTTTGGGGTCCTGAACTGCGGACATGCCATGACCGTGATCCTGTCCATCGGCTAAATCGTCACATTGTCGGCACCAGGCGTAAAGCATCCATACGCGTTCACGAATATGTTTGCGGAACAGTTTAGAAGCCAAGGCAAATGATTTTGAGCCGCGGTCAATACTGATTTTTGCTTGAAGAACGAGATGAGAGCGATTCATTATGTGTCTTGCAATATGTCCTCAAGCATAAGCTCGGCAGTGGCTTTTGCACTACCGACCACACCAGGTATACCTGCGCCGGGATGCGTTCCGGCACCGACAAAATAGAGATTTTCGATGACGTCGTCGCGATTGTGGACACGGAACCATGCGCTTTGTGTGAGCAACGGTTCTAGGCTAAAAGCGCTTCCCAAATGTGCATTGAGGTCCGTTCCGAAATCTTGAGGGGTATAGTGGAAACTGGTCACAATCCGTTCGTGAATATCAGGAATGAGGCGATGCCCGATTTCATCCAAAATTCGTTTCTCATATTTTGGTCCCATCTCGGCCCAGTCGATAGGTAATTTGCCTTGATGCGGGACCGGGGCGAGTACGTAAAATGTACTATGACCCTCAGGCGCCATTTCCGGATCTGTGACCGTTGGGTGATGGAGATAAAGCGAAAAATCACGGGGCAAGACACCATTATCATATATATCTTCCAGCAAGCCTTTATAGCGTGGCCCGAACAGGATCATATGGTGTGGTATGCCCGGCCACGTACCCTTTAAGCCAAAATGAACCACAAAAAGGGAAGGGGAATATTTCTTTTTCTTCAACGCGGCGGTGACTTTGTTGCTGCGATGTTTGTGACCTAATAAATCTCTGTAACTGTGCATGACGTCTGCATTGGAAGCCACGGCATCGAAATTTTCACTCCAACCGGATCGGCAAGTAATACCCGATGCGCGATCTCCCACTGTGTCAATTTTGGTGACAGGATCCGCCAGTCTTATGGTTCCGCCAATTCGTTCAAAATGTTTGACCATGGCGGCGATAAGCATGTTGGTTCCGCCCTTGGCGAACCATACACCGCCTAAGCGTTCAAGCTTGTGAATCAGCCCGTAAATCGCGCTGGTGGACATCGGGTTGCCGCCGACCAACAAAGATTGAAAAGACAGAAATTCGCGCAACTTTTCGTTTTTAACAAAAGTCGAAACCTTGGCGTAGACTGACCGATAGGCTTGAAATTTCATGAGCGCTGGCGCTGCACTTATCATGGATTTGAAATCGAGAAATGCTTTCGTGCCCAGTTTGACATAACCTTCTTCATAGAGGCTGCCGCTATATTCCAGAAAACGTTTATAGCCCTCCACATCATCAGGCTCTATTTTGGCAATCTCAGCATATAATTCTTCCGGATCGTTGACATAATCAAAATTGGTGCCATCCGGCCAATTGAGCCGATAAAATGGTGAAACCGGCATAAGTTCAATATCTTGCGCCATATCGTGACCGGTCAAGTCCCAGAGCTGGCTCAAGCAATCCGGATCAGTAATAACCGTCGGCCCACCGTCAAAGATAAAGCCTTCTTTGTCCCAATAATAAGCGCGCCCACCTGGTTTGTCGCGACTTTCCAATATCGTCGTTTGGATTCCGGCAGATTGCAATCTAATGGCCAGCGCAAGCCCGCCAAATCCAGAGCCTATAACGGCGGCTGTTTTAAAAAGTTGGGTTTGACTGTTGGTTATTTCGTTCATCGCAGATTTCGGTTCACTTATAGTTTAACAAGAGCGGCAAAGCCCGCCAAATTGAAATTGGGGGCTTTCCGGTTAGCAGTTTAAGCTGGTCTTTTTTGGTCGACTTTCCAGCGTAAAAACGGGCCAGCAGCTCTTCGTCCTTGGCATAAGTATGCTGAAGCGTACGATAGCGCAGCGCGGGGTCAGCTCCCTTAAACATGAACGCACTGAGCATACGATAAAATTTACCGCTTTTCCAGTGATTTGTGGCAAAATTCCTAAGCAATTGATTGAGGTTTTCTTGGTTCAATTCGGGCAGATTCGCGATGAGAATTGCGGTTTCTACAGCCATTGGCAAAGAATAGCTTGTAATTGGTTGTATCAAGGCAGCACGCGCGCCCGCGCGCGCATCCGGCCCATCATTGTCATCCCAAAATTTTTCGAAATCTCCACCATATAAAACCGGAAGCTTTCCGCATTCTTCGCGCATAATATTGTCGGTGACCCATCCTTGGCTAGCGGCATATTCTGCGATACGATCTCGCACCGCGCGCGTATCCATTGCTTCGGAATTGGAATAATAGGTGTCTTCGACGAAAATCTCTGTGTCGCTAAATGGCAAGCAGTAGACAAAGCGATATCCGTCAATTTGATCCACTGTTGCATCCATGATGATCGGATTGGTTAGCCCATGTGGGCTTTGGAGCCGTAAAACCTGACCGCAGAATTTTTGCCAACCAAATTCCAAGGCAGAAAAATCACCGCCACCACGAACATCCAAAATAGTCTTGGCGGCAATTTCATTGGCATTTTCCAAGTGAACAATGCCATCTGTGATAGACTGGATATTCTGATTCAATTGTACAGCAGATTGTGGAAGTTTCTCTTGCAATGCACGATCGAGATTTTCGGACATTATTGAGTAATAAGCGTTGTTGAGACAGCGATTATATTGTGGGAACCGGACGTCATATTGGTCCCATTTTCTTGAAATGAGCGGGTCGAGCAGCCAGCGATTGGCATCTTCGACATCCGTCTCGAAAAAAGACCAAATATGATTGCCGCCAAAATTTTCTCCAGCTTCGATCAGCGCGATCTTCCATTCGGGCCTTAATTTGTTGACTGCCAATGCGATAAGCCCGCCCGCCAATCCACCGCCAGCGATGGCCAGGTCAAACTGATTTGATTGCGAAGCTGATTGCGCCATGATCGAGCCGTAGCCGATGCCAAGGTTGGGGGGAAGCCTGTCTCATAGCAGGTAGTGAATTATTTGGCTTTTGTCTTGCTCCACGCCGCTTTGCAGCATAGCAAAAGGTCATGAATATGTTCGTTGCCATTATCGTATCAGCGCTTGTGATGACTGTGATTGTTGGCGGGCGTTATATTTTGACCAGTGGCTTTTTCGCATGGCTGACACAGCGGGTGAAGCCCGGACAATATGATCGCTTAAAGCCTCAGATATCGCGAGAAATTCGGTGGTCGCTTTACTCGGCGGCGATATATGGTGTTCCTGCTGGTATTGTCGCTTGGGGTTGGCAAAATGCGGGTTGGACGGAAATTTACATGCAATTGGATGCATGGTCTTTGTGGTATTTACCCGTGTCCTTGCTGCTATACTTGATCCTACACGACAGCTGGTTTTACTGGACCCATCGTTTGTTCCATCGCCGCGGGTGGTTTGAATGGGCGCATGCCGTTCACCACGAAAGTCGCCCACCGACGGCTTGGGCGGCGATGAGTTTCCATCCCATAGAAGCGCTCAGTGGAGCGTTTGTTATTCCTTTGCTCGTTTTCATCATACCCATCCATGTCAGTATCTTAGCACTAGTTTTACTTGTCATGACCATAATGGGTGTGACAAATCACATGGGGTGGGAGCTGTTTCCGCGTTGGCTGGTTCACGGCCCGTTAGGGAAGAGTTTGATAACAGCATCACATCACGAGAGACATCATAGTGCGTATAGGGGGAATTATGGGTTATATTTTCGGTTCTGGGATAAAGTCTGCGGCACTGATCTCGGGCTTGGCAGTTTTGATGACCATCCCGCTCAGCGGAGCGGGCGCTAATCAATCTGTGGCTGCACCGGCGATAACCGCGACGATCGATATTGCTATTTCTAACCTGCGCTCTCAAAAAGGCGATGTGCTGGTGTGTTTGAGCAGCAATCCGAAATATTTTCCCGATTGCCGAAAAGACAAGTCTGCTCGGAAGATTAAGGTTGCCGCGTCCGATGCGGGCAATATTAAAATTCAGAATGTGACACCGGGAACTTACGCGGTGGCGTTGATACATGATGAAAATGCCAATGGAAAAATGGACTTAAGACTGTTTCTGCCGCGCGAAGGTTTTGGGTTTTCAAGAAATCCCAAAATCGGGATGGGACCACCCAAATTTAAGTCAGCGCAATTTACCATTGGATCTGAAGATGCCAATTATGCGGTGAAGATGAAATATATTTTGTGACCATCGCGGATTTGGGTTGAGAATTTGGTGCGAAGGAAGTCCGATTATCCTGATGATGAGATATTGTTCCCCCTTGGCAAAATCATTCAGAAAGATCGGGATTGCGGCACTGCTGGCTGGCATGTCAACGCTCTGTCATGCTCAGCAGCAAGGGCCGCCCATCGGCGAGACTGTCTTTGACGGCGATTATGTCACTCTTGGCATCGGGGCTGCAATTGGACCCAGCTATGACGGTTCTGATAATTATACCATCTCTCCGTTGCCGGTGATTATTGGCAGTGTTGCTGGCATTGATGTGCAGCCACGCGGACCCGGATTTGCTGCAGATTTCATTACTGATCAATCTGGTGCAAAGATTGATTATGTTTTGGGTCCGGTTGTTCGGGCGCGTTTTGACCGCAATAATTCCATCAAAGATGATGTTGTCCAGCGTCTTGGCGAATTGGATGTCGCCATTGAGTTGGGCGCGGTCGCAGGATTGCAGGTTAATCGTGTGCTTCATCCGTTTGATTCCCTAACAGCCGAAGTGGATCTGCGCTGGGATGTTGCCGGAGCGCATAATGGGATGGTTGTCGCACCCAGCCTGACCTATTTTTCTCCGCTCAGCCGGAGCGTGGCCGTCAGCATGGCGATAACCGCTGAATATGTTGATGATGACTATGCTGACTATTATTTTTCAATAGATCCAACGGGTTCGGCGGCTAGTGGTCTTCCCAGTTTTGCCGCGGATAGCGGTTGGAAAAATGTCGGTTTGACAATGTTCACCGGATTAGATCTCGATGGAGATATCACAAATGGAGGATGGGGCCTGTCGATAATTGGCAGCTATTCTCGGCTATTGGAAGATGCCAAACAATCGCCGGTGACCTCGATTAGAGGAGATGCTGATCAGTTGTTTCTGGCGCTCGGAATCGGATATACATTTTAACAATGGATATTTGTTTCGTGCTTTGGCACTGCTTTTTGGACGCCTAGTCAACATCCTCGACATCGACGGTTTCACCGGTCACCCGCTGCGACAAAGCCGCGGCAATAAAGGGATCGAGAGCACCATCAAGGACATCAGAGGGTGAACTGCTGGTAACTCCTGTTCTAAGATCTTTGACCATTTGATAAGGTTGCAGGACATAGGACCGAATTTGGTGACCCCAGCCAATTTCTGTCTTGGCTTGATATTCACCGCTGGCTTCGGCTTCACGCCGTTGTAACTCGGCTTCATAGAGACGGGCTTTCAGCATTCCCATGGCCGTGGCGCGATTCTTATGCTGACTGCGATCATTTTGAGAGGCCACAACTATACCGGTTGGCTGGTGCGTGATGCGCACGGCGCTATCGGTTGTGTTGACATGCTGGCCGCCCGATCCTGAGGCGCGGTAGGTGTCAATTTTCAAATCACCTTCGTTAATTTCCACTTCGAAACTATCGTCGATAATCGGATAGACCCAGACGCTGGAAAAGCTGGTATGCCGTTTGGCAGCGCTATCAAATGGAGAAATGCGGACCAATCGATGGACACCGCTTTCGGTCTTAGAAAAACCATAGGCATTTTCGCCTTTAATCTCTAAAGTCGCTGATTTGATCCCGGCTTGATCCCCGGCCTGATAGTCAACCATTGCCACTTTGTAGCCGCGGGCCTCGGCCCAGCGTTGATACATGCGCAATAGCATTTCCGCCCAGTCTTGGCTTTCTGTGCCGCCGGCGCCGGCGTGAATTTCCAGATAGGTATCCAGATTGTCGGCTTCTCCCGAAAGCAGGGCTTGAACCTTGTCGCGATCCGCCCGATCCGCTAATTTGCATAGTGTCTCAACGCCTTCATCAGCCAGTTCGGTGTCTTCTTCTTCTTCTGCCATCTCGATAAATTCGAGCGCATCATCCATTTCCTGTTTAATCTCTTTGGCCGCGGTAATGGATTCTTCCAGGCGCCGGCGTTCAGTCATCACCGCTTGGGCAGCATTTTGGTCATCCCAAAGGGTTGGATCTTCAACCCGCGCATTGAGCTCATCGAGCCGGCGCAGAGCCACATCCCAGTTTAGGGAGGTTTTCAAAAGATCGAGCGCTGCACTGATCCGGTCGACATGCGCCTGGGCTTCGGCACGCATTATAAGGTCTCCAATAATCTCTTGGCGTTTCGATTAGACGATTGATCAATTAAGTAAAGTAACGATCCGCAGAACCGTCCTAACCCGCCGAAAAGAATGTGCCTTGGATCTAAATGATCAGGCATAGAAACAGAATTATCATTGATGATTTCTATCAAAATCACTGGAAGTTTTATATTTGCTCTTAACTTCGAAGGTGTTGATATCCAGCGTACACAAGCTAAGGATATCTTGTGTACGAAATGGAGTGCAAAATGAAATTTCCCCGCCACACCCATTTCAGAAAAAACTAGAAATAGTATTCTTGCTGGATCAACTTGCGGGGTTTTAGTTATAGCGTTACTGCATCCAGCGCGAAATTGAATAAGGAAACTATCATGAAAAAATCTGCTATATTTCTTGCAACGGCGCCACTTTCTCTAGCTGCCTGTTCTTCTGAAACGGCTTCAACTGACGCTGTTGGAGGAAGTTCGAACGCAGCGGCTCCGATAACTGCTGAGGAAGTAACGGCTGCGCAAACGGCATGGGGCGAAGGTATTGTCACCATTGGTAAGGCGTTCTCGGAAGAAGAAGATTTCCGGGCTGCAGCAGACGAGCATATCAAGAAGTTTTATGCTTATGGCGATGGTGCAACAGTTCTTTTTAAACCAACATTGGCGGCTGAAAAACAGTTCCGCGGAACATTTGACGGAGCCATGAGCTATTTTGTTGGTACAGAAGGTTCAGAAGACAAAGGTTTTGCTATTAAACCATGGACCGCAGTGCGTTGGGAAAATGAAGGCACTATAGTTGACAGCGACAGCGCGATGGCGATGGGCAATTATTTTTTCACCGATACAGACGGCAATGAAACCAAAGTTGAATATAGCTTTGGCTATGTACGCGGTGACGATGGTGAATTGAAAATCAATCTCCACCATAGTTCGGTGCCCTTTGGAGGCTAACCGATAAGAGCGAGGCGCCGATAAACGTCGGCGTCTCGTTTCATTGGCAGTTAATTTCTTGGATGCCGTAGTAGTTTTTTACCAAGACACAAAATCAACCAAACCGTTTTTTGCCTGCCATTGCCCGATGCGCCATGGCCATTGTCGTGAGTTGCGCATTGACGCGAATACAACTGGGCATCACGCTTGCATCGGTTACGAAGACATTTGAGGTGCCGTGTACCCGTTGATCAACATCAACAATGCCCTTGTCCGGATCGACATTTATCGCATTTCCACCATGAGGATGAGAACTGGATAGAACGACATCATCCGGTTCAACAATGGCTTCTTCGTAAAAAGCATCGATTTGATCATCCGTCATACCTCGGCGCAACGTCTGCCCTTTGAGGAGAGCAGGGTAAACTTCAATTGCACCATTGAGAAAGTGGACTTTGGTCATCGTTGCCAGCGCTCGCCGCAGCAATGCCAATTCGGTTTCTCGAATTTCCAGCTTTAGTTTGCCTTTTTCTAGTTTTCCCAACCGGTCTGCCGGAAACAACACTCCTGCGGAGACCAAGCGGTTAAAGTTCAGCATGCGCCGGAAATGTTCGTCAAACCAGCCCGGCACCAAAGTTGCCATGCTCATCGGTGGTTGAAAATGACTTTCGATGAGATAATCGCCCCGATCGACATAGGTAGCCATCTGATCTTCATTCCAGACGTTCATATCTTGCCCTTCGGGCATAAGAGCTACGACCGGGCAAGCGATATTAAGCGAAATTCCATCTCCGGCTTTTTCAATACCGCTCTTGTTTAGCAGATTGCTGGATGCCAGCGCACCAGCGGCAACAACCACGCCTTTATCTGCCTTGATTGTGCGCGTTCTGCCGTCGCGCAACAAGATGTTCACTGCGACCGCTTTACGCTCGCCATCATTATTTTCTTCCCAAAGAATTTCCGTCGCTTCAGCGCCATCTAATATGCGTGCGGGCTTGTCCCGGTCCTCATTGGTCGCATGCGATAAGAAGCTTTCTGGCATTGCCTTTTTGCGTCCGTAAGGACATCCGGTGTTGCAATAACCGCAATAGACGCATTCGCTGTCGGGAGTTTTGGGGCCATAGTTTTTCTGAAACCAAGCGGAAATGGCTTGTTTGTCCATTGGATCATTGGACTGTGCAGCATATTTATTCCAGCCATCGATGAGGTGCGGTCCATTATGCCGACCAGAAATGGTAGATATTTCCGAAACATCCAGCGCAGTCTCAACGACTTCATAGCTTGCGTTTAATTCAGTTTCCGGAATCGGAGCGCCGAGAGCTTTCCAGGTTTTAAAAACATCTTCCGCTTGCGGATGGACTAATCCATCCTGTTTCATTCGCAAGCAAATACCATTGTTGATGACGGTAGAACCGCCCACGACGCGGCCCTGAAAAACAATCACGTCCCGATCTTTGGTTGTTTGCAAGGCGCCATCCTTAAACAAGCGTGCGGTCATTCGCGCTTCTTCGTGGGTTATCCGGGAAGAGGGGTAATTGTGACCAGCCTCAAGGATCAGCACATCATGCCCCTCATCAGCAACTGCGGCGGCAGCTACTGCGCCGCCAGCGCCGGAACCGATGACAATAACATCAACCGATTGTGGAACCGCATCATGGCCAATAAAGACCTCAGGCTTGAGATCTCTTCCAGTTTCCCGTTTTACCGGAAGCTCGCCGGGAGCCGAACGGTCGCGTTGTCCAGGCAGCTGATATTTTAGACGTTGATAGATAGGATTATCAAAATTCTCTTCCTCATCCCCATGCTCCCAATGCCCGTAATAACCAGCGAGGATCACACCCTTGGTACGCGCTATATCCTGAAACAAGTCAACCCGACTGTTCTGTAATCGGCGACGGATCAAGGTTTGGCGCAATTTGGGTGTTGCCAGAAAGAAAAAGGGCCCGCCCAAAATCAAGAATAGTCCATAGAGAGCTAGCCCGATTTCTTTGGGCTTATTGCCGTCAATATTGGAAAAATGCTCTTGCAGATTTTCGACAACTTGGTTTGGCGATATGGCCATTGGCGTGTCGTGAAACATGGCTTGCGTCAACGCTTTGAGCATGCGCGCCTGCAAAGGGTTAAAGGGTTTTTGCATTGCGATCTTCCTAAGAGCGACCCTAGAAAAACTCTGTCAAAATTTTATCATCAAACCATCTTGGTCCGATTACTCAGTGGTCAAGGCTTCGGCTATGCCCAATCCATCTCCATTGGTGCCTCCCGCCAATCTGCCGATTAAATGGCCATTGACCATATCAATTTCTGCAATTTTATTCAGTCCTGTCTCTGCGACATAAAGGCGCTTGCCATCGCGTGAAAACAATATGGTGACCTGACCCGCTTGCTGTGATCCACTGACTTTGATCGTGCTCTTAAGTTCTCGCTTTTCAACATCAAATAAACTCAAAGCGCCATCACCCAAATCAGAAGTGACAGCTGTTTCCCCATCCGGACTAATCGCGACCCGGATCGGAAATTTTCCGGTTTTGATGGTCGCTAATTCGGTGAGATTAGACGTGTCAAATATCCGCAACTCGTCACTGCGACGATCGGCGACCCACAATGTTTTTCCGTCTGGAGTTATCGCAAGACCTTCCGGTTCGGTACCTGCAGGCAGATCTGCAATTTTCGATTCATTTGCAAGATCAAGAACAGTGACGGTCCCGGATTGCATGTTGCTGGTATAGGCACGTTTTTTGTCTGGAGATACAGCAACCATATGGCTGCCTTTTTGTCCGGTAGAGATTTGGCTGATCGCGCGGGTCTGATTGTCGCCGGATGGGGGTGATACAACGGTTATGCTATCGCTGCCTTCTGTCGAAGCAATGATCCGGCCATCGTCCAACCAGATAATCCCGTGGGGACTTTTGCCTGGCGAGAGATTGATAGTTTCAATTTTCTCCCGAGCGGCAATGTCAAAAATATCAATATGGGCCGCGCCGTAGGATACGACGGCAGCTAACCGTCCATCCGGAGAAATCGCAACTTCGTGCGGGTTTTTCCCCGTGTCCCGGCGGGCAACTTCCCGCCCGCTTGCCAGATCAATAAAGCTGAGACTGTCTTCGCCCTTATTCCCCACCAACAATGTCCCGCTAGGACCGGCATGATCGCTTTTGGGTTTTTCTGCGGAGACGGAGCAAGCGCTGAATAGACCGGCTACGGCCATGGCCATCGCAATTTTATTCATTCCTAATGTCTCCCAAAAAAAATCCCCGATAGAGCAAGGTGCCATATCGGGGATATATTCATCTATGCAAAATATTTGCCTATTCTGCTTGAGGCGCAGCAGCGCTAGGGTCTTCCGGTAATCCACCCAGTTGCGACACCATTTTTGTGTAGGCATCCAGATAGGCCAAAGCCATTACACGGCCAATTTGCGTATCGGTATATCCACCGCCGGCCGCTCCTGCCAATGCACCGCCGAAGAAACCGCCGCCGCCGGCTCTGAATTTGAGATCAGATTTGCGGGAATAGCCTTCTGTAATCCGTTCCATTTCAGTGGTTCGAACATTGACTAGAGACAGAGTAACATTGGCTTCTTTTTTGTTGACTTTCACACCACCGAGAATGCCACCAAAAGCGCGTCTTCCCAGACCGCCTAATAGCGCACCACCGAGGCCACCGCCGCCGGATTTGGCATTGGCGGAGATAATATCAGGAATGATCACATAGTCGGCAGCCTTGACTTGCCGCTTGCCCACGTTGGAGCCCCGTTGCAATTCTCCAGAATCAGCAAGGGCACGTTCCACTGCTCTACTCGCCAGACCCCGGCCACGATCAACGAGACCAAAACAGCCAGATCGTGCGACAAATGTTTTGATAAGGGCTTCAGGGGAGCCGAGTTTGTAACTCACCCACCAGCGCCGTTCTGGTTCGACAATGGCGATTGTGCCCAGTTTTTTATAGCAAACAGGAATTTCTGCAACGCCGCGTTCTTGCGCCTTTTGTCCTTTGGATTTGCCTGCCGCAAGGGCTGCGCCCCCGGACATAGCGATAGACGAAACAGCTAGAGCGGTTACAATTTTCTTCAACATAGGATTCCCTCTGGTTTAAATTACAGTGTCACTAACGATCTGAAATTTTTGGCTCTCAACACTTGGTACACAAATTTTCCCCAGTGGAAAACGATATCCACTAATTTCTTCGATCGTCGTGTTTTGCTCTCACCAATATTTATAGCTGATAGCGGCATGCTGGTGTGATCTATAGCACGTTTTCGACATTTATTTTTGCGGCGTCAGCTAACGAATATGATGGCCGGCAACCGAGGCTCTTTTCTTTTGTGATTAAGGCGTTAGCATGATGTCGAGACAAAATGTCGAATCTCGAGGGGAAGCGCATGCGGCATATCGCGATAATCGGATCCGGACCGGCCGGATATTATTCCGCTGAAGCAGCGCAAAAGAAATATGGGGACGATGTTACGGTCGATATTATTGACCGGCTGCCTGTTCCTTTCGGACTAATTCGAACAGGCGTGGCACCAGATCATCAGTCAATCAAAGCGGTATCGCGCCGGTATGAAAAAACGGCTCTCGGCGAAAATGTTCATTTTGTCGGGAATGTTACCGTCGGTACGGATGTCAGTATCGAGGAGTTGCGATCATTATATGATGCGGTAATATTGGCGACCGGAGCACCCAATGATCGGCCTTTGACAATTGCTGGTAGTGAATTGCCGGGCGTCATTGGCAGCGCCGCATTTGTCGGTTGGTATAATGGCCATCCCGATTTTGCTGATCTTAATCCTCCGCTTGATGGCAAGTCGATTGTCGTTATCGGAAACGGCAATGTTGCACTCGATGTAGCGCGCATTTTATCGAAAACCGAAGACGAATTCGCCGGCAGTGATATTGTGGCGCATGCGCTCGACCAATTGCGCCATAGCAAAATTGAGAAAATTACTTTTCTGGGTCGACGCGGTCCCTATCAAATTGCTATGACGCCTAAGGAATTGGGGGAGTTAGGGCATTTGGATCGCGCGGTTCCAATTGCCGCTTCGGAGGATTTTCCAGCCGAAGAAGAGGACGCTGCACTGGAGCCGGGTGTACGAAAATCTGTTGGTCATTTGCGCAGCTTCTTACCCAATAGCGGTGAAGAAACCGGCAAACCCATTGCGATTGAGTTTGATTTTTTTGCAATGCCAGTGGCGATAGAAGGCGATGGCAAGGTGGAGAAGATAATTGTCGAGAAAACGCAGCTCGATGATGAAATGCGGGCGCAAGCCACCGGCGAAACATATTCATTAGACTGTTCTGTGGTGATTAGCTGTATTGGTTATCGGACCCCGCCGATTGACAATGTGCCTTATGATGAAGGGCAGGGCCGCTTTGCCAATGTCGACGGACGGATCTCACCCGGTCTTTATTGCGTGGGCTGGGCGCGGCGCGGACCGACTGGAACAATTGGCACAAACAAGCCTGACGGTTTTGCGATTATTGAAACGGTTGCGGAAGATATTGGTGACGGTGGAGGAAAAGCTGGACGCGATGGATTGAACAAATTGTTCAATGACCGCGCGGTTGAAGCGGTTACCTTCCGGGACTGGAAAAAAATCGAAGAGGCCGAGGTCGCTAATGCGCGAATCGGAGCACCGAGAGAGAAATTTACCGATATTGAGGCGATGATTGCTGCTCGCAAACCTTAGGATAGCCAATTGCGCAATATTTTATTGACGCGGTCTGGCGCTTCTTGCTGCACCCAGTGAGAAACGCCCGGCAGTTTGTGTAGTGTGAAATTTTCAACCCATTGTTCGGTGCCTTCGGTACATTTGATGTTGAGCGCGCTGTCTTCTTCGCCCCAAATCATCAAAGTCGGTGTGTCGAGTGATTTGTCAGCAATATCGATTGTGTCGCTGTGCCGCAACAAAGCGCGATAATAGTTTATCATCCCTTTTAACGATCCTGGCCGCATCGCTGCTTGGGCAAAAACTTCTAACGCTTCATCAGAAAAATTGCGCTGATCCAATGCCATGTTGGCAAAGGCTTTTTTAATCGCCGTGCCTTTGCCGCGTGCCATTAGAAATTCGGGAAGCCAAGGGATTTGAAAGAAGAAAATATACCAACTGCGCCGAAACTGCCGCCAATATTTGATTTCGCGTTGACCCACCATCGGGTGAGGAACATTCATGATGACCAGTTTTTTCAACGGACGCATTTTCTCGATTGCAAAGGCCCAGGCGACAATCGCACCCCAGTCATGTGCGATCAGCGTGACATCTTCGGCTCCGCTGGCATCGATGAGAGCTGCGACATCGGCGCATAAGTTATCCAGCGCATAGTCGCGTATTTCCACCGGTTTGCTCGAGCCGCCATAACCGCGCATATTCGGTGCCCAAACCCGATAACCTTGCTCCACCAAATCGGGAATCTGAAACCGCCAGCTAAAATGTAGTTCGGGAAAGCCATGCAGGCATAGCGCTAGCTTGGAACCTTCCCCCGCTTCCGCGAGTTCGAAAATCTGATCATTGGCCTCGATCCAGCGGATAGTGATGCCGCTGTCCGGATCGGGATCCCAAGAAGGTGCTTGTGTCATCTGTGAAGTTTAACAGCAGATGGGTTTAACCATCCAGTTAAATCTGCTATTCAACAGAAAATTATTTGGAGAGACTCGATGCATGATCTGGTAATTCGCGGTGGAACAGTAGTGGATGGCAGCGGAGGCACACCATTTGTTGCGGATGTCGCCATTGATGGTGATCGAGTGACTCTCGTCGGAGATGTGGCGGCTTCAGGACGGGAAGAAATTGATGCCACCGGGAAGATTGTCTCTCCTGGCTTTGTTGATGTGCATACCCATTATGACGGGCAAGCGACCTGGGATGATGAAATGGCTCCATCCAGTTGGCATGGAGTCACGACGGTTGTGATGGGCAATTGCGGCGTAGGCTTTGCGCCGGCCAAGCCGGATAAACATGATTGGCTGATCGGTCTCATGGAAGGCGTGGAAGATATTCCCGGAACAGCCCTGGCCGAAGGCATGAAGTGGAATTGGGAAACGTTTCCGGAATATATGGATGCGCTGGAAGAATTACCACGCACCGTTGATGTGGCCACGCATGTTCCGCACGGTGCTATTCGCGCTTATGTGCTTGGTGACCGAGAGAAGCCCGGCGCCGTACCAACCGATGATGATGTCGCGCAAATGTCTCAAATTGTCGAAGAGGGATTGAAAGCCGGTGCTCTGGGTTTTTCGACGTCCCGCACGGTGTTGCATCGATCCGTTGATGGCGAACTGGTTCCCGGAACAACGGCTACCAAGGAAGAATTGATCGGCATTGGCCGCGCAATGGGCCGTGTGGGCTATGGCGTTTTTGAAATGGCCAGCGACTTGAACCGTGAATGGGATGAATTTGGCTGGATGGGTGATCTCAGCCGTGAAACCGGGCTGCCCGTTACTTTTGCGGCGCTGCAATCCATCGCTAAAGATCAACCGTTGGAAGAGCAAATTGCGAATATGCGGGCAGAAAATGACAATGGAGCCAATATCGTGGCCCAGATAGCGTTGCGCGGCAATGGTATCATCATGGCTTGGCAGGGTACGGTCCATCCGTTTGTTCGCAAACCAAGTTGGGAAGAAATTGCCGAATTGCCCTGGGAAGAGCAATATGCGCGGCTTTGTGATCCAGCTTTTAAAGCAAAAATTCTGGCTGAGACCAGCCTTCCAGCGGAAAACGTGGATATGGCGCCGGTGCAATTTATCGTCACCGATGGTTGGGCGATGCATTTTCAAATGGATGATGGCTTTAATTACGAACCAACGACCGAGGAAAGTATCAATGCGCGGGCCAATGCTGCTGGGATCACGCCAGCCGAATATGCCTATGATCTGTTAATGTCCGACAATGGCAAAGGTTTGATCTATTTGCCTATCCTCAATTATATCGACGGAAATCTCGACTTTTTGCACCCCTTGCAGCATGCCGATGATACCGTAAACAGCCTGTCTGATGGGGGTGCACACTGCGGAACCATTTGCGATGCTGCTAGTCCGACATTCATGCTCGAACATTGGGTCAAGAACCGCGAACGTGGAAAGATCAGCATAGAAAATGCTGTAAAACGCCAATGCCTCGACACGGCGCGGCTCTATGGATTGAATGACCGTGGGCTTTTAAAACCGGGCTATCTGGCCGACGTCAATGTGATTGATATGGATCGTCTTAAACTCGGCAAACCTTGGTTGGCGTTCGATCTTCCTGCAGGCGGCAAACGTCTGCTGCAAAAGGCTGATGGCTATGACTATACAGTGAAATCCGGGCAGGTGACCTTTAAGGCCGGCGTTGTAACGGACAAAAGACCGGGCGGATTAATCCGCGGTCCACAAAATGTCGCAATGCTGGAAGCGGCGGAATAAGCAATGTTTGCCGAAGCTGGTCTGCTCAGGCTGGCCTATTTTGCCAACATCCTGATTTTGCTACCGATATGCTGGAATATGTTTTTCGGAAGCGGCGTGGCAAGCGTATTTGAAGGAAAAGTCGACGAATCTGCAGGCCTTCGTCTGCTTGTCGGGAGCTTATGGTCGGCGATATTAATTGGGTCGGCTGCGGGTTTATTTGCTCCCCGTTTCTTTGCGCCGATTATTCTAGTCCAGATTTTCTACAAAAGCCTCTGGTTATTGATCTTTGTTTTACCTTTGGTTGCAGCCGATAAATTTCATTTGGTTCCTTGGGGGATTTCATCGGTATTTCTGGCCATCGTGATTAGCTATCCGATTATTTATTGGTATTCTGGCGTTGGCTTTGGCCGGTAAAGAGAGGCGCTCTGCAGCCGCTGCTGGTGCAAAGCGCCTTTTCCGTTCCGTTAGAATGACTTTTGCCAGCCAATGGTAAGCATCCAATCTCCGGTCATTTGAGGACCGTTTAAGTCTTGATAGACGGGTGCGCCCAATTCGACACCCAGCCGGTGTCCGGCCAATGGACCATGGGTGCTGACCAAATTGATGCCACCAATCACGTCGACCCGCTCGCCGCCCTGAAAATCGGGATTGGCCGTTTGAACCGGGCCGATGATCATCGGATCAATACTCTCAATCTTACTCGTTGACCGAGCCTTGACGCGGCCAGAAAGACTAAGCCATTGCGCTGGGCGATAGCTAAACCACGTGGTCAATTCGTGCACGTCGCCAATTCGGTAATTTTGGTCATTTTTACCTGTGCGAATGGTTCCGGAATATTGTGATCCCAAACCGATTGCGCCGTGCCAACTTTTGTACGTTACCGTTGGTTTAAAATCCCAGGTTCCTGAACCAATTTGCATCATATATGGAACGCGGACTGTCGGCTCCGTACCCATGGGAGTCAAGATTTGAGCCGTTCGAGATGTCGAACCGGTGGGGATCGAAACGGCTGCACGGATATTCAGTTCCCGTTGCTCGGCACTTTTGCGGTCAGCAATGCCAAGTACAGGGAAAATACCGCCAAGGGTGATATCTCCGAAACCTTCTGGACTAGTGGTGAAATTTCCGCGCACGTTGGTGCCGGTCCCACCCGCAAAAGTACTGTGCTCCATCTCCTTTTGGACATAGCTACCCATGGCGACCAGTGTGACCCAATTCGTTGGTGCATACATTGCTCCAACCATGGTCATATCCGTACGCATCGATGTCGGGACGATACGCAAAGTGGCCGGCTGACCGGGCAAACCAACAAATCGATTGGGTATGGAGGTCACGGTTTGCTCTGGAGTTATGCCGTCTGATCCTATTTGATTGCCGCTCATTTCCATATGCATGTGACGAACGGAGACCATGAATTCATCTTTCTTGTGCGCGTGGTCGGCCATGACACCAATTGGTGCATGATCATCGGCGCGCACATCGTGAGCGAATGCGGCAGGTGTAAAGCAGGCGACAAGGATCGCGCCTGTACAAAGCGAATATTTCATAAATTTTTCCTGTAACAGTCTGATGTTCGGCTTTCGAAAAAGCCCGAGAACGATAATATTTGGTGTCAGGCTGTCGCCGGTGGTCCAGTCGCTGGGGGAATATTAATCCGATTTCGGTGAGAAAAAAAGCGCTGTATCTCACCATGGTAAGGAGAAAAGGAGAGGTTTAATCTCGCCATTTCCGGGCCGCTTGCGCTGAAACCATTTCCTGATCCGGCCGCGAAGAGACAGACGGATTTGTCCTGCTCATCATCCGAAACGGGATGGTGTTCTGGTTCTCCGTAAACCAACGCGAGAAGGTCATAGTCCGGGTGGTCATTCGCGATCGCTAACGTTCGGTTAGAATGGCCAGAACAGAGCTCAATGGAGAAGCCATTGGCCGTATGTGAAGGCATGAAACCTTGTGGTGCCAATGCTGACAAAACCAGGGCTAGCATGGCAAGAATCATCGATGCGTATCTGCCGCTTACGGGCAAAGGAGAAAGAGAAATAGGGGGCATGGAACGCAAATCCCTATACTAGGATCTTCTGCGTTTTCCAGCCCCGAATTTTCGTTTAGGTGATCTCAATCGGGCTTTGAGAAGCGATATTCTGAGCGGTTCTCGCTCCCAAAATAAGATATCCGACTTCTGGCGTCCCAAAGCCAAAGCGATAGCGTTTGAGCCGCAAAAAAGTATCTTCGGAAATGTCTATCTGGCTCCAAGGCACAAAAAAGGGGCGTTGAAAGGGACCGAATATTTTCCAAACGGAAACACGCAAGCCCGTGCGGCAAACATCCAGCTTCAGGCAACCCGAAAATTTGGCCTTTCCCATTTTTGCTCCACCCATGATTCCGGATTGGGAGCGCATGGCAAGCAAAGCCATATCATGTCGGTCGGGAAATCGATCCTGAAGCTTGCTCCAACCTGAAGTTTTCGCGATTAGTAAAACGATGCCTAGCCACAGACCGATAAAAAATATCGGGAACAGGGCAAATATCAAATTTTCGTCGATCGACACGCCCATTAAGCGATACTCGATATCTGGCGCTCAAAAATCAGTTATACCCGCATTGGCATGAGTACATATAATGCCGGGCTTTTGTCATTTTCACGGATCAATGTTGGCGCGCTGGAATCAGCGAGATGCAGTTCAACATTGTCGCCTTCAATTTCGCTCAGAATATCTAGCAAATAGCGCGAGTTAAAGCCGATCTCGAAGCTATCCTCGGCATAGGCTCCGGGCACTTCTTCTGCCGCTGTTCCGTTTTCTGGCGATGTGACAGATAACGTGATTTTGTCTTCGCCCAGCGCCATTTTGACTGCGCGGGTTTTTTCGGTGGCAATGGTGGAAACCCGATCAACGCCTTGAGCAAAGCTTTTGGGATCGATTTTCAGAATCTTGTCATTACCGGTTGGGATGACCCGGGTGTAATCAGGAAAAGTGCCGTCGATAAGCTTGCTGGTGAGAACCGCCGTACCCAGTGTAAAGCGGATTTTGCTCGCCGACAGATCAATTTGGACAGACGCTTCGTTATTTTCATCGAGCAACTTGCGCAGCTCATTCACGCATTTGCGCGGAACGATAACATCAGGCATGCCTTCTGCACCAGCAGGCCGAGGGAGAGTTACCCGGGCAAGCCGGTGTCCATCTGTTGCGGCGGCCTTTAAAACTGGTGTTTCTTCGTCCTGCACGTGCAAGAAAATTCCGTTCAGATAATAACGGGTTTCTTCCGTTGAAATGGCAAATTTGGTTTTGTCGATGATTTGAATGAGCGATGCGGCGGGCAATTCAAAACTGGTGGGCAAATCACCTTCTGCAATGATCGGGAAATCGTCACGCGGCAGGGTTTGCAAATTGAACCGTGCGCGTCCCGCATTTACCTTCATTTTTCCATCCGCGGCGTCGAGTTGGACTTGCGAACCATCAGGCAGCTTGCGGGCAATATCGAATAATGTATGCGCGGAGACCGTAATCGAGCCCGCTGTGTCGACTTGCGCATCGACGGTCTCGACAACTTGCAAATCAAGGTCGGTAGCCATTAATTTGATGCCACCTCCATCGCTGGCTTCGATCAAGACGTTGGACAAAATAGGGATCGTGTTGCGCCGCTCAACCACCGACTGGACATGGCCCAGACTTTTCAGCAGTGCTGCGCGTTCAATTGTCGCTTTCATAAACCGTCCTTTATTTCTGTCCCCGAGCGATGTTTATCGCTCCTATTGCTGTCTTACAGGACGGCGCAGAGACTCCGTCACAAACACAGATAGTCACCGCTTCATTAACAATATCAACCGATAGGGCAAGCCCGATACCGAAGCGAAGATCGATATTGCGGTGAAAATCTGTGGAAAAAAGCAATAATGCCGTTAAACCAGCCAACAGAAATCGGTAATTTTGCCAAACAGGGACGAAATAGACTATAGATATGAGCAGTTTAAGCGCCGATTTATCTACCAATGGAAAGCGCCTTTTCATTGCTCGCCATGGCGAGACGATTTTCAATCTTGCTGGCCGCATTCAAGGCAATGACGCGCATACACCTTTGACTCACAGGGGATTTGCTCAGGCCGACGAAATGGGCCGGGCTCTGGCGCGCCATCTGAACGGATTTTCAGCCTTAGATATTGTAGCTTCGGATACCGGGCGTGCATTACAGACCTTGTCCGTCGTCTGTGAGCATATTGAGGTCGATTGGCATGGCAATATCTCCGATCCTCGTTTGCGCGAAATAGATATGGGTCAATGGGAAGGCGTTTATTATGAGAAATTGGGCGGACAGTTAAAAATTGACCATGAACAAGGCTTGTTTCTGACCACGGCACCAGATGGAGAAAATTACGCAGATATTGTTGTTCGTCTTTCGTCATGGATTGCCGATCAGAAATTCGACCGTGACATGCTGCTCATTAGCCATGGCATGACCAGCCGGGTGTTGCGGGGATTGTTAACCGGTCAACCGGCCATGGAATTGATCGCAGCGCCGATGGCTGAAAGCTTGCCGCAAGGATCAATGGTTGAGATTGTCGATGGCGTCGAAACGATCATATATCTGGGCATGGGGGAAGGAGAAAAGGCGTGACACGGTCTCTATTCCTTTTGATGTTTGGCGCTTTCTTCCTTGTTTCTCCAGCGGTTGCAAAAGACTCTTTGGGCATTTTTAACAGTTGGGGCGCTTTCCGTGATATGGATGTGCCGCGCTGCTATGCGATTGCGGAATCAGAAGAAATCACCGGCAAGGCGGAAAGGAAATCCTATGCCTCGGTTGGTTTTTGGCCAAAGCGCAATATCCGTGCGCAATTTCATGTCCGATTGAGCCGCGACCGTTCCACCAATAGCCGGGTGATTGTTGGCGTCGGCGGACGACGCTTTCAATTGACCGCCAATCGCTCTGATGGCTGGTCTCAGGACAGGAGAATGGATGCTGCAATTATTGCGGCATTGCGATCTGCGAACAGTATGACGATTGAAAGCACGGGGCGCGATGGTAGGCCAATTGTCGACGCTTATCTGCTGCGGGGTGCCGCCACAGCGATAGATGCGGCATCATTGGGCTGCTCTCGTTTGAGATAGGCTCGTTCTTGTCCGTGATTGAAAGATTGGAGAACCCACAGATCCAACTTTTTTTCTGGCGCTTTGCCATGCCGCAATATTGAAACGGTTCAGATGACTGGTATTTGCAGCGAGGCCACCCTATATGCGCCTTCATGCAGATTCCCGGCCATATTGATCCCGTCCCGCTTCCCGCGAAAGTCACGCCCCGTGATGATGGACGGGTCGACCTTATTGGATTGAGCGTTCTCGAAATTCGGGATGTCTTGGTGCAGGCCGGTTTGGATGAAAAACAAGGAAAGTTGCGCTCCAAGCAGCTATTCCACTGGATGTATCATCGCGGCATTGACGATTTTTCGGTGATGACGGATATGAGCAAAACGTTGCGGCCTTGGCTGGCCGAACGATTTGTGATCGGCCGTCCTGAAACTGTCGAGGCCCACTTATCCGAAGATGGAACCCGTAAATGGTTGCTGCGATCTGCGGACAAGCAAGATTATGAAATGGTCTTCATTCCTGACGAGGATCGCGGTACTTTGTGCATTTCCTCGCAAGTCGGTTGTACGCTTAACTGCCGCTTTTGTCACACGGGGACCATGCGTTTGGTCAGAAATTTGAGCCCGGGTGAAATTGTTGGACAGGTAATGTTGGCCCGCGATGCTTTGGGAGAATGGCCCAAAGGTGTGATGGATTTCGCGGATGATGAAGACGAAGCTGAAAATACCAAAGAATATAATCAAGCTTATAAATCCGATGGGCGATTGCTGACTAATATTGTTCTCATGGGAATGGGGGAACCGCTTTATAATTTTGACAATGTCCGTGACGCGATGAAAGTGGTTATGGATGGCGCCGGGCTCGCGCTGTCACGTCGGCGGATCACTCTCTCAACCAGTGGCGTGGTGCCGATGATTGCGCGGGCGGGCGAAGAAATTAGCGTCAATCTCGCCATTTCCCTTCATGCCGTGAACAAAGAAACGCGCGATGAAATCGTGCCGCTCAATCGCAAATATTCGATTGAAGAGCTGTTGCAAGCCTGCGCGGATTATCCCGGTTCGAGCAACTCGCGGCGGATCACTTTCGAATATGTCATGTTGAAAGACAAGAATGACAGTGATGAAGATGCCCGGGAATTGGTGAATTTGCTCCGCAAATATGATCTTCCAGCCAAAGTGAATTTGATCCCCTTCAATCCCTGGCCGGGTTCTGCCTATGAATGTTCATCACCGGAACGGATAAAAGCCTTTTCGAAGATTATTTTTAATGCAGGCATAAGCGCACCGGTTCGCACACCAAGAGGACGCGATATTATGGCTGCATGCGGCCAACTAAAGTCGGCGAGCGAAAAGAAAAGCCGTGCTGAACTGGACCGCCTAGCCGAAGAAAAGCAGGCGGCGCTGGGCTGAATTTATTGCTAAACCGCGGCAATTACGTCAATTTCAATCAACAGCTCGGGCAAGGCCAAGGCATTTACTTCAACGATTGTATCTGCGGGATAAGGCGGAGAGAAATACTTTTTCCGCGCCTCGACTATTTGCGGAAAATGGGACATATCGGTCAGATAGATTGTGACTTTCACAATTTTTTCACGACGGCTTCCACCGGCCTCTAATATTCGATCGATATTGGCAAAAGTCTGCGCAATTTGTTTTTCGATGTCGAGCGGTCCAATGATATTGCCCTTATCATCGATGGCCGCCTGGCCGGAAAGAAACAGCAAATCTCCGACCCGCCATCCGGGCGCAATAGCATAGGGCGCAAGCGCGTCTGGATCCACTTGAATGACTTGGCGTTGATCGGTCATGGAATCCTCGTTTCTCATGCGATGAAATTGGATTTTGGCGGTTTTCTTTTCTGGGCCGTGTAACGACTAACTTTCTTTTGGCGAACAACTGATTAGAATGCAAAACACAATGAGCGAACCACAGAAAAAAAGGCCAATGCGCCACCGCCTGACAACGCGATTGTGGCATTGGATAAATGCGCTGTGTCTGCTCGTTTTGATAATGAGTGGATTGACGATTTTTAATGCACATCCCCGGCTTTATTGGGGTGAATATGGGGCTGTGGGTGATCACGCATGGGCGGCCGTCGGATCATCGCAAACGCTGGGATATATTCGGATTGGCGAAACCAAATTTGAAACAACCGGCGTCATCGGCAACTGGCGAGACGATAATGGGAAAATCCAGACCTGGGCCTTTCCCAGCTGGGCAACTATTCCTTCCTACTATAGCTTAGCCGAAGGGCGACGCTGGCATTTTTTCTTTGCCTGGCTGTTCAGCATTGGATTGGGCCTGTTCATGCTCCGATCCTTGTACAATCGGCATATTCAAAATGATCTGCATATATCAGCAAAAGAATGGCGGCCATCGCATATTTGGAGCGATTTGAAAAATCATCTGCGGCTCCGGTTTCACCCTTCGGAGCCCGGAAACATTTACAATATTCTTCAAAAAATCACATATATTGTGATCATTTTTATCGTGTTGCCGCTGATGATATTAACTGGTTTGGCGATGTCTCCCGCCATGGATGCCAACTGGCCGTTTTTGACAGATATTTTTGGAGGGCGTCAATCGGCGCGTTCCCTTCACTTCATTGGAATGCTGGTATTGTTGCTCTTCTTTCTTGTTCATATGATCAGTTTGCTTTTATCTGGGCCGATCAAAAACACTTGGGCAATGGTCACCGGAGGAAAAAATCCGGGAGAGACAAATGCGTAGTTTACTAACGCGGCGTTCTTTGGTCACCAGCGCAGCATTGGGCGCCGGTGGGCTGCTTACGGGTTGTGATGCATTGAGCCGGAATTCCAGTTTTCAAAATATTCTAGCCAGCGCGGAAGATGCAAATTTTCTGATTCAAAGAGCGCTAGGCGATCGAATGGAATTGGCCAGTGAATATACTATAAAAGATTTGTCTCCCAAGTTTCGGGCAAACGGTACCCGGGATCCGGGAACTTCTGACTATGCCGCGAGCGCGGCTCAAGCTTTTGCTAACTGGCAGCTGCGTCTGACCGGTGAATTTACCAAACCACAAATTTTTTCCATGTCCGCTTTGCAAGCCATGCCCCAACGCACGCAAATAACGCGTCATGATTGTGTGGAAGGTTGGAGCGCAATCGGTCAGTGGACGGGTGTACCGCTCAAACTTTTGCTGGATATTGCGCAGTTAAAGGACAAAGCAAAATTTTTGGTCTTTCATTGCGCGGACAAGCTTGGCGGCCGCGCTTATTATGAAAGCATCGATTTGCTGGATGCATTTCATCCGCAGACAATTTTGGCGCATCGGCTCAATGGTGAAGCAGTCCCGATTGAAAATGGTGCGCCTCTTCGGCTGAGAGTGGAGCGGCAATTGGGTTATAAGCACGCCAAATATGTCACCGAAATAGAAGCTGTTTCATCGCTGGCTTCAATCGGCGCTGGCAAAGGCGGATATTGGGAAGATGTCGCCGATTATGAATGGTATGCAGGAATTTGACCTGTTGAATTCAAGTTTGAATACTGAGGAGTAATGAATGTCCATTTTGGGTCGCTTTCTAGGAAGCATAATTAAAAGCGGCACGATCGCAGTAATTCAACCGGACGGAACGACCGAAAAATTTGGTCAAACCGAAGCGGGTTTCCCTGATGTGGCGGTTCGGTTAGCGGACGCGGGTGTAATGAGGCAGATTTTGCTGGATCCCCGTTTGGGTGCCGCTGAAGCATTCATGGATGGTCGCCTTATTATGGAGCAAGGCGACATAATGGAACTTATTCAACTCCTGCGCGCTAACCGGCGATGGGAGCGTGGAGGAAAACTCCATGATCCTAGCTTTTTCAAAAAAGTAAAAGATCTGGTCGCGAGCCGCTTGGATCGCATCAACGGGCAAAATCGATCGAAGGCCAATGTCGCGCATCACTATGATCTCAGTCGGGATCTCTATGAATTATTTCTCGATCAAGACATGCAATATAGCTGTGCTTACTGGACTGATCCGGGCAACAGTTTAGAGCAAGCGCAATTGGACAAAAAGGCGCATATCGCTGCGAAGCTGGATTTAAGGTCAGGCCAAAAAGTGCTAGATATCGGCTGTGGTTGGGGCGGTATGGCGCTCTATTTGCATCAAAAATTTGGCGTTGAAATTCTCGGAATAACCTTGAGTGAAGAGCAGCTCAAAGTCGCGCAGGAACGGGCTGAAAAAGAGGGAGTAGCCGACAAGGTCAAATTTGAACTAATTGACTATCGCGACTTGGCCGAACGCGATGCAGGTCAATATGATAGAATTGTTTCTGTCGGAATGTTTGAACATGTTGGAACACCCAATTTTAAGACATTTTTCCGCAGCGCTGCGAATTTGATGACCGACCAAGGTGTCATGCTTTTGCATACTATTGGGAGAATGGGTAAACCTGGTACAACCGATGCCTTTACTCGAAAATATATTTTCCCAGGAGGGTATATCCCAGCGTTGAGCGAGACGGTCGAAGCGAGCGAGCATTTTCGATTAATGGCTACGGATATTGAAACGCTGCGCTTGCACTATGCATTGACCTTGCGGGAATGGTATAAACGTACGGTCGCCAATAGGGACCGCATTATTGCACTTTATGATGAGCGGTTTTTCCGGCTCTGGACATTTTATCTGGCGGGAGCGACGGCAGCTTTTGAAAGCGGGAGCATGTGCAATTACCAAATCCAATTCAGCCGTAATCGCCATAGCTTACCGATAACGCGGGATTATATCGGATTGGCAGAGCAAACGTTGCGCAGCTGATCAAATCTGTTCGGCGCTAGCGCGGATATTTTTTATCCATCGCTTCTTTGTCAAATGCAATGAGTTCCGCCAAAATGGTACGATCAATCCGATTCAGTCGTGTAACATAGAGACAGGCCGACCCGCGTTTATGCGGTCCGAGCTTGTTGAGCAATTCGCTCTGTCTAGCTTTATTTTCATCGTCACTGGTGCAGCTCAGCACATAAAGGCTGAGATTTTGTTTTCGCGGTGAAAAGCCAGACCGGCACATATCGCCTTCTCGCCCGGAATCATATTTATAGTGATAACTGCCAAAGCCGATAATGGTCTCTCCCCACATTTTTGGCTGTTCACCGGTTATTTCTGTGAACATATCGAGTAGTTCTAAAGCATCCTGTCTGCGCCCATCATGTTCCACCGCATCGATAAATGCAGCCACATCGGCGTCATTTGCTTTTGTTTTATTTTCTGCAGTAGCCATGTTTTCTTCCTCCAAGGCCTGTATATCATATTGCGTCGAAATTGGGAGCCTGTTAGGCGCGCGGCATATTCCATTTTCGAAAGTTTTATCATGAGCGATTCCGTCAAGCGTGTGGTTCTGGCCTTTTCCGGAGGACTTGATACCAGTGTCATCTTGAAGTGGCTGCAACAGGAATATGGCTGTGAGGTTGTGACCTTTACCGCTGACCTGGGGCAAGGGGAAGAACTCGGACCGGCTCGTAAAACCGCTGAAACGCTGGGCGTGAAGCCTGAGCATATCTTTA
This sequence comes from Parasphingorhabdus sp., assembly GCF_039982415.1. GTDB lineage: Bacteria > Pseudomonadota > Alphaproteobacteria > Sphingomonadales > Sphingomonadaceae > Parasphingorhabdus. Next base: position 89,216 of record NZ_JBDWYL010000001.1, read on the forward strand.
TCGATGATTTGCGAGAAGAGTTTGTGAAAGACTATGTCTTTCCGATGATGCGAGCGAATGCGCTTTATGAAGGCCTGTATTTATTGGGTACTTCGATAGCGCGCCCTCTTATTTCAAAGCGTCAGATTGAAATTGCCAAACTCACCGGCGCGGATGCCGTTTCTCATGGCGCGACTGGTAAAGGAAACGATCAAATCCGGTTCGAACTGGGTTATTATGGCCTTAATCCCGATGTTAAAGTTATCGCGCCATGGCGCGAATGGGATTTGACCAGTCGAACAAGGCTGATTGAGTTTGCTGAGCAGCATCAAATTCCGGTCCCAAAAGACAAGCGTGGAGAGGCTCCGTTTTCGACCGATGCAAACATGCTACACACATCATCTGAGGGCAAAATATTGGAAGACCCTTGGGAAGAGGTGCCGGACTATGTCTATTCCCGGACCAACCATCCAGAAGATGCGCCAGATAAGCCAGAATATATCACGATCGATTTTGAACGTGGTGATGGTGTTGCCATTAATGGCGTTGGCATGAGTCCCGCAACTTTGCTTGAAAAATTAAACGAATATGGCCGGGAACATGGCATTGGCCGTCTCGATCTTGTGGAAAACCGGTTTGTCGGAATGAAGTCTCGCGGAATGTACGAAACCCCGGGTGGCACAATCTATCATGCTGCGCATCGCGGTATTGAGCAGCTAACGCTAGATAGCGGCGCCGCGCATATGAAAGATGAGCTTGCACCCCGCTATGCGGAATTGGTCTATAACGGCTTTTGGTTCGCGCCTGAGCGGGAAATGTTGCAAGCTGCAATAGATAAAAGTCAGGAAAGAGTAACCGGGACGGTGCGACTGAAACTCTACAAAGGATCGGTCAATGTGGTTGGCCGCAAAGCGGACGTCGACTTTAATCTGTACAGTGAAGATGTGGTCACGTTTGAAGATGATGCCGGGGCCTATGATCAAAAGGATGCCGAAGGTTTTATCAAGTTAAATGCTCTCAGACTTCGATTGCTCGGCCGGCGAGATCGCTGATCTGATATTCGATGCTGATCGCTTCCTTCACGTTATTAGTTGGCTTTGTTGTCCTAATTGTCGGCGGCGAGTTGCTTGTGCGCGGAGCCGTTCGTGTGGCCGAACGTGCGGGTATGTCGCAATTGCTGATCGGTTTAACAATTGTTGGTTTTGGCACCTCTGCGCCCGAGCTTGTGGCGAGTGTTGAAGCCGCTAGATCAGGTTCTCCTGGAATCGCTTGGGGCAATGTGGTTGGATCCAATCTCGCGAACAGTTTGTTGATCTTGGGTACCGCATCTTTAATTTTACCGATGGTTGTTCCCCGCGGGCCGTTGTGGCGGGATGGAGGTTTGGCTCTGATCGCCACTATAGGATTGTGGATAGTCGCTCGAACATCGGGGATTACAATAGCGGTCGGATTTGGTTTTCTCACCTTGCTATTGGCCTATCTGGGCTATGCCTATTGGGCAGAGAAAACCCAGCCTGTTGGGGCGAGCGCGCTGCACGAAAAGGCAGAATCGCTCGAAGTGGCAGACACTCATTTGCATGATGAACAACCGCTTTGGCGTTCAATTTTAACCCTGCTCGTGGGTATGGTGATGATCGTTGCTGGCGGGCGTTGGCTGGTGCAGGGCGCCGTGGAAATCGCTTTTATAATCGGGATGAGTGAAGCCGTCATTGGATTGACTGTAATCGCCATCGGAACGTCTTTGCCCGAACTGGTGACTTCCATCATCGCCGCTTACAAAGGAGCGAGTGCGGTTGCTTTGGGGAATGTCCTGGGATCCAATATTTTTAACTTGCTCCTCATCGGCGGGGTGACGGCGGTTATTTCGCCGGGGAGTATCCCGATTGAAATTACCAATTACGGTTTGCCCTTGCTGATTGCAGCGTCGCTTTTGCTGATGCTCTTCGCTGCGACGGGGCGAAAAATTAGCCGGTGGGAAGGGGCGATCTTGCTCTTTCTCTATATGGTGCAGCTCATTTACAATGTGGTCGCGGTTTAGCGCGAGGGGATGAAAAGTTGGCGATATTGCCGTGCAACTTGACTTTGCTTTAATATTTCGATATTATTGGAAATATGGAAACGAATGATAATCAAGCGGCGGTCAGCGCCCTGTCTGCGCTCGCACAAGAGCATCGCCTCGCTATTTTTCGATTGCTGGTGCAAGCCGGCCATAGCGGTCTTCCCGCGGGTCAAATCGCCAAAAGTCTGGCCTTGCCAGCCAGTTCCTTGTCCTTCCATCTATCCCATTTGAAAGCCGGCGGCGTGGTGCAGGATGAACGGGACGGCCGGTCGATCATCTATCGCGCCGATTTTACCGCGATGAACCGGCTCATCGCCTTTTTGTTGGAAAATTGTTGCGAAGGTGACGGTTGCGCGCCGCTCGATAAAGGCTCTCAATGTTAAAAAGGATAAGCATATGAAAAGATTCCACGTCAATTTGAAAGTGTCCGATATGGAAAAGTCCCAGGCCTATTATGCCCGACTTTTCGGCGTCCCTCCAACCATGGCCAAGCCGGATTATATAAAATGGATGCTCGATGACCCGTTTATCAATTTTTCGATCGAACCGACTGATGGCGACACCGGCATTGCTCATGTTGGACTGCAGGCTGAAAACCCGCAGGAGTTAAACGGCGTTTATGAGAATATTCGCGCGGCCGCCGGACCCTTGTTGGAAGAGGGCGATACCACTTGCTGCTATGCCGCTTCTCAGAAAAATTGGACCCAGGATCCCGATGGCCTGATCTGGGAGGCTTTCTACACCGAAGGGCAAGTGACCCATTATGGCCAAATCCCGGATGTCGCTGCCATTTCCAATGGGCAACAAGCGGCCGATGTCGCGAGCGAAGCGCAAGCCGATCGATCGATGCGTTGTTGTTGAAGTTAAGGACGATAAATGGTTGACTTTAATCAGGCGCAAAAGCTTGCCGCCGAAGCATTGGGTTCCTTTTTTCTGTTCGTCACCGTCGTTGGATCAGGGATTATGGCGGAAAATCTCGCAGGCGGGAATGTCGCGATCGCACTTCTCGGAAACACATTGGCTACTGGCGCTATATTATTCGTGCTGATCGCGATATTGGCACCGATATCGGGAGCGCATTTCAATCCCGCCGTCACCTTCGTGATGGTGCTGCGCAAAGAATTGTCTGCGAAATTGGGTGTTCTATTTGTCATCATGCAGTTAGTCGGTGGTCTTATCGGAGTATGGGCCGCCCATATCATGTTCGAGCTTCCGGTTTTTCAGCTGAGCGAGAAAACCAGAACCGGCGGCGGCCAATGGCTAAGCGAATTGATCGCGACCTTTGGGCTGTTGTTCACGATTTTGGGAACGGTGCGCTTTCGCCCTGAATGGGTTGCGCCAGCCGTCGGGCTTTATATTTCCGCCGGCTATTGGTTCTCTAGCTCCACCAGCTTTGCCAATCCGGCGATTACGGTGGGCCGCGCGTTTTCAAACAGCTTTGCCGGAATTGCACCAGCTGATATAGCCGGTTTCATCATTGCTCAATTTATCGGTGCGTTCTTGGCATGGGGTCTAGCAAGCTGGTTGTTCAATGCGTCGAACGACCTCCAAAATTAAGACGTTGCAAATTTGGAAATCAATCCCTAAATAGCATGCATCCCAACATTGTGAGATTTTGAAGGGGCTGGCGCCATACGGGGCCGGCGCAAAAGAGTTTTGCATTATACTGGAACCAATTTTGACTGATATGACTGCCATTGTGAACCTGATCAAACCGGAAGCGGAAGCTTTGGGTTTTGAGCTGGTGCGTGTGCAGTTTATCTCTGGTGCGGATGACCCGACCTTGCAGATCATGGCGGAACGTCCAGAGACGGGCCAACTCGGTATTGACGATTGCGCAGCGCTTTCGCGGCGCATTTCAGAAAAATTTGATGTGCTGGAAGAAGACGGGCGCGATCCCATTGAGGATGCGTATCGGCTGGAAGTCAGCTCACCGGGCATTGATCGGCCGCTAACCCGCGCAAAAGATTATGCGAATTGGGCAGGGCATGAGGCCCGAATCAACGTCATTGAAGCTGTTTCAGGGAAGAAACAGCTGCGCGGCTTGCTTGACGGCATTGATGGTGAGATAATAGCAATTGACGATCGCAAGGCAGGACGCCAAACGACCGCCATAGAGAATGTGCATAGTGCAAAGTTGATTCTTACCGACGCGCTGATCGCTGCATCCATTCCAGTGTCAGCGGATGGCGCGGATGAAATTGAAGAAGAACCTCTAAACGAAGAACAGGAAGATTAATCATGGCCAGTGCCATTTCTGCAAATAAAGCTGAATTGCTCGCAATTGCCAATGCGGTTGCATCAGAAAAGATGATCGACAAGACCATCGTGGTCGAAGCCATGGAAGAAGCGATCCAGAAAGCCGCTCGGGCCCGCTATGGCGCGGAAAATGATATTCGCGCCAAATTGGATTTGCAAACTGGTGACTTGCGCTTGTGGCGTGTCGTTGAAGTGGTCGAAGAAGTTGAAGATTATTTCAAGCAAGTCGATCTGAAGCAGGCCGACAAGCTGGAAAAAGGCTCTAAGCTAGGTGATTTTATCGTCGATCCGTTGCCCGCTGTTGATTTGGGACGCATTGACGCACAATCTGCCAAACAGGTTATTTTCCAAAAAGTGCGCGACGCCGAGCGTGAGCGGCAATTTGACGAATTTAAAGATCGCGCTGGCGAGATTATCACTGGCGTGGTCAAATCTGTAGAATTTGGCCATGTGGTTGTCGATTTGGGACGGGCGGAAGGCGTTATTCGTCGGGATCAGCAAATTCCGCGTGAAGCCGCTCGGGTTGGCGATCGTGTGCGTTCGTTGATTATGAATGTGCGCCGCGAAAATCGCGGACCCCAAATTTTCCTTTCGCGCGCGCATCCTGATTTCATGAAACTCTTGTTTGCGCAGGAAGTGCCGGAAATTTATGACGGCATTATCGAAATTAAAGCGGCTGCTCGCGATCCGGGAAGCCGAGCCAAAATCGGCGTGATCAGCCAGGATAGCTCGATTGATCCGGTTGGCGCCTGTGTCGGTATGAAGGGCAGTCGGGTTCAAGCCGTCGTGCAGGAAATGCAGGGCGAGAAAATCGATATTATCCCATGGTCCGACGATATCGCGACCTTTGTTGTGAACGCCTTGCAACCGGCAACGGTAAGCCGCGTTTTGATTGACGAAGAAGAAGGCCGTATCGAAGTGGTTGTTCCTGATGATCAACTCAGCCTGGCTATTGGCCGTCGTGGACAAAATGTGCGCTTGGCTTCTCAGCTTACCGGCCTCGCGATTGATATCATGACCGAAGCCGATAGTAGCGAGAAACGTCAGGCAGAATTTGCCGTGCGAACAGCTATGTTCCAGGAAGATTTGGATGTGGACGAAACGCTGTCGCAATTGCTGGTTGCTGAAGGCTTTAGCGAGCTTGAAGAAGTGGCTTATGTCGCACCAGAAGAACTTTCCAATATCGAAGGTTTTGATGATGAATTGGCTGCTGAGCTGCAAAGCCGGGCGCTGGAAGCGTTGGAACGCCGGGAAGCGGCCGCTAAGGCCGAGCGGACAGAATTGGGCGTCGAAGATGCGATTGCCGAATTGCCTCACATGACTGAAGCCATGTTGGTCACCTTGGGTAAGGCCGGTCTCAAAACTTTGGACGATGTGGCTGATTTGGCGACCGATGAACTGGTACTGAAACGCAAAGCAGAACCGCGTCGGCGCAATGATAATCGTAAGCCAGAACCGGATGGCGTATTGGCCAGCTTTGGTCTCACCGAAGAGCAGGGGAATGAGATTATCATGGCCGCTCGGGCGCACTGGTTCGAAGACGAAGATGAAGGCGCGGCGCCAGCTGCGGACACAGGGGAGGACGCTAATGCGGAAGCTCCCCAATGAGACGCCTTCTAAACCTTTAGATCGCGCAGCACATCGAAAATGCATATTGACTGGGGAAAGTCTTCCTCAGGAAGATTTGTTGCGTTTGGCGCTTGGGCCGGATGATCGGATTGCGCCAGATGTGCGGGCCAAAGCTCCGGGACGTGGTGCCTGGATCAGCGTGGATCGAAGCGAGTTTGAGCAAGCCCAAACAAGCGGTGCGTTAAAAGGCGCCTTGTCCCGCGCCTTTAAAACCGGAAAGCTTGATATTCCGGATAATCTCGCCCAGCAACTTGAAATGGCGCTGGAACGGGCCACATTGGACAGGTTGGGATTGGAATCGCGCAGCGGAATGCTGCTGACCGGGTCAGAGAAAATCGAAACCGCCGCCCGGCAAGGCGACCTTACTTTGCTGTTGCACGCTTTGGATGCTGGACGGGACGGTTCTTCAAAACTGGATCAAGCCTGGCGTGTCGGCAGTGACCGCGAAGGGCAAGATATGCGCGGTCGGATATTGCCGGTGGACCGACAGGCCCTTTCTGTGGCATTGGGCCGTCAGAACGTCGTGCATATCGGGATAACGGATAAGCGCGCAGCGGGGCGGATATCGCACATGCTGGATCGATGGTGCCACTTTATCGGCTCTGATAAAGGTGACGGCGGCACTGCGGCAGCGAGGAAAGTGGCGTGAACTGATCACAAGTAGATCAGTTAATATATTGAAGTAATGAATTTTTTAAGGAATAAGTCTGTTCGATGAGTGAAGATAATAAAGATACCGCCAAGCCTGCACGCAAGCCTTTGGGACTGAAGCGTTCGGTTGAACCTGGCGAAGTCAAACAGACGTTTAGCCACGGGCGGACGAATAAAGTCGTCGTCGAGGTGAAGCGCCGGAAACTGGTCGGCAAACCTGCAGCGCAGGAAGCGGCCAAAGAGATTGTACCGGAAACTCCGGTACCCGCGCCCGCGCCTGCGCCGGTTGAAGCAAAGAAACCTGCGGCCAAAGCCAAGCCGAAGCAAGAAGATGTGCTGACGCGTCAGGAAAAGCAGGCAAAATTGCTGCGCGAAGCTGAAGAAGCGCGTTTGGCCGCTATGGAAGAAGCGCGCAAACGCGATACCAAAGCGAAGAAAGACCAAACCGCGGAAGAGAAAAAGCGCGCAGAAGAAAAGCGTAAAGCCGAAGAAGAAGCTGCGAAAAAAGCTCAGGAAGAAATTAAAGCTGCTGAAGAAGCGGCTGCGGCGGCTGCAGCCGCTGTTGAAGCCGAACCAGAGGCAGAGACGGCGGAAGCCAAGCCTGCGCCGAGCGGCGGCAAGGATCATCCCCCCGCGCGTAAATTTACGCCAGTGGAAGCGCCAAAGCGCCCAGAGCCCAAGCAAAAGCCAAAAACCGGACGGAGCGATCGTGGCGATCGCCGGCAATCGGGCAAATTGACCGTCAACCGGGCGTTGCGCGGTGAAGATGGGGCCGCCCGGGCGCGTTCGCTAGCCGCTTTGAAACGCGCGCGCGAAAAAGAAAAACGGGCGCAAATGGCTGGTCAGCCTCGCGAACCGCGTGAAAAACAAGTGCGTGACGTGATCGTTCCGGAAGCGATTACCGTGCAGGAATTGTCAAAACGCATGGGTGAAAAAGGGGCGGATCTGGTCAAATCCCTGTTCAACATGGGGTCCATGGTGACTGTCAATCAAACCATTGATCAGGATACTGCAGAATTATTGGTCGAGGAATTTGGTCATAATATCCAGCGTGTGTCCGAAGCGGATGTTGAAATTGATACCGAAAAAGATGTCGATCCGGAAGAAACACTGAAGCCGCGGCCGCCTGTGGTTACGATTATGGGCCATGTCGATCACGGCAAAACTTCATTGCTGGACGCGCTGCGTGGCACCGATGTGGTTGCCGGAGAAGCGGGCGGCATTACCCAGCATATTGGGGCTTATCAGGTCAAAATGAAATCCGGTGAAAAGGTGACATTCCTTGATACACCGGGCCATGAAGCCTTTACCAGCATGCGGCTGCGCGGGGCTAATGCGACCGATATTGTTATTTTGGTTGTGGCTGCGGATGACGGTTTAATGCCGCAGACCATTGAAGCGATTAATCACACCAAGGCCGCTGATGTGCCGATGATTGTCGCGATTAATAAAATCGATAAAGAGGGAGCGGATCCGACCACGGTACGGACCCGCCTGCTTGAGCATGAAGTGATTGTTGAAGCCATGTCCGGTGATGTGCAGGATGTGGAAGTTTCAGCGCTTAAGAAGACCAACCTGGAAGAGTTGATCGAAAAAATTCACCTCCAGTCGGAATTGCTCGAATTGAAAGCCCGTCCGGATCGTCCGGCCGAAGGCATTGTCATCGAAGCCAAGCTCGATAAAGGGCGCGGTCCGGTTGCGACGGTTCTTGTGCAACGCGGAACGCTGAAGCGCGGGGATATTTTCGTGGTCGGTTCGCAGACAGGTAAAGTGCGGGCGATGATCGATGATAAAGGCGCCCAGCCAAAAGAAGCCGGGCCGTCTACGCCAGTAGAAGTTCTGGGTCTCTCCGGTGTCCCATCTGCAGGTGATATTTTGACCGTGGTTGAAAATGAATCGCGGGCACGTGAAGTGGCGACCTATCGGGCCGAGCAAGAAAAATTGCAGCGGACAACGCAGGCGCCGACGAGCCTTGAAAACATGTTCTCAGCGGCGGCTGATAGTGCGGTGGAATTCCCGCTGCTGGTCAAAGCGGATGTTCAGGGCAGTACCGAAGCGATTGTGCAAGCGCTCAACAAGATATCCAATGACGATATTAAAGTGCGCATTCTGCACAGCGGTGTGGGCGCGATCACCGAGTCCGATGTTACCCTGGCGAGCGCCAGCAAAGCGCCGATTATCGGCTTTAATGTCCGGCCCAACGCGAAAGCGCGGGAAATTGCCAAGCGGGACGGTGTGCGGTTGAAATATTTCGACATTATCTATGATCTGACCGACGATATTCGAGCCGAAATGGCCGGCGAACTGGGTCCTGAGAAGATCGAAAATGTTATGGGCCGTGCCGAAGTCAAGGAAGTCTTCAAATCGGGCAAGCGCGACAAGGCTGCGGGTCTGCTGGTTACCGAAGGCGCGCTGCGCAAAGGATTGCATGCGCGTCTCACCCGGGAGGATGTGATCGTGAGCAAAACAACCATCGCGTCCTTGCGCCGCTTCAAAGATGATGTCGACGAAGTCCGGGCGGGTATGGAATGTGGTGCGGTGCTCGAAGATACCAATGATATCAAACCTGGCGATATGCTGGAAGTCTTTGAGGTTGAAGAGAAAGAACGCGTTCTTTGACGGCCGACACGTCTTTCTGGGGAACAGAATTGGTTGAGTCGCTGAAGCAAGAGGACATTTTGGGTTTTAAACGCCCGCCCTGTTCCGAAGCGGTCAACGCGGTGATTCTGGAGGCGGACAAGGAAACCGGTACCGTCCGGATGCGATTTGACGCGCCGCAGGCTTTTACCAGCCCGCGCGGCACCATCCAGGGCGGTTTTGTCGCGGCTATGGTTGATGAAGTGATCGGCATCCCGGTGCTGGTGCAATCAGGCGGCGAAAATGCGCCGCTGACCTTGGATTTGAGCGTGACCTATATCGAACCGGTTCTGCCGGGGCGGGTTTACGGAGAAGCGCAGCTTGTCCGCTTGGGGCGGACCATCGCTTTTCTTGAGGCACAGCTCTATGATGAGACTGGCGCCCTGTTAGTAAAGGCAACATCTACGGCTAAAGTTGGACCGACGGTAAAATAATGGCAAAATATAATGACACTTCTCCTGAAGGCCGCTCGGTACGGCTGTTGCGCGTAGGAGAGCAGGTTCGCCATATCCTGTCGGAGCTTTTAATGCGCGGGGAAGTGCATGATGACGTGCTGACCTCTCATAGTGTCAGCGTCACAGAAGTGCGCATGTCTCCCGACCTGCGCCACGCCACGATATTCGTGAAACCTCTGCTTGGCGCCAATGAAGCAGATGTGCTCAAAGCTCTTAAAACCAACACCGCTTATTTTCAAAAGCAGGTCGCCAGCCGCGTGAAGATGAAATATGCCGCTCGGCTCAAGTTTCTCGCCGACGAAAGCTTTGATGAAGCCGCGCATATTGAAAATCTGTTGAACAATCCGAAAGTTGCCCAGGATTTGGCAAAATCAGAGGACGAAGAATAGGAAAAACGTGTTTTCCCAATCCTGACCTTGATTCAGGATATCATTGCGGGTCATATGGTTAACGAAGATTCTGGAACGCGTTCAGAATTGCGTGTTTAGAGACTGATTATGGCCAAACTCTATTTTTACTACAGCTCGATGAATGCAGGGAAATCAACAACCTTGCTGCAGGCGGATTTCAATTATCGCGAGCGCGGTATGCGCACGATGCTGTGGACGGCGGCATTGGATGATCGCGAGGATGCCGGTTGGATAAACTCACGAATTGGCCTTAAGAAAAAAGCACATCTCTTTGAAAATGAAACAGATATGCTTGCAAGTATCAGCGCGCAGCACGAAGAAAATACGTTGGACTGCGTGCTGATTGACGAAGCCCAGTTTATGACCAAGGATCAGGTTTTTCAAGTTGCTTTGGTGGCTGACCAGCTACGCATTCCGGTTCTTGCCTATGGTCTGCGCACCGACTTTCAGGCCGCATTATTTCCCGGTAGCGCGCAATTGCTCGCTATTGCCGACGAACTGGTCGAGATTAAAGCAGTGTGTGAATGCGGTAGCAAGTCGACCATGAACATGCGCGTCGATGAAGCCGGCAATCCTGTGCTCGCGGGTCAGCAGACAGCAATTGGCGGCAATGAGCTATATGTCGCACTGTGCCGCAAGCATTTCATGGAAAAACTCAATGGCTGATCTTGCCGCGCTGCTTGAGGCCCATCCCGTACGTTTGGAACCCTTAGCCGCCCATCATATCGAACCGCTACGCGCCGCCTGTGCAGAGGATCAGGACATTTGGGATATCTACCCGGTCTCAATGCTGGATGAACATTTTGATGCGGCGATGAAGGCCTTTCACAGCACCGATAGCTGGGTGCAATTTGCGGTGATTCATGCGGAAAGCAGTCAGGTTGTTGGTATGAGCAACTATATTAATCCTGATCCCAAGGCCAAAGTCACCGAAATTGGCGGCACCTACATCGCGCCTTCCGTGCGCGGTAGCGGCTTTAACGATGTGATGAAAAAGCTGATGATCGATCATGCATTTGCTTGCGGCTTTACCCGCATCGAATTTCGTGTGGATACGCGCAACACGCGTTCGATGGCTGCGGTTTTGAAACTGGGCGCGAAACATGAAGGAACGCTGCGCAAAAACCGGATCACATGGACTGGCTTTATTCGGGATACGGCTGTATTTGGCTTGCTCCAAGAGGAGTGGACAAACCGGTAATGACAGATGATGTGAATGGCTGGGTAGAATCAGCCGATGCGTGGATTGCATCCATCGGGGAACATGGCGACTGGACCCGGCGTACCTTTCTCGATGCTGTGATGCTGGACCGAGCAACTGCCATTGGTGGGCACTTCCTCGATATAGGATGCGGGGAAGGGCGTTTTGTCCGCATGCTGCAAGATCGCGGCCTGACCGGATCGGGCATTGACCCGGTGCCGAACCTGATTGAAACAGCGCAAAAACGCGACCCAAAGGGTGACTATGCGATCGGCATTGGCGAAAAACTAGCCTTTGATGATGGCAGTTTTGACCTGACGATTGCCTATTTATCTCTGATAGATATTGAGGATTATCGCACGGCAATTGCGGAAATGGAGCGCGTAACAAAACCCGGAGGTTCCGTGTTGATCACCAATCTGACCAGCTTTTTCACCGCTGGTCGGTGGCATCGCAGTCTCACTGGGGCTGCGAAAAACTTTCAGATGGATGGATATTCCCAAGAGCGCGCAACGCGCGAGAAATGGGCGGGTATTGATATTCTAAACTGGCATCGCCCGCTAAGCGCCTATATGGATGCTTTTTTGAGCCTTGGTTTGCAACTTGTCCATTTTTCGGAACCCACACCACCGGATCAAAATGACCCCAAAAGTGACCGATACACCCGCGTGCCGGGGTTTTTGGTTATGGAATGGCAAAAGCCCATTTAGATTGCGTCCATTTTATTTTACCCGGGTATATTGACTCAAATTTTATCAGGGTATAAATGCGCGTCTGAAAGGATTGACTATGACCACCTATACAGCATTTTCCGAAGCAAATTGGTTGGCAACAGGATCGCGCTCGGAGATTATTGATACGCTACGGGCCTTGCCTGCGGTTAAACGCAGTTCTGATATATTGGTTTTCGATGACGAAACCGGTAGCCAGATAGATTTTGACCTGCGGGCCACTAGCGAAGCAGAGGCTCCGACAAAGCGCGGGCGGCCAAAATTGGGTGTCGTTTCCAAAGAAGTGACTCTGCTTCCGCGCCATTGGGATTGGCTTGGAAAGCAATCCGGTGGCGCCTCTGCAACTTTGCGGCGATTGGTAGAGCAAGCGCGAAAAACCGGCGTCGACAAACGGAAAGGGCAAGATGCCGCTTATCACTTTCTGACCGTTATTGCGGGGGATTGGCCGCAATTTGAAGAAGCGATACGGGCTCTTTATGCGGATGACCGAGAGCGTTTTACATTGCTGTCCGAACAATGGTCGGCTTCTGTCCGTGATCACGCTATCGGTCTGGCATGGCCCCAATCCTGATGCTCTTGCCTAGGAAATATAATTGAAACCGCACGGTTGGATCATATTCGATAAACCATTGGAATTGGGCTCGACACAAGCGGTTGGCGCAGTGAAACGCAATTTGCGTGAGGCTGGACTGCTCGGTAAAGGCAAGGGCAAAACCAAGGTTGGCCATGGCGGGACATTGGATCCGCTAGCGACCGGGGTTTTGCCCATTGCTATTGGTGAGGCAACAAAGCTGTGCGGGCGGATGCTGGATGCTTCGAAAATCTACGAATTTACGATTGCCTTCGGAAGCGAAACCGAGACGCTGGATGCAGAGGGAGAGATATCCGAAACTTCCGACCATCTCCCGACCTTGGCGGAGGTGGAAGCTATATTGCCGCAATTTACCGGAGCCATTGATCAGATACCGCCGAAATATTCGGCGCTGAAGATTGATGGCAAACGCGCTTATGATCTGGCGCGGGCCGGTGAAGCGGTCGAGATGACGATGCGGCGTGTGACTATTTATTCCCTTGCTATCTCCTCTCCCCCGGAGGGAGAGGACAGCGATGCTTACGAGCAAAGCGAGCTAGCTAAGCTTGGTGAGGGGGCGAGAGGGAACTCCCAGCCAGACCCCTCACCAACTCGACTAGGGCAGCAAGCTGCCAAGTCTCCGTTTCCTCTCCCTCAAGGGGAGAGGATTGATTCTGTCACCCTCACGGCCAGCGTTTCCAAAGGGACATATATCCGGTCTTTGGCCCGCGACATTGCCCGTGCGCTCGGTACGGTTGGACATGTTGCAACGCTGCGCCGCACCAAGTCCGGGCCGTTTGCGCTCAAACATGCGATTTCGCTGGACAAACTCAATGAAATTGGTAAGGGCGCGGACATTAAAGATTATCTCTTGCCGCTTGAGGCGGGGCTGGACGACATCCCGGCTGTTGACCTCACTCCTGATCAGGCAAGACTGCTTCGGCAAGGCCAAGTGCTGGACGAGCAGGAGTTGATTGGGAAACCCGCCATAAACGGGACTTTTCTGGCTACTGAGGATGGTTCCCCAGTTGCATTGGCAGAGTCTGTTGATGGAATCGTAAAGGTCGTTCGCGGGTTTAATTTGTAAAGATGTTCGAAGGAAAAATAAAATTATGACGATTACTGCAGAAAAAAAGCAGGAACTGATTGAAAAATTCGCCCAGACAAAAGGCGATACCGGTTCCCCGGAAGTTCAGGTTGCCGTTCTTACCGAGCGTATTGTGAACCTGACCGAGCATTTCAAAGGCCACCATAAAGATAACCATTCTCGTCGTGGTTTGCTGATGATGGTCAACAAGCGCCGCAGCTTGCTGGACTATCTCCGTAAGAAAGACGCGGCCCGCTATTCCAAGTTGATTAAAGACCTTGGTCTCCGGAAATAAAAGTTTCGAAGACGGCCTCCTTGCGGGGCCGTTTTCTTATTGGGCGTTGCAGCAATAAGGCGGCAATGCTCCACACCAGGGGCACAAATGACCCCGAACCGCTGTTCAGCCGGATTGCTGGACAAATGAAAGCCCCCGCACTGCATAGGGCAGGCGGGACAAAGGAAAATATGAATGTTTGATGTTAAAAAAGTTGAAATGGAGTGGGGCGGACAGACCCTCACCCTCGAAACGGGCCGTATTGCCCGTCAAGCGGATGGCGCGGTGCTCGCGACCCTCGGCGAAACGGTTGTACTCTGTGCAGTAACAGCCGCTAAATCGGTACGTGAAGGACAGGATTTCTTCCCGCTCACCGTGCACTATCAGGAAAAATTCTCAGCCGCTGGCCGTATTCCAGGCGGTTTCTTCAAGCGCGAAGGTCGCGCGACGGAAAAGGAAACGCTAACATGTCGTTTGATTGACCGTCCTTGCCGTCCGCTGTTCCCCGAAGGTTTCTACAACGAAATCAATGTGATTTGTCAGGTGATGAGCTATGATGGCGTCAACGAGCCTGACATTCTCGCCATGGTTGCAGCATCTGCTGCGCTGACCATCTCTGGTGTTCCCTTCATGGGCCCAATTGGTGCTGCTCGTGTGGGTTACAAAGAAGGCGAATATCAGCTGAACCCAAGCATGGACGAAGTTGGCGAAGGCGAGCTCGATCTGGTTGTTGCCGGCACACAGGGCGCAGTGATGATGGTGGAATCGGAAGCGAAAGAGCTTTCCGAAGAAGTCATGCTCGGTGCAGTAGATTTTGCTCACAACGCTTGTAAAGACGTTGCTGGCTTGATCATTGATTTGGCGGAACAGGCTGCGAAAGAGCCTTGGGAGCTTGCTCCAACCGAAGACAACAGCGCGATGAAAGAAGACCTGCGTAAGCTGGTTGGTGATGATATTGCTGCTGCTTACAAGCTGACTGATAAATCAGCGCGTTCAGATGCGTTGAATGTCATGCGTGACAAAGCCAAAGAGAAATATGCCGAAGAAGACGGCCAGACCCAGATGACTGCCGGTAAGATGGTCAAGAAACTGGAAGCTGAAATCGTTCGCGGCGCGATCATCAAAGACGGTACCCGTATTGATGGCCGTAAGCTTGATCAGGTTCGCCCGATTGAAGCGATGGTTGGTTTGTTGCCACGGACCCACGGTTCGTCCTTGTTCACCCGCGGTGAAACACAGGCAATCGTGACCACGACACTGGGCACCAAAGATGCCGAGCAGATGATCGATGGTCTGGATGGTCTTAGCTACAGCAACTTTATGCTGCACTATAACTTCCCACCTTATTCGGTAGGTGAAGTTGGTCGTTTCGGATTTACCAGCCGCCGCGAAACCGGTCACGGCAAGCTCGCATTCCGCGCGCTTCGTCCGGTATTGCCGACGGTTGATGATTTCCCATACACCATCCGTGTTCTTTCCGACATTACCGAGTCTAACGGCTCTTCTTCAATGGCAACCGTCTGTGGCGGTTCGCTGGCGATGATGGACGCTGGTGTGCCTTTGGCAAGTCCGGTTTCCGGTATTGCGATGGGCTTGATCCTTGAAGGTGAAGATTTCGCCGTTCTCTCCGACATTCTCGGTGACGAGGATCATCTCGGCGATATGGACTTCAAAGTTGCTGGTTCCGAAAAAGGCATCACCTCTTTGCAGATGGATATCAAGGTAGCCGGCATTACGCAGGAAATTATGAAATCTGCTCTGGAACAAGCCAGTGGTGGCCGCGCGCACATCCTGGGTGAAATGTCCAAAGCGCTTTCCTCTGTTCGTACCGAAATGTCCGAACATGCGCCGCGTATCGAAACGTTGCAGATCAACAAAGAAAAGATCCGTGATGTTATCGGCACTGGCGGCAAAGTGATCCGCGAAATTGTCGCGGAAACCGGAGCGAAAGTGGACATTGATGATGAAGGCCTGATCAAAGTATCCTCTTCTGATAAGTCGCAAATTGATGCTGCTTTGGCCTGGATTGAAGGCATTGTCGAAGAAGCCGAAGTGGGTAAAATCTATGACGGCAAAGTTGTCAATCTGGTCGACTTTGGCGCATTTGTGAACTTCATGGGCGGCAAAGACGGTCTCGTCCACGTCTCTGAAATCAAAAATGAGCGCGTTGAGAAAGTGGCTGATGAATTGTCCGAAGGGCAGGAAGTCAAAGTCAAGGTTCTCGAAATCGATCAACGTGGCAAAGTGCGCTTGTCGATGCGGGTTGTGGACCAGGAAACGGGCGAAGAACTGGAAGACACACGTCCTCCCCGTGAGAGCAAACCGCGCGGTCCGCGCCGGGATGGCGGCGGTGGCCGTGGTCGCGGACGCGACGGCGGTGGTGGCCGTGGCCGGGGTCGCAATAATGATGGCGGCAACAAAGATGGCGGCGGTGATATTCCATTGCCAAGCTCCATCACCGAAGATTAATCGGCAAAATTTGAAAGAAAGGCTCCGTGCAAACGGGGCCTTTTTTTTATGGATGAGTGGTTGGCGGTTTTATTCATCGTGCAGATAACAAAGCCGCGCTATGCAGGTGTCTGATCGCCAAGCCAATAAGCTATTGGCCTGTCCAAGATTTGCGTTTAAGGGATTGCTATGAACAGAAAAACCAGCCTCATTCTCGCTTCGACCTTATCCCTGACCATGCTATCGGCTTGCGCGGCCTTTGGTGGCGGTGGCAATAGCGGCGCGGATACGCGCTATGTCGCGCGCGATGTGAACACATTATACAATGCCGCCAAAGACCGGCTCGACCGCGGGCAATATAAGCTTGCTGCCGCTTTGTTTGATGAAGTCGAACGACAGCATCCCTATTCCCCTTGGGCGCGGCGGGCGCAGCAAATGAGTGCGTTTAGCTATTATGTGGCAGGCGATTATAACAAGGCGATTGAATCATCGCGCCGTTTTCTTTCGATCCATCCGGGTAACAAGGACGCGCCATATGCCTATTATCTGATCGCGCTCAGCTATTATGAGCAGATTAGCGATGTGACGCGAGATCAGAAGATTACCGAGCAAGCCTTGGCCACATTGGGCGAGGTTGCACGACGTTATCCCAATACTCGCTATGCGGCGGATGCGACGTTGAAAATGGATCTCGTGAATGATCACTTGGCAGGGAAAGAAATGGAAATTGGGCGTTTCTATCAACGCCGCGGCAAATGGCTTGCTGCAACCATTCGGTTCCGCACGGTGATCGAAAAATATCAGACCACAACCCACTCGGCCGAAGCATTGATGCGTTTGACCGAATCTTATCTGGCATTGGGTATTCCGGCAGAAGCAAAGAAGACTGCGGCTGTGCTGGGTGCTAACTATCCCGGATCCAAATGGTATGAACGGGCCTTTGAACTGGTCAACAAACACGGCGCTACCTGATTTTATCGAAATTACACCGAACCGGCCCATGGGCGTTGCAGCTGGGATAAACGTGTTTTAAGAGAGGCCTGTGCTGCAGTCTCTTTCCATTCGTGATATTGTTCTTATCGAAGCGCTCGACCTGGAATTCGGGTCTGGCCTGTCAGTGCTCACGGGAGAAACCGGCGCCGGCAAATCAATCTTACTGGATTCTTTAGGCCTTGCGCTGGGCAATCGCGCGGATAGCGGACTGGTCCGCCAAGGCACGCAAAAAGCGCAAGTGACGGCAAGCTTCGATTCCCCCCAAGCGGACAGCAAATTGGCGCATTATCTGCAAGAGAATGATATTGATGTCGAACCGGGAGAAGCGCTGATTATCAAACGATCCGTCAAGGCGGACGGGGGGAGCCGGGCGTTTGTCAACGATCAACCCTGTTCCGCAACTCTGCTCCGAGAGCTCGGCAGTCGGTTGATTGAAATTCACGGTCAGCATGATGATCGCGGACTGATAAATCCCAAAGGCCATCGCAATTTGCTCGACACTTATGCCGGCGTTGATGGCGCAACAGTCAGACGGGCTTTCGAAGACTGGCAATCCGCAAAATCGGCTTTGGAAACGGCGCTTGCTGATCAGGAAGCAGCCGAACAGGACCGTGAATATCTTGAACATAGTGTCGAGGAGCTTTCCAAATTCGCACCGCAATCGGGCGAAGAGCAGGAGCTGGCCCTCGAGCGCGCGACGATGATGAAGGGCGAGAAACTGACCGGTGATCTTGAAGCGATCAGAGCAGCCTTTGATGGATCAAACGGCGGCTTGGCGTCGCTGCGTGCGGCAGCGCGGCGGCTGGACCGGATTGCGGAAGATCATCCGTTGTTGGCAGAAGCTCTGCAGGCGATTGACCGCGCTGTGATCGAAGCCAGTGAGGCTGAGGAAAAACTGAATGACGCCGCTCATGCGCTCACCTTTGATCCCCAGCGGCTTGACGACATGGAAACGCGGCTCTTTGATTTGCGCGCTTTGGCCCGCAAACACCGGGTTGAAGGCGATGCCTTGCCGCAATTGCTGATCGATCTGGAAACCCGGCTGGCGGCAATCAGCGATGGCGGGAAATCACTGGCGACACTGGAAGCAAATGTAAAGGCAGCACAGCAAGCTTATGTTGATGCGGCAGAGACGCTGCGGCTCAAACGAGCCAAAGCGGCCAAGGCGCTCGACAAGGCCGTGGCCGGCGAACTTCTGCCACTGAAACTGGACGCGGCGCGGTTCGAAACATTGCTCGAACCATTGGAAGAAGATCGCTGGGGCGCCAATGGTATGGACCGGATTGAGTTTCTTATTTCTACCAATCCCGGCGCGCCGCTTGCTCCGCTGGGCAAGATCGCCTCGGGTGGAGAATTGTCGCGGTTTATCTTAGCGCTGAAAGTGGCCTTGGCCGAAGAAGGCGGAGCAAAGACGATCATCTTTGACGAGGTTGATCGCGGTGTTGGTGGCGCAGTGGCTTCGGCCATAGGCGATCGGCTCTCGCGTCTGTCTGATAGCGCGCAATTGCTGGTGGTTACCCACAGCCCACAAGTGGCATCCAAAGGCAATGCCCATATGTTGATCAACAAAAGCTCTAACGGCACGGTATCGCGGACGAATGTCAACGCGCTGAACGATGATGGTCGCCGGCAAGAGATTGCGCGGATGCTGTCTGGTGCCGATGTCACCGATGAGGCGAGGGCGCAGGCGGATCGATTGCTGGAGGGGGTTTGATGGAGATTTTATCTTAAGCCCCTCCCTTTCAAGGGAGGGGTTGGGGTGGGATTTGACCCAGCCAACATCATCGGGTTCCAATAGGAACGAGACAGACTTGATTCTCCCTGTGAAATTGAGGGGCTTTTAATTGGTTGACCGATCAGTTCTGTTACAAAGAGCAAAGGAGATGCGACGAAACCAGACAGAGCCGGAAAAACGATTGTGGCGGCATCTGTCTGCCTCGCAATTGGGTGGATATAAATTCCGACGACAAGCGGTAATAGCACAATTCATTGTCGATTTCTTCTGCCCGCGAAAAGGGCTAATCGTTGAAATTGATGGAGATACGCATGATCTACAACAGGACAAAAAACGTGATCTTCGATTGAGTCAAAAGGGTTTTCGAACTATCCGTTTCTCTAATCAAGAAGTGATCGAAAATTTGGATGGCGTGTTGATGGCTATATTGGAAATCTTGAAAGACATGCCCGGTCGGTGGTCGGTATCCTCCACCCCAAACCCCTCCTCTAAAGAGGAGGGGCTTAAGTGAATCTCTCCGAAGCCGATGCCGCCAATGAACTGATGCGTCTGGCGAAGGTCATCGCCAAGCACAATAAACTCTACCACGCCGAAGATACGCCGGAAATTTCCGATGCGGAATATGATGCGTTGGTGCGGCGGAATAATGAGCTGGAAGAGGCTTTTCCGCATCTGGTGCGGGAGGATAGCCCGAACAAGCTGGTCGGTGCGGCGGTGGCGAGTTCACCGCTGTCAAAGGTTGCGCATGAGCAGCGGATGATGAGCCTCGACAACGGCTTTTCGGATGAGGATATCGCCGAATGGCTGGCGCGGGTGCGGCGGTTTTTAAACTTACCGGAGGACGAACCTGTTTCGGTGACCGCAGAGGACAAGATTGACGGTCTGTCCTGCTCCCTGCGTTACGAAAAGGGCGAGCTGGTGTTGGCCGCGACGCGTGGTGATGGTCAGATTGGTGAGGATGTCACGGCCAATGTGCGGATGATCGCCGATATTCCGCAGATTTTGGCGGGCAAAGCGCCGGATGTCTTTGAAATTCGCGGCGAGGTCTATATGGCCAAGAGCGATTTTGACGGTCTCAACACGCGCCTGATGGATGAAGGAAAAGCGGATGCGGTTGAAAAAAACGTTGAGTTTGATCCAGAAAAAATCCGCCAGTTTGCCAATCCCCGGAATGCAGCAGCGGGTTCGCTGCGGCAGAAAGATGCTAATGTTACAGCCAAGCGCCCGCTGAAATTCTGGGCCCATGGTTGGGGTGTCGCGAGCGCCTTGCCGGGAGAAACGGCCTTTGACGTCATGACGGCGATTGAAAGCTGGGGCTTGCCCTTGTCGCCGCTGGTTAAACGATTTGAGACCATGGACGCCATGCTCACCCATTACCGCCATATCGAGGCGGAGCGCGCGGATCTGCCTTATGATATTGACGGGGTTGTCTATAAAGTCGACCGGTTGGATTGGCAGCAAAGGCTGGGTTTTGTTGCCAAAGCCCCGCGCTGGGCTTTGGCGCATAAATTTCCGGCAGAGCAAGCGCAAACAACGCTGGAAAGCATTGATATTCAAGTGGGTCGTACGGGCAAGCTCACCCCTGTGGGTCGCCTGAAACCGGTCACCGTCGGCGGCGTGGTGGTATCCAATGTCACCTTGCACAATCGCGATGAAATAGAACGATTGGGTGTCCGTCCTGGAGACCGGGTGGTGGTGCAGCGCGCCGGTGATGTCATTCCGCAAGTGGCGGAAAACCTGACGCGCGATGAAGAGCGTGAACCTTATGTTTTTCCTGATCGTTGCCCGGAATGTAACAGTGAGGCGGTAGCGGAAGAAGGCGAAGTAGATGTGCGCTGCACCGGCGGTCTGATCTGTCCGGCACAGCGATTTCAGCGTTTGGTCCATTTTGTGTCCCGCGGCGCCCTCGATATTGATGGCCTGGGCGAAAAAAGCATTGCTGAGTTTATCGATGCCGGATTTATCGAAAGCCCGGCTGATATTTTCCGGCTTCACCAACATCGCGATGCGATATTGGCGCGCGATGGTTGGCAGGAAAAGTCTGTGGATAATCTGTTGGCGGCTGTGGAAAAGAAGCGCTCCGCTGATGCGGCGCGAATGTTATTTGGTTTGGGTATTCGCCATATCGGAACGGTCACAGCTCGCGATTTGTTGAAAAATTTCACCACGCTTCCAAAATTGGCTGAAATTGGTGCCGCGGCGCGCGAGGAGGAAGCCATAAGGGACGAGATTACTGCGATTGACGGTGTCGGGCCAACCGTAGCGCAGGCTTTGGCTGATTTCTTCCACGAGCCGCATAACCGTGCGGTTTGGGACGATCTGCTCAACCAAGTGACGCCGCCCGATTATATTGTCGAAACCCGAGACAGTGCTGTGGCCGGAAAAACCGTCGTGTTTACTGGTAAACTGGAAACCATGAGCCGGGATGAAGCCAAGGCTCAAGCTGAGGCCTTGGGAGCCAAAGCGTCCGGATCAGTCAGCGCGAAAACCGATTTGTTAGTGGCTGGACCTGGGGCGGGATCAAAAATGAAGAAGGCGGCTGAATTGGGTATAGAAGTTATTGATGAAGCAGCGTGGTCGGAAATTTTCCAAGCAGCAGAATAGATGATGAACAGGGGCCATCCATGGCAAAGAAAAAGGGAATGTTGAAACAGCTCGCCAAGGATTTGGAAGCCCCGCCAGAAGTACGTCGCTTTGGCAGTGGCTGGCTGGCCGGGTTTTTTGCTGTTGTTATGGCGATTGCTGGGCTCGGCATGGTGATCGCGCTACGTTTTCCGGAATGGTTCGCCACACCCGAGTTACAGGCGGTTAAGGACTGGACCGGTTTTCGCGGAGCGGTGCATCTGTTGTTGCTGGGGTCCTATGCGCTCGCGTTGCTGAGCCTGTTGCTGCGGCCGCGTAAGTCTCTCGGTTTCTTTGCGCTGGCCATAGGTATAACCGCCGCGTTTCTTGGCGGCGCCAATGTACAGCCAGAAGATACCAAAAGTTGGGGCATTTTCTTTGGACTGGATTTTTTCATCGTCAATATGATCGCTACCGGTTTGATGTTTGCCCCGCTGGAGCGCATCTTGCCGCACAAGCGGTCTCAGCGCTTGTTTCGCATCGAATGGCGAGAAGATTTATTTTACTATCTGATCAGTTCGATGATGGTGCAGGCGTTGACATTTTTGGCTTTGGCGCCGTCCAATGTGCTCGTGGCAAACACCAATAGCTGGGATGCGTTTCGCGCGATGGTCGCTTCTATCCCGTGGATCTTGCAATTCGCAATAGTGCTGGTGTTGACCGATCTGGTGCAATATTTCTTCCATCGTACCTTCCATAGATTCCCGTTTCTCTGGGGTTTTCATGCCGTGCATCATTCGGCAAAGTCGATGGATTGGTTGGCCGGTGCGCGGATGCACTTTATCGAGATTATATTGTTGCGCGGGATTACGTCACTGCCGATGATGACACTGGGTTTCAGTCCGTCCGTACTGCAGGCCTATATTGCTTTCGTCTATATTTACTCTTCGCTTTTGCATGCGAACATCAAAGGCGATTTCAACTGGCTGGGCCATTGGATCGCAACGCCGCGTTTTCATCATTGGCATCACGGACTGGAACGAGAAGCCTTTGACGTGAATTTTGCGATCCATTTTCCTTGGATCGACAAACTGTTCGGAACCTTCTACTTGCCTCCGTCCAAATGGCCGGAAGGCTATGGCATTCCGGAAGATGTGCCAAAGGGCTATTTGAAACAATTTGCCTATCCCTTGACGCGCAAGAAACCTGATTATTGATCCGAAAGTGATGAAGATGATCGTCAAAAATAGGGCGACTGATTATTTCCCCCGAAAATCAGTCGCCCTTAGTCCCACATGCCCTGTGTGGGTTACTTGATTGAGCGATAATCAAGACGACTGACGGTTATCCCCCGAACCCGCCAGTCGTCCTGATCCCCACCCCAACTCATTATCCAGCCTCGCTAGCGGCTTCTTTAGCGGCAAGTTCTCTCACGCCAAGGCCGCCGGTTTTGTTTTCCGGGAACAGAGGCCAAGCAAGCTGCTGTCCCAGAGTGGCCGGAGCTAAATTTTCCACGCCATAATGGTCCGGATAGCGGCGGGTTATTTTCGCTGTTCCGAACAAGACGTCCCAAAAGAAAAGAAGATTGCCATAATTGCCCTTATAATGGGTGACGCCATCTTCCGTATGGCGCCCGTGATGTGCGTGGTGGGTTGCGGGTGTCGAGATGGTTCTCTCCACCACCCACATCACGGGCGATAACCATTTGATTTTATAAAGCGGTGCGTCCCAAGCGACATCACTATGGGCGCCCACAATCACGGCCATTTTTACGATGATATAGCCAACATAAACCCAGCCCAATCCGAGATAGATTAAAACGCCGGAAAACCAGATGCTCGGCATCAGCAGATAATAGAAAATATTGTTTCGGTAGACGAGCCTTATGCTCATATATTTGGCATTATGGTGGGCGCGATGAAGATTGTAGAGAAACGGTATCTGATGCGAGAGGCGGTGCAGCCAATATTGCGCCATATCGTCAAAAACCAGAAATAGTGCGATCGCTGCGATCAGCGGAATGCCCGCTAAAGCACCGGCCCATTGCGGTGCGGCAAGGCCCATGAGAAATTGCGCGGCAACAATGATCATCGGCTGGGTGATGATGAGAAGTACGGTCGATCCGATAAGCTCGACCATCGCATCGTCAAAATTCTGCTCAGGCTTGGAAAATAAACGGGTGCGGAACAGTTCTAGCAGGCCAAATAGGACAAAAATTGCGATAATCGCAAATATCTCTGGCCGCATTACCCGTCTCCTGAACGATCAAATCACCTTGATTTACCGGCGCTGATAACAGATAGCGGATCGATCAAATGCTAAGAGGTTTGCAATTGGTTGATTCTCCCCAAACTGCGCGCTCGACCTTTACCGCGGCTGGATTTGTAACCGCGCTACCCGATTCTGTGCGCCAACAACTATTGGCGCATGCGGAAGTGCGGCGATTTAAAAAAGGAGATCTGATCCAGCAGCGCGGCGATACGGGTAAGGAATTTTGGCACATACGGTCCGGTTCGGTTCAGATTGGCCGTTATTCTCTCGATGGAAAGCTAACGATATTTGCGGTGATTGGACCGGGAGAAAGCTTTGGAGAACAAGCCTTTCTTGGCGGTTTTACAAAAATGGTGGATGCCATTGCCGGGAGCGAGGTGACTTTGCTGCGCATAGGTGAGAGTGAATTACAGGCCGCAATTGAATCGCATCCGAATGTCGCGCGTATTTTGTTAAGGGCAATGGCGCATATGGTGCAGCAAGCCTTTGACTTGATCGAAGCGGGGCGCAATCGATCGACTGTGGAGCGCACCGCACAAGCCATTTTGGGACAATGCGAAGATAGGCATGCCAATCTCGAGGTGCGAATCACCCATCAGGAATTGGCTGATCTGGTCGGTGTCTCGCGCGTGTCGCTCGGCAAGGCGCTATCCAAGCTGGACGATCTTGCCTTGATTCAGCGCCGTTATGGCCGGATCATTATTCCCGATCGCAAAGCATTGGCCAGCTTTCTAGCCAATTAACCGTCTGTCTCCGGGAACCAGCGCATCACACCGCCTTGGAACGGTGTCCAGATGCCGGTGCGAATGCCGGCGCCGCGGAGGATTTTGCTGGTCCAGCTATTGCAAGTGAAAAATGCGTTATAATGGCCTTGCGAGCGGTAAAACACATCCCGTTGACCATAGCCCGGTGAAGGGATGACCTGACCGGAATTGTCACGTGCAAAATATTCTTGGATGGCTAAGGCGATTGCGCGATATTCCGCTTCGCTCACTTTGAAACTGCGGCGATAATGCGGATAAGTCTGGGGATAATTCAGGTGATAAACGTGCAATAAGACCGCATTGCTGCCAAAAACGGCGCTAGCGGCATCGCGAACGCGCAGATCCTGCCAATGTTCGGCATTGCGGTAAACGCCTTCATGGCCCCAACCGACCATGATATGACTGCCATAATTTCCTGGATTTTCGAGATGATCGGGGCGGATAATGGCGCTCCAATCATGAACATCACTGCGCATCGGCATGATGATACCAGTATGCAGGCCGTTGGTTTCGACAAATAATTCTATCCCGTCATCCGGGCTTTTCCAGAACTGATTGGCGGGCAGAATACTACCAAATAGGGCTGCGGTCAGATAAATGAAAATCCCCGCGCCGAGGCCGCGAGCAATATGTTTTGGCCATTTCATCCAAGAAGTTGCCATGGAAACCTTTTCTGCTGTAGAATGCCAAAATGCTGCAACATCCCGAACCTGAAAACCATGTGTATGACAAGCCACCGGCGCACGCAAATGCCGACTGGACGATTGATCAAAATTGGTCTGCTTATAGCGAAGAAGACCATGCCACATGGGATACGCTATTTGCCCGGCAACGGGAAATGCTCCCCGGGCGGGCGGCCCAGGCCTTTTTGGATGGCGTTGATATATTGCGATTGTCGAAGCCGGGCATTCCTGATTTTGAAGAGTTAAACACTATATTGATGAACGCCACTGGCTGGCAGGTTGTGGCCGTTCCGGGTTTGGTACCCGATGATGTGTTTTTCGACCATCTCGCCAATCGGCGTTTTGTTTCGGGCAATTTTATTCGCAAACCGGACCAGCTCGACTATCTGCAGGAACCCGACATTTTCCATGATGTTTTTGGCCATGTGCCGATGCTAGCGGATCAGCGCTTTGCCGATTATATGGCGGCTTATGGCCGGGGCGGCTTGCGCGCGCTTGAATTTGGAACATTGAAACAACTCGCTCGGCTCTATTGGTACACGGTCGAATTTGGCCTTATTCAAGAACCCGATGGCTTGCGTATCTATGGAGCGGGCATTGTATCCAGTTTTGGCGAGAGTGTTTTTGCTCTGGATAGCGACAGCCCCAATCGCATCCTGTTTGACCTCGAACGCGTCTTGCGCACCGAATATCGCATCGACGATTTTCAGCAAAATTATTTTGTCATTCCGAGTTTGGAGGAATTGCTGCGGGTGACGGTCGAAACCGATTTTAAACCGGTCTACGAGAAAATTGCTGACCTGCCGGATATTGCCATTGCCGATATTTCAGGTGGTGACGATGTGCTGACCCACGGCACGCAAAATCACCCCAGCGCCCAATCCGGCGCGGCGGTAATCATATAACGGCCTAGCATTCTCCAAAATAGTCGGAAGCAAGCGGAGATCGCCTAATATTCACGGTTTTGCGCGGTCCGAATTGCTGGGCTTTCACTAATGTCAAGCACGGCCATTCCGCTTCTATGCGGCTATGATGCAAGCGAAAGCCTTGACGCATATAGGCATGTAAAACATCTGCCTTCTGGGTTTTCAGCAAGCCCGCCAGCAAAAGAACCGTACCGGATGAAGCCGCTGATGCGATTTGCGGGGCGAGCGCAATCAGCGGGCCAGCTAGAATATTCGCGATTATGAGGTCATAAGGCGCCCGCGCACCAACGGCCGGATGATCCAAACCATTGCTGGTTTCCAACTGAATGGCAGTGCGCGTTGATCCTGTCGCTATGCCATTGCGCTGCGCATTTTGCGCGCTGACCGCTATGGCCACCGGATCAATATCACTGGCGATAATCTGAGCAGTTGGCCACAAGTGGTGCGCCGCAAAAGCGAGCAGACCGGTGCCGGTGCCGACGTCAATTATATTGTGATATATCTGTCCAAGCCGTTTTAACCGATCAAGATTTTCAAGGCAGCCCAGGGTTGTTTCGTGATGACCGGTTCCGAAGGCTTGGCCAGCATTGATGCAAATATTGATGATTTCAGAATCAGCAAGCGGCGCGCTGTTCGATGTGTGAACGTAAAAACGACCAGCGCGCAGTGGTTCCAATCCTTGTTGGCTGAGCGTGACCCAATCTTCATCCGGCAATTTTTCAATCGTGGCGGTGATATTGTTCAACAAGGCCGACGGCGACAATTGGGCGATATTACTGAGTATGCCCGCATCGGGTTTTTCATCGCAATATATTTCAATCACCCAGTCATCGGGAGTATTGGGATTGGCCTCTCGGGTCACAATTGTTGGCACATTTTCGATAGCATTGGACAAGAGGCTGTCTTCAGAAAGTCGATCGGCTTCTTCCCGGGTGCAAGGCAAGCTTAGTTTCCAGCCATCGCTCATCGCAGGGTCTCGAATTTGTGTAGCCGATCATGCATTGGCTGTTTCCAGCGCTTCATTGGCTTCCAACCAGGTCGCTTCATTGTCTTCGAGATCATTTTGTACCGTCGAGCGCAATTTCATGAGATCCGTCATGGTAAGATCAGCATATTCTGCTTCAGCGCTGGATGGATCAAACATCGCTCGGTCAATAGCGGACAATTTTTTGCCCAAGGTCTCGATCTTCTGCTCCGCATTTTTGGCGGTTTTTCTCAAATCGGATTGCTGCTTTCTGCGTTCAGCAGCCAACCGCCGTTCTTCTTTGCGATTTCCGCCGCTGCCACCATTTTGAGAAGCGGGCTTATTGTCCTGATTTTTACCCAGAACGAAATCTGTATAGTCGTTGAGTGAGCCAGAAAATTCACCGGCTTTTCCGCTGTCCACCATGACCAAGCGATCGGCCGTCAGTTCCAGCATATGACGATCATGGCTGACCAAAATGACCGCTCCGGTATATTCGTTCAGGGCATGGACCAACGCTTCTCGGGCATCGACATCAAGATGGTTTGTGGGTTCATCAAGAATAAGCAAATGCGGGGCATCTCGCGTGATCAGGGCTAGCGCCAAACGGGCTCGTTCGCCCCCAGATAATTTGCCGACTTTCATCGTCGCCTTGTCGCCTGAAAAACCAAATCGTCCCAGTTGCGCTCGCACGGCGCCGGGCTTGGCGTCCGGCATTAACCGCGTCATATGTTCCAATGGGGTGTCGGTACTATCCAGTTCCTCAACCTGATATTGGGTAAAATAGCCCACGTTGAGCTTCCCGGATTTATTTATCGCGCCGGCTTTTGGTGGCAATTGACTGGCGAGCAAGCGCGCCAAAGTGGTTTTGCCATTGCCGTTTCTCCCGAGCAAAGCGGTCCGGTCATCTGGGTCAAGCCGCAAATTTAGCTGAGACAAAATAATATTGTCACCATAACCGACAGCCGCATCATCCAATGTGATAAGCGGCGGTTTCAATTCCACCGGATTGGGGAAATGAAAACTTAAAGATGGATCTTCGACCGCAGCGGCAATGGGTTCCATGCGCGCCAATGCCTTGACCCGGCTTTGTGCTTGTTTGGCGCTATGGGCTTTCGCGCCCCACCGGTCGACAAAGGCTTGCAGCTTTTCGCGTTGGGCCATTTGTTTTTCACGCGAGGCTGCCATTTGCGCTTGGCGCTCGGCCCGTTGCTTTTCAAAAGCATCGTAACCGCCGGGGTAGAGCGTCGTCTTACCGCCTTGCAAGTGCAGGATATGATCCACGACATTGTTGAGCAAATCGCGTTCATGGCTGATCACCAAGATTGTGGCCTGATAGCTAGTGAGAAAGTTCTCTAGCCATAAAGTGGCTTCCAAGTCGAGATGGTTGGAAGGTTCATCGAGCAATAACAATTCGGGTTGCGAGAATAATAGGGCTGCCAGAGCGACCCGCATGCGCCACCCTCCAGAAAAACTATCCATCGGCTGTTGTTGAGCCTGTTCGTCAAAACCCAGTCCAATTAAAATTTTGGCTGCTCGGGCAGGGGCGCTATGCGCGTCAATCATGTTGAGCCGCTCGTGTATTTCGCCGATACGATGCGGATCATCCGCCTTTTCCGCTTCTTGCAGCAATGTCGCACGCTCGATATCGGCGGCGAGAACCGTGTCTAACGGGGTTTCTGCGCCCGCTGGCGCTTCTTGCGCAATATACCCCATGCGCGCATCTTTGGGCAGGTCGACGCTACCATCATCGGGTTCGAGTAGACCCGCTATGACCTTCATCAATGTCGATTTGCCTGCGCCGTTGCGACCGATCATCCCGACCCGAGCGCCGGGCGGCAATGCGGCAGTGGCGCCGTCCAATATGACAGTGCCACCCAGACGAACAGTTATGTTGCTGAAATTAAGCATGGCCGCTCGTTAGCCGAGCTTTTGGGATTCGGCTAGAGAGACAAAAAGACTTGCTGCCGGAGTGAAGAGTTTGTTGATTTTGGGTTAGCCGACAAGAATGATGCGTAGATCGTTTACATTGGTGCCCGAAGGACCGGTTATGTGCAGAGCATCGGCTTTCTCAAAGGCCAAATAGCTATTGTCATTGTCCAAAAATGATTGAGCGGATTGTTTTCCACCCATAGCTTGCAAAATATCCGGCCAAAGAAATGCACCGGCATTATCCTCTGATCCGTCTATCCCGTCGCTATCTGCCGCGATGGCGGTGATTTGATGTGCGCCCTCCAATGCAAGGGCGCATGCCAGAAGGTAGGTAGAGCAGCGGCCACCGCGTCCCTCAAAATTTCGAATGGCAACCGTTGCTTCTCCTCCGGAAATGAGAGCAACTTTGCGCTTTTGGGCAGCATAATGAAGCGCTAGTTTGGCCTGTTCCTGGCCCAATTTTACGGCATCTCCCTCGAGCGCATCGCCGAGCATGAATGTTTCATATCCATGCGCTGTGACGGCCGCTCGCGCCGCCTCGCACATATCGGCAGGTTTGGCGCAAAGTTCGGCGGAAACTTTCTCCATGGGAGGAGTCCCGGGTTTGGGGGTTTCAAAATGGCCTGTTTCGAGGTGAGTCCGAATGGAATCCGGGATAGCAATTGCATAGCGATCGATAATCGCCAACGCATCGGCACAGGTTGATGCGTCGGCCATGGTCGGTCCAGAACCAATCATACCCATATCGTCGCCGGGAATATCAGAAATCGCTATCATATGAGTTGATGCAGGATAAGCGCGTTGGGCGAGCCGCCCGCCTTTTATGGCCGACAAATGTTTACGGACAATGTTCATTTGATCAATGGGCGCGCCGCTATGCAGCAATGCTTTGGTTATTTTCTGTTTTGCAGTTAGGGTCAGGCCTTCGATCGGGGCCGGCATTAATGCGCTGGCCCCGCCGGACATCAACACAAGCAATAAGTCATCTTTTCCCAGTTGATCGGCACTGGCAAGCGCCCTTTGTGCGGCATCAGCACCGGCATTGTCCGGGACTGGATGGGCCGCTTCGACAAGTTCTATATTGCCCGGAATAGATTGCATTTGGGCGGTTTCCAGTGGCGCAAATCCCTGTCTCGTGACGATGAGTCCATCAGCATCATTTGGCAAGTGCGGACCAATGGCAGCCATCATCTGAGCCGCGGCTTTACCGACCGATAAAACGAAGATCCGGCCGCTAACCCTTGGCCAATTATGACCCAGCAGGGCGTTGGCCGGTAAAGCAGGTGCCAGCGCTTGAGAGTAAATGCTTCGCAAAAAAGCTTTTATTGACTCTGGATTTGATGTTTTATGCACCTAGCAATGGGGCCCGATTGTTTTGTTCGGGTCAAGTGTTTTTGAAAGCTTTTGACCCAATATGAATGAACAAACCACAATCGGTCGCCTTCATCAAAGAATGAGCGCGCAATTGCGACTGCTTTATCCTGATCATGATGTTGAGAAATTGGCAGATGATATTATTTCCCAATTTTGGCCAGAGCCGGATGAAATTATCCCCCGAGAGGACATTGCGCGCAAGCATTTGTGGGATGAGAGCGACATCGCCCTGATCACCTATGGCAGCACTATCCAATCGCCAACGGAGCGACCGCTGCAGTCATTGCACCGGTTTTTGCGGGAACATCTCGGTCAAACCATCGGTATGGTCCATATTCTTCCGTTTTTTCCGTTTAGTTCGGATGACGGGTTTGCGGTGATCAACTATCTCGCAGTCGATGAAAATCTGGGCGATTGGTCAGATATTGCCGCCATTGCCAGCGAATATCGATTGATGGCGGATCTGGTGATCAATCATGGCTCAAGCAAATCCGAATGGTTTCAGCAATTTCTCTCAGATGAGGCGCCGGGTAAGGATTATTATGTGACGGCGGATCCGGCTGCTGATCTCGGGCAGGTTGTGCGTCCGCGCTCCCATCCTTTGTTGACGCATTTTAGGACCGCCGCCGGGGATCGCTATGTGTGGAGTACATTTAGCGCCGATCAGCTCGATTTTGATTTTCGTAACCCGGATATGTTGCTCGAGTTCATTAAGATAATCGCGTCTTATGTTGCGCAGGGCGTGCGGGTTTTCCGCATGGATGCCGTTGCTTTCTTGTGGAAAAAAATCGACACGCCGTCGATCAATCTGGATGAAACCCATGAGATTATCCGGTTGTTGCGCATGGTCATGGATCATCATCGTGAGACGCTGATCATCATCACCGAAACCAATATCCCCAATCATGAAAATCTAACCTATTTTGGCAATCAGAACGAAGCGCATGTCATCTATAATTTTTCACTGCCCCCGTTGCTCGTGCATGCGCTTTTGACTGGCAATGCGCTGTATCTCAAGCGCCTGACGCGCAGCAATCCGCCTGCGTTAACCGGGTGCACATATTTAAATTTCACTGCTAGCCATGACGGAATTGGTTTGCGCCCGACCGAGGGCGTGCTCCCGCAAGGCGAAGTCGATCAAATGTTGGCTGCGATGCAAAGCTTTGGCGGCAAAATATCTATGCGCCGCGGGCCGGGTGGCACTGAAAAACCCTATGAGATGAACATTTCTTTCTTTGAAGCGATGCAAGGATCGCTAGATGGGCCGGATGCGTATCAAGTGGATCGGTTCATGGCGGCCATGGCGATAATGCTAGCGCTAGAGGGTATTCCAGCCATCTATATTCACAGCCTGTTGGCTACGCCCAATGGTTATGAAGAAGTTAATATGACCGGGCATAATCGCTCGATCAATCGGCGCCAGCTAGACTATGCCGATATCAGTGGCAAGCTGGCTGATCCCAACACAGTCGAAGCGCAGGTTTTTTCGAACTTTCTCGCGCTGATTGAAATCCGCAAACAGCAAGCCGCATTTCATCCCAATGCAGTCCAGTTTACTTTGGCATTGCCGGAAGGCCTGTTTGGAATTTGGCGCCAGAGTTTGGATCGCAAACAGAGTATTTTCGCGGTGACCAATGTTACACAGGGCGAAAAGACATTGTCGCTTGCGGATATTAACTTGATCGCTGGAGATCCTTGGTGGGATTTGATTTCTGGGCAATCTATTGCCGATATTGAAGGCGATTTTCGTTTGAAGCCCTATCAGACCGTTTGGATCAGCAATGTCGCTGCGCAGGATGATTAGTCGAGATTATCCAGCCGCACCGCCTCTTGAAAGCGCTCGGTAAAGTCCGGCACGGCGCTGTTTATGCGGTTCCAATTGGACATGAACGGCGTTTCATTGGGCGATTCCAGAAAAGCATCGCCTGCTTTCATGATATTTTGCGCAAAGAGTTCCACCGTGGTTTCTTCTTCATGCCGGTCCAACGATAGCCCGTTCATGACCGCATCATTGTGAAAGGTTTCAATCCGGTCGAGAGCGATGCGAAAATAAGTGGCCTTGAGCGTCCGAAAAGCGCCTTGAGAAAAAATTTGCCCATCGGTCGCCAATTTGCGGAAAATCGACTTGGTAATATCGATGCTCATTTTGGACAGGCCCTTGTCGGGATTGTCGTGCGAGACCGATTGGTGCTTGTGATCATAATTGTCGGCAATTTCGATTTGGCAGATTGTTTTGGTCGATTGATTGCGCCAGACTTCCGACAAAACCCCGACTTCCAGCCCCCAATCGGATGGAATACGGATATTTTTCACCACTTGCCGTCCCATCGCAAATTCACCGGCGAGAGCATAGCGGAAGCTGTTTAAATAAGTAATATAATCATTGGGTTCGCACACTTTGCGCAAGGCTGCGAGCAATGGTCCGATCAGCAAACGAACAACCCGGCCATTGAGCTTCTCTTCGGTGGTGCGCGCATAAAAACCTTTGGAAAAGACATAGGGAAAAGTCGGATTGGCAACGGGATACATGAGCCGCGCGAGCATCGCCCGATCATAGGTCAAAATATCGCAATCATGCAATCCGACCATTTGTGCATCAGTAGCGGAGAGAAAATATCCGAAGCAAAACCAGACATTGCGGCCTTTTCCCGGCTGGGCGGGTGAGAGACCATGTTCCTTTAACTCTGCATCCAATGCGGTCAGGCGCGGACCGCTATTCCACAAAATATGATGGCGCTGAGGCAATCGTGAAAAATAATTTTTAGCATATTCAAATTGTTCTTTGTCGGCTTGGTCCAAGCCAATGATAATATCATCGAGATAGGGGACCTCGCAGAGCTCATCGACAATATGTTCCAGCGCTGGGCCTTCCAATTCGGAAAAAAGGCTCGGCAATACCAATGCCATCGGATTGGCCACACGAAAGCGCATAAGATCAGCTTCCAGCGATTCAACAGATCGATCGTTGAGATTGTGCAATGTCGATATGATACCGTTTTGGTGGAAGTCGGCCATGGGGTCTCCGTTTTTGAGCGAAACCGAGCCTAGTCAGATTTTCGCTGCGTTGAAACCCAATTCATCCAGAATTTCCGAGACGGATGCAACCCATCCCTTCGGACCGGGATGCGGCGCCATACGGACATTATCTTTATCGGATATAATTGATATGCCATCGGGATTGGGCATGATCACGCCATGATCGACCGCCTCGATCATATCGCGATCATTTGGACCGTCACCCAGGGCCATGGTCGCCAAGCTCTTCGGCGCGCCTTGATCGATGTAGGTTTTTACCAGCCGCTTTACTGCCGCAACTTTGGAGGCTTTGCCGGTAAAGTGGAAAAAGCGGCCCCCGCGCTGAATGACGATGCCCGCATCGGCCATTATCGTCGACAATTTTGCAAATATTTGATCAGAGCCATCCCACAAAAATGGCTCTGTTGCCTCCCGTTGCTTTGCCAGAACCGCGACATCCAAAGGCAAACCGGTCTCCCGCGCAACATCCTCTGCCGACATGTCATGAAAGCCGCGAATATGACCGCGTATCGCTGGCGGCAAAGCCGCAATTTTTTCGATAATCTGGTGATAGTCCATTCCCAGGACAAGCCTGTTTCTAGAGGGCGTATGACCGCAGATAAGCGGTTTCAAATTGCTCAAAACAGAACCATTTTCGACGATGATCGGTGCCCGCTGAAAAATGGATAATCCTTCCATATTTTCGAGTTCAGCGCGGGTCTTGCTGGTTACCGGAATGACCTGAATGGGAAAATTGGAGTGCAAATTTTGGATCAAGCCTGCTGCCGGATCGGCTGAATAGCTGTGATGATCCAGCAGCGTCCCATCCAGGTCGGTAAAGATCAAGACATGAGGCCGCTTCAAATCTGCTTTTTTTAGCATCGTGCCAGCCAGATCATATGCCGGGCGCCTTTGCCATTTGCCCGGGCGCTTATCGGATGTTCTTCCACAGCAAATCCATTTTGTTGCAATCGCCTCGTAAATGCGGGATCGCCAGCGCTTGACCAAATGGCTAAAATGCCGCCGTTACGCAATGCCAATTTGGCAGCATGTAATCCGGCATTGCTATATAGATGATCGTTGTCGTTTTTCGTCAAGCCATCTGGTCCATTGTCGACGTCTAGCAATATCGCATCATAATGGTTTTGATCAGTCGCGATATTGGTTTTGACATCGCCCAGGACAATTTTAACGCGCGGATCATCGAGGCAGTTGGCGGTGAGCTGTGCCATCGGCCCGCCGGCCCATTCCATTATCGCGGGAAGCAATTCAGCAACCACGATTTCTGCTGTTTCTGGCAGGGCCCGTTGCGCGGCGCGTAGCGTGAAACCCATTCCATAGCCGCCGATAAGAATGCGAGAGTGAGCTGTTGCAATTCGGGCGCAGCTTAAAGTGGCAAGTGCTTCTTCCGATCCACTCAGCCGGCTGTTCATCAATTCGATACCGCCCAACATGATCGAATATTCATCCCCGTTTTTCAAAGCACGGCGGAAAAGCCTAAGTTCATTGCCAGAATTATTGCCTGCATCGATGGGCGCGCGACCAAGCAATTCGCGAGTAATCACCGGACGAAGCTCGCGCCATTGGCATCCAGTACAGCGCCGGTCATGGAGGGCGGGGCATCCAGAGCGCAATATTTTGCTATCGAGGCAATTTCTTCGGGTTGGGCGACGCGACCGAGCGGAATATCTTGCAACAATTTATCGCCACCGCGACTTTCGAGATAATCTTCGGCCATGCCAGTCATTGTAAATCCAGGACAAATAGCAAAGGCCAAAATGCCATCCCCGGCATAAGCGCGTGCTATAGTTTTGGTCATGGCCACCATGCCGGCTTTCGATGCCGCATAATGCCAATGGTCAGGGCTATCGCCGCGATAGGCGGCACGGCTCGCAATATTAACAATCCGGCCGGGAGTGCCAGTTTGTTGAAAATGGCGCACAGCATAGCGACATAGCTGGGCTGACGCGGTCAGATTTATTTGCATGGTATCATTCCATGCGCGGAGCCAATTATCATCGGATTGTTGCAGGGGATTGGGATCAAAAATCCCCGCATTATTGATGATCGCATCAATCCGGCCATCAAACCGTTCAAGTGCGGCTTCCCAAAATTGCGAAACTTGGTCGGCATTGGAAAAATCACAGGGCAGCAAGCCATTTTGCCCCTTGGTGCTTTGTCCCAATATTTTTACGCCTGGAATATTGAGCTTTTCAAAGATGGATTGGCCAATGCCGCGGCTGGCACCGGTGACTAAAATATGTGTTTTTTCGTCTGTCATCAACATTGAGAATAGTGCGGTGATCGCCAAAGGTCCAACAAGAGATGGGAAAAGGCTAATAATTTTGAGGATGCTTGGGTGCAATGCCGCCTTTGTACTCCCGTTGGCTGCGAGAAACTGGACACAGAAGTTATAAAAAGCCAGCTATCCTGTTTGCATGCGGTCATGTTTTCGCTAAAGCACTGGTTCGTTTACAAAGACTCCAGCGCGAGGCGGAGTCTCTGATCAGGGGATATAAATTGGGTAAACCTGCGAACCGGCCGTTATCGCCGCATTTGGGAATTTACAAATGGGGGCCGCATATGCTGGTCTCCATTCTTCACAGAGCCACAGGGGATGGTCTTGCCTTGCTCGGAGTACCATTGTTGGTCTGGTGGCTTTACAGCATTTCCGCAGGACCCGAATCCTATGAATTTTTCACTGGTATAATGACAACAATTCCAGGGTTTCTTGTCATGATCGGAATGACTTTTGCCCTGTTCGAACATACATATTCAGGCTTGCGCCATTTCGTGCTTGATGCAGGCGCTGGATATGAGTTGCAAACCAACAAGCTATGGTCGTTCGCGGTGCCGCTGTTGGCGTTGTTCTCGACCGGCCTCTTGTGGTTTTTCATTTATGTTAAGTTGATCGGATAAGACGATGGGATCAGGAACAAATATTGGTAAGGTTCGCGGTCTGGGATCGGCTCAAGAAGGGGCGCATCACTGGATTATTCAGCGCGTTACGGCCGTTGGCAATCTGACGCTCATAGCATGGCTACTCTTCTCTTTGTTGCGCTTGCCCAATTATGAACATGAATTGATGATCGGGTGGTTGTCTTCGCCACTAGTTGCGGTTCCAATGATCTTGATGCTGGTCAGTCTTTTTTGGCATCTGCGTTTGGGTTTGCAGGTTCTTATCGAGGACTATGTCCCTGATCATGGACTGAAATTTGGCCTGATCATCTTGCTTAACTTTTTTGCCATCGGCGGAGCAGCGCTCGGAATTTTTGCTGTCGCCAAGGTCGCCTTTACCGGAGTGGTCGCTTAATGACTGACACAGATTCAAAGCCCGCCTATAAAATTATAGATCATACGTTTGACACGGTGGTGGTGGGAGCAGGTGGTTCTGGCTTGCGCGCGACCATGGGGTCCGCCGAAGCCGGATTGAAAACCGCTTGTATCACAAAAGTTTTCCCAACCCGCTCGCATACGGTTGCTGCGCAAGGCGGCATTGCGGCCTCTTTGGGGAATAATACGCCGGACCATTGGTCATGGCATATGTATGATACGGTGAAAGGTTCTGACTGGCTTGGTGATCAGGATGCGATTGAATATCTTGTCCGCGAAGCGCCGCAAGCGGTTTATGAACTGGAACATGCCGGTGTACCTTTTTCTCGTAACGAAGATGGCACAATCTATCAGCGGCCCTTTGGCGGTCATATGCAAAATATGGGTGAGGGGCCTCCAGTACAGCGGACCTGCGCCGCTGCGGACCGGACCGGTCATGCGATGTTGCACGCTCTTTATCAGCAAAGCCTGAAATATGACGCGGATTTTTTCATTGAATATTTCGCCATTGATTTGATCATGGAAGATGGTGAATGCCGCGGTGTTATTGCAATTTGTTTGGAAGATGGTTCCATTCATCGGTTCCGGGCCCATGCTGTGGTATTGGCCACAGGCGGTTCTGGTCGCTGCTATTATAGCGCGACATCCGCTCATGCCTGCACCGGAGACGGTGGCGGCATGGCATTGCGTGCAGGACTCCCGCTGCAAGACATGGAGTTTGTGCAATTTCATCCCACCGGCATTTATGGCGCTGGTGTCTTGATTACCGAAGGCGCTCGGGGTGAAGGTGGCTATCTGACCAATTCCGAAGGCGAACGGTTCATGGAACGCTACGCACCAAGCGCGAAGGATCTAGCTTCACGCGATGTGGTGTCGCGGTGCATGGCAACCGAAATACGAGAAGGGCGCGGTGTCGGACCGGAGAAAGATCATATCTATCTTCATTTGGATCATATTGATCCTGACGTGTTGGCCGAACGTCTGCCAGGCATTACCGAGACCGGCAAGATTTTTGCTGGTGTCGATTTGACCCGTCAGGCGCTGCCTGTAGTGCCCACGGTTCACTATAATATGGGGGGTATTCCCTGTAATTATCACGGTGAAGTGGTGAATCCGACAAAATCTGATCCCGACGCAGTCGTCCCGGGACTTTATGCCGTTGGTGAAGCAGCCTGTGTGTCCGTGCATGGTGCGAACCGTTTGGGTTCTAACTCGCTGATCGATCTTGTTGTCTTTGGCCGGGCTACGGGACTGCGTTTGAAAGACAAGTTGAAACCGGGAACCTCTCACAAACCCTTGCCAAAAGATGCGGCTGATCTGTCGCTGACTCGTCTCGATCATTTCCGCTATGCAAAAGGCGACACAACAACCGCGGCGTTGCGGATGGAAATGCAGAAAACCATGCAGAAAAATTGTGCGGTGTTCCGTGACGATGAGTTGCTGGGCGAAGGCGTCAAAGAGATGCGGGCAGTGAACGAGAAAATGAGCGACGTCAGCGTGACTGATCGTTCATTGATTTGGAATACCGATCTGATCGAAACGCTCGAACTTGATAATCTGATGGCGCAAGCTGTCGTGACCATGGAAAGCGCCGCCAACCGCAAAGAAAGCCGCGGTGCGCACATGCAGGAAGATTATGAAGACCGCAACGACAAGGAATGGATGAAGCATACTGTCGCGACCTTTGATGGTTGGGGCGGCCCTGACAAAGCGCGCGGTACGGGCAAAGTCGATATCGATTATCGCCCGGTCCATGACTTCACGCTCACGGACGAAGCTGAATATGTGAAACCGAAAAAGCGGGTATATTAACCAGCTTGATCAATCCGCCGTGCCAATGGCTATATCCAATCCGATAATGGAGGCTGCGTAGCATCATGCCCAACGAAGATCAGATTGAATATTGGAATGATGATGCAGGCGTAAAGTGGACCGAACAGCAGGATGTCATGGACGCTATGCTGGCGCCGGTTACTTCTTTGTTGATGGATGCCGCCGCGATTGTACCTGGTAAACGTATCTTGGATATTGGCTGTGGCACCGGTGAAACCTCGCTTATCGCCATGGACGCCGGCGCAGAAATAACCAGTGTGGATGTGTCTAGACCGATGCTGGAACTGGCAAGATCAAGGGCCAAGGGGCGGGGAACGTTTTTACTTGCTGACGCTGCTGAATATCAGGCTGATGAAGGATTCGATCTGATTATGTCACGTTTCGGAGTGATGTTCTTTGATGATCCGTTGGCGGCTTTTACCAATTTCAAGGCCAATTTAAAGCCTGATGGCCGGATGGTTTTTGCCTGTTGGCAG
The DNA here is from genome assembly GCF_039982415.1 of Parasphingorhabdus sp. Lineage (GTDB taxonomy): Bacteria > Pseudomonadota > Alphaproteobacteria > Sphingomonadales > Sphingomonadaceae > Parasphingorhabdus. The sequence goes on from NZ_JBDWYL010000001.1 coordinate 128,468, forward strand.
AACCCGAAAAATAATCCGTGGGTGATGGTGCCGATGCAGGCGATCAAGCCGTTTCTCCCCGAGGCACCAGCAACCGATCCCCACGCGCCAGGTCCCTTTGCTTTTGCTGATGATGTTCGCTTAACCGGATTCTTAAAGGACGCTGGATTTACCGATATATCGATGACAGCCCATAGCTTTGACATGCGTTTATCGGAAACCGGTGGTGCCGAAGGGGCAGTGCATTTTTCCACCCAGATTGGCCCGGCATCCCGCGCTTTGGGCGAGGTCGACGAACAGTTAAGGCCGCGTATATTAGAGGCGCTGAAATCGGCTTTAGCGCCCTTTGATGATGATGGATATGTGGCGCTGGGCGGCGCTATTTGGATTGTTGAAGCTCGATAATTTATCAAAATCCGCTGAGATCATAAGCTAAGGCGATGGTTTTAGCCGGGGGAGGCGATACGCAACCTTTGGTAACCGCAACACCCTTGAGGAAACTTCGCCGGGCATTGCCCGCAGCAAGGGCTTGGAGAAATTGCCGCTCGGTGGCATTGGCGCCGCTTATTTCGCGCACCACGCCGCGAAATGGGATTAATCCCTCGATAAAGGCGCCGGCAATCCGGCTAAGACCTTGCTCGCGTTTTTCAGTCCGGCTTTCTTCCTGCAGCTGATTGACATCAGGGCCGAGCGCGTCATCCAGTTGCGCAATCTCAATGGCCAAAGCCTGACAGCCGCGCATATTTTCCAGATCATAGGGATGATTTTGAATGGCAATAAGCTTAGGCGGGATGGGATCTTTGCGGAGGTTCACATCTTTAACGGGTTGCATAACGGCATTTTCCGCATGGCGTTCCATAGTAAGATCGCGGTGGGGCATATCGGCTTTGGCCGGTATTGCAATGAGAGACAGAGCGATGATGAGGCCGCTGGCCAAGGCAGTGTGCGTGGACATAATGTCCTTCCCTACTTGCCCCCTGGTTGTGCCCCGCTAGCTTAACTCATGGGCGGGCAGGGGCCTTGCAGCCGCGCTCCCGGCCGACGCCTTTCAAAAACCCTCTGCGTACGACGCCGGCATAGACGGCGCGATTATATTTTCGCTCATCTGAGGCTGCGCCGGAAACTTCCCGGACAATGCCGCGAAACGGAATTAATCCGCCGAGCAGACCACCGCCCACGCGGCCCGCTGTTTCTTCGCGTTTCTCGGCTTTGGATTTGTCCACTTTTTCGTTCACATCGGCAGCAAGAACTGCGTTTAGTTCTTTGATCTCTTTGATGATTGCCGCGCACCGGCTCAAGCCAGCAAGAGAATAAGGCGCATCTTGAATGGCGATGAGCTTGGCGGGGATTTTGGTTTTCTTCAGGCCAACATCCTTAGCCGGTGTGGTTGCGGCATCGCGGGCATGTTCTCCCGCCGTCTCATCGCGATCTGCGCGCTGCGCGGAAATAGGGGCCGATCCTACAACCAGGGTCGCCAATAAAACGGCCGTCAATTTTGCAGAGTTTATCATCATCTATCCCCAGTTATAGTCCCGTTCGGTAACGCAAATTGGCGCGGTTCAATTGGTCAACCGATGTCACGCCCATTAGTTTCATGTCGCGTTCGATCTCAGTTTGCAGCAAGCCGAGGCTCCGTTCAACCCCTGCTTGTCCGGCTGCTGCTAGAGCATAGAGATAAAGGCGGCCGCCAGAGCAGGCCTTGGCACCGACGCTTAGCGCCTTGAGCACATGGCTTCCGCGCGTGACGCCGCCGTCACAAATGACGTCAATTTTGTCTCCCACCGTATCGCAAATCTCGGCAAGTTGATCAAAAGGCGCGCGCGAGCCGTCCAGCTGGCGGCCGCCATGATTGGAAACCATGATCGCTGTCGCGCCGATTTCAACCGCTTTTTTGGCATCTGCGACTGACATAATGCCCTTCAAGCAAAACTCACCATCCCAGTCTTTTCGAATTTCTTCCGCCATGGACCAATCCAGCGATTGGTCGAGCATGGTCGAAAAATATTCGGCAACCGATAGCGCGACATTTGTCCCTTCGGCGACATGATCTTTGAGATTGGACAATTCGAAATTTTCACGGAGCAAATAGTTTAACGCCCAACTGGGTTTCGCGGCATAGCTGAAAAAGCTGGCAGGCGTTATTTTGGGAGGGCTCGTAAAACCGGAACGCAGGCATCGTTCGCGATTGCCGCCGACTATTGTATCCACTGTGAGGGTCAAAGCATCAAATTTGGCGGCTTTGCACCGTTCCACCATTGCCCGGTTTAAGCCTTTGTCTTTGTGGACATAAAGTTGAAACATTTTGGGTGTGCTGATCGTTTCGCCAATTTCTTCGATACTGACTGTGGCCAGGGAAGAAATTCCAAAAAACGTGCCAAATTTCTCGGCCGCGCGGGCCACGCCCCGTTCGCCTTGCCAATGAAATAAGCGTTGCAAGGCAGTGGGCGATAAGAAAAGCGGCATGGATAATTTCTGCCCCATGACGGTCGTGGTCATGTCAATTGTCTCAACACCGGCGAGAACGTTGGGAACCAGGTCACAGCTTTCATAGGCAGCCGTGTTACGCCGCCGCGTTACTTCGTCATCAGCTGCGCCATCAATATAATCAAAAATAGGAAAAGGCAGGCGCTTTTTTGCAAGAGAACGAAAGTCGTTCACATTGTGGCAATCCGCTAATGTGTTATTTCGTCGCACGTAAGCCTCGATTCGTCGCTCTTATGGAGGAGCTTGTGGCTTATGAGTAGAGCAATGACCACCGCTTGCAAGAGCGCTTGTCATAGAAATACAGGGTTTTAGAGGGAAACTGAATATGACTGATACTGTTGACGACGTGGAAAAGCCGGAACAACCGGACAAGCCTGAGCGATCGCCTGGTGCTAAATTTCTACTGGTCCTGCTGACCGGCTTTTTGCTTGCGATACCGCTTTTCGCAAGTTGGCTGCTCATTTACGATCGGCAGAGCCAAAGCGAGCAAGCGGAACAATCCATTGTAACGGGTTGGGGTGGCAAGCAGGTTTTTGCCGGTCCAAAAATCATTCTTCCTTATAAGGCCAAGGTTCAAGAATCTGTCGAGCAAGATGGCAAGACCGTGACGCGAACCAATGTTGTGAACCGGGAATTGTTTATCTCACCAGAGATCATGACCTTTGATAGTGATATTCAGACCGAAGTGAAGAGTCGGTCCATTTATGAAGTCGTAATCTACAATACCAACGTAACGGGCTCCGCGTCGTTCAAATTGCCGGAAGATTTTAATCGCTCTGGCATTGATCCTGCTGATATTGATTTTACGCGCGCCGAAATTCGCTTTGGTCTTTCCGATGCGCGTGGTCTTTCTGCTGAAAATAAATTGACTGTAAATGGCGAGAATTTGGTGTTGCAACCGGGCAAAGGTCTCGGTGAAACGGGCAATACCGGATTTTTCTCCTGGCTGGATGCGACAGCCTTGGCAGAGGGTGAGATCGCTGTGAAATTTGATGTTAAATTCCGCGGTACAGAGAGTTTGACCATGGTGCCTGATGCAGGACAAACCAATTGGTCGGTCAGTTCCAAATGGCCACATCCTAGCTTTACCGGTGGATTTCTCCCGGATAATGAAGTGACCGAAACTGGATTTACCGCCCAATATGGTATTTCCAATCTTGCCTTGGGCAGTTCTTTGACATCAACCCAGGCTGGTCAACAAGTCTACCCGCAAGAAACCAGCCGGTCCTTTGATTCCTATGGCGGTGGGAATAATGCCGCCAATGCATCATCGGTCACGGTAAATTTGATCCAGCCAGTCGATCTTTATGATCAAGTTAGTCGGGCCACGAAATATGGGTTCCTGTTTATCGGGTTTACCTTTGTGGCGTTTCTGCTTTTTGACTTGATTGGCGGTGTTCGCATATCGTCCGTTCAATATATATTGGTCGGTGTGGCGTTGATCTTGTTCTTCATATTGCTGCTCGCTTTTGCCGAGATTATCGGGTTTGCCTGGGCTTATATCGTCGCATCAGCAGCGACCATCGGTTTGATTACCGCCTATGCGGCATCGGTCCTGTCAAGCTGGAGACGTGCATCCATAATCGGAGGATTATTGGCCGCTCTATATGGCGTGATCTATATCTTGTTGAGCCTGGAAGCCTATTCCTTGCTCATCGGATCGTTGCTAATATTTGCCGCTCTGGCCGGGGTTATGTTTGTGACCCGCAGGCTAGATTGGTCACGGTCCTTGCAAAAAGGGCCCGCAACCCAAGGGTAAGAGCTAGCGAACCGCGCCGCGTGCGAATGTATCGCATGCGGCCGGATCGCCAGTTTGCATGCCTTTTTTCAACCAAGCCATCCGTTGTTCGGACGTCCCATGGGTAAACATGCTTTCAACCGGATGTTGGCCGGCACCTCGCATCAGCGTATCATCTCCAATAGCATGGGCGGCGGTTAAGCCTTCTTCCACGTCACCCGGCTCCATCCGGTCGGCATTTTGGGCTGCCCATACACCGGCATAGCAATCGGCCTGCAATTCCATTCGGACTTGCAGGGCATTGCCTTCCGCTTTGCTGGACCGGCCTTGTGCTTGACGCACTTGGGCAGAAACGCCGCTTAAGGTTTGGATATGATGGCCTACTTCATGGGCGATGACATAAGCTTTGGCAAAGTCCCCACGGGCGCCCATTTTGGTTTCCAGATCGCGGAAAAAAGAAGTGTCGAGATAAATGCCTTGATCTGCTGGGCAATAAAAAGGCCCGGCTGCTGAACTGGCAAATCCACATTGATTTGCGGACACATTGCCTTGATAAAAATTGATCGTTGTTGGCTTATATTGCGATCCATTGGCTCGAAATAATTTGCTCCATGTTTGTTCGGTAGAAGCGAGAACCTGGCCGGCAAATAATTCTTCCTGCGTGTCATAGGCAACAGCGTCGCCAGACCCGCCTGCTTGCGTTCCGCCACCGGTGAGCATGCCTGCTCCGCCGCCAAAATACATAAAAGCCAAGGCCGCCCCGCCAATGAGCAAAATGGTGCCGCAACCCATTTTTCGGCCTAATAACATTGGGAGAAAGCTCAGCAATAGGCCAAGACCGCCGCCGCCTCCACCGCCGCCAAATCCCCGTCGACCGCTACCGCGGCCATGGTCGCGGACATTTTTGCTGGGATCCAAATCATCTAAACGCATGGCTAATTCTCCTCTTGCCACTCAATTCGCCTGATTCTGACAAAAGCGCAAGAGTTCAACAATTCTTTTACAAAAGCCATTGCAGTCACTCGCTACTGTCTTAAGGTTGAAAAAAGGAGAGAGCAGATGTTTCTAAAGGGTAAGACCGCCTTGGTCACTGGGTCCACTTCCGGCATTGGCGGAGGCTATGCAAAAGCATTTGCAGCAGAAGGGGCACGGGTCATGCTCAATGGCTTTGGTGATCAGGGAGAAATTGAAACTTTGCGGCAGGAACTGGAAAGCCTGAGCGGTGCCGAGGCGGCTTATAGCAATGCGGATATGACCAAACCTGCTGAAATCCGCGAGATGGTAAAAGAGTGCAGCGACCAATTGGGCCCGGTGGACATATTGGTCAATAATGCCGGGATCCAACATGTCGCTCCGGTCGATGAATTTCCCGAGGAAAAATGGGATGCGATCATGGACATTATCTGCAACAGCGCCTTTCATACCACCAAAGCGGTTTTGCCCGGCATGAAGGAGCGAGGCTGGGGCCGGATTATCAATACAGGTTCGATGCACAGCAAAGTCGCTAGCCCGTATAAATCGGCTTATAATGCAGCGAAACATGCGATTGCCGGTTTTAGTAAGACAGTGGCTCTGGAAGTTGCGCAACAAGGTATAACAGTGAACACAATTTCGCCTGGCTATGCTTGGACGCCGTTGGTTGAAAATCAAATTCCCGACACAATGAAAGCGCGAAACATGACCCGCGATCAAGTTATGAATGATGTATTGTTGGCCGGACAACCAACAAAGCAATTTGTTCAAATCGATCAGATCGCAGCTCTAGCCGTTTTTTTGTGCAAGGATGAGGCGAGCGCAATGACCGGTGCCAATGTCTCGATTGACGGCGGCTGGACAGCGCAATGATCAGCGCTCTTACAAATGGCCTGTGGGCTGGTGCGTTCGCGATCGGGAGCGTTTGGACTTACGCGGGGGTTCAATCCACAGAGACCATCTCGACTTTGGCAACGCCAAGTGAAACACAAAAACTATCACAAGAAGCCGGAGCAAGGCCGGCCTCTAAAATTCAACCCGCATCCGCAGAGCCTTGGACAAAAATTGCAACCCAAAAGGATAAAGAACGGATCCAGAATTGGCGCGAAGCGATGAAAGAAGGACGGGCTGCGGCCATGGATTCGGGCTTTGCAGCACAGCTAACCGCAAAAGGAGCACTCTATTCTCTCGCGGGTGATGGAGACGGGCCAGATGACCAAAACAATACCGTTTCGCCGCCGCCAGGCACCTACCGTTGCGCGACGACAAAGCTAGGGGGCAATTATGGAAGCTTCACACCCTATGCGTCATTCCGATGTCAGATTATTGAAGAAGGCGGACGGCGGCAATTTGTGAAATTGACCGGATCGCAGCGGCAAGTTGGCTATATTTATCAAACACGCTCTGGCCGATGGGACGTGTTTTTGGGAAGTCTTTTACTGGGTGATGATAAAGCGTTGGTGCCCTATGGGAAAGATCCTAGCAGAGACCAGGCCGCAATAATCCAGCAAATTGGGGCGGCGCGCTGGCGGATGATATTTCCCTATCCCTATTATGAATCGGTTGTCGATGTCATGGAACTGACCCCAGTGGCGCAATAATAGGCCTTGCAACACCGTGCTTAGCGGTTAGGCTTGCGGCCACTACATAATGGCTCGGGGAAAGTGATGCTCAAATTGAAACAAGCTGCGTTAGCGGCTGCAGCGACTATTATATTGGCTGCACCAGCTCAAGCGGATCCGTTGACAGATGCGATACAAGCAGACTTGCCATCGCTAATGGAAATTTACCGCGATCTTCATGCGAATCCTGAACTGAGTGGCGAGGAAGTCCGCACAGCGGCCAAATTGGCGGTGGAAGCCCGGCGATTGGGATTTGAAGTCACCGAGAAAGTGGGCGGCACTGGCGTCGTGGCGGTTATGAAAAATGGCGCAGGCCCAACGGTGATGATCCGGGCCGATATGGACGGATTGCCGCTTGTCGAAAAGACCGGCTTGCCCTTTGCATCAAAGGTTATGGCAAAAACTCGTGAAGGCAATGATACTGGTGTGATGCATGCTTGTGGCCATGACACCCATATGACTGGTTGGGTCGGCACGGCACGGCAATTGGTTGCTCGCAAAGCCGATTGGTCGGGAACGCTGGTGATGATATTGCAACCTGCTGAAGAAACGGGTGAGGGGGCAAAGGCGATGTTGGAGGACGGTCTCTATACCCGTTTTCCAAAGCCGGAATATGTCCTGGCTTTCCATGATGCTGCGGGCGCGCCGGCGGGTTATATTGGCTATGCACCAGGCTATGCGTTGGCCAATGTCGACAGCGTCGATATTGAAGTGAAAGGTGTGGGTGGCCATGGGGCTTATCCGCACACGACAAAAGATCCGATTGTTGTTGCATCACGCATAGTTGGTGCCTTGCAAACCCTGGTGAGCCGTGAAATTGATCCGCAGGATCCAGCGGTAGTGACCGTCGGCAGTTTTCAGGCTGGGTTTAAGCATAATATTATACCAGACAAAGCCAATTTGTTGCTGACCGTGCGGAGCTATTCCGATGAAACCCGCGCGAAATTGCTTGATGGCATCAAACGCATTGCGCAAGGCGAGGCGGTTACTGCTGGCTTGCCGGAAGACCGGATGCCCGTCGTGCGCGTTCGTGACGATGAATTTACGCCATCAACCTATAACAGTCCTGAATTCACCAAGAAAATGGCGGCCCTGTTTGAGCAGCGTTTTGGTAAGGATCGGGTTGTGCAATCTAAGCCGGTTATGGGCGGTGAGGATTTTAGCCGTTTTCGCCGCGCCGATGAATCGATCAAAAGTATGATATTCTGGGTTGGCGGTGTTCCGATTGATCAATATCTCGCGGCCAAGAAAGAAGGAACGAAATTGCCATCTTTGCACAGTCCCTTATGGGCACCTGACGCTGAGAAAGTTGTCGCAACCGGCGCGGAAGCGCTAACCGCCGCGGCTTTGCATTTGATGAAAAAAGGTGGCTAGCCGATGATGGTCTCCTTGGCGCTATGGGCGGTGGCTGCGGCAATGCCTATGCCTCCGGCCGCTGTGCAGGGCCAAGGGGAAAAAGCGGTTTTGCCCGCCTCTTATTTTGAAGGGCGTTGGGCTTTTGTCGAAGATACCTGCAACCTGGCCAGCAATTGGACCTTATTGGCTGGTGGTAATTTCATTTCCGATGATTTGATCGGAAGCTGGCAGTGGAACGGGACCCAGCTGCGGCTGAACTTGACCGATTTGGCGGTTGATGAAGAAACCGGAGAAAAGGGTGGCCGTTTCCAAATGGAAGGACCAGTTATCGATCATCAGCCCGATCAATTCACGCTCGTTATCGAACCTGATCACTATAAGATGAAACGATGTGAATAATCGCCTCTAAATCCATTGCTTGGCGTTACTGGCCGCGTGACTATTGGCGGCTGCGGCCCGGTGTCATATCAATTGGATTTTCCGGACTGCCTAATCCTCCCGGTTCGGGCTGCTTATTATAGACGGACGGGCTGATGTAATTTTTCGGTGCCGATTTGAAGCTGGCATCACTGGCCACTTTGGTCGCCGTGCCTGCCACTTCATATTCCTCGGCAACCTTATCATTTTCCGAATATGCAACAGGCTCACCGAAGATAGTTTCTTCTTCGCCCTCTTCGCCGTCCGCTTCCCATGAATCGGCGCTATTGACCACATTGACCGGCTTGGTCTTGGGTTTTTCAGCTGCCGCTGTTTCGGGCTGCTCATTTTCATCAACCGGCATTACAAAAAAGACCAGCAAACCAGCTGAAGCGATGAAGAGAATTGCTTTTTTTATCATCAAAATGACCACCAAAATTCCGCAGGAGAGCCATTGTTACAGGTCGGTCATTAAAATATCTTTACTGGCGTGGACCCCGAGCACAAAAAATCCGTCAGAGCGGCAAGGCTCTGACGGATAGATTTTCCTCCCCAGGAAACTGTCTGTGAATTAGATACAGCGGAAACTGTTAATCCTGCCGATAGGCCAATCGAGGCCATTCGTCCCTAAAAATTGACAGAAAAATCTGTAAATTTGCAAAACATTGCGATAATAGTGTGTAAATTTGTAAATATATTGACAAAGGGCGAATATGGCAGATCGAAAAGTATTTGCAGGTGCGGCGATAAAAAGGCTGCGGCGCGGCGCTGGCATGACGCAATTATCTCTTGCTGAAGCGCTAGAAATTTCACCCAGCTATCTAAACTTGATAGAACGTAATCGGCGACCGTTAAGCGCGAGGCTGATGTTGTTGCTCGCCGACCGTTTCGATTTTGATCCGCGGCAGTTGGTTGCGGATGAACCGGGAGGGGGGCTAAACAGCCTCGCGCGGCGCTTTGCAGATCCGATATTCGCAGATATTGCAATAGATCGGACGGAGCTTGAAGAATGGCTCACCGCGGCGCCCAACACGGTGGAGGCTTTTGCGCGCTTATTTGACAAGCAACCAGCCCGTGAAAATTTGCAAAAGACCGAAGACGCGGGTCCACTGCATCTGGTTCGCGTCGAAATTGAACGATGGCGTAACCATTTTGCTGATCTCGATAGCATGGCAGAAACATTGGCGGATGAGCTGCGCCTTGGAGCGGCCGATCTCTATGGAGCGATAGCCGAAAGGTTGCGCAATAAGCATCAACTGACAATCCGAATATTGCCAGAATCGGTGCTACCGGAAACATTGGGTCGATTGGACATCCATGCCCGGCAATTCCAACTTTCGGAGATGCTTGATACTGCCTCGAGGACCTTTCAAGCCGCAAAGCTATTGGGTGATATAGAAGCTCAATCGGAAATTGAGGGCTTGGTATCCGGCGCCGGGTTTCAAGACCGGGCCGCAGAACGGTTATATCAACGCTATTTGGAAAGCTATTTCGCCGCCGCCTTGATCATGCCTTATGCGCGGTTTCTAAGGGCGTGTGAGCAAACCGGCTATCAACTGGAAATTTTGCAGCGGCGGTTCGGAGCCAGTTATGAACAAGTTGCGCATCGCTTGACCACTTTGCAACGCGTCGGCTCACGGGGATTGCCCTTTTTCATGATCCGAATTGACCGCGCTGGACAAGTGTCCAAACGGTTTGCCGGTGCCAGCAATGCACCGTTGCTGGAAAGTGCGAACCGGTGCCCCAAATGGAATGTGCACAAAACATTTGATCGCCCGCTTGAGGTGCAGGTGCAATTGGTTGGATTAGAGGATGGTTCGACTTGGTTTACCTTGTCTCGGGCTATTCAAGCCATGGCACCCGGGGCGGGTGGTTATGCTAGCGAATATGCCATTGGCATAGGCCTGCCAGCGGAAATGGCGACCACATTATATCACGCGCGCGGACTGGATTTATCCGCTGACACGGCCTTGCCGATTGGATTGGGCTGTGCGATCTGCACGCGCAATCACTGTTCACAGCGATCGGTACCGCCGAAAAACCGTGTCTTGAAATTTGATCGCCAGACATCTGGTTTAACCCCCTATAATTTCGTCAACGACTAAAGCGACCACTGTCGGGAAACTGAACAGTCATTTCGGAATAAAAGGATTTTTTCCGATAAAAGTGTAAAATTAACCGACAGCTTACGAATTTTATATATTGACTGCGTGCATTACCGAAAGATTGCGCGCTTAATGATTAGATTATTCAAACATTATATTCCTTATCCACTCCTGTTTTTGGGGCTTTTGGATCTGTTTCTGCTCATTGTAGCGGCGGAAATCAGCTGGATTTTCCGTGCCAGTCAGATTGGCATGAGCGCAGGTTCGATATTTGAACGCCCGGCGCCGATTTTCAGCTTTGCATTGGCGCTACAAGTGTCGCTTATCGCAGTCGGCGTTTACGGCACCGAGGCCTTGCAATCCCTGCGTTTTGCCGCCGCGCGGATTTTAGTGGCCATTTCTTTGGGCGTGATATTTCTGTCTATCATGGCGTTCATTCTGCCTGGTATCACGCTTTGGCGCTCCAATTCGCTTTATGCCATGCTGCTGTCGATATGCTTGCTGATGGGCGTTCGCATGATGCTGGGAACCGTGTTGGACAGCGATGTGTTTAAGCGGCGTCTGTTGATCCTGGGCGCTGGATCACGGGCTGATCGGATCGCGCAATTGTCGGGCCGGCCGGAAAGCGGCTTTATCGTTTGTGGTTACGTCAATATGAATGAAGGCCCTGCCGTGGTTGACAATGCCGTCAATCGTTCAACGATCGAAGACTTGCCGCAACATGTTATCGATCTAGAGGTTAGCGAAGTGGTCTTGGCCCTCGAAGAACGGCGCAATTCTCTTCCGGTTGCAGATTTGCTAACGATCAAAACAACTGGCGTCCATGTCAACGATATGTCCAGTTTTTTGGAACGGGAAACGGGTCGGGTTGATCTCGACAGCGTCAATCCCAGCTGGTTTATTTTTTCTGATGGTTTTTCGTCAGGGCGGAGAATTTCGACGGCGTTCAAGCGCAGTTTTGATATATTCCTTAGTCTTGCATTGCTGGTCTTCACTGGCCCGATCATTTTAATTTTTGCTTTGCTGATTGTTTTGGAAAGCCGCGGCGGGGCCTTTTTTAAGCAGGAGCGGGTCGGTCTCTATGGGCAAAAATTCAATATATTAAAGTTGCGGTCGATGCGCGCCGATGCCGAAGCTGGCGGCAAAGCGATGTGGGCGAGCGAAAATGACCCCCGCATTACCCGTATTGGAAATTTCATCCGCAAAGTGCGCATTGATGAACTGCCGCAAGCCTGGAGTGTTTTGAAGGGCGAGATGAGCTTTGTCGGGCCGCGCCCGGAACGGCCGGAATTTGTTGATGACTTGCAAACTAAAATGCCGTTTTACGCGGAGCGGCATATGGTCAAACCTGGCATTACCGGATGGGCACAGATTAATTATCCCTATGGCGCGTCGATCGAAGATAGCCGCCATAAGTTGGAATATGATCTTTACTATGCGAAAAATTACACGCCATTTCTCGATATATTAATCTTGCTGCAAACTATCCGGGTTGTTCTTTGGCCGGAGGGAGCGCGCTGAGATGCAAGCGGTTCTGGGACAGATTAGTATATTCGGGCATGGGATTGCGGCAGCGCTTTTTGCAGCACTGACCATTTGGCAATTTCAGCGAAAAACCGAACAGAACAACACGCAGCTATCTTTGGTTGTGGCGCTGTCCCTGACCAGCTTCTGGGCCTTGTCCATTGCGGTGGAAGGGGCTTTTTCACCTATTTCCAATTTCAGCGAAACCTTGCGCAATCTGGGTTGGCTGATCTTCATGTTTGTGCTGCTTCGCACGGGAGAAGGGCGTCACCAACCATCAACCGTCAATATCATATACTTCGCGCTTTTGTTGGTGCTGGTTGGGCAAGCGGTAGTTGATTCCTTGATTCCGATCTTCGCAGGAAGTCCAAGACTAGGAGGGATGGCGGCCTATACGTCCTTGGTTTTGCGTATGCTGTTTGCGGTCGGAGCCTTGGTGCTTGTTCACAATCTTTATTCGATTTCGGCACCGGAAACGCGTTGGGGAATCCGATTACCAATGGCATCATTGGCGGCAATTTGGACTTATGATCTTAATCTGTTCACGATCACCTATTTAACGCAGCAATTTTCTCTCGAACTGACGGCAATGCGCGGACCTGCCATGGCCGTCATTGCTCCGATACTGGCTTTGGCATCGGTCCGAAACACGGATTGGAAATGGAAATTGTCACGCAGTGTGGCCTTCCGATCGCTATCGCTTGTCGCTATTGGAAGCTATCTCTTGATGATGGTCGTTATCGCAACGGCGTTGGAAATTATCGGCGGCGACTATGCCCGATTGGCACAAATAAGTTTCTTATTCGGAACTTCGGTCGCGGCATTGTTGCTATTGCCGTCAGGAAAGTTTCGCGCTTGGTTCAAGGTAAAGCTGGCCAAGAATTTTTTCCAGCATCGTTATGATTATCGTGCCGAATGGATTCGCTTTACCGACACTATTGGTCGCCCGGGCGAAGATAGCGCACCGTTTCATGAACGCGTGGTCAAAGCACTGGCTGACATAACCGATTCACCGGCGGGCATATTGTTGATGCCCGATGATGCTGGCCGCTTAACTTTGCAATCGCGGTGGAATTGGCCAACCATTCACGTTCCAGCCCGTGCTTGCACGTCGCGGACGATTAATTTTTTCGAAGAGACCGGACATATTATCGAGTTTGACGCGTTGCGGGCGGATGATTCCGGTCAAATTGACCCCGCAGCAATTCCCGAGTGGATGATCAATGACCCTCAAACATGGGCCGCCGTGCCTTTGGTGCATTTTGATCGTCTGGCTGGAATCGTTTTGCTTGCTCGCCCGCGGGTTAACCGTACATTGGATTGGGAAGATCTCGACATGCTGCGCGTGGTTGGACGGCAAGTGGCCAGCTATTTGGCAGAAGCGCGCAGTCAGGAGTCGCTGTCGGAAGCGCAGCGTTTTGATGAGTTTAATCGCCGCATGGCGTTCATCATGCATGATATTAAAAATCTCGTGAGCCAATTGAGCTTGTTGGCGCGCAACGCTCAGCGCCATGCCGATAATCCGGAATTTCAAACCGATATGATTGCAACTTTGCAAGATTCCGCTGACAAGATGAACGGTTTGTTGGAACGATTGTCGCAGCATAACAAAGCGAAACCGGAAGAACCCAAACCAGTGAAAGTGGCTGCTCTATTGCAGTCGATTATCGAGAAGAAACGTCTGCTGCATGCGATTGAAAGCACACAGATTGATGACCTGACTGCCATGGCGGATCCCACCAGAGTGGATCAGATTCTAGGCCATCTCATTCAAAATGCGATTGATGCCAGCCCTGATGGTCAGGCGATTTTATTGAACGCGCGCCGTCGCGATTTGAGTGTCGCCATTGAAGTTTTGGACCGCGGCGAAGGCATGTCGAGCGAGTTTATCCGAAGCCAATTGTTCAAACCATTTTCATCCAGCAAAGATGGTGGGTTTGGCATTGGCGCCTATGAAGCCCGATCCCTGGCCTTGGCCATGAATGGGCGACTGGAAGTTGAGAGTAAGGAAGGGGCGGGTAGCCGCTTCACACTCATATTACCGTTAGCGAGCACGTTGACGGAAGATAATTTAGAAGATGAAAGGGCCGCCTGAAATGTCTGATCGAGACAATAAACCACTAGAAAAACTTCTGATTGTTGAGGATGATCCCGGACTCCAGAAACAATTAAAATGGGCCTATGAAGATTTTGAAGTGTTCGTTGCGGGCGACCGAGAAACGGCGATCAACATTTTGCGGGCAGAAGAACCGGATGTGGTGACGCTTGATCTCGGGTTGCCACCGGATCCCGATGGAACCACTGAAGGCTTTGCGACGATGGATGCGATCTTGAGCTTGAAGCCTGATACGAAAATCATTGTTGCATCCGGTCATGGTGAAAAGGAAAGTGCGCTGCGGGCCATTGCTGGCGGTGCATGGGATTTTTATCAAAAGCCGGTGGATATTGATGAGTTGGGCTTGATCGTGCGCCGGGCCTTTCATGTGCGCAAATTGGAGTTGGAAAATTCCAGTCTGGCGGCAAAACAAGATGGCTCCCATCAGGTGTTGGGCCGGATTATTACCGGCGCTCCTGAAATGTTAAAAGTCGCCCAAATGATTGAGCGCGTGGCCAATACCAACGCATCGGTTATGTTACTGGGCGCGAGTGGCACCGGGAAAGAGTTGCTCGCTCGCGGACTTCACGATGCCAGCGATCGCCGCGATCAGGCCTTTGTCGCGATTAACTGTGCGGCTATCCCGGAAAATCTTTTGGAGTCGGAACTATTTGGTCATGAAAAAGGGGCGTTTACTGGCGCCGTCAAAATGACCGAAGGGAAGATTGAGCAAGCCAATGGCGGTACATTGTTCCTCGATGAGGTTGGTGATATTCCGCTGCCGCTCCAGGTTAAATTGCTGCGCTTCATCCAGGAACGGGTCATTGAACGCATTGGGGGACGCAAACCGATCGCGGTCGATACCCGGATTGTGTGCGCCACCCATCAAAACCTTGAAGAAATGATCGCAGATAATAGCTTCCGCGAAGATTTATATTATCGACTGGCTGAGATTGTGATCAAAATTCCGGCTTTGTCGGAACGCTCTGGCGATGCCAGCCTCTTGGCACGACATTTTCAGAAGAAATTTGCGGACGAAATCAATCCGGCTGTGAAAGGCATCGCGCCCGATGCATTAGCTGCGCTGGAGGCTTGGCCTTGGCCGGGCAATGTCCGCGAACTGGAAAACCGGATTAAGCGCGCGGTGATTATGGCGGATGGTAAAATGATCGCCGCAACCGATCTGGACCTTGAAACAGATGATGCGGATGCCGCGGACTTGCTAAACCTAAAAGCGGCGAGAGAGGCGGCTGACAGAGCCGCTATTATCCGGGCTATTTCGCAAACCGACGGCAATATATCAAATGCTGCGAAATTATTGGGGATTAGTCGTCCGACTTTATATGATCTTTTGAAGCAATATCAGTTGCAGCAAGCCAGCTAGTTTGATGCCGTTGTTCTCTCGCCTTTTGCCATTATCGCTGACCAAGCCGATTGTGTTGGCTGGTCTGGCGGGATTGCTCTTGGCGGGATTGTCTTCGACGCTTTCGGCGGCAAGCAATGGCAATGAAGCGGCGCGCGAAGCTTTTGCAAAAGCACAGGATTATCGCGCTTCGGGAGATATTCGTTCAGCGCGTATTGAATTGATGAATGCGATTAAATCCGATCCGCAATGGATTGATGTCCGCATTTTCCAAGCCGAAATCTTGCTGAATTTATTTGATGGAATTGGCGCCGAAGCAGAGTTGAAACGGGCTTTTGAATTGGGCCTGGAACCTGTTCAAGTCCGTCATCTCTATGGGCATGCCTTGCAATTGCAGGGCAAATGGAACGAAGCGAAAGAGCAGCTTTTCGCCAATGATATCGCCCCCGAGCATCAAGCCTATGCGGCCAGAATCGCGGGCCGGGTTGGCTTGCAAACAGGTGATGACCTGCTCGCCACTCAAGCTTTTGATGCGGCGATTAGATTGGATCCGCAAAATTCTGATCTATGGGTTGATGTCGCTCGCTTTCGGGCCGGCTCCGGGGATCAGGCGGGCGCAATTGCCGCCGTCGATGAAGCGGTTCGATTGCAACCCAATAATATTAGAGGGCTTCAATATCGCGGGGAATTAATCCGATTTCAATTTGGTCTGTCCGCGGCCTTGCCCTGGTTTGAGCGTGGGTTGCAAATTGATCCAAATGATGTTGCCCTGCTCACAGAATATGCCGCGACGCTAGGCGATATGGGGCGGATGAAGGACATGCTCACCATTGTCCGTAAAATTATCGCGCTTGATGGGCGCAATCCCCGCGCATTTTTCATGCAAGCCGT
Source organism: Parasphingorhabdus sp. (assembly GCF_039982415.1). Taxonomy (GTDB): domain Bacteria; phylum Pseudomonadota; class Alphaproteobacteria; order Sphingomonadales; family Sphingomonadaceae; genus Parasphingorhabdus. The sequence goes on from NZ_JBDWYL010000001.1 coordinate 145,014, forward strand.
TTTGGCTGCGCGTGCTGGCCAATATGATCTAGCGCGCAGTCTAATGCAAAAAACTGAAGGGCGTCTCGATAGCGTGCCGGCGGTGTTGTTGGTGCAAGGCATTATTGAGCATGGCGAAGCCAATTATAATGCGGCCATCGATAAATTCCGCCAGCTTATCGCGCAGCAACCCAATAACCGGCAAGCCCAAAATCTTCTAGCGCGATCGCTGTATATGGCGGGCGATGAAGCGGAAACGGTCGCGGTTTTGGAACGGCAAGTATCCAATAGCGGCGCCGATCCATATGCTTTGTGGTTGGCCGGTCGAGCGCTGGAGTCGATGGAGAAGCGCGGGCGAGCAATCGACTTGCTTAATCGGGCGGCTCGGCACGATGCGGGCAAGAAAATAGCTTTTGCGCCCAGCACGCCACTGGGTGTATTGCAAGCGGAAGCCAACCGCGCGCCGAATAATGCCGCTGTGGTCATCCCCTACATCCGAACCCTTTATAATCAGGGCAATTTTGCCGGTGCCTTTGCGCAAGCCAAGCGGTTGCAAAACGGCAATCCCGGGGCTTCGGATGCGCATCTTTTGGTGGCGGATACTGCCATGGCATTGGGCAATTGGGATGAAGCGTTGGATGCTTTAAACAAGGCACGCACCATACGCTTTTCCGAACCGGTCATGCTGCGTATGATCGAGGCCTTGCGGGCCAAGGGCGCCTTGCAGGAATCGGGTGAAGTCCTCGCTCAATATCTGCGCTATAATCCAAGCAATGTGGCGGGTTTGCGGTGGATGGCTTATGCACATCTGGAAACCGAAAATTGGTCGGTCGCGCGCCGTATTCTCGAAAATTTGCGCAAACGCATTGGTGATAATGACGCGTTGCTTATGGCTGGGTTAGCGCAAGCCTATACGGGTCTCGGGCAAACCGACGAAGCTGTGCAGGCAGGGCGCATTGCCTATGAGGTGCAACCTGCCAGCCCGGTGGTCTCGCATCTCTATGGCTTGGCGCTATTGGCGCAAGGCACGCGGATCAAAGATGCCCATGATCTGATCGCGAAAGCAGTAACGATCATGCCGCAAAACGCGACCTATCGTCAAAGCCTCACAAAAGCGGCATTGGCCTTAGAAAATGAAAGTGTAGAAAAGCGCGGTTAGCAAACCATCACGCTTCGTTTTCGAGCAATTCCTCGAGCTTGATATCTAGCCGGCGCATTTGCCGTTCGACGGGTGGCCAGACATTTTTGATAAAGTCTGCACGCTGCGCGTCGCGCAATTTGGCCTTCGCTCCATTGGCCACAAACATGCCAACACCGCGTTTCACGGTGACCAAGCCGTCTTCCTGAAAGCCCTGATAAGCCTTGGCAACGGTTAGGGGATTGGCGCCTTGCTCGACAGCAAAGGCACGAACAGAGGGGAGCATGTCACCCTCTCCATATTGGCCATCCAGAATTGATTCGGAAATTATATCCCGCAATTTCAAATAGACTGGTTTACTTGTGTTGTTCATGCTGCCTCACTGCCATAATACAGCGATGCAGGCAAGTCATAACTATTATTTTTCTGGTGTTTAGTTGAGTTTGAAACCAGTTTCTACACTTGTAACGGCTGCCATCGGGAAAGAATGTCCGTCAGTTGGGGGCGTGGCCGTTCACTCAGGGCATCTTCCCCCGTGCCGGAAAAAAGAAACCCGGCAATGCGTTCCGGATCTTTTCCAAAGAGATTGCGAACCGAATCATTATAGGTCGGCCAACCGGTAATCCACCCACCAACAAAGCCCTCGGCATGAATGGCGTGGATTATGTTCATGCAAAAAGCGCCGCAACTGAGCTCCTGTTCCCACAAAGGAATTTTTGTGGATGTGACCGGGGAAGAGAGAACAACCAATAGCGATGGAGCTTGATGCGCCATGGCTATGAGCGATTCTACTTCCAACCGACCGGCATCGGGCTTTTCGCTTTTATATGCTTTGGTGAATGCTTCCGCCAATATTGGGCGCTGGTCGCTCGCGATATTGACCACGCGCCACGGCGTCAGCTTTCCGTGATCCGGCGTCCGCATTGCTGTGGACACTATTTTTTCAATTTGCTGATCCGTCGGCCCAGGTGCGGTCATATTGCGGGGGCGGCCGGATCGACGGGAAGCCAAATAGCTGTGTAGAGAAGAGAGGTCATTAAACATGAGACATATCTTGGCCTCTTCAGGGGCGATTACAAGCAGCTTTTGCGGTGAAACTGGTCACAAGTGCAACAATCTACTTCACACAGGATATTTTTTGATTAGGGTGCGGTTCAACTGGGCTGCGATAGACTGCTCGCTTAAATTACAAGGGAGGCCACGTAATGGCTAGTGCGTATCAAGAATCCGGAGATGCGAAGGGAACGTTTCTCGGACATCCAAAAGGTTTGTTTGTCCTATTTTTTGCCGAAATGTGGGAACGTTTTTCCTACTATGGCATGCGGGCATTGTTGATTTTTTATCTCACTAAGCATTGGCTTTTTTCTGACAGCGAATCCGGCATCATTTACGGTGCCTATACCGCACTGGTCTATATAACGCCGGTTGTTGGTGGTTATTTAGCGGACAAATATCTGGGGCAAAGGAAGGCGGTTCTCTTTGGCGCCATATTGCTCACCCTCGGGCATTTTTTCATGGCCTTCGAAGGCGAGGCCGCAGTGGGTCATGTCGACAATCCGGTAATCAGCGTATTTTGGCTGGCATTGGCGTTGATCATTGTCGGCTCCGGTTTTCTCAAAGCTAATATATCTGTGATTGTCGGGCAGCTTTATCCGCGAACCGATGTTCGCCGCGATGGCGCCTACACCATTTTCTACATGGGTATTAACCTCGGTGCGGCCCTGGGTTCATTGCTTTGCGGCTATATTGGTGAAACCTATGGATGGGCCTATGGTTTCGGTTTGGCTGGCATCGGCATGTTGCTCGGTTTGATCGTATTCATCTGGGGCAAACCGCTTTTGCTTGGCCGCGGTGAACCTTCTGATCCGGCAAAGCTGGAGGAATCCGTTGGCGGCATCAAGTTGGAATGGTGGATGTATATCGCGGGCTTTGCGATGGTTGGTATCTGCTGGTTGGCTATCCAATATCAAGATCTTGTTGGTTACGTGCTTGGTATTTTCGGCGGCGGATTGATTCTGTATGTCTTGTTCACAGCGGTATCCAAGCTCACTTCGGAAGAGCGTGATCGGATTTTCGCAGCAATGTTCCTGATCATCACTTCCATTGTTTTCTGGGCCTTATTCGAACAAGCAGGCTCGTCCTTGAACCTGTTTACCGATCGTCACGTGGATCGCGCGGGTGTTCCAGCATCAACCTTCCAATCGATTAATGCGATTTATATCATTTTGCTTGCACCGGTTTTTGCAACAGTTTGGACCGCATTGGGTCGCAAAGGAAAAGAACCTTCTGCACCGTTTAAATTCGGTTTGGGCGTTGTCCAGGTCGGTTTGGGTTTTCTGGTTCTGGTATGGGGTGCGCAATCTGCGGGCCTCGAAAATGCGACGCCAGTGATCTTCATCTTCCTGATCTATCTTTTGCACACCACCGGTGAACTTTGTCTGTCACCTGTTGGCTTGTCAGCAATGAACCGATTGGCGCCAGCACATATGGCCAGCTTGATCATGGGAAGCTGGTTCTTCGCTTCGGCTACCGGGAACTTTGCCGCTGGCCTAATTGCTTCGGCAACCGGCGCAGAAGGTGTTGGTGAAGAAGCTGGCAAACAGGTTGTTCTTGATGTCTATTCAACCGTTGGTTGGGTGGCGATCGCAGTGGGTGTTGGCGTTTTGGTTATCTCGCCGCTGATCAAGAAAATGATGCATCTCGACACTTTGGTCGATGATGATGCTGGCGATCATCTCTAAGGTGAGAGTGAACTGGGTGAACCTGCGGCAGCCGGGACACATCCAACCAGCAAATCTTGAACGGGAAATACATAAGTTAGAGGTTGATTATGGATGTGAAGAATATGCTGGCAGTCGCTGCTGCCGGAGCCTTAGTTTCGGGTTGTGCAGCGACAGCGGCCGAAACCGAAACGGCCACGGTGTCGACCAGCAGTGCCAGCAAAAGCGCTTCCAAAATTGCCTTCCCGTCAACTTATAAAGCCTATCCGTCTGAGAAAACGGTCATCACTGGTGTGACCATCTTTGATGGCGAAGGGCAGCGCATTGACAATGGTGTGGTCATCATGTCCGCCGGAAAAATTCTTTCTGTTGGGGGCCCAGAAACGGCGGTACCGACAGACAGTATAGTCATCGATGGGACGGGCAAATTTGTGACCCCCGGCATTATCGATGTGCATAGCCATTTGGGAGACTATCCCACGCCGAGTGTTGCGGCCCACAGTGATGGTAATGAGGCGACATCACCGGTAACCCCGGAAGTATGGGCAGAGCATAGCGTTTGGCCGCAAGACCCTGGATTTTCAAGAGCATTGGCCAATGGGGGTATCACAGCGCTGCAAATTTTACCGGGCTCTGCCAATCTGTTTGGCGGGCGTGCGGTAACGCTTAAAAATGTTCCTGCGCGGACGGTGCAAGCGATGAAATTTCCCAATGCGCCCTATGGTATGAAAATGGCGTGTGGCGAAAACCCCAAACGGGTCTACGGCAATCGTAACCGGAAACCAGCGACGCGTATGGGCAGTCTGGCTTTGACCCGGCAAACATGGGTAAATGCACAAGATTATCGCAAAAAACGGAAGGGCGCTAAACCGCCGAAACGCAATTTGGCAATGGATACATTGGCTGGCGTTCTCGATGGCGACATATTGGTCCACAACCATTGTTACCGGGCCGATGAACTGAATCAGATAATCGATATGTCCAAGGAATTTGGTTATAAAGTGACGGCTTTTCATCATGCGGTTGAAAGCTATAAAATAGCTGATATCCTGGCCAAAGAAGGTATTTGCTCTGCGATTTGGGCTGATTGGTGGGGCTTTAAGATGGAAGCCTATGATGCCATTCCCGAAAATGCGGCATTGCTCCAACAAGCTGGAGCCTGTGTCATCATTCATTCTGATGATGAAAATCAAATTCAACGGCTGAACCAAGAGGCGTCAAAGGCTTTGGCCGATGGACGCGCGATGGGGATCGAAATTAGTGATGCTCAAGCCATTCAATGGATCACCTACAATCCGGCCAAAGCCATGGGTATTGCCGATCAAACCGGCAGTCTCAAGCCCGGTAAAATGGCAGATCTAGTGTTGTGGAATGACAATCCTCTCAGTGTCTATGCCCGGCCTGAGAAAGTCTGGATTGATGGAGCGATGCTTTTTGATGCCAATGACCCGGCACGGCGGCCGGTGAGCGATTTCGAGCTGGGTCAGCCCGGCGAAGGAGACGTAAAATGAAGCGTCTAGCAACATTATTCCTGTCTTCCATCGCATTGGCAGTGGCTCCGGCGGCGGCGGAAACCGTGGCGATTACCGGAGGAAAACTGGTTGTCGGAGATGGCAGCGCTCCGGTCGAAGGCGGGACGGTAATCTTGCGCAACGGCCGTGTCGTTGCAGCAGGAAGCAATATCGCAATTCCGGCCAATGCCCGCCGGATCGATGCCGCCGGAAAATGGGTGACACCCGGGATATTCGCAGGCTTTAGTCGTGTTGGACTGGTTGAGGTGGGCGCGGTTCGCGCGACCAATGATACGCGGGCTGCTGATTCTGTCTTTTCTGCCGCCTTGGATGTGCAATATGCGGTAAATCCCTTTGCCGCTCCCGTTGCCGTCAACCGCGCTGCCGGAGTGACCCGTGCGGTAGTGTCTCCCAGCACGGGGAAATCTATTTTTGGCGGCTATGGCGCGATTGTCGATTTGGGGCAGGATAGCAATCCGATTACCCAGGCCCGCGCGTTTCAATTTGTCGAATTGGGCGAAACAGGTCACCGCCGAGCAGGGGGAAGCCGCGCTGCCGCTCATATATTATTCCGTGCCATGCTCAACGAAGCGCGAACCTATGCCCGCAATCCGGCTTTGTTTGACAGCGACATGATGAAGGCTTCGGATGCCAAGGCCTTGTTGCCTGTGCTGAATGGGAAGACCCGTTTGTTGGTCCATGCAAATAGCGCGAACGATATTTTGAAAGTGATTGAATTGCGCAAAGATTTTCCCGCGCTCAAATTGGTGCTCGTCGGCGCCAATGAAGGGTGGCGCGTGGCCAATAGCATAGCGGCATCCAAAATACCGGTACTCGCATCCGCGCTGAGCGATCTGCCCTATAGTTTTGAAGATCTGTCTGCGACACAATCGAATATCGGTCGAATGAAAAAAGCCGGTGTGCAAGTGGCGATCGGTATGATCAATGATCGCGATGCGCATCAATTGCGCTATTCCATGCAATATGCCGGCAATCTAGTGGCCTTGAACAATGTACCGCGCGCCACTGGTCTCAGTTGGGACGAGGCTTTTGCCGCGATCAGTTCCAAGCCCGCCGAGATTATGGGGATGGGCGGTAAGCTGGGATCCTTAAAAGCGGGCCGGCAAGGTGATGTGGTGATCTGGACCGGTGATCCGTTGGAACTTTCGACGCAGGTCGAACGGGTTTTTATCGATGGCGTGGAGCAGTCCTTGTCCAATCGCCAGCAACGGTTGCGCGATCGCTATCGCACGCCGCAGCCGGGTAATTTACCAAAAGCTTATGATCGATAGGCGTGCTTTAAGGCTGACTTAAAGGCGAACCATTGACATCATGGCTTCGCCATAGCGCGGTCCTGAAGTCCCGCCCACGGGCGCGGCTTTTTCCAACTCATCCAGATCCGTATCGGTGAGATTGATATCGACAGATGCCATGCTGTCTTCCAATGTTGCGCGCCGCTTGGACCCTGGGATGGGTACGATAAAGTCCCCTTGTGCCATGAGCCAGGCCAAGGCAATTTGAGCCGGTGAGCAACCATGGCGACCGGCCACTTGTTTAACCGTTTCGACCATTTTGAGATTTTGATCGAAATTTTCTTCCGAATAGCGCGGGTCGCGCAACCGATAATCGTCAGCATCGAGATTATCGCGACTGGTAATTTGCCCGGTTAGAAACCCTCTACCCAAGGGGCTATAGGGTACAAATCCGATATTCAGATCCTGGCACAGAGGTAATATTTCTTCTTCAATGCTGCGTTCCCACAGGGAATATTCCGACTGGAGCGCCGCGATGGGATGCTCGGCATGAGCGCTTTTAATCGTTTCGGCGCCGGCTTCGGACAGACCGAGATATCGAACTTTTCCCTCTTGTACCAATTCTGCCATGGCACCGACCGTTTCCGCGATCGGAACATCGGGATCAACGCGATGTTGGTAGAATAAATCAATGACTTCAATGCCCAAGCGTTGCAGCGAAGCATCGCATGCCCGCCGAACATTGGCGGGCGAAGAGTCGGTTCCAATATTGCGCGGATCGGACAGATCAAAGCCAAATTTCGTCGCGATGATCAAACGATCGCGCCGGCCCTTAATCGCTTGGCCAAGCAATTCCTCGTTTTTATACGGTCCATATACTTCGGCCGTGTCGAAAAAGGTCACGCCCAATTCGATGGCGCGGTCCAACGTGGCGAGACTTTCCGACATATCGGCTTTGCCATACATGCCGCTGCCGATGCCAAACATCGGCATGCAACCGAGGCCTAATGCTGATACTTCCAGTTCTTTACCGAGTTTGCGATATTTCATTTTCCGGCTCCTCTAATGGTAGCTTCTGTTTGTCTAAATAGCCGAAAATTTCTCGTCTAATTTCCGGTGCAAAAATATATAGCGCGATAATATTGGGAATGGCCATCAAGAAGAAAGCACTGTCAACGAGTTTGATGACTTGCCCCAATTCCAGCAGCGCTCCGATTGGCAAGCATATAACATAGATAAACTTATAGGACCAAATTGCCGCTTTGCTGTGGCCGAATAAGTAGCACCAAGCCTGTTGTCCATAAAAGCCCCAGGCGCAAAGCGTAGAAAATCCGAACAGAAAAACGGCCACCGCTAGGAGATAGGGGAACCAATCTGCCACGGTCGCAAAAGCTGCAGAGGTGATTTCAATTCCTTCGACATCACCGACATAGGTACCCGCGACAACCATCGCAATGGCTCCTAGCGAGCAGATAATCACCGTATCGATAAAGGGTTCCAGCAACGCGACCAAGCCCTCTGAGGCGGGCTCGCTGGTGCGCGCTTGCGTATGGGCGATCACCGCAGACCCGATACCTGCTTCGGAGGAGTAAACCGCGCGGCGCATGCCGACGACAAAGGCACCAATGGCTCCGCCTGCTGCTGCCTCTCCGGTAAATGCATCGGAAATAATCAATCCAACGGCCGCAGGAATTTGTTCAAAATTAATTGCCAAAATGGCAAAAATACCGCCCAAATAAACAAGGCCCATGGCCGGTACGACCGATGCCGTCACCCGCGCTAGCCAGCCGACACCGTTAATTACCACCAAACCAACGAGCGCGGCCATGATGATGCCGTAGGCCAAAGGGTAAGTGAAGCCGGTGACATCAGCGACTTGGGCATAGCTTTGGTTGACCTGAATAAGCGGTATCGCCCCAAAGAGAGAAAGAAATGCATAAATACCGCCAATCACGAGACCGATCTTGGCAAAGCCTTTGGCCGCCAATCCATTTTTCAGCGTGTACATGGGGCCGCCGCGTACATCGCCATTGGGTTGCACTTCGCGATATTTCAGGCCCAAGGTAACCTCGGCGCATTTCAAGGTCATCGCGACCCAGCCGATGATGAACATCCAAAACGCCGCACCGGGCCCGCCAGTAGACAATGCAATAGCGACCCCGGCAATATTACCCAAGCCAACCGTGCCGGACAAAGCGGTTGTGAGCGAGGCGAAGGGAGACATGTTGCCTGGCTGATCGGGACCTGAAAATTTACCGCGTAACGCGCGGAGGCCCGCCCCCATTCCGCGGACATTGATAAAACCCAAATAGGCCGTGAAGAAGAGCATCGGGAAAGCGAGCCATAGGACCACCAATTCGATATCTATGCCGAACAAATGGGTTTTATAGAAGACCATGTCCGACAATCGGTCGATAAGGCCGTTTATTATTTCGATCATTTTACGTTTAAGCCCCCGTTTCGGCTTTATCCTGTTGAGGCCAGACGCTAAGGCTTAAAAGATTTTATGCCAACACTAAATTGGCACTCGCACGAAATGGAGAATGCGGCCGGCTATGACAAAGAAATTTTTTGGAACCGATGGCATTCGCGGACTGACCAATAAAAGCCCGATGACCGCGGAAATCGCGATGAAAGTCGGGCAGGCTGCGGGGCGCCATTTTCTCCGCGGTGACCACCGGCACCGGGTTGTTATCGGCAAGGATACGCGGCTTTCTGGATATATGGTAGAAAATGCTCTGGTTGCCGGCTTTACCAGTGTCGGGATGGATGTGGTGCAAGTGGGACCAATGCCAACCCCGGCCGTGGCGTTGCTCACCCGGTCTATGCGAGCGGATCTCGGGGTCATGATCTCCGCTAGCCATAATCCTTACTATGACAATGGGATTAAACTATTTGGTCCTGACGGGTTTAAGCTTTCCGACGACGATGAATTGAAAATCGAGGCCTATTTGTCCGAACCGGCGCGATTGGCTGCAGCGGAAGATATTGGCCGCGCCAAGCGTTTTGAGGATGCGCGTGGCCGGTATATCCACGCGATAAAAATGTCCTTGCCAGACCATATTCGTTTGGATGGCCTGAAAATGGTCGTCGATTGTGCCAATGGTGCAGCTTATCAGGTGGCGCCATCCGCATTTTGGGAATTGGGTGCGGAAGTTATCACCATTGGTGTCGAGCCTAATGGCAAGAATATTAATCACAAATGTGGATCGACCGATGTCGCGACTTTACAGGAAAGCGTTGTCGCCAGCGGTGCCCATGTTGGCATCGCGTTGGATGGTGATGCAGACCGGCTCATTGTCGTGGACGAAAAGGGTAAAATTGTCGATGGCGACCAACTAATGGCGCTGATCGGGGCCAGTTGGAGCCGCAATGGATTACTCCGCGGTGATGGCATTGTCGCAACTGTGATGTCCAATCTTGGTCTTGAGCGTTTTCTCGATTCCCAAAATCTTGCACTTATCCGGTCCAAAGTGGGCGATCGTTATGTATTGGAAGAAATGAAAAAAGGCGGATTCAATGTCGGAGGAGAGCAATCGGGGCATATGATCTTGTTGGATCATGGCACCACCGGCGACGGCACCATTGCCGCGCTGCAAGTTTTGCGCGAACTGGTTGATAGTGGCAAGCCTGCCAGCGAATTGCTACATCTTTTTGATCCGGTTCCGCAGCTGCTCAAAAATGTCCGCTATTCGGATGGCGCACCGTTGGAAGATGAGAAAGTCAAAGCGGTGATCGCCGAAGCGGAAAAGGAATTGGAGGGCAGCGGCCGGTTGGTCATTCGCGCTTCTGGAACAGAACCGCTAATTCGAGTCATGGCGGAAGGGGACAATAGCGATCAGGTTAATCAGGTCGTGAATAGAATTTGCAGTGTAGTAGAAGAGGTCGCCGCCTAATGCTCGACAGGGGCCCTGATTGCCAAAGCTGCAGGAAAAATTTCCTGCAGCCAGCAAACGCAAATATCAAGTATTGGACATGATCAGCATCATTATTCTCGCCATTCTCATCATGATATTGTTCATTCCGGTTGCGATTGGCTTTGCCCTTTACATTATTGTGCCCGACTGGTTTCAAGCCCATCGCAACCAAGTTATAATCGGAGTGGGATTGGCTGACTTCATCCTTTTCGCAGCGTTGATCATATTGTTTTTCGGATTTGTTTGATGACTGATTGTCCCTGCATATTGTCGATCGCAGGATCCGACAGTGGCGGCGGCGCTGGGATTCAGGCGGATATTCGTACAATCAGTCGCCTCGGCGGCCATGCAATGACCGCTGTCACTGCGATTACCGCCCAGAATAGCGCAGGTGTTACAGCGATGGAGGTGATGAGCCCCGATATCGTTTTGGCCCAGATTTGGGCGGTCATGGATGATTTTGATGCCAACGCAATAAAAATTGGTATGCTGGGTTCTCCTGAAACGGCGATGGTCGTCGCGGATTTTCTAAAATCCGTGCGTAATAGACCGATTATTTTTGATCCGGTCATGATCGCAACCAGCGGCGCCACTTTGGCTGATACGCAAACAATTGCGGCGTTCCAAAAGATCATTCCCTTTTGCAGCCTTGTAACGCCTAATTTGGATGAGATGGCGCGATTGGGCGGTGAAGAAGCCATTGCAGAATATGGTGTTCCGTTCCTAGTCAAAGGAGGGCATGGCGAAGGTGAGCTGCTGACCGATCGGCTCATTGGTCCCGATGGTGAGCAACAGCGTTGGGAAGGACATCGCATTGATACGCGCCACACGCATGGGACGGGATGCACTTTGTCGGCCGCTATTGCCACCTATTTGACCAAAGGAGAGAGCCTGCCGCAAGCAATTGAGTCTGCCCGGGCCTATGTGCGCGCAAGTTTGGAAAATTCGCCAGGTCTTGGGTCAGGCCATGGGCCGATGGGCATTCCGGCTATATGAGCAAAAAGATGATCGCCGGTGTCGACGAAGCAGGGCGGGGGCCGTTGGCCGGGCCAGTGGTTGCAGCAGCGGTGATTTTGCCAGCGGATCATGCGATTAGCGAACTTGATGATAGTAAGAAGCTCACTGCTAAAAAACGAGCGGTTCTTGAAACTGAGATATTAGATAAGACAATATATAACATTGCTTTATGTGAGATAGATGAGATTGATACTGTCAATATTTTGCAAGCGACTATGGCGGCAATGACGCGCGCGGTGATCGGGCTGACAGCAAAGCCAGATCATATTCTCGTCGATGGCAACAGGCTGCCACAATGGGACTTTCAAGCCGAAGCTGTTATTGGCGGAGATGCTATTCATCCGTGTATTTCGGCGGCGTCTATTTTAGCAAAAGAATATCGCGACCGCATCATGATAGCGGCCGCGGCGCAATATCCAGAATATGGCTGGGATCGCAATAAGGGCTATGGCACGGCAGAACATATGGCAGCACTGAAAAAATATGGACCCACGCCGTTGCACCGCAAAAGCTTTGCACCTGTAGCTCAGCTGGAATTGCTATGATGTTGTTTTGATCAAACGCCTATCAATGCGGCATTCTTTAGGCCTGTTCTTGCACCCAATTGCCGGCTTCATCTTTTCTATAGCGTGGCGCCCATTTTACGTTCCAAACCAGTCCCATCTTCTCCCATAAGCGGATTATCTGGGCACATGGATCAAATTCCCACCAGACCACGCCAGAAGTGGCGGAACGGGGATGTTGATGGTGATTATTATGCCAGCCATCGCCCATGGTTAGAATATTGATCAGCAAGTTGTTTTTCGCGGTGCCATGTTCATGAAAGCGTTGTGAGCCGAAAAGGTGGCAAATGCTATTGACGCTTTGCAACACCGTCAAAACCAAAAATATCCGCAATAGACCAGCGATTAAAATGGTTCCGACAATGGCTTCAGGACCGGCAAAGGCCAGCGCCCAAAGGGTTGGGAAAACTAATGCTGAAACAAAATACCAGAACCAACGAGTGCGATGGGCAAACATTACAATCTCATCATCGACCAGGCCTTTCCCGTAGATGTTCAGATCGGTGGTGGTGCGATCAAATAGCCAACCGACATGGCTATGATGGAATTTCGCAAAGCCTTTCAGGGGCTTGCCATAGCCGTCATAATGGGGGCTATGCGCGTCTCCAACCTTGTCGGTCATCGCATGGTGGCGCCGATGGTTAGCGGCCCAGTGTAAGGCGGATCCCTGCGCGGCAGACTGAGTTAAAATGGCAATGAAAATGCCCATTGGCTTCGAGGTTTCGAAAGCGCGGTGAGAGAAATAGCGATGATAGCCAATGATGCAGCCGACCATGGAAAGAAAATAGCCCACCAAAAAGGCCGACCATTCCACCCATCCCGAACCATACGCGAATATCCAGTAAATGGCTGCAATCGATCCGCCGATTTTTGTGGTGGACAAAATGGCATGTTCGCGCAATTTTGCCCGGGCTGCGCGGCCGCCATAATTGGCACCAAAGGGGACAGATATTTCCGCTTTCTCATCCTGGTAGAGAGTGTGTTCGGCGTCGCTGGTTGTCGCACTAAAAAGACCATTATCACTCGTCGTCTGAGTGGAATCGGCAAGATTGTCTGATTTTATGTCCATCGCGCGTTTTGCCCCGTATGATCTGGTGACCGTTTTGGCTGCTCAATCGGCTGGATATAAACATATATCGGCTAGTCCGGCAAATCAGTTAACCACAGGACCGGCAAATTCGCTGATTAGTCGTTGGGAATGGCGATAAAAAATTTTTTTCCATTCGGCGCATTAGCGAGTCCTTTGGGACACACCACAAGGGATGGAGTCTTCTCTTCCCGGATAGACTCCATATCTGGTGGCGGACTCGTTTCGTTCTCCTCTGCAATTTCTCGTTAACCATAAAGATACGGCTTTAACCTAGGTTAACGCCCTTGACCGCAGGACACGAAGGACTCACCCTAAGGGCCACTCCAGTCAGTAAAGCGAGATTTCCATGGGTATCATTGAGCGTATCGACACGCCCAAATTGGCGACAAAGGCTAAAAGCAAGGGTTCAAAAAAGCCTGCTGCAAAATTGCCTTTGAACCAGATTTTGAAGATGGATTGTATCGAAGCGATGAAATCGCTGCCCGATGAATCGGTCGATATGGTCTTTGCGGATCCGCCCTATAATCTTCAGCTTGGCGGCGATCTCTACCGCCCAGAAGGCGGACAGGTCGATGCCGTTGATGATGCCTGGGATCAGTTTGACAGCTTTGCGGTTTACGATGCTTTCACTAAGGCCTGGCTGAAAGAAGCGCGGCGCATATTGAAGCCCAATGGGTCTTTGTGGGTAATTGGTAGCTATCATAATATTTTCCGGGTTGGCGCATCGCTGCAGGATCTCGGCTATTGGATTTTAAATGATATTATCTGGCGCAAAGCCAATCCCATGCCCAATTTCAAGGGAACCCGCTTCACCAATGCCCATGAAACGCTGATCTGGGCGTCGAAGAGCGAAAAAGCGAAATATACGTTCAACTATCGCGCGATGAAAAACCTCAATGACGAACTGCAGATGCGCAGCGATTGGGTCATGCCGATTTGTGGTGGACAGGAACGATTGAAACGCAACGGGGTCAAAGCCCATCCGACCCAAAAACCCGAAGCGCTATTATATCGCGTGATGCTGGCGACCACCAACAAAGGTGACATTGTACTCGATCCGTTTTTTGGAACCGGAACAACCGGCGCCGTTGCCAAGCGTCTAGGTCGCCATTGGATTGGCTGTGAAAAAGAGGATAGCTATTGCGAAGTTGCAGAAGAGCGAATTGAAGCTGCGCTGCCGCTGGATGAAAGCGATCTGAAAACAATGCAGTCGCCCAAGGCCAAACCGCGTGTCGCCTTCGGGACACTAGTGGAAACCGGTTATTTAAAAGTCGGTACCGAATTGTGCAGCAAAAATCGAAAGTTCAAAGCAAAAGTTCGGGCCGACGGATCGTTGCTGTGGAATGGACATGAAGGGTCTATCCACAAAATAGGAGCCACTGTGCAGGATGCGCCCAGTTGCAACGGTTGGACCTATTGGTATTATGATGACGGCAAAGAATTGCGTCCGGTAGATCATTTGCGGCAAACTTATTTGCTTGCCACAGAGCCATAGGAGCGAGAGATGATGGCCGTGGGCGCGGATGCGAAACTCTATCTGAAGCCAGCTGGTTTGCTGGACAGTCCACAATTTTTTGATGAAAAAAATAAAAGATTAAACAACAGTTTAATTTGGTTTTCTCAGATTGAATATTGGGTATTTGAAGACAATATTCCCGTCCAACGCGATCTTATCTCGATAGAAAATTGGCCCGATATCACCGCGCACTGGCCGGAATATTTGCAGGAACGAGCTGCCGGTTTATTAGCCAATCTCACCAGAAGTCATGCGCCGCTGCAATGCGGGGATCGCATCCTGCGCTTTGATCAACCGCACGTCATGGGTATTTTAAATCGGACACCTGACAGTTTCTCTGATGGCGGCAAACATGACGGAGATCCCCAAATCGCAGCCAATTCCGGATTTGAAATGGCAACAGCCGGCGCATCCATTATCGACATTGGCGGCGAGTCGACGCGTCCCGGTGCGGAAACGGTTTGGGAAGGGGATGAGATTAAACGGGTTATTCCTGTCTTGGAAAAGCTAAGCCAATGCGGTGCCGCTTTGTCGATTGATACGCGCAAAGCCGCGGTGATGGAAGAAGCCATCGCAGCGGGCGCGCATATCATCAATGATGTCTCGGCCTTGTTGCATGACAAAAGATCTTTGGAAGTAGCGGGCATATCAGGCCTGCCTGTGGTGTTAATGCACGCGCCATCTAGCGGGAAAGATCCCCATAAAGGCGCTGCTTATGGCAATATCGTTACCGATACGTTCGATTGGCTCGAGCAGCGAATTGCCGATATTGTGACAGCAGGCTTCGAGCGAGAGAAAATCATTGTAGATCCCGGCTTGGGTTTCGGCAAATCTCTTTCGGATAATCTGGCTTTGATGAATAATATCGCTGCTTTTCATGCTTTGGGTCAACCCTTGCTCATTGGCGCCAGCCGCAAACGGATGATTGGCGCATTGTCGAAAGAGGCGCCGGTAGATGAGCGTCTGGGCGGATCCATCGCATTTGCCCATCATGCGATCCAGCAAGGCGCGCAGATTGTCCGTGTCCATGATGTACCTGAAACGGTCCAAGCGGCCCAGATTTGGCGCGGTATGCGTGATGCCGGGGTGACTGCTCCGGTTTAACCTCCGGATCTATCATCATTTGTGCGGCCATCCCATTTGACGATATTTTCTGGTACAGAATGAGACCTTATCGCGGGAGATTGAGTCATGACTGCAGATCGTTCATCGATTTGGGAAGAATTTTGCGCTGATAAGGGCATAAGCGCTCCATGTCCGCCGTCCGACCAATTTGGAGACACGCCAGAATTGGCTGATGCGCTAGCTAAGCTGGTGCTCAAAGGGCAAAAGCAGGCAACTTGCGAACTGAAAAGATGGTTCGATAGTCGCGGACTGGCGCTGCCAGCCATTGGCGACCACTGGATCATTGTCGATGGTTCGGGCGCAGAACAATGTATTATCGAGACCACGAAAGTGGATTTATGCCGTGTGGAACAAGTCGATGAAGCCTTTGCCTGGGACGAAGGGGAGGGCGATCGCTCCCTGGCTTATTGGAAAGATGCGCATGATGCCTATTTTGCCCGCCAAGCGGAGCGGGACGGTTTTACATATACAGAGGATATGACTTGTGTCTGTGAGCGGTTCAAGCTGGTCTGGCCGCCTGATCTCGCCAAGTGAGCAATGGCATTGCCGCAACGCCAGCATTCATACAGGTGAAGGCGTAAAGCGTTTCGATATTGTCAACTTGCAAGCGCGCTTCATCTTTGATCACAAGTTTCGCAATCTCGCCGATCGGGGAAGTCAGTTGGTACGTGCGCTTGTTATGGCGATAGTTTACCCAGTCCCAGTTTTTGAGTTGCTTTGGATGGTCTACCTTCGGCCGATCAGCATAATATCCGCGACCCACTGCGATGGCACGATCAAAGCTACCGAGTTTTCTGGTCCTTGTGGTTCGACTGTCAAACTGGCCCGCCCGGATGCACATGTCGTAACCGTCCTTGACGAGATCTACCGAGTGATCCGTGAAATTTGCGGTTTTCGATATTTACCGTGTCGCTAATGGCAAGATTGTCGAACATTGGATGAATGACGAGCCCGTTAGCCCCAGAGAAAATTGGGGCAATTCAGGTAAATTCTAGTGGCGTGACCGGGATGAGGGCAGATATAAATCGGGATGCGGCCCATATTAAGCACGGACGCGCTGCTGGTTTCGCACCAGGATAATCAAACCAATGGTGACGCGCGAAGAAAAATTCGTGTTTTCAACTTTTTGCCCCTGATTGCTGGGTCCATCGCGAGTAGGCGGAGACTTTTATAGCTGATGGCCAACAAACCAGATGGCTTGCACCCACATAGATTATGGGAAGATAGTCATCAGCCGGGGCAAGTGCTTTCAATCGGGTTGCCCGCGACGACTGCTTCGGCAAAGGCCTGGGCATCTGATGACGATTGCAGCAGAGCCTGATTGTGATTGGCACCCGAATAAGTGGTTGCTGCAATGGTGGCGCCAGCGGCACAAGCATCGGAAACAAAGGCTTGCTGCATCGCATAAGGCGTAATTTTGTCCGTCGTACCGGACCCCGCAAATATCGGCGTCTTGAAAGCCAAATTGGCCATTCTCATCCGTGAAAAGGCTTTGATTAAAGCAAATTCCGAGCGGCTATCGAACGTTTTTCGGGAAGAAAGGCCCGCTTTTGTCGTTTTGTCGATCAAGTCGAAAACGCAGGTTTCGCCAATATCACCAATGACCGTCTTTGCTTCCTCTGACAAAATAGAATCCATTTCAAATTCTGGGTCAATCATCTCCGTCATAGTCAGCATGTAGAGCGA
Source organism: Parasphingorhabdus sp. (assembly GCF_039982415.1). Lineage (GTDB taxonomy): Bacteria > Pseudomonadota > Alphaproteobacteria > Sphingomonadales > Sphingomonadaceae > Parasphingorhabdus. The sequence goes on from NZ_JBDWYL010000001.1 coordinate 162,529, forward strand.
TAACCCCAGTGATGCGGACACTTCATCCGGATCCGCGTTGGTTACCATGCCCCAGACCACATCATAAGACAGATGCGGAATGCCGGTTGCGATAACGCCAGCAAGCTGTACATCACTTGCGTAATTTTCGGCAAAACTGGCCGTGGCGATTGCCCCGGTAGCACCCTGTGATTGCCCCGCAATCAGCACCTTGTCGCTGAGCGGGAGATTCGCTGATTGCAGCGCGCGCACAAGGTCGAGATTGTTGAAGGCCATCGTCCGAGCGTCCATATAGGGGTGCGTCCCTGTGGTTCCCAGGCCCTGATAATCAGAAGCCGCAATGGCATAGCCTTTTTCCAGCCAGGGATTGAGATAAGTGCGGTCGCGCTCGCTTCGCCCAGCAAAGGACGGAGCACATTTATCGCCAATGCCAACTGTACCGTGGGACCAGATGAGCAGCGGCCACCCGCCCGCAGGCGGCTCGCCCTCGGGGAGATATAGCGCGCCAGAAATTGCTTCCATGCCCTTTCCGCTGAGACCTTCAGAGGAACTGTACATGATCCGCACATTCTCCCCAGCATTGGCAAGTGTTGAAGACCCTTCCAACACTTCTTGACGGATCAATACGCCGTGATTGTCTGGCAATGTTGAGGGCGGTGCGTAAAATTCAGATAGAATGGTGTCGCCGCGCGGAGCAGCCGAGGATTTTTCAAGCTCAGCCGGTACGTGGATATTGAGCGCAATCCACAAGATTAACGCACCAGCAGCCAGCGCCAACACGCCCAATATGATCATGCAACGCTTCAAAATAATATTCACTAATTGCCCTCTCAGATTTTCATTCAGTCGGTTCATGCAATGTCCCGATCTCATGGAGATCTAGTCGCAGCGCGAAGGCGAAGCAAATTATTAAATGAAGCCCGGACCAAGTGCTCGAGCGATGCTGGACTTGCTGCAAACCCCGCTATTGGGCCGGAAAACGTCGATTGGTTGTGGGTGTTCTGTCGCCTTTAGCCCACATCGATCATCGCGGCGTAGGCCGGATAGGTTTTGAAAAGAATAATGTCTATTTATAGAAGAATGAAGCGTCGGGGTGATCGTCGACAATATATCCTAATTCTTCAATGGCTGCAATTTCTTGCGCCTCGCTTTTGCGCTTACCGGAAAGCATATGAAGGTGAGTAAGTGTATCTGGTAGCGCGAGCGATGCGGGATTAATTTCGGTGAACAGCCAGCGGAGGCTTTTCAGGCTGCTGCAATATTCGATACCCGGAAGCGCATTGATTTTTTTGCATTTATAGAACCATAAATGTTCAAGCGCAGTATTTGCGGCCCCCAATTTTATTTGGCTGATATGTTGCTGATCCTGCATGAGCAATCGGCGCAGACTGGGGAAACGTTGCATATCGCCCAATTCACAAAGGCCGCGTGTCTCGGTAAAGGCCATATCTTGTACATGGAGCAGTTCAATCTCTTCGATTGTTTTGGTTCCGCCGAGATTAAACTTTAATGATTTCAATTCGGTCATGCCGTTGATGAACGCCAGATCGAGACCTGTCTTCGCATTAAATATAAACTCTTCCAAGCCAGTCAACCCGCCCAAAACTGCAATGTTTTTATAGTGGCCATCGAGGTAAAGCTTGCGCAATTGTGTCGCTGCCCCGAGCGGCGCAAGGTCTAGGGCTTTGGTATTCGTGGCAGATAAAGTCAGTTCGCGCAGTTGCCCGATCGGCAGTTTCGACAGCAGGGCTTTGTCCTCCTGCTCAAAAACACCCAAATGCAGCCTTGAAAGATGCTTGAGTTCGGCAATTGCTTCCAGGTTATTCGCTTGATCCAGGCTATCGGCGGAGAGCGAATGGATGTTCGGCAAATTTTGGAGTTGGGAGCCATCAAATATTTGGCCGTAATGCGCATAAAAGCGCACCGTCAACCGCTCTCCCCATTTTGCGCACATGGCATCCAACCGCTTTAGATAGGGAACGCTGGGCTCGATGGGCCATTTATTAAAGTCGCTTTCTTCCGGGTCAACCATCAGCAGCGATTCACCAATTGGTTTGTCAAATTGTACGGTGGATTCGTAACCAGCCTGCAATTCAGCCTCAACCTGATCAAGTTTAAAGGTCGTGCAATGGTCAAGAATGTCACTCATCGACGAGATCTTTCTTAGGGTGAGAGGTGTGAATTCCATTATCTCTCATTTTACCAGGGAAGCAATGCCGATGTGGCAAAGTGAGGAGGCGCTGACTTACAAAGTGTAGCCGACTTGTGTGAAGTACTTACATCGTGGCCAAAGATCATTGCCTTTGTCTTAGCCAAAGCGAACATCTGGATAGAACGACTAACATTGCATCGCTTGCTGGGTTATGCTCTTCCCTTGTGGTGCGTGCAGATCAACATAATTGGAATATTTCATGACAATCCAGATAAATGGTTTTTGCGATCCTCGGTTCGCTGCGGTCAAGGCTGCTTTCGAGAATAATTTTCGTGAACATGGTGACCTGGGTGCTTCGGTGGCAATTACATTGGAGGGCGAGTTTGTCGTCGATCTTTGGGGCGGGCATCTGGATGAAGAACGGACCCAAAATTGGCAAGAAGACACATTGGTCAATGTCTGGTCGAGCACCAAAACAATGGCGGCTATGTCCTTGTTGCTGCTCGCGGATCGCGGGGATGTAGATTTGCACGCCCCGGCTGCTCATTATTGGCCGGAATTTTCCCAGAATGGCAAGCAGGCAATCAAAGTTCGTCATTTTTTAAGCCACACCGCCGGATTATCGGGCATGGAAGAAGCGGTAGAGGGGGACGCGCTCTATGATTGGGATTGGATGATAAACGCGTTGGCGCGTCAGGAAGCCTGGTGGGAACCTGGCACCCAATCCGGCTATCATGCGCTAACCCAAGGCCATCTCATTGGAGAAATTGTTCGGCGGGTGACCGGGCAATCCATAGGCAATTTTTTCCAGCAGGAAATTGCCGAGCCAACCGGAGCCGATTTTCATATTGGTGCCGGTGAAGATTTGGATCACCGCATTGGAAATCTGGTGCCACCGGCACAAATGCTGTCGCCATCGCCGGGATCAATTGCCGGAAGAACCTTCGCGAATCCGCGCGTGGATCCCACAGAACCGAGAAAGCGAAAGTGGCGAGCGGCGGAAATTCCTGCTGCCAATGGTCAAGGAAATGCACGCAGCATTGTCAGAGCCCAAACGGCGATGGCTAATGGCGGAACGGCATTTGGCAAATCGATCATGTCCGAAGCCGGCACCAAGCGGGTGTTTGAAAAGCAAGCAGAAGGCATGGATCTGGTTCTGGGTGTGCCGCTCACCTTTGGGTTGGGCTATGGCCTCAATAGTGATCTCACCCCTATCAGTCCGAACCAGAATAGCTGCTTTTGGGGCGGCTTTGGTGGTTCGTCGATAATTGTCGATCAGGATGCCCGATTGTGCTTTTCTTATGTTATGAACAAGATGGAAAGTGGCTTGCTGGGAGACCCAAGAGGATTTGGTTTGGCCGCGTCCATGTACGCGTCGCTCCAGGCTTAGTCAGGAGCGCCCCAATCCGCTGAAATTGGATATCCGAATATTTTCCGTTTTACGGCCGATGCGGCGGCAAGAGGATTCTTCGGCCATATCCGATCACACCCTTTTTGGGCACATCATCAAGCGCGCGAAAGATTTTTTCCGAGCAGCCTTTGCTTTCGAGCCAAGATTTTATCCGTTTATCTTTGTGATACGGCGCGACCACTTGTGGAAACATTTCAAATTTGCTGCACCGATAGCGTCTGTCCTTATACAACGTGTCGAACAGGGTAGTGGCTTGCATAAGTTCCGATGCATTGCCAGTCTCGGCGAGGATATAGATACGCAGAGCTACCAACCTTTCGAGCAACAATTCTCCGTCAAAAGGCCCGGATTGACCGTCTGTTTGGGCCCGCTGCCGGTAAATATCTAAGTAACGATCAATCCATTGCAGCGCGTAATCATAGTCCCGTTCATGAATAGCATCCTGGACCATTGCCTCGGTATGATATCGGATAGCGCTAAATGGTTGAAACGCGTTTTTCTGATTGAGCGCAAAGGATGTTTCATAATTGGCTTGTGCGGCGGATCGATCGCCTTTGGCCAAAAGATAACCGCCTTTTTGCTGATAAGCCTGAGCCAACAAACTGCCCCGCGCTTTGAACCGTGATCGAGAAAGAAGCGCGATACGTTTGTCCTGCTCGGCAATGGCTTTATCCCATTCTTGCCAGCCGCTATATAGGCTCGCGCGACTTTGATAGGTTTTGGACAAAAGATAGCGTTGCAGCGGCCATTGCGGTTGACCAAATTCGCTTGTGATTTGTTCGGCAAATACCAAGGCTTTTTCGCGATATTCAGCAGCGTCATCACTCTGTTTTCTGTGCCGACTGCGCGCTTCATAAGTCGCGAAATCCAATTGCACATATAATTTTGTCATCGCCAATATGGGATCGCATTTCCGTGCAATATCATCGAGAAAGAAAAAGTCCGTTTCATCACAAGCCGACAGATTGGAACGGTCTGTCGGCGCAATTTCATAATCTAAGATGGCCGGCCGACGCCATGTAATCAATGGCTGTCCTTCTTTGGGAGGAGCTTCGGGATCAAAGGTTTCCAGTGGTGAGGGCACCACTGCTTTTTGTTCTGCGCTATGGGCCAACGGGATTGTGGCGCAGTGAGATAAGATGAGGATTGTGAGAATAACAGATCGCATCTCAAGACCATATCATCCGCGCGCGCATTGTCAGTGATTTATTGACTCAGTCATCACGGTGCGTTGTTTGGACGGCTGCACGCGACCAAAAAATCATTTGAAATTTTCTCTCTGGTCAAGCGGGATATTGGTCCATAGGATTAACTGCAACCAAGGGGATTAAGATGACATTACGCTATGCACTGACGGCTTTCTCAATAATGGTAACGAGCGGTCCGGCGCTGGCGGAAAAGACGGATGACGATCATAAATTTACTGCAGAACGTGTTTTTGATCTCGAATATGCGGATGATCCGCAGATTTCCCCCGATGGATCGCAAATTGTCTATGCCCGCAAGTCGATGGACAAAAATAGCGACCGGGTGGTGGCCGACTTATGGGCGATAAACACGCGCAATGGGAGCCATAGACCTTTGGTTTCCGGGCAGGGATCAAACTCGTCCGCACGATGGTCTCCCAATGGTGATCGCCTGATCTATTTGACGACCACCAATGGCAAACCCGATTTGCGGATTCGCTATATGGACAGTGGAGATAGTTTCTCCTTGGCCCAGCTAAGCGCCAACCCAAGCGCGCCGACCTGGTCTCCTGATGGTCAGAAAATTGCGTTTTCGATGTTCATTCCGGACGATCCAACTTCTTTTGCAAAAGCGCCGCGGAGCCCGGAAGGCGCGGACTGGGCAAAACCGGTTCGGGTCTTTGATGATTTGGTGTTTCGTTTCGACGGCGCGGGATATCTTCCCAAAGGCAAGAGCCATATTTTTGTTTTGAGCGCAGAAGGCGGAACACCGCGGCAGGTGACACAAGGAGAAAATGGATTTTCGGCACCCGAATGGTTGGGCAATAACAGCTTGCTGGTAACCGGTAATGATGTTGAAAATGCAACTTTGGATCCGATTGAAAGTGAGATTTATCGAGTCAATTTATCGGATCTTTCGATGACCGCGCTCACCGAGCGCAACGGCCCCGATTACGCACCGAAAATTTCGCCAAGAGGATCGCAGATCGCCTATCTTGGATATGATGACCGTTTGAAATCCTATCAGCATAATGAGCTTTATGTGATGAATAGCGATGGCAGCAATATTCGCCATTTGTCGCGAAATTTTGATCGATCCATTGATGCTGCGCGGTGGCGCGCTGATGGCAAAGCCTTGATCGTTCAGGCGGAAGTGGATGGGTTGCTAACGTTATTGTCGATGGATTTGTCCGGCAATGTCAAAACTCTTGTCCGCGATATGGGCGGCACAGCAATCGGACGGCCATATGCCTCTGGAAGCTTCTCTGTTGCGAAAAAAGCAGGCGGGAGTTCGCCGGTTATTGCTTACACGCAGGCGAGACCAGATCGCCCAGCCGAAGTGGCTTTGTCACGGAGCAACAAAAGCGGACGGCGCATGACCAATTTAAATGATGATGCATTGGGACATTTGCGCCTCGCCAAAATTGAAGAAATCAAAACCCAATCCACCCATGATGGCCGTGAAATTCAAGCCTGGGTTGCTTTGCCGCCCGGGTTCAAGGCTGATGGTTCTTTCCCAATGATCCTAGAAATTCATGGCGGTCCCTATGCCATGTATGGTCCGTTTTTTGCTGCAGAAATCCAGCGGTTTGCCGCCGAAGGTTATGTCACTGTTTATGTTAATCCTCGCGGCTCAACCGGATATGGAGAAGAATTCGCCCAACTGATTGATCTGGATTATCCTGGCAAGGATCATGACGATTTGATGTCTGTGGTCGATGCATTGGTCGCCAAAAATTATGTCAGCAAGGACCGGCTATTCATTACCGGTGGATCTGGCGGCGGCATATTGACCGCCTGGGCGGTTGGCAAAACGGATCGATTTGCCGCAGCTGCGTCGATCAAGCCAGTGATCAACTGGACGACCATGGCCTTGGCAGCCGACATATCACGGTTTGTCAGTCGGCATTGGTTTCGCGCTCAGCCTTGGGAGCAGCCAGAAGAATATTGGCGGCGTTCACCTTTGTCGATTGTGAGCAATGCGAAAACACCGACCATGCTCATGGTTGGAGAAGCAGACTGGCGGACTCCGGCATGGGAAGCCGAACAATTTTACACGGCGCTGAAGGTTCAAAATGTGGATACTGTACTTGTGAAAGTGCCGGGAGCGCCGCATCTGATTGCCGGGCGCCCTAGTCAGCTGATCGCCAAGGTTGATAATATCATGGGTTGGTTCGCCAAATATGACCCGGTCAAAGCGGAAAAATGACGGTGTGATAGGGTCTTGAAATCTTCCTAGTCGGCAAGCTCCACTTGACGGACATCATAGCCTGAATCATTTAATTCAGCGATCAACCCATCCAATTGATCTTTGTCTTTGGCTTCGCACTCAATATCAGTAATCAATCCTTTCGCTGGCAAATTGGTAAAGACACGCTGGTGATAAACTTCAATGATGTTGACTTCATGTTCGGCAAACTGTTTGACGACGTTGTAAAGTGCACCAGGCTGATCGCGAAGATGCAGCCGCAGCCGGGCTAGCCGACCGGAGCGGGCAAGGTCGCGAAGCAAAACATTGGCGAGCAGGCGCGTGTCGATATTCCCACCGCACAAGACCAGACCAACTTTTTCGCCGGCAAATTTTTCACGATTGCCGAGAAGCGCTGCTAGCCCTGCCGCACCGGCGCCTTCGACCACCGTTTTTTCAATTTGCAGCAACAGGCTTACGGCGCCTTCCAATTGAGCTTCGCCGACCAATAAAATCTCATCGACATATTTTTGGATGACCGCAGCGGTAAATTCCGAGGGGTTCCGAACCGCAATACCTTCGGCCAACGTATCGCCTCCCGGTGTGACTTCTTTGCCAGCCAATTTGCCATACATGCTTGGATAGAGCGCAGCCTGTACTCCGGTCATTTTGATATCAGGTTTCATCGCATGAGCTGCGGTTGCCATGCCCGAAAACAAACCGCCGCCGCCAATGGGTATAATCAAGCGGGTAAGATCGGGAACAGCTTCGAGCATTTCTATGGCGACAGTTCCTTGCCCAGCGGCCACGCGCGGATCATCAAAGGCATGGATATAGGTTAAGCCGCGATCGTCCGCGATTTTGAGCGCGTGGGAATAGGCTTCGTCATAATTGCCTCCAGCCATAACAATTTCTGCACCGTGCCCCCGGGTTTGCTCGACTTTGACCATGGGGGTCGTGGTTGGCATGACGATGGTTGCGGGGATATTCAAATTTCGCGCATTATAAGCAAGGCCTTGGGCGTGATTGCCGGCCGATGCGGCAATAACCCCGACCGCCCGCTTGTCTTCTTCCATCAGAAGCAGGGCATTTAACGCTCCGCGCTCCTTATAAGCTGCGGTGAATTGAAGATTCTCGAATTTGAGATAGACTTCAGCGCCAGTCATTTCAGACAAGGTAATACTTTTCAACGTTGGCGTTTGCACAATGCGATCGCGAATACGGGCATGGGCGGCACGCACATCTGCATAGGAGAAAGAAGGAAGCGAACTGATATCTTGTTTGGTCATAATTCTTGTGCCCCTAACCTATCTGGCCTTTCAGGGAAACAATGATTATGCGGGTAATCTATGGCAAAAATAGCATTTATTGGAATTGGCGTGATGGGCGGTCCGATGGCGGCGCATCTTTCTCGGGCGGGGCATGATGTAACCGTTTACAATAGGACCAAGTCAAAGTCGGAAAAATGGGTGGCTGCTTATGGCGGCGCCTATGCCAATAGTCCCGCTGAAGCGACGGAAAATGCACAAATTGCGATTAGCTGTGTCGGCAATGATGATGATTTGAGCGCGGTTACAATGGGCCGAGATGGCGCGTTTTCTACACTACAAAAAGGCGGTCTGTTTATAGATCATACTACGGTTTCGGCGCAAATTGCACGGCAATTATCGGTCGAAGCGCAGGGGCGAAATATCCACGTTGTTGATGCGCCTGTCTCTGGCGGACAAGCCGGAGCGGAAAATGGGCAATTGTCGATCATGTGTGGCGGCAGCAAGGAAGCCTTTGTTGCGGCAGAAATCATCATGACACATTACGCGGCGAGAATTGTGCATGTTGGTGGACCGGGAGCCGGACAAACAACAAAAATGTGCAATCAAATTGCCATTGCTGGTGTTCTGGAAGGCTTGTCGGAAGCCTTGCGTTTTGCTCAGGTGAGCAAACTGGATCTCGACAAAGTTTATGAAGCGATATCGGGTGGCGCCGCACAAAGTTGGCAAATGGATAATCGTTGGGAAACCATGGCCAAGGACGAATTTGATTTCGGTTTTGCGGTGGATTGGATGCGCAAGGATTTGGGATTGGCGTTGGCAGAAGCCAGAACCAATGGATCAACCTTACCTGTCGCTGCTCTGGTCGATCAATTTTATGCGGAAATTCAGGTTGCCGGGGGAGGGCGTCATGATACCAGTTCTCTTGTTTCTCGATTGCCCAAAGGGCGATCCTGATCTTCGCTGACTTGTATATTTTAAAGTTTAGGGGATAGTTATGCGTTTCTTTTTGATGGCCAAAGCGAGCGCAGCTTTGTGCAGTCTCATATTACTCGCGGGCGCGCCGGTTCATGCCGACAGTCTGATCGAAAATGTCAACGGCATGACGCTAGATGATGACGGACAGGTTATTCGTTTCACTGCCATGGTTATTGATGATGAGGGGCGCGTAAAACAGTTGCTGAAGCGCAAAGACAAGCGCCCCAAACAATTAGAATTTCAATTTGATGGGCAAGGTAAGACCTTAATACCTGGCTTTATCGATGCTCATGGTCATGTCATGGGTTTGGGATTTGCTGCGCTCACCCTGGATTTATCAGCGACGAATTCACTGGCCGAAGCACAGCAAGCTTTGCGTGCTTATGCAGACAAATTTCCCAATCGGCGATGGATAATCGGCGGAGGCTGGAATCAAGAAAAATGGGGGCTGGGCCGTTTTCCAACCGCAGCCGAACTGGATGCGATAATTCCTGATCGCCCAGTATTGCTGGATCGGGTTGATGGGCATGCGGCGTGGGTCAACAGCGCGGCGATCAAGGAGGCTGGCATTACCTCGGCAACCCGATCCCCATCTGGCGGATCGATTGTGAAAGCGGGCGGAAAACCGACCGGAATTTTTGTTGATAAGGCGCGTGATCTTTTTTCTCGGATATTGCCAGCTCCGCGGCCGGTGGAACGGGATTTGGCGTTGATGAAGGCGCAAGAGATTTTGTTATCTTTTGGTGTCACCACCATTGCGGATATGGGGACGAGCTTGCAGGACTGGCAAAGTTTTCGGCGGGCTGGAGACAAGGGGCAATTGGATGTGCGGATCATTTCCTATGCCGGCGAAATCGATAATATGATTGCCATTGGCGGTCCGGGGCCATCCCCTTGGCTATACGATGATCGTTTGAAATTGGCTGGTGTTAAACTTTACATAGATGGGGCCCTAGGTTCTCGCGGCGCGTTACTGAAGCGCCCCTATGCGGATAAGCCGGGAGAGACCGGCCTGACATTGCTGAGTTCTGCTCAACTAAAAAACAAGATGAGCCGCGCGGCAATGGATGGGTTTCAAACCGCGGTGCATGCAATTGGTGACAAAGCCAATGACGAAATATTGTCGGCGATTGAAGAATTACAATATACGTTCAAGGGCGACAGAAGATGGCGGATCGAGCATACGCAAATTGTTGATCCGACCGATTTACCAAGAATTGCACGCAGCGGTGCCATTGCTTCGATGCAACCTGTTCATCAGACTTCCGATCGCTTAATGGCCGAAGCGCGATTGGGCCCGGATCGGCTTGATGGCGCCTATGCTTGGAAATCGATACTCGAATCAGGCGCTAAACTGGCTTTTGGAACGGACGTTCCCGTCGAATCAGCCAATCCGTTTCCCGGCTTTGCGGTAGCCATGACGCGGGAAGATGATGACGGACAACCTTTTGGCGGTTGGCTTCCCAAGGAACGATTGACGCGGGAACAGGCTTGGCACGCTTATACAGTTGGTGCGGCTTATGCCTCCTTTGCGGAGGATCGGCTCGGCAGTCTTACTAAAGGGAAACGGGCTGATTTTCTGATTATTAGGGAAGATTTGCTCTTGGCGACACCGCAAGCCATCCGAGATATCAATGTTGAACAGACTTGGGTTGGCGGCCAGCCTGTATATGTGAAGAAAAAGCAATGATGATCAAATTATCACACTATTCGCATAACTGGTCGATATTTATGGGTTATTACTTGCCTTCACATTGATCTGAACGTACATAGGAACGCGGTAACGGATGCAACCTATAAAGAGTCGCGCGGCGTTATTGCCCTATCAGGGGGTTCGTAGTCGAATTTCGGCTTATCCTTTGGTGAATAAAATATTCTGATTGGAGTATATAATGAAGTTTAACAAATTGGCAGCATCAGTCGCTGCTGCTTCCCTCATCACAGCGCCTGCGATGGCACAAGCTGTCCAAAGCACTGCTCCAGTAGCAGAGCGTATTGGTGCAACTGCTGATACCAAAGCTGAGAAGCTCGAAGGCAGCTCCGGAATCATTATTGGCGTATTGGCTGCTGCAGCCGTGATCGCTGGTATCATCATCATTGCTGATGATGATGATGATCCAACAAGCCCCTGAGGCCTGAAACGATATAAAAAGAACGGGGCGTTTATCGCCCCGTTTTTTTTGTCCAGTTGATCTGAATGAGATCAATTGGATCAACAGATTGCCCAACGTGGTAAATTGCCTTTTCATCTCAGCTGGCAAAAGGCATATTAGCCTTACCGATTCTTAAATTTGCAACAAAAGGCCACCATCTGTGACTGCTCCGGTTCGATTTCCACGCTTTTTTGTTACAAATCCAAGCCCTTGTCCCTATTTGCCTGGAAAGAGCGAACGGAAAGTCTTCACCGAACTGAGCGGACCCCATACTGACGAGTTAAACGACGCATTGGGGCGTATCGGATTCCGGCGCAGTCAAAATGTGGCCTATCGTCCGAGTTGTCTGGATTGCAAAGCCTGTGTGTCGGTACGGGTGTTGGTGGATGAATTCCAACCAAATGCAACACAACGCAAATTGTTACGGCGCAATCAGGATTTGGTTGTCGAAGCTTGTGAGCCGTGGGCAACAGAAGAACAATTTTCTCTGCTTCAAAAATATCTGTCCAAACGGCATCCCGGCGGCGGCATGACTGAAATGGATGAAATGGACTATTCCGACATGGTCGAGCAATCGCCGGTCAAAAGCTACGTCGTTGAATATCGCGAGCCATCCGTAGACGGCGTCAAAGGCCGGTTAGTGGGTGCTTGTCTGACGGATCAACAAGGCGATGGCTTGTCGATGATATACAGTTTTTTTGATGCTGATCATCCGCATCGTGCCGGTCTTGGCAATTTTATCATCATGGACCATATTTTGCGGGCACGCAAAGCTGGTTTGCCATATGTTTATCTCGGCTATTGGGTCAACGGATCGAGCCGCATGGAATATAAAGTGCGTTTTCAGCCATTAGAGCAATTGGGGCCAGATGGTTGGCGGCGTTTCGATCCAAAGCAAAAGCAACATAATCCAGGCTGATTTTGTTGGCGCTCTTAGTGCCAAAGTTTTTCCAAATGCTGTTTCCCTGTTTTTAAACAAATAAAAACCCGCTGACTAAAGGGTCAGCGGGTTTTATAATTAGGTATTTAGTCGCAATATAAGCAACATTCCTGTTGGCACCCTTTTACCGGTGCCGGTGCTTGCCGTTTTGGCTTGGGTTTCCACACTCTCTTGGGAGCCGGTTTCCAACGTTTCTTGGCGGGTTTTGCTTTGGTGTAAATAACTTCCTCTTCGATATAGGTCGTCGTTGTTGTCGTCGTCACTGGTTGGGATTGAATGACAATCGTCGTGACGGCAGGTTGTGCCTGTGGATAATAATAAGCGGGATAATGATACCCACCTTGCCATCCGCTGGGATAGGCGCGCCGTGATTGATATTGTTGGACAGGAGGGCGATATTGCGGCGCTTGATAATTGGCGCCTGGAGCCCGTGAATATTGTGGCCGGTCTCCATATTTCTTCAGCAGTTTTCTGCATTTATCAGTGCCTTGATCGATCGCAGCACCCGCTAGAGCACCGACGCCACCGCCGATCAGCGAACCGCCGAGACGATTGCCGCGTCCAGCGATCCGATTGCCGGCCAATGCGCCGATAGCGCCGCCTACAACCGCACCACCAATGCCGCTGCTTTTCTTGCAGCGTTCAAGATATGCCAGTTCATCATTGCGGTCGCGATATTGACGATCATCGTAACGTGGGGCTTCCCGAACGGGTGCCTCATTGCTCCAATGCGGTCCTTCGGCGTAGCTTGCACCAACAGGTGCGCTATCGCCTTCGCCGACAAACGTGCCCGAATATTGGCCTTGATAAACTTTACCATCGGCATCGCGATAAGTGCCTTGCCAATCGCCTTTATAGCTGCCGTCTTCGCGATAGGATCCATTCCAGTCACCTTGATAGGTAGTGGATCCGCCATATGCGCCCGAAGGGGTAGCGATCACACGATCATCATTCATCAGCACACTATTGTCATAGGTTGCTTGTCCAGCCCGATAACCATCGGAATAGCCGCGATTATAGTGATCCCAATCCAGATTGTTAACGCTGTCATACACGACGCCGCGGCGGTCGGTTAAAACCGCATCGTTATAATAGCGCGACCAGCCATAACCGTAAGAAGGTTGGCGCAGACCATAATTGGCATAGTTTGCGATGAAGAAGCTGGGTTGGATAAAGGTTCTCGGCAAACGAAAACCACGATGGGGGCGACGATAGCCCCGTTGATTACCGATCCGACCCATGCGCACCCTGGCTCCATCCCGGAATTTTCTTCCGCCCATGCGATGGATCCGCTGGCGGCCCATATTGCCGGCCATTTTGCGCATACCTGTGCGGTTCATCATTTTTTTTGCACCATGGACGCCGGAAGCCAAAGCGGTTCCTGATGCAAAGGACATATCCAATTCGGCATGTCCGCTACCGGATTCCGGTATCGAGTCGATAGCTGCCGAAGCCGCTGCTGGCATCATCGCCAATGCGCCTGCCAAGCCAGCAAATAAAAGGGTCTTCATGGTTAACAACTCCCTGTTTTGGACCGGCAAGCTGCGCGGTCCACCGTATAATGGTTAACTAATAATTACCAAATACTGGGGTGTTTGACCATTAGCAGCTTGTAAAATAGGGTAGATTTAGAAGACTGTCTCGAAATGGGGCAAAAAAGTTACCGCATTTTTAACCAAGTCGATTAGCAATTGCCGCCACCAGTTTTGTCATGCCGGCTTCGTCCTCGGCCGAGAAACGATCGGGTAGGGGGCTGTCGAGATCAAGCACTGCGGTGACGCGTCCATCGATGCCAATCGGCACAACCAATTCGCTGCGACTGTCGGCATCACAGGCAATATGCCCCGGGAAAGCATGCACATCCGCAACGCGTTGAACCTGATTTGTGGAAGCTGCGGCACCACATACGCCGGTATCGAGGGCGATACGAATGCATGCGCTCTTGCCTTGAAAAGGGCCAAGCACTAATTCGCCATCGATCATTCGATAAAATCCGGCCCAATTAAGGTCCGGAAGAAATTGCCAAATCAGCGCCGATATATTGGCCATATTGGCAATGCTATCTGACTCTCCATCGGTTAACGCGCAAGCGGCAGATATGAGATCATCGTAAAGCTGCTCAGGCGGCTGGTTTTGCGATATGGAAAATTCATGCATGCCGATGCCGCTATCAGCTTTCAGGCCTTGGGTTCAAGCCCATATCGAACGCGATGGCTAATGGCGTAGTTTTTAATTATGCGAAAATCTGATTTTTTGCAGACCCATTAGAATATTCGTTCCTCTTTAGGTTCTCTCTGGAGGCGCAACTAGCCGCGGATCGGCTAACGCCTTAAACCCTTCAAAGCGTTTCATCTGCTCACCATTGCCAAGATCACCGCCGGAACAGTTGAGCAATTTATTGATGCAATTGGCGGTCCATTTTTCCATCACGCTGTCGTCCCAAGCGCCAAACCAGTCGGAGTGGAAAGTTGAACCCGGGGTGTGCGGCATCATACCCTCCATCCGGTCCGATGAGAAATACCATGTCTTGGTCATCGGATCGAGATTCCCGGTCCGGTCCAATGTGTCATCAGTTGTGTACCAGGCGGCCAAGGTAAATGTCGGGACAACATAAGGGTGGGTTTCGGGGCATTTCGCATAGCCCTCTTGCCCATAGGACGTGCGGGCCATATGCGATCTGTGGTCAGGGCTGTCGAGATTGACACCATCCCAACAGGATGGCGCAGAAAGAATGGCACCCAATTCGGCACCGGATGGGCAATTAACAGCGGCTTCAGGAATATTGGCATATTTGCCCGGCGTCGAGCCTTCTCCTTGGCAATTCAGGTAGAAGGGGGATCCATTCGCAGGATCTTGCATATTATAGCCGAAGACATAACGCAGGCCACGCGGCAGGGCGACGCAGGCTTTTCCGATACGCTGGCATTCTGGATCCGTATCTGGGCGGCGCTTATAATAGATAGATACGCGATTGGGCATGACGATCTGGCCTTCGCCATTCATCATCGATGGAATCCAATAAGCAGAACGGTTGAGCATATTGTCACAAGTACTCTCGCCGGTTGTGCGTAAAGATTCATAGGTAGAGTTGGCATTCGCTTTGGTGTTGCCGAAAAAAGTATGCAAGTGGGACTTGCCCGGCTGACCGGGATAAACAATCGGGTCATCATAGGCATTATGACTGGGTGTGCAGTGAAAACGAAATGCGCCAACGACATCTGGTTCATTGCTGACTGGCACCTGGCCATGGCCCCAGGACGGAACAAGATATTGGCTAACATCGAAGTTGCTGGGAATGGCTGGCAGGCCTTCTGTTGGACCTTCTGCTGTTGGCGGTGCGGTTGGGGTGGGTGCGGGCGTAGGTGCCGGCGTGGGAGCAGGAGCTGGTGCGGGCACCGTCGTTGTGGTGGTTTGCGGTAATGTCACGGCGCTGCCGCCGCTAGACCCGGATTGCGATTTGCAACCGGATAATAGGCTAATCACTAACGCGGAGGATATTGCCGCTGTTCTCAGGGGCCGTCTTTGGCTTTTTTCGATGGAATTAATCATGCCAAAAGTCATAAACTTGACAATTTAATTCAGGCTGTTGACCTATAGTTAACCGATATCAATCATAAGACGTAACGACTTGTAAATCAGTCTAAATCGAAGCGTTCTGGATCAAATGCCCTTGGGCCGCGATAGGGTGCCAGTGATTTCAATCCCAATTGGGTTTGCTGCGGGTTTTTTTGAGATTAGATTTTTTCTTTTTGGAATCTACCCGTCGGGCTTTTGCAGCGCGGCTGGGTTTCGTCTTAATCCGGCGCGCATCACGCTGATGGGCTTCGACCAATAGGTCTTCCAGTCTCTTGCGGGCTTCTGCTCTATTGGCTTCTCTTGTCCGATGCTCGCGTACGGTCAACACCAATTCACCACCGCTGGTCATTTTGCGACCGGCGAGGAGACGCAATTTCCGAAAAGCAAAAGGCGGCAATCGCAAAGCATAAACGTTGACCCGCAACTGCACAGCGGTCTCTACCTTATTAACATTCTGACCACCGGGCCCAGAGGCGGCAAGAAAGGTTTCGCTGATCGCGCTGTCGGGAATATCGAAATCCATGGTCACCATCTAGTCGATAAATATTAACGATCATAGAGTCCGAACGCGTTGATTGGGTAAGCGGAATAAGGGACTTCAATCCAGGATTTTGAACAAAAAGTGGATGGATCAAGTGGGAAAGTTCATGAAAATCGACAATTTTCGATAAAAAAGTTAATTTTTTTTCGGAGCGGTTCAGAGTCCTGAAACGACTCATTTCTGCGGCTTACAGAGTCGTGCAACCTATCGCGACTCGTGCTGAATCCTAGATTAATTGAAAATTAACCTTTTACGTTCATCTGTCTTATGGTTAATAAATGATCGAGGGGCTTCGGGAATGTACCTGTCGCCGGTGCGTAAACTAAGAAAAGGGGCTGCCCAATGCGTGTGCTGCTGATTGAAGATGAGCCAACAACTGCAAAAGCGATTGAGCTGATGCTGACGACAGAAGGCTTTAATGTATACACGACCGATTTAGGGGAAGAAGGCCTCGATTTGGGTAAGCTGTATGATTATGACATTATTTGTCTCGATCTGAACCTGCCTGATATGCATGGTTATGATGTTCTCAAGAAGCTGCGTGTTGCCAAGGTGCAAACACCGGTTCTTATTCTTTCCGGCATTAGCGAAATGGACAGCAAAGTGCGGTCCTTTGGCTTTGGTGCCGATGATTATGTGACCAAGCCTTTCCATCGCGAAGAGCTTGTCGCCCGTATTCACGCTGTTGTGCGCCGTTCTAAAGGCCACTCACAATCGGTTATCCGGACCGGTAAGCTGGCGGTGAACCTTGATGCCAAAACCGTAGAAGTGGATGGCAATCGGGTACATTTGACCGGCAAGGAATATGCAATGCTTGAATTGCTTTCTTTGCGGAAGGGCACAACGCTAACCAAAGAAATGTTCCTCAACCATCTCTATGGCGGAATGGATGAGCCGGAACTCAAAATTATCGACGTGTTTATTTGCAAATTGCGTAAAAAACTGGCTCTGGCTTGTGGCGGCGAAAATTACATCGAAACCGTCTGGGGCCGCGGATATGTTCTTCGTGATATGGAAGAAGAAGCTGGTCCAGAAGTTCAAGTTGCTTAAGGCGGTTTAAGCCAAGAGCAGTTAAGTCACTACCCAAAATATCGGCGGGGCCTTAACAGGTTCCGCCGTTTTTGTATCTGCCTATTGTGAAAGCGCTGTATCGAGATACCAACGCTGCTCGCCTTCGAGCGCCAAGGCGGTTAGTTTTTCGGTATAATAGGCTCCGGTATCAATGCCGATCCGATTGCCTTTTTCGATGACATCATCATTGATCGTGTGACCATAAACAATCACCTTCTCATGCGGATCTTTCGCGGACAGAAATTCTTCGCGTATCCACCGCAAATCTTTCGGCTTTTGTTCTTCTAGAGCGATACCGGGGCGTATGCCTGCATGGACAAATGCGTAGTCCCCGATCACGATTTGATTTTCGAAATTTTTGACAAATTCAATATGATGGGATGGGATCAGATCCGGAAGTCGCTCAGCCAAGGCATTATTGTCTAGATCCATATATTCTCTTATGCTGATTTCGTAGCTGAGAATGGTCTCTTTTCCGCCAATTCGATTGAAAAAACGCGTGGCTTTTTCACTGCCTGCCGCGGCAGCAAGATAGACTTCCTCGTGATTGCCCATCAAGAACCGGACATGGCCGCGCTCTTGTTTGAGCTTCATGGCTGTTTCGATAACACCCGCACTGTCCGGACCACGATCGATCAAATCGCCCAGAAAGATAATCTCAGTCGCAGCTTTTCCGCGCTGTTGGTCGTCAGCATCAATCTTTTCGATCAACTTTAAGAGCAAATCGTTGCGGCCATGAATATCGCCAATGGCGTAGATGCGGCGCCCTTCGGGCACACGGGCTATATCCAGAGGCTGGGCAGCGGATTTCTTTTTAAAAAGGCGGCTGAGCATAACGGTGTTAAACTTATTATCGCTGGCTAAAATTTCGAGAGGCCAGCATTGATACAAGCTGACCTCGTTTCTCTACCATGTTTTAGGTGAACGGAAAATGATGCAGATCAGCTTTCTACTGCAAAGCTGAGACCAGCGCTAGATTCCAATCTCTTGATGAGTTTTTTGCCCATCAAAGCACCCGGCGTCCAAACACCGCCACCTTTTTTATTTCCGTCTTGGGCAATGCACAAAGCGGCTTCCGCGATCATTTTTGATGTTGATCCATAGCCGGGATCCTTATCGCCCTTCACGCAAAGACTAGCGGTATCGCCATCGGCTGTCTCACCGAGAAATAGCACGTCATAGTAACCATTTTCACGCTCTTCCGGGGTAGGACCTTCACCGGGCTTGGGCGCATCATCACCGCCAAGGGGGTTCGCTTTTGCTAGCATTTCTGCCGCTTGCTTACCCATTTCTCCGGGACTGGTGACAACCATTTCGTCATAAACAAAATCTTCGCCATATGGAAAGTCGAGGAGAAAATTCGTGCGGTGCACATTCTTGGTGTTGATCGGAGCCATGATGAATGGTGCGACCCAGCTGTCCAATGTTTGGTCTTTTTTCGGGATCATCATATTGGGTTGATCCGGTCCTTCAAAGCCTGGCGTCAGGCCAAAACTGCTCGACAATATTTTCACCAGTGCCGGGTTTTTGGCAATTGCTTTCATTGTTGCTTTCAAGCTTGCCGCTGTTCCACCAGAAAACGTACCCTCCATCGCGCGGACACGGCCTTTGACTCGCGTTGCTGGTTTATCGAACCGCTTTTTAATATCTTTTTGCAGAGCCCAGACGCCCAAATCAAACGGGATGGAATCGAATCCGCAGGAAAAACATATTTGAGCACCAGATTTTTCGGCGGCTTCCTGATGTTCATCGATTTTTTCGCGCATCCAGCCTGGTTCGCCGCACAGGTCGACATAATGGGTCCCTTGGGAGACACAGGCGCTGACCATCGTATCGCCATAAAGCTGATAAGGTCCAACGGTTGTTAAAATGACTGTGGCGCGACCAGCCATGTCCTCGATCGATGCTGCATCATCGGAATCGGCGACAATCAGCGGCGTGTCGGCGGGTGCGCCGATCAGGTCTCTTACTTCTTCGAGCTTACTCATGGATCGACCTGCCATCGCCCATTTGGGTGCATCTGCGCCAACGCCATATTGTTGGACCATATATTCTGCAACCAACCGACCGGTATAGCCTGTGGATCCGTAGATTATGACATCAAATTCTCGTGCATCAGCCATGCAAATTCTCCTGATTTTTTATTTTCGCCCTTGTCTTGTTTCAGAAGCTAGGGTGCTTTCACAAAGGAAACAAGCAATGGATTATATGGCGGATCTTTATAGTTTGGGCAGTGTTACACCTCTTTGGCCCATATATTTACCAGCGCGTTCGGCGTAGCTGGTTTCACATGGTTCATTCCCTTTTAGAAACAGGAATTGGCAAGCGCCTTCATTGGCATAAATTTTCGCGGGCAGGGGCGTCGTGTTGGAAAATTCCAATGTCACATGGCCTTCCCAGCCGGGCTCCAAGGGTGTCACATTGACGATGATCCCGCACCGCGCATAAGTAGATTTGCCTAGGCAGATAACCAATACATCCCGTGGGATCCGGAAATATTCAACCGTGCGCGCAAGCGCGAAGCTATTGGGCGGAATGATACAACAATCAGTCTTGCGATCCACTAAACTATTGGCATCGAAATTTTTAGGATCGACAACCGCGCTATCGACATTTGTGAAAATCTTAAATTCATCTGCGACCCGGGCGTCATAGCCATATGAGGACAGTCCATAGCTGATACAGCCGTCGCGCTTCTGTCCTTCGACAAAAGGTTCGATCATCTTGCTTTTGTTCGCTTCCTCGCGAATCCATCTGTCCGATAATATGCTCATATTTCTCTTTCTTTTGCGATTAACGGACTATGCCGACAAGCCTAGGGCCGCACAACATTCCAATTGACCGGACCATCTATACCGCTGATGCGGCGCATATCAGAAGCTCTCCACATGACCCATGGCTTGGTGGCGTAATCGGGTGGGAAAAAATTGCTTTCCAACCAGAAGGTCCGATTGATTCCGCTACTGATATTATATTCCTCTTCAAATTCTTGTGACACAATAATGATGGCCGGTTTGCCGCTATGGCCCTCAATCTGATTCAAAAAAGTATTTAGCTCGCTGAGCACAAGCGCTCGCCCGGGGCGATCTTTGCAATCATTATCATAAGCCAATCGGATGGCAGGCGGCAGGATGTTTTCTTCGCGCGGAACAGTCGTGACAAAGACCGTGGCTTGATCGGTTGCCAAGCGGCAGAGGCTATATTCGTGCACCGCTCCGTAACGAATACCGGCTTCTCGAGCGCCTTTGATGTTGGTCGCAAAGGCCGCATCGCGTTCTTCTGCGCCATTGGTTGCCCGGATATAAGCGAAATCGACGCCGGTGGCGCCGGCGACATGCCAGACGATTTGCCCATGGCTTGCGTCAACAGAAATGCCCTGTACCGGATATTGGTCGCGCGGCGGGGCCCAACCAATGGTAATATTCCTTAGTACAAAGGCAATTATCAGCAATGCAATAGCGATCAAGCCGAACCGCAGTAAGGTATTTTTTCTGCTTTTATCGGACACTGTAATTCCCTGAAACACGACGCGGTAAGACGATTGGGCGGCTAAGAATCGTCTAATTCTTGATATGCAATACACAGATTAAAGTGAAGAGGCGACGGGCGGTTTTAAAATCAACTTCAATTTTCCCATCCAACCGCTCGGTAAGCAGCTCGGCGCCCAAATCATGGACTCCCCGGCGCGCCATATCGATGGTTTCAATCTCTTGCGCGGTCGCTTTGCGGATCGCTTGATAATAGCTGTCGCAAATCGCAAAATAATCGCGAATGGGACGACGAAATCGCCCCAATGCCAAGATCAGAGTTTCGAGCGGGTCGCCATTGTCCCGCGCGATGGAAATGACCAAACGTCCTTCTTGCACACTCAAGTGAAGTTTATAGGGCCCGGCATAACCATCATCATGTTCCCGCAAGGGATTGAAATGATTGTCTTCTATCAAATCAAAAATTGCGATACGGCGCTCTTGCTCAATATCAGCATTGCGCCACAAAATGGTCGCTTCGTCGAGTTCAACATTTATGATGCGCGGATCGGACATTGCCGCTCTGTTGCCGCAGCTCTGGGGTGAGGACAAGTTTTTTTGCACTGCTCTTGTAAACATTCATGCTTATCCACAAGACTGTCCCCGATTGATTTGCAAAAATCATCGGAACCCACTTGCTCAAAATCGCTGTAGCGTGAATGATAGTGTCATGGCCGAATTAGTTCGTTTTGATGCAGTTGAAGAAGATGCACAGCGCTTGCCGCGTAATGTCGAGGCAGAAGCGACCTTTTTGGGTGCCTTGCTGATTGATAATCGCGTGGCCGAAGATGTGCAGATAAAATTGCGCCCGGAGCATTTTTACGAACCGCTTCACGGTCGCATCTATGAGCAGGCCTTAAAGCTGCTCGACCGTAACATGGTGGTAACGCCGGTAACGCTTAAACCTTATTTTGAGGCCGATGAAGCCATGAAGGTTCTAGGTGGTCCTTCCTATTTGGCCAAATTGACTGGAGACGGCGCAGGCTTGATTGGCGCTCGTGATTTTGCCGATCAAATATATGATCTGGCTTTGCTTCGTGAACTGGTGAGTGTCGGGCGAAGTTTGGTCGACAGCGCGCTGGACACCAGTGAAACGGTTGATCCCAAGACACAGATTGAAGAGGCCGAATCCGCGCTCTATCGGGTTTCTGAAGGCGAAGCACAAGAAGGTGGTGTGAAATCATTTGTGGCAGCGTCAACGGAGGCACTAAGCAATGTAGAGCGGGCCTTTAACAGCGGCGGCAAGGTGTCGGGCATTACGACGGGATTGACTGATCTCAATGCCAAAATGGGCGGCTTGCATAAAAGTGATTTGCTCATTCTCGCCGGACGCCCCGGCATGGGTAAGACATCGCTCGCGACCAATATCGCTTTTAACGCAGCCAACCGGTATCGCCGTGATGTGCAGGACGGGATTGAACCGGCCGATTCCTTAGGCGCAAAGACCGTCTTTTTCAGTCTAGAAATGTCGGCTGATCAATTGGCCACCAGAATTTTGTCCGAACAAGCAGAAATTAGTTCCGAGAAATTGCGCATGGGTGCGATCAGCCGGGATGAAATGCATCGCTTGGCTCTTGCATCGCGCGAATTGCAGGATTTGCCGCTTTTCATCGACGACACGCCGGCTTTAACCATTGCTGCCTTGCGAACGCGAGCGCGCAGGTTGCAGCGGCGGAGCGGTATTAATTTGATCGTAGTGGATTATCTTCAGCTCTTGCAAGGGTCCGGACGGGCTAATGATAATCGGGTCAATGAAATTTCGGAAATCAGCCGGGGACTAAAGACCCTAGCCAAAGAGCTTAACTGTCCCGTCATCGCCTTATCCCAGCTTAGCCGGCAAGTGGAAAGCCGCGAAGATAAACGTCCACAGCTTTCAGATTTGCGTGAATCGGGTTCGATTGAGCAAGATGCCGATATCGTGATGTTCATATATCGCGACGAATATTATCATCTTGCCGTAAAACCGGATGATCCCGATGAACATTCAACCGAGGAACAAAAAGCCAAATATCTGGCATGGGAAACAGATCATCAAAGCAAGGTTGGCAAGGCGACTGTGATCGTCGCGAAAAACCGCCAGGGTTCAACTGGTAACATCCAGCTCAGCTTCTTGAGCGAATTCACCAAATTTGGTGATCTGGCCTATGGCGATGGACCTGATGCCTATTGAACCCGGGGACAGGCGCTGGCGTCGCTACAATCCGAGTTTAATAGCTTTATCTGCCCAATTCCGGTTTCAGAGCTTTTCCAATTGAACTGGCAGGCCATCCCTGGGTTGCGGGATAGGGAAAACTTGCCAATCTGGTTCATAGTCCGGTCCGCCCGCGAGCGTCACGCGATTTTGCGTGAGCATGGAATGCATCAAAATCTTGATTTGCATATAGGCAAAATGCAGCCCCAGACACATATGCGCTCCACCACCAAAAGGCACCCATGCATATTTATGGCGCCCTGCGCTATTTTCCGGCGTAAACCGCATCGGATCAAACTTGTGGGGATCTGGCCAGTGTTTTTCCATCTTATGGACGAATTGCGGGCTGATACCAATATTGGTTCCTGCGGGAATTATATAATTGCGGAAGGTGAATTCCTTAATTGCACGCCGCGGAATACTGGGGACAGGGGGGATCATCCGCAAGGACTCCTTGAACGCCATTTCCGTCAAATCCAATTTGCCGAGATCATCATAAGCCAGCGGTTGGCCCGCGGGCGCAACGGATAAACATTCTTCGCGAAGCTTGTCCTGCCATTGTGGATGTTTGGCGAGCAAATAAATCATGCTGGTGGCGGATGATGTGATCGTATCATGCGCCGCCATCATCAGGAAATTCATGTGATCAACGACTTCATCCTCGGTCAACAAACTTCCATCAGCGTGGGTGGCCAGGCAAATTTGGGTGAAAATATCTTCACCGCCTTTTTCCCGTCGCTCCTTCACTTGGGGTGTGAAATAGCTCAGCAGATATTCCCGTGCCTTAACGCCGCGCCACATTTTCGTAAACGGTATTGGCGAGCGAGCAATCCCCACTGAGGCTTGCACCTCGTCCACAAAGGCTTTGTTGATCTTGTCGGCTTCGGGGCCCCAGGGAATGCCCAATATGGCGCTGGCAGCCGTATCCAGTGATAGTGACTTAATCGCGGGATAAAATTCAAAATTGTTACCGCTCCATCCGGCTACGCGCTCGGCAATACCCTCGTTGAGAACTTTGCAGTGATGTTTCATCGGACCTGGCTTGAACGCCACCGAAAGGGCTTTGCGATCGGCTCGATGATGGTCAAAATCCATCAACATCAAGCCTCTCGGGAAGAGATTGTTCAACACGGGACCCCAGCCTTGTTCGTTGGAGAAAATCTTATCTTTGTTGAACATTACTAACTCGGTAGCATCAGCACCGAGCAAGGTAACATTGTCTTTTCCGAAATTATACGTGCGATAGACGGATCCATATTTTTCAAACATGCGTCGCCCAAACCCGGTTGGGTCTTTGATTAACTGCAAAGTGGAACCAATAACAGGCAGTCCATCTTCGCCTGGAATGTGCGCGAGCGCTTCTTTGCTTGGCGGCTTAACCCAATGGGGATTCGCGGTTTCAGTATAAGGATGTCCGTGGGCTTGTACTGCGCTCGCCAAAGTGAAAGCTCCTGAAAAGGTGGGTTTCTAATTGTGTAATAGCTGCTTTCATTAATGTCAGCAAGCTTCTCCGTTCATTTCCAATTCAATCCATCAATGTTACATAATAGGGCAACAAGAAAACTATCCAGACAGATGGCGTTTAATCCGTTTAAGATGGTTCAACCGGCTGGCAGTCGAAAACCTATTCGGCTTAATGAGCAACAGGGGATTTCAAAATGACGCGTTTTTCATGGGACAAATTGATGAAACCGGCAATGTTGGGCGGTGCTCTCATTAGCCTCAGTGCTTGCGCTTATGGTGGCGCCTATGGCGATGGCTATGTCAACGGGGCGGGTTATGATTGCGATCCCTATGCGGCCTTTGATGACTATTATGCCTGTGACAGTGGATATGGATATGCCAATATCGGCTATGGTGGTGGCTGGTATGACAACTACTATTATCCGGGATATGGATTTTATATTTTTGACCGTGGCGGCTATCGCTACGCAATGAAGCGGCACCATCGCCGTTATTGGTCGCGGCAACGAGCGAAATTCGGTTCGCGTCATGGAAATCGCGGATATACCCGAGCTGATCGGCGGCGAAATTTAACGCCTGCGCAACGCGCAGAACGACGAGATCGAAGAGCAGAACGTCGGCGAAACCTAACCCCGGAGCAAAGAGCGGAGCGGCGCGATCGCCGGGCAGAAAATCGGCAAGGCCGCAATGATGCACGAACCGGACGCGCCGGATTGCGCGATGGGGCCATTCGAGGTCGCCGCGGTTCTGAAACACGGCAAACACGGCGGACGAACCGTCAATCTACAGGTGCGCGTTCCCAAAGAGCAGCGCAGCCGGCCCGGTCTGCGGTTCGACAACGTCCTGCTCCAGTAGCGCGCCCGGCGCCGCGCCCGGCGCCCAGAGCGCGTCCCACCCGACGGTCCTCTCGCGGCGAAGTATCGCGCCGCAACGTCAATCGGGATTGATAATCCGCTACAAGGGAATGAAACGAACAGCAAAGCGCTCTTTTTCTGACCACGTCAGACACCAGATGATGTTACGGTAAATCACGAAAGCTGATGAACATAGTAAGATCGTGTGCGGCAAAAATCGCAAATGTCAAATCTTGTTCAAAAGCGGCGATCGATGAACGATTGCGCATTGCAGCGACGTTGAAAATGATGTTTAGCCATCTGGCAGTTCAAGGGGTTTGATGAGACAATCACGCAGCCCGGAGATTGCAGTCCTGACTGACATTTTCTCATCACGCTAGGTTAGCCGATATATGCGAATGCAAGATATACTCGTGGATGTTTATGCAGATTCTACGTTGATTGGAACATCTAAACTTTATCAGCTAAACCGAGACACTGGCTTTGCTTCTGGTACTTTTGTGGCTGCAGAACCTTATGATGAAAAGCTTCACGCAACGGTTTTGGAAGGTGACTATCTTGGGCCACGCGCATCCGTTTTGAAAATTCAAACGGATGGCCATGGTTGGATGGAATGCGATGCCATTGCCATTCACGATTTTTCCAATCTTCTGGGCGAAATTGAGATTAACCTCTGCGGTCTGATTGCACCCGCTTAAGCGCAAGCAGCCGCTCGCCCGTCTTCAATTTAAGAGGCAGTATCCTTTGCGAGAGGGATATGCTTGCCTTTGGTTCGGCTGGTCAAATGATATTTCCAGCAGCGATCACAGTGATATACGCGAAGCGGTACATTCGCATTGGCGATCGCGCGAAGCGCTTCATCCTGCGAGATATATCGCTTTTTCTTGGCGCAGATACTCAGCCTGGTCCGCATTTAATACCGTGCTGGATTTGGATAAAGCAGAGGATTAAAATATCGGATCATTGGCTCCATTTTCGTCGGGTTCACTGACCGGAATCGGTGTGACCTCTTCGTGAATGCCGCATTCGGTTTTGTCCCAACCGCGCCAGCGTCCCGCACGCGGATCTTCGCCCGGTTTAACTTTTGATGTGCAGGGTGCACAGCCAACAGATAGATAACCTTGCGCTTCTAAGGGGTGGCGCGGCAAATCATGCTCTTCAAAATAGGCTTCCAGATCCTCTTTAATCCAGTCGCCGAGCGGATTGATTTTGAGCTGTCCATCTTCAACTTCAAAGCGTGGGAGATTTTGACGGGTTACCGATTGAAACGCTTTGCGACCGGAAATCCAGCTGTTGAGCTGGGATTTGGCGCGCGCCAAAGGCTCAACTTTTCGAATTTCACAACAGCCATCTGGATCAAAAGACCACCGCAATCCATTTTCGTCTTTGGCTGCTATAGTCGCGATATCAGGCTGCACAATATTGGCATTTTTCAGGTCCAATAATCGGATGAGCGTGTCCCGATATTCTAATGTTTCGGGAAACATTTTTAACGTATCGACAAAGGTCACCGGGATTGTGGGATCGGCTTGAGCGACCAAATGCAAAAGTACCGCGCTCTCCGTCCCGAAAGATGAAACGACGGCGGTGCGGCCCAAATTGCCTTCTTCAAACAATGTCTTGAGCATAGCGGACGCGTGTACGCCTTCAAATCGCGTATTGAGCGCATCTGCATCAGCTTGTGTAAAATCAGGCCGTGCATCAATCACATCGAGTTTGCGTGCTGCTTCACCCATGACGCAATTTCCATATCGGGGCATGCTGATCTGACGTGCCTTGATAGACATGTTCATATCGATCCAATGCCCTTTGCATGACCGCCGGATCAATAGGTGCATCGGGAGCGAAGGCATCAAAACCGCACCGCCGCATATACGCAATTTGATCGACCAAAACATCGCCGCTGGCACGCAGTTCTCCAGCATAGCCGGCTTCCCGCAAAATCTGCGCCGCAGAATATCCCCGGCCGTCGCCAAAGGCTGGAAAATCAATTTCAATCAATGCCAATCGATCGAGCAAAGGAAGCAAGAGCCGGGCGTCTTCGCCAGCCTCTATGCGCACAGATGTTGCATTGGATTGATCAAGAAACGCATCCAACGAAACCGCTGGCTCTTCGTGCACGTCATCTTCTCGAAAACGAATAGGCTCAACCATAGATAGCCTCCTTAAATGCCGCCATACCAACGCGGCGATAGGTATCGATAAACCGCTCATCCTCTTGCCGTTCTTTAAGATAGAGATCGGTAACAGTTTCAATGGCATCGATGACGCCATCTTCGTCGAACCCTGGGCCGGTAATTTTGGCCAGACTAGTGTCTTCGGCCGCAGAACCACCAAGCAGCAATTGGTAATTTTCGGTGCCTTTCCGGTCGACACCCAAAATACCAATATGGCCAGCATGATGGTGACCACATGCATTGATGCAACCAGAAATTTTAAGCTTTAGCTCACCCAGTTCGCGTTGCCGGCCAAGATCTGCAAACCTTTCACTTATTTTTTGTGCGAGCGGAATAGAACGAGCATTGGCGAGGCTGCAATAATCAAGTCCAGGACAAGCAATGCTGTCAGTAATAAGGTCGAGATTAGCCGGAGCGAGACCCGCTGCGTCCAATTTTTGCCAAAGCGCATATAGGTCGCTTTTCTTAACATGGGGAAGGACGATATTCTGGCTATGGGTTACCCGAAGCTCATCAAAACTATATTGTTCGGCGAGATCAGCCATCAGATCGATTTGCGCGGATGAAGCATCACCCGGGATACCGCTGGTCGGTTTCAGGCTGATCGTGGCGATGGCATAGCCAGGCTGCTTATGGGCCACGATATTTTGATCTACCCAAAGGTTAAAGTCCGGGTCGCTCAAATCGAGTTCGTCGCTTGCATCTGCGATAAAGGCAGGATCTTGGAAATATTCTGAAATTCTAGCCAATTCTTCAACCGGAGGGTTGAGGCCCAGTTTTTTCATATGGGCAAATTCTTCTTCAACTTGGCGGGTATATTCTTCTTGGCCCAATTCGTGGACAAGAATTTTGATCCGCGCCTTATATTTATTGTCGCGTCGTCCGTAGCGATTGTAGACGCGCAGGCACGCTTCTGCGTAGCTGATAAGCTCATCGGCAGGAACGAAATCTCGGATTTCCGGAGCGATCATCGGGGTTCGACCCATTCCGCCGCCGACAAAAAATTTGGCGCCAAGCTGTCCGTCTTTGAGAACCAATTGGATGCCGATATCGTGCAAACGCATCGCGGCGCGATCTTCATCACTTGCGATGACAGCAATTTTAAATTTGCGCGGCAGATAAGAAAATTCAGGATGGAAACTGGACCATTGTCTCAGAATTTCGGCCCAGGGACGAGGATCTGCAATTTCGTCAGCTGCTGCGCCGGCATATTGATCGGATGAGATGTTGCGGATGCAATTGCCGCTGGTTTGTATAGCGTGCATCTCGACGGAAGCGAGGTCCGCCAAAATATCGGGCGCATCTTCCAGCTTAATCCAATTATATTGGATATTCTGGCGGGTTGTAAAATGCCCGTAATCCCGATCATATTTTCGGGCGATATGACCCAGCATCCGCATTTGTTTGCCGTTCAATGTCCCATAAGGAATAGCCACTCGCAGCATATAGGCATGCAATTGCAGATACAGCCCATTCATAAGCCGTAGGGGTTTAAACTGATCTTCAGTCAGTTCTCCAGCCAGCCGGCGTTCCACTTGGTCACGGAATTCCGCCACGCGGGTATCAACCATTTGCTGATCATATTTGTCATATTGATACATGTTTAAATCACCCAGTTTCCAGCATCGGGATCGGCTGGTTTTAAAGTTAAATCTGGTCTCACGGTCGGCCCCAACGCGCGTACGCGATCTTTGATATGGGCAGGGCGGGGACCGTTTTCGGTCATTTCTGCATCAATAGCATAGGGCACATTGACATGCCGCGCGGCCTCTTCTTGTTGCAAAATGGCTTCAAAATTATCGCCAAC
The DNA here is from genome assembly GCF_039982415.1 of Parasphingorhabdus sp. Taxonomy (GTDB): domain Bacteria; phylum Pseudomonadota; class Alphaproteobacteria; order Sphingomonadales; family Sphingomonadaceae; genus Parasphingorhabdus. Next base: position 191,993 of record NZ_JBDWYL010000001.1, read on the forward strand.
ATCAACGGCATCTTCGACGTGGCGCGACCAATCACTTCCAGTCCACCAGGTTACATCACCTGTCTTGAGGTCATTTCCGGTTAAAATTTTCAAAATTCTACTCCCGCCATTTGGGCATATTCACGAAATTTATCTTGCGCATCGCCATAACGAGCGACTTCTCCGACCACCAATAATGCTGGGCTTTTGACATTTTCTCGCTTTACGAGATCGCCAAGATCGGTCAGCAGCGTTTGGAGGGCGCGAAAATTATCCCGTGTCCCATTTTCCAATATAGCCACGGGAAGATCTGGAGCCGCGCCATCGGCGATTAGCTTCTCTACAATGGCCTCCGCATTGGCAACGCCCATATATATGACCAACGTCCGACCTGCGCCGGCCAATCCAGACCAATTTTGGTCGGAAAGCCCCTTGCATTGCCCGGCAACGAAGGAAACAGCGCTCGATGCGTCGCGATGGGTTAGCGGCATTTTTGCTTGCGCGGAGCATCCTAATGCAGCGCTAATCCCTGGGACAACTTCAACCGTAACGCCAGCTTTCATACAATCGCTGGCTTCTTCTCCACCCCTTCCAAAAATAAATGGGTCTCCGCCTTTAAGCCTTACAACTTTTTGGCCTTTTAGGGCTTCTGCAATGAGAAGTGCATTGATCTTGTCTTGCGACATGCTGTGGCGTGACCGCTTTTTCGCAACAGAAACTCGCTTGGTTGTTGCCGGTGCCATGGCCAATATTTCTTCGCTGACCAAACCGTCATGCACGATAATATCAGCCTCCGTCAAAAGGCGAGCGGCTTTGAGTGTCAGCAACTCCGGATCGCCGGGGCCAGCCCCGACAAGATATACAATCGCTTGGCTAGAAGCGCTGTGCTTTTCAAAGGAGTGATTATTCGTCATAGGACCGATATGCGCTGATCCATGCATCTAATCAAAGCAGAAGTTTTTTTAGCGACCTAAGTTATACTATTGACCAATAAGCTAGGTTTCTAATTCAGTTTTGGACTTATCCTCATCTTTGAGCCCAATTCCGATCGACGCCCGGGTCTGATCTGCTTCCATTGATACAACTGGATAAGCACAATAATCAGCCGCATAGTAAGCGCTAGGGCGATGGTTTCCAGATAGTCCTATTCCGCCAAAAGGGGCTTCCGATGAAGCGCCGACGGTCATTTTGTTCCAGTTGACAATTCCCGCCCGACTATTTGACCAGAACTGGTCATATTGAGTCGCGCTGCCGCCGATCAGGGCAGCGGAAAGCCCGTAGCGTGTGTTGTTCGCCTCAGATATGGCTTCCTCGAATTCCGCGACCCGGATGATTTGCAATATCGGTCCAAATAGCTCGATATCTGGACGCTCTTCCATCGCTGTGACATCGATAATTCCGGGTGTCAGAAATGGCCGATCGTCTATCGGGCGAGCCATATGTTTAATCGGTCGGCCGCCATGGCTCATCAGCGCCAGAAAGCTTTCCGTCAAACCGTCGGCGACGGGATTATCAATGACTGGTCCCATAAAAGGGGCTGGATTGCTAAACGGTTCGTCAATGATCAAGCGATCTGCAATGCGTTTCACTTCTTTCACAACGCGATCGTAAAGTTCATCTTTCACAATCAAGCGGCTCGCGGCCGAACAGCGCTGACCAGCGGTTAAGAAAGCAGATTGCACAACCAAGACAGCGGCGCTGTGAATATCGTCCGTATCCCAAACGACAATAGGATTGTTACCGCCCATTTCCAGTGCCAAAATCTTGTCGGGACGGCTTGAGAATTGCCTATTGAGCGCAACACCAGTTTGCGCGGAGCCGGTAAAAAGCAAGCCATCTATGCCATCATTGGCGGTCAGTTGCTTACCGACATCCGGACCTCCATGCAAAATATTGATAACTCCATCGGGCAATCCCGCTTTTTCAAATGTATCAATCAAAAACTGTCCCACCGCGGGGGTTTTTTCCGAGGGTTTAAAAACAACCGCATTGCCAGCGATCAGGGCCGGAACAATATGCCCATTGGGCAAATGCGCTGGAAAATTATAGGGGCCGAGCACCGCCAAAACGCCATGAGGCTTGTGACGCAACGCGGCCCGCATATTGGGTTGACTTGTCAGCTGACGCTGGGACGTTCGCTCGGCATATGCATTGACGGATATATCAATTTTTTTGACCACCGCTTCAACTTCTGTGCGGGATTCCCAAATCGGCTTGCCGGTTTCACGGGAAATTAGTTCAGCTAGCTGTTCCGATTGACTGCGAATACGATTGGCATAACGGCGGACGGCTTCAATCCGTTTGGTGACCGGCAGGGCAGCCCATTTCGGCCAAGCTTCCCTGGCGCTGGCCACAGCGGCATCTGCATCGCCAGTTTGACCCTGCCATAAGACTGCGCCCGTGGCAGGTTCGGTGGAAATAATATCACTCAAAACAATGTTCCGTCACAATAATGGCCGTTGATTCTTCTTTTTTGTCGCGTCCAACGGGTTTCTAACTAGCTGATCCTGTTTAAAAATCCAGTAACTATGCGGCAATTTTTACGTTAGAGATTGGATAGATGAGTTCAGCGCAAGTTACAGGCCGCGCAATGCGCTGCCCATTTTTCTGATCGCCGCTACTTTTTCAGACAAAGGCTGCCAATTGTCGTCCTGATCAATAGCGCCCCAAATTGCCTCTACCTCTTCAATATACATGGAGCAGGGCTGATGTGATTGCCAATAAATATCCTCGGCAGATCGAAAGGGTTCATAGCTTTCATATTCACGGCGAAATTCATCATAGACCTCGGTCGAATAGTGACCGTCCTGGGGTATTTTATTTTGCCCCCAATCGAAGAAAAATTGATCGATGGTAACATCTTTTTCTGCGAGCGCTTTTTCGGCTGCCATGACCAATGGTTTGTCTCTCTCAAATCCTTCGCTCTGTAGTCCCAAACGCCAACAAAAATGCTGGGTTAAAGCTTCCCCGTAAGCACGCGGAAAGGTTTCCAAGGTCGACACCAATGGGTCACTGTCGCACACCAAACGGAAGGCGCTTGCCAGTTGCGCTAGATTCCAATGCAAGGCTTCGGGCTGGCGAGCGAAGCAATAAAGCCCTTCATGATCAAAATAGGCGGCGGTAAATCCCGGTTCCCAATATGGGGTGAACCGCCAAGGTCCATAGTCGAAACTCTCGCCGGTTATGTTTATATTGTCGGTATTGAGCACGCCGTGAACAAATCCGGCGGACATATAGCTGGCTGCCAGCTGTGCAGCTTTGGAGGCAACCAGCTCGAACAGTTCAGCGGCGGGATTGTCAGTTTTTCCACCCCCGTAAAAATGGTCCAGACAATATCGGATCAAATCGTGCATCAATGGTTCATTTTGCTCGGCGGCGATGCGTTGAAAGGTTCCATAGCGAATGTGACTATGACTGAGCCGGGTCATTACCGCCGATCGAGTAGGCGAAGGTTCATCATCACGCTGCAGATCTTCACCGGTTTCAACCAAGGAAAACGTCTTGGACGTCTCGACCCCCAGGGCCTCTAGCATTTCGGTGGCTAATATTTCCCGGACGCCCCCTTTTAGAGTGAGCTTGCCATCACCAGTGCGGCTCCACGGCGTGGTTCCTGACCCTTTGGTGGCGAGATCCATAAGGCGATTTTCGTGATCACGCATTTGCGCAAATAAAAATCCGCGGCCATCCCCAATTTGCGGATTATAATTGCGAAATTGATGGCCATGATAGCGCAGGGCCAAAGCCGGGCTGAGATTAGCGTCGAGAGCTTCAAAATGACCGAAATGCTGGATCCATTGATCATTGCTCAAGGTGGATAGGCCTACGGATTTATCCCAACGATCATTCCGAAATCGCAATTGATGCTTTGGAAATGTGGCGGCTTGAACCGGGTCACCAATTTTTTCTCCCAAATCGGTGATTTTAACATCCGCCCGATAGGGGGCGAGGGCGGGTTCAACTTGCGGTTTAAATGGCATTGCTCAATAGTGGGGACTATTGATGGCAACGGCAAGTCAGAACCGGGGGAATATGCAAATGGTCGCAGAGAAGAGCTACGAAGATTGCTATTGGGAATCTGAAGATGGCTTGAAGCTTCACTACCGAGATTATCCCGCAAATAACTCGAAAACCCCGATAATTTGCATTCCTGGTCTAACCCGTAACGCGCGCGATTTTGCCCATTTGGGGCCGTGGCTGGATGGCGGGCATCACATAATCATGGTCAATTTGCGCGGCCGCGGCGAGAGCGAATATGCAAAGGACAGCGCGAGCTATAATCCGAAAACTTATGTCCAAGATATAATCCGTTTAATGGATAGCATAGAGATGGAAAAAGCGATTTTTTTTGGAACATCGTTAGGCGGGATTATCACGATGATTCTTGCAAGCATGCATCAAGATCGCGTTGCTGGCGCGTTGCTCAATGATATTGGCCCAGAAATTGATCAAAAGGGTCTTGATCGGATCGCGGAATATGTTGGGCAAGGCAGAAGTTTCGATACCTGGGCGCATGCGGCAAGAGATATCGCCGCTGAGAGTTCGGAGATATTTCCGGATTATAGTCTCACAGAATGGATCCGTTTCGCCAAGAAACTCTATCGTATGAACAGTTCCGGGCGCATCAAATTGGACTATGATATGAAAATTTCAGAACCCTTTGAAAGAAAAGGCGGCGGTGCTGATGCGATGTGGAAAGCGATGAAATCATTGCAAGACATACCAACGTTGATCGTAAGAGGTGCCTTGTCGGATTTGTTCAGCGCTGCAACCGCTGAAAAAATGCTGAGTAGCCTGAATGCCGGAGAATTGGTAACAATCCCTCGTGTTGGCCACGCACCGACCTTGGAAGAACCGGCATCGCTTGACGCGATTGCCGGCTTGCTCCAACGGGTAAATTGATTTTTCTTGCCAAGAGCGATAGCCGATAGATTCGATGAAAACTTCCAAAATTCTGCATCTGCACAGTACGTTCAATCTCGGTGGCAAAGAGGCGCGCGCGGTCCGACTGATGAACCATTTTGGCCATCAGGCGGATCATGTCATTCTCTCGGCAGAACCTGATAGTCTTTCTGCCCGCGATGCCATTGATCGCTCAATCAAAGTAAGCTTTCCGAAAGATGCGCCGTCCTTGGCCGGCAAGCCGGCGCTCGGCCGCTACCGACAATTGGTTGAATATTATCAGCAGTTTGACCTCATACTTTCTTATAATTGGGGCGCGATGGACGGCGTGATGGCGCGGACACTTTTTTCCCGGGTTGAAGGTTTGCCGCCGCTTATTCATCACGAAGACGGTTTTAACGAAGACGAGCGAAAAAAGCTGAACTGGAAACGCAACTGGTTTCGCAAATTCGCCCTGGGCGGCAGTCAGGCTCTAGTTGTACCTTCCGGCCGCCTGCAAGATATAGCGCAATCCATATGGAAACAGCCGGAAGATAAAATACACCGCATCCCAAATGGGATTGATGTAACGCCGTTTGACAAAAAACCACAACGCGGAGCTTTGCCGGGATTTAAAAAAGCTAAAGGGGAAGTGGTCGTAGGAACCCTGGCTGGACTTCGTGCGATAAAAAACCTGCCTCGACTTGTACGGGCCTGTGCGGCAGCGGGCGATAATGTTCGATTGGTCATTGTCGGAGAAGGGCCTGAAAAACGCGTGATTTTGGCTGAGGCCGAAAAATGCGGCATGGCCGACCGTCTGGTTTTGCCGGGGTTTCTAAAAGATCCATCACGCTATGTTGGTCTGTTTGATATCTTTGCGCTATCATCTGACAGTGAGCAATTTCCGATTTCTTTGATCGAGGCTATGGCGGCAGGCTTGCCGGTTGCAGCCACGGACGTCGGTGATGTCAAATCAATGGTTTGCCAAGCCAATCAGGGATTTATCAAGGATGTAGATGATGAGAAGCAATTTGCTGAAGCTCTGACTACTTTGGTCCAACATGAGCAGTTGCGGCAGGATATTGGCGCGCAAAATCGGATGAAAGCGCAGGCAGAATATAATGAAAGCAAAATGTTGGCGCGCTATGCACTTTTATATGGACATGCTCTGGGGCGGCCAAATTTCAAATAGAATTTCATGATTTAAATAAGTTGGGACTGAAGCTGAATTTTTCGCACCATTCTGCATTTTGCAGTCTATAAGGTGCCCTCGGGGTAAATAGGAGAGTATATTGTTTAAAGGGGTCAAGCCTATCCAGTATAATGGTCGCGAAGTGTGGCCTTTAATTGAGGGAGGCAAGGGGGTTGCCGCCACCAATCACGCCAGTTCGGGTGCGTGGGCTGCTGCGGGCGGAATTGGTACGGTTTCTGCGGTAAATGCCGATAGCTATGATGCCGATGGCAATGTCATTCCGCAAATTTATCACGGTAAAACCCGCGGTGCGCGACATGAAGAGCTTGTCAAATATGCGATTGATGGTGCTGTCGCTCAAGTCACTAAAGCCTTTGAAATGTCCAATGGCAAAGGTGCGGTGAATATTAATGTCTTGTGGGAAATGGGAGGCGCGCAACAAGTGCTTCACGGCGTTTTAGAGCAGACAAAGGGCATGGTCGCAGGGGTAACCTGCGGCGCAGGCATGCCATATAAGCTGTCAGAAATTGCTCAGCAATATGGCGTCAACTATTTGCCGATCATCAGTTCAGCGCGGGCATTTCGTGCTCTGTGGAAACGGGCTTATCACAAAGTCTCCGATTTGATGGCAGCGGTGGTCTACGAAGATCCTTGGTTGGCGGGCGGTCACAATGGCCTGAGCAACGCTGAAGACCCGCGAAAACCGGAAGATCCTTACCCGAGAGTCAAAGCCCTGCGAGAAACAATGCGCGGTGAAGGCATTGCCGATAGCGTGCCGATCATCATGGCTGGCGGCGTTTGGGCGCTAAAGGATTGGGACAATTGGATCGACAATGACGAATTGGGGCAGATTGCCTTTCAATTTGGCACCCGTCCATTGCTAACGCAGGAAAGCCCAATTCCCGATAGCTGGAAAAATGAACTGATTAAAATTAAGGAAGGCGATGTCCTGTTGCATAAATTTTCGCCGACTGGATTTTATTCTTCGGCGGTTCGCAACGAATTTCTTCGCAGTCTGGAAGCGCGTTCCGAGCGCCAGATTCCCTATTCAACTGAAAAAGCTGGTGAGCATACACATCAATTGGATGTCGGAGTGAAAGGCAAGAATTTCTGGGTCACCCGTAACGACTTGCTGCGGGCCCGTGAGTGGGATGGGCTCGGTTTTACCATGGCACTCAAAACGCCAGATAATACGATTGTCTTTACAACCCCGGATGAAGCCAAGATAATCCGCAAGGATCAAGCGGATTGTATGGGATGTCTGTCCCATTGTGGTTTCTCCGCATGGAAAGACCATGATAATTTCAGCACCGGCCGGCTCGCCGATCCGCGAAGTTTTTGTATTCAAAAATCGCTGCAGGAAATTGTTCATGGGTCGCCGATTGAGGAACATCTCATGTTTGCAGGCCATGGTGCCTATAATTTTGGTAAAGATCCTTTTTATTCCAACGGCTTTGTTCCAACTGTGAAGCAATTGGTGGATCGTATTCTGACCGGCGAATGACTGTGGTTTAATGCTGTTAACCTTTTGATACCTTTTTCCGTTTACGAATGGATACAGGTGGCAGGCATGAGGGCAGACATGGCGCTAAAATCGACGAGATACCGGAAACCAGAACCCGCGGCCTTGAACCGAAGGTCCATGCCGCGGCATGAGGTCACAGTATCAAGCGCTTCTCTCAAACGGAAAGGCGATCATTCGATCGCCGCCACCCTGTTGGACATTTCAATTTATGGCTGTCGTATCGAGGCTGATGCGGTCTTCAAAGAAGGCGAACGCGTCACCGTTACTGTCGATGAATATGCTCCGATGAAAGCAACTTTGGTTTGGCAAAAAACAAAGCAGGCGGGCTGTCGCTTTGCAGATGCACTGGATACGGAAGTTTTGCGCAGGCTGACCTTAGCTTCTTAAGCTCAGCGCTTATCAGCGCGAACCCGTGCAAATATTTTGTTTCAACGGGCTAGAGGCTTGTCTACATTGGTTAAATTGACAACGCTATAAAGACTGAGCGCAATGCAAATTCATCTTGATAACTTAACTCGCCCAGTGGTTCTGGACCTATTAGCCAATCACTTGTCTGGAATGCAGGGCAATTCTCCACCGGGCAGTGTATATGCTCTCGATTTATCCGGCTTGAAAGCGCCCGATGTTTCTGTTTGGACCGCTTGGGATGAGGATGTTTTAATGGGTGTTGGGGCGCTAAAGAAATTGTCGGAACGGGCTGGTGAAATCAAATCCATGCGGACTGATTCTCGGCATTTGAGAAAAGGGGTGGGTTTGTCAATTCTCAACCACATAATTGCCGAGGCCAAGCGTCGAGGATATGGCAGGTTAAGTCTTGAAACTGGTTCTGGTCTCGAATTTGAACCTGCCCTTCAGCTGTACCGAAAGCGTGGGTTTGAAAATGGTCCTGCTTTTGCTGACTATAGCGCGAGTGACTTTAATCAGTTTCTGCATTTGGACCTTTAGAAGCCGGAGCGAGATATGTGGGAACGAATTTGTTGGGCGGTATTGGCACTAATCCATTTGCCGCCTTTTGCGGCATTAGTGCGGCCAGCGTTGATCGAACAGCTCTATGGCATCCATCCGGACGATCCAAATTTCCCGTTGATTTTGCACCGTGCGGCTTTGTTCGGAGTGGTCGCTATTGCTTGCCTTTGGGCAGCGGTAGATTCCGGTCCGCGCAAGCTCACTGTCGTTGTAACCGCATTGTCCATGATTAGCTTTCTCGTGATATTTTTCCTTTATGGCCAGCCTGAGAAATTGCAGAATATTGCGATTGCCGATGCAGTTGGGATCCCGTTCCTCGCCTTTGTCGCTTGGAAAACTTTTGCGGTGGACTAAAAATCGAATTGTGCCCTCAGGGTGCTAATGAAAATGGTTACGAAAACTGAGTTTGTTTGACAGCATTGCGATTTCTAGCAATAGCCAAGCCATGTCATCGCCATCATTATCTCAGCGCATCATTGGCCGTTTGTTCCGCACCGGAACGCCCCAGTTGCAACGCCATGTTGCGGATATGGTGGCGCGGTCATCTGAAGAGATCACCTATAATCGATTGATAGAAAATGGTTTCGCACCCAATACCATTATTGATGTCGGTGCTTATCAAGGGGAATGGACGCGTCTCGCCAATCGGGTTTTCGGTGCGATGCCAATGCTCATGGTGGAAGCGCAACCGGGTTTGCGAGCGGGATTGGATAAACTGATCAGCGAGTTGCCTCATGTGAAATGTGAAAGCACAGTATTGGGGGCGACGGCTGGCCAAGATGTCACCTTCTACGAAATGGGGACGGGCTCTTCTTTCTTACCAGAGGCCAGTGACGCACCGCGCAAGGAATTGCAGCTCAAGACCCGCACATTGGATGATGTGGCGGCGGAACATCTGGAGCCGGTTGACAATGTTTTTCTAAAAATTGATGTCCAAGGCGCCGAATTGCAAGTTTTGCAAGGGGCCAGTGCTCTTCTGGAGCGCACGGGTTTGGTCCAGCTCGAAACCGCGATGCTGCAATATAACGAAGGGGCACCGCTATTACCGGATGTCGTTGCATTTATGGCAGAGCGCGGTTTTTTCCCAACCGAAGTCTCCGGCTTTAGCCGGCCCCGTAACCATCTGGTTCAAATAGATATTCTGTTTGCGAAAGCCGGATCGGTCTTGCGGCCGGAGTTTTTCAACTTTTAAGCCTCAATTTTGCGGTCTAGTCGATATCCCACGCCCGTTCACCGTGGCTGGAGATATCCAGCCCATCCCGTTCATCATCTTCATTGACCCGCATCGGAAGGATGAAGCTGATACCAAAGCCGAGCAAAGCGGTTGCAATGGCGGACCATATTGCGACAGCGCCGATACCGATCAGCTGGGCAACAAATTGGCTGCCAAAAGCCATGCCTTCTGCATAGCCCGTGCCGCCCATACCTTCGCTAATGAAGAGTGCCAGCAAGAGCGAACCCAGCATGCCGCCCACACCGTGGACCGCGAACACATCAAGACTGTCATCAATTTTAAAGCCGTTTTTGACCAGGCCAACTGCGAAAAAGCAGATCAATCCAGCCGCTGCGCCGATCAGGATGGACGCGCCAGGTCCCACGAAACCTGCCGCGGGTGTTATTGTGGCCAAGCCTGCAATGGCACCAGTTGCCACGCCAACGGCTGTAGATTTTCCAACTTTAATCCGTTCGATCAAGATCCATACTAGAGCGGCAACCGAAGCGGCCACATGGGTATTGATAATGGCGGATGATGCATCGTCTGTTGCGGTGAGCGCAGAGCCGCCATTGAAACCGAACCATCCGACCCAAAGCAAGCCGGCACCAGCGACCGTCAACGCCGGGCTGTGCGGCAGCATCAGGGTTTTCGGCCAACCGATCCGGTTACCCATCATGATTGCGACGACCAAGGCCGAAACACCCGCGGTCGTGTGCACCACAATGCCACCGGCAAAATCCAGTACGCCACGCTGGGCAAGCCAGCCACCGCCCCAAACCCAATGTGTGACCGGAGCATAGACAACCAACAACCAAAGCGAGCAAAATGCGATTACCCATCCAAAGCGAGCCCGGTCAACCCAGGCCCCGACCATCAGCGCCGGAGTGATGACGGCAAAGGTCATCTGGAACATCGCAAATGCCGATTCCGGTATCGACGTGCCTTCCCGCACGTTACCCAGATTGTCGAACATCCAATTGATACCATTGCCCAAAATGCCATTGGTAACCGTTCCGAATGCCAACGTGTAACCCACCACAACCCACAGCACCGATGTAATGCCTGCAATTGCCATGCACTGGATCAGTACAGAGAGAAAATTTTTGGCGCGAACAAGGCCGCCATAAAACAACGCCAGTCCGGGGAGTGTCATGAGAAGGACCAGAGCGGTGGCCGTCAGGACCCAAGCAGTATCGCCATTATTGGCAACATCGGCTGCCGGGTCGATAATATCCTGGGCTGCCAATGGGCTTGCCGCCAAAATCATGCCCATGCCGGTCGCGACCAATTTACTCATATATTTCATGAAGACCCCTAAAAACAAAATTTTATTATATATGGACGCTATTGCGAATCATAAATTACGGTTTTTCTAGTCGAGAGAGGAAGCGGACTCAACCGCCAAGCACGATAAGCTGTGATGCGCTCGTTTAAATCCAGTCTTCGAGCACTTGATCGGGTGGGCGGTGACCATCAGCCCATACGCGAATATTCGCTATAACCCGTTCGCCCGATGCTTCTCGGCCTTCAAATGTTGCGCTGCCCATATGCGGTAACAGGACTACATTTTTCAGATCCAATAGACGTTGATCTACCGAGGGCTCTTTTGTGTAGACATCCAATCCGGCGCCACCGATTTTTTCCTGCTCCAACGCTTTTATCAAAGCGTCCTCATCAATAAGGTCACCGCGTGCTGTGTTGATAATATAAGTTGATGATTTCATTTTCGCGATCCGGTCGGCGTTGATCATGCCATATGTTTCCGGTGTTCGCGGGCAGTGGATGGTGAGGATGTCGCAAGTCCCAATCAAGTCGTCTATGCTGTCAACATAGGTGGCATTTAGCGATTCCTCCACAGCAGGCGGCAATTGGCGGCGATTATGATAGATAATCGACAGGCCAAAACCTGATGCCCTGCGCGCCACGGCTTGGCCAATGCGGCCCATACCAACGATCCCGAGTTTTTTTCCGCCGATACAATGGCCGAGCATCCCGGATGGTTTCCAGCCTTCCCATTGACCCGAACGCATTAATTTTTCGCCTTCCGCTAAACGGCGCGGCACTGACAAGATAAGCGCCATAGTCATATCGGCTGTGTCTTCTGTGAACACGCCGGGTGTATTGGTGACCAATATTTTTCTGGCTCTGGCAGCTGCGAGGTCGATATGGTCAACGCCCGCACCAAAACTTGCGATAAGCTGCAACCGATCAGACGCCGTTGCAATCATTTCCGCGTCGATTTGGTCGGTAACTGTTGGTACCAGGACATCACAATCGGACATGGCAGCGATTAGGTCTTCGCGAGAAAAGGCCTGATCGGTTAAATTGGGCACAACATCAAATAATTCTGACATGCGGTCATGGACAGAATCCGCCAATTCTCGTGTTACAATGACGCGCGGTTTTTCCACGCGTGGTCTTTCAGGCTGGGAAATTGGATTGCGGGATGTATCTGGCATAGATGAATTGCTATGCCTGAATTTTACATCAGGTCAAGCAGGTGACGCTTGATGCGCGCTTGGCTTTCAGTTTATGTTTAATGACATCGGGGGAATGAATAGTTTCGAGTCATGTCTAAATTTTACATCAAAATCGTGATGGCCTTTTCAGTCGCGCTTTTCAATGGAGCTTGGGCTGTGCCTGCTTTCGCACAGCAAGATCCACCTTACTGGGCATCGATAGATGAGCCTGAAGCGAGAATGCGAACGGGGCCGAGCACAGAATATCCCACCATGTGGATATACCAGCGTGAGCGGCTACCGATTAAGATATTGGCCCGTTACAAAGCGTGGCGGAAAGTCGAGGATCCGGACGGAGCACAAGGCTGGATGCATGCCCGATTGTTAAGCGCGGAGCAGACCGCCATCGTGTTGGATGACCAAAAGAAAATTCAGCCTCTGAGGTCCGGCCCCAACAAAAATGCCAAGGTTATTTGGCAAGTAGAACCGGGTGTAGTTGGGAAGATCACGCAATGTGAAAATGGCTGGTGTCTTTTTGATGTGACCGGTCGACGCGGCTATATTGAGCAGAAAAGCATTTGGGGTGATGAACCCTTAAAGTAATGAATTGCCGCGCCTACGCCTTTGATAACGCTACGAATCATGCCTTCAGGAGAGATGGTTAACGAAAACTGTCCCAATTTGGGTCAAAACTTGAGTGTCAATTGTGATTATCAGGGGTATCTACTTGTAAACCTGTCACTATTGGTAAAATCTTTGCTAAATAGGCAGGGATTCATTGCTCAAATGATTAATTTTTGTTTAACGTCTTTTCAGGGTCTGAGCGCGAGAATCAGTCTTGCGTAAATCTATGGACATATGTCCGGCGATTAGAAAGTTCGATCCTCACCATATATATTGGTGGCAAGGGGCAGAATTTTTACCGTTTTGGAACGGTGTCGTCTATATTTTGGGGGTAAGTAAATGACTGTGAGTAAGGTAAAGGCTGCGCTGTCTGCAGTTGCATTGTCTGCAGCTGCTTTGTCCGCGACAGCGGCTTCGGCTGAAGTGCTTATATTTAATGCAAGCAATTATACTGCTGGCGACAATAAGCACGGGCTTTGGACGAATAATACGAATATTGGTACGGACCGTTTTTACGCGTTTCAACCCGGTTCGATATTCACTGTGGATACGGATACCGGGACGGGCACATTTGTTGCAACAGCAATCAATGGTTCCAACAATGTAGCGGAAATCAATATACGTTTGGGTGGATTTCTGGAAACCACATTGGGATCTGCGTTTACCTATAAGCAACAAGGCGGCGCTGCCTATGATCCGGTTACGGACACAGCGGACGTTGATTTTTTCACCGGTGCAACAGGGACCATCGCAATTGATGGTTATACCTACATGCTTCGGGCTAATCCCTTTGCTGGAGGGCACGCCTTCCAATATGGTTTGGGCGCAAATGCCAAAAATAACGAATTTGGTGCTTCATCTTGGCTTTTGGTCGAAGGTGAAAATGGCGAGCAACCTCGGCACTGGGATATAAATGTCAATTTGGCTGCTGTGCCTGAGCCAGCAACCTGGGCCTTTATGATCTTTGGATTTGGTGCTGTTGGCGGAGCGCTGCGCCGCAAGAAAGCTCGGCAGACTGTTAGTTTCGCCTAGTTAAATTAGACATAAAAAGGGCGGGAGACAGCGTCTCTCGCCCTTTTTTAATGCCGAATGCGCGTCTTAGTCGGTCAGTTCTATAGCAACTGCGGTCGCTTCGCCGCCGCCAATGCACAAGGCGGCTACGCCTTTTTTCAGCCCTTGCTTTTTCAAAGCGGCGATCAGTGTCACCATGATCCGCGCTCCACTGGCACCAATGGGATGTCCCAGCGCTGTGGCTCCGCCATTTATATTTAACTTATCACGCGAAATTCCAATATCTTGCATGGCAAACATCGCAACACAGGCAAAGGCTTCGTTCACTTCCCAAAGGTCGACGTCAGCCACTTGCCATCCAGCCTTTGACAACACTTTTTCAATTGCACTGACCGGTGCGGTAGTGAATTTTGCCGGAGCATGGGCGTGCGCTGCATGAGCGACTATTTTACCGACAGATTTGAGATTTTTGGCATTGGCGACGCTAGCACGCGTTAAAACCATCGCCGCCGCGCCGTCTGAAATGGAAGAGGCGTTGGCAGCTGTTATTGTCCCATCTTTAGCAAAAGCCGGTCGCAATTGCGGAATTTTCTCAGGATTGCCCTTGAGAGGCTGCTCGTCCTTGTCGATCGTAACGCTGCCTTTGCGAGTTTTAACTTCAACCGCGACCACTTCATCTTCAAAAGCGTCGCCCTCAACCGCTGCTTTGGCACGGGAAAGGGATTCAATCGCATATTCATCTTGCGCTTCCCGGGTCAATTGATATTCGCCCGCCGTTTCTTCGGCAAAGCTACCCATTGCGCGCCCTTTTTCATAAGCATCTTCCAAACCATCAAGAAACATGTGGTCCATTGTCTGGGTATGGCCCAATCGCGCGCCGCTTCGCATTTTCGGTAATAGATAAGGCGCGTTTGTCATGCTTTCCATACCGCCGGTTACAATAATATCGACGGATCCAGCGGCAAGTGCTTCGGCGCCCATAATCGCTGTTTGCATCCCTGATCCGCACATTTTGTTGACGGTCGTGGCTTCAACCGATTCTGGAAGGCCGCCCAAAATCGCAGCCTGGCGGGCAGGGGCTTGTCCCTGTCCAGCCGACAAAACATTGCCCATATAAATGCGTTCGACGTCACTACCATTCACGCCGGCGCGCTCCACGGCGGCGCGCACGGCCACTGCGCCCAAATCTGGTGCGCTGACATCCCCTAATGCGCCTTGCATGCCGCCCATAGGGGTTCGTGCATAAGACAGGATAACGACGGGATCGGACTGAGACATAATTGTACCTTCCAAAAGGTTGAGAGCTGCATTCATTATTGGCCTTCCACATAGGCGGCGCGTCTGGCTTTTTCAATCACAGCATTGAACATCGATCGATGCCGTGCCAATCGCGGGATAAGTTATTGCACCGGAGTGGCCTTTGCCTGATTTTGTCTATCCCATTTTTGGCGTGCTATTAGGATTGATTGTCGGAAGCTTTCTGGCGACGATCCTAATCCGTTGGCCAAAGGATGAATCGATCATGACCGGTCGTTCTCAATGTGACAGTTGCGGAAAACACCTTAGAATATCTGATCTTATCCCTGTGGTTAGCTTTGTCATACGATCAGGAAAATGCGCCTTTTGCGGTTCGAAAATTCAACCTGACCACCCATATATTGAGCTCGGTGCGGGATTAATTGGCGGTATTGCATTTTATGTGGAACCAGGATGGTCAGGGCTTTTAGGCGCAGGATTTGGTTGGCTATTACTGGTTTTAGCGGCCTTGGATGCCAAACATTTGTGGTTGCCAGACAAGCTGACAATCCTGCTCGCGTTATTGGGCTTGGGAAGCTCTTTTTGGATAAATGATCCGGATATCATAAATCGCTTGATCGGCGGTGTTTCTGGATTTTTGGGCCTGTTCTTGATTGGATGGGTGTATAAAATTTTTCGCAAAAAGGAAGGTTTGGGCGGAGGTGATCCCAAATTACTTGGAGCCATCGGATGTTGGCTGGGATGGAGTGCATTGCCACTCGTGGTTTTGGGTGCTGCGCTGGTTGGAATCATCTCACTCATCACTATGCGCCTTCGCCATCAATCGATAACTGCCGACAGCGCTTTGCCCTTGGGGAGCTTTATGGCAGTCACCGCATTTCCGCTATGGATAGCGCAAACAGCCATCGGTGGATTCATCCTTTAACTGGAAACTCGCAATCAGAGGGTTGCCAGCGAAAATTTACTCGTCTAACAGGGCGTCGATTTTCGCATTAGCCAGTCTGCGGCAGTGCAAATCGGCCCCTGTGGTGGAATTGGTAGACGCGCTGCACTCAAAATGCAGTTCCGCAAGGAGTGCCCGTTCGAGTCGGGCCAGGGGCACCATTCTAAACAAATTCGTCACATATGTTGCTTTGTAGCAACGCTTTGGGGTGTCTCCCTATAATAATCGTACCAGTACCCTTTCGAGGCCATAGAAATGGTGGACGGAATGAACGTTTTATATCATGTAAAATTCAGTTGGAGGACAACTTTAGTTTAAAGATCCCATCGTTAGATTGGGACCTCAGGAGTAATTCATGAAAATAACCAAATTTTTGACTGCTACCGCTTTGGGTGGCCTGATCTCAACTGTGCCTGCTTATGCACAAGAAGCACAGGGTGAGGATAGTGTTGATGACAATGTGATCATCGTTACTGCCACCAAGCGCGAACAAACGCTGCAAGAAATTCCGATTTCTGTTTCTGTGACTACGGGTGAAACCTTGGAAGCAGCGCAAATTCGCGATGTTCTTGATTTGCAAACGGTGACGCCTTCGCTGCGGGTAAGCCAGCTGCAAACATCTTCCGCATCGACATTCATCATTCGTGGTTTTGGTAACGGTGATAATAACTTTGGTATCGAGCCTTCTGTTGGTGTCTTTATTGATGGTGTGTTCCGCTCCCGCTCGGCTGCTGCTTTGTCGGATCTTCCTAATGTTCAACGGATTGAAGTTTTGAACGGACCTCAATCAACCTTATTTGGTAAAAACGCTTCAGCCGGTGTTATTTCGGTTATTACGCGTGAGCCACAATTTGAATTCGGCGGTGCGGTTGAGGCCAGCTACGGTAATTTTAATTCGGTCGTCCTTAAGGCTGATGTAACCGGACCTATCACCGAAAGCATCGCATTCTCTGTCGACGGCAGCTACAACCGCCGCGACGGATACTCCACCATCATTAATCTTGATGAAGAGCAGAATGACCGCAACCGTTGGTCTGCACGTGGACAGTTATTGATCGAAGCGACGCCAGATCTTCGTATCCGTGCTATTGCCGATTATTCCCGCATTGACGAAGTCTGCTGTCAGGTGAGTACAGTAGTTGCCGGACCTGTTACTGGCGCGCTCAATGCAGTAGGCGGACAGCTAAACACTGATTTCTTTAGTGATGAAGTGTTCCTCAACTTTGTGCCGACCAACGAAGTCGATAATTATGGCGGTTCGGTACAAGTCGATTGGGATACCGGCCCGATCTCGGTTACATCGATCACCTCTTATCGCGAACTGAAGAACTTCTTCTTGTCAGATATTGATTACACCAGTGCTTCCCTCGCGACGGAAACGCGTGATCAGGAAGTCGAAACCTTCACGCAGGAAATCCGAATTACTTCGGATTTCGATGGTCCGATCAACTTCCTTCTTGGTGGTTTCTATTTTGATGAGTCCATTTCACAGGACAGCGCTATTCAGAACGGTAGCGATATCCGCGACGTGTTCGAAATTCTCGCTGGCGGCAACCCTGCCGACGTCTTGGCCGGCCTGCCATCCGTATTCAACGGTGTAGAAGCTGGTCTCGGTTTGCCACAAGAAAGCATTTTCAACACACCTCTGCTGACTTCCGAGCAATTCAGCATGGACAACACATCTTGGTCAATCTTCGGTACCGTTGATTTCGAACCAATTGATGGTCTCGTGTTTACCGGCGGATTTAACTACACCGACGATTCAAAAGACTTTGCGCTTGCGCAGCAGTCTTTCGATCCGCTTGGTCAGGTTAACCTGGTTGATGCCTTTATCGTTGGAGCCACTGCTGGCGCCGTCACTACGCGTGACCAATTCCAGGCGCTGCCGGCTGCGAACCAAGCCGCTCTGCTCGCAGCAGCAACTGATCCAGCCGTAAACCCATTAATCGGACTTGCGGCATTCCAGTTCCAGCCGCCATTTGTAACCATTCCAAACGCGATTGAAGATGGCCGGACAAACGACGACAAGTTCACCTACTTGCTGCGTGCGTCTTACGAAGTTTCGCCGGAAGTGAACGTGTACGCGAGCTATGCGACCGGGTTTAAAGCGAGCTCGATCAACCTGTCGCGTGACAGCCGTCCATCAAATGATGACTTTACCGCAGGTGTTGGAGGATCAACCTTCGCCGCTCCAGCGTCACCGCTTCTTAATGCCGGTCTGGCAACACCAAATCTGGTCACAGGTTCACGCTTTGCTGGACCAGAAGAAGCTGAAGTCTATGAGGTCGGCTTGAAGGCTCAGTGGCCAGGAATTGGCGTTAACCTTGCGCTGTTCGATCAGACCATTGAAGGTTTTCAAAGCTTTGCTTTCACCGGCACTGGTTTTGCGCTGCGGAACGCAGGTGAGCAATCGGTTCGCGGTTTTGAGCTGGATGTTAACGTTCAGCCAACCGACGGTCTGGTCTTTACCTTCGCTATGACCCACCTTGATCCGTTGTTCGATGATTTCCCGGGCAGTGTGCTTGGCGATCTCACCGGCGCACGCCCAGGCGGTATTCCATCCTGGGCAATCGCGACTTCGGCGACATACACGCACGAATTCGGTGCTTCAGGCAATCGTTTGATCACGCGCGTGGATTATAATCATGAGAGCAACACGGATATCAACAACGGTTTGCCAGAATTTAACACGAATGTCGGCAATACCGAGATCTTCCGCCGCGAAGTCAATCTGGTGAATGCTTCCATGACGCTCGCTCTCGATAATGGTTTTGAAGTTGGCGTATATGCTCGGAACTTGCTGGACGACCGGTATATTGCGACCGTATTTGATGGTGTAGCACAGTCTGGTACCGTGTCAGGATATCCAAGTGCCCCACGAACTTATGGTGCAGTTGCTCGCTTCAAATTCTAATCGAAGCGACATATTAACCAAAAAACGAGCCCTGCCAGGAAACTGGCGGGGCTTTTTTGTGTTTAATTTCAGAGCAATTCAGCAATAAAGGTGCAAAAATGTAACGCACTGGTGCATTTTTTTTATTTCGGTCTGGACTTAATCGATTGATTAGTTGAAGATTAGGCCGTCTGGGGGGATGAGCAAAAGCATCACTCTCCGGATAGATGGTACGGGATTGGGAGAGGAAAATGCGTAAATCGTTACTATTAGCCGCCACGGCTATATCTGCAGTGGCTGCACCCGCTTGGGCGCAAACCGACAATGAAATAGATGACAATGTTATTATCGTGACGGCTCAGCGCCAAGCGCAAAGCCTACAGGAAGTGCCTATTGCTGTGTCTGCTTTTGATTCCAAGGCATTGGAAGCGCAGCAAATTGAAAATGCATCGGACTTGCAGCTTACGCTGCCCAACGTGTCTTTCACGAAAAGCAACTTTACCGCATCAAGCTTTACCATTCGCGGTATTGGCGATTTATGTGTGGGTGTGTCTTGTGACTCAGCAACAGCCATTCACTTGAATGACTCTCCTTTGTTTAACACCCGTTTGTTTGAAACGGAATATTTCGATCTCGAACGTGTTGAGGTTTTGCGCGGCCCGCAGGGTACGCTATTTGGTCGGAACGCGACTTCGGGCGTGGTCAATGTTGTCACGGCAAAACCGGATCTCAGTGGCTTTAGCGCCTCAGCGGATGCAGAATATGGCAATTTCCAATCGATCAAACTGAAGGGCATGGTCAATGTGCCGCTCGGTGACACTTTCGGTGTTCGACTGGCTGGTTTTTACCTGAACCGTGATGGTTATACGGAAAATCTTTTTGATAACACGCGCATTGATGGCAGAGATATGTTTGCCGTTCGCGCATCAGTCAAATGGGAGCCGACACCGGATACCACCATTGACCTAATGGGCTATTATTTCCGCGAGGATGATGATCGGGCTCGGATCCAGAAACAATTATGCCAACGTGATCCAACCGGTGTGCTTGGCTGTCTCAACACGCGGCGTGACTTTGATAAGGTCAACACCAATGCAACTTTCACCGGGACCCTTGGTTCGGCAGAGTTTTTCGCGATTAATGGCTTGCCTGCCGCACTGGGCTTGAACAGCCTCTATGGTCCAGATGGACATGCCGGCTTTATCGAACCAAATGATGTACGTCAGGTGCGTACGGACTTCACGCCGGAATATTTCACCGACGAATTACAGTTGCAGGCTCATATCGAACATGATTTCGGTCCAATTAACGTGGCTATAACCGGCACCTATCAGGAAACAGAAGTCGATTCTCGCCAAGATTATAATACGTCGGTGCTTGATCGGACGACCATTGATGCCGCATTGGGAACGTTCAATGCCTTGTCCGCCGGCGGCGCTGGTCCATTGGGAGCTTTTCAACCGGTTCTTGATGCAGTAACTTCGGGGACGCAATTATGTACCTCCGACACCGATCCAACCGGTCTGGGTAGCTTTGGCGGCAACCGAATTTGTGCGGACACGCCAATCTCTCTCGATCGCTCCGATCAGGACAATACATCATGGTCGATTGAAGGTGTTCTAAGCTCTGATCTCGACGGCCCGTTTAACTTCCTGCTTGGCGGTATTTATGCCGAAAATGATCTTGGGCAGAATAGCTATTATGTGAACACCTTCGCGATTGACTATATTGCCGGTGTTCTCGGCGGCGGTGCGGGATATCTCGGTACGCCTTTCTTCCGGAACAATACCCAGGACTTCCGCTTGAAATCCTATGGTATTTTCGGTGAAGTCTATTTCGACCTTTCCGACACACTGAAAATTACCGGTGGTCTGCGGTATAATAACGATAAGAAGTCAGTGACTGCCCGCTCGACACTGGCCAGTTTCCTCGTGCCGTTCGGTCAAACCGGTGACGTGTTTGATTCTCCATTTGTTGGTGCTTTTGATGCTGATCCAGGAACGCCTGGTAACCAATTGGTGCAATCTCGCAATGTGGCCTTTGATGAAATTACTGGTCGTTTTGTTGTCGATTGGCAGTTTACGGACGATAATCTGATTTATGCGTCTTACTCCAGAGGTTATAAATCAGGCGGTATCAACCCGCCGTTACAGCCAATTTTCGCTGTTCCAGAGTCGTTTGATCCGGAGCAAATCGACGCCTTTGAAATCGGTTCGAAAAATACTTTCGCTGATGGCATGCTGCAGGTAAACGCGACGGCTTTCTACTATAAGTATAAAGATCTTCAACTGAGCCGGATTATCGCAAGAACATCGGTTAACGATACAATTGATGCGGATATCTACGGTCTTGAAATTGAGGCGGTTGTGCGTCCCGATCCAGATTGGTTGATCAATATGGGCTTCAGTTATCTGAATACCGAAGTGAAAGGCGATCAACTCTTCTCCAATCCTCGTGATCCAGGTGGTGGCCGGGCTGATGCGGTGATCATTAAAGACATCACCAACGGTGCCAATTGTGCTGTGGTACCTGGTACAGATGGCAATGCCGCGGGCACAAATGCCTTCGTCAACGCTATTAACGGCGGACTTGGGCTGCAGCCAACGACAGCATTTCCAGCCGATGGCGGAATTGCATCTACCGGCGCATTTGGTATTTGCGGGGTCTTGGAAGCACAAGCGGCTGCAATTGGCGCTGGCTTTGACCCTGCGGGTATTCAGGTGTTGAGCCCAGGGGTTCAAGTCAATCTGCGCGGTAATGATCTTCCACAGGCTCCGAATGTGAAAGTTTCTGCCGGCGTTCAGTATACGCATAACTTTGACAGCGGTTGGACTCTCGTACCGCGCGTCGATATTGCCTATACGGGTGATCAAACGGGCAGTGTCTTCAATGGCAACGTCAACAAGATCGAAGGCTTTACGCAAGCTAATGCGCAAATCCAGCTGAATGGCGGCGATGATCGTTGGTATGTTCGGGCCTTTGTCCAGAATATCTTCGATAGCAATTCGACCACGGGTCTGTATTTGACCGATGCATCATCTGGCCTGTTTACGAATATCTTTACTTTGGATCCCCGCCGCTATGGTATCGGAGCCGGAATTAAATTCTAAAGAGATCGTCACGTTGAAAAACGAGCCCTGCCAGAAACTGGCGGGGCTTTTTTTTGAAGCAGAGGTCGTTCAATAATAAGAAGATAGTGCCAATCGGTTGGACGACTAAGAAAACTATCTAACCTATTGATTATAAAAATATAATTGGTTTATGCAGCAGATTGCTCTGCGTCCCATTTCTCTTTTTTGCGGTAAAGGGTGGACGGGCTTACACCTAAAATCTTGGCGGCTTTGGTTAAGCTGCCATTGCATTTTTCCACCGCTCGCGCGACGACCAATTGCTCGACTTGGTTCAAAGTGAGACCATCCAATATACTGGCATCCGCAAGCGGTGCGGAGGGAGCGGTTTCAGCACTGGTCGGCGCGCTCGATATTGGGATATCAATTGACCGTGATGGTTCTGCTGTTCCGCCAACAAATTCAGAAATGATATGGGGGCTGATCATTGGGCCTTCAAACATGACGGCGGCTCTGCGCATCAAATTTTGAAGTTCTCGCACATTACCCGGCCAATTATGGCTTTCGAAACTTCTGGACAAATCCGCGGTCAGAGCATCGAATTGCTTATTTTCCTCTTCTCCGAATTTTCCGAGAAAGCTGTTCGCCAGCAAGGTTATATCACTTCCCCGTTCGCGTAGCGCTGGTAAGTCTATTGGGACAACCGCTAATCGATAATAGAGATCTTCCCGAAATCGCCCCTGAGCCACTTCAAGCGTCGGGTTGCGATTGGTAGCGCAGACAATACGGACATCCACCGTTTCGGGCTGGGTTGCGCCCACTCTTTGCACGGTTCCGGTTTGAAGGAACCTCAGCAGTTTGACCTGTAGCTTGAGTTCCATTTCACAAATTTCATCAAGAAACAAAGTGCCGCCATGAGCCGCTTGTACGGCGCCTTGGCGATCAGAAATTGCGCCGGTAAATGAACCTTTCAAATGACCAAATAATTCTGATTCCATCAGATCTTCCGGGATTGCCCCGCAGTTTATGGCAATAAAGGGTTTTTTGGCACGCGGACCAGATTGGTGAATGGCCTCCGCACAAACTTCTTTGCCCGTACCGCTTTCGCCGGTGATGAAAACGGTTGCTTTGGATTGGGCAACATTTTGAATTTGCTTGTAAATATCCTGCATCGCTTGGCTTTCACCAATGAAACCAGCAAAGGATTTTGAATTAGATGAAGCTTTTGGCGGGGCATCTATTGCTGCTGCTGCTTGTTTGGTCACTTCCGATGCACCTTGCATGGCCGTGACAAGGCGAGCGGGCGACAAAGGCTTGACCATATAATCATAGGCACCGAGCCGCATTGCATCGATGGCGCGATTGATAGAACCATCGGCCGTTGCAACAATGACGGGAACGCGATCAATCAGTTTTTTCTCATTTTGTAACCAATCGAGGCCGTTACCATCGGGCAATTGCAGATCCAACAAAACAGCAGAGAAATCGCTATGTTGTTTCAATTGCGCGCTAGCATCTGCGAGATTGTCGGCAATCACACATTCGAATGATGCTGTTTCCAAATGCCCGGCATAGGCAATGGACAATGATGCAATATCTTCAACAATCAGTATTTTGTGATGCGGCATAATTTATCCTGTAATTGTGAAACAGGCCGATTTCCCATCATCGGCAAAACTCCATTCCAAAGTCCGTTGGTCGTTATAATGTTCCATACATCCTTCCACTAAACCATGAGCAATGGCAGCCATCGGGCGATGGGACTGATAGCGCACTGTGGTGGTTCCATTTTCCACTTCGGCCGTGACTTGAGGAGGTTTGGCATCGGGATATAAAACACATACCTCCGTATGAATATGGCTCCCCACATGGGTTAACAATGCTTCGGCACTTTTATAGGACTCCATGATATGGGGGTATAATATAGTGAAACGGTTGTAGAGGTATTTTCCGAATAGCCGGCAAAGTTCTGCTGCATCAATTCCAGACTTTTCTGAAGCAGCGCCCACCATGGCTAGGGCATATTCTGATGGATAGTTGCCAATGGATGTAAACGCGCCTTCATTGGGCAAGGCGGCACCCGTAATAACCTGATCGGCAAATTCCGGCGATTGGACTTTTTCCATAAACCGGACGAGCTCTGTAAAAACTATACCCTTCATAATCGCTGCTTTCTCTAATTGTTCAATTTAGTCTCTTCGCTAACTAAGCAGCATTTATGCCAATTTGCGAATGGCTGATTTCTGCCGTTTATATATCGAGATTCGCAATTTGCAATAGTCTGTCTTTGCAATATGCAACAAAAACCTTTGCAAATTGCAAAGATGGTCGATGATTTTTCGCATTATGACAATCTTTACCATCGCTTTCCGATGATTTCTGCACTTGGCACAGCAGTTGCAAGGTCAATACCAAATTCAATATTTAGGTGATTTATGTCCAAGAAAATAACTGCCATCGTCACATCCGCATCGCTTTTGGCTGGATGCGCTACCATGGAACGTCCGGACAATATGCGCGGCAGTCAATATGCACCGCAGCAATATTGGGAGCAATCTCAGACAACCACGCAATGCCAAAACGCGATGATACCCTTTTCACAATTGGGGGATCATCGCGTTGAAGCGCATATTATGGCGAGTTCGCCTGACTTGTTGTCAGCCGGGGATCGGGTAGAACTGAAAATTGCCGGAGATGTGGATGATTTGTCCCGGACCTATGTGCTGGCGGCAAATGGGAGCATCACAATCGACGGTCGGATCGTCATTGGTCTGGCGGGCCAGTCGGTGGTTCAAGCTGAGCGGGCGATTAGTAGCAAGTTGGTTGAAAACCGGTTGATCCGAGGTTTGCGCAATAGTGTGCGCTTGCGTGTGGTCGAGTTGGGCGGAGTAAATGTCGCTGTGAGTGGCGCGGTTTTCGAACCGGGTATGATTAGAGTTGGCGAACGGACCGCAGAAACGCGTGGCGTCAATCTCAACAATAGCGAATCTGGGGATCGCAATGTCAGCCGCTCTCTAACCGCCGCGATCCGGGCGGCAGGCGGTGTCCGCCCCGATGCAGATCTCTCCGCAGTCTTTATGCTGCGCGACGATCAATGGACTCAGGTTGATCTGAGCGGAGCCATAACGGGGCGTTCGATTGATGATATCACGCTGACCTCGGACGATCGGATCATTGTTGGATCTGCTGAATGTTTCCAGGATGCCTTAGTGAAACCGTCACAAGTGACCGCTCCGGGAATTCGTGTTTATATGTCCAACTTGTCCAGGCCGGCGAGCAACAATGCTTCTTCGGCTATTGGTCGGGATTCAACAAGCTTGCCATATGGAACGCGGCTTTCGCAAGCCATGGTTGCGGCAAATTGCGTCGGTGGTTCTGCCATGAACGCGGCCCGAAAAGTCGTGCTAATGTCTCGTAATCCGATGAACGGCAAGTCTGTGGTCATCCAAAGATCAGTGGAAAAGCTGGTGCGCCATGCCGATCGAGATGAAAACGACCCCTATTTGATGCCAGGCGATAGCTTGGCTTGCTATGACAGTTTCGCGATGAATGTCCGAGACGTTATCAGCCTCGTCGGTGAAACCGCTTCTCCTTATTTTTTGCTTAAGAATGTTGACTGAACATGAAGCATGAAACAATCGAAAAACCGGGCCTGCATGAAAAAATGTGGACAGCCTTTAGAAATCGGAAACCGATGCTCCGCCGGCACAAGCGCTATCTTAAAGTCGCGGGTGGATGGATCGCGGTTATCTGGGCGTTGACAATAGTCTATCTCGCGCTTGCTCCGGATCAATATAATAGCAAGTTTACCTTGATATTGCCGGGATCGGGAATTGGCAGCTCGCTGAATGTAGAAAGCATTGGCCAAGCGCAATCCTCGGTTTCCTCTGCATTTTCGAGTGCCACACTGAGCCCGACGGAAAATTATAAACGCCTTTTGATGACGGATATCACATTGCGCCAAAGCGCTAAGAAAGCAAAAGATGAAGAGGGTGATTTCCCCACACCAAAAGTGAAGTTGATCGATCAAACTAATTTGATTCAGGTTGAAGTTACCGGCGCAAGCGGAGAACAGGCTAACAAGCGGGCGCTGGCGTTGAAAGAAAGTTTCATGGATCAACTGGATACGCTCCGCAAGAATGAAGCGGAAATGCGGGAAAGCTCTGATGCCAAAAACCTTGTTCAGTTGGAAAAAAAGGTTCGGACGAGCCAGCAATCCTTGTTGGATTTCCAGGCGAAGACGGGACTGGTATCGCTAGACCAATTTAACACTCGGATTGCAAATATGGATGCGCTGCGCCAGCAAGAGCGTGAAGCGCGTATCGCATTGCGCCAAAAATCAGCTGAATCTCAGCGCTTTTCATCAATTCTGGGCAAGTCGGTCGGCGGTGCAAATAGTGCCTTGCGGTTGCGCTCGGATCCGGTTTTCCAACAATTGGCGGATCGTTACGCCAAAATGGAAGTCAATGTTCAAGAAAAAGAAGCTACATTGGGTGAAGATCATGGCGCACGGGTTCAAGCCACATCCGAACGCGATCAGTTAAAAGCCACTTTGGTTAAACGGGGTCGGGCTTTAACGGGCCTTGGTGCTGGGTCGATTTTGAAAAATATCGATATTGCCGTTGCCGGTGGACGTTCGAATCTTATGCAAGGCATGGTGGTTGCCAATTCACAAAGCGCGGGTGCGAAAGCTGGATTGGCGGAAATACGCGGCGATATTGCCCGTCAATCGGCGAAAAGTGAAAAGCTCGTCAAACAGGCTTCAATGCTTGCTGATTTGGTCCGCGATCACCGTGTCGCAGAGGCGGTTTTTTCATCCGCTTTGGCGCGTATTGATACGAACAAGCAAGATCCATTTGCTTCTTATCCATTGGTACAAACACTTGAGCAACCATCTGTTCCCAAAGAACCTTCCAGTCCTTCAACCATGTTGGCTCTGGCTGGAGCAGTTGGAGCAACGCTCGTCATCTTAATCGGTTTGGGACTGCTATGGTTCAGACAACCTATCATCCGCAAAATAGCCCCGAGTCTTTAGTCCATCACACCATATTAGCCACTTGGCTATTATGGCTTGTGGGCGGATTATATATTGCCGGCCCGGTGCTTGGCTGCACCTTAGCGCTTATGGCGGCATATTTTTACTTTGTTGCGCCGTCATTGCCTGCCGAAAAACGCCTGGCTGCACCGCATTGGTCGGTCAGCCTTTGGCTGTTGGCTATGGGCTTCATGTTGGTAATCTTATTTGTTGGTCATCTGAGTTTCGACCTCGGCGCTACCACGATAGTTAAGTCATCCATTGGGTGGGCAAAAGGCTGGTTTCTAATTGCTCTGTTCATATTTGCCGGCGCGATATTGCCGATCCGTGCAGAAATTGTTTATCGCGCCATTTGCCGCACCGGAAAATATACTGTGTTGTTGCTCCCGATATTCTTATTGGCGCCCTATGTCGGTTTGCCTTCCAATTTGTGGGTGTCTCCTCTGAAAATCATCGGAGGTTCCGGCCCGGAATATTTCTCTGCTATTTTATATACTCTTGAACCCGGGTCAGGGGCTCCGCGGTGGCAATTTTTCGCGCCCTGGTCGCCAGCCGCTGGAATGATCGGTTTGGTCTATTTTATCTGCGCTATGCAGGAAAAAGCACGTTCATGGAAATTTTGGGGAATAGCAGCTGCGCTCGCCATAATATTATTGTCCCAATCGCGATTAGCTATGGTCGCGCTTGTTCTCATTGCACCCATGCCATTTTTCTTTCGGCAGATTACCCGCCCGGCACTATGGTTTCTAGTTCTACCGTTGGTGTTATTATCGGGTTGGTTCGCATTGGATATTCTGGATTTTGCGCAACTCGCGCAATCGGAATTCTCGAGCGCTCGGGCCGATTCCACGCGTGTGCGCGCCACATTGGGAAGATTAGCGATTGAACGGTGGCAGGCAGAAGCCTTTTGGTTTGGCCACGGGATTGTCGAAATTGGTCCACATCTTGTGGAATATATGCCCATTGGCAGTCACCACAGCTGGTATGGATTGCTTTTTGTAAAAGGTTTGTTGGGCCTGTTGGCCTTGGCTTTACCCATGGCTGTTAGTGTGATTCTGCTTTTAAAATCGGCCTTAACCTCTGAAATTGCCCGCATAGGCTTGTCGATGATAGCGCTTTTATTGATTTACAGCTTCGGGGAAAACTTGGAATCTTTGGCCTATCTCTACTGGCCTGCCTTGCTTTTAATCGGTAACGCTTTGCAATCCAAAGCGGGATAGAACTGAGCTCAAACAGAAACACATGAAGGTAAGTTGGCAACGGCCGACGCGGTGCTCCAATCTCGTCGGCTCGCAAGCAACCGACTCGACCGCATTAATCAAGCCATATACATTGCCTTCTTTACTGATCGCTTGCGCGCAAACGGTTCAGTAGGGCCGTTTCTCAGCGTGACATGAGTGCATAAGGCATTGGAACTGGAATGAGGCTAGAGCGCTACGGTGATAGGTTGAGCAAAGGTACTACCGCGTGGCAAGTGATCAAGACTGGGATTGGTTGTCATTGTCACAATCCTCTAAATGGGCCCACAAGGGCAAAAAAATGGCCCCTGCAGTGATGCAGAGGCCATTGGCTGGTCCTTCACGGAAACTGGTTAAAGATGTTAAGCCACGGCTTTATCTGCGCTGACGCCGTGCAATTCATCGAATAGCGCGAGCCAATTGTGTATGCGATTTTCGGTTGCCCGGAGACAGTCTTCTCTGCCTGCAACTGACATGTTCACGAGTGGTAAGCTTCTGAGCTTGATAAGCAATTTGGCTGCGGCATTAGTGTCACCAAAGTTGATTGCGACACCCGCCTTACCGACTTGTTCAGGAAGTCCGCCCACCGGAGCCACCAGGATAGGGCGTGCCGCCAATCGGGCCTCCGTTGCTACGAGGCCATAAGCCTCGAATTTTGAGGGTACCGCAACAATGTCGCATTGCGATAGAAAATCCGACACATTTTCAACCTTCCCATAGAAGGAAATATTGGGATTTCCGGCCGCCAGTTTTTTTAACTTTTGCTCATCTGGACCAAAGCCGCCAATCTGCAATTGAATCTTGCTTTGTGGTTCCAGACTTTTGAAAACCGCAATTAGGTCTGCAAATCCTTTGTCGTCGACAAATCGCCCATAGGTTCCGATGATCAAAGGTGCATTGCGCGAGAAATGAGGGCGTTCCAATTGAAAAAGACCTGCCATATCGCTCCAAGGATAGATCACTTGGCTTTTTGGCGCTTGAAGAGCCGCCACTTTTTCTAACCATTTGGCCTGGGCGTTCGAAACGCAGACCACACGATCAAAAATTTTGTGGGCAAGCTTTAACATTGTATGAAATCGGCGATGATCCGGGACATTTATATTCTGCCATTCTTCCGAATAGCTATGTTCCATAAGGATCAGTTTCGCGCTCGGGTTGCGCGATGCCAGAGAATATAAAAACGGCAATGTCTTCCAGCTCACTGAAAAGTGCACCACGATCGCCGTGGCTTTAAATTTGGGTGCAATGCTCCAATCGGGATGTACTTCTTCTACAGCAAAATCATAGTGGCGCTGGAGGGCAGGGTGGCGGAAGAGTTCCAAGCTTTTGGTCACGCCGCCGAGCGAAAGATCATCCAACAGATGAATAATTTTGGGTCGATATATCATGTTGCTACTTTCACGCCAGTCCAACCGGAGGCGATTTTCGATGAAAGATTGGCGGGCAAGAAGCGAATAACTCCAGCGGCTGCGTATGTTACAGCTGATTTTAGCGGTTCTTTGATCAATGGTTTGGCAGAAATAGCATACGCATCTTTGAGCAAGGATAGCGCAAAAGCGCCATCGCCCATTTGTACTGACCGGCGTGCGAGATATCTCAATTGATAAGCCCGCGCCTCATCCCCGAATTGCGCAATGAAGCCCGGTGCTTTTTTGTTGGTTTTTTCAATAACACGGTTCCAGCTTTCATATTGGGCTGCAATATTGGCGGAAAGACCTCCGGAAACAATTCGATATTGAGTCAAATTCCCATCTATGCCTTCAAAGGCATATTCACCGGTCAACGCCATGCGAATCCAAAGTTCAATATCTTCTGATTGGCGGAATGTTTCGTCGAAATAACAGATTCTCATCGGTTCTTGAGGGTGACGAAAGGCAACGATGTCTAGAGCCGTTTTCCGAATGACCGGAGCCGATCCATTGCCGACTGGATTGCGCGTCAAAACATCCTTTGCTGTGACATTCTCAAGTTTTGGCCGCTGTGCTTGGCGCAACATATTGCCATTTTGATCAATAAACTGCGATCCGCTATAGCTGACACCGACCTCAGGATTGTTATCCAAATGAATTTTGTGCAGGGCCAGTTTTTCAGCTTCCCAACGATCATCAGAATCGATGAGCGCGATATAGTCGCCGCGCGCTGCCGAAATACCTGTATTTCGAGCGCCTGCTAGGCCGCGATTGCTTTGTTTGACAATATGGATTCGGGCATCGTCAAAAGTTTCACAGATTTCCATACTGGAATCAGAACCACCATCATCAACGATAACAAGTTCAAAGTCTGTAAAGGTCTGCGCCAGGACAGACTCAATGGCTTCGGCAACATATTTTTCTACATTATAGACGGGCATAACGACGGAGATTGCAGGATTATTCATGATGGATTCCTTGTAAAAATCAAATTAGGCAAAAAGTTGAATGCGTGCGGAACGCGGGAGCAAATGAGCAGAAAAAGCAGAGATTAGCGTCATCCATCCGCGTTTGGGATCGTTGAGAAATGCTTGAACATCCGAGTTCAACCCCTGCATTGCATAAGCTAAGGCAACTTTGGCAGGGGCACCGGCACGAAGTGCACGGCGAGACAGATATCGACAATAAATCGCTTCTGAAGCGCTGATCGTTTCGGCGCTGCTATAGCGATCTGCCAGCAGCCGCCAGCCAGCATACATAGCGGGCAAATCCACGGATAAACCATCAGGACTCAACCGATAGTCGACAAGATATTGATCGAGGCCGGCAATTTCAAAGCCTTGACTGACGATACGGGCCATCCATTCTTGGTCTTCAGCATAAGACATGCCGGCTTCAAAACCACCCACGGTTTCAACCGTTGTTCGGGAAACGACGAGATTAGACATAGTGCAGGCCGGGTTTTCGGCAATGACTTGATCAACCGTTAAAGAACCCCAGTGGATAGTAGAATAAGTCTTGGCATTGTGCCCATCGGTACCATTTTGATCCATGAACCCGATTTTGGCGTAACTGGCATCTATGGCCGGATTGGCTTCGTGGAAATCCCGATGTGCTTGCAGCTTGTTGGCGCGCCACAGGTCATCGGCATCAAGAAAAACCATCAGTTCTCCCCGTGCCAGTTCCATACCCAAATTTCGGGCTTTTGAAACACCACCATTAGATTGGGAAACCAGCTTAATGCGCTGATCTTTCTCCGCGAAACCCATCATAATGGTCAAGCTGTTGTCGGTTGAACCATCATCGACCATGATCAATTCAAAGTCGCGATCACTTTGATTTAACACAGAGCGGATCGTGGCAGAAAGATGAGCAGCCGCGTTGTAAACCGGTACAATTACTGAAAAATAGGGACTGTTCATTGGAAAACCTCCTTAAACTTTGAAACGGGTTGTGTGGATAGAAATAGGGTGTAGCTGATGATGACGATGCTGGTTCCCAGCACCCATCCTGTCGCTGCGGACAAAAGTCCCCACTGGGCACCGATCAGCATAGTCATCAAAGCCAACACACAGACAGTCAGACCGAACCAAGCATCAAGTGGTGCTCGTCCTTCTGCTCTGAGATATGCGGAAGCAATTGCGCTCATGGCTAAAGGGATACCAGCGAGCGAAAGAACCTGAATAAGCGGAATGGCGTGAACCCAGTGGGAACCGAAAATAATCGGAACATAAATTGGAGCTAGGAAATATTGAACCGCGGTTAGGCTTCCGAAAATTGCCAGACCGGCCGCAACGCTAAAATGGATGATTGTGCGATTTTGAGCTTGATCTTTCTTGTTGCAAAGATGCGGAAAAATAACCGTGCCGAAAGCAGTTGCGAGCGCACTGACAATCCCTATTCCTGCGTTGAATGCGAAATAATAGGTGCCGAGAGCGGAAACACCGAGAAAGGCGCTAATGATAAGCTTGTCGAGATTGTTGCGAACAGCCAAGAAAATGTCCGTGGCCAATATCGCTGCACCGAAGTTCAACATGTCCTTATAAGGGGCTGCTGCTGTTGCAAGATCAGGGCGCCAATCGTCTGCATGACGCATCATCACCAACCATAATGGCGCGGTCATAAGCTTGGGAATGACAATGGCCCATGGGCTGGCCCAGATAAACACCAGAATTCCAGTTAGGATATGATCTGTGATTGTTTGTACGGCTCCGATTTTAGCAACTTTCGCGAGTTTTTTAGTCCGCATCAATCGAAAGCACTGAACCAGCCCGCCTGGCATGAAAAAATAGACGCCGCACAATATCGCGAGCATTTGAGCTGCGAGGCTTTGTTCAAAATAGAAATGCAACAAAGCGGCGGCGACCAATTGAATGGCTGCGACGATGCTGCACCAGATCCAGAAGATGCGGTGAGCGGCAATGCAGGTTGCTGCCAAATCACTGTCGTGGGCTGCAATAATTTTTTGGCCAACACCGATATTTGCGATCACGCGAATCAATTCAAATAGGCTAAGGGTTAGCGCCGCTACGCCGACAAGATCGGGTGCGAGTTGGCGCGCTATTATTATAACAACCAAAATGCGAACGATACGATTGGCAAGTTCTGCCGAACCAAACGCAACCAGGCCGCGTAATATAGAAGATACGCTGCTTTTCTGATTTTGAACTGCGAAGGTGGACATGAACGAATTCCCAAAATTGATTTGCACCAACCTTTTCAATTGCCGTGCCAGTTTTCGGGAATCGGGGATTTCCGGGTGGAAATATAGTTACCGGAATTTTTACTCGCATTCTGCGTTTGCAAAGCGGGTGAGATGATTTGCATTTTGCGAAAAGTTTCGCATTTTGGGTCAGATGTCCAATGTGTTTTTCAGTTGTTAACTAACTAAATCATTGAAAAGTAACATTTATAGAAATATGGCACGAGAAATGCGGAGTATGTTTCCAAACAAATTGGAGACGCAAAATGAGTATGTATCAATCCGCTCAAAATTTCTCAGAGAATAACAGCCGTCAAATATCGCCGCTTTTAATCGGTCGTGAAACCATCTCTGAACTTGCGGTTTCGCTTTATGATAAAGCGGCTGTTTCTCTATTTGGGTTGGGCCTAGTGAGTGGCAGTTACAAGAAAGTCGCTTCCAAAATTGTTGCTAGCGCACAAAATGATGAGCGCAACATTGTTCAATTTGTCAATGCACATTGCATCAACATGATGACGCAAGATGCCGCTTATAAAGATGTTCTGGAAGCAGCCGACATATTGTTGCCCGATGGATCAGGATTGCGGTTGGCGGGACATATTTCCGGCAGTGGTGCAATCAGCAATTTAAATGGAACCGATCTTTTCCCACATATTTGCAAAGCGGCTGCGCAAGCGGGCCAATCTATTTATCTCTTGGGTGGCAAACCAGGTATTGCTTCGGCAGCTGCCAAAAATATGCGCAAAAAATATCGTGGTCTGGAATTTGCTGGAACGCAAAATGGCTATTTCGATCGTGAGAATGATGCAGAGATTATTAACCAGATTAATCAATCAGGAGCAAAAATCTTAATGGTGGGCATGGGTGTCCCCGTGCAAGAAAAATGGATCGCCAAATATCGTGATCAACTGAATGTTCCTGTGATCATGGGGGTGGGCGGTCTGTTTGATTATTATTCCGGCAGTATTCCTCGCGCACCAGCATTGGTGAGAAAGCTCGGATGCGAGTGGATTTGGCGATTTGCCATGGAACCGCGTCGTTTGGCCGGTCGTTATATCTGGGGCAACAGTATGTTTATCGCCCGTTCCTTACAACATGGTTTTATCGCACGCGGCCATGCCGATCGTTATGCCGCCGCTTCAAAGCGCACATTGGACTTGTCTATCGCTCTTTTGGCGCTGCTTCTCTTAGGGCCTCTAGCGGCGGCCATTTGCTTGTTTATCACTATGGAAGACCGGGGATCTCCCTTCTTTCGCCAAACCCGTATTGGGGCTGATGGTAAGCCGTTTAAAATTTGGAAATTCCGTTCCATGTATAAAGATGCAGAGGCACGCAAAGCGCAACTGCAGCAGCAAAATGAGCGCGATTCCGTCTGTTTCAAAATGAAAAAAGATCCACGAATTACCCGCATTGGCAAGCTGATCCGTCGAACATCACTGGATGAATTGCCTCAGATATTGAATATCTTGACTGGAGAAATGTCGGTAGTTGGCCCACGTCCTGCTTTGCCCAACGAGGTCTTGGCCTATAAAGATAAAGAACGTGGACGTCTCGAAGGAAAACCAGGTTTAACCTGCATCTGGCAGGTTTCGGGACGGGCGGATATCCCGTTTGAAAAACAAGTGGAGATGGATCTCGACTATCTTTCCAACAAATCTCTGTTCCGTGATTTAAAATTAATAACCCAGACGGTTCCAGCCGTCATCACCGGACGAGGTGCTTACTAGGTCTCGAGCATCTTGTTCATTCCGTTCGCCGATCTGAAATTTTTTCAGATTGGCGAATGGCATTGAGGGTAAAGTCCAAAATTTCGGCAATTGGTCGCAACAGATCGGCGTCTTGAATCTGACCAGACTGATGCACCGCATCAATTTTCTCGAGCAGCGAGAAAGCACCAAATCCATTGCATATACCACGCAGCGCGTGATGGGCAGATCTTACGCCATCTTGATCACCGGCCATCCACGCGGCGTGAAACTTATCGTGCCAACTTTGAATATCTTCGCAGACGGCATTGATCAAAGCGGTTCTCCGACCTTCAGGAACCGAAAATACCTGCTCCCTAAACTTGTTTAGATCGATCACATCCGCGCGGCCGAAAACAGGAACCGTATCGTCTTTTTCTGAAGCGGCATTGTCGATCACTTCGCCCAATCCGCAAATTTGACCAATAGCATAATTTAAACCGGCCAAGTTGATCGGTTTCGCAATCACACCGTCCATCCCGGATGCCAAAATGGCCGATCGTTCATCCTCTGCAGCAAAGGCGGTGACGCCATATATCGGGATTTTTCCATGTTTTTTGTGAGATCGAATTTGCCGGGTCGTATCCATGCCGTTCATCGGCATCCACACATCCATCAAAATGCCATCAAACCGATCTTTGTCGAGCGCATCGAGAACTTTCGAGCCATCATCAACAACCTGAGCATCGCAACCCATGGTTTCGAGCATGGCGGATATGACAATCTGATTGGCTTCCACATCTTCCGCCACAAGAATTTTCGGAGGCCGACCATTGATGGTGAGTTTTTTGATATTTTGAGCAGAAGATATTTGGGGCGTGATACGATTTTCATCGCCAATATTGACGAGAATTTCGAACCAGAAATTACTCCCTTTACCGGGATTGCTTTCCACACCAATTTGACCGTCCATCGCTTTGACAATGCGTTTGCAAATGGACAGACCCAATCCGGTCCCTTCAATATCGCTGTTGCTGGCCTCTCCGCGATCAAAATCATCGAACAGACGTTTTTGGACATTGATCGGAATGCCATCACCTGTGTCGGAGACTGCCAGTTTCAGGGACTTTTCGTTACCGTCTTCCAAAAAGCTCGCGGACACACAAATATCTCCCGCGCTGGTATATTTAATGGCATTGCTGATAAAATTGTCGATTATCTGTCGCACGCGCGTCGGATCAGAAATGATGAATTCGGGACAATTTTGTGAAATTTCCAATGCGACATTCAATTTCTTCTTGGCCGCAAGCGGGCGCCAAGTGCTAACGGCTTTATTGAGCAAATCATGGAGATTCATATCTCGCATTTTAATGTCGAGCTTCCACCCATCTGTGCGCGCATATTCGATGATATCGGCCAATAGGAAGAGCATTTGATCACTGCTTTGCCGAGCGAGATCCAATTGCTCTTGTTGTTCTGCATTGAGCTCTGAAATACTCAGCAACTCCAGTGTCGCCATAACGGCGTTCATCGGGGTGCGAATATCATGGCTCATCATCGCGAGAAATCGTGATTTTGATTTATCTGCGGCCACCGCTTCTGCGCGCGCATCTTCTAGAGCAGCGCCCATAATTTCCATTTCGGATAGACGTTCTGCCAGCTGTTCGCTTTTTCTTTCTTCTTCTGTCCGCGCTTTTTTGAGATCTTCAGAAATATTTTCTAGCTGTTTCGCACGGCGTTCGCTGAGTTTGAGCAATACTTGTTCTTGACGCTCGGCTTGATGTTCTTTGGTGATATCGCGAACCGCGCCATATCCAAAGAAACGCTCGCCATCTGGCGACCGGCTTTGGGTTACAGACCATCGCAGCCACCGCACATTGCCAAAATCGTCGCAAAAGCGAAAATCGCGTTCGATATTTTTATCGACCAAGTCACCGCGATCGGCTGCCAACAGAATGCCTATGGCCTCCTCACGATCTTGGGGATGGACCATTTTGGCAAATTGCTCAAAACTGGTAACTGGTGTTTTGGAGCCGACAACATCAGCGAAATTGTTTGAACCCACAAATCGTTTGTCTTCGTCACCATGGAATGTGGCAACATTGGCTAGCTTTTGTGCACTGACCAAAGATAGAGTTTGGCGGTTTACATGCTCTAGAAGCTCCGCTTCTTTTTGGCGCAAAATTTCTTCGGCAGCAGTGAGCGAACGGCTTTTGGTTTCTAATAGATGTTCGGCTTCCTGCCGAGCCGCTTCACTGCGCGCCAGCCTGCGTTCCAAAAGTGGTATGGCATTTTGTGCGTTTTTCGCATCAGAATTTTCAGACGACTCATCCATAGTGTACCGAAGTAATAGTGTTTTTATCACCGGTGAACGAGGTTTATTGTTGTATCATCTTCTATTCGTTCACAGGTTGATTTGTCTTGATACTCGCCAGAAGCTAGAATTGTCTTAATATTGCACGGCTCGCCTTTAGGCAAGAATGGCTAAGGCGAATGGCTAGATTTTAGGTGATGGTGCCGAATATCCGACTCGAACGGATGACCTACCGCTTACAAGGCGGTTGCTCTACCAGCTGAGCTAATTCGGCGCTGGTTTAGTGGCTGGAGCCAATAACGAGCGCTCTTTGCTTCAAAAAACTCCAAAGGTCCAGCCCTCTTTTTCAGCAATTTCATCTGTTAGACGAGGTGGTTGCCACAGCCTAGGCGCTATGCTGGCAGTTTTCATCCATGCGGCTGTGATTATAGCATCGGCACTGTGGTCGTCATATCGCGATAATTCGCCGGGCAGGGGGGTGTTGAGCTTGCGCAAGGCGTGCTCAAGCCCCACGCGATCTCTAATCTTGCTTTTGCCTTTGGGCATACCAGCCGCGAGTGCAGCGATTGTTGTATAAATTTCCACGATCATCGGCCCGCTTTCCGGTATCGGATCAAATGGCCATATCGGAATAGAGTCGTTGAGTTGATGCAACATCCTCATGCCCGTCAAACTGGATTTTCCAACCTGTGCAGCGCCAACCAGATTAAAGCAGCTAGTACTATTGGTTTGCCCGGTTATTCGTTGATGTTCTTCAACCACGCGCAACCGCCCGCTACCCCCTGAAAATAGATCGCCGAGATCATCGCGACTATGACGAAAATGTCGCCGCGCTTGTGGGTGATCAAGAAAAGATAAAATGTTTAGATGCGGATCATTTACTGACAATGATTCCACCAACTGCCATAGCTGACGGGCGTTGGCGGGGCTCTCGGACCATTCCGGGAAATAGCAATCTCTATCCAGATATGGCAGTGCCATGGAGAGATCAAAGCCGACAAGCATGTCGGATTTTTTATGAGCAAGTGCAATCAACCAGTCGCGAATATCTTCCCGGGACCAACGCGGGTCCTTGTCAATCAACGCGGGCGGACCTTCCATTCCTATGGTTGCAGCGGCAATGCCAATGGGCCGCTCCGTCTTCGCGCCAGACCAATCAATACAGGTAAATTCAGTAAACTGGCGCATATCCGACTTTTAACTCGCCGCTCCTGGAATTGACAGCACCCATAAGAAAAGGGCGGATCTCGCGAGACCCGCCCTCAAATTCTTGATTGAAATGCTGTTTACTTAGCAGCTGGTTTCTTTGCCGTTTTGGCGTCCCCAGATTGCAAGTTTTCCAGCGTCTTTGCTGCAGCATCGCGGCCGCCAAGACCGAAGGCCAAGGCTGCGGCAACGCTTCCACCAATAACCAACGCGCCGAAAGCCATGTTGATGATCGAGTCCGCGAGGCCCATATATTTGAGGCCCATTGCGACAAACAGTACGATGGTTGCATATTTGACGATTTGTCCGCCCATGCCGCCGTCAGATGCGCCGCCAACAATTTTGGACAGGATGTTTGCAATCATGAAGCCAAGGCCAATAATCACACCGCCAAAGATCACTTTACCGCCCAGACCCAATACTTCGTTGAGGATGCCGGTCAATTCAGGGAATTGAAGCATGCGTGTTGCAGCAATAGCAGCGAACAGCATGATCGCGATAATCACCGTCTTCGATACAACCGAAGATGCTGTTGCTTTCTCAGGCAGAATGCCAAGCGCTGCAACCGAACGATCAACACCAAGGCCTGGCAACACTTCTTCGATCAAACCGCCAACCCAACGTGCAATCATATAAGCAATGCCGAGCAAGATCGCGGCACCAATGACGAGCGGGATGGATGTGAAGATTGTGTCGAGAAGCGCCGTCGCTGGGCTCGTAATAGCCGACATTTGCAACGCATCAAGAGCCAATATCGCAATTGGGATCAGGATCAACACATAGACAACAGTACCGATGGTTTTGCTGATCGTGCTGTTGCCTGTGACTTCTTCTGCACCGGCTTTATTTGCCCATTTGTCTAAGTTTACCGTCATCATTGCAGTTTCGACAATTTGTTTGACGATTTTGGCAACAATGGAGCCAACAAAGAAAATGATGCCAGCGCCGACAATATTAGGGATGAAGCCCATGACATTATCAAGCAGGGTCTGCAGCGGCTCGATAACATTGTTGAGACCGAATGTCTGCAAAATGGCAATGAGACCGAACAACCAAATCAACAAGGACACGATTTTTCCGAGGGATTTTCCGATGGATTCACCAGAACCAGTGTCGCGTTGTAACAGGCTGATATTGTCAACCAATTTCGCAAAAGCCCATTTGGCGGCTTTAGCGATCAACCATGTAACGACCAGAATTGCTATTGCAATTCCGATTTTGCCGCCCCACGCCATGATGAGCTCAGTATCGAGCGCATAGTTTCCTATTCTCAATCCATCCATTATTTTTCCCCTTGTTGTGAAAATGACTATTCAACCGGTGCGTTACCACGTTCGGGATATCAGATATAGTGTTGAGTAGTCATTTGGCTGTCAGATAATGTAATCATATGTAACATGGTCGTTCATATTGTCATTTTTATAGCCACACGGCCAATGGCTTCGCGTTTTTCCAAGACACGCAAGGCATCTCCGGCTTGTTCCAATGGAAAGCTATGCGAAATATGAGGGCGCATCACGCCCTCTTGAGCCAAGCATTTTAGAGACTTATTGCTTTGAGCAGCAAGAATGGGATCTCGGCGACCACTTTCTCCCGCGCGCAAGCCGATCAGGCTATAACCTTTGATAAGCGCGTGATTGGCCGGAAAGGAAGGAATATCGCCACTTGCAAAACCGACGATTAAATATCGTCCGCCCCATCCAATTGCCCGTGTCGCGGTGATCGATAGATCACCGCCTACCGGATCAAAAACAACATCTACGCCTTTGCCATCGGTGAGTTTTTTCACCGTCGCTGCCAAGTCAGGATCGGCGGGATCCAGGCTGTGGTCAGCACCAGCTTGATCAATTGCCTGGCGTTTTTCATCGCTTGATCCAGTGGCAATGATGGTTGCGCCCTTATATTTGGCCAGCTTAACCGCGGCCATGCCGACACCGCCACTCGCTCCGAGGATCAAGATTGTTTCGCCTTCGGATAAATTGGCCTTGTCGTTCAAGGCGTGCCAAGCAGTTATCGCGGCTCCATGCCAGCATGCTCCTTCGGCGAAGGACAGGCTTGATGGCAGTTCTCGGATCGCGGCCATGGGCAGGACGATTTGTTCTGCAAAGCCATTGCCTTTACTGCCCCCCATTATCCGATCTCCCGGTGCGTAATCCTTAACACCGGCCCCGACTTCCAGAATTTCGCCAGCTATTTCTATTCCAGGAACAAATGGCGGTTCGGGACGAAATTGATATTTGCCATAGGTCATGAGCAGATCTGGAAAATTGAGACCTGCAGCTTGCACGGCTATGCGGACTTCGCCGGGCTTTAGTGGTTTAACCGGCAGTTGCTCAATCTTGACAGAATCTGGTCCCGTTAAAGCCGTGCATATAGCGGCGCGGTAGCTATTCGTCATGGATTTGTGGCCTCTATGATGTCCCGGGAAAAACCGGCGATATCAAAACGGTTGTCGCGTGTATCATATCCCCGACGGACGATGACCAAATCGCGGGAAGGAATGATAACCAGAAATTGCCCGCGATTGCCGAAAGCGGCAAACGTATCTTTGGGAATACCGTCTGATTTGTTCATCAACCAAAAACTGGCACCATAACCAAATTCGCGATCCGGTTGCGGTCCGGATGGGCTGCTGACATATTTGCGCCAGTTTTCGGGCAACAGTCTTTTTCCGCCCCACATACCATTATTAAGATACAGCATACCCATGCGACCGAGATCCCGCGCAGTTGTCCAAACTTGGCTGGAAAGAATATAATTATTCTGCCAATCCGTCTCCGCATAGGTGCGGGTCATGCCGATTTTCTGGAAAAAATCAAAAGGATCAAAAGCACCCGATCGCGCCGCATGCACAGCCAGCAACGTATCATTATTGGCATATCGAAACCGCGACCCGGGAGGATATAGAAGCGGCCAGTTTACCGCGCGCTGAGTTACGGTTGCGCCGCCCATGTAAATGGGGTCAGTGCGATTACCTGCCGTATCACTTGTCAGACCGCTGGACATGCGCAAAAGCTGATCCAAAGTGATTTCTCGGCGCGGATCGAGGGCGCTCATCCATTCCATAATTTTTGCCGGTGCGTGAACATCCGAAAATCCTTGCTCAACACTATGTCCGATCAAGGTTCCGGCCATTGATTTTGCAACCGACCAGGTGCGTTGGGCAGTGTGCATATCATGGCCATTTTTATAGCCTTCGAGCAGGATCTTCCCATTTTGGATTATCAGGAAGCCGCTCGTTTTTCCGCCATATTTCTCCGTATCAAAAGCGGCATTATGCAACTGTTGAACCGGTTTTGGTAATTGTGCAGGATCTATTGCGGCATTGCGATCACCATAGGGCCAAGCCCGTTCATCTTGAAACGTCCGCAATTTAGGCGGCTTGGAAAAAGCCAATCCAGCAGAGCCAATTGGCATGGCTGTGCATCCTGTTAGTGGATTCCAAAAAGCAATTCTGGGTTCCAAATCCGGATTGAAAGATACCCGCACTTGCCGTTTTTCCTGATCGATCTCGGTAGTCAAATCGGGAATAATCGGTTCAACACGATCATAGATGCCGGTTAATTCGTCGGCTTCAATATCCGCCAGCGATTTGCCCCCATTCCAAAGACCGGAGCAGATAAATTGCGCTTTGTATCCGGCCGCCAAGGCCCGATCATAATCCGATGATTCTGATGAAGTTTGCGCCGTAACGGGCATGGCCAGAAACTGGCTCAATAGAATCGTTTTAACCAACCATTTCACGTCTGAGTTTCTCCCAATAATCAAGTCTTTCGCGGACCTTCCTTTCAAATCCTCGGTTTACG
Source organism: Parasphingorhabdus sp. (assembly GCF_039982415.1). GTDB lineage: Bacteria > Pseudomonadota > Alphaproteobacteria > Sphingomonadales > Sphingomonadaceae > Parasphingorhabdus. Next base: position 233,899 of record NZ_JBDWYL010000001.1, read on the forward strand.
GGATTGTAAAAGTTGTCGCTGTCCATTTCTTCAGGCCAATAATTGTCCCCGGAAAAGCCTTCATCCCGTTCATGATCATAGCTATAATTTTTGCCATAACCGATATCCTTCATCAATTGAGTCGGCGCATTAAGGATATTTTGTGGCGGCATCAGAGAACCGGTTTGTTTCGCCGATTTCCAAGCGGCTTTCTGCGCAACATAGGCGGCATTGGATTTCGGCGCCGTGGCACAATAAAGACAGGCTTGGACGATCGCCAATTCTCCTTCGGGACTGCCCAAAAATTCATAGGCATCTTTGGCGGCTAATGTTTGGAGCAGGGCTTGGGGATCCGCCAATCCGATATCTTCGCTGGCAAACCGGACCAATCGCCGCAAAACATATAAAGGTTCTTCGCCCGCGACTAGCATCCGCGCGAGATAATAGAGAGATGCTTGAGGATCCGACCCGCGCATAGATTTATGCAAAGCGGAAATCAGATTATAGTGACCTTCACGATCCTTGTCATAAACCGCCATTCGGCGATGCAATAATGCCGCCAACTCAGCTGCATCTAGTGGTTCTGCAATATCCATTGAGAACAAAGTTTCGGCCTGGTTGAGGAGAAAACGGCCGTCACCGTCAGCGCTTGCGATTAGCGCTTCCCGCGCAATGTCGGTAACCGGCAAGATTTGGCTCAGCAACGCTTCTGCCGCTTCCAACAATTGCCCCAGCGCCTGGCTATCCAAACGATTGAGGATTAGAACCTGGGTTCGGCTGAGCAAAGCGGCATTTAGCTCGAAGGACGGATTTTCGGTCGTGGCACCAACAAGAATGACCGTGCCTTTTTCGACATAAGGCAAAAAACTATCTTGTTGAGAGCGATTGAACCGATGAATTTCATCGACAAAGAGTAAAGTCTGTTTCCCGTTATTTTGTTGTTGCTCGGCTTGGGCAAACACTTTTTTCAAATCGGCGACACCGGAAAATACAGCCGATATCGCCTTGAAATGCAGATCAGTTTCATTGGCAAGCAGGCGGGCCAGACTGGTTTTGCCAGTGCCAGGCGGTCCCCAGAAAATGATGGACGAGAATTTACCAGCGACGATCATCCGGTGCAAAGCGCCATTTTCTCCGACCAATTGATCCTGGCCAACAATCTGATCCAGTTTTTTTGGTCGCAATTGCTCGGCTAGCGGCGCATGTGGCGAAACTGTTTCGGACGTTTGCTGATCATCATCAATGTCGAAAAAATCATTCATCAGATGATGTTATGGCATCTTCCTCATCAAAAACTAGTGCCATCAAACGCGGGCCTCAAAATTTTGTCTGAGTGCAAAGCCATGATATGCATCCCAGCGGAAAGGGGATGATGATTATGTCTACACTTGAAAATGACGATGGACTTGTCGACGCAAAACCGAAGACGCCCTGGCATTTATGGGTAGTTGGTATTCTGGCCGTATTATGGAATTCGGGGGGAGCGGTTGATTATACGATGACCCAAACCCAGAACAAAGATTATCTGAGCCAATTTACGCCAGAACAATTGGACTATTTCAGTTCCTTTCCGGCATGGGCAGATGCCTTTTGGGCCTCTGGGGTGTGGGGCGCTTTTATCGGCTCACTGCTGATCTTGCTGCGCAGCCGCCATGCTTTGACCGCTTTCGTAATTTCACTATTTGGTCTTGCGGGATCCACCGTGCACCAATTGATTGGAGATATGCCGCCAAGTTTAAACACGCCGGGCATATGGGTGTTTACAGCGGTGATTGCTTTGTCGATTATATTGTTGATTATATATGTACGAAAAATGAAGGCAAACGGCGTTTTACGCTAGGTTTCTAGCGAATAGCTTCTTGTTTGATCGGGCTTTGTCCAGATTGGCGTTGGCGAATGAGACGCATATAGGTTTCCGCTACGGTCTGATTAATCTGATCCCAGCTAAACTCATCCGCACGCCGTTCGCCTGCAGATCCATGAGCCTTGCGAATATCCGAATCTTGGCAGTAAATCTGAAGTACATCGGCAAAATCCCGGATAGCGCCTGGGGTTACGAGACGACCGGATTGCTTGTCTTTTACCAGGCTTTGACTGCCGGTCGCTTTAGCCGCGACAACCGGTATTCCGCAGGCCATGGCTTCAAGGGTTACATTACCAAAAGTTTCGGTAACCGATGGGTTGAATAGCATATCCATGCTGGAAACGGCACGGCCCAAATCATGACCTTGTTGAAAACCAGCAAAAATGGCCTCGTCTACGCGATCTTCAAACCATTGCTGGGCCGGTCCTTCGCCGATAATCAAAACCCGATGCTTGATTCCCCGTCGCTTCAATTCGTCAATTGTGTCAGAAAAAACATCCAGTCCTTTTTCCATCACCAATCGGCCAAGAAAACCAATGACAGGTTCATCGTCCGCTATACCGAAGGCCTGACGCCACGCATGATCTCGCTTCGAAGGATTGAAAACATTTTTGTCTACGCCGCGGGACCAAATGCCCACATCGTAATTCATTCGCTGTTGCCGCAGCACCTGCGCCATAGATTCTGATGGTGCGACCAACGCGTCACAGCGTCTATAGAGGCGCCGCAAAATGGCTTCGATAACCGGTTCGAGAAACGCGAGATTATAATAGCGCGGATAGGTTTCAAAACGCGTGTGTACCGATGCCAAAACCGGAATATCTTGTTTGCGCGCCCAGCTCACCATCCTGTGACCGACCCGATCAGGACTTGAAATTTGCATGATATTGGGCTGGAAAGCCGCCAAATCTCGTTTTGCACTGGCTGAAAGATGTGTGGGAAAGCGATATTCTCCGCGTCCCGGGAAAGCGATGGACGGGACGCTGATCAAATCCCCGGTGGGCTCAAAAGCCGGTGTATCCGTTGTAGGGGAATAGACGCGAACAGCGGCTCCTTGCCGCAAAAGATATTCCGCTAACCGGTTTAACGCTTGGTTGGCGCCATCGCGGACAAAATTATAATTACCGCTATATAAGGCAATGCGAAGGTCACTAATTTCCATTTGGATCTTCAAGCATAATGTGAGGCAAATTGCCATTATGAACTTGGCAGGTTAGGCGTGAGAAATGATTGAAACAAAAATTGACATGCTTCTGATTGGAAGGCCAAGGCCGTTTCGCGAAGATGGCGAAATGAGTGCAATCAGTAAAATACCGGTCAATAAGCCGCTATTGCTGGACTATGAGGGTTTGGATGGCAATCAAGTTGCCGATCCGGTGCATCATGGCGGCACCGACAAGGCCATCCATTTTTACCCGGTGGAACATTATGCCTTTTGGCGAGAAAAATATCCTGATCTTGATCTGCTCAACCGTCCCGGTGCGTTTGGTGAAAATATAAGCTGCACAGGATTGACCGAAGGCAGCTTGTGTCTTGGTGATGTTTTTCGCATCGGCAATGCGCGTATTGAATGCAGCCACGCGCGCCAGCCTTGTTGGAAACTCAATCACCATTTCGGTCAAGCTGATGTGTTGAAAACCGTAGTGAAAACCGGGAAGTCGGGAAGCTATTTTCGTATATTGGAACCGGGAGAAATCTGCATGGGAGATCGTATCATCCAAGAAGATCGCCCCTATCCCCAGTGGACTTTGGAGCGCCTGTTTGGGATGATTATTGGCGGTAAGCACAAAGGGCAGGGAAGCGCTCTATCGGAATTGGCTGCGATAGATGAATTGGCTGAAACCTGGAGGAAAAGAGCCTTTGAATTGGCCAAAACTCAATCAGATTGAGCTCTTGTTTCTTCTTTGCTCTTTGCTGGAATGAGCCGCAACCTTGTCACACGGCGATCATCAGCTTCCAAAATTTCAAGTTGCCAACCGCTGGGATGTTCCAGCAATTCGCCTTTGGTTGGTATATGGCCGGCCAGTACAAAGGACAGACCGCCAATTGTGTCGACATCCTCTTCGATTTCAGCCAGCGCTGGATCAATTTCTTCGCCGACATCTTCCAGTTCAGCCCGCGCGTCCGCTTCCCATACACCATTTTCAAGCGGCTTAAGCATCGGGACGGGTTCGTCATCATGCTCGTCTTCGATATCGCCGACGATTTCCTCAACAATATCTTCAATCGTCACAAGACCCTCTGTGCCATTATATTCATCGAATATAATCGCCAAATGAATCCGTGTGGCCCGCATTTCTGCTAATAAATCAAGCACACCCATGGATTCCGGAACAAATCGGGGTTGCCGCAAATAGGGTGTGATATCCGAAGGCGGTTTGCCACCTTTGGCAACGATTGCGAATATATCTTTGATATGAATCATACCGATAATTGTATCGAGATTCTCTTTGAAAACCGGAATACGGCTATGGCCATGTTCTGAGAAAATTTCGACATATTCCGAAAAGGGGGCGCTCTCTTCAATCGCGATTATATCAGCCCGTGGGACCGCAATATCATCGACGCGGTGATCACTGAAATGTAGCAAGTTTCGCAGCATCTCCAATTCAACGGGTGAGATGTCCGCATCGCCTTTCTTCTCGTCTTCTCCGTCATTTTCGTGCTCATCGATAACTTCTTCGAGCTGCGCGCGGAGAGAATTATCTTCCGTTTCTCCAAAAACCAGAGCTTTCAGGTTGCGCCATATTCGTCCCGGTTCATCCTCTTCGCCGCGCGATGCTCCCGCGTTGCGACCGCTGGATCCGTTACTTTTATTATCGTCTGACATAAATTGTTCTTAATCACTCATTGTGAAGGTTGTTCGGCATAGGGATTCGCAATGCCAATTGTGTGAAGGGCTCTGGTTTCCAACGATTCCATAATCTCGGCTTCTGCATCTGTTTGGTGATCATAGCCTAAAAGATGCAAAACGCCATGAACCATCAAATGCGATGCGTGATCCGCCATGGCGATAGACTTTTCAACGGCTTCCTTGGAACATACGGCATGAGCCAAAATTATGTCACCCAACAGAATTTCTCCATCATCGCTATTGCTCAAAGATGGCAGGAGATCTGCAGGGATTTGCGGAAAAGACAATACATTGGTCGGTTTGTTTTTTCCGCGATAAGCCACGTTTAATGATTGAACTTCAGCATTGTCGGACAATTTTATACTAATTTCTACGGCAAAATTTTTGTTCGTTAAAGCGCCATAGGAAGATAAAGACAGTGCAGCATGAGCAGCATCTTCGCTTCTTTTTCGCCAATCTATCCCGTCTTGCCAATCGGGTCCCGTATCGAGCTCAACTTGCAGCATCTTTGCCTTCATAGGCTTCAACAATTTTGCCGACCAAAGGATGGCGGACGACATCCGCAGCGCCAAATCGGACGGTGCTGACACTTTCCACATTTTCCAATTTGTTAACCGCATCGGCGAGCCCGGACGTTGCACCGCCGGGTAAATCAATCTGTTTTGGGTCGCCGCAAATCACCATCCGACTGTTCATGCCAAATCGAGTGAGAAACATCTTCATTTGAGCGGCTGTAGTGTTCTGCGCTTCGTCCAAAATCACGAAGGCATCCGCCAATGTGCGGCCACGCATAAACGCAATGGGTGCGATTTCTATTTCGCCACTTTCAATCCGGCGTTCCACCTGCTCAGCCGGCAAAGTATCATAAAGCGCGTCGTAAAGCGGGCGCAGATACGGATCGACTTTTTCTTTCATATCGCCAGGAAGGAAGCCAATTTTTTCTCCGGCTTCTACCGCGGGTCGGGACAGGATCAGGCGATCTACGGAACCGGTTATCAGTTGTGAAACGGCTTGCGCAACGGCCAGATAGGTTTTTCCGGTGCCAGCTGGGCCGAGTGCGAAAATCATGTCATCGCGCGCCAATTTTTCCATATAATCCGCTTGCCGCACAGAGCGTGGGAAAATAGTCTTTTTACGGGTTTTGATCATCACCTTAGGCGGTGCAGAAATATCAGTTTTATTTTGTGCTTGCTCGGGTTTGGTGCTTTTCGACACGCGCGGATCGGCTACCATCCCGATAATCGCTTCGACAACAGCCGCGTCAATTTCTTGCCCTTCTTCGAGACGATTATATATGCCCGTGAGCACATCGCGCGCGTGCGTAGCGGCTTCTTCTTCCCCTTCAATTTTCAATTTTGTGCCGCGCGCTGCAATATAGACCCCAAGACGATTTTCAATCGCCACAATATTACGGTCATATTCGCCGAACAGATCTCCCAAAATTTGAGGATCATCAAACTCGATATCTAATGTCACCAGATTGACTTTGCTCTCGGCAGTGGTTTTTTTGACCATTAAGCGGCTTCTCTCTGTGTCAGCTTACCTTGCAGGCTATTGGGCCCCGCGCTTTCTATCGTCACGTCCACCATGTCGCCAATTGCAAGCTCGGGAGCAATGATATGAACAGATTGCAACCATGGTGTTTTTCCAACCAATTGCCCATCTAATTTGCCATTGCGTTCTAATAAAATATCCGTTTGGCGGCCGAGCGCTTGCTTGTTGAAATCATATTGTTGCTCGTTAAGTAAGGCTTGCAAACGTTGCAGGCGTTCGTTCGTCACTTCAGGCGGAATTTGATTTTCCATGACCGCCGCAGGAGTTCCCGGGCGCGGAGAATATTTGAAGGAATAGGCCTGCGCATAATTGGCCTCGCGCACGACAGAGAGCGTTTCCTCAAAATCGGCATCAGTTTCGCCAGGAAAGCCAACGATAAAATCGCCGGAAATAGCAATATCAGGACGAACATCACGGATGCGGCGTAATATTTTGAGATATTCCTCCGCGGAATGTGACCGGTTCATTGCTTTGAGAATGGGGTCACTGCCGGATTGTACCGGAAGATGCAAATAGGGCATTAGCTTAGGAACGTCGCCATGCGCGGCGATTAAGGCATCGGTCATGTCATTGGCGTGGCTGGTTGTATATCTTATCCGTTCCAATCCATCTATTTCGTTGAGACGGCGGATCAGCCCGTCGAGACCTTGTTTCTTGCCAGTGTCATCATTGCTAGACCAGGCATTCACATTCTGGCCAAGCAGCGTAATTTCTTTGACGCCTCCATCGACAAGGGCCTGCGCCTCTGCGATTAAGTCTGACCAAGGCCGAGAAATTTCCGCTCCGCGCGTATATGGCACAACACAATAGGTGCAAAATTTGTCGCAGCCTTCCTGAACCGTCAAAAACGCTGTGGGGCGCGCCTGCTTTTTTCTTCCGGGCAGCACATCAAATTTTGAATTTGCTGGCATGTCAGTATCCAGCGCTTTTTTCCCAGACTTGGCCCGATCAATAAGCTCGGGCAAGCGATGATAGGCTTGTGGGCCGACGACAATATCAACACTAGGTGCCCGGCGGGAAATTTCTTTGCCTTCGGCCTGAGCGACGCATCCGGCCACAGCAATCATCGGACTCTTGCCATCTTTACCGCGCAGCCGACCGATATCAGAATAGACTTTTTCCGCCGCCTTTTCACGGATGTGGCAGGTGTTCAAGACAACCAAGTCGGCATCTTCGCCTTCGTCGGCGTTGCTCATGCCTTGATCGACGAGCATTTCTGACATGCGTTCGCCATCATAGACGTTCATTTGGCAGCCAAAGGATTTGACGCGGAATTTCTTTGGATTGGTTCGATTCATAGCCGCTGCCTATACAACGGGCTCTCCGGACTGGGAAGCGGAAAGCGCGTCTGCAATTCTGCGCTCTGCTTCGGCACAAATGGCCTTACGATCTCCAAATTCTGCGGGGTTAAAAGGTTCCAGAAAATGTAGTGTCGTCGAGATAATTCCCCAACGTGAGAAAAGATGAAGCGCATTGTCCGCTGCCGGTTGTTCGCCGACCCAGGCAATATTTCTGCTGACCGAGCCATAGTCGAGCAGCATGGGTTGCACCATGATCGGTTTAGGCGGCGGTGCCATAGCTTGGAACAGGGAAGGCTTGAATGGCAACAGGCTGTGACCGTCTGTCGTCGTTCCCTCAGGGAATACCGTGATGGGATATTTTTCTTCAATTGCTTCGCGAATAATATCAATTTGATTGCCCACTTGCATGCGATCGGTTCGCGAAACAAATATGGTTTTATTGATACGGCACAACCAACCGATGATCGGCCAACTGGCGATACCGTCCTGTGCTACGAACGTGCAACCGGTTACGCCTGCTATGACAGGAATATCGAACCAGCTAATATGATTGGAAACATAGAATACATCATGTTTCAGCCGTTGACCGTTTGTTTTGATTACGGCACCGCAATTGGTTGCCACTAGTCGCAGAAATAGTCGCGGCCATGGTGATGGCAAACGAAATAGCCGCCACAGATAATGAAGCGGCAAGCAGATGACCAATGTCAACGCGATGGCACAGGCCCGCAAAGCGATGAGCAGAATCCCGATAACTGAGACAGACAGTTTTTCCGTCTCAGTCTTTCCGGTCAGAGGATACGCCATATAGCTCCATACGGTGATCGACCAAACGATAGCCCAGTTTCTCTGCAATCTGTTTTTGCAGCGCCTCTAACTCGGGATCGACAAATTCGATGACCTTACCGGTTTCAACGTCAATGAGATGGTCATGATGGGCTTCGGGAACCGCTTCGTAACGGGCCCGGCCATCTCCAAAATCGTGACGATCCAAAATACCGGCTTCTTCGAAAAGACGGACAGTCCGGTACACCGTTGCAATGGAAATACGCGAATCCACTGCCGATGACCGTTCGTGCAAAGTTTCGACATCGGGATGATCATCCGCTTCTGAAATGACGCGAGCGATAACTCTGCGTTGATCGGTTATCCGCAAACCTTTTTCTGCGCATAGTTTCTCAAGATCAATTTTGTCTGGCATTTGCTCCGTCCTGATATTTACCCAACACTCTATTCTGGGTGTTCGATAAAGCAAAGGGAAAATTGCGATTCAGAATCGCGATTTTCAGCAAATAAAATCAAGAACCCATCGTGGCTAGGGCTTTTTCTTTTTCTTTCCCAATCCGATCGCTTTTGCCAATTCGCGCCGTTGTTCTGCGTAGTTTGGAGCGACCATGGGATAGTTGCTAGGCAGCCCCCATTTGGTGCGATAATCGTCGGGCGTCATGCCATAATGAGTCATGAGATGGCGTTTCAGCATCTTCAGTTTTTTGCCATCTTCCAAACAGATTACGTAATCTGGCTTGATCGACGACTTGATAGCAACAGCTGGCTCTGGCCGCGCTTGCTCAGCGGCTCTGCGTGATAAACCTGCCAAAGCTCCGTGCACATTGTTGATAATCAGCGGCAAATCCGAAACCGCAACGCTATTGTTGCTGACATGGGCGGCAACAATGTCTGACGTAAACGCGATGAGCGTCTCGTTCAGAGCAACTTCTTCCTCTGTCATATAAACCTCTTTGCGACCATTTTATGGTTTTAGTTTTATTATGCGTGTCTGCTGACATGACATAAGAGGATTATCAATGATCAAACTTTATAGTGTGGCGTATTTGCGTTACTCTAAGGATTAGAGCTGTTTCTTGTAGGTAATCGCGTCAAATTTTTCCTTATTATCGCCCGTATAATAAGCCGGTCTTGTTCCGATTTTCTCAAACCCCAGTCGTTGATAGAGATTTTGTGCCGGATTGTTGGAACGGACTTCAAGAAATACAGCGCTTACGCCATTGCGCACGGCATCATCAAGAAGCCGTTCAAGAAGAGCAATGCCTATCCCATGCCCTTGATGTTGCGGACTAACAGCGATCATGAGCAGCTCTTCTTCTCCTGCAAGGCTTCTACTAATCGCAAACCCACAGGATTCATCCTCAATATTGGCTATCATCAATTGTGTGCCAGGCAGGCAAAGCATGGACCGGCATTGATGTTCGTTCCAGGATTCTCCGTAAAGCGGGGAAAATGCTGAATTCATGATGGCCATCACCAGCTTCAACTTTTCCATTCCTGCATATTCCAATGCAATGATCGATGCCTCGTTTACAGCGGATGGATCGTCATGGGGAGGAGAAAACAAGCTGCTCATGAATCAAGTCGAGTCTTGCGGTTGTGCATCGGGAGCCCGGCCATAAATGGGTATGGTTGGTAAATACTCATAATTTTGCGGCAAGGCCAAAATTTGAGCGGCATCCGGTAAAATGGTCTCGAAAGTGGCATCATCGGTTAAGCTTGCCAATTGCGCCGCGGCAGAGCCAGCATAAAATTCCGCTGACCGGTTTTTTTGTGCCGCATCCGGGACCAGCGACAAAAGCGCGTCGCTGGCATGGCCATTGCTTTCAAAATTCTGTACGAAATACTCGCCATGACCGCCTAGCATCGCAACATAAACCGGGCTTTGTTGAGTCATGTTCTGTAATGCTTGTGCTGCGACTAACGCCAAGCATTGATAGCCCGCAATTTCGGCTTGCCAGGCCAGAGCCAATGCTTTCGCAGCCGACAGGCCAATGCGGACGCCGGTAAAGCTGCCGGGGCCGCAATTGACGAAAATTTTGTCAGCGCGTCCTTTGTCCGGCAATTGCGCGATCATTGGAACGAGCTTCTCTGCATGCCCGCGACCAATATCTTCAAAATAAGAAGCAACCAATTTGTCATTTTCGAACAAGGCTACGGAACAAGCCGTTGTTGCGGTGTCGATAACGAGAAAACGGTGGCTCATCGAAAAACGATCAACTGCTATATGATCGCGTTGAATTTTTCGAAGGCGGGGCGAGGGCTGCGATCAAATATTGTCGACGGATCCCCATAGCCCAAAGTTGAAATGAAATTCGATTTAACGCTTGGTTGATTACCAAAAAATGCGGCATCGACTGCACCATTGTCGAAACCTGACATTGGCCCTGTATCCAAACCCAAGGCCCGCGCCGCCAGAATGAAATAGGCTCCTTGAAGAGAACTGTTGCGCATGGCCGCTTCTGCCCGGCCATCAGCATCGCCTTCAAACCAGCTTTTGGCATCGATATGTGGGAATAGTTCCGGCAGATGTTCGTGAAAATTATAATCCATCCCAATAATCACAGTCGCCGGGGCCGCAATGATCTTTTCTTTATTCCCGTCTCCGGCACAGTCAGCGAGCTGTTGTTTAGATTGCTCGCTATGGCACCAAATCAGGCGAGCAGGGAGCATGTTGGCGCTGGTTGGTCCCATTTTCATAAGGTCCCAAATCGCATGGAGCTGCTCGACCGAAACGGGCCTGTCATGATAACCATTATAAGTACGGGCATCGTTGAACAGCTGATCGAGTGCAGCTTTGTCGAGGGGCTGATTCATGTCTTTTCCATAAATTGGCGGTTTAAGCGGCTCTGACTTCAATCACTTCCGGCACATAATGTTTGAGGAGTGATTCAATCCCATGTTTCAAAGTGGCGGTGGATGACGGGCAGCCAGCGCATGCGCCTTGCATTTTCAAAAAGACGACGCCCTTGTTAAAGCCACGATAGACTATATCTCCACCGTCATTTGCAACCGCAGGACGAACCCGAGTTTCGATCAATTCCCGGATTTGGGCGACAATGTCTGCATCCTCAGGATCATCATGCACCTCTTCTTCGGGGGGAATATATATTTCACCCGCTGAGCCTGGTTTAAACAGCGGTAAATCTGCGGAGAAATGATCGAGCAAAATGCTCAGCACTTGAGGCTTGACGTCCATCCATTCTGACCCGGGTCCGGCCGTGACCGACACAAAGTCTGCGCCGAAAAATACCCCGGTCACATCGCCTAGTGTGAACAAGGCTTCTGCGAGCGGTGAAATTTCTGCTTCTTCTGGCGATGCAAAGTCCCGCGTACCATCAGCCATCACTGTCTGGCCCATTAGAAATTTCAAGGTGGACGGGTTGGGTGTTTTTTCTGTTTCTATAAGCATGGTCCACATGTGGGACCATTTTGCCCGGCTATCAAGGCAAAATTCGCATCTGTGATTGAAATGATTTGCAGAATTAATTCAAAATTTGCATCAGTCTGACGCGGTTTATTCACTGGCCAGTAAGATAGGGCCTGCTTATACCGACGGTATGAACAAATTTTTCGGCGCTGCTGGCCGCCTTGCCACCATATTGATGACTATTTCCGGAATGACCTTGTGGTCCGGTGCTGCATTGGCGCAATCTCAAGACAGTTCGACGGTTTCCGAGGAAGCTGGCTCACCGCAACCTTGGTTATATGAGCGCAGCAATGTCCCCGTTGATACCAGTTGGACATTTGGGGTGCTCGATAACGGTTTACGCTATGCTGTAAAGAATAATGGTGTGCCTCCGGGCCAGGTCTCGATCCGAGTCAGAATTGATGTCGGTTCTTTGATGGAGCAGAAGCATGAACAAGGCTTCGCCCATTTCATGGAACATTTGTCCTTTCGCGGTTCGGAATTTGTTCCCGATGGAGAAGCCAAAAGAGTTTGGCAACGCTTGGGCGCAACTTTTGGTAGCGACAGTAATGCAGAGACCACGCCTACACAGACGGTGTATAAGTTGGATCTCCCCAATGCCAATCCAACCAGCTTGGATGAAAGTATTAAAATTCTATCCGGAATGATTAGCGCGCCTGGACTAAACGCAAAGGCGGTCAATGCGGAAAGACCGGTTGTTTTGGCAGAACTCAGAGAGCGACAAGGTCCCCAGACCAAGGTTCAGGACGCAACGCGGGCCTTGTTTTTCGCCAATCAAAGACTAGCAATTCGGGCGCCGATTGGCACGCCAGAAACGTTAAGCGCAGCGACGCCGCAAATGTTGCAATCCTTTCACCAGCGTTGGTACCGGCCAGAAAACACCGTCGTAGTGATCGCAGGAGACGGTGAGCCGGCTGAGTTTGAAGCGCTTTTAAAGAAGCATTTTTCCGATTGGAAGGGGAGCGGCGAGGCAGGAAAAGCACCTGATTTCGGCGATCCCAATCCGGGTGCGGACACCAGTCGCGTGGTGATAGAACCCACATTGCCGCGCTTTATATCGATGGCCACAATACGTCCCTGGGAACAAGTGGATGATACCATAGCTTATAACCAGCAACTGTTGATTGACCTACTTGCTTTGCAAATGATCAATCGCCGATTGGAGGCGCGGGCCAGGGCAGGCGGCAGCTATTTGCAAGCCAATGTCAACCAGGAGGATGTCAGCCGATCGGTTGATGGAACATTTGTAAATATTGTTCCGTTGAGTGATGATTGGGAATCGGCTTTGCAAGATGTCCGAGCGGTGATTGCCGATGCGACAACCCATGCGCCATCTCAGGAAGATATTGCCCGAGAACTATCGGAATTTGATGCCGCGCTGGCGATTGGAGTCGAGGGCTATGCAACTGAGGCTGCGCGCAAACAGGCTGATGATATTGTCAATGCCGTGGATATTCGTGAGACGGTGGCAACGCCGCAAACGGCATTGGATGTTTTTCGTGACATGCGTGATCTTTACACACCGGAACGACTTTTGGCTTCGACGCAAAAGCTATTTGATGGTGTCGCTACCCGTGCCTTGCTGACGTCTCCTACGGTTGTTGACGAAGGGAAGTCTAAACTGGCAATCGCGCTCGATCAGACAGTAAAGGCGGCGAGCAATGCCCGTGTGGAGCAAGCCAATCTCGGCTTTGATGCGCTGCCGCGGATTGGCCGAAAAGGCAAAGTAAAGTCTGCTGAGACAATTGGGCGCTTTGAGATGGAGAAACTTATTCTCAGCAATGGTGTCCGTGTATTGCTCTTTCCAAACAAGGCTGAACGCAACAAAATCATGGTCAATGCCAGATTTGGAAAAGGGTATAGCGGGCTTGATCCGAATGATGAGGGATTGGCTTGGACCGGCGCAATGGCTTTGATGGCAAGTGGTGTCGGAAAGCTAGGACAGGATGATCTCGATAAAATCACAACCGGTCGCCGTATCTCTCTGGGCTTTGAAATTGATGATGACGCATTTGAGATTAAAGCGGATACTCGCGCGGCGGATTTGAAAGATCAGCTCCATCTGATTGCTGCGAAATTGCAGCATCCCCGCTGGGATAAAGCGCCTGTAATTAGAGGTCGTGCTGCATCATTAATTGGCTATGATAGCTTCTTGGCATCTCCTCAGGCGGTTTTGCAACGCGATTTGGAATGGCTGGTGCGAAGCAAAGATCCGCGGTGGAAAACTCCGGACAAAGAAGATTTTAACGCCTTAACCCCCCGGGATTTCAAGAATTTTTGGAAGCCAATTTTAAAAAGCGGACCAGTCGAGTTGATGCTATTCGGCGATTTCGATCGTGATGAAGCCGTCGAAGCGATTTTGAAAACATTCGGTGCTTTACGCAAAAGGCGATCGAATGACATAGCCGAAGGTGGTCACTCACCGATGTTTCCCAAGCCAAAAGCGGGGCCAGAGATTTTGGTACACAAAGGGGATGCCGAACGCGCAGCCGCCTTGATCGCATGGCCAACCGGCGGCGGTTTGGATGACATTCGTGAGAGCCGAAAATTGGAAGTTCTGGTTTCGATATTTAATGATCGTATGTTCGAAATTTTGAGATCTAAAGAAGGCGCTAGCTATAGTCCGCAAGTGATCAACAGCTGGCCAATCAGTTTCGAAACGGGTGGATATATTAGTGCCTCCAGCCAGTTAACTCCCGACAATATCGATCGTTTTTATGGTGTGGCAGAACTGATTGCGAAAGATTTGCGCGAAAAACCCGTGAGCCCAGATGAGTTGAAGCGGATTGTTGAACCTTTGCGCCAACTGATATCACGGGCGAGCAGCGGCAATAGTTTCTGGATGAGTCAGTTGGAAGGAGCGAGCTTCGATCCCAAAAAATTCACGGTTTTGCGAACCTTATTGACCGACTACACGGTGATTACACCGGAGCAAGTGCAAAAATTGGCGCAAAAATATCTCAAGGACTCAACCAAGTGGAAGCTAGTGGTCTTGCCAGAAGGCAATAAAAAAGCCGCAATCTCAAAGGATGCGGCTTCTTTGTCTGCGTCTCGATAGGGGCGTTTAAAAAGCCTTAAAAGCTAATTAGATCGCGTCGATCAACGCCAAAAGTTGCTCATTTGTCGGGCGTTTTTTAAAGTCGCCAGATACTGCCTTGGCAGTGATTTTACCGTCTTTGCCAATTACTACGACAGACGCATAAGGCACGCCAACAGCTTTGCCTTCCGTATATTGCGGGTCGCGCAATTCAAACGCGTCGATCATCGCAGATTTTTCGTCGGAAAGCATAGCATAATCCAACATTTGATTTTTTGAAAATCGATCTTGGCTTTCGATACTGTCGTAGCTGACGCCATATAATTTATAGCCGCGCTCCTCCAGATCGCTAACGATAGCATTCACGCCCTTCAATTGGGTTTGGCAAAACGGGCACCAATCAACCGAACGGGTAAATATGAAAACTGCAGGGCCTTGCTCCAAAATTGCAGCAAGACTGGTTTCGCCATCTCCCGTATTGAACGTAGCAGCCAATGGCGCTGTATCGCCGATGGCGAGCCCGGCTTCTATGGTTTCAATTGCTTCAGGGGCCGGACTGGATTCGATATCCTCGGCTGCCTCAGCGCCTTGATCAGAATCGTTTTCAGAGGGTGAGCATGCAGCGATGACCAACGCGGATGCCAGAGCAAAAAGAGATGCGGTTCGTTTCAAAATATAACTCCTGCCGGTTAAAGAAGGTCGTTCGAATTCAATATGCAAATGGTTACACATGTGCACAAGAATTTTTACCTATGAAATATTATTGTCGGCCTAATTGCCGGTCTTCACCCCTATAGCACATATTTTGACAAGTCCGTGTCTTTTGCGACATCGGATAGCTGGCTGTCGACATAGGCGGCATCGACTGTAATCGTTTCACCTTTGCGATCTTCCGCATCAAAACTGATATCTTCCAGCAGCTTTTCCATGACGGTTTGCAAACGACGGGCGCCAATATTCTCAACGGTTTCGTTCACATTTGCAGCGATTTGCGCCAATTTTTCGATCGCGTCCTGGGTGATATCAATTGTCACTTCTTCTGTTCCAAGCAAAGCGACATATTGCTTCGGTAGATTGGCCTTGGTTTCCGTCAAAATTCGCACGAAATCGGATTCCGTCAAAGCCCGAAGTTCGACCCTGATCGGGAGCCGGCCCTGCAATTCTGGCAGCATATCGCTGGGCTTGGAAATTGAAAAAGCGCCGGAAGCGATAAACAATATATGGTCGGTTTTCATCGGTCCATATTTTGTTGCGACGGTGGTGCCTTCGATCAGCGGCAATAAGTCCCGTTGTACGCCTTCACGGCTGACAGATCCTCCGCGCACATCGCTGACCGCAATTTTGTCAATTTCATCAAGGAATACAATGCCATTGGACTCCGCGTCGGTAATGGCCGCGCGGGCAATATCATCATCATCGAGACGCTTGTCGGATTCTTCTTCGATCAATTTGTCCCAAGCATCAGCCACCCGCATTTTTCGGCGTTTCATGGCATTTTGACCAAAGGCTTTGCCCATCATGTCAGAAAGATTGATCATGCCGACTTGGCCAGACATGCCAGGGATATCCATGGGTGCGGTGGGCGT
Organism: Parasphingorhabdus sp.; assembly: GCF_039982415.1. Lineage (GTDB taxonomy): Bacteria > Pseudomonadota > Alphaproteobacteria > Sphingomonadales > Sphingomonadaceae > Parasphingorhabdus. The sequence goes on from NZ_JBDWYL010000001.1 coordinate 250,290, forward strand.
ATCTTCCACTTCAATTTCAATTTCTGTGTCGTTCATATGATTATCGACAACCCGCTGACGGAAGCTTTCTCTTGTCGCTTCACTCGCATTTTCTCCGCATAAAACATCCAGCAAACGCTTCATGGCCGCATCGGATGCCGCATCACTAACCGCAGACCGGCGACGTTCCCGCTCTAGCCTGACGGCCTCTTCGGCCAAATCACGTGCTATTTGTTCGACGTCTCGGCCGACATATCCGACTTCTGTGAATTTGGTCGCTTCAATTTTGATGAAAGGGGCATCAGCCAATTTTGCTAAACGCCGGGATATTTCGGTTTTACCGCACCCGGTCGGCCCAATCATAAGGATATTTTTGGGCGTGACTTCTTCGCGCAAGTCAGCGGGTAATCTTTGACGGCGCCACCGATTGCGCAGTGCCACGGCGACCGCACGTTTGGCGTCTTTTTGACCGACTATATGTTCGTCCAGAGCCTCAACTATGGCTTTGGGGGTGAGATTATCTAACATGGGAAACCTTTACCGGAGCAAGTGAAAATGATTTGGTGTGAAAGCGTCAGCGCTAGCTGTCGCTATCCAATAGTTCGATCGTGACCTGATCATTGGTGTAGACACAAACATCTGCTGCGATAGCCATGGCTTTGCGCGCCAATGTCTCGGCATCTTTTTCATAGTCAATCAGAGCCCTGGCCGCAGCCAACGCAAAATTACCACCAGAGCCAATGGCTGCAATGCCTTGGGTGGGTTCTAAAACATCACCATTACCCGTCAGGATCAATGTGACTTCGCTGTCGGCGACAATCATCATCGCTTCCAGGTTGCGTAAATATTTATCTGTTCGCCAATCTTTTGCGAGTTCCACGGCGGCGCGCATCAATTGTCCGTTATGCCGTTCGAGCTTCGCTTCGAGCCGTTCGAATAGCGTGAAAGCATCTGCTGTAGCACCCGCAAATCCGCCAATAACCGAACCGTCATGCAATTGACGAACCTTGCGGGCATTGGGCTTCATAACGGTTTGCCCCATTGAAACTTGGCCGTCACCGATAACGACGACTTTTCCGTTTACGCGGACCGAAAGGATGGTGGTGCCATGCCATTGTTGCATGCCATGCTGCTGATTTTCTGTCATAAACCGGATATGGGAAGTCTGTTGATTAAGTGCAACCGTCGAATATTTCTTGCTCCAAAATTTGTTGCTTCATATTTGCCAACCATCTGAAGGATTGATTGGCTGCAGCAGAGCGCAAAAAAAATGGCGACCAAAAGGCCGCCATTTTAAATTCGTTTAGCCCAAGATTCAGGGGCTGGTTGGCGTGTCGTCACTACCATCAGCAGCTATGATGATGCCACCGATTACTGCAGCAGCTGCGAGAACCGCAACGATGATGCCAGATCCGCCTTCAAGCTTGTTTTCTTTGTCTGCAGATGCACTAGCACGAACAGCTTCAGAAGCTTTAGATACTGGCTGAACAGCCTGTGCAAGCACAGGTGTAGCAACCAGAGCTGAGGCTGCAACTGCAGCCATACCAATTTTACCGAAACGCATAATTTGCTCCTTCAGGGTTTCGCATTTCACTCAATACGAAAGGCCCATTGCCACAACAATTGTTTGAAATCAACAGCATTTATCCCAAATTCACCGATTTATCAGGGCTGTTGCAAAGATCACACAATGATAATTTTAGTCCATTTTGGAGCAATGGTCGATCAATTGGGCGTGTGAAAAGCTGTGTCATCCTAAGACAATGGATCAAAAGCAGGATTTTCTTATGGATTTCATGGCTAACAAATTGTTAACAATATCGCATGAAGCAAAATAGAAACCGTCCATTGGTGCTCCACAATGAAGGATCCCGGCATCCCTTTCGCTTGCGCTTGCCGCGCGAGATTTTCGTTATAGGGCCAGATGAGCTGCCTTTGGAAGAGGTCGCTGCCCCTGCCAAGAAGGGGTTGAGCGAAGATGCAAGCCTATTCATGCTCAGCTTTTCTGCCTTTTTCGCTGCTTTTTACCTGTTCATTTTTTAAAAAACTCTGTCAGTCGCAGGCCAAATGTAGTTGCTGGCCCAACCAGGCGGCGACCACGCACATTGCCGCAACCAACAGCAATTGTTCGGTTGTCGAGACGCCCATAAGGCTGAGAGCCAAAGCGGCGAGGGCACCTAATACCATGCAGCCAGAATTGACGACATTATTGGCGGCAATGGTTCTGGCAGTTTCACTAATATCCACCGTTGTTGTCAAAAAGGCATAAAGCGGCACAACGAACATGCCACCGAAAACTGAGACACCAACCAATGTCCCCAACAAGGCCCAGGCGCCGTCGTGCATCATAAAGGTACTAAACGTGTAGAGCTGTCCGTCGGGCAGTCCTTCCCATCCGCGAGCGATGAAAAAGAGAATGAGAACGAACACGCCCATAGCGATTACGCTGAACGGCGCATAACGTGCTGATACTTCGCTTTTGAGCAGGCGGTTTATGAGTATGGAGCCGACAGCGATACCGATAGAAAAAACACCCAAAAACAAGCTCGCCACTGCCGGAGTAGCGGTCAGGACATTTTCAACCAAAGGCGGGAATTGAATGATCAGAACCGACCCAATCGTCCAGAAAAAGCTAATCGCTACAATGGCAAGATAGAGGCGCCTGATGTGCAATGTTGCAGAAATTAGGTTGATAGAAGATCGGATGAAATTGAAATCGATTTTTTCGACTTCTTTCTGGGGCGGAGCTGCGGGAAGAAATTGTGCGCTAAAGCGGCCGATTAAGGCGACGATAAAAACCGATATAACCGCGAACTCGACGCCATTGCCATCGCGGTCGATAATGATTCCGCCCAAAATTGTTCCGGCCAAAATCGCGATATAGGTACCGGCTTCGACGAGCCCAGTCCCGGCGAGCACCTCATCCTTTTCGAGATGCTGGGGAAGAATCGCATATTTAATCGGTCCGAAAAATGTCGATTGCAGGCCGAGAAGAAACAGAGCCGTCAACATGACTGGAATGGACTGGAACCAAAGGCCAAGTCCGCCGATTATCGCAATGGCGATTTCGAGCGTTTTGACAAGCCGAGTAATGCGGGCCTTATCATAATTATCCGCCAATTGTCCGGCCAAAGAAGAGAACAGGAAAAAGGGTAAAATGAAAATGCCGGAGGCGAGGGCGTTAAATTGAAAATCCTGTGCAGGATCTTTGTAAATGCCGTAAGTTACCAAAATAACCATCGAAAACTTAAAGAGATTATCGTTAAAAGCACCGAGCATTTGTGTCAGGAATAACGGCCAAAATCGCCGTTTTGCCAATAGTCGATGAGCAGATGACATGAATGGAGATTCCCGTTTTTGCAGATTGCCAGTCAGGGGGATGAAGTTACTTTCACACTAGCGATGTTGATCGATTGCGCAAGGCGTTGAATGGAGTAAAATTTGCGCAATATCGAAGAGATGTTGCGGATAGGATTTAACTTTCGTCAAAACCTCGTTATGGCAGCGGTCAATATGTTGAACCTGCCTAATATTTTGACGCTCTCGCGGATATTTACCGTGCCGTTTCTGGTTGGCCTATTGTGGTGGCCGGACTGGAAGCTCGGCTATTTACTGGCGACGGTCTTATATGCCCTTATGGCGATAACCGATTATTTTGATGGATATCTCGCGCGTTCGCAGGGCACCGTATCGAAACTGGGGATATTTCTCGATCCCATAGCGGATAAGATCATGGTCGCGTCGGTCATACTTATTTTATGCGCAACCGGCGATATAGAAGGCTATAATGTGATCGCTGCACTCATCATTTTGCTCCGCGAAATTGCGGTTTCCGGCTTGCGAGAATTTCTCGCCGGATTGCAAGTCAGTGTTCCGGTTTCGCAATTGGCAAAATGGAAAACAACCTTTCAACTCATTTCGCTCGGTGCACTTATTTTGGCTGGTGGGCTACCGCAATTTCCGTTCATCCAAATGGTGGGTATCTGGACTTTGTGGGCCGCTGCCATACTAACCTTGATCACAGGCTGGGATTATCTCCGGGTCGGCTTAAAGCATATGGACTAAAGGACCGCAGCAATGACGACGGAACTTAATATTGTCTATTTTGCATGGGTGAGAGAACGTTTGGGCCGAGACGAAGAGGTGGTGCATTTACCAGATACGGTCACAACGATCGGCCAACTGGTTACGCATCTGCAGAGTTTGGGCACGGTCTATTCAGAAATTTTTGAAGATGTCGGCAAGCTTAGATTTGCATTAGATCAAGAATTTGTATCGCTGGACCATTGTTTACAGGGTGCCAAGGAATTGGCGATTTTTCCTCCGGTGACCGGCGGATGATCAAGATCTCCGTTCAGAAAAGCGATTTTGACGCTGGTTTGGAAATTTCAAAGCTATCCGAATTGGGCGGCGGAGCGGTGTCCAGTTTTGTGGGACAGGTCCGCGGCGACAAACAGTTACAAGCGCTGGAGCTGGAGTATTATCCCGCGATGACTGAAAAAGCTTTGCGCGAAATCGCGAAGCAAGCCACCGGAAAATGGCCGATTCACGGCTTGGTGATCATCCACCGTGTTGGTCGAATGGCAATTGGAGATCAAATTGTATTAACTGGTGTCTGTTCCGATCATCGGCACGCCGCCATTTCAGCCTGTTCGTTTCTGATGGATCAACTCAAAACCGTTGCCCCTTTTTGGAAAAAAGAAATTATGTCCGACGGCGTTGAAAAATGGGTTGATGAAAGGCAATCGGATATTGATGCCGCGCAAAATTGGCGCAACTAGGCGGCTTTTTCCATCACCCAGCTTTGACTTTGGCGCATAATTTCCGCGAGCAGTTTAAACTCATCCTTACGCGGGCTGTTTTTCCGCCATACAAGCGCAATATTGCGGACAGCGCGATCCGATTTGATCGGGCGTGCCAGAATGTCAGTGTGCATTAAAATGCCGGCATCGATTGCCATTTTGGGAAGCAAAGTCAGACCTAAACCATTGTCGACCATCTGAACCAATGTATGCAATGAGGTTCCCAGCATCCGAGCGGACGCCCTCAGCTCGGGGCGATTGCAAGCCGCTAGGCCATGATCTTTCAAGCAATGGCCATCTTCCAGCAAAAGCAATCGACTGTCATCGATCAGGGCTGGATCGACGATATTAGGCGGATCACGGGGATCGTCTTTCGGAAACGCGACAAAAATTTCATCATCAAATAAAATCTCTGATTCAACATCTCCACAAGAAAATGGCTGCGCCAACAAAACACAATCGACATAACCATGGCTCAGCGAGTCACAGGCAGCCTGACTGGTTTCTTCCTTAAGATAGAGTTTTAACTCGGGCCGATCTTTCCGCAATTGAGGGAGCAATTTGGGCAATAAAAAGGGAGCGATGGTTGGAATTACGCTCATTCTAATGTCGCCAACCAGCGGTTGACCGGCAGATCGCGCCATATCGGACAATTCTTCCGCTTCGCGCAAAATACGATGGGATTTTTCAACCATCTGCTTTCCAAGCTCGGTAAAACGGACGACTCGCCGCGTTCTTTCCACAAGCATGACATCGAGCAACGTTTCCAGTTCTTTGATCCCAGCAGATAAGGTTGACTGGGTGACATAACACGCTTCGGCGGCGCGCCCAAAATGACCATGTTCCTCTAGCGCCACCAAATATTGCAACTGTTTGAGTGTGGGTAGGTAGCTAGACATGATTTAACCTTTCGATAAATAAGCTTGATTTCATTCAATATAGCGATGTTATTGGCGGTGAAAAGAGCTTGTTTCAAATAGGTTGCAAGAAAGGACTGGAATTTCTTCCACCAAATCCTTAGTTTAGACTTTATAAAATCGCCGGAGAAAAATATGTTTCGGGAACTGCGTGAATATTTAGATTCCATCAAAGCGCGAGATCCTGCTCCGCGTTCGCGTTGGGAAGTGTTGCTCTACCCTGGCGTGTTGGCGCTGGGTCTCCACCGCGTTGCCCATTGGTTGTTCAAAGGTGAGCTCTATTTCTTCGCCCGGTTTGTGAATCATTTTTCGCGTCTTTTTACGGCAATCGACATTCATCCAGGCGCCAAAATTGGCCGCCATCTGTTTATCGATCACGGTTTTTCCGTGATTGGAGAAACAGCGGAAATTGGCGACAATGTGACAATTTACCAATGTGTCACTTTGGGGGGTACCAATCCCGCTAATGGAGTTGGGGGTAAACGCCATCCGACGATCGAAGACGATGCCATTTTGGGATCTGGCGCTCAAATATTGGGGCCGATAACGGTCGGAAAGAGATCTCGTGTCGGCGCCAATGCCGTCGTCACCCAAGATGTGCCGGAAGGTGCGACCATGGTCGGCGTAAGGGCGCGCCCAACCTTGGTGCAAGTTGAACAATATCAAGAAGACTTCACACCATACGGAACGCCCTGTAGCGAAGTATTCGATCCATCGACGCAAAAATTGGAAATTTTGCAATGCGAAATGGAGCGGCTCCAAAAGCGCATCGCAGCCTATGCAGAGGGGCGAGACGAAACACAGGCTGACGATCCAGAAGGCGAGCGAGACAGCGCTTAATGGCTTCTGAAACGTCTAATGTTTCGAATTTTCCGAATAAAAAGTCCTTTCCGGTCCAAGTGGGTTTTGATCGCAAGGAAATGGATCGCATTTTGAACATATATGGCCGCATGGTCGCCGCCGGACATTGGCGGGACTATGCAATGGATATGGGAAAAGATGCGGCCATTTTTGCAGCGTTTCGGCGGGCATCTGAACGACCGCAAATGCGCATAGAAAAGCGGCCTGCAAACCGCAATAAGCAAGGCATTTGGACCCTTCATGGTGAACATGGTCAAATCTTGAAAAGGGGCCATGATCTTGCCGGGATTTTAGCGCCGCTTGAACGGCGGCTGATGAAACTGGTGACAGATTAATCCAGATTTGGCTTCCTGGACGACAGCGGCGATCATTGTAAAAAATGTGAAATATTAATGCCATTCAAATGAAATAAAATTCTCATATTGCGGTCATCAAACATCCAAATCCATGTTTGAGGATTCGAAACTGATGACATTAAAATCTATCTTAGTTACCGGAACGGCAGCCATTGCTTTGCTCCCAGGACAGGCATTTGCGGCTGAAATTTCAAGTGAGCAGGCAACTGCACTGTTGGAGCGATTGAATCAACTTGAGCAAGAAGTGGTCAATTTGCGAGCGCAGCTTAGCAATGTGGAAACGGTTCAGCAGAAACAAACCGAACAGGTCGCCGCTGTAGAGAAAGTCGCACAGAAAAAAGAGAAAACGTCGATAAAATTTAAGGGGGCGCCCGAAATTAAAACCGATGATGGATGGAGCTTCAAGCCACGCGGCCGTATCCTCTATGACTTTAACAATCTTTCGTCCGTACCATCCACGATAACCATTCCCGGAGAAGGCTTTTCAAACGAAGCCCGACGCGTTCGATTGGGCGTACAGGGCAAGATTCCCGGCGGTTTTGGTTATAAGCTGGAAGCGGATCTGTTAGATGGCGTAGAAATAACCGATGCCTATCTCGACTATAAAAGTGGCGGGCTGACGATCACGGTTGGACAGCATAATAACTTCCAATCGCTAGAAGAGATTTCAAGCAGCAATGACACGAGTTTCATTGAACGTTCAGCTTTTACCGATGCCTTTGGCTTCGAACGTAAAGTTGGTATTTCTGCACAATATAAGGCCGGCGACGTGCTGTTGCAGGGCGGTGTGTTTACAGACAATATTGACGATCTGAGCGCTGGTAACGACAGTATCGGATTGGATGGCCGGGTTGTTTTTGCTCCCAAACTGGGCGACGCTCAACTTCACCTTGGTGGATCTGTCCACTGGATGGACCTGGGCGATACGATTGGTTCGGTCCGTTACCGTCAGCGGCCGCTCATTCACAGCGTAAGCACACGGTTTATCAACACCGGCAATATCGATGCTGAGGAACAGCTTACCTATGGATTGGAAGGCGCTGTAATTGCGGGGCGTTTTCATGCTGCCGCCGAAACCCATTGGGCAAAAGTCAGTCGATCTGGTCTTGCCAATCCAACATTTTTTGGCGGTTCCATTGAAGCCGGCTTGTTCCTGACTGATGACAAGCGAGAATATAAAGGCGGTGTCTTTAAAGGCGTGAAAGTGAAGAACCCAGTTGGTTCTGGTGGATCGGGCGCTTGGCAAGTCAATGTTCGTTACGACCGTTTGGATTTAACAGATGCGGGGATCATAGGCGGCACGCAAGATGGGTATATGGCGTCGTTAATCTGGACACCGATTAATCATGTGCGGTTCCTGCTAAACTACGGGAACCTCTCTTACGGCAATGCATTGGGCATTGTGGCTGGCGCGCCGGAAGATTTTTCGGTTGATGTGATCGGTGCGCGCGCTCAGATTTCCTTCTAGAAACATCGCAGCAATGCAAAAAAGGCCGGTTTAAGCCGACCTTTTTTATGTCTTTGTTAGCGCACCGAAGATCACGCGGCTTCGGTATCCAATGCATATCCAGCTGATCGGACAGTCCGAATAATATCTGGCCGCTGATTGGCGTTAAGCGCTTTACGCAAACGGCGAATATGAACATCAACCGTACGCAACTCGATATCGCTATCTTGTCCCCAAACACTGTCGAGCAAGCGTTCGCGGGAAAATACCCAATTGGGATGCTCCAGAAAATGACGCAAAAGCCGAAATTCTGTTGGTCCCAGAGGAACTGTTTCGCCACTGCGTTTCACTTTATGGCCGACCGTATCCATTTCGAGGTCACCAAATGCCAATTTCTCACCAGCAAGGGCAGGGCGGACGCGCCGCAAAACGGCTTTCACTCGAGCAACCAACTCGCGCGGACTAAAAGGCTTGGTGATATAGTCATCAGCGCCCGTCTCCAAGCCTCGAATCTTGTCTTCTTCTTCGCCGCGGGCGGTCAGCATGATAATCGGAATATTGGCTGTTTCGGGCGACCGACGGAGGCGCCGACACACTTCAATGCCTGACAAATTTTCGATCATCCAATCAAGCAATATAACGTCGGGCTGGTTTTCTTTGACCAGCAACAAAGCCTCTTCTCCATCTGCTGTGTGGATGACCTCATATTCCTCTTTTTTAAAATTCCATGACAAAAGTTCAGCCAAAGCGGCATCATCTTCTACTAGCAGCAACGTCGCGTTGGACATTTGACCTTCCTCAGTTGTTTACTCTTCCAATAAATCTGTTGGGTTTTCTCCGCGATCCCGTTCGGGCATTGGTTCCCCTTTGGCGGCAAAATAGACCATTTCCGCAACATTGGTGGCATGGTCACCAATGCGCTCCAAATTTTTGGCAATGAACAGTAAATGAGCGGCTTCACCAATATCTTTTGGATTTTCGATCATATAGGTAATGACCGAACGAAAAATACTGGTGTAGAAATCATCGACAACCTGATCCCGTTCGCTCACTTCCAAAGCCAAGTCGGCATCTCTGCGCGCAAAAGCTTCCAATGAGTCGCGGACCAATTCCGAGGCTACATTTGACATGGACGGGAGTAACGATGCGGGGCCTAGCTTATGGGTGCTGGCAATGACCGGAACGCGCTTTGCAATATTCTTTGCATAGTCACCAATCCGCTCCACAACACCAGAAATTTTGAAGGTGGCGATGAGTTCTCGCAAATCATCAGCCATGGGTGCGCGCAGCGCGATGGTTTGGAAGGTAAGATCGTCGATCCGTTTTTCCAATTCATCAATCAACTTATCTTCTTCAACAACCTGGGCGGCCAATTTCAAATCATGCTTTTCCAGGGCGCGCATTGCCTTGGCAATGGCCTGTTCGCTGCGTCCGCCAATTTCTGCAACCATTCCGCGCAGTTCATTAATGTCGGTGTCAAAGGCTTTGACGGTATGTTCTGTGCCGCTATTGACCATTTTTCGGGTTCCTTCCCTTGTCGAGCCGCTTAACCGTAGCGTCCGGTAATATAATCCCGTGTTCTTTCTTCAGTCGGGTTGGTGAATATCTCTGAAGTTACGCCATATTCAACCAGGGTACCCAAGTGGAAAAAGGCAGTGCGTTGCGAGACACGGGCTGCTTGCTGCATATTATGCGTGACGATAACAATGGCATATTTGCCGCGTAGCTCGTGGATAAGTTCTTCGATTTTTGCCGTGGCAATCGGATCCAATGCTGAACAGGGCTCGTCCATCAAGATCACTTCCGGATCAACCGCGATGGCTCGGGCGATGCATAATCTTTGTTGCTGCCCGCCTGATAATGCTGTGCCGCTATCTTGCAGTCGATCCTGCACTTCGCCCCATAAACCGGCCCGTTGGAGCGAGGTTTCGACAATATTGTCCAACTCATCTTTGCTGTTGGCAAGCCCATGAATACGAGGGCCATAAGCGATATTGTCATAGATGGATTTAGGAAATGGATTGGGTTTCTGAAAAACCATGCCAACCCGAGCGCGCAATTGTACGACGTCCATATCGGGCGCGTATATGTCTTCACCTTCCAGCGTAATTTCACCAGTGACGCGCGCGATAGGAATCGTATCGTTCATGCGATTCATGCAGCGTAGAAAAGTAGATTTTCCGCAACCAGAAGGCCCAATAAATGCGGTGACATTGTCCATTGTAACATCAATGGACACATCTTTAATCGCTTGCTTGTCGCCGTAGAAGACATCCACATTGCGGGTTGTCATTTTTAACGGGCCATCGCCGGCTGAAATAGCGGGAGCAGTGGATGCTGTCATATTCGGACTTTCAATCGAGCTATTACTGTCTATCAATTCGGTCATATCAGTTTCTACCAGCGGGTTTCAAATCGATTGCGTAAATAGATCGCAAGCGCATTCATGGTGAGAAGGAAGACGAGCAGCACAATGATAGCTGCGGATGTTTTCTCTACAAATCCGCGGTTAACCTCATCGGACCAGAGAAAAATCTGAACCGGTAAAACCGTTGCCGGTTCAACAATCCCGCTGGGCGGTGTCGCGATAAAGGCCCGCATGCCAATCATCAACAGCGGTGCGGTTTCGCCTAGAGCTCGGGCCATACCGATAATCGTTCCGGTTAAAATGCCGGGCAGCGCAAGGGGCAGAACGTGATGAAAGACAACTTGCATTTGACTGGCGCCGATACCCAAAGCCGCTTCCCGGATCGATGGCGGAACGGCTTTGACAGCATTGCGGCCTGAGATAACGATAACGGGCATGGTCATCAAAGCGAGAGTTAGGCCACCAACCAATGCCGCCGAGCGCGGTAATCCGAATATATTCAGAAACACCGCTAGACCGAGCAGGCCAAAAATGATCGAAGGCACTGCCGCCAGATTGTTTATCGATACCTCAATCAGATCGGTAAACCGGTTTTTCGGGGCATATTCCTCCAAATATAAGGCGGAGAACACCCCGACAGGGAAGGCAATTGCCAAGGTTATAAACATGGTGATCAAGGAGCCTTTCAACGCGCCCCAAATTCCAACTTGCATTGGATCGGTTGCATCAGAATTGCTCAAGAAATTCCAATTGAATCCAGTTGTTAGCTTATCATCCAGGGTGGAGACCATTTTTTCGGCATCCGCGCTGCCATCGCCCTTATAGGCAACATCAATTTCAGATTCTGCCGGCAAATAGACCGTCGTTTTGGTTTCGACAATATCAGGATTCTCCAATATCTGGCTGCTGACAGATTGCCACCCACCGCCGGAAAACAGCTCCTTACCTTCTTCTCCATATTGAATTTCTATGCTCGCATTGACGATGTCGCGGACACCCAAGGATTGCAAATTTGCTGCCCCATTTGGTCCCGTAAACTGGTTGGCTGAAGCGCCACCGGTCATGGCCGGAAAATCTATTTCAACCGGTAATTCTGTTTGCGTGAAGCCACGCAGTCCATTGCCCACCATGACAACAAGCAGAAAGGCGAGAAAGCTGGCGGATAAAATTATCGCCGCCAAGCCCAGCGCTTTAAACCGGCGTTCGGATGCATAGCGCTTGCGGATACGCCGCTGCATATCATCACTATGCCAATCGGTTGGTGCTCTTTTGCCCGTCATGGTGGCGCTGCTATTCATAAGCTTCCCGATATTTTTTCACGACTCTCAGCGCGACGAGGTTGAGCAGCAATGTGACAATGAACAACACCAGTCCAAGCGCAAAGGCGGCAAGGGTTTTTGGACTATCAAATTCCTGATCGCCAGTGAGCAGTTGAACGATTTGAGTGGTCACTGTGGTAACGCTGGAAAACGGATTCGCAGTCATATTGGCCGCTAAGCCAGCGGCCATGACGACAATCATAGTTTCGCCAATGGCGCGGCTGACGGCTAATAAAACGCCGCCGACAACACCCGGTAGCGCAGCAGGAATAAGCACTTTCTTGATGGTTTCGCTTTTCGTCGCCCCCATCGCCAGTGACCCATCGCGCATGGCGCCCGGCACCGCAGCAATACTGTCGTCTGCCATGGAGGAAACAAATGGGATGATCATAATACCCATCACAACGCCTGCGGCGAGTGCGGATTCAGAAGAAGCACTTGAAATGCCGATAGAAACTGCAAAATCGCGCAAGGCCGGGGCGACGGTTAGCGCAGCAAAATAGCCATACACAACGGTCGGAACACCGGCCAATACTTCTAATATCGGTTTCATCCAGGCGCGAAATCTGGGTGCGGCATATTGGGTAAGATAGATCGCGCTCATCAAGCCTAAGGGAATGGCCACGATCATCGCAATAATAGCGCCAATAAATACAGTTCCCCAAAATAGCGGAATGGCACCGAAACCGGTTTCACCACGAGGGCCTGCAACGGCCTTGGGATTCCATTCGGTACCGAAAAGAAAATCAATCGGCGAAACCATGGAAAAGAATCGCGCAGATTCGAAAATAAGAGAGGCGAAAATACCAATGGTTGTAACGATCGCTATTAACGAAGCGAGAAGCAGCGTCATCATTGTTACCCGCTCTATTTTGGTGCGGGCTCGCAGATCGGGTTTGATGCGCAACCATGCAAAGGCACCGCAAGCAAAAACAAGCAAAAACGCCGCGACCATTCCTAATGTCTGATAGTATGAAATCGCTGTTTTATAAGGCTCTACCATGGACTGCGAAAGCGGATTAAACGCTTTTACCTGTTGTCCCGACGCAATTGATCTTGCTTCGGCCAGAATAGCGCCACGGGAAAACGAATCTTGTGGAAGCTGTTCCGCAGCAGGACTTGCTAGGGCCGCGTCGGTGATAAGAGCGGGGCTGGTAATATTCCAAACAGTGAGAAACAGAAATGCCGGAAAAACGGCCCAAAGCGCAACATACCAACCATGATAGTTGGGACGCGAATGAATGGCGCGCGGGCTGGTGCTTTCTGTATAGAAACGTCTTGCTTTGACGCGGCCAAAAAACCAAGCAATGCCGCCTAAGATAATGATCAGTAAGAAGAGGATTGAGCCTGACACGGTGGTTATACTGATCCTTAAAGAGGTCCGGATTTATAAAGGCGCGGACCGTTTCAAAAAAATGGTCCGCGCCTCGATATATTTTACTTCAGCTCAGCGCCAGTCAAAACAGGCAATTCTTTTGCTGTTTCGGTCATTTGTGCCCGAACATCATCTGGAGAAGCAATAAGACCGGCTTCGATGAGATAACCATCGCTGCCGCCAGCATTAACGAACTCCGTTACATATTCCTGCAATCCAGGAATTACGTTCACATGTTGTTTTTTGGCGTAAATATATAGCGGCCGTGCACCCGGATATTCACCCGAAGCAATGGCACCATAAACCGGTTCAACATCAGAAACAGCAACACCGCGGACTGCATCGGTATTTTCTTCAAGGAAGCTATAACCAAAAATACCCAGGCTGTTTGGATTGGCTTTCAGTTTTTGAACGATCAAATTATCGTTTTCACCGGCGTCAATATAGGCACCATCGGCGCGAACATCGTGACAAATGGCATCATATTCGTCTTCGTTGGTTTCTTTCAGCGCTTTGGTTTCAGCATCTGTTTTGCAACCCACTTCCATGATTAATTCTGTAAGAGCATCACGTGTTCCCGAGGTGGAAGGGGGGCCATAGACGCTGATCGCGATATTAGGGAGTGAAGGATCAATGTCCGACCAGTTTTTGGTTTCATTTTTCTTGCCATAAGGCCGTTCTGCAATGGCTTCATAAATCTGTGCTGGGGTCAATTTAATCGCTGGGCCTTCATTGGCTTGCGCGATAGCGATTCCATCAATGCCGATTTGGATTTCAACCACATCAGTCACGCCATTTTCTTTGCACATTTCAAATTCGGACGCTTTCATCCGGCGCGATGCATTGGCAATATCGGGTGTGTTTGCACCAACACCAGCGCAGAATAATTTCATTCCGCCGCCAGTTCCGGTTGATTCTAATATCGGTGAGGTGTTCATGTCACCTGCGCTAAATTGTTCTGCAACCGCCTTTGCAAATGGGAATACAGTTGAAGAGCCTACGATACGGATTTCTCCGCGCGTACCGCCTTGTCCGCCAGAAGCTTGATCCTGACAGGCCGCGAGTGCTAAAGTTGAGACCGCCAATAGAGCGATTTTCTTAAACATTTTGAATGTCCCCGTTTTCTTTTGGAGTGGTGAAACATGGCCGAGAATCACTTCTTCTTTTCGACCTCGTAGCCGTCATTTAAGAGTCCGCAATGTCCTATTGATTACAAATTTGTTACAGTTATGTGACATCAGATTTCACGGCAGGAAGAAATACCGTGACTGTGGTGCCCAAGCCAATCTCGCTTGATATCTCCAGTCGTCCTCCATGACGCTCGGTAATATGTTTCACAATAGCAAGCCCGAGGCCGGTTCCGCCGATGGATTTGCTGCGCCCTTTGTCCACTCTGTAAAACCGTTCGGTGAGCCGCGGAAGATGATCCGCAGAAATCCCATCCCCTTGATCCGTGACCGATAAGCGCAACATGGAATTATTGCGATTGGGTTCGACGGCAACCGAGACAGGGCTGCCTTTGCGACCATATTTATAAGCATTGCTTACCAGATTGTGGAGCAGTTGCGACAATTGACCATAGTCACCTTGAATCATTGAAGTTTGCTCAGGCAAGGAGATGATGAAATCCTGGTTCTTGATATTGCGGCCATTTAAAAACACGTCTTTGACGTCCGTGACCAGCTTGGCAAGATCCACCGCTTCTGAAGGAAGCTGATATTTTTCGGCTTCAATGCGCGAAAGAGACATGAGATCTTCGACGAGCCGCTGCATCCGGTCGGCTTCTTGATACATGATCTGAAGAAAGCGCGCGCGCGTATCATTGTCGCGGCCAGCTTCCGGATTTTCCAGCGTTTCAACAAAACCCTTGATAGCGGCTAGCGGGGTACGCAGCTCGTGGCTCGCATTGGCCACAAAATCCGTGCGCATTCTCTCTGCAGCATAGCGGCTGCTTTGATCTGACAGTTGAACCAGTTTCAAGCCATCATCTAACGCGTGAATCCGTAACTCCCATCTTTGATCAGCGCTGCCCACACCCACCAATAATATCGGTTCTCCGGTATGTTCGGCACTTGGGTTGGCCAGCCGGTCGGCCGCCGCTGGATGACGAATAGCAACGCGAACATCTTCGCCGATGATATGATCACCGAGAAACCTCTTTGCCGCGGGATTAGCCGCCGCCACTTTTGCGTTGCGAATAAGCAATATCGGGTCGGTAATGGGAGTGATGACATCCTCATATGCTTCTGCCCGGCCTTGATATATTAAGCGCTTTTTTTGACGTTCTAAACTGGTTGGGTCGGGTTGCTTAGGAGATTTTTCTTCCAAAGCGATAATTGCGAGCGCCACAATCCCAAATGCCGACATGATCACAATTTTGGTGAGTGCAGCTGATGTTTGCGCAGCCCATACTGCACCGGCGACGACCAGTAAGATCGAGAAGATGAGACGAAAGGGCGAAGTAGAATTCATGAGATCCGAAAATGTTGCAAAGCTGCGCTATGTTTAGGCGGGTTTTCTCGAAAACAGCAACGCCTATATCACGATTGGGCATTGCAGAGAATGTTTACACTACTGTGAAACGCCGCAGCGTTAAACAATCTGGCCGGAATGTCCCGAATATGGACGACTATTGCATAGGGTGACAGTTTACTCGCTTTTAAGCGTTTTCCGGTCTAAGGGCCGCATATAGAGGAATTTAGACCATGACGGAATCATCAAGTCAGAATGACAAACCGGTGGATTCGGATGAGGATTCACTTCAAGCAAGTAACGTCACGCGTAGGCGGGCTTTGATGATGGGGGCAGTGACAGCATCTGCAGTCGTGAGTATTAAGCCAGCACTTGCTCAAACCGCTGGATCGGTTCTCAATTGCGAAATTCCTGTGCCAGGCAATCATGCCGGCGGCGGCTATATCGGCGCTGACGGCCGCATTGTGTCTCCAGATACTCCAGGTGCCTTTCCGCCAGCCGGACGCAATTTTACCGGAGAAGAAGTGAAGCGCGCTATGAACGGACGATCTTTGCCTGGAACTTCTTACGAGCAATCAAAGGCTTATGTGAATTATATTCGCCGTCTTCAATCTGGCCAAAGCGGTTTTACCTGCTACGCATCCTTGCAAATGCCACGCTAGACTGGAAAACGGTTTTCGGCTTCAAAGCCAAGGCTTATTAACATATTCATGCTATTAGACCGACATGTTCTCAATGACTTGTCATGATCAGGAATAGTGAATATCGCCATGAGCCAATATTATTGCGCCGCTGACCCAAACGGGCTGATCCAGCATGAACTGGACAGCATGACCCTGATTTTTCAAAAATCATCTGGGATCACACATATGGTAGCCGATCCGGTTCCCGCCATATTGGAGGTTATGCGCGAGGATATTGTGCGGCCTGAAGATATTGTGCGGCGGCTTACTGATCAATTTGATCTGCAAGATGAAGGTGACAGCGAAGCTATTGTATTGGCTCGATTAACCGAGTTATGCGCATTGGGCCTGGTGGAGCAGGTCTAGGTTTAATGTTCGATATGCATCATATAAACCTTGCGATTGGGCCGGCACGGTTTCGGGTTGCGTCTTGCTGGCGTGAGCCGCTGGATCAGCTTGAAAATCTATATCAATATTATCCTCAAATTACCGACGAATATGTTGATTTCACGGTACGTTTGGAGCCGGAAAAACCTTGGCGTCGCTATCTCAGGCCATCGGTCCATATATCAGGAGACTATTGGCTACCTGATGCTGCACCGCTGCCTCTTGATCAGGGCTTGCTTGCTGCGGAAATGGGTATGAACTTGCAGATGGCATTGGGATGGCGTCGCCATTTGTTGTTGCACGCAAGCAGTGTCGAGAAAGATGGGCGCGCTTTATTGATGACCGGCCTTTCTGGTTCGGGAAAATCGACATTGTCAGCGTTGCTAGCAGAAAATGGCTGGCGGTTCATGGGCGATGAATTTGCGTTACTCGATCCCGAAACTGGTCTCGTGCACAGCTTCCC
Source organism: Parasphingorhabdus sp. (assembly GCF_039982415.1). GTDB lineage: Bacteria > Pseudomonadota > Alphaproteobacteria > Sphingomonadales > Sphingomonadaceae > Parasphingorhabdus. Next base: position 267,719 of record NZ_JBDWYL010000001.1, read on the forward strand.
AAGATTAATCAGTTTAAAAAACGAAGCCATTGCAGCCATGCACAAAATTGTGCCGGAAGAGCGTTTCGGCCCGTTCATAAAAAACACGCCAAAAGGCGATATACAGCACATCCAACCACCGCGAGATGCGGTCAAGAAAATGGCCGTCACCGCGAAACCAGCAATGCTTCTTTTTCCGCGTTTTGGCTATGAATCCGCTCTACGGGACATGGGTAAAAGCGAGATTTTTATACGATTAACGCAAGCATCGACAAACTATGTTGCGCTTGGCGAGCCCGGCTTTAGGTCTCTCACCAAATTTGTTGATCAGGTGCCGGTTAAAGCAATGGATTATCCTACTGGTGAGCGGGCACTGGCGCTAATCGACGAACTCTGGGATCAGCTTCCATGAGATCCAATGCGCAGATATTGGTTGATGCATTACGCCAGCCCCAATCAACCCTTGCGCTCGATGGCGCGGGCTGGGCCGATTTAATCAGCATGGCGCGGGCAGAATCGCTGGCCGGAAGTCTCGCCTATCGCTTAGTTGACATTGCGGTCCCTGAGGCAGTGAAGCCGGTATTGCAGGATTCCATGCAATCTAGTGAGTTGGCTCGACAACAAGCGCTATGGGAGGCTGAAAGCGCGCGGCGGGCCTTGTCTTCTCTATCTTGCAAAATCCTCCTCATGAAAGGCACCGCCTATGTTGCTGCCAATATTGATGCCGGTATTGGTCGTTCCATTGGCGATCTCGACATCATGGTGGACCGGAGTCGATTGCCGGACGCCGAAGAGGCTTTGCTCGATGCGGGTTGGGAATGGGTGAAACCAGATCCCTATGATGACCAATATTATCGGGAATATATGCACGAACTGCCACCGTTAATTCATCGCGAACGGGATCGGATGATTGACGTGCATCACACAATTTTGCCGCTGACCGCAAGACCAACGCCTTGTCCCAAAGCCATGCTCGATGACGCGCAAAAATTGGATTCTGGTCTCTATGTAATGGGCGAAGCCGATATGGTTTTGCATTCAGTGGCGCATATGCTCGCTGATGGCGACATGGCTGGGGGATTGCGCAACCTGTGGGACATTGACCGTCTTGTGCGCCAATTTTCTTGGAATAATGCGGGGTTTTGGAAAGTCTTGCACGAGCGCGCCCAGTTGCATGGTTTGGAACCGCATCTTGCCCGAGCGCTGCGATTGGCGGCGCGTCTTTACGATTTGCCAACAGATAAAAGCTTCACCGGCGCCTCGCAATTGACCGATTATTTCTATGTTCGCCGTCTGCTAGCCCGCGATGGATGGGGTCGGGAAAGCCGCAAGATTACTAGGCAATTTTTCTATATTCGGTCGCATTGGCTGCGCATGCCGCCGGTGATGCTCGCTCGCCATTTGTGGACAAAATGGCGCAAAAAATAAACCTTATGCACCAAGTTTCACGAGTGCAGGAAGAAGCTCATCATAATGATCGATAATGATATCGGCTCCCAATTCTTCGACCGGCTGATGCAAAAATCCAAAACTGACAGCAATATTGGCGATTTCCGCATTTTTTGCAGCTTCAATGTCAAAAATACTATCACCAATAAATACCGCTTTGCTTTGCCCGATTTTACCATCGCAACGCCGGATCATCTCATCTATCGGATCACGCTTGGGCTTGCTGCGTCCTTTACCCATGGTATCGCCGCCAATTACGGTGACAAACCGATCAATCATACCGACTTTGGTTAGCAGTTTTACGGCCAAATTCTCAAATTTGTTGGTCACGACGGCAAGTTTGATCTCTTTTTGCTGGAGACTGTCCAAGGCAGCAATCAAGCCCGGAAATGCAGGCGCGTTGGTTCCCAAATGGGCTTCATAATGATCAATCAGGATGGGCAATAATTGTTTGATGAGATTGTCATCAAAACCGCCCGACTGTTGCAACGCCATTTTTAGCATATGACGAGCCCCCATGCCCACCAAGGAGCGTGTTGATTGTGCATCAACTTGCGGCCGGTTCGCGGTTTCTAGGGCGTGGTTGAGAGAGGCGGCAAGTTCCATGCTGGTATCCAGCAACGTGCCATCCAGATCAAAACCAATAATATCGAAAGAAATTTCTGTCATCAGAGCAGCATAGAACCGATCTTGCTGGCATAAGCAACCGCATCATGGCATGGGGCGCAAAATCACCGTTCGAAATGACATATTTGGAGTATTTGGCATGAGTGACCGTCCTTTAGCAGCCATTATCTTAGCCGCCGGACAAGGCACACGGATGAAATCAAGCATGCACAAGGTTCTCCATCCGATTGCCGGGAAGCCGATGCTGCACCATTTGCTGGACACGGTGGAGTCTATCGGCGTGGAGAGAACGGTTGTTGTTGTCGGTGCGAGGCGGGAACAGTTGGAGCATAGCGTTGAGGGTTGCGGTGTTGCGATCGCGGTTCAGAAAGATCAGCTCGGGACAGGGCATGCGGTGGCGCAGGCGCATGATGCGCTCAAAGGTTTCGCCGGTGATGTGCTGATTCTTTACGGTGATGTGCCGATGGTCAGCGCGGATACTATGCAAGCAATGATAGCTCGCTTAAATGATGGGACCGACCCGCGCGCCGTTGTGCTTGGTTTTCGTCCCAACGATGCGGGCGCTTATGGGCGGATTATTGCAAGTGATCAGGGCGAAATTGAAAAAATGGTCGAGTTTAAGGATGCCAATGAGATCGAGCGGGCGGTTAACCTGTGCAACAGCGGTCTGATGGCGGCGCGCGCGACCGATTTGTTCATCTTGTTGGACCAGATCGGCAACGACAATGCGGCTGGTGAATATTATCTGCCCGACATTGTTATGTTGCCGGGACAGGCCAGCGCGGTGATCGAAGTCGATGACCCAGCGGAAGTTGCGGGCGTTAACAGCCGCGCGGAATTGGCCGCCGTTGAAGGCGAATGGCAAGACCGCCGCCGCGCGCAGGCGATGGCTGATGGCGTCAGTTTGATTGCGCCAGAAACCGTTTGGTTTTCATATGATACACAGATTTCTTCAGATGTTATCGTAGAACCAAATGTCTTTTTTGGTCCCGGTGTATCGGTAGCCAGCGGAGCCCGTATCTATGGTCATAGTCATATCGAAGGCGCATCTATTGGAGCAAATACCAATGTTGGACCCTTCGCGCGTCTGCGTCCCGGTGCGGTGCTAGAAGAAGGCTCGAAAATCGGCAATTTTGTTGAGATGAAAAAGGCGATCCTGGGCAAAGGTGCCAAGGCCAATCATCTGACCTATCTGGGTGATGCCGAGGTGGGAGAGGGTGCTAATATTGGCGCCGGGACAATCACCTGCAATTATGACGGCTATTTCAAATATAAGACCAAGATCGGCAAGGGCGCGTTTATTGGCTCCAACAGCGCGCTAGTCGCGCCCGTGACGATTGGCGATGGCGCGATCGTCGGCGCCGGCGCAGCGCTAACTAAAGATGTGGATGCTGGCGATTTGGCACTGGTGCGGGCAGAGCAAACCGCGAAACACGGCTGGGCTGACCGGTTTAATACAGTGAGTGCGAAGAAAAAGGCGGGAAAATCTTAAACCTGTCATGATGAAACCGGTTGCCCGGGTTGAAGGATCATCTGCATCTGCCGAATTTGGGCGGGTCAGTTTTGATATGAAAAGGGCTATTTGGAATGGTTCGATGCTGGTATGCGCCATCAGTTTGGCGGCCCCCTTCTTCACCCTGGGGGCGTTTTTTATGTTCCTTATTCTCACCTATTTCTCTCTACTCTTGGGACATAGTGTGGGGATGCATCGCATGATGATCCACCGAACATTCGTATGCTCAAAACTATTAGAGAGATCGTTGATCTATCTGGGCACATTGGTCGGTGTGGCTGGTCCTCACGGCATATTATATGTTCATGACATCCGTGATTGGGCTCAGCGCCAGCCCGCCTGTCACGATTTTTTTGCACATCGAAAATCTCTGATCAGAGATTTAACATGGCAGTTATTCTATCGTTTTGAGTTTGATCGGCCGCCCAAATTCACAATTGAAGAAAATATCGCAGATGACAAATTTTATCATTTTCTGGAAAAGAGCTGGCGCTGGCACCAGTTACCACTGGCAGTGATTTTATTCGTAATTGGCGGAATGCCTTGGGTTGTTTGGGGAATTTTCGTGCGGATTATCATCAGTGTCGCTGGGCATTGGACCATTACATACTTTTGCCATCGCCCTGGTAAGGGGCGCTGGGATGTAGCCACAGCATGCGTCCAAGCCTCCAATCTCAATGGTCTCGGTTTACTGACCTATGGAGAATGTTGGCACAACAACCATCATGCTTTTCCAGAATCTGCTCGCATCGGCTTGGAGCCGGGGCAGTCGGATCCAGCATGGTGGGTTATAGCCGGTCTCGGTAAAGCCGGTTTTGTCTGGGACATCGGGTTGCCGCGCGCGCCATCACAGCAAGAAGATTTAAGAAGAAGATTGACATGATATCATGATATGATATCAATATATCATGACTCGCATACTTGCAGACTTGTCCGAAGAAGATGTCCAATGGCTGGATGCCCAAGCGGCAGCACAAGAGACATCGCGTGCGCAATTATTGCGGGATGCGGTGGCTGCTTTTCGCGCAGACGCGTCCAAGCAGGGTATTGAGAAATTTTTCGGTATCTGGCGTGACCGGCGAGAGGTTGGCGATCCGGTTGCCTGGCAACGGCGCGAGCGGGCGTCCTGGACGCGGCCCTGGGACCCAGATTATTGGGATGTCCGCAAGGAATTTCCTGACCTTTTCGATGCGAATGATGACCGGGAGGCCGAGCGTTATCGCCGGAAAGATACCTCGTGAACGAAGCTGTTTTCGATAGTAATATTTTATTCGATGCGCTGAATGATATTGGCCGTGCCAATGTCGAGCTGAAACGCTATGATCGGCGTTATATCAGCCGATTGACCTGGGTTGAAATACTGACCCGTGCACTGCCGGATGACGGTGATCGGGCTGAGGATTTTCTCTCCTTTTTCAACATTATCGAAGTCAATGAAGAAATTGGTCGCCGCGCCGCCTTGTTGCGCAGCGACCGGCGGCGCCTGAAAGCAATGGATGCGGTCATTCTTGCATCCGCTCAACTCTCTGGGCGAATCTTAATTACACGAAACACACGCGACTTTCCGGCAGAAATGCCAGGTATTCGTGTTCCTTATACTCTTTAAACAGAAAGCCTGAATTATGTGCGGAATCATCGGAATTGTTGGCAAGGATGCGGTCTCAGATCGTCTGGTCGATGGTCTCAAGCGAATGGAATATCGTGGTTATGATAGCGCCGGCGTGTGCACTGTTGCCAACGGCGATCTTATTCGCCGCCGCGCCGAGGGCAAATTGATTAATCTGGTGGACGTGCTCAAGACGGACGATGCCCCAGGCATGATAGGTATTGCTCATACCCGATGGGCGACCCATGGCGCGCCAACACGAAACAACGCGCATCCCCATGCCACCAGTGAAGTCGCCTTGGTGCACAATGGGATTATTGAGAATTTCAAAAGCTTGCGAGAAGCGCTTTCGGCGCGAGGCCGCAGTTTTGAAAGCGAAACGGATACCGAAGTGGTGGCGCATTTGGTGAGTGAGCAAGTGGAAGCGGGCAAATCTCCACAGGAAGCGGTTAAAGCTGTTTTGCCACAATTGCGCGGCGCCTTTGCGCTGGCGATAGCGTTTAAATCTGATCCTGATCTGCTTATCGGCGCCCGATTAGGTTCTCCATTGGTCGTTGGCTATGGCGATGGCGAAACCTATCTGGGATCAGATGCGCTCGCCTTGGCGCCATTGACCCAGAAAATCGCTTATCTTGAAGAAGGCGACTGGGTTGTCATTACGCGCGATGGTGCGGAAATTTTTGATAGTAAGAACAAGCCTGTAGAACGGGAAGTGACGACATCCGGTGTGTCGGCCGCAACAATCGAAAAAGGCCAATATCGCCACTATATGCAAAAAGAGATTTTTGAGCAGCCCACTGTGGTCGCGCAAACCCTGCAAAGTTATATCCGGTCCCTTGAACAGCAAGTCGCTCTTCCCCAAATGGACTTTGACTTAAAAGACATAAAACGGATCACGATCGTTGCCTGCGGGACCAGCTATTATGCCGGGATGGTTGCCAAATATTGGTTCGAAACCTTTGCCCGCGTCCCAGTTGATTTGGATTTTGCTTCCGAATTTCGGTATCGTGATCCCGTATTTGAACAGGGTGGTTTGGCCCTATTCATTTCTCAATCCGGTGAAACAGCCGATACACTTGCGGCATTGCGCCACAGCAAAGAAAATGGACAGAAAATTGCTGTCGTTGTTAATGTGCCAACCAGTTCCATGGCGCGCGAGGCTGATTTGCTTTTGCCAACTCATGCTGGCCCCGAAATTGGCGTTGCATCAACCAAGGCCTTTTCTTGCCAACTGGCGGTTCTAGCGGCTCTGGCCGCGCATCTTGCGGTGGTGAAAAGCAAAATGACGGCCGCCGAAGAACGTGAAGTTGTTACGCATCTGACGGAAGCTCCGGCGGCATTGAATGAGGCGCTGTCTCATGATGAAGATATTGCTGAAATGGCTCATCTAATCGCCCCGGCGCGTGATGTGCTCTATCTCGGCCGTGGACCGGACTACCCGCTCGCCTTAGAAGGTGCGCTCAAACTCAAAGAAATCAGCTATATTCATGCCGAAGGCTATGCCTCTGGTGAAATGAAGCATGGCCCAATTGCGCTTATCGATGAAGCGGTACCGGTGATCGTTTTGGCGCCATCTGGTCCATTATTTGAAAAAACAGTCTCGAATATGCAAGAAGTGCGTGCGCGGGGCGGTAAGGTGGTGCTGATCTCTGATGCCGAAGGCCTAGCAGAAGCGGGAGAAGGGTGCATGGCCACTATTGAAATGCCCAAGGTACATCCTTTAATTGCGCCGTTGGTCTATTCTGTACCCGTGCAACTGCTGGCATATCATGTGGCCGTCGCTAAAGGGACGGATGTCGACCAACCGCGCAATCTCGCAAAATCGGTAACTGTGGAGTAATTATGGCTAACCAACCTTCGATCGTTTCCGTCGAAACCGCTGACGGTAAATTTCAACAGACGGTGAAGGTGGGAAAACATGTTTTTCGTGCGGATGAACCGCTGTCATTTGGTGGCGGAGACACGGGGCCATCGCCCTATGATCTGTTGCTGGCGGCGCTAGGCAGTTGTACGTCGATGACGATCAAAATGTATGCTGATCGCAAGGCCATTCCCCTCGAAGCGGTGCATATTGAATTGGAGCATAGTAGAGATCATGTGGCTGATTGCGACAATTGCAGCAATGATGACAATCGGATTGATGTGATCGATCGTGCGATTAGCTTACAAGGCGATTTGACTGCGGAGCAGCGGCAAAAATTACTGGAAATTGGCGATAAATGTCCGGTGCACAGGACATTAGAAAACCGCATCGATATTCATACTACTGAAGTGCGGACATGATTACCGTAACTGGTGGTTGTCATTGCGGAGCAGTCCGCTTTGTGGCTCAGTCAAAAGCCAAGCCTGACATGTTGGACTGCAACTGTTCCATTTGCGCGCGCAGCGGCTATTTGCATTTGTTCATCCCGCATGCACTGTTCAACTTGGCGAACGGCGCGGATGATCTCACCAGCTATAAATTTGGGAAGAAACAAGCCGATCATCTCTTCTGCAAAAAATGCGGTGTGAAGAGCTTTTACCAACCCCGATCTCATCCCGATTGCTGGAGCGTCAATTATAATTGCCTAGATATAGGCCATGCGCTTGAACCCATGATCACCAAATTTGATGGGCAAAATTGGGAAGCGTCCAAAGCGCAATTATAAAAAAATGGCCCGCCAGTTTCCTGGCGAGCCATCTTAACGGTTGCGACCCGTTATTTTATTAAGCGAGATCGAAACGATCTGCATTCATCACTTTCGTCCATGCAGCAACAAAGTCAGAAACAAATTTCTGTTCATGGCCATTTTCTGCATAAACTTCAGCAACAGCACGCAGCTGTGAGTTGGAACCGAATACCAGATCGGCCCGTGTGCCGGTCCAGCGCTGAGCCCCGCTGCTGCGATCCTTGCCGATAAATTCCTCTTCATCACTGCCTTCAACGGCTTCCCAAACGGTGCCCATATCAAGCAGGTTGACGAAAAAGTCATTGGTAAGCTGGCCAGGTCGTTCGGTCAGAACACCATGGCTGCTATTGCCGCTATTGGCGCCAAGCGCGCGCAATCCGCCGACCAGGACGGTCATTTCCGGAACACTTAGTTTCAACAGGGAAGCGCGATCGAGCATAAGTTCCTCGGTTGGAACACTATGCTTGGCGGACAGATAGTTACGGAAACCATCGGCTTTAGGCTCTAAGGGCTCAAAGCTTTCTGCGTCCGTCATTTCATCGGTCGCATCGCCGCGGCCACTTGCAAAAGGCACTTCAACATCGAAGCCTGCATCTTTAGCTGCTTTTTCAACTGCCGCTGAACCACCCAGGACAATCAAATCAGCAATGCTGACATTATGGTCGCCTTTGATCTCTTCCAACTTGGCAATGACTTTACCCAGTTCAGCCGGATCATTAGCTGCCCAATCTTTTTGCGGAGCTAAGCGGACGCGTGCACCATTGGCCCCGCCGCGATGATCGGATGACCGGTAAGTGGATGCTGAGGCCCATGCTGCCTTGACCAATTCGCTGACCGTCAATCCGCTGTCCAAAATAGCCTGCTTCAACGACGCGACATCGCCAGCGCCGAGGATTTCACCGGCAGGTACCGGATCTTGCCAGATCAAATCTTCAGCAGGAACTTCAGGCCCTTGGTAACGGATTTTGGGACCCATATCGCGGTGACATAATTTGAACCAAGCGCGCGCGAATGCGTCGTCCAGTGCGGCCTGGTCATTGCGGAAACGCTCAGAAACTTTGCGATATTCCGGGTCAATTTTCAAAGCCATGTCCGCGGTGGTCATCATGGTTGGGACCTTTTTAGAAGGATCCGCAGCATGAGGAGCCATGTCTTCTTCTTTCTGATCAATGGGCTGCCATTGCTGCGCACCGGCAGGGCTTTTCACGAGCTCATATTCATAATCGAGCAGAAGCCGGAAATAATTTCCATTCCATTGCGTGGGCGTGGAAGACCAAGATCCTTCCAGGCCGGATGTGATGGCATCACCGCCAACGCCAGAAGCGTGGGTGCTGAGCCAACCAAAGCCTTGCGCAGTGATATCGCCGCCTTCGGGTTCAACACCCACCAGACCTGCATCACCGGCACCATGGGCCTTACCAAAAGCATGTCCGCCAGCGGTCAGAGCAACGGTTTCTTCGTCATTCATCGCCATGCGCGCAAAGGTTTCGCGCATATCACGGGCTGACAATGCCGGATCAGGATTGCCGCCTGGCCCTTCCGGATTGACATAGATTAGTCCCATTTGAATGGCAGCCAATGGATTTTCCAGCAGCAAATCCTGATCAGGGTCGATCCGGGTTTGCACGCCTTCGTTGACCATCTTATCTTCATTGCCCCAATAAATATCTCTTTGGGGTTCAAACGTGTCGGCACGACCGCCGCCAAATCCAAATACCGGTCCACCCATTGATTCAATCGCCACATTGCCGGCTAAAATGAACAGATCGGCCCAGCTGATTTTTTCACCATATTTTTGCTTAACCGGCCAAAGCAAACGGCGGGCTTTGTCGAGATTGCCATTATCAGGCCAAGAATTTAGCGGTGCGAAACGCTGTTGTCCTTCACCGGCGCCACCACGACCATCGGCAGTACGATAAGTACCAGCTGCATGCCACGCCATGCGAATGAAGAAAGGACCATAATGCCCGTAATCAGCAGGCCACCAGGGCTGGCTGTCGGTCATCAAAGCGGTTAGATCATTTTTAAGGCCTTGATAGTCAATCGACTTGAACGCTTCGGTATAGCTGAAATCATCGCCCATAGGATCGGGAGATGTGCCGCCTTGGCTGAGAATGTTTAGCTCGAGCTGATTGGGCCACCAGTCTTGGTTCTGCCGTCCTAGAAGTGAACGTACACCACCATCGAAACCCATTGGGCAACCTTCGATTTTGGCTCCAGGTGTTTTCATATCCATGCGAATCTCTCCTTGTTAAATAATAGGGGTATATGGGCTTAAATTAGGTCATTTATAATACATGTTTTTGTGTTTGCTAAATCAATTAAAACATTCTGTTTGATTGCCTTACTCGATTAATAATCAGGACGCCTACAGATCGACAGATATCAATCGCAAAGATTGACCGGCCTTCTAATCAGGCATATAAGGCAAGCCATTGAAAGAGGCGACCAATCGGGTCGCCTTTTCTGTTTTTCTGCGCCCTTGTTTTGGAAGGAAATTATAATGACGATTACCCCGCTCATGCCCGTATATCCTCGGTGTGGTTTTCGTCCCGTCCGCGGCGAAGGTGCTTGGTTGATCTCAGAAGACGGGAGTCGCGCGCTTGATTTTGCTACCGGTATAGCGGTGAACCTGTTGGGGCATGGTCATCCGCATCTGACTAAAGCAATTCAGGACCAAGCGGCGACATTAATGCATGTTTCCAACCTCTATGGCAGTCCGCAAGGCGAGAAGCTCGCGCAGCGTATGGTCGATACCACATTTGCGGACACTGTATTCTTCACCAACAGCGGTGCTGAGGCGGTTGAATGTGCGATAAAGACGGCACGGGTTTATCACCAATCCCAAGACAGCGACCGGTTTGAAATCATCACATTTAAAAACGCCTTTCACGGACGAACCATGGCGACAATTTCGGCATCGAACCAAGAAAAAATGCATCATGGTTTCTCTCCATTGCTCAATGGTTTCAAATATGTCGATTTTGATGATTTGGCGGGAGCAGAGGCAGCGATCGGCCCGCAAACTGCTGCTTTTCTGGTGGAGCCCGTACAAGGTGAGGGCGGTGTCCGCCCGGCATCTCAAGAATTCATGCAGGGACTGCGGGCGCTCGCCGACAAACATGGCCTATTATTGGTGCTTGATGAGGTCCAATGTGGTGTGGCGCGGACCGGCGCGCTTTATGCCCATGAACTTTACGGCATAACGCCTGATATTATGGCCAGTGCCAAAGGCATTGGTGGTGGTTTTCCCTTTGGCGCTTGTTTGGCCACGGAAGACGCGGCGCGGGGAATGGTGCCCGGAACGCATGGATCCACTTATGGCGGCAATCCTTTGGCTATGGCCGCCGGTAACGCTGTCTGGGATGTTGTCGCCAATGATGAATTTCTCGATAATGTAAAGGACATGGGCAATAAGCTGCGTGCCGCGATTGAGCAATTTATTGGCAATTATCCGGCTTTATTTAAGGGCGTCAGGGGACATGGTTTGATGCTCGGGATTACCATGACTCAAGAAACGCGATCATTTGTCGCTCATTTGCGAGACAATCATGGCCTTCTTACGGTCGCTGCAGGGGATAACACGCTGCGGATATTACCGCCTCTGAATATCGAAGAGAGCCATGTCGCGACATTTATTGAGAAATTGTCCGCAGGTGCGGCTGACTATGAGGCACCCGGCTCATGACGCGGCATTTTTTGAATTTGGCGGATGCCGGCGGTGATGCGGTTGCCGCGATGTTGAATGATGCGATGGATCGTAAGGCCATTCGGACTTCTTGGCCGAAAGGCAAAGCCGACGCTGACGCGCCTTTGGCAGATCATGTATTGGCCATGATTTTTGAAAAAAGCAGCACGCGTACGCGCGTGTCTTTTGATATGGCTATCCGCCAATTGGGCGGAACAAGTATCGTCATGGATAGTGGTTCCATGCAGCTTGGCCGGGGAGAAACCGTAGCTGACACCGCAAAGGTGCTTTCCCGGATGTGTGATGCCATCATGATCCGCACGGATGATCACGCCAAGATCGAGGAATTGGCTGCAAATGCCACAGTGCCGGTGATAAATGGTTTGACCGATTTGTCGCACCCTTGTCAGATTGTCGCCGATCTATTGACTTTGATAGAGCATGATAAGGCGCTGCCCGGGCTTGAAGTGGCTTGGTTGGGCGACAGCAATAATGTTTTGAACAGTATCGTCGAAGCTGCCGGTCTAATGAAGTTTAATGTGCGCATCGCTTGTCCGGAAGGCTATGATCCGAATGTGGATTTTATAAGCGCTGCGCAAGCATCTGGCGCACGCATCTCGATATTTCGTGACGCGATGGAAGCCGCTGCGGATGCTGATGTCATCGTTGCGGACACTTGGGTGTCCATGGGACAAGCGCACGCAGACGCCAAAATTGACGCAATGATGCCCTATCAAGTCAATGACGTGATCATGGAGCAAGCTAAAAATAATGCTGTATTTCTGCACTGTCTTCCCGCTCATCGGGGTGAAGAGGTTATGCCGTCTGTGATTGATGGGAAGCAGTCGCTGGTTTGGGATGAAGCAGAAAACCGAATCCATGCGCAAAAGTCGATTTTGCGATGGGCTCTTGAGCAAATATGATGGCGAGTCAGTCCGATAGCGCCACATTAATAGACAAAAATCTCTCTTTTTCTATTCCGGCAAAACATTGCCGGGGGCGAACGGTCAGACTTGGACCTGTGCTTGATGATATACTGTCGGCGCACAATTATCCGGCCCAGATAAAGTCTGTTTTGTCTGAAGCCGTCTGTTTGACCGCAATGCTCGGGGCATTGCTGAAAGAAGAGGACGCTCAGTTGACATTGCAAGCTCAGACTGAAAATGGCGTGATTAGCTTGTTGGCATGTGACTATAAAAATGGCGATGTGCGCGGTTATGTTCAATTTGACCACGACCGACTAGTTAGCCAGCCATTGGAGCCCAGTTTGATGGCCTTGTTTGGCAAAGGATATCTAGCCATAACTTTTGATCATCCGGAGCCGCGCGGCCGCTCGCAGGGTATCGTTCCGCTGGAAGGGGCCAGTCTAGCCGATGCGGTTCAAAATTATTTTATGCAATCTGAACAGATCCCGACGATTATTCGGGTACATCTGGAGTCTGAGGGAGATCATATTGTCGCGGGTGGCTTGCTTGTCCAGCATTTGCCAGATGGCGAAGAAGGCAAAGAAAGACTGCATGTTCGGATGAATCATCCCGAATGGGAGCATGTTGCGATAATGGGTGGCAGCGTCCAACCCGAAGAGCTTGTAAACAAAGCACTTCCTTTAGAAGACTTACTATGGCGCCTGTTTAGTGAGAGCGACGAAGTGAGGGTTTTGAGCGGTAAACCGCTCGTTAAGGGTTGTCGGTGTAATGAAGATCATATTCGGGACGTAATCGCGCGATTCCCAAAGGAAGATAAGGAGGATATGGTCGACGAAAAAGGGCTGATTTCTATTGATTGTGCCTTTTGCAGCAAAAAATTCAGCATCTCTGTTGCAAGTTTAAACAATTGATAAAATTGAACTTTGCTTCGAATTTTTGGAAAATCGTCGAAAACATACAATTAATCGCCGCAATTGAGCGCGATATTGGCCACATTCTTACGCTAATGAATAATAAGATCAGTTTAACCGTAGAACAATCGACCAGAAGGGCGCCAGTTATGAAAGCTATCACACTGATGAAAACGGTTAGCGTTTCGACAGCTGCATTCTTGGCATTTGCCGTTTCGGCGCCTGCGCAATCACCCGATCTGGTGCTTTTGGATGGCTTACAAAAAGGCGAATGGACCCTGAAAGCGCGCGGATCGAATGAACCGGGCAAGAAAGTATGTTTGGGCGATCCAGGCATTTTGCTACAAATTCAGCATGGCGATACCGCATGTTCTCGCTATGTCATTCAAGACACCGTGAATAGCGTGCGTGTTAGTTATAAATGCGGCAGCGCCGACCATGGCGTAACCACAATTAAGCGGGAATCCAGTGGACTGGTGCAAATTCAGTCTCAGGGGATTAAAGGCAATGCTCCATTTTCCTTCAATGTCGAAGGCCGGCGGACTAGCAGCTGTTAGGTCAAACAGATAGCCATCTGACGTTTAACGAAATATTTACTATGATTTCCTATTGAGTGATTATCACGCTTAAGCTTGATATCCTCCCTTTGGGTTTTACTAGAAACCCGACTAGGCCGCATTCCTCTGGATTCGCGGCCTATTTTTTTGTCATCCAATATATTGCGTACCTGAACACTTGATTGTGTTCGAGAAGGCGACTAGCGGGTCGGATATGGCTCAAAAGCAAAAAAAAGCGATCGTGTTGCTGTCGGGCGGACTGGATTCGATGGTGTCTGCCGCAATAGCACGGGAACAGGGATTTGACGTTATTGCGCTGACCGTTGATTATAACCAACGGCACAAAATCGAACTCAAATCTGCGCAACGCATCGCAGAAACTTTGGGTGTCATCGAACATATTATTTTGCCGCTCGATCTCAGTCGATTTGGCGGCTCTGCGCTGACTGACGATATTAATGTCCCTAAATCCGGCGTTAGTGATGATATTCCCGTTACTTATGTTCCGGCTCGTAATTTGATTTTTCTCTCGCTGACATTGGGTTTGGCAGAAGCACGAGATGCGCGTGATATATTTATCGGCGTGAATGCCCTGGATTATTCAGGCTATCCGGACTGCCGCCCGGAATTTATTCAGGGGTTTGAGAAATTAGCGGACCTGGCGACCAAGGCGGGCGATCAAGGAAGTGGTTTCACGATTCAGACACCTCTTCAATATTTGACCAAAGCGGATATTGCCAAAGAAACCGAACGACTAGAAATTGATCCGGGTTTGAGCTGGTCTTGCTATGATCCTTCTCCGGGGGATTTGCATTGCGGCCTTTGTGACAGTTGTCGGTTGCGACAAAAAGGTTTTGAAGAAGCGGGCTTGATCGACCCCACCGTCTATGCGCAGCAGCCATGAGTTACGCGGTCAAAGAAATATTTCTAACGCTGCAAGGCGAGGGGATTCAAGCCGGCCGACGGGCTGTCTTTGCTAGGCTCGCGGGTTGCAATCTCTGGTCAGGTCTCGAACAAGACAGAAGCCGTGCGATCTGTCAATTTTGCGATACGGATTTTGTGGGAATGGATGGTGAAGGTGGTGGGCGGTTTGCAGATGCAGCTTCATTTGTAGAAGCTATCACCCAAAAATGGGGTGATGGTAACCTGGGTAGGTTTGTCGTGTTAACCGGCGGCGAGCCGATGCTTCAAGTGGACGAACCCTTAATCAATGCATTGCACGAAGCGGGGTTTGAAATTGCGATAGAATCCAACGGGACAATAGCGGTTCCGCGATCGATTGACTGGATCTGTATCAGTCCAAAAGCGGGCAGTGAGACTGTTCAACGTTCTGGCGATGAACTCAAGCTGGTCTGGCCGCAATCGGGCAGCGATTGGCAAGAGATGCAAGATTGGGATTTTGCAAATTTTTTGTTGCAGCCGATGGATGCGCGTGGCGATGAACAGGAAAGTGCAGCCAATCTCAATGCGGCAATCGCATTTGTCCAGGCGCACCCAAAATGGCGGCTATCTTTGCAAACCCATAAAATTTTGGGACTAGCCTAAACCTTATTCTTCGTCGTCACTTTCGCTTGAATTATCGGATTCAGATTCCGCGTCACTGCCTTCAGCCAGTTCATCACCGGTTTCTTCTGCATCGACATCCACCATGTCATCATTAATGGTTCCGTCAATTACATCCACTTCGTCCATTCTGGTTTCTGTTACTGTTTCAGCTTCCGGGGCTTCAGCGTCATCCGAGCAGGCCGCTGCGGATAAGGATAATAGGGCAATGATGGAAATCTTTGGCAAAAATGTCATGGAAAATCCTATATTATTTAGGCCACTACCATATCGCGTCTATTTTATTTGGCAATTGCGGCGAAGAAGTTCGGTGCGGTTTTCTTTAGGGCCGCATCAAAGTCATTCATCGTTGCATTGATGCCCAATTGATGAAGACTGGTGACTGGAAATTCACTAATTCCGCACGGGATAATGCCGGTAAAATGACTAAGGTTGGGATCAACATTTACAGAAAAGCCGTGCATCGTCACCCATTTCCGAATGCGAATACCAATTGCGCCGATTTTCGCCTCTTGGCCTTGCGGTGTATCACACCAAATTCCTACACGCCCATCGATGGCCCGCGCTTCCACGCCAAATTCGGCTAAGGCCAAGATAACCCAATCTTCCAACGCATGTACAAAATTTCGGACGTCCGCTTGGCGCCGTTTGAGGTCCAGCAGGACGTAGCCAACCCTTTGTCCCGGGCCGTGATAAGTGTGTCGTCCACCGCGCCCAGTATTAAAAACGGGAAATGCCTCACTGAGCAATTCTGCTGGATCCGCGCTCGTGCCAGCCGTGTAAAGCGGAGGATGTTCGAGGAGCCAAAGCAATTCCGATTGCTCTTGGTTGTAAATGGCGGCGTTGCGCTTTTCCATCGTTGCCAAGGCATCCGGATAGTCCACTTTTTCGGTTTCAACCCGCCATTCAATGTTAGAAATATCAGTCATAAAAATTCCGTGCACAATTGCAGGGAAAGTGGCAAGGGGTCGGTCGATGGAATTCAAATTTAGAGGCGAAGCGAATGAAGCTCAATTTCATGGACTGTTGGAATGGCACGCTGGCAATTTTGCGCGCTCATAAAGAAGCGATTATCGCCATTTCGGGTGTGTTTGTGTTTCTGCCGACGTTGCTCATGGCGCAGTTTGTCGGACAACCCGCATTGCAAGGCACAGAAGATCTGAACGCTGCAATGAGCGCCTATTCAACGTTTTTCCAAGATAATGCCACTGCAATTATCCTGTCCAATTTGATTATCAGCTTTGGCGGTTTCGTTATATTTTTTACGATAGCGCGCGCGCATAGCGGCACGCTCGCGGATGATTTGGGCAAGGCCATGCGGTTTTTTCTGTTCTTCTTACTGGCCAATATATTAACCGGTCTGATCACTTTGGCGGGTTTCATGCTTTTTATCATCCCGGGATTTTACGTCGCCTGTAGAATGGCCCTGGTTCCAATCGTGATTGCTGATCAAGAAGAACGTAATCCTCTCGAAGCGGTCAAAAAAAGTTGGGCTATCACCAAGGATAATGGCTTTTCGATTTTGCTGCTGGTTCTGATTATCGCCATTATCGGAGCGATTACCGTGGGTGTCATCCAAATGATTGTTGGTTTGATCATTGGAGTGGCAACAGGCGGCGCTGGCTGGGCTTTGCTGGAAAATATCGTATCCGCTCTCGGCAGCGCTGTTTTGGGCGTATTGTTTACGGCGCTGATTGCTTCGATTTACAATCAGTTGACAGGTAAAGGGTCAAATGTTGCAGAGGTGTTTAACTAACCGTTCCGATCAGCGGAACATGCGGTGCGGCTGATTTAGGCAGAATACCGGTGAGGCGTGGGTCGGGGTGCGTATCAGTCGCTCTCTTATATGCCGTAAATCCAACCTTTTGATAAAAGGATGGAGCGCGCGGTGAATCATTTGTACAGGTATGCAACCAAACTCGCACGATATCAGTTCGCCATGCATGGGCCAATGTTTCAGACATAATCTCCCGGCCAAGCCTTTTGCCGTTCATTTCGGGAATGATTCCGAAATATAAAATTTCACATTGGCTGGTTTGACTAAAGTCCAATTCCACAAAGCCAATTTTCCGGTCTTGGAAAATGATGTGAAAAATCGTGATGTTAGGATCATTTATTGCAGAATGCAGATCGTCGTCACTGAGCAATAATCGCCCAAACCAAAGCCATTCCTGCCCAACCTGTTTAAACAATTGACGATATTCGGAAATATTCGGATTCTGCCAAATGGTCAACTGGATATGTTCTGATGGAATAAGGGTAGGGCGGCTGTTCATTTCAAAATAGGTGACAACCACCGCCAGGTCTTTGTCCGGAATTTCGGTCATCGGCATCAGGTCATCACTCCCATTTCGCTTCTGGTGGCAGGCTCATTAAAATGGCATCTACATTGCCGCCAGTTTTCAGCCCGAAAGTCGTGCCTCGATCATAGACCAAGTTAAATTCAGCATAGCGCCCGCGCCAGACCAGCTGCTCCTCTTTCTCTGCACTGGTCCACGGCAAGCCCATGCGCCTACGCACCAATTTTGGAAAAATATCGAGAAAAGCTTTGCCCACTTCCTGGGTAAACGCAAAATTGCGATCAAATTCTGCGTCGTTTTCCAGTTCCAGATGGTCATAAAAAATGCCACCGACACCGCGATGCATTTTGCGATGGGGAATATAAAAATAGTCATCTGCCCATTTTTTAAATTTTGCGTGACAATCGGGGTCGTGGCTGTCGCAAGCGGCTTTTAAACGCGCATGAAAATCCGCTGTATCTTCTTCGTAAGGAATGGGGGGGTTGAGGTCGGCTCCACCGCCAAACCATTTTTTGGTCGTGCACAAGAAGCGGGTGTTCATGTGAACAGCTGGAACATGAGGGTTCGCCATATGCGCGACGAGACTGATGCCGGTTGCGAAAAAATGCGGATTTTCAGCCGCGCCGTGGATGGATTTGGCGAATTCTTCGCTGAAGGTTCCATCAACAGTCGATATATTCACTCCGGCTTTTTCGAATATCTTGCCGTTAATGACTCCACGAACGCCGCCACCGCCGGGAGATCCATCAGGATTTTTTCGGTCCCAGTTGATAAATTCAAACCGAGCGTCACTGCCGGCTTCTGCTTCTATTTCTTCAAACGCATTGCAGATTTTATCGCGCAATTCTGCGAACCAATTCTGCGCTTTGCGTTGCTGGTCATCCAATGGATTGTCATTTTCCCGGACGGGGGCTTTTACAGTCATTGCGAAAATTGTCCTGTTTGTCTTAACGCTTCGCCCAGTGCCATGCCTGCAGACACGGCAAGGTTCAATGACCGCATGCCGTTTTTCATCTTTATTGTGATTCGATCATCCGCGCGATCTCTCACATTAGATGGCACGCCTGCGCTTTCGGAACCGAAAAGCAAAATATCGTCTGGATGAAAATCAAACCTGTGATAGGCCTGCTCTGCCTTGCTGGTCAGCAAAACGATCCGAGCCGACTGTGAATCGACTTTTGCGAGAAACGCATTCCAATCCGCATGCCGCGTAAAATCAACATGATCAAAATAGTCCATCCCAGCGCGTTTCAGGCTGCGATCGCTAAACGGAAAACCGCATGGTTCGATGATATCGACCGCTACATTGAAACATGCGCATGTCCTTAGAATCGTTCCTAAATTTCCAGCAATATCGGGTTGGTAAAGGGCTACTCTCATCAGACCTGTAACATGGAGTGAAATATAATGTTCGGTCAATCAAAAATTGACTGTTGGCAAACCATAGTCTTCGCGGCTATCAGGCGCGCCAATAGCTGCCGAATAACTTATTGAGGCTTTTGCTTTGATCTGGCAGATAGGGGAAATAACCAAACGTAAGGGCATGTTTGCATGGCTAGTGTTGATTCAGCAGTTGAACCAAGTGATTCGGCTGTTTCGGAAGCGGAAATTGGAGGCGTTCGGCGCCGCGACTTCATCAATATCGCGGCAGTAAGTTTTGGCGGGGTTGGGGTCGTAGCAACGGTGTTCCCCCTCGTAAACCAGATGAACCCCAGCGCAGATGTTTTGGCGTTGTCATCCATCGAAGTCGATATTTCTGCCATCGAGCCGGGACAGGCGATTAAATC
This sequence comes from Parasphingorhabdus sp., assembly GCF_039982415.1. Taxonomy (GTDB): domain Bacteria; phylum Pseudomonadota; class Alphaproteobacteria; order Sphingomonadales; family Sphingomonadaceae; genus Parasphingorhabdus. Next base: position 287,294 of record NZ_JBDWYL010000001.1, read on the forward strand.
GAGCTGGCGCAAGCAACCTATTTTCATTCGGAATCTCACGGCTCCTGAAATTGAAGAAGCCAATAAAGTTGATCTTTCCGGCCTTCGTGATCCCGAAAGTTTAGCCGATCGTACCCAGCCAGGGAAAGAAAACTGGCTGATCACGCTCGGCGTTTGTACCCATTTGGGTTGTGTTCCGCTCGGCGCTGCACAAGGTGAAGTCAAAGGCGAATATGGCGGCTATTTCTGTCCATGCCATGGTTCGCACTATGATACGGCAGGTCGGACTCGCAAAGGTCCCGCACCAACAAACCTAGAAGTTCCGGAATATAGTTTCCTATCAGATACCGTCGTGAAAATCGGCTAGGGGCAAGAAAAATGAGTTTTCCTTGGGCACAAGAATATAAGCCAACCACCGAATTTGGTCAGTGGATGGATGACCGGCTTCCAATCGGACGCCTTGTTTATAACAGCCTTGGTGCTGGATATCCGACACCGCGCAATCTCAACTATATGTGGAACTTTGGTTCGCTAGCAGGTGTTTTTCTGGTTGTTCAGATTGTAACCGGAATTATTTTGGCGATGCATTATGCCGCAAATGCTGACATTGCGTTTGATTCCGTTGAACATATTATGCGGGATGTAAACAGCGGTTGGATGATCCGCTATGCGCACGCCAATGGAGCGAGCTTTTTCTTCATCGCTATTTATCTGCATATTGGACGGGGATTATATTACGGTTCCTATAAAGCCCCCAGAGAGATGATTTGGCTACTCGGCGTGGTCATTTATCTGTTGGCCATGGCTACTGCCTTTATGGGCTATGTGTTGCCTTGGGGACAGATGAGCTTCTGGGGCGCCAAAGTCATTACCGGTCTGTTTGAAGCAATTCCCTTGGTGGGTAAGCCAATTCAGGAACTGCTATTGGGTGGTTTTGCTCCGGATAATGCGGCTTTGAACAGGTTTTTCTCGCTGCACTATTTGCTGCCGTTTGTGATGGCGGGCGTGATTATCCTGCATATTTGGTCCTTACACATCCCAGGCTCTAACAATCCAACGGGCGTGAATGTTAAAGGGAAACAAGACACTGTGCCGTTCCATCCTTTCTATACCGCGAAAGATGGCTGGTTCCTTGGATTGGCATTGATTTTCTTCACGGCGATGATGTTCTTCCTGCCAAACGCATTGGGTCATGCTGACAATTATATTCCGGCTAATCCGCTGTCGACACCGGCGCATATTGTTCCAGAATGGTATTTCTGGCCATGGTACGCAATTTTGCGAGCCTTTACGTTTGATTTCTTCTTTATACCGGCCAAGCTATTGGGCGTTTTGGCGATGTTCTCAGCCATTTTAGTCTGGTTCTTCTTGCCTTGGCTAGACCGTTCGCCGGTCCGCTCAGGCAATTATCGCCCGCGCTTCAAGAAGTTTTTCCTATTCGGTCTCATTCCTTGCATCGTGGTTTTGGCCATTTGCGGTGGAGCACCAGCGGAAGAACCATATGTGATGCTGAGTCAACTCGCGAGTGCCTATTATTTTGCGCACTTCCTGATCATTTTGCCGCTCCTTTCTCGGATCGAGAAACCGGAGCCACTGCCAAATTCTATAACAGAAGCAGTGACCGGCAAACCACTAGAACAAGCCAGCTAAGAAACAGGGATCTGTGTAATGGTAAGATTTTTTGGAATATTGATTGGTTTGTTCTTCGCTGGAATGCTGATCTACTCATTTGGACGCGGAGCGGCGGAATATATTGCCAACCCTCCCGAAAAAGCAGTCGAATATCAATTTCATGAAGAGCCAAAGAAAATCTCTTTTGCGAGTGATGGGCCATTTGGAAAATTTGATAACCAACAGCTGCAACGGGGCTTTCAGGTTTACCAAGAAGTTTGTTCCTCCTGTCATGGAATTAGATTGGTTGCTTTTCGTAACTTGGCGGAACTGGGCTACAATGAAGCGGAAGTGAAAGCCATTGCAGCCAATTGGCTAATCGAAACGCCTGCGGTAAATCCTGACACCGGGGAAGCATCAACGCGGCCCTCAATTCCAGCGGATAAGTTTCCACTGCCATTTGCCAATGACGTCGCTGCTGCACTTTCGAACAACAATGCGATTCCGCCAGATTTGTCATTGATCACAAAGGCTCGCGGTGGCGGAGCACCTTATATCTATTCCTTGCTAACGGGCTATACGGACCCTCCAAAGGATTTGCCTGAGGCTAATCGGCCTGGGGCAGGGCTGCATTATAATCCCTATTTTGCCAATTTGAATATTGCCATGGCTCCACCGATTACGTCTGATGGTCTGGTGACCTATTCGGACGGAACAGAGGCTACAATCTCTCAAATGGCAGAAGATGTATCCGCCTTTTTGATTTGGACGGCAGAGCCTTCGCTGATCAAGCAAAAACAAACAGGCTGGGCGGTTATAGCTTTCTTGATCATTGCCACAATTCTTGGATATTTGTCCTACCAAACCATTTGGGCGGACGTGAAAGCTGAGAAAAAGAAAAAAGACGCCTGATATTTCAGATAATATCGCGCACAAAAGGGCCCGTCAGAAATGGCGGACCTTTTTTGTTGAAGGAAAGGCGATGGATAGCTGGTTCGTTTGCAATGGGGAGTGCTGCTATTGCTGCGTCTTCTTCTGCCTATCGTAGGCAGGCGCGTCCATTGACGGTTTTTGTTCCGCCGCTACGGTAAACCACAATCCAGCCCAAATCGCAGCGATCAGCGCGATCATAAACACGATTTTTACCAGTTGGCCAAGGCCACCCCTAATCATTCCACCCACTTCATTTCGTTCATTCTTACGAACATTCCCAATTCATTAGATAATCAAAAAAAAGGGAGTCTATGTCAGAGGGTCAATAAACGGATGGATTTTGATATCCAAACTTACCAATCCGGAGGCTAAATGCCGCAACACAAGGCCGATGCTTGCCAGTATGACCGATCGTGATTGCTTACGGATGCTCGCGATACAGAGGCTTAATTTTCACCGCCGCCAACCGTCAATGCTTGTGGAAGTATAAAATTGGACAGCAAGGATGACGAAGTCGCTAGAAAACATTGAGTTGGACAAAGGCCAATCGGTCTTCCGTGAACCGCGGATACGCAAATTGGTGAAGGTGGAATTATTTTCCGGTGTGTCCGGGCCCTATGAAGCCATTGTTCGCAATATTTCCACTTTCGGTGTGCGTGCGACTTCGCCCATAGCTTTAAGGCCCGGCCAATCCTTGGAAATTGTCAAAAAAGGCTTTGGAAAAGTTTCCGGAACGGTGCGCTGGATTGGCGAAAATGAATTTGGCATGTGCTTTGACGAACCAATCGACATTGAACAGTTTAACTTTGAATCACAAAATGATCGGGGGCATTTCGTGAAGAAGATTGACAATGGTCATGTCTGGACCGGTTTTCAAACTGGGATAAGTACCAAACGGCCAGGCTTTTCTAGAAACTGATTAGGACAAAACAGCTTGAACGGCGGCGGTCCAACCGTTGAGTCGTTCCTCGCGCGTCTCCGTTTGGATCGCAGTATGATAGGTTTCCAAGCCTGAGATCATGACAGACGCGCTTTCCAGAGAGTCATAAAGCCCGCAGCCCACTGCCGCGAGCATGGCTGCTCCCAAGGCCGTGGTTTCAAAAAATTCCGGTCGTTCCACTGGAATATTCAAGATATCGGCAAGGTCCTGCACCATCCAGTCATTGGCCACCATCCCGCCATCAATTCTCAAGCTTTGCCAGTCCGTACCATCAGCAGAAAAGGCGGTTTTCAGATCATGGCATTGGTAAGCCATTGCTTCGAGCGCAGCGCGGGCAATATGCGCTTTGGTAGCCGCAAAGCTCAAGCCGGAAATTGTCGCTGTCGCATCGGCTTTCCAATGGGGAGCGCCAAGACCGGAAAGAGCCGGGACAAGAAAGACACCGCCATTGTCTGAAACGGAGCGAGCCAATTCTTCACTTTCCCCAGCATATTGGATCAAATGAACTTCATCGCGCAGCCATTGCATTAGGCTTCCTGCAACAAATACTGATCCTTCCAAGGCGTAAACTCTTTCCCCGTCGAGCTGATAGAGTATGGTCGACAATAAGCGATTTTCGGAAGTTGGAGGCGTTTTCCCGCAATTGGTGAGGATGAAGGCACCAGTACCAAATGTAGCTTTTGTCTGACCAATTTCCAGGCAGGCTTGGCCGATAGTGGCGGCTTGTTGATCACCCGCCGATCCGCAAATAGCAATCGGGCCGCCAAATAGCTTGCTCGACGTTGCGCCAAGATTTCCCGCGCAATCGACAATCCGGGGCAAGGTTTTTTTGGGTATCTGAAAAATGGATAATAGTTCATCATCCCAATCCTCTCCGCCCAGTGGCAGTAACATCGAGCGACTGGCATTGCTTGCATCGGTAATATGCTCGCCACCGGTCAATCTGAAGATCAGGTAGGATTCGATGGTGCCAAAGGCCAAATTGTCGCCAGCAGCAGCCACTTCGGGCCAATTTTCAAGCATCCAGCCGATTTTGCTGCCGGAGAAATAAGGATCCAACAAAAGCCCGGTTTTCGCTTGGACCAAGGGTTCCAGTCCCTGTGCCTTCAAGGCATCACAGGTGCTCGCTGTTCGCCGATCCTGCCAAACAATGGCATTGCAAAGCGGTTCGCCATTACGCTTGTCCCAAGCAACAATTGTTTCGCGCTGATTGGTAATTCCAATGGCGGCGATTTTTTCCGCTCCGCCGGCCTGTTCGATCATTTTTTGGCAACAGCGCAACGTCTTGGTCCAGATTTCCGCCGCATCATGTTCAACAAGGCCAGGGGCCGGGTAATATTGTTGGAGTTCTTCTTGCTGAGAGCCGTGCAGTTTGCCGTCTGCTCCAAATAGCATGGCCCTTGTCGAGGTTGTTCCCTCATCGATAACCAAAATTTGCTGAGTTGCCATAGAGTCCCGTTTCGTTGCTTCGCAGAGACGCTAATTTATCAACCTCAAAAGGCAAGCAAAAGCGCAATTGGGTAATGGACAGGTAAAATTGCAGCGCGGATCTGAGAAATCTCGTCAGCGGGTCACGCTAATTTCCGCTGGATACAATTTTGCGCCACAAGCGAAAGCCTTTGTACACCAGAAACAAACAAAGAATGAGCAAAATTGATGCGATTGCCAGCGCTGCGATCGGATTGGCAAAGGCAAGAACAAGAAGGCCGCCCGTTGCTATATCTTCGCCGGTTGACACTACGGCGTTACTTACCGGTTCGGGACTGGTGTTCACAATGGCGCGGGCTCCGGCTTTGGCGCCGTGGCTCATCAAGGCTGCGCCGCCGCCCAATAAGAAGATCACCACTTGCCAAGCGGGATCGCTGGAATCAACAACCGCTAGTGCCAACAAGGCACCGCCAATGGGACGGATCACGGTATGAATTGTATCCCAAATACTATCCAACCACAGGATTTTATCTGCAAAAAATTCTGCCAGAGCGCCGACCGCGCTAATCCCCAAAACCCAAGGATTAGCCAATGCATCCAGCATTTGAAGATTTTCAGGCAAGCTAATCCATTGCAAACGCATGGCCAGTCCGGTGACAAATACGGTCAAATATAAGCGCCAACCTGACAATAGGCTTACGCTTCCGGCTAATCCTAGTAATTCGACGATCCCCATAGAGCCTGATTGCCACGATATTGCTTGATTAGCAAATTTGGATGACTGTCGATTAAAGCAGACGGCGGTTCTAGCGCTTTACTTTGTCCGGACATGCTGGTCATAAGTCTCTATGACAGAAAATAACCAACCCAACACTCTTGATGCGTTAACCGGCAAGCCTATGCCCAAACCGATTCCGGCTTCGACTTTGGTCATATTTCGCGATCAATCAGGCGAGCGCGCTCCCGATTTATTAATGGTAGAGCGATCAGCTAAAATGGCTTTTGCCGCCGGCGCCGCTGTCTTTCCGGGTGGACGAGTGGATGAGGCGGACTATGATTTTGCACGAAGTCTTGGTCATGATGATGTCGAAGAATATGGCGCGCGCATCGCTGCTATCCGTGAATCCCTTGAAGAAACGGGGATTGCCGTCGCCGTGGACGGCGATCTCAATGCTAGCAATCTGGTGGAAGCGCGTGAGGCATTACATAATGGCACGGTTTTGTCGGAAATTTGCACCCAATATGGATGGACTCTCCGCTTAGAAAAGCTTGTCCCCTTTACACGGTGGTGCCCGCCTTTTGCTGAAAAGCGAGTATTTGATACGCGCTTCTATATGATTTCTCACGATGATCATGAGGCTGAAGCGACGGTTGATGAAACCGAAAATTATAATCTGTTCTGGGGCAGTGCCCAATCCGTTCTAGACAAGGCCGAGGCAGGCGATGTCAAAATAATCTTTCCCACGAAACGCAATTTGGAGAGATTGGCGCAATTTGGTTCCTTTGTTGAAGCCGTTCAGCATAGTAGCGAATATCCGGTGACCATGGTCTCTCCGACGGTTGAGAAAAAGGGAGAGATTGTCCATTTGTGTATACCGGAAAATATTGGCTATCCGATAACTTCAGAACCCATGGAAGCGGTGCAGCGCGGATTTAAAAAGTAAAAATTGGCGCGCCCGACAGGAGTCGAACCTGTGGCCTCAAGATTAGAAGTCTCGCGCTCTATCCAGCTGAGCTACGGGCGCGCGCCTTTGAAAACCATATTATTCGCAGTTTTCTGGGGTTCAGCGGGTAGACAGGATGGATGGCAATGTCAACCAATTGATCGGGCCATATTGAGCTTGGGAGCACAGTTTTCTTTGCGGCACGGGTATATTATACGAGCGCCAATTTGCGCATTTTGGCCACTGACCCGAGATAGGAATCCATATCAGCTTTGCCACGTTGCGTTAGCATGATCGATTTTCCGCGAGGGTCATCGTCATTATGGGCAATTTTGATGAAGCCTTTGTCATGTAAAACTTCGATCCAACGCAAGCCTGTGGTTGGCGACATATTCCCTAAAGTTGCCATTTCAGTGACGGATGGATGGCGTTTGCCACTGCCCGACGAGAGCAGGGCCAATAAGATGTTGAGGCTATAGCCACCAAAAGCAATATTGCCGAAATGGCTTTTTCTCAATTCCAGTTCCTTGCGTAGCAACTTCGCCAAATTTTCACTTGTAATCGAATTTCGGGTCTCGTGTGAATCCCGAACGGCTGCCCCCGTGTCTTCCATTTCACATGACTTTCAATATATCTACTAAAGTGAGAATACATTTATTTGTGCTTTATGCAATAATCTGTAAAAAAATGAAACATATCCTATTTGTTGGTGTTTAGAATTACCGTTTAACGTTAGAGAGAAGCTTGTATATTTGCAGTCAGGATGGCTTTATGGCCTATCCGGCGGATAAACAGGTTGTTGCAGGGCCTCGAGGAGAATCTACCCGGTGGAGAATATGGACGACAAAGAGGCAACCACAAAAGGGGCGGCTCAAACCCATCCCTGGTATGGTGGACTTGAGTTTCGTACGCTCGCCGAGTCTATTCCTGCTCTTGTCTTTGTTGGCGATACCAACGGAGCCAATATATACAGCAATGCGCAGTTTTCGCGCTATACCGGATTAGCCGCCGAAGAAATTCTCGGGGACCGTTGGCTCAAGGTCATCCACCCCGATGATCAACAACGCGCGGCTTCCACTTGGCTCGAAAGTTGGACCAAAGGCGTCCCATATGACACCAAATACCGCTTCCGGAGATTCGATGGCGAGTATCGTTGGCATGTCGTGCGAGGGACTCCCGTGCGCGATGCCAATGGCAATATTATTCGCTGGATTGGATCGTGCACCGATGTCGAAGATATTATCGCTCAGATGACTGTCCAAACCCAGTCCGAAAAAATCTTGGAGGCGTTGGGAAAAGCATCGGACCTCATAGTCTATGCCAAAGATGCTGATGGCCAATTTATTTACGCGAACGAAGCGGTGCTCGATACCGTCAGCCAAAAAAGGCAATCAATTTTAGGGAAATCGGCTGAGAATCTGGCGGTGGAAGATCAAGAAGGCGCGGCAATTTCTGAAAATGATGCGCTCGTCCGAGAAACGGGTAAAGCGCATACTGTATTAGAAAGTTGGACATTGGCTGGTGCAGAGACCCGGCATTTCCGATCAACCAAAGTTCCGCTCTCGCTTCCCGATGGGAGTGTCGGAATAGCGGCCTTGAGTTTTGATATTACGGAATCGGTTCTGGCCAAACGCAATTATCAGGAAGCGACGGCTCATTCCCAAATGCGGATAGACACTTTACCCATGATTACGTGGGTATGTGACGAGTTGGGACATATTGTTGAGGTTAATCAGGCCTGGCATGATCATGCAGGCTTTAACGCCGGGCATGATGTCAATTTTCGCGATATCATCATGCCGGAATCGATCGATAATTTCTCGGATCACTGGATTTTTTGCGTTGAAAATGATCAGATTCTCGACATTGAAGTTAATGTGCGGGATCATATCACGCAAACCGCATTGCAACGCCGCGCACTGGCGATTCCGATGCAACGTCAGCATAATGGTAAAAATCAAAAACTCTGGTATGGGAGCTTCTCCTAACCGCACGATGTCGGTTTTAAATGGATTGCCCTGTGGGCGCGTGGGAACAGATTTCGGTTAAGGGATTGAAACTTAGTATTTATCGGTTAATCATCCGGAGATGAGCGAAAAACCTGTCATTAGGAGCAATGCGGCTAGTCAGGCGGGGCATAATTTTCGCTATTTCGACTTTGTAATGGCCGCGTTTGTGACCATCTTGCTTTTGTCCAATATTATCGGAGCGGCCAAACCGACATTTGTCACGCTAAACGGCGAACAATGGGTTTATGGCGCGGGCATTTTATTTTTCCCGCTGGGTTATGTGATTGGTGATATTCTCACCGAAGTTTATGGATATGCTAGAGCGCGAAGGGTGATTTGGGCCGGTTTTGCTGCATTGCTATTCATGGCGTTCATGAGCTGGGTGGTGGTGAGTTTGCCGCCCGCTGCCGGTTGGGAAGGGCAGGCAGCCTATGAAGCTGTGTTTGGTCAAGTACCGCGCATCGTCGCGGCCTCGATTATCGCTTTTTGGGCGGGAGAATTTGTAAATAGCTATGTCATGGCTCGGATGAAGGTCTGGACGCAAGGCAAAGCATTATGGTCGCGAACCATAGGATCGACGGTCGTGGGGCAGGGTGTCGATAGCCTGATATTTTATCCCCTCGCATTTTGGGGCATTTGGGAAACTTCGGCTGTTGTCACTGTAATGGTGACCAACTGGATTTTGAAGGTCTTATGGGAAGCGGTCCTCACCCCGGTTACTTATGCGGTTGTGGGCTGGTTAAAGCGCCGCGAAGGGGTGGATATTTATGACGAAGAAACCAATTTTACGCCGTTCAGTACGGCGACCTGATTATCGTAGTAATTGTTGCCGATCGGCCCAACGTACAAACAGATAAAGGCCGAGAGACACTATCGGTATCGCGACCGGCATCAGCCAACCACTTTCGTCTAAATATTCAATATAACCATCCAAAAGAAAAAAACTGCTAAACTGGACGATAACAGCGAGCAGTGACAAGAGCAGCAAACGGATCGCAATAGGCTTGCGCAGCAGCAACATGACCGAACCGATAAACCCGGCTATGACCGCAACAGCAAAGGCAGCAGAAGCCCAAAAAGGCCGCGCGGCATAAAGATCCTGTTCAACTTTACTCAATTGCGCAAAATCTTGAGCGGACATCGTGAATTCGGCAACATAAGCGGCGACACCGGCGCCGTTCCAAAGCAAGGCGAAAATTCCGACGAGCCAATACCATATGGGGGGTGTTTTTTCTTGAACCATGATGGAGTCCTCCTGTTGGTCAGATAATCATTTGACCGTTGAACTGCGAGCTTTATTCAATATTGGCCATGGCAGCGTTGAACAAACCGATTATCATGACGGCGATTATGGGTCGCCAAGACTTTGCGTGGGCCGATCAGCGACGACGGCAATACTATCCCCCTGATCGCAATATTTTGCCGGCGCATATCACCTTATTCCATCATCTACCGCCGCAAGCTTTGGCTGAAATCAAACAAGCAGTAAAAGATATGACTGGGATGAACCATCCGCCGAAGACGTCATTGCACCGCTTAATCCATCTGGGTAATGGCGTGGCCTATGAGTTGCACGCCCCAGATCTATTGGCAATGCGAATGGAATTGGCGGATAAATTTCATGGTTTAACCGTCTTGCAAGATCAACAAACGCCCAGGTTGCACATCACCATCCAAAATAAAGTGTCGCCAAAAGACGCCAAACAATTAGTGACCCAATTATCCGCAGAATTTGAACCGCGGCCATTTGAGATAAAGGGATTGGCGCTTCATTATTATGAAGACGGGCCTTGGCAATCTATCGGTGAATGGCCTTTTCGCGGTTAAGCGCGCTCGACTTCTTTTATCGGAATGCTGGTATTTGCCAATTGTTCAATGTCCAATGTCAGACCAGCCTCGACGAGCTTGCGCCCTTGAACATAATCTTTGGTCGCGTTCACACAGTCGAGTGCAATGACCTTTCCATCTTTTAGATAGACAATGGAAAAGGTTCGGTTCGCTGGATCTCCGCGGACAATATAGTGATCATGTCCGGTCGATAGGCCAACTGTTTGCAATTTTAGATCAAACTGGTTGGACCAGAACCAGGGAACCGAATCATATTCACAATCTTCACCCATAATGTCCAAAGCCACCACTTTGGCTTGATCATTGGCATTCTGCACCGATTCAAGGCGGATATGCGCGCCATCTGCAAAGCGGTTGCTATGGGCTGCGCAGTCACCAATGGCATAAATATCTTCCAAACTGGTCCGGCAATGTTGATCCACATCAACGCCATTGCCCGCTGCGGCTCCAGCCGCCACTAAGGGGCCTGTTTCCGGTATAATACCGATGCCGATAATGAACATTTCTGCAGCAAATTTTCGGCCGTCGGTAAGCTTGGCGGCAATGGCCATTCCATCTTCGTTGGTCTCAAACGCATCAACCATGGCTTCCAGTTCTACGCTCACACCCTGTTGACGATGTTCCTCTTCATAAAAGCGGGACAATGTCTTGCCCGCAACGCGAGACAAAACCCGGTCCATAGTTTCCAAGATGGTCACTTTTTTACCCAATTTCGTCAATACAGCGGCAGCCTCAAGGCCAATATATCCGCCGCCAACCACCACCACTTTCTCGGTTGTGGGCAAGGCTGCCATGATTTTATCTACATCGGCGCGTGAACGCACTCCGTGAATATTGCGCGCTTGGCTGCCCGGACAGTCTAGCATGCGCGGTGATCCGCCGGTTGCCCAGATAAGCTTTCCAAAACGTACTTCGTCGTCCGTACTCAAGGTTACCTTTTTGTCCATGGGATCGACTTTGGATACGCGGCATCCGGTCAACAGATCAATTTTGCGCTCGCTCCAGAAGCTTTCCGGGCGCAACATGATGCGTTCAAAAGGCTTGTCTCCGGCCAGATATTCCTTCGAAAGGGGCGGGCGTTCATACGGTGGGTATTTCTCATTGCCCATTAAGCCAATCGTACCTTCAAATTTTTGCTGCCGCAGGGCAATAGCGGCATTTGCGCCGGCATGGCCTGCGCCAACGATCAATATGTCGTAGGAAGTGTTCATCTTCGGCCCCTTTGCGCCGCCATCCGGCAAGGAGAAGACTGTTAGCGCGGATGGTCGCTGGGTTGCAAGTACAAGAAAATGATCCGCAACTTGTTGACCGATAACTATGCTATGACTATAGCGCCGCGATCCAAGGTTTTTTGAAGCGTCCTATTGCAATCAAAAAATATGTTGGCGGAGTAGCTCAGGTGGTTAGAGCAGTGGAATCATAATCCATGTGTCGGGGGTTCGAGTCCCTCCTCCGCTACCAGAAAACTGCGGTTTTTGACACGGTGCTTCCGAAGATTGTCGAATAACAGAGGCGATTTTATTGAAATTGCTATACTGGGATTGGGATGAACATCATTACAGCTTAATTTTTCACGATGAGCCGATAGCCTATGTCGAGGCTGTCTTCATTGAGCAACTGCCCGTAGCTTTGGGTCCAGGCTCCGGACTCAAGATCCTCTTCCAACTTTGTCAGGGCATCGGACAGATTGCCCAATTTGGAGAAAGTTGAGATGGCCGATCGTACATTGGGATCGAGATAAGCATGGGGACGCCGCCAATACGCGCCGAGAAAGCCATCTGTGCAATCATTTGGGATGGGAACCGGATGCACTTCAATGTCCCCCAATATTGCCTCAAATCGACTAATATCCGGCATGATCGGTTGGTCGAGGGTGATAATCTCAGGGATATAGTCTGCTAACCAGAAATATGGGGCTTTGGGATCAAATGTTAAAATAACCAGGCGATCGCGAGCAACGCGGCGCATTTCAGAAAGTCCGGTTTCAAATTGTGTCCAATGATGCACCGTCAGTACCGCCATGGCGGCATCAAATTGATTGTCATCAAAAGGCAGATTTTCAGCCGTCCCTTGAACGACTGGTGCAGCATCTGATGCGCGTTGTTCAATCATGGCTGCCGATGGTTCCAATGCGAATAGGGTGCGATCTTTGGGTTCATAAGAACCGGTGCCAGCACCAATGTTCAAGATTGTTTCGGCATTTCCCAAAGCTTGATTAATCCTATCAGCGATCCGCTGGTCCGGTTTGCGAAGATTGGAATAACCAATGCCGATGCGATCATATAAAGCGCTCATGATGCTATCGTATAATCGGGGGGAGAAACTTCCAAGGAAAAGATCGCGCAGTTCCTGATTGCCAGTTTGGATGGCATCTGGCACTTACGCGGCAACAGGACAGGAGAGGTAATATATGACGATTAACCCGGTTGAGGAAACCGCGAAGCTTATCGATTCTTTGGGCCCAGAAGCGCTCAACAAAGCTGCGGAATATACCGCTGGCGGCCATTGGCTGTTGCTCTGGGGCGTGTTGGTTTCGGCCGTGGTGACTTGGATTGTCGTACGATGGGGGCTTCTCGATAAAATATGGACGAAAATGGCGGCGCGGAGCTGGGCATTGAAGACATTTGTCACCAGTGCGGTGTTCGCCTTTATATCCACCCTCCTTTTTTTACCATGGACTATCTATACCGATTGGTGGCGCGAAACCGGCTATGATCGCACGAGCCAACCTATTGGCGATTTCCTCTCTCAAGGTGCGATTGGACTGATTCTTTCGGTATTTGCCATGGGTTTGTTTTTTCTAGGCGTCTATGCTCTTATCCGCAAAACCGGGAAGCTTTGGTGGTTGTGGTCAGGCGGATTGGTCGCGGGTGTTACAACCTTCATGCTGCTCGTTTCTCCGATTTTAATCGAGCCACTGTTCAACGATTTTAAGCCGGTTCCTGAAGGAGAAGTGCTAACAGCGATTGAAGCCATGGCCGATGAGGCGGATATTCCGCGCGATCGGATATTCATGTTTGATGGTTCACGGCAATCCAATAATTTTACCGCCAATGTTTCGGGCGTCTTCGGTTCAGCTCGTATCGCGATTTCTGACGTGGCCTTGAAGGAAGCCTCGTTGGATGAGGTGAAGGCCGTCACCGGCCATGAAATTGGTCATTATGTGCTGGGCCACATTTGGCGAATGGTTGGCGTTCTCGTGCTTTTGGCGATTGTCAGCTTTTTTCTTGCGGATCGATTATTTCCATGGTTTGCGCGCAAATTTGGCAGTGGAGCTACAATTGGTGACCCAACCGGTATCCCGGTGTTGATATTTGTAATGGGCCTATTGCTGCAGCTTACCCAGCCCTTAACTAATGGCATTACGCGTATGGGGGAACGCGAGGCTGACAATTATTCTCTGCAAACGGTCAACTTGCCAGATGCTTTGGCTGGCGCGCTGATCAAAACCGCGGAATATCGCTATCCACGCCCGTCCGCACTGCAGGAAATGCTCTTTTATACCCATCCTTCGGTCGAATGGCGCGTGCGCAATGCGATGGATTGGAAAGCTGAGCAGGGCGCGCGAGAGGCAGAATAAGGCTGCCCTGGTGAAATAAAAATCTCGCCTTCTGACAGCGATTCTTCTGCGCTCGGCTCTTGCCGAAAGCGGGATTGCGTCCCTATGTGGAAGGGGTAAACGAATCCAGCGAAACTAGGATAATCAAATGACCGAAATACATCGTACCAAAATGCTGATTCTGGGCTCCGGGCCCGCCGGTTTAAGCGCCGCAATATATGGTGCTCGCGCTGGCTTGGAGCCGATTGTTATTCAAGGCCTGCAGCCCGGCGGACAGTTAACGATTACAACCGATGTCGAAAACTATCCGGGATATCGCGATGTGGTACAAGGGCCGTGGCTTATGGAAGAAATGCAAGCTCAAGCCGATAAGGTTGGAACGCGGACGATGTTTGACACGATCGTTGATGTCGATATTTCCCAGCGACCATTTCGGATGATTGGTGATGGCGGAACTGTTTATGAGGGCGATACTTTGGTCATTGCCACCGGCGCACAGGCCAAATGGCTAGGCGTTGAAGGCGAAGAAGCGCTCGGTGGCAAAGGTGTATCCGCCTGTGCGACCTGTGATGGCTTCTTCTATCGCGGCAAAAAAGTGGTGGTTATTGGTGGCGGAAATACCGCAGTCGAAGAAGCGCTTTATATGACCAATCACAGTGATGATGTGACGTTGATTCACCGCCGGGACAGCTTGCGATCTGAAAAAATCCTGCAGGATCGGCTTTTTGCAAATCCGAAAATAACCGTTATGTGGAACAAAACAGTCGAAAAATTCGTCAGCGGTGGTGATCCTGAAGGATTGGTTGGTGTGGATTTGGTTGATACCCAAACAGGTGAAAAAAGCCATTTGGAAACCGATGGTGCATTTGTGGCTATTGGCCACGCGCCGGCAACCGAAATATTCAAAGACCATCTCGATCTGATCGATGGTGGCTATATTGAAGTGGAGCCAGGCACACCAAAAACCAAAATCCCTGGAGTTTTCGCCTGCGGAGACGTGATGGATCATGTCTATCGTCAAGCGGTTACGGCAGCTGGTACGGGGTGTATGGCGGCGCTTGATGCTGAGCGGTTTTTGGCAGCAGAGGAATTTGAGTTGCTGGCGGCCGAATAAAGCACCGGATCAGCTTAACAAGCCTCTAAGACATCCAGAATCTGGTCTTGCAGCCAGTTTTTAGATTGTTCGTCGGCGAAGCTATGCGAAGCTGTGTCTCGCGAAATAATGTTGATATTGGCTTGGCCGCGCACCCCAGAAAAATCGGAGCTGTGCCATGCGGCCAAGAATGCGCGGGCGGTTGTGTCGCGTTGAGCAAGCAAGATTTCACAGGGAATAGTAAGTTGCGAGAAGCGATTTTGTAAGCATTCTGCCAAAGCACTATTTTCTTGTTTTTGAGTCGCTTGTTTCAAGCCTTTCGCAAGCTTTATAAGGTTAATCTTACCGGTGAAAAGATCGATGACGGATTGCGGGTTTTTAATACGATCCCAATAACGAGATCGGATGGCCGAAGGCGAGGGCGGTGCTGCCGATTGTTGATCTGGGGTATTCTCATCAATAACCCACGGATTGGATAAAACCATATGATCAAGCTTCAATGCGTCGCTAAACAGGAGCAGGGACGATGCGGCGTCGCAATTTCCAAAAGCCACAATTTTTTTCATATGGGGGCATTGGGACTGAAAATACTGAATGGCCGCCTGGATATCGGCTGCGCTTTCCAAAAAGCCGCGATTCTCACCGCCGCTTTCACCAATGCCCGCCCGATCATATCGGAAAACCGGATATCCCAGCTGCCCCATATTTTGCGCCAATCGCGCCATGCCCCCATGGCTTCCCGCGCGAATTTCATTGCCGCCGCTGACGATCAACAAACCAGCGGTTTTCGGCCCTGAATCGAGGGTTCCGGCCAATTTTGTAGTGTCGGAAGAAAATTGATGAAAGGACCGACTCACGCGCTTATCCAGTCTGCAATATCATCGGCGACAGCCTGTGAAAGAACAAGATCTCTTTCGGGTTCCGCCCGCAGCCACAAAGCGGAGCCAGCCAAATGGATATCAGCGGGTTGAGATCGACCTTGCAGCAAAGCGAGACGCGTCGATTGTGCATCTGCTGGCACAGCGTCTCCTAATTCTGCGAAAGCCTGACCGGAAAGCAGGTTGCCAGCGAGATTGACCATAGCGGCATCGGCCTCGTTTGCCAATTGATCCATGGTCACATTCTGTCCTGCTTCCTTGTCCGACGCGATACGGGCCCGCATCATTGTCCGCAGAAGACTATTGCCATTAACCGGCGCAAAACGCCACAGGATAGGCTTGTCGATGATCATGTCGATCAAACAGCCGCCGCGAAAAGAGACGATATGCCGACCTTCAAGATGCTGATCGCAGCATTGGGACAGGGCTTGTTTCCAAACAGTGAGATTGGCTTTTTCTGACGGAAAAAGGCTCTCATTGGTACCGGGAAGGTCGGGTAAGATGCAGCCAATCGCCTTGCGATCCAACATGCGCATGACGTCAACCAACATCATGCGCATCCGATTCATTTCATCAAACAGAGGCGGTATAAGCAATATAGAATGCGCGTGGTTCTGACCACTTTTTAGGCAAAGCTCATCATATCCTTCAAACTGGTAACTGGCATGTTCCAGTTCAACGTTCACTCAGCTGCTTTCATCTCGGCAAAGGCAACGAGATTCCCAAAAGTTTCGAATAGTTCGCCATCCACTTCATCATCTTCGATCATGATGTCGAGACGGTCTTCCAATTCTGTCAGTAATCCGGCGACAGCCATGCTGTCCAGTTCGGGAAGAGCGCCAAAAAGCTCAGTTTCTGCCGTGAAGGCGGCCACTTGATCGGCATCCAGGCCCAAAATGTCCTGCATCACAGCGCGAACAGCTTGTTCTGGTGTCAATTCCGTATTTTCCGACATCAATAAACCCCCGACTCCGGATAATCGCGCTTCCCTAGAGCGATCAGCGCTTTCCTACAAGAGCAGACATCTGGAAACGGAGGATTGGTAACCAGGAAAGTGGGTGATTGGGCCAGAACATTTCCAATCGATAGCGTGTACGAACATCTTCCATCCACTCTTTTTTATAGGGATCATTCCCTGTTCCAAAATCGATCAATTTAACTCGATCGACATCAATGGCATGCTGAAACATAGCAACGGATAATAAGGTTCCTGGCGACGATTTGGTTGCATCTTCCACATGAGCAAGCTTGTGAATCAAAGCTTCCCCATTTTCAACTGTCCAGAATTGCGCGGCTACGGGAGCGCCATCAATATAGGCCAGCCCCAATCTTAGGCATCCGGCCTTTGCTTCTTGTTTGGCTATATTCTTGATAAATTCTGGATTGCCTTCTTCGGGTTTCCAGCTGCGGTTGTAAACATCGCAATAATCGGCCCAATGCTCCTCTGAAAATTCTGTTTCGATGCGAATTGAGACAATATTTTTTTTGGCTTTCCGGCGAACGGTATTCTTTAATTTTCCAGGGCGTTCAGCCCAATATTGATCAAATGTTCTGCCCTTTATAGTCAGAATGTGATTGTCATCCGCCTTGGATTTGAACACGATCCAACCGGCTTGTTCAAAGGCCCTTTCCGTTAAGCTGGCTGCGCTATCTTCCTCGGATACAGGTGCTATTTCGATGCGGTGGCTTTGCGAAGCGAGCTTTTTTGCCAAGCTTGCTAGAAGCGCTAATTTGGTCACTTCATCGTCAAGACCTTGGCCGGCAAATATGGGGCGGTAAGTGAAATTATACCAATTGGCGAGGGCGGTGTAACGGCCCAAGCCTTGTTTCATCAAAAACATCCACGCTTGCGCATCATCTTGAGTGCTGTGGACGATCATCGGCTGATGGTCAGGCAGACATTGTTCATGCAATGGTTTGAGCCATTCCAAGCGGTCAAATAATGACTTTTGATGAGCGCGACCAAGTTTTTCGCCAGCCACTGCTTGCGCCGACTGAAAATTATCGTGATATTCACTGTTCATCGTTATCGTCATATTTGTCACAATTTTATACTTTTTCCCATAGGCCCAAGCATTTGAACACTCAATCCATAACCTCAGCATTTCCATTGGATCATCTGGCTCTGGGACAAGACCCATCGGCCATGGCTTTGGTTACGCGCTCCCGATCTCTTAGCTACAAGATGTTAAATCATCGTGTGGGTAAGCTAGCGCGCTGGTTATCGAACCAAAATTATGGTCCGGGAGAAAGGGTGGCCTCCTGGTTGCCCAAAACAGAATTAGCCTGTTTGCTGCCCCTCGCTGCGGTTCGTGCTGGTCTCGTTTATGTGCCGATAAACCCGGTTCTTAAACCGGCACAAATCCAACATATCATCGCAGATAGTGCGGCTAGACTGCTAGTTACCAACAAGGGACGGCTGCGTTCTATGACGGACAACGCACTGGATACAGCATGTGCGGTTATCGAAGAGGCCCAAATTTTGGAACTTATTGAATCCGATTTAGTACCATTGGAGCCGAGTGATCCAACACTGGACACCAGTAATTTGGCAGCAATTTTGTACACAAGCGGTTCAACCGGACGTCCAAAGGGCGTCATGCTGAGTCACGCCAATTTGAGCCTTGGTGCGATAAGTGTGGCACAATATCTCAATCTGGCTGGTGATGATCGGACCTTGTGCGTTCTACCGTTAAGTTTTGACTATGGGCAAAATCAACTCTTATCCACTTGGTATGCAGGAGGATGCGCCTATCCTCTCGATTATCTTACGCCGCGAGATGTGATAAAAGCCTGTGCTAGACATCAGATCACAACCTTAGCGGCGGTTCCACCTCTTTGGGTGCAGTTGGTTGATCAGACATGGTCTCCGGATTCGACCCAAAATATCCAGCGGTTGACCAATAGCGGGGGCGCTTTAACACCGGCTTTGGTGAAACAATTGCGCGCTATTTTTGGATTGCAGACAGATATATTCGCCATGTACGGGCTCACGGAGGCCTTCCGCTCAACTTATTTGAATCCCGAACTCATCGATGAAAATCCCACCAGCATGGGAACAGCCATACCTTTTGCTGAAATCATGGTCGTTACCGAAGGCGGTACGATTGCGATACAAGGGGAAGAAGGTGAACTGGTTCATGCAGGCCCCCTGGTTGCGCAGGGATATTGGCGGGACCCAGAACGAACGGAAGAGCGGTTCAAGCCCGCGCCAGCTGAATCGCACTATGGCGGAACAGCGGTCTGGTCGGGTGATACCGTGCGCCGTGATGCAGAAGGGCTGTTATATTTTGTCGGGCGAACCGACAATATGATCAAAACCTCCGGGAACCGGATCAGCCCATCAGAAATTGAAGAAGTGGCGGTTGAGATCAAAGGCGTATCGGAAGCTGTGGCCATTGGTGTGAAAGATGATCGATTGGGACATGCTATTCGTCTATATGTACGGTATCGAACGGGTGAAGATCCTGCTGAAGTCGAGAAAAGCCTCACAAAATATTTGAAGCGCAATTTGCCGAATTTTATGTTTCCTCGAGAAATAATCGCCATTTCTGAATTTCCCAAAAACCCGAATGGCAAAATCGATCGCAAAACATTGGTGAAAGATGACGGGCTATGAGCAAAGTTAAACCCATTGGACCGATACCGAATGGCTATGCGTCAGCTGATGGCGAATTGGTTATTGGTGGCGCGAAAGTCAGCGCCTTGGTCGCGGAATACGGTTCACCGCTATTTGTCTATTCCAAGCAATTGTTGACCAATCGAATAAAGGCGCTGCGTGCGGCAATGCCAGATGAACTGCATATTCATTATGCGATGAAGGCGAATCCTTTTGCGCCGCTCTTGTCACACATGGCTGATCTTACTGACGGTATTGATATTGCCTCCGGTGGCGAACTGACAATGGCGCTCCAAGCGGGCGCTAAAGCGAGCAATATTAGTTTTGCAGGACCGGGTAAGCGCGATGCTGAGCTGCTTGCAGCGATTAAGGCCGGTGTGACGATCAATATTGAATCGCCATCGGAATGCGCGCGGGCTTTGGATATAGCGGCGCGTGAAGAGCTGCAACCGAGATTGGCGGTGCGGGTTAATCCTAATTTTGATCTGAAAGGGTCGGGGATGAAAATGGGCGGAGGCGCGAAACCTTTTGGTATGGATATCGCCCTGGTGGTGCCCACCGTCCAATCGATTTTGGCTGCCAATGCCCATTGGCGTGGTTTTCACATTTTTGCTGGATCTCAGGCTCTTAAAGCCGAAGCGTTGATTGAAACGCAAGCGCAAACCATGGCCCTAGCCGCGCGATTGGCGGAAGAAATCGGTCAGCAACCCGAGCATATCAATCTTGGCGGGGGATTTGGTATTCCTTATTTCCCAGGCGATCAATCCGTCGACATTGAGTCCATCGGCGCGGCTTTGGCTCAAAAATTAAAAGAGCGCCCAGCCATTTTGCAAAATTCGCAATTCGCGCTCGAATTGGGACGCTATCTGGTGGGTGAAGCGGGAGTCTATCTTTCGCAGATAGTCGACCGCAAGCAAAGCGAAGGCCACATATTTTTGGTAACCGATGGGGGATTGCATCATCAATTGGCTGCGAGCGGGAATTTCGGCACGGTTATCCGGCGGAACTATCCGGCTGCGATTGCGACACGATATGAGGCGCCAACCGAAGAAATCGTATCGATTGTAGGATGTCTTTGTACACCATTGGATATTCTCAGTGATCGGGTGGAAATGCCAAGTGCCCAAGTCGGGGATATTGTCGCCATATTTTGTGCCGGTGCTTATGGCGCTTCGGCCAGTCCTGCAAATTTCCTAGGGCAGGGGGCGGCTCAAGAAATTATGGTTGATTGAAGGCTGGAATTTACATAATCCAATGGAAACTGCGGATTATTAACCTTAATTTCAGTCAATCCTAACGCTATCTTCACTATTTTCACGCATAGCTTTCTCGAGACCATGTGTGATCGGTCCGTTCCCTTGTGGGTTCGGTCGGTCATTCACGATTGTTTACGAGGATATGAAAATGACTGCTGAGTTCAAAACAAAGACTCCCCAATATCTGATCGGTGTCGGGCTTGCTTCGCTTGCGCTAGTAGGGTGCTCAGGCACATCTTCAGGTCCTCAATTGCCGCCCGCTTCCTTTGTGTCGATGCAAGAAGGACCCGGGGAAGAATATGTTATTGGGCCGCTTGATGAATTGACAATATTCGTATGGCGTAATCCAGAGCTTGGCGCAAAAGTCCAAGTGCGGCCGGATGGACGCATAACCACGCCGCTGATTACGGATATGCCTGCTGTTGGAAAAACACCGGCAATGTTGGCGGAAGATCTGAAATTGCAATTGTCGCAATATATCAACGAGCCGCTGGTTTCGGTTATTGTGAACAATTTTTCGGGAACCTTCTCTCAGCAAATTCGGGTGGTGGGCGCGACAGAAAAGCCTGCTTCCATCCCGTATCGCGCGAATATGACATTGCTTGATGCCATGATTGCGGTTGGCGGTCTGTCAGAATTTGCCTCTGGCAACAAAGCACGACTGGTTCGCTATAATCGGGGAACCGGCAAGCAGCAGGAATATGCCTTGCGCATCGGTGATTTGCTCGATCGCGGTCAGACCAAAGCCAATGTCATGCTGCGTCCCGGTGATGTGATCATCATTCCAAAAAGCATGTTTTAATTCGCTTTTGCGCAAACGATAGGAATCGAAAAGACCAATGAACGGCCTTTATGATGAAATTAGAGTGGCAGTGCACAGCGTCTGGAACAGGCGCTGGTTAGCATTGGCTGTCGCCTGGGGTATTTGCTTGCTGGGCTGGCTTGTGGTTGCTTTAATTCCCAACAGCTATGAATCAAAAGCCCGCGTCTTTGTCGAGATGCAATCCATTTTGTCCGACAAAGTAGGTATCGAATCGCGTGACCGGAAACGGAATATGGATCGCGTCCAAGAAACTTTGGCTTCGACAATCAACCTGGAAAAAGTTGTTCGCGGGACCGATCTAAACCTTTCCGTATCCAGTGACCGGGAATTGGCCGGCAAAGTCGAAATGCTGCGCAAAAACATCAAGATTGAATCTGAAAAAGACAATCTGTTCGAAATTACCGCAACGGCATCAGCAAGCAATTTGTCCGATGCTGAAAATGCGGTTCTATCCCGCGAAATTGTCCAGAAAATGATCGACATATTTGTCGAAGAAAATCTTTCTGGCGACCGTGATGAAACGACTCAGACATTGAAGTTTTTGGATGCGCAATTGGCAAGCCGTGAAAAAGATTTGCAAGAGGCGGAACAGAAACGTGTTCAATTTGAAACAGAAAATCTTGGCTTGCTTCCCGGTATTGGCTCGATCAGTCAACGGATTGAAGCATCGCGCGCGGAATTGAGTCAAATCGAGTCGCAATTGGCTTCAGCATCCAGCTCATTGGCTGCTTTAAATGGTCAACTTGCAGGAACACCGCCTACTATCGCGACGCCCGGATTTTCCGGTGGCAGAACAAGTGGTGGAGCGCGTGGTCAATTGGCACAGGCGCAAGGCGAGTTGGCCTCTGCGCGTGCGCGAGGTTGGACCGACAGCCATCCTGATATCATTGCAATGAAAAGTCAGATTGCAGCATTGCGGGCGCAAGTTGCGGCGCAACCCAAAAACTCCGGTTCATCGACTTTCCGGACCCCTAATCCCGCTTATAGCTCCTTACAAAGCATGCGTGCGGAACGGCAAGCATCGGTAGCGGCGCTTCAGGCCCGTAAAACCGCGATTCAAGCCGATATGGCGCAACTTGCTTCGAAGCAATCTCTCGAACCGGGAGTGGCCGCAGAAATGGCACGGATCAATCGGGATTATGACGTTCTCAAAAGCCAATATGACAAAATGCTGCAGGACCGCGAACAGATAAAATTACGCGGACAAGTAGAATCAGAGACGGATTCGGTAAAATTCAAAGTTATCGATCCACCATCAAGCCCTCGGTCTCCAGCCGCACCGAACCGACCCTTGCTGCTTGCGATGGTTCTGTTTGTCGGCATTGGCGGCGGTGTTGGCGGGGCATTTGCAATGGGGCAATTGCAGACCAGTTATCCCACCTCAGCGAAGCTAGAAAAGGCCAGTGGTCTTCCCGTTATCGGTTCGGTTTCTCAAATTTTGACCAGTGGTCAACGGGTTATCCGGCAAAAAAAGATGCGGCTATTTTACAGCGCGAGCGGCGCATTATTCGGCGTTTTTGCGCTGTTGATGGTCGTTGAATTTATTCAACGCGGCATGGTGGCGTGAGGAAAGACAATGAACAAATATAATCCTCTCAACAAATCAAGCTCACTGCTCGAACGGGCAGCGCAAGTCTATGATTATGTACCATCAAAAACGGGTGGTCCAACGGATAGTCACGGTCCAGAAATATTGCCACCAGAGGACATGTCGCAGCAAGTTGTGTCATCGCCGCCGCGGACCCCAGCTTATCAGGGGCCGCGCGTGATTGTGGATCGCGACAAATTGCGCGAAGCAGGATTTGTTGTACCTGACGGACCGGTTACCGGCATTTCAGAAGAATTTCGGATCATTAAACGGCAGCTTTTGCTGGGGGCAAAGGGAAGTGCCAAACAGGCGCGGGTTCAACATGGCGAACGCATTCTTATCTGTTCAGCCCATCCCAATGAGGGAAAGACATTCTGCGCCCTGAATCTGGCGCTTTCGATTGCTGCTGAAAAAGACAATGAAGTGCTTTTGGTTGATGCGGATTTCGCCAAACCCAGCATTTTGTCGAGCCTCGGATTGGAAGGCAATAAAGGCTTGATGGACGCCTTGGCCGACCCGCAATTGCCGGTAGAAGATTGCATCATTCACACTGATATAGCTGGTTTGGCTATTCTACCTGCTGGCGAACAAACTAACGCGGATACCGAATATCTGGCTTCGTCTCGGACGCAAGAAGTGTTGAACCGGTTAACCCAGCACAACCCCAATCGCATTGTAATTTTTGATTCACCACCGGCTTTGTCGGCTTCGCCAGCATCTGTCCTTGCAACCCATGTGGGACAAGTCGTGATGATTGTAAGAGCCGATGAAACCACAGAAACAGCCTTGCGCGATGCGCTAAGCTTGATGGCCGGCTGTGACAATATTCAATTGCTCCTCAATGGTACAAAATTTTCGCCAACGGGACGGAGCTTTGGATCCTATTATGGATATGGAGAGTAGAAGTGACCAGCCGTAAACCTATGCCTTTATTGAAAGTCGGAGCGCTCTTATCGCCACTGCTTTTGATTGCCGTGCAGCCAGTGCAGGCCAAAGACCGTAAAGTCGAAGTTACGCCATATCTCGAAGTGCAACAGGTTTTGGTTGCCGATTTGAACAACGGATCGGATGTTTTAACCTATACGACCGTCGCTGCGGGATTGGAAACTTCCATTCAAACGCGCCGTGCCGAAGCCCAGGTAAATCTTCGCTATGAGCGCCGTTTTTTCTATCAGGACAATATCGGCGATGACGACATTCTCAGCGGTTTGGCGCGCGGTAGCGTTCAAGTCGTTCCGAATGTTCTCGCACTGGAAGCTGGCGGAATTGCGACGCGAAGCCGGATTGATATTCGCGGCGAGTCGCCAACCAACACAGTTGGTAACATTGACAATGTGACCCAGGTTTATTCGGTTTATGCGGGCCCATCTCTTTCCACCAATATCGGAGCCTTGGATGTCAATGCCAACTATCGTGTGGGCTATACCAAGGTAGAAAGCGAAGATACCGGGGTATTGCCACCGGGACAGCTGCCTATCGATATATTTGATGATAGCGTTAGCCACTCAGCCAGCGCGAGCGTTGGTATGCGGCCTGGAGAACTGCCCTTTGGCTGGACGGTCGGTGCCGGTTATGAACGGGAAGATGCTGGTCAACTGGACCAAAGGTTCGAAGGCAAATATGTTCGCGCCGATGTCACGGTTCCGGTCACGCCAACTGTCGCTCTTGTCGGCGGTGTAGGCTATGAAGATATAGAAATTTCCGAACGCGATGCGTTGCGCGATGTCAATGGAGATCCGATCGTCGACAATGATGGCCGTTTGGTAACCGATGAAAATTCACCGCGATTGCTGTCCTATGATCAAGATGGTTTGATTTGGGATGCTGGTGTCTTGTGGCGTCCAAGCCGGCGCACGTCATTGGAAGCGCGTGTCGGCCGTCGTTATGGCAGCACGACCTACGCGGGTAGCCTTGGTTATCAGCCAAATGAAAACACATCTTTGAACGTGTCTGTCTATGATACGGTTTCCGGTTTCGGCAATTTGCTCAACGATAATCTCGCCTCATTGGGGACCAGTTTCTCAACTAGTCGAAATCCATTGAGTGGGGAGTTAAACGGTTGCGCCTTTGGCCAAACCAGCAGCCTGTGCTTCAATGATGCGCTGCAATCCGCTTCATCCTCATCTTTCCGTGCGCGCGGCGTCAATGCACAATTGGCTTATGCGTATAACGGATGGAATACAGGGCTTGCCGTAGGATATTCCCGTCGCCGCTTCTTTGCGTCACAACTTGGCGGTCTGTCCGGCGTTGATGGTTTGGTCGATCAAAACTATTATGCAAACCTGTCCATTGGACGCCAACTTGATGCGCGTTCTAGCTTTGATGCGAATGTCTATGCCAATCTGCTGGACAGCGGCTTTGCCGGAGCGCCTAACGTGCTCGCGCTGGGCGCCAATGCCGGATATTACCGTCAGATCATTCCCGGCCTAACGGGTAGCGCGGCTGTTGGCCTGGATAGCTTCCAGCAAGATGGTTTTGACACCGCATTGACCGCGTCGGCATTGCTTGGCCTGCAATATGAATTTTAACAGTATCACCGCGAGAGTAAGTGGGAGAGACCAATATGTATGAAACTTTTTATGGACTGAGAAGTAGGCCGTTCCAACTTACTCCGGATCCGCACTATTATTTTGAGAGTCTCACTCACCGCAAAGCCCTGTCATATCTTGGCTATGGTTTGGCGCAGGGAGAGGGTTTCATTGTCATCACCGGTGATGTCGGAGCCGGAAAAACCACGCTGGTGAGTCATTTGATGGCCACGATCGATCGTGAACGGTTAACCGCGGCTAATATCGTAACCACAGCGCTGGATAGCGAAGATATTGTGCGCGTCGCTGCCAATAATTTTGATATTGAAACCGAGGGTTTGGACAAAGCTCAATTACTGAGCGCTTTCGAAGAGTTTCTTCATGCCGAAGCGCGTGCTGGCCGTCGTTGTTTGCTGATTGTGGATGAATCCCAAAATTTACCAACCGGTGCGCTGGAAGAATTGCGGATGCTCTCCAATTTTCAATTGGGCGGTCAGGCCTTGTTGCAGATATTCCTGCTCGGCCAACCGGAATTTCGGGATGTTTTGCAGCAATCAGATCGTTTGGAGCAATTGCGCCAACGGGTTATTGCACATCATCATCTGGAACCCATGGAAGCTCATGAAATTGAGCCGTATATTACGCACCGTTTGTCCAAAAGCGGGTGGTCGGGACGGCCCAAGATCACGTCGGATGTATTTGCACTGCTTTTTGGTGAAACCGGCGGGGTTCCGCGTAAGATCAATACAATGATGAGCCGCGTGTTGTTAATGGGTGCGGTGGAACATGCTGAACTTATAGACCAACCCTTAGTGGGCCGCGTTTTGGCTGATCTCAATGGTGAGGACGTAGAAATTGCCGAACCTGAGGTTGAATTTGATCCAGCTACGGCCAAAAGCCCGCTATGGGAAAAACCCGCGCGTAAATCCGCTGTGCAACCGGAAGAAAATCCGGAAATGGAGCCCGCGCCAGCGGTTGAAAGCTATCAACCCATAGTTGCTGATATCGCTGCAGCCGTTGAGCCTTCAGAACCGAGCATCGCACCGGTGCCTGCTGTCGAAGCAGCAGATCACGAAGTCTTGCCGTTTCGCAGCGGTGCAGAAATTGCTGCGCCCACAGAACCCGTCGCTGCGCCAATCGCGCCACCGTTAGAGGGGCAAAGTCCTCTGGCTACACCGGATACAAATGAAGTGGTTGCCGCTCAAGTCGACATGATCTCCAAACAACTTTCCGCTCTGGAAATGCGAATGGGTGGTCAGGAAGATAATTTACACCGTGTCTTGACGATGCTTGTAGATTGGGTCGAAAGCGATATTCGAAGCAAAGAAAGCTATGTCAATGCAGGACGCGCGGCCTGAACCACTACAAAAAGCGAAGAAAGCTAATGCTTTATTCAATGCTATGTCCGTGGATATCGAAGACTGGTTTCAAGTGGGAGCTTTTGAAACCGTAATCGATCGATCCGATTGGGATAGTTTGGATCATCGGTTTGAAAACAATACTGTTGCAGTGCTCGACCTGTTTGACGAGGTCGGCGTAAAAGCAACGTTTTTTACTTTGGGCTGGGTCGCAGAACGGCGTCCCTCGCTGATGCAACGCATTGTTGCGGCAGGCCATGAAGTAGCTAGTCACGGCTATGATCATGCGCGGGTGTTTACAATGACGCCTGATCAATTTCGCAAGGACCTGGAGCAGAGCCGAAAAATCTTGGAAGACAGCAGTGGTCAAGCGATTGTAGGCTATCGGGCGCCAAGTTTTTCGATCGACCAGCGGACCCCTTGGGCACATGAGATTTTGGCTGAACAAGGCTATGGCTATTCATCCAGTGTCGCGCCGATCAAGCACGATCATTATGGTTGGCAAGGATCGCCTCGCTTTGCTTGGAAACCGGTGCCTGGATCGGAGCTAGTTGAGTTGCCGGTTACGACGGTTCAATGGGGAAAACGGGTTTTCGCATCTGGCGGCGGTGGTTTTTTCCGTCTTTTACCTTATGCGCTATATGATAACGCTATTCGCAAGATGCAGAAAGATGATGGCCGCGGTGCCATTTTTTATTTTCATCCTTGGGAAATTGATCCGGCGCAACCTCGCGTTGCGAACGCGCCGCTCAAATCGAAAATACGGCACTATACCAACTTGGCGCAAATGCGATCAAAATTGGTTCGTGTGTGTAAAGATTATAAATGGGGTAGAGTGGATGAACTGGCGATCCTGGAAAGGGAGATCGCCCAATGAATATGCCCTTCACACCAGATAATTTGAGCATTCGGATCTTTAACCAAAAGGATCCCAATGAATGGGCGCGCATTGATCGCTTCGTGATGGACCATCCCGACGGCACGGCATTTCATCGCCCGGCCTGGCTTGCGTCTGTATCAGAGGCATGTGGTCATGACTGGTGCTATATTCTGGCAGAGAAAAGCAATGGCGCTCTCGAAGCCCTGTTGCCGTTGTCGCTTATTCATTCTGCTTTATTTGGCCGCGCTCTAGTGTCTTCCGGTTTCGCCGTGGGTGGGGGAATTTTAAGCCAAAGCGATCAAGCCGTTCATCGGCTTGCGGAACATGTATGGGATTTTGCGAAAACCCATAGCTTTCCTAGCGTCGAGCTTCGCGGAGGACCTGTCCCATCCGATCAATGGCAGAAGAAAGACGGAATTTATGCTGGTTTCGTGACGCAATTGGCAGATGATGAAGAAGCACAATTGCTCGCAATACCGCGTAAACAGCGTGCAGAAGTGCGCAAGGGACTGAAAAACGAACTGACTGTACGCATCGGTAATAGCAAAGAAGATCGGCAGGATCATTATCAGGTCTATGCACAAAGCGTTCGAAATTTGGGCACTCCGGTTTTTCCCAAGAAATTATTCGATGCTGTGATGACGGCTTTTGGTGAAGATGCCGATATATTGACCGTCTCCAATGACGGTCAACCAGTTGCCAGTGTACTCAGCCTTTATCATCACGAGACGGTCTTGCCTTATTGGGGCGGCGGTTGCTTTGATGCGCGGCGATTGCGCGCCAATGACGTGATGTATTATGCTTTAATGAACCACGGTCGCGATCGTGGATGCCGAAATTTTGATTTCGGCCGCTCGAAAGTGGGCACGGGTGCTTATTCATTCAAGAAAAATTGGGGTTTCGATCCCCAGCCATTATCTTACGCGACAAGAGCACAAGATGGGGAAGAGGTTCGTGATGTTAACCCGATGAGTCCGCGATATCGGTTGCAAGTTGCGCTCTGGCAGAAACTGCCAATTTCCATAGCTAACCGATTGGGACCCGTCATTGCCAAAGGCTTGGGCTGATGGGCGAGATATTATTCCTGACCCATAGGGTTCCATGGCCTCCCAATCGAGGAGACAAAATCCGTTCGCATCATATTCTGCGCAAACTATTGGCATATAAGCCGGTACACTTGGCTTGCTTTGCTGACGATTTGTCGGAAGCGCAGGAAGATAGCGCGATAAAGGCAAATTTGGCGTCAAGTCACATTGCGCTAAGAACTAAATCCAATTGGCAAGCAGGGATCGAGGCGCTTGCGACAGGTAAGCCCGTGTCGCTGACCTCTTTCGAAAGCGAAGCCATTCAAGGCTATGTGGATCAAATTCTCCAATCTCGTCCGATCGATTGTATCTTTGTGTTTTCCGGACAAATGGCACAATTTGTTCCGGCCAGTTATTCCGGCCGCTTGGTTATGGATTTTGCCGATGTAGATAGTGCGAAATTTGAAAGCTATGCTGAATCTGGAAAGGGCCCCATGGCTTGGATTAATCGACGGGAAGGTAAATTGCTTTCCGCTTTCGAAAAACAAATCGGAGAAAGAGCAGATCATTCCCTATTTGTGAGCGAGGCCGAAGCGAGTTTGTTCCGTCAACGATCCGGCTTGGACGAGCAAAAAATATGTGCTGTCGGCAATGGGATTGATTTGGAATTTTATGATCCTGATGCCATTGCCGCGGTGAGTCATGATTGCTCCGGACCAAAAATTATTTTTACCGGACAAATGGATTATCGTCCAAATGTCGAAGCGGTTGTTAGCTTTTCGAAGCAAGCCATGCCGACAATAGTTGCGCGCTTCCCGGATGCCGAGTTTATCATTGTCGGACGGGCACCCACGCCAGAAGTCATGCGTCTGGATGGGGAAAATGGCACTCGGGTGGCCGGCAGTGTCGATGATATCCGGGCGTGGATCAAATCCGCAGATATTGTCGTGGCACCGCTGCGGATTGCGCGGGGTATCCAGAATAAAGTGCTTGAAGCGATGGCGATGCGCAAGGCTGTGGTTGCTTCGCACCCCGCTGCGCAAGGTATAAACGCCCTCGACAAAAAGCATTTTTATGTGGCTGAAAATGTGGATCATGAAGCGCAATTGGTTTGTGAGTTGCTCGCGCATCCGGCAAAGGCAGGTGCCCTTGGGGACCGGGCAAGCGCGCTCATTCGTTCTGGCTATAGCTGGGAGCAGCAGCTCGCCAATATTGCAACATTATGCGGTATTGATGCACCTGAAATGGCTGAGGCAGCGGAATGAATAGCGCTGTAATGGATCCCATAGCCGCGCAGGGCGAGAGCAATCCAGCCTTTGCATCATGGCGCCGTCAGTTGATTTTGCTGACAGCGACTGTGGCTCTTATAGTGATGCTATTCTGGCGTGATGGTGCCGCGATGGTTGATGCTTGGTGGAATGTGTCGACCTATAATCACTGCTTGTTGATTGCGCCGATTATTATTTGGCTGGTGCATCAACGGCGTGAGGAGTTAATTAAAATTACGCCATCTGTGTGGACACCGGGTTTATTGTGGCTGGGAGCCGCAGCCACCGGCTGGTTGCTCGGTGAAGCGGCGGGCGTTGCTTTTGCCCGACAGCTTGGATTGGTGATGATGGTACAAGGTGCCGTCATGACGTTGCTCGGTTTCAAAGTCATGCGGGCTTTGACATTTCCGCTACTGTATAGTTTTTTCCTGGTTCCGTTCGGCGAAGAAATCGTTCCCTATTTGCAGACAATCACCGCTAAAATGTCGATGGTGTTTCTCGGCTGGGCTAATATTCCCGCCTTTATCGATGGTGTGTTTATTTCTACGCCAACTGGTTATTTTGAAGTTGCTGAAGCCTGTTCAGGAGTAAAATTTTTAATTGCGATGATCGCTTATGGCGCCTTGGTTGCCAATTTATGCTTTCATTCTTGGCAGCGCCGGATACTATTCTTGGTTGCCGCCGTAGCTGTCCCAATTATCGCTAATGGCATTCGCGCTTTTGGAACAATCTACATCGCTCATCATACCAGCACGGACTTTGCCACTGGCTTTGACCACATATTTTACGGCTGGTTTTTCTTCGCCTTTGTTTTGATTTTGGTCATGGCGGTGGGTTGGCCCTTTTTCGATCGCAAGATTGACGAGCCTATGATTGATGGCGCTGTAATCGAAAAAATGGCGGTGAAATCGTCGCTGCTCGGCCCAAAAGCAGCGGCGGTCACGATTGTCGCAGTTGTCGCGGTGCCGATGATTTGGATATCAGCATTGGCCGCCCAGAGCTCACCGGTGCCCGATAAAATTGTGCTTCCCAAAGTGGCTGGCTGGCAGCAAGTCGCCTATCGGCCTGCATTTGATTGGCAGCCGCGATTTGATGGCGCCAATCATCGGCTGCTGGGCCGCTATCAAGAAATATCCACTGGAAAAGAAGTGGATTTAGCAATTGCCGTTTATGATCGCCAAGAAGAAGGGCGTGAACTTGTCGGCTATGGGCAGGGCGCTTTTGATCCCGGAACGGAATGGTCCTGGAGTCGAGATTTGCCGGAACCGGATTCGGGCACAGCGATACAAATAACAGCACCCGGTCCTGTGATCAGAGATGTACATTCCTATTATCGGATAGGCGGAATATTGACCGGTCGTGGCTCGACCGTGAAAATTGAAACGCTGAAAACCCGGCTTTTGGGCGGCAATCAACAAGCTGTTGCTATTTTGATATCTGCCGAAAAAACTGATGAACTTGGTCCCGGTGCAGCAATGGATAAGTTTCACCAGGCTTTGGGGCCACTGGATAAACTGGCTGACGAAATGGCGGGTCTGCGCTAGGGCGCACATCATGTGTGGCATTGCGGGTATATTTCATTTGGAAACGGCAAAGCCGGTTGATCCCGCACGCCTGCGCAAAATGACGGATAGCTTGATCCATCGCGGTCCTGATGGTTCGGGCATTTGGACGGCTCCGGGTGTTGGTCTTGGTCACCGCCGGCTGTCCATTATCGATCTTGAAGGCGGCGCGCAGCCGATGCTGACCGCGGATGAAGCTCAGGTCATTAGCTATAATGGTGAGATTTATAACTTTCAGCAAGTGCGGAGTGAACTGGAAGCCTTAGGGCATCAGTTTGTTACCACGGGCGATACCGAAGTCATACTCTATGCATGGCGGCAATGGGGTGTCGACTGTTTGCAACGATTAAACGGCATGTTTGCTTTTGCGCTGTTTGATCAGCGCACTAAGCAAATGTTTATCGCGCGTGACCGTCTCGGCGTAAAACCATTATTCTATGCGCCAGTTTCGGATGGCAGCATTTTATTTGGATCGGAACTCAAGGCCTTGTTGGCCAATCCATTGTTGCGGCGAGAGCCGGAGATGCGTGCGGTCGATGACTATCTCGCATTTGGCTATGTTCCGGATCATCGCTCGCTTTTAAGGGGCGTAAAAAAATTGCCTGCGGGCCAATATCTCTTGCTCGAACAGGGAAAGCCCGAACCCTCGCCAATATCTTATTGGGATCTGGACTTTAGCCGACGGAGCAAAGCATCGGCGGCTGAGCTGGAAGAAGAATTGGTGGCGCTGATGAAGGACGCGGTGGGATCGCGGATGATATCGGACGTTCCGCTTGGTGCCTTTCTGTCCGGGGGAGTGGATAGCAGCGCGGTTGTCGCCCTCATGTCTGAACATAGCCGCCAACCGGTCAAGACATGCTCGATAGGTTTTGATCAGAGTGCGTTGGATGAAACCGGCTATGCCGAACTGGTCGCACAACGGTTCAAGACGGAACATCGCACGCGCACCGTCGCTGCTGACGATTTCAACTTGATCGATAGATTGGCAGATCATTTTGATGAACCTTTTGCTGACGGCTCGGCATTACCCACCTATCGGGTTGCAGAACTGGCGCGGGAAAATGTTACTGTGGCGTTGTCTGGCGACGGTGCGGATGAGGCTTTAGCAGGCTATCGTCGCCATGTGTTTCACCATGCCGAAGAGCGCGTGCGCGGCCTTTTGCCCCAAGCGATAAGAGGGCCGATGTTGGGGTGGCTCGGTAAAGTCTATCCCAAAGCGGACTGGGCACCGAGACCATTGCGCGCCAAATCGACCTTATTGTCTATCGCGCGCTCTGGTCCCGAAGGCTATGCCGAAGCCGTTGGTGTTACCACGCCGGGGCAACGACAGCATATCTATACGGATCAAATGATCACGCAGCTTGATGGATATCTGGGTGAAAGCCAGATGATCGCCTTGATGGAACAGGCGCCCGCGCGCAATGGTCTGGACCAGGCGCAATATGCAGATATGAAAATGTGGCTGCCCGGCGATATCCTGACCAAGGTTGACCGAACCAGCATGGCGGTCAGTCTGGAAGCGCGAGAGCCGTTGCTGGATTACAAACTGATGGAATTTGCAGCCCGACTGCCGACCAATTTGCGGGTGCGTCGCGGTACCGGTAAATATCTGCTGAAAAAATCGATGGAACGCTATTTGCCGCATGACATTCTCTATCGTCCGAAAATGGGTTTCGTGACCCCGATTGCGCAATGGTTTCGCGGACCGCTCGCCGATGAAGCGCGGGCGATTTCCGGTGCCGGGGCGCTGGCGCGCATGGGGTGGTTTGATCAAAAGGCATTAAGCAAAGTGGCCGATGATCACATTTCCGGAAGAGCGGATAACAGCCGCTTGCTCTGGCAATTGCTAATGCTCGACAAATCCTTGCAGCGTCTATTCGACCTCTGATTTATCCTCTGCCTTCGGATAGATCGCATCGACAAAATAGAGCCCGTCGGGCGGCGCATTAAACCCTAAAGCATTGCGGTCCTTGGCTTGCAGCGCTTTGCGCAAGTCCTCAGGCGTCCATTTGCCGTCACCAACCAACTTCAAACAGCCAACCATCGACCGCACTTGATGATGCAGGAAAGATCGCGCCGCCACTTCCACTTCAATCTCTTCGCCAAAGCGAGTGACTGAAATGCTGTCCAATGTCTTTACCGGGCTTTGCGCCTGGCAATGGGTTGAGCGGAATGTGGTGAAGTCATGCTGACCGACCAGCAACTGTGCCGCATCATGCATCAGCCCGGCATCTAGCGGTCTGGCAACCTGCCAGCTCTGTCCTTTGTCCAAGGTTAGCGGGGCGCGGCGGTTGGTGATTTTATAGAGATAACGTCGTCCGATACAGTTGAAACGGGCATGCCAGTCATCATTGACGATGTCACAAGCGAGAACAGCGACCGGATGAGGGCGCAGTCCGGCATTGAGACCCTCCATCAACCGAAATGGTGTCAGCTTGGTATCTAGGTCAAAATGGGCGCGCATGCCCAGTGCATGTACACCAGCATCGGTTCGGCCAGCAGCAAAGACGCGAATCTCTTGTTTGGTTATGGACTGGATTGCCTGTTCAACGGCTTGCTGGACGCTTGGTCCATGATCCTGATGCTGCCATCCCATGAACGGCCGACCATCATATTCTAAGGTAAGGGCAAATCTGGTCATTGCAGCAATGTACCAATTGGGATTTTGGCGCCGTTGAGAAAATCCTCAAGCGTCATTTTGGGCTTGCCGGCTTTTTGGATTATGTCGGGTTTGATGGCACCATCGCCGCAAGCGATAATCAGATCATCACTTAAAACCGTCCCGGCTTTGCCGTTGGCGGCATTGATTTGCGCGGTATGAATTCGATAGCGATCGCCATCATATTCGAAAAATGCGCCGGGCATGGGATTAAATGCTCGAATGTGCTGAAGAAGTGCTGTTGCTGGTTGCTCAAAGTTTAACCTGGCTTCGTGCTTGGTGATTTTGTCGGCATAGCATGCTGTTGTATCGTCCTGGATTTCTGCTCGATAATCTGCGGGAGAGGCAAGATATTGAGTCATAAGGTCGGCCCCAATCAGGGCCAATTCATCAGTCAGTTCCCCGGCTGTCTTTGTTCCGATTTCTGTGCGGGATTTGAGTAGCATAGGTCCCGTATCCAAGCCCGCTTCCATTTGCATGATGGTAATGCCGGTCTTGTCATCACCGGCTAATATTGCGCGTTGGACGGGCGCAGCACCCCGCCAGCGAGGCAAAAGGGATCCGTGGATATTCAGACATCCCATTTTGGGTGCGTCGAGTATGGTTTGCGGCAAGATCAGGCCGTAAGCGGCAACCACGGCGGCATCGAGATCAAGTGCAGCAAAATCGGCCTGTGCCTCTTCATTCTTCAAGGAGACGGGTACGCGGACTGTCAGGCCCAATTCCTTAGCAACCTCTTGAATAGGCGAAGGGGTAAGTTTTTTGCCGCGTCCTGCACGGCGTGGCGGCTGTGAATAAACGGCGACAATATCATGATCGGCCGCGTGCAGGGCGCGTAGGGCCGGAACCGCGAATTCTGGTGTCCCCATGAAGGCCAGGCGCAGTTTTCTAGAGGTTTCAGCGGTCATGATTGTGCCTGGTGCATCATATTACCGGCTCCAAAGTTCACACATTTTTCAGAGTGTTTTTCCCCGGCTTCCAGTTTTTGTGCTCCGTACGTGTTGCGGAGCCCAGGGTTGAAGGGTGCGACAGTCGTCCTAGGCTCCGCAACACGTGCGGAGCACAAGCTGTCATTTCCTATTTTGTAATCCAGCCTTTCAAAGTTCACACAAATCACAGGGGTGATATTACGACGGCGAGAGCCTTTGACTGCTCCAAAGTTCACACAATTTTCACCCGCTATATCTGCTTCGGGTGATAATGTGGTTTCGTTTGGTAACGCCTTGAATGTCGCGAATTTAAAGGGATTGTGAGTCATGCAGTCTCCCTAGCCAAACTCGCCCGTGTAGGACAGCAAGATTTTATATTGGCAGCGAACACATCATGGCCCTAAAGGTCAATGCATGGCATCTCAAGAGATTGAAAATCTGGTTCAGGCCCTTTCAAAACTTCCCGGCCTTGGTCCCCGATCAGCGCGGCGCGCCGTGCTGCATTTGCTAAAACGACCGGAAACGACGATGAAGCCGATATTGGCGGCAATGGAAAAGGTTGAAGCCCATTTGGTAACCTGTTCCATTTGTGGCAATGTCGATACGCAGGATCCCTGTCAGATTTGTGAGGATCCGCGCCGAGACCCCAAATCGCTGTGTATCGTGGAAGAAGTGTCAGATCTTTGGGCGCTGGATAAGTCCCGGCTCTTTCCCGGAAAATTTCATGTTTTGGGCGGGCGCCTATCTGCGCTCGACGGGGTGCGGCCTGAAGATATTGCGATCGATAAGCTGATAAAGCGTGTGGAGCAGGGCGGCATAGATGAAGTGGTGTTGGCCATGAACGCGACTTTGGAAGGCCAAACGACAGCGCATTATATCGCGGAGCGTCTCGAAAATTATCCGTTGCGTCTTAGCCAATTGTCTCATGGTATACCGGTGGGCGGTGAATTGGATTATCTCGATGAAGGGACTTTGGCGCAAGCCTTACGATCCCGCCGTCCCGTCAGCGGCGGATGAGCGGACGGCTTGACGAACCGGAAGGGAATCCCTAAATTTGCGCCATGGCAATATTACCAATAATTGAAGTTCCCGATCCGCGTCTGAAAACTGTTTCAGAGCCGGTTACCGTGTTCGATGAAGAGTTGAAAACGCTCATCGCGGATATGTTTGACACGATGTATGATGCGCCGGGCATTGGCTTGGCGGCGATCCAGGTAGGTGTGCCCAAACGGATATTGGTAATTGATTTGCAAGAACCTGCCGAACATGACCATGAGCATGGCGAAGATTGCGACCATGACCATGAGGTCATCCGGGACCCAAAAATATTCATCAATCCGGAGATTCTTGATCCTTCCGATGATCTCAATGTCTATAGTGAAGGCTGTTTATCGGTGCCGGAACAATATGCCGATGTCGAACGCCCCGCGACGATTACGGCCCGCTGGCAAGATGTAGATGGCAAGCAACATGAAGAGCAGATGGATGGTTTGCTGGCGACCTGTTTGCAACATGAGATGGATCATCTTGAAGGCATTTTGTTCATTGATCATCTCTCGCGTCTAAAGCGCCAAATGGTGCTGAAAAAACTGGCTAAGCATCGCAAGGAAGCGGCATAGCGCGATTTTTGCTATCAACTAACGATAGTCTAACTATACCCTGGCTATGCCTAAAGGCACCGGATTGCGCGGCAATTGGCGTTTGTTTTATCAGTACAAAACTTCTGTTGCAACTGAGGCGATGACCGCCTAAGTTCTTGTTTCGTTCCCACGGAAAGGACATGTCTTGGACGCAATCACGGCTCTTATCATTGCTCTTGTCACACTTTTCGCTGGCCTGGTTGCGGGTTGGTTTGTTGGCGGCCGTGCAGCACAAGCTGCCACAAAGGCGGGCGAAGAAACGATAGCGTCGCTCCGGGCCATGCTGGATGGCGTTCAGCATGAACGGGATACTGCCCGTACAGAACGCGATACCATTCGGGATGATCGCGATTTGGCGAAACAGACGCTGGCCTCGATGGAAGCCGATGCCCGTAATCACGAAAAGCAATTGCAGCAATTGGTCGAAGCAAAAGAAACATTATCCGCCCAATTTTCAGAAGTCGGCGCCAAGATGCTTGAAACCGCACAGCGGCAATTTTTGGAACGGGCGGATCAGCGCTTTGATCAAGCCAATGAAAAAGGGGGCGAGAAAATCGCCAAATTGCTCCAACCGGTTAATGAACGCTTGTCCGCTTATGAGGAAAGCATTCGGAAAATAGAGAAAGAACGCACCGAATCCTATGCCGGCATTACAGCCACTATTGAACAAGTGCGCCAAGGACAGGACCGCGTGCAACAAGAGGCCGCTCGGCTCGTCAATAGTCTGCGCAACGCTCCCAAATCGCGGGGTCGATGGGGCGAGCAACAACTGAAAAATGTGCTCGAAACTTGTGGTTTGTCGGAACATACGGATTTTGTGACCGAACAATCTATTGATACCGATGAAGGCCGTTTGCGACCGGATGCGGTGATTAATGTTCCGGGTGGACGAAAACTGGTCATCGATGCGAAAGTCTCGCTAAATGATTATCAGGATGCTTTTGAAGCAGATAATGATGAAGCGCGCAGTTTTGCGATGGCTCGCCATTGTAATTCGATGAAGACGCATATCGATGGATTGTCGAAAAAAGCCTATTGGGACCAATTTGAAGATGCGCCCGATTATGTCATCATGTTTGTACCGGGAGAACATTTTCTGGCGGCTGCACTCGAGCATGAACCAGGATTATGGGATCATGCTTTTGAGAAAAAGGTTTTGCTGGCCACGCCAACCAATTTGGTCGCAATAGCGCGCACCGTTGCAGGGGTCTGGCGGCAAGAGAAAATGGCTGCCGAGGCCAAGCAAATCGGCCAATTGGGTAAAGAAATGTACGATCGGCTCGCGGTTGCCGGAGAACATCTCAAACGCATGGGATCCGGTTTGGGCAGCGCTGTGGGCAATTATAATAAGTTTGTCGGCAGTTTTGAACGCAATGTCATGGCAACCGGCCGTAAATTTGCGGAATTGAACGTTGAAACCGGCAAGAAGGAATTGGACCCTGTTGCCGAAGTGGAAGCCTTGCCTCGCTATGCCAACGAGGTGGAAGCCGTGCTGATCGAAGAGGATCGCTTTACAGAAGATGAGGCTGCCGAATAGAAATCAGGTGCGATAATCGGATTATTTTCGTCTCTGGTTTAACACTTCATAGCCCATCACTGCACTTGCCATGGCCGCATTCAAGCTGTCTGCTTTGCCCATCATCGGCATTTTGACCAATATATCGCACGCCGTTTCATAAGATGCGGGCAAGCCTTGCGCTTCGTTTCCAATGAGCAAAAATGTCGGCGGGCTATAGCGAACCGCCTGGTAATCCTTGTCGGTATTCAAGCTCGTGCCCACCAACTGTCCTTCGCCACTGCGCAGCCAGGGTAGAAATTCCTCCCATGAGGCTTGTGTGATTTTTTGTGTGAAGATGGCGCCCATGCTTGCGCGTACGGCTTCGACAGCGAATGGATCAACGCAATCGTCGATCAGGATCAGGCCGCCAGCGCCAATCGCATCGCCTGTTCTTAATATGGTGCCAAGATTGCCGGGATCGCGCAGCGCCTGAGCCACTAGCCAAATGTCAGATAGTTTGCGATCCAGTTCTGCAAGGGGTGTCGGGTGATCCGCATAGATTCCGATAATGGATTGAGGATTGGACTTTCCGGAAAGCTTCGCAATAATCGCTTCGCTAGTTTCAATCACTTCGCCGCCGGCATCCAGCGTGGCTTGTTCGATTTTTTCAGCGAGGGGGTGCAAGGGGGCATCTTCAACCAGCACCAGCAATTTCGGGGTTTTGCCGGCATCCAGCGCTTCAGTAAGAATACGCAGCCCCTCAGCGAGAAAATGCCCTTCGCGTTTGCGATGCTTTTTTTCGCGCAAGCTTCTTAGCCGTTTGATAGTCGGGTTGGAAAAACCGGTAATTTGCCGCCGCTGGGAGTCAGACATGGAAACTAGTCCTCGCCAAAACCATCTACGACCAATCCAGTCAATTTATCCAACGCGCTTTCGGCTTGCTCTCCGGCTACGATAATGTCGACATCATCGCCCTTGGCTGCACCGAGCATCATAAGCCCCATGATCGACGTGCCGGTGACCTCGGTTCCGTCTTTGGCGACTTTAACCGTCAATCCTTCTGGCAATTTGCTGACATAGGTCACAAATTTCGCGCTGGCCCGAGCATGGAGACCGCGATTATTGGTAATGGTAACAGTCTTGCGAAATTCGCTCACGCGTCGCTACCCAATATTTCTGATGCAACGCTGATATATTTTTGACCGGCTTCTTTGGCTGCGGCAACTGCGTCGCCCACGTCCATGCATTTACGCGCGCCATCAAGACGGATCAGCATGGGCAAATTGACGCCGGCAATAACTTCCACATTGTCCTTTTCCATCAGCGATATGGCGAGATTAGACGGCGTGCCGCCGAACAGGTCGGTTAGGACAATCACGCCTTTTCCGCCTTGCACCTTGTCAATTGCTTCGGCAATTTCCTCGCGGCGCTGCTCCATATCGTCATGCGGTCCAATACAAACCGGCAATATGGCTTTCTGAGGGCCTACGACATGTTCCATGGCGGTTATAAATTCGACAGCCAAGCGGCCGTGGGTAACAAGCACCAAACCGATCATTGCAATTAATTACCCTTATTTCCGTTCAGATCTTGCATGGCTTCGAGCGCGTCCATTGGCCGTGATGCCAAATTGCGATGCAGGACAGTGGGCGAAAATCCGGCGTCTTGCAAGTTTTTGCTCAGCGTTTCGGCAACAT
This sequence comes from Parasphingorhabdus sp., assembly GCF_039982415.1. GTDB lineage: Bacteria > Pseudomonadota > Alphaproteobacteria > Sphingomonadales > Sphingomonadaceae > Parasphingorhabdus. Next base: position 327,566 of record NZ_JBDWYL010000001.1, read on the forward strand.
GTACCGATCTGTGACGGCCACCGGTGCAACCAATTCCGATATTGACATAGGCCTTGCCCGCTCTGACATATTGGGGAACCAAAAATTTCAACATTTCCTCAAATTTGTTTAAGGCTTCGGGATAAGCGGGGTCTTTGGCAATATAATCGGCCACTGGTGCATCGAGTCCCGTCATCAATTTCAAGTCGGGATCCCAAAATGGATTCGATAAAAAGCGGACATCGAACAGCAAATCAATATTGTTGGGTAGGCCGCGTGAGAAACCAAAGCTGGTTATTGTTACCGTGGTTATATCGGTGTCTTGCAGGCTAAATTCTTCTCGAATCCGGCCTTGTAAATCATTGGCCGACAAGTCGCTCGTGTCCATGACGTGATCGGCCCATCGCCGGATCGGTTCAAATTGTGATCGTTCCAGCGCGATGCCTTCTTTGGCTGGTCGATCCAAAGCAAGAGGATGGCGTCTGCGGGTTTCGCCATAGCGCCGTTCCAATTCTCCGCCCGCACAATCCAGAAACAATGTGGAAATATGATAGTCCGCATTGTCTTGCAGCTGCTTAATCCGATGGATTAACTCATCGGGATCAAAGCCACGGGTTCGGCTATCAAAGCCCAGCGCCAAAGGCGGATCACCATCGCCGCGCGAACTGGATGGAGGCGTTTTCAACAGACCTTCAACCAAGCGTATCGGAAAATTGTCAACGGTTTCCCAGCCAATATCTTCCAAAGTCTTGAGCGCAGTTGACTTGCCGGCACCTGAGAGACCAGTCAGCAACAATACATGTTTAGCGGCGCTACTCATAAGGTGTCACCTTGGTTTTCGTACAATTTTTGGAGCGCCAATTCCGCTTTGATGGGGGCGCTTGGTTCATGACTGTTCAGGGCTATTGTCGAAATAGGGGTGTTCATAATTGTCTCGGTTTGGCTGCCCATCGGAAAGCGCTCGGGATTGGGGGCTAATCGTATGTGCAACTTTAGCGGAACCTTTGAAATATGGGGATAGTCAAAAATGCCCAGATGGCAGATCTCGAGCTGACCGGCAATTGTCGCGGGCGTGATCAATAGGATGTGGTCGTTTTCTTTCTGCATTTCAACATAGTCATCGCTTATTAAAGTGGCGCCGCGATCAATGAGGCGCAAGGCTAAATCCGACTTTCCCGCGCCAGAAGGCCCCGTGATGAGCAAGCCATCACCGCCGATGGACACTGCCGTGGCATGCAAGATTTTCTCGTTCATGAAGGGGCCTTGGGCAAACGAATTTCGAAACAGGCTCCGGAAGCGCCATCGGGTCGATCAATCGCTTCGATCGTTCCTTCATGACCTTCTATAATGGTTTTGGCAATTGCCAGACCGAGGCCGCTATGGCGTCCAAAAGCCTCCGACGCCGGACGATCCGAATGAAAGCGTGTGAATATCTTCAGTCGTTGCTCAGGTAAAATACCAGGGCCTTCATCTGATATTTGAATGACCACTTCATCCGCATCTGGCGTGGCCAATATTTCAATCAATCCTTCCTCGGGTGAAAAAGATACCGCATTGTCGAGAATATTGCCAAAAACCCGTTCCAGCCGATCATCGTCTCCCATGACCAGCGCCACGCCTCGCCCCGGTCGGGCAAAAGCGATTTTGATATTCTCATTGGTGTCGCGCTGTTCCCGTGCGGCGAGCAACTGGTCGAGCATTTTCCCGATATCAACCTGTTCAAATTTTGTTCGCGCCAATTCTGCATCAACCCGCGATGCTTCGGAAATATCGTTGATCAGCCGGTCAATCCGCCGCACATCGTCATTGGCGACATCGAGCAATTGCTTGCGCAATTCCGGTGCATCGACGCGGTCCAACCCTTCCAAAGCCGAGCGCAAGGAGGCGAGGGGGTTTTTGATTTCGTGACTGACATCGGCGGCAAAGGCTTCTGTGGCATCGATGCGGTAGCGCAGTGCACCGCTCATATCGGCCAAAGCGCGAGCCAACTGACCAATTTCATCGCGCCGTCCGGGCATGCGCGGCACGGTAATTTCGGGGGCCCGGCCCAACCGTACGCGAATGGCTGCCCGAGCAAGCTTGCGGATCGGTCGAACAATGGTTCGCGCCAGAAAAAGAGACAATAAGATGGAAACAATAGCGGTCAGGAAAATAACCAAGACCACATTGGATCGTTCCGCGCGCACGATGCGTGTGATGTCGCGAGCATTGCTGGTCAGCAAAAGACGATTGTTATTGCTGGGAATGTGCGAGGCGGCAATAATCATTGGCGTGCGATCCGGTGCATAGCGCACGGCGCTATTGGGTTGCGGATCATCGCCGATAAGGCGAAGTTCGGGCCAAGCATTGGCGCGGTCATTCTGTGGTTCTGCAAAAGGGGTAATGGGTTTGCTGAGCACGATAAATTCGATCGATTGGTCGAGTTTGCGCGCAACATCCTTTTGCCATGATTGAGTCTGTGGATCACGCAACAGATAAGTTGGTTCTGCCAGTTCAAAACTATCGACTATTTTTGTACCGTTTCCGTCATATAGGCGCAATCGACTACCCAAATGCTTAGCAAAAGACTCAATCAAATCTTGTTGATTTTCGGGCGTCTGCACATTTAATGCATCACTGATAATTTGGGTTTGCAATTGGGCTTGGCTCAGCCGTTCGGCGGTGAGCTCATCGCGGTAGTTGTCGAGATAGAATAAGCTGCCCGCGAGCAGTGCGATAGCGAGAATATTGACCGCCAATATCCGCGTGGTCAGGGACAGGCGCGCAGACCATCGCAGAGATAGCTCGCGCTCGTCTCGTGCCGATTCAGGGCTATTCGTTGTAGCGATAACCGGCTCCATAGAGCGTATCAATGGCATCAAATTCCGGATCCACTTCCCGGAATTTACGGCGCAGACGTTTTATGTGGCTGTCGATTGTGCGGTCATCAACATAGACATCATCCTGATAGGCTGCATCCATCAGTTGATTACGGCTTTTGACCACGCCGGGTCGATTAGCCAATGTTTCCAAAATCATAAACTCGGTGACGGTTAAAGTGACATTGCCGCCATTCCATTTCACCAAATGTCGGGCCGGGTCCATTTCCAACCCGCCTCGGACCAATGGCTCCATTCCTTCTGAATCGACCTCTTCATCCGTCATTTTTACCAATTCTGCGCGCCGCAAAATCGACTTAACGCGTGCTATCAGCAGGCGCTGCGAAAATGGCTTTTTTATATAGTCATCGGCACCCATGGCTAAACCGAGGGCTTCGTCCAGTTCTTCGTCTTTGGAGGTTAGGAATATAACCGGCAGATTGCTTTTTTCGCGAACCCTGCGCAACAATTCCAAACCATCCATTTTCGGCATCTTTATGTCGAATATTCCAAGATCCGGCGGATTGTCCAATATCGCCTGCAAGGCTGCCTCGCTGTCCGAGTAAACCCGCGTGACATATCCTTCGGCTTGCATCGCTATTGATACAGAGGTCAATATGTTGCGATCATCATCAACTAGAGCAATATTTGCGGCCATCGCTGGAACCTATCCTGTGAACATTGGTAAGCTTTTTCGAACAACGGCCTAATTGATGCCAAGCCTCGGCACAAGATAGATATGGTTTTGGGGATAGTGGTTAGAAATGACTATCGTTGTCATTATTTGCTTAAGCATTCCGTGGAGAAATTCAGCCAATCTGCCAGTTTGACCGACTCGGTTGGGTAAGTTAAGCGCCTCATCAAACATACCGAATCCGGTAATCGTCCATTCCTAATTCAAGCCTTAGGGGAATAATTGTGCCAAAAGTTTCGTCCGTAACGTTAAATGATCAAGGTTTTTCCACAGCCGCTGAACAGCACTGGAATCTGGGAGCACCCGCCTTGGTTGAAGCGGCAGTTTCTCGCGGAGAAGGGCAATTGGCCAAAGATGGTCCATTGGTGGTTGAAACCGGCAAGCACACCGGTCGTTCGGCCAATGACAAATTTATCGTCCGTGATGCGGAGACAGAAGCTAGTGTTTGGTGGGGCAAAACCAATGTCGATATGACGCCCGCTCATTTTGCCGCGCTGAAAGAAGATTTCCTCAAAGCCTTGGGTGAAAAAGAGACATTATTTGTACAGGATTTATTTGGTGGGTCCCAGCCCGAGCATCGCGTGAATGTTCGTGTGATCAACGAGCTAGCCTGGCATAATTTGTTCATTCGGACGATGCTGGTTCGCCCCACGGCCGACGAACTACCTGGCTTTGATCCGGAATATACGATTATCGACTTGCCTAGTTTCAAAGCAGATCCGGCGCGTCATGGGACACGCAGTGAAACGGTTATTGCGGTGAATCTGACAGAGAAGCTCATCCTCATCGGCGGAACCGCTTATGCTGGAGAAATGAAGAAATCGGTCTTTGGTTTGCTCAACTACTTGCTTCCTCTAGACTCGGTCATGCCAATGCATTGTTCTTCCAATATGGGGCCAGAAGGCGATACCGCGATTTTCTTTGGCTTGTCTGGCACCGGGAAAACAACCCTGTCCGCTGACGCCAGTCGGACATTAATCGGTGATGATGAACATGGTTGGTCCGATACGGCCGTATTTAACTTTGAAGGCGGCTGTTATGCGAAGATGATTCGCTTGTCGGAAGAAGCAGAGCCTGAAATTTATGCCACAACCCGTCGATTTGGTACGGTCCTCGAAAATGTGGTGATGGATCCAGAAACGCGAGAATTGGATTTTGATGACAATAGTAAAGCGGAAAATACCCGCGGCGCCTATCCGATTGACTATATTCCAAACACGTCCGAGAAAAACATGGGACCAGTTCCCAAAAATATCATCATGCTCACAGCTGATGCCTTTGGTGTTTTGCCGCCAATTTCTCGCCTGACACCGGAACAAGCCATGTATCATTTTCTGTCCGGCTATACTGCGAAAGTCGCGGGAACCGAAATTGGTGTGACCGAACCAGAAGCTACATTTTCCACTTGTTTTGGCGCGCCCTTTATGCCGCGTCATCCATCCGTATATGGAAACCTTCTGAAAGAGCGCATTGCCAAAGGCGGTGTGCGCTGCTGGCTCGTCAACACGGGCTGGACTGGCGGAAAATATGGCGAAGGCAACCGGATGCCGATCAAAGCCACCCGCGCCCTTCTAAACGCGGCTTTGGATGGCAGTCTGAATGATGGCGATTTCCGTCATGATGAAAATTTCGGTTTTGAAGTACCGGTTGCCGTGCCGGGCGTAGACAGCGCCATTCTCGATCCGCGTTCAACTTGGTCTGATGGCGCAGCTTACGATGCGACGGCGCAAAAACTGGTGAAACTGTTTATCGACAATTTTGAGCAATTTGCCGAACATGTTGATCAAAATGTCCGCGAGGCAGCGCCTACAGCGGCTTAAAACCTGACCCTTATTGTCGGCCAGAGGGGTTGATGCCATTAGACTAATGCAGTTGTCGCGGGTCGTCTGCGACAATTGCCGCGTCTACCCATTGGCTTTTGTTATCGGGTGTGAGCATGACCAGTTCGCCTTCAAAAAGGCCATCCGTTTTTTTGCGCTCCGATATCTTGCCACTTGCAGCAATTTTCTGTGCAATATGCACTGCTCTTTTGCGAAGGGCTTCCGGCGCGAAACCAAAGCTTGGCTTAAAGCGGATTTCTTGTTCGCAAAAATAACGCAATCCATTGGTGTGAATAGTGCCATCAGATTGCTCTATTAGCGCCATTTGCAAGGGAATGGATATTGGGTCATTTTGCCCTTGATGGTTAGTCACGCCCAAAAATTGAGAAAAAGCCATAGTCTGCTGCGATGGCTGCCAAAGAATGAACTTGGCATCAATTTCAAGTCCAACATATCGCGCCAGTTGCAACAAATAGTTGTTGATGGTTTCGCTATGCTTGCCAGAAGCAATATGATCCGCAGGCATTATCCCAATTGCGGACAGGGAAGATCTTGATAAATTTTGCTCATATGGATTTGTTGCATATTGGGCGGCCGTTTGAGCCATGTCCTCGGCATCAAAATGAAATAGTGAAAAAGTCAGTCCATTAAAGATCATTTCCATGTGATCTCGATGATCAAACTGGGATGGAGATCGTGCAATTCTGCTCTCTGCATCTGTCCACCCTTCCAATTGGGAAAGATAGAAATCTGGAGGCAGTTGGGCCCAAATAAAAAGAGATAATTTGCTGTCCATGCCGCTATCCTTTCGCGAATCCTGTGCATATTGAGGCCGGAACGCCCAACAGCGATGTTTTTAGAGCCGCGGATGAAGAACTAGCGATAGTCAGCGTGCCAATAATAGGAAAAATCATCTTGGCTTGATATCGAATTGATATGACGGCACTATTATGGGGAGGAGAGCGCAATTGGCTGATTGGATATTGTCGATATTGATGCTGGCGGGCTTGGGATTGCTCGCGGGCGGCGTCTATCTGATCCGCACGGGCAAGAACAAGAAGCAAGGCTGGCTTATGTTAGCGGCCGCTGCCGTAATGTTCCTCAATGTCGCGATTTGGACGATCCCTACACCCGGCGCTGAGCCGGGCAACGAGACGCTGGTTCCTGACGCGCTAGAATGATTATTTAATCGGCGAATCCGGCGCGAGACGCATGTCGAGATAATTGTCGACCGATCCCATCAGCAATTCCATTTCATTTTCATAAAAATGATTGGCGCGGGGAATTTCATCATGATGAATTGTGATATGTTTTTGCGTGCGCAATTTGTCGACTAGCTTTTGGACGGCACTTGGTGTCACGACTTCATCATTCACGCCTTGGATGATAATTCCGGATGACGGGCAGGGCGCCAGAAAGTTAAAGTCATACATATTTGCCGGCGGAGAAACGGAGATAAAGCCGCGCACTTCTGGGCGACGCATGAGCAATTGCATTCCGATCCACGCACCAAAGCTATAGCCGGCAATCCAGGTTGTTTGGGCTTCGGGATGAATACTCTGAACCCAATCCAAGGCAGAGGCGGCATCTGACAATTCGCCAATGCCATTGTCAAAAATGCCTTGTGACCGACCCACACCACGAAAGTTAAAGCGGAGAGTCGCAAATCCACGATTGACGAATGTCTTATACATCGCCTGCGTAATACGATCATTCATAGTGCCGCCCGCTTGTGGATGGGGGTGCAGGATCATCGCAACGGGCGCGCGGTCACGTGGCCCTGGGCTAAAACGGCCTTCAAGGCGACCTTCAGGTCCGGTAAAAATTACGTCAGGCATGGCTTTTTCAATTCTATGATCGAGTTTACAAATGGTTTGCAACAAAAGACAGAATAGCTTTTGCGCTAAATGAAGCGCCTATATAGAGAGAGTATAGTAATCCGCAACTCTATCCCGCAACCTTCAAAGGCCAATGGCAGTTTTATGTCTGAAAATAAGCGAATCTATCTGGATCATGCCGCAACTACCCCGATGTTAGATGTTGCCCGTCAGGCGTGTTTGGAAGGTTTTTCGCACTGGGCCAATCCTTCTTCGCCACATGCCGATGGTCGGTCGGCAGGAGCTATGCTCGAAAACGCCCGCAGACGATTCAAAAATGCGTTAAATTGGGATGGTGAGGTTCTGTTTACCAGTGGGGCCAGCGAAGCCATTCAAATTGCGCTGAAGCAAACCAAGGCGCGCCGCCAATTTGTGTCACCAATCGAACATGATGTAGTCTTGCGATTTGCACCAGATGCAGAATCTATAGCGGTTGATTTAAATGGTTTGGTCGTGCCCATGCGCCTTAATCATATGCTCAAATCTGTTAAAGAACCATCGGTGGTGGCAGTGCAATCGGTAAACAATGAAACGGGTATCATGCAGGATATGGCAGCGCTTGCTAAAGTCGCTCGGGATCGCGGTGCCATATTAATGGCGGACTGTTCCCAATCCGTTGGGAAAATGCCACTGCCAGACGCGGATTTAATCATCATTGCCGGTCACAAATTTGGCGGACCGCCCGGTGTTGGCGCATTGTTGATCAAGGATTTGAATCTATTGCATGCGCCCGGTGGTCAGGAACAAGGCTATCGATCCGGCACCCAGAATCTTCCCTATATTTTGGCCATGGTCGCGGCGTTGGAAGCGCCCGCCAATTGGGCTGGTCGGGCCACCGAATTGCGCGCGCATCTCGACAATGCGATAAAAAGCGAAGGGGGCAAGGTTATTGCTGAAAATGCTGCTCGGATCGCAACAATTGGAAGCTATCACATGCCGGGAGTGGCCGCGAATACACAGCTCATCAAATTTGATATGGCCGGTTTCTCGGTGTCAGCAGGAAGCGCTTGTTCTTCTGGAACACTCAAACCCAGCCATGTTTTGGAGGCCATGGGTATAGATAGTGACACCGCGCGGGAAGTGATCAGAGTGAGCATCGGACGGGATACAACGCGCGCCCAAATTTACGAATTTGTCGAACAGTGGAAGTCGATCTTCCAAGAAGTACGTAAAGTCTAAGCGATGGCACAAGCGCCAATATATCTCGATAATCAAGCGACAACGCCGCTGGCGCCGGAAGTTTTCGATGCCATGATCCCATGGTTGCGGGATAATTTTGGCAACCCGCACAGCGCGCATATTTTGGGGCGCAAAGCGTCCGCGGCCGTAGAACATGCACGCGCACAAGTGTTGGCACTTTTGCCAGATGATGGACAACTTCTATTCACGGGCAGCGCGACCGAAGCGATCAACACCGGCTTTGGAATTCTAGAAACGCTCAAATTTCCTAGCCGCAATAAAATTATTCTGTTGGAAACCGAACATGCCGCGGTTCGGGATACGGCAGCCGCCTATGAGAAAAAGGGATTTCGCGTCGCATATCACCCGGTAAAATCCGATGGTATTGTCTCTCTCGAACAACTGGATCGCGTCATTGACGAACATACCGCATTGGTTGCCGCCATGTTGGTGAATAATGAAATTGGCGCGGTGCAACCGATTGAGGCCATTGCCGCGCTAGCACATGAAAAAGGCGCCTTGATGCTCTGCGATATCGTCCAGGGTTATGGCCGTGTGAGCATTCCCGACAATATCGATATAGCCGCAATTTCAGCGCACAAAATCTACGGACCAAAAGCAATTGGCGCGCTGTGGTATCGCAATGGCCTATCCATGCCGCCGATGATTCACGGCGGTGGACAGGAACAGGGTTTGCGATCGGGGACATTGTCGCCAGCGCTCTGCGTCGGATTTGGTCAGGCGGCAGAATTATGCGTGCATCGCAGTCGCAAGGATACAGCGCATATTCAGGCTCTTTATGACAAGGCGAGTCATTGTTTTTCAAATTGGACGATTAATGGGTCTACCGATCATCGCTATTGCGGTAATCTCAATATCATGCGGACTGATATCGATGTTGCCCGACTGATGTCCGAGGTCCGCGACGTGGCTTTTTCTGCTGGCTCGGCTTGTGCCAGTGGTTCTGGACGACCCAGCCATGTTCTGGCTGCGTTGGGATTGGATCGCGCGCAGATACGATCGTCGATACGACTGGGCTTTGGCCGGTATAATAGTGAAGATGATATTGAGCGAGCAGCCAATTCTATCAATCAAGCAGTCGAGGCGCAGTTGGGATGAGTGATATCAAAATTAATTTTGTCAGTGCTGACGGCGAAAAAACGGTAACGGCAGCCGCAGAAGCCGGAGATGATCTGCTCAGAATTGCGCAAGTTCACGATCAACCCTTGGAAGGCACGTGCGAAGGCCAAATGGCCTGTTCTACTTGTCACGTTATCGTTGCTGCCGATGATTTTGACAAATTGCCGGAAGCCACAGAGATGGAAGAAGATATGCTCGACTTGGCTGCTGGTGCGCGGCGCACGAGCCGATTGGCCTGCCAAATCACAATCACCGCTGAATTGGACGGACTAACCGTTCAAATTCCAGCAGAAAGTCGGAACATGCAGGGAGTATAGTGATGATGGATCGTCGAAATTTTATGGCGGGATCGTCTCTGTTAACCGTCGCCACAACATTCCCCTTTGCAGCGAGTGCACAGCAACCAGCAGTTTTTCAATATCAGGATGCAGCAGCCAACAAGGAGCTAGTGCGGCTCGAAAAACTAATGGGTGGCCGGCTTGGCATGGCCTTGACCGATGGCTCGGGTAAGATTGCTCTATCATATCGGGGTGATGAGCGATTTGCGATGTGTTCTACCTTTAAAGCACCGCTCGCATTTGCTCTAATGGATGCGGCCGAACAAGGACAGGCGGATATAAATAAAGGGTTTTTTCTAAGCGAAATGGATCTTGTACCCTATGCGCCCTTTGTCGAAAATCAATTGGCAGCAAACAACAAAGTGACATTGAAAGAATTGGCTCTGGCTGCGGTCAAGACCAGCGATAATTCGGCCGCCAATTTGGTGTTAAAGGCTATTGGTGGTCCAGCAGGCTTTACCGATTTCGTGCGTCGTCGCGGCGATGCCATCACGCGTTTGGATCGGATCGAACCGGCTTTGAACGAAAATAAAGTGGGCGATCCTCGCGACACAAGCAGCCCAGTGGCCTTTTCCCAACTTATGTACGGTTTGATGTGTGGTCCCTCGCGATCTTCAAATTGGTCGACCGTCTATGACGCTATGGCTACCAGTAAAACCGGTTTGAACCGAATTCGTCTGGGACTGCCTTATGGTTGGCCTGTAGGCAATAAAACGGGGACCGCTCCGGCAGGCTTAGCCTATAATGATGCAGCGATATTCTGGCCTTCTTTTGCAGGCTATGGTGGCGATGAACCGCAATTTTTAACCGTATTTACAGATCGCCCAACGGCTTCTGCGGGCGCAGTTAACCGGACTATTGTCGAAGTTGCGAAACTTGCGGCCTGGATTGCGCAACGCAGGAAATAGGCGGTAACAACAAAACTGACTTGAATCCGTCCACAAAGCTCGCCATATGCGCAGCGGGAGTCGGGTGGACGTAGTGTTCGCCAACCCGGTCAGATCCGGAAGGAAGCAGCCGTAACGATTTTTCTGCGGGTCGCCCGGCTCCTACTCAAAAATTTACAATAGAAATAAGGGTGGAAACCGCTTTAAGGCTTCGACAAGCGGAGAGCGAGCGCCTAAACTCATCTGATGTCCGATTCACCCGACATATTCGCCGCTGGTGGCGTGGAAGCTCCGCTGGGCCCGGCACCTGCTGCGGCACAGCCTTATCGCGTCCTGGCGCGCAAATATCGTCCGTCCAACTTTTCCGAGCTGATTGGGCAAGATGCCATGGTGCAAACCTTGGGCAACGCCATCAAACGAGACCGTTTGGCCCACGCTTTTCTCATGACGGGTGTGCGCGGTGTCGGCAAGACCTCCACAGCCCGGCTTATCGCAAAAGCTCTGAATTGCATTGGCGAAGACGGGCAAGGCAGCGCCACTATTGATCCTTGTGGCAAATGCGAACCGTGCAGATCCATTGCCGAAGGCAGTTTTATTGACGTGATTGAAATGGATGCCGCGAGCCATACCGGTGTCGATGATGTCCGTGAGATTATCGAAGCTGTGCGCTATGCTTCCGTGTCTGCACGATATAAAATCTATATTATTGACGAAGTGCACATGCTGTCCAAAAATGCCTTTAATGCGTTGTTGAAGACGCTTGAAGAGCCGCCAGCGCATGTGAAATTTATTTTCGCCACCACCGAAGTTAATAAAGTGCCGATTACGGTCTTGTCCCGTTGTCAACGTTTTGATTTGAAGCGAATTAAAGCCGACCAGCTTTCTCAGCATTTCGCCAATATTGTTGAAAAAGAAGGCGTGGAAGCGGAACGCGAAGCCTTGGATCTCATCGCCCAAGCGGCTGAAGGATCGGTGCGCGACGGTCTTTCCATCCTCGACCAAGCGATTGCACATGCCGATATGGACGGGGCCGATAGCGGCCATAGTGACGTCAAGGCTACACAGATCCGTGAAATGCTCGGTTTGTCCGATCGGAGCGCGGTGCGGCGGCTTTTTGGTTTGTTTTTGGAAGGAAATACTCAAGCTCTACTGGATGCGATCGATGCGCAATATCGGGTAGGTGTTGAACCGCTATCTTTAATGAATGGCCTGCTTTCCCTGTGCCATCAGGTAACCTTGTTTAAAGTTGGTCGGGCGAACGATCCCACCTTATCTGAGGAAGCAAAAGCGCAGTTAAGCCATTGGACGCAGGAACTTTCTTATCCTATTCTCCATCGGTTATGGCAATTACTTCTCAAAGGGTATGAGGAAGTTCAACGCGCGCATATGCCGCGGGAAGCCTGTGATATGGCCCTTTTGCGTGTCCTATGCGCTGCCGATATGCCGGACCCTGGCGAATTAGCAAAAATGGCGCAGGCACCGGTCGAAAAACCCGCCCCAATGCCAGCTCCCGCATCATCACCTCCCCAAGTAGGCAGCACAGCAACGGAAATTTTGGCGCAAAATGACCGCGAAGAAGCGGTATCACACGAAACTGCGGCAATATTGTCCTCGGAACATAACAGTCAGCCTCCCAAGACAGAGCCCATGCCGAAATCGCAACCGTCGGAACCGATTTCATCGTCTCCAACTGATCCAATTAAGCCTATTGGTGCTGCCGAATTGCCGCAAGATTTCCAGTCTGTCATTGCAATAATTGGAGCGGTTTCGCCTATTTTGGAGAGTATATTAATAGCAGACATGCGGATCATTCGTTTTGCTGCGCCGATGATCGAATATCAATCAGCCAGACCCATTGCCGCGGCGGATGTGAAGAAGATTGCCGAGGCATTGAAACAGGCCACAAATGTGGTGTGGACGCTGGCAGAGGGGCAGGGTGAGGCAAAACCCAGTATTTCTGAACAGGTACAGCTGGACCGCGATGCAGCCACCCAAGCGATATTAGATACACCGCTCGTAAAAGCGGCTTTCGAAGCCTTTCCCGATGCGGAGTTACTAGAAAATGAAAAAGATCCGGCGCAAGATGTTTCTCAGCCGGAATCAAGGAGTTCACAAGCATGAAATCGATGGAAGAAATGATTCAAGCGGCGCAAGAAGCTGCTCAAACGGTCCAGGCGCAAATGGAAGAAGCGCAAACCAAGCTCGATAGTATCGAGGTGGAAGGGCAATCTGGCGGCGGATTGGTATCGGTCAAAGCGACCGCAAAGGGCCGTATTTTGGGTGTCAAAATTGACGAAAGCCTTATGAAAGCAGAAGAAAAAGGCATTTTAGAAGATTTGGTCGCTGCCGCTTTTAATGATGCACGGGACAAAGCTGACGCAGTGAGCAATGAAGAAATGGGCAAAATGACCGGCGGAATGGGTCTGCCAGCAGGATTTAAACTGCCTTTCTAGTCTTTTGCTCCGGCATAAAGAATTGTTGGTTGAAGTCCGTTCAACCCGCCCCATATAAGCTAAGAAGCGCTGAATTTGGCGCTGTAGTTTGGAGTATTAATGTCTCAGTCTGAATCAAGCTCTGCTGCTAATCCTGAATCCAAAGCGCTGCCCCTATTGCCGCTGCGCGATATTGTCGTTTTCCCCAATATGATTGTTCCGCTTTTTGTCGGACGTGACAAATCCGTTGTTGCGCTGGAAAAGGCCATGGATAGCGACAAAGAAATTTTTCTGGTCGCCCAGCTTGATCCAGCAGAAGACGATCCCGCTCGCGATCAGCTTTATGACTTGGGTGTCGTGGCGACAGTATTGCAACTTCTCAAACTTCCCGATGGAACCGTTCGGGTGCTTGTCGAAGGCAAACAGCGCGCCAAACATGTGTCCTTGGATGATCAGGAAGACGGTTTTGTTTTGGCAAAAGTGGATTTGATCGAAGAGCAATCTGTAGAAGGGCATGAAGCCACGGCTTTGATGCGATCCGTCGTCGAGCAATTTGAAAATTATTCGAAGCTCAACAAAAAAATGCCGGCAGAGACCGTTGTTCAATTGGGTGAGATTGAAGAAGCATCTCGTCTGTCCGATGCAGTCGCAGCCAATATCAACGTCAAAGTCGCCGACAAACAAAGCCTGTTGATCGAGAGCGACCCGGTAAAGCGCCTCGAAATGGCGTTTGCGTTCATGGAAGGCGAATTGGGTGTCTTGCAGGTTGAAAAGAAGATTCGTGGCCGCGTGAAACGGCAAATGGAGAAAACCCAACGCGAATATTATTTGAATGAGCAAATGAAGGCCATTCAGCGTGAATTGGGTGATGGCGAAGATGGCGAGGGCGACGAAATGTCCGCTCTGGGTAAAAAAATCGAGGAGATGAAGCTCTCCAAGGAAGCCAAAACAAAAGCCAATGCTGAATATAAAAAACTGAAGGGCATGCAGCCTATGTCTGCAGAAGCCACAGTGGTCAGAAATTATCTCGATGTTCTGCTCGGATTGCCATGGGGTAAAAAGTCGCGGCTAAAAAAAGATATTAAGCAAGCGGAAAAAATTCTCGATGACGACCATTTCGCTCTGGAAAAAGTGAAAGAACGCATTGTCGAATATTTGGCGGTGCAGGCCCGAACTAATAAGCTCAAAGGACCTATATTATGCCTTGTTGGGCCTCCGGGCGTTGGTAAAACCTCTCTAGGGCGATCAATTGCACGGGCGACGGGCCGTGAATTCGTCCGTCAATCACTGGGCGGCGTGCGAGATGAAGCTGAAATTCGTGGCCACCGGCGGACTTATATCGGTTCCTTGCCGGGTAAAATTGTGTCCAATTTGAAAAAAGCGGGAACGTCAAATCCATTGTTTTTGTTGGATGAAATTGACAAGCTTGGTCAAGACTTCCGGGGCGACCCTGCATCCGCTTTGCTGGAAGTGCTTGATCCGGAACAAAATGATAAGTTTCAAGATCACTATCTTGAGATTGATATCGATTTGTCGGACATCATGTTCGTCACAACGGCAAACTCCCTTAATCTGCCGCAACCTTTGCTCGACCGGATGGAAATTATCCGACTTGAAGGCTATACGGAAGACGAAAAGGTCGAGATTGCAAAACGCCATTTGATTGAAAAACAAATTGACGCACATGGACTGAAAAAGGGCGAATTCACCTTGCAGGATGATGCGCTGCGAGATTTGATCCGCTATTATACGCGCGAAGCGGGTGTGCGGACCTTGGAACGTGAAATAGCCAAATTGGCGCGCAAAGCTTTGCGCCGGATTTTGGAAGGAGAGTTTAAGGCTGTCGAAATCACACCCGATACGCTTTCCGAATATGCCGGTGTGCGCAAGTTCCGTCATGGTGTTGGCGAGGAAGAAAACCAGGTTGGTGCGGTGACGGGTTTGGCTTGGACGGAAGTGGGCGGAGAATTGCTGACGATTGAATCGGTGACCGTATCCGGCAAGGGCCAAATTAAAACGACCGGGAAACTGGGAGAAGTAATGACAGAATCGGTGCAAGCTGCTCTGTCCTTCGTCAAAGCACGCGCGCCATCTTACGGCATTAAGCCGAGTATTTTCGGTCGAAAAGACATTCATATTCACTTGCCCGAAGGGGCTGTGCCGAAAGACGGACCTTCTGCCGGTGTCGGCATTGTGACGGCGATTGTCTCTACGCTAACTGGAATTCCGGTACGCCGGGACGTGGCCATGACCGGAGAAGTGACGTTACGCGGACGGGTTCTTCCCATTGGCGGATTGAAAGAAAAGCTTCTGGCGGCCTTACGCGGCGGCATCACGACCGTGTTGATCCCCGCTGAAAATGAGAAAGATCTGGTCGAAATTCCGGAAAATATCACATCTTCTCTCAAAATCATCCCCGTCAAGCATGCGGATGAGGTGTTGGCACAAGCTTTGGCAGATAAGGTGGAGCCCATTGAGTGGAGCGATGCTGACGAATTGGCTAGTCACGCTACGGCACCATTATCCGATGAATCAGGGTCAACCGCTCGCCATTAAGCACCGATAATAGCGAGTCGGCTTAGAGAGAAAGACGGCTTCATTGCTGTGTCCAACCGTCAGGCTTGGCCGAAATTGTTCGAAAATGGATCATTTTTAACCATTTGACATAAATATTACATCTTTGACCCAGAAATCGGCGGTTTTCCTTTGACTCGGGGGGACTTCTTGTAGTTACTGACGCCAGACAAAGTCGCGATTCAATCAAGAATTGCTTTTAGAGAAGGGGGGATACCCATTATGAATAAACAGGATCTTATCAGTAGCGTAGCAGATCACAGCGGTCTCAGCAAAAGCGATGCCGGCAAAGCGGTCGACGCAGTTTTCGATTCAATCACAGGGTCACTGAAGAGCGGCAATGAAGTCCGTCTCGTCGGTTTTGGAACATTTTCTACATCAAAGCGTAAAGCTTCAACAGGCCGTAACCCACGTACGGGTGAGCCAATGCAGATTCCTGCATCCACACAAGCGAAATTCAAAGCTGGTAAAGGCTTGAAAGACGCCGTTAACAAATAAGTAAATTGGGGGAGTGCCTGGGCGCTCCCCTTTTTTTCGCGCTTTGTTTGAAAAAAAATCAGGCGAGTTCCTTGGGGACTCGCCTTTTTTCATGAGTGGAATATTCATCAAGCATGGCGTTTGCCGGTTGAATTGGGATTTGGAGCATTTGCGGCGTGCCCAGAAATTTGATTCCTTGACAATGCGATCGGCAATTTGTTGGAGCCCGATTTGAGATGGTCTGCCAAACGGAATGCCAAAGCCATGATTGTCACGGTTGGATTGGCCCATCCTCCTGTCGGAAAAACGCTACTGCTCGCGACGTATAGGTTCGGACTGCCATGCAGTTTGCAATTTTTATCAACAACACCGCTATTGGGAGACAAGCTCATGCGGGTTCCCCCCATATGATGATAGCCTCCGATGGGATGACTGGAAATCAAGGGGTCGGTTTGCCAGCGCGTGGATGTTTCAGACAACCAATCTGCCAAGGCTACATCACCCCACCCGAGGCGGCGATATTCATCAGCAACAGTTTCCATCAATATCTTCACGCTGCGTTTGTCCAATTCGGACAATTGCCAATCAAGTTTTATCTGCCGGGTGCCTAAGCGATCAGTGGCTTGGCTCAAAAGGATTCTGCTGTCTGGATTGGGCGCTTGCTCGGCCCGAATAATTGCGAAGACTCCCAATTTGTCGCCATTAAACTTCATATTGGCAATAGAAGACCAGGGGTCAGTCCATTCCAGACCTTTAATCGCCAGTTTTTTCATGCCGTGATAACTGGCCCGCCAAAATCTATTGGATGGTAGGTCGTGTTTCAACTTACCCGTTACGGCCCGGAACAGCTCCATTTTCTGGCCTTCGCGCAGTCGTGGAGCAATGCTGATCGAAGAATTCAAGATTTTTCGATCGCGTTGCAATAGGTCTGCGGGGCGCAGATATGCTGCATAGCGCTGGCCATCGCGGCGAATGGCACGGGGCAAGGCCGTCAATGTCTGCGCCAATTTGTTGGGCAAAAATTCACCCCCGCGGGCGTGGGGATGTTCCATGAAATAACGGCCCAAAACCCCGTAATCATTGCCCAGACCATTGGGACGTTTGGCCACAGAAGCAAGCAACATGCGGATGGTTTCAATAGCACCTGCAGCCAAGATGAAAGATTTGGCAAATATTTTCGTGCAGCGACCGGTTACGCTTTCCGCGCGAACATGCTGGACCGCATTTTGTTCGTTCACGTCGATATTGGTCACAGTGGCGTTTAATATTATCCGGCATTTCCGTAATGTCTCGCGTTCGGGCCCGGTAAACCGTTCTCCTTTTTCATCAAAGACCCATAGATTTGTATCAATCTTATTAGCATCAAATGGAGGAGCTTTGCGTCCCACCGTGGTCCAGAGATTTTCTGCACTGGGCTGTTTTACGCCCAGAAAGTCGAATGATTTCTTATAATAGGATGACAGGTCACGCTTGCGGATCGGCCAACCACTATGCGGAATATAATCGCGTTTTTCAAAATCTATGGAATCCAGCTCTGCGCATCTTCCGCCCCAGATAGCCGCTGTTCCGCCAAATAAACGTAATCGCGCTTCATCGAGGTCATAATAAGGCATGCCAATATTCTGGCCATGGGCCAGTGATTGAACTGCAGGATCAAAATCCCGTCCTCCGCTTTCAATGACC
Organism: Parasphingorhabdus sp.; assembly: GCF_039982415.1. Classification (GTDB taxonomy): domain Bacteria; phylum Pseudomonadota; class Alphaproteobacteria; order Sphingomonadales; family Sphingomonadaceae; genus Parasphingorhabdus. The sequence continues at coordinate 345,504 of NZ_JBDWYL010000001.1, forward strand.
AGGACATCGTGGTTAGCGGCACTCAGGGTCTCAGCCAACATTTGTCCGGCGACACCGCCGCCAATAATGCAAAATTCTGCTTCTATGTTTCGAGGAATATTATCAGTAGAGAGGTCCAATATCATGTTTTTTCTCGGGTTGATCATCCACCCAAATGCCGTGCGCAGGGGTCTGCCACCGAAATAGGGGAGGGCGGTGATCCGGGCTTAGAGCGAATAAATAGGTTGTAGGGTACGGAATTGGACCGAATAGAGTTGCAATATTCTTATCGTGAAAATGATAGGGGGCTGTCATTTTTCGTCTCTAAAGTGTCGTTATTCCGCTATTGAGGGTTCGTAAAAAACAAGGCAATGGTTACTTATAACTGCGCATTATTGACTGAAGATTTACCATTTTGAGGCTGAACAGCCAAGGAGAGAAAAAGAATTTGGCTTTCAATCAGGCTAAATGCGCAAGATTAGATCGGAATCCAGCAGCTAATTTGGGCCTATTTTCATGGCGCAAACACTCTAATTTCTAGAGATTTAGCAGTGTTCAGAATATTTAACTGAACAATATGGACGCTATCCAAATGTGCCTCCACGACGACCCGGATGACGGTCAATCGCCATTAATATTCCGATACAGATCATAATGGTCATCATTGATGATCCGCCATGGCTTAAAAAGGGCAATGGGATGCCGACAACTGGGGCAAGGCCCATCACCATCATAAGATTTATCGCAACATAAAAGAAAATCGTCGTCGACAGGCCTGCCGCAAGCAGTTGGGAAAAGCGCGTTTTGGCTTTCATCGCAACGCCCAGGCCCCATCGAAAAAGAAGGAAGAAGCCGGTCAGCACTGCGACGCCGCCCATTAAACCCCATTCTTCGGCCATTGTGGCAAAAACAAAATCAGTGTGGCCTTCGGGCAAATAGTCGAGATGACTTTGCGTGCCGTTGAGAAAGCCTTTGCCAAAAATTCCCCCCGATCCAATGGCTATTTTCGACTGACTGATATGATAACCGGCACCCAAGGGATCGTTTTCTGGATTGAGAAAGGTGGTTACGCGGCGTTGTTGATAGTCTTCCAGCGCAAAGAAGAAAGCAAGCGGCGCTATCACTGCAACCGCTGCTGCACCGCCGATAAATAGGCGCATCGGTAGACCAGCGAGAAAGGCAACGGTCATCGCGCCGGCGACAACTGTGATGGTCGTTCCCAGATCAGGTTGCAGCAAAATCAGTGCACAAGGAAAAGAAAGGAGAACCAGGAGCGGCCAAATCGCGCCCCAAGTCCGGATTTGACCAGCTGGCAAGAGGTCATAAAAGCGTGCAACGGCCAGGATGATCGCTGGTTTCATCAATTCTGACGGTTGGATGCGAATGAATCCTAAGCTGAGCCACCGTTGACTGCCGCCGCGGACCGCACCGAGTAGTTCTACACCCAGCAACATGATGACCACGACGATGTAAACGGGGAAGGCAATTGTCTTCCAGAAATTTTCCTTCAAGCGAGAGAAAACAATCGCCATGCCAAGAAATACGAGAAAGCGAACCATGTGGAGACCTGCCCATGGGGTTAAGCTACCGCCTGCCGCTGAATAGAGGACGACAAAGCCAAAGCTGGCCATGACCAGCAGCAACATGATTGTTTTCCACGGGAGTTGCGCAATGGGCGCCGGAATGAAGTCGCTCAACGCCTATCGCCCCCAATTGCGGCCTTGATATACATTATTGCCCCAATCCTGGATCAGTGCTTTCACTGGCAGCTATTACTTCTTCTGGTGTTATGCGGCCTTCGGCTATCGCTTTTTCTAGTTCTTTTTGTGCGCGGTAGGCGGCCAATTTGCGGTCCATCCGTTCCGGAATAGTGCCGCCCCAACTTTCCTCCATAGCGAGAAGTCTTTTCATCGCTTTATCACGATCAAAAAGATAGGTCATCACGTCGCGCGCAACCGGATAAGCGGAAGAGGAGCCACCGCCATGCTGAATAACAACAGATGCAGCATAGCGCGGATTATCAACTGGTGCGAAACAGACAAACAGGCCGTGATCTCGGAATTTCCAAGGGACGTCCCGTCCCCCTCGACCATATTTCAAACTGACGACCTGGGCTGTGCCGGTTTTACCACCAAGCTTGATATTGTCTAAAGGCAATCGCGCTCGCCGCGCTGTACCATTGCCGTTTACAACCGCGCTCATGGCTTCACGGACGTAGGACAGATGCTCTGGCGATATATCCAAAGGTTCAGCAGTTGGTTGATCTTTTTTGTACAATAGGTTTGCGGTGAGTTTCCGGCCAGCCGCAATACGCGCCATCATGACGCACAATTGCAGGGGATTGGAAAGGAAATAGCCTTGTCCAATCGCGCTGTTCACGGTGTCAAAATCTTCCCATACCCTTTTGTGGCGCATCTTAATCCACTGTGTATCGGGAACGGTGCCATAGCTTTGCGAGGCAACGGGCAGATCATATTTTGCACCCAAACCCAATTCCCGCGCCATCAACGCGATGGAATCATATCCGATACGCAACGCCATTTTATAGAAATAGGTATCGCAGCTAAGGGCATTAGCCTGCTTCATGTTCACCGTGCCATGAGTACTGTGGCAATTGAAAAATCGATTACCGACCCGCAATCCGCCGGGACATCGCACGGTTTCTTCCGGATCAATGCCACTTCGTAACAAAGCGAGTGACACCATGGGCTTGACCGTCGATCCGGGCGGAAATAGGCCTTTGAGAGATTTGTCACGCAACGGAATATGATCATCATCGCGCAACATGCCATATTCGGTTTGTCCGATCCCGTCGGAAAAACTGTTGGGATCGAAGGATGGCATGGATGTCATTGCTAATATATCGCCGGTTTCACAATCCATGACGACCACCGAGCCAGATTCTGGTCCCAAACGACGAGCCGCATATTCTTGTAAATCTACATCCAAAGCCAATTGCATTGCTTTGCCTGGAATATCGGGACGGCTATCCAATTCGCGTACTATTTTTCCGCGAGCAGTGACTTCAACCCTTTTGGCTCCAGGTTTTCCTTGGAGCCGTTCTTCAAATGTCTTTTCGAGTCCATCTTTGCCGATTTTGTAACCAGGAGTGACCAATATTGGATCCGGATTTTCTTTAAATTCTTCCGCTGAAGCAATACCGACATAGCCAACCAAATGGCCGACGGCCGCGCCGCTCGGGTAGAAGCGGGAGAATCCTTGACGCGGTGAAACTCCAGGCAGGTCGGGCAGGCGGACGCTGACCGCGGCAAAATTTTCCCAGTCCAATCCAGTGGCTACTTGGACCGGTTGAAAACTGGTGGCTTGCTCAAGTTCTTCATTGATCCGATCGACTTCTTCCGGGTCTAGCGTCAACAATTCAGCCAAAGTTGCGACGGTTTTGTCTTTGTCTCGCATGCGATCAGGAATGAGATCGACGCGAAAGTCGGTCTTGTTGTTTGCAATGGGCTTACCATTGCGGTCAATCAGCCAGCCGCGTCGAGGCGGGACGAGAGTGAGATTGACCCGATTGCTTTCTGACAAAAGTTGATAGCGTTCGTTTTCCGCAACTGAAATATAGGCCATGCGCCCGGCGAGCAACGCACCGATACCGATTTGTAACCCGCCGACAACTGTAGCACGGCGCGTAAAGGTGAGCGCTTGAACCGCGCTGCTAATCGTTTTGCCGCCAGTTATAGTCATACCGCGACCCGCCAACGATCAATTGCACCAATCAGACGGGCGACAAACGGATATAATAAAATCGAAAGCAAGATTTGCGGGATTAATATTTCAAGTCTTAGCAAATTGCTTTGAAAGTCGATGATAAGCATACCGCATATTAGCACAAAAATGATTGAAAGGGAGGCTATAAGCCAATCTTGCCAATAATCCCGTCCGACCCCGCGGCGGTCTAGCGCTTCCAGAGCGATAAAGGTCAATGACCATAGAAAAGCAGCGCTGCCAAAGGGCTGGCCACTAAACATATCATCGACCATTCCAAGCGGAAAGCCTGCCCAAACAGGCCAGTAGCCAGGGCGAATGAGGCGCCATGACAACAAGATGAGCAATCCCATGGGCGGTAGGATCGGATAGTCTGTGATGATCGGAAAAGCCGTTATCATCGATCCTAAAATGACCGTGATTGATGGAATGAACTTGATCCGGAACTGCGAGGGTTGCCGATTTATGCGGGAACGATAAGATTTCGCCATTATTCATTGCCTTCAGAATCGGCTTCCGCTTGGGCATTTTGTTCCTTTTCAATGGCCGCTACCGTTTCGGCTTGGAACATGGGTTGAACAATGACGTGACTGACTTTTGCAGAATTGGCAAGAATACGGGCTATTGCACCTGTATCATTTTTTCGGATCACAATTGCGACGGGAATGCCCGGGGCATAAAGGCCGCCGCTTCCCGAAGTAATGAGCAGATCACCGCCTTTGAAGGGGTTGGTGCCGATATTAATCGGTCGGATTTCGACTGTGCCATCGCCTCTGCCGGTTGCAAAAGCGGGCAGCTCGTCGCTAGCGCGTTTAACCGGCATGACATTCTGTCCATCGGAGACGAGCAAAATTCGCGATGTCGTCGGTCCAACTTCTAATACGCGGCCGACTAGTCCCTCTGGTGCGCGAACCGGTTGTCCGATCAATATCCCATCTGTGCTGCCCAACCCCAAAGTGGCCATCCGTCTAGAACTGGAAGAGGTTGAACTGATAAGCCGCGCCATGCCAATCGCGTCTGGAATTTCGTTGTCGAGATCCAATAACCGTTTCAGCCGTTCATTTTCCTGCTTGAGCGCACGCGCTTCAAGAATTTCAATGCGGCTTTTCTTTAGCTCGCGATCCATTTCAGCATTTTTTGAAGCAGCGTTAAAATAGGCTGCGACATTTTCACTCGCATTACCGGTTACGCCCCCAATTTCAGCAATAGTGCGGCTAACCGGTGCCGTGGTCTCAGCGCCAATTGTCCGCAAAACGGCAAAACCCTGTGGGTCGAATATCGAAATAAGCAAAAGAAGGAGCCCGACAACTGCTCCCAATATGCCCAGTAAGTAGCTGGCGAATATGCTATATTGCGCCCGCTTGGAAAATCCTGGGCGCCGGTTTTTTGGCGGCGCCATTACTGCTTATCCTTCCGCTTTGCTCATTCTAATGTCGTGTCTCATCATGCCGTTGTCAAAACGCCGCGGAACATATCATCTTCCATGGCCCGGCCTGTGCCGATCGCAACACAAGCCAAGGGGTCTTCCGCAACCGTGACAGGGAGGCCAGTTTCATCGCTCAACGCTTCGTCCAGGCCGGAGATCAATGCTCCGCCACCAGTCAAAACAATGCCTTGATCAACAATATCGGCAGCCAGTTCAGGTGCCGTATTTTCAAGTGCAATGCGGACGCCTTCGATAATAGTTCCAATAGGCTCGCCCAGAGCTTCGGCGATTTGACCTTGATTGATCGAAATTTCTTTGGGCACGCCATTGACCAAATCCCGACCTTTGATGTGGATCGTGTGCCCAACACCATCTGCGGGGGCCTGTGCCACACCAAAATCTTTTTTAATTCGTTCGGCGGTGGTTTCACCGATCAAAAGATTGTGATGACGCCGCACATAGGACACTATCGCTTCGTCCATTTTGTCACCGCCGGTTCGAACGGAAGTGGTGTAGGCCAAGCCGCGCAAGGACAGAACAGCGACTTCGGTCGTTCCGCCGCCAACGTCAACAACCATCGAGCCAATAGGCTCGGTGACCGGCATATCCGCCCCGATTGCTGCAGCCATTGGTTCTTCGATAAGAAACACTTCGCTTGCACCAGCGTTGGAAGCCGCATCGCGAATGGCGCGCCGTTCGACCGAAGTCGACCCGCTTGGCACACAGATTACAATCTCAGGATAGCTGAATAGCTTGCTTTTGCCGTTCACTTTTTGAATGAAATGCTTGATCATTTGTTCAGCAACATCAATGTCCGCGATCACGCCATCGCGCAGAGGGCGGATAGCTTCGATGCTGTCAGGCGTTTTGCCCATCATCATCTTGGCATCATTGCCAACGGCTTTCACTTTTTTAATCCCGTTCAGCGTTTCAATCGCTACAACGGAAGGTTCATTGAGGACGATTCCCTGACCGCGTACATACACAACCGTGTTTGCTGTACCTAAGTCAATTGCCATGTCCTGAGACCTGAACTTGAACAGATTTCCAAATACCATGTTTTTACCCGTGTTTTCTTATATTTACGGCTGAAGCCGTTCCCTAAAACTATAGCAACATTTTGGCTGAACGGGGGATGAAGTTAACCATTCGGAACGTCCAGCAAATCACCCTGAAAAACTAAGTCGCAATCAAGGGTCGCTTGGCATGATCGCTTGGGCTAGGAAAGGAGATATGTCAATAAGAAGACTCCCAAATAGCCTCATCAATCGTATTGCAGCCGGTGAAGTGGTCGAACGCCCAGCCAGCGCGCTAAAGGAGCTGGTGGAAAATGCGATCGATGCCGGTTCGAATCAAATTACTATTCGTCTTGAAAAAGGCGGCCTGGATCTGATTGAGGTGTCGGATAATGGATGCGGTATGACGCGCGAAGATATCGCGCTCGCTTTGGAACGCCATGCCACTTCAAAATTGCCCGATGAGGCCATTGAATTGGTCTCGACTCTCGGCTTTCGCGGAGAAGCGCTCCCATCGATAGCAAGCGTAGCGAGGATGACGATTGAAAGCAGGGTTGCTGGCAATGATGGTTGGTGTCGGATCGTCAACCATGGCGAAGTCGAAAAAGATGAACCAGCGGCTATTCCACCAGGCACGAAAGTACGCGTCGAACAGCTTTTTGCAAAGGTACCGGCGCGGCGAAAATTTTTACGCACTCCGCGAAGTGAATATGCCGCATGTGTGGATGTTGTTCGGCGCTTGGCAATGGCGCGGCCAGATATTGGGTTCACTTTGACCCATGAAAATCGCAAAGCCATTGCAGTGCAGGGCGGAGAAACCGGCCCAGATCGGGTAGCGGCACTGACCAACAAAGAACTTCGTGCAAATAGTGTTGCCGTCGATTTGCAGCGTGAAAATGTCAGTTTAACTGGGGTTGCGGGTTTACCAACCTATAATCGCGGCGTCGCCGATCACCAGTTTCTGTTTGTTAACGGACGGCCCGTCAAAGATCGCTTGCTGGTGGGAGCAGTGCGCGGCGCCTATGCAGAAATGCTCGCGAGAGATCGTCATCCCATTGTCGCATTGTTCATCGATATGCCGCCCGACTTGGTGGATGTTAACGTCCATCCCGCTAAAACCGAAGTGCGTTTCCGCGAGCCTGCAATGATCCGCGGCATGATTGTCAGCGGTCTGAGGCGGGCTTTGGACGAGGGTGGGTTTCGCGCCGTGCAAAGGCCAGCGGAATCGGCGCTGGCCAATTGGCAGACCGAACCCGTAACTCCGGATCCGCAAAGCCACATGTTCACCGCTTCGCATAGCGGCACCAATAGACCGACGTTCCAGTCACAAGCCTATCCTTCGGCTGTAGCCAGTAATAGTGGTAGCTATGCCGGTCCAGATCCAGATCAATTGGCACCGCTGATGGGTAAGGCAGAAGAGGCTGCCGAACCCGTTCCTGCTGCTGTCACCCACCCGCTCGGTATCGCCCGTGGGCAGGTTTCCAAAACCTATATCGTAGCGGAAGCTGAAGATGGGTTGGTGATTGTCGATCAGCATGCTGCTCATGAGCGCCTGGTTCTGGAGCGCATGCGTAAAGCCGTCGAAGGGGGATCAGTACCTTCTCAAGCCTTGTTGATGGCCGAAGTGGTGGAATTGGATGAAAATGCCTGCGATCGCTTGGAAGCAAGATTAGCGGAGTTGAATGAATTTGGTCTCGAACTGGAACGATTTGGTCCGTCGGCGATGTTAGTCAGGGCCACACCGGCCATGCTGGGATCTGGCGATGTTAAAGGACTGATTACCGATCTCGCTGACGAGTTGGGCGCTTATGATGAAGCGTTATCGTTGAAGGAACGGATTGATCATGTCGCTTCGACCATGGCTTGCCACGGTTCGGTCAGAGCGGGCCGTGTTCTCAATGTTACGGAAATGAACGCCTTGTTACGGGAGATGGAAGTGACCCCGCATTCAGGTCAATGCAATCACGGTCGCCCTACATGGGTGAAATTAGCGCATAGTGATATTGAAAAGTTGTTCGGAAGAAAGTGATGCGATTCCTTGCTTTAACAATTGCTACTGCAATGATTGTCGGTTGTTCTGCTGTTGCGCCCGGTGATGGTCCAGTCCTTCCGGTTGAGTCTGATGGTAGCATAGGCGATGGCAATAGCCGTCCAATGTTAAGTCCCATGACCTATGATGAATTGAGTAAGGCCATTGAAGCAGGCACGGGATGTTTGTTTATCGCTCGAGGCAACGAGGATCCAATATTTGCAGCAAGTGCTCCAGATAGCGGTAAGATCGCAGGAAAGGGCGCGATCAAGATTAATAAGAATATCGTAACTCTAACGCATAACGGATTTGGTATTGCGCAAGTCGAAGCCGGTGGTGTGTTTACTAATGAAGCTGTCTTGGTCAGGATTGAACATCCGGGAGGAAAGCCAAGTACAGCACAGGAAGATACATATTTCTGGCCAGCTGTACTGAAGATCGATCAGGATGAGGGCGGCTCTAACCGCTATGACGGCATTTATGAGTGCGGCGGATAGGCCTGTCGATTAGTCCCCGCGCACTTGAATAAGACCGGTGCTTTCCATCGTCATTACTTCTTCGTCATGTTGATTGAAAACCGTTATTAATCCCTTCATGATACCCATTTCCGGACGGCTCTCGGACCGCCTTTTGTCGAGCGTCACATGTTCGCAGCGGAGTGTATCGCCAGGATAGACGGGCTTTAGCCATCTTAGATTCTCAACACCTGGTGAGCCTAGTCCCGCTTGTTTGTTCGCATTCATTTGATCCACCATCATGCGCATCATCATTGCTGCACTGTGCCAACCGCTGGCGGAGAGGCGGCCAAAATGGGTCTTAGCTGCCGCTTCTTCGTCGAGATGAAAGGGCTGTGGGTCATATTTGGATGCGAAGTCGATTACTTCTTCGCGGGTGACCTCGTAGGATCCATATTTCTGGATGACGTTAATCTGGATATCTTCATAGTAGAGCATGGATGATCTTTCTGACGAAATTCCGAATGAGTAATAAATCAGACATTGAATTTGAAATTCATGATGTCACCATCCTGTGCAACATAGTCTTTGCCCTCTTGGCGTAATTTTCCTGCATCTCGTGCGGCAGTTTCGCCGCCCAAAGTAACATAATCATCAAAAGCAATGGTTTCGGCGCGGATGAAACCCCGTTCGAAATCCGTATGAATTTCTCCGGCCGCTTCCGGTGCTTTGGCGCCTTTATGGACCGTCCATGCCCGCGATTCTTTGGGACCTGCGGTGAAAAAAGTCTGCAGATCGAGCAGTTGATAGCCAGCGCGGATGACGCGCGCGAGCCCGGATTCTTCTAATCCCAGTTCAGCGAGATATTCGCTGCGCTCTTCCATTTCCATCCCGACCAATTCTGCTTCTATCGCGGCGGAAACAATCACCGCTTCAGCGCCTTCTGCTTTTGCTTTTTCAAATACGCTGGTGCTGAGCGCATTTCCATTGGCCGCATCCGCTTCATCGACATTGCAGACATATAATACGGGTTTGGCGGTCAGCAATTGCGATTGCTCAAAAATGCGCTGTTCTTCATCATCATTGGGCTGGGTCAGCCGAGCCGGTTTGCCGTCCCGCAACAAGGTCAGCGTTTGACCCAAGACGTTGGCTGCAATTTTTGCTTCTTTGTCACCGCTTGTCGCCTTTTTCTCAAAGGCAGGAACGCGTTTTTCAAGGCTTTCCAGATCGGCCAATAGCAATTCAGTTTCGACGACTTCGGCATCGGAAAGCGGATCCACTTTGTTAGAAACATGCTGAATATCATCGTCTTCAAAACATCGCAGAACATGGACGATTGCATCCACTTCTCTGATATTGCCTAAAAATTGATTGCCCAATCCTTCGCCTTGCGATGCGCCTTTAACAAGACCAGCAATGTCGACAAAGGCCAATTGGGTTTCGATAATCTTGGCGCTGCCCGCAATTTTGGCAATTTGATACAGCCGGGGGTCCGGGACTGCTACTTGGCCCACATTGGGTTCGATCGTACAAAAGGGATAATTAGCCGCTTGCGCCGCCTGTGTTTCGGTAAGCGCATTGAACAGCGTTGATTTTCCGACGTTGGGCAAGCCAACAATACCGCATTTGAAACCCATTTAAGTCACTCCGTGGAAATTAGCGTGCTCGATAGCGGGCCTCCTGCGTGATTACCAGTGGCAACGTGCAATGGAGATTGCTTTCCTCTGCAATTCGGTGCAGGTTAATCAAAATTAACCAAAAAAATTGGGAGACGGGGAATGAAGGCACGAATTTTGGGCATGGTGACAAGCGGAATGCTTTTGGCCACAGCGGCACCCGCACATGCCGAGCGGGACACGGCACAATTTACCTCTCTCACAGTTTTTGGCGATAGCTTAGTGGATGCGGGCAATATTTTCGCGGCCACCGGCGGTGCGATTCCTTCTGCTGCAGATGGATATTTTAACGGCCGTTTCACGAACGGATATGACTATACGGATTTGCTTAGCATTGAACTATTCGGTGCGCCCACAGTAGCGTCATTACAAGGTGGAACCAATTTTGCTTTTGGGGGAGCGCGCGCGTCAAACACCAATGATATTGTTCCCGATTTGGGAGAACAACTAGGACTCTATACCGGTTTTCTTGCAGCGGGTAATGAAGTGGATTCAAACGGCCTCTACATATTAAATTTTGGCGGAAATGATATTTTCAACGCGCCAGCTGATCCGGCCGCAGCAGATATGTTCATCCGCCAGGCCGCGCAAGATTATGCCGCAGGTGTTCAGTTTCTCAATGATCTTGGCGTGAGAAACGTCTTGCTTACGGGCTTTCCTGTAGCAGGTCCTTTGGGTTTCGGTGCTGAAGCATATCTAACGCAGGAGTTGGCGGCATTGAATTTAGCGACGGATACGAGCTTCTTTCGCTACAGCTATTTTGACTTTTTTGATCAAGTATTGACCGATCCTGATTCCTTGGGTTTGCCGGCACAACGGCTTGATATTACCTGCCAAGCGGCAGGACCCGAAGCCATTGCAAATGGTTGCGACGGCATTTTCTCTTTCGATGGCATTCATTTTTCGGCTCCGATCCATGAAGCCCTTTATCGCGATATCAACAGTCAATTTAACCTGACGGCCGCCGTGCCTGAACCTGAGACTTGGGCGATGATGATATTCGGATTTTTCATGACTGGATCCGCCATTCGTCGGCGCAAGAAAGTCCGTGTGCAATTTGGCTGAATATCGCGAGATTTTAGCCGCCTTGCATGCGCAAGGCGACATCGCTGATGAAGCGCGCATTGTCATTCCGGACTAGCCATTCGGCTTCAGCGGAAATGGCACCTAACATCGATGCCAGCGGATCAATTTCCGCTTTGCTGTAATTCCCGAGAACGTGATTGTGGACGCGAGACTTATGGCCAGGATGACCGATGCCAATGCGGACGCGACGAAAGTCTGGGCCGATATGGGCATCGATTGATCGCAGACCATTATGGCCAGCATGACCACCGCCTGTTTTGACTTTGATTTTGAACGGGTCGAGATCCAGTTCATCGTGAAACACGGTCACGTCTTCCGGCGCCAGTTTATAAAATCGCATGGCTTCGCCTACGCTTCGTCCGCTTTCGTTCATGAAAGTGGCTGGCTTAAGCAGCAGAATTTTTTCGGTTCCCAGACGACCTTCAATCGCCCAGCCTTGAAATTTTTGTTTTGGGGCAGGGAAGCCGTGGACTTCCTCCAGTGCGTCGAGGACCATGAAGCCGACATTATGCCGGTGCAGGGCATATTGTGATCCGGGATTGCCGAGACCGACCCAAAGTTGCATTTGCCTTTCCTTTCGGTCCTGACCTTATAAAAAAACCGCCCATACGCGACGAGCGCAGTATGGACGGTTTTTGATATAGTGATTTAGGAAGTAAGGTCTAGTCCTCAGAATCGCCTTCTGACTCGCCGCCTTCGCCTTCAGTCTCTTCGCCTTCTGCGCCTTCTTCACCCTCTTCGCCTTCGCCTTCTTCGGCTTCGTCGTCAGAAGATTTCAGAGCAGATGGTGCGGTGACACCTGCGATGGTAAAGTCGCGATCGGTGATCGAACTTTCAGAGCCATCTGGCAAAGTGACGTTGGAAATGTGGATAGAATCGCCAATTTCGAGACCAGTGACATCTATTTCAATCTGATCCGGAATTTTGTCAGCGTCGCACATCAAGTCGAGTTCGAAGCGAACAACGTTCAAGACACCGCCGCGTTTGAGACCTGGTGATTCTTCTTCGTTGATGAACACAACAGGAATGTTGACTTGAACTTTGGCGCCTTTGGCCAAGCGGAAGAAGTCAACATGCAAAGGACGATCCGATACCGGATCAAAAGCAACATCTTTCGGGAGAGTTCGGGTAACGTCACCGTTTACGTCTACCATCACCAAACTGTTCATAAACACGCCAGTACCAAGCAGCTTGTTCAGCGCCCGCTCTCCAACGTGAATTGTCAATGGTTCCTTCTTGTCACCGTATATAACGGCGGGGATGCGGCCTTCGCGACGTAGTGCACGGGAGACTCCCTTGCCAGCCCGTTCGCGAGGCTCGGCTGAAATAGTCAGCTGATCACTCATAATGTTGCTCCAAAATTAGATTTTTCGTTATTCTCGCCACGCCTCCAGGGTGCTCATGGTCGAGAAGAGGGCGCTATAAGCACCGGATCAGCGAAAAGCAAGGCCAATTGCGGCGCCGATGGAAGGCGAAGTCGGTTAGCGGTAAAATCCTATCTGATTGCTTGTGGCGAGCAATATTCCAGTCTGTGACCAGAGTTCAGCGCGCTGGTCGGTGGCACTGTTTCTTACAGTGGCGCTGGATACGCGCAATAGCAAATAGTCCGACCCAGCTGCAGCCAAATCTTCATCATTGGCATAAATATAAGTTGCCATGGTCACCGTAGACCCCATTCTCAATTCATCGGACAGAAAAAAAGTTCGGGGCATGGGGGTATCGCAAACCGCAATTATGGCTTTTCGATCAATCGGTCGACCGTCGACGTGCCGAATCCAAGTCAAGGTTTCGGGGCTACCATTGTCACTAAAGGGTGTGCCTTGGACAATATGTTGGTCATAAGTGGCAACCCAATTGGGTGTCATACCCGGCATGGCTTCGAGTTTAAGCCCGTCTTCCGGAGCTTTTGCTTCGGGACGGGGCAGCTGATAATTCGGTCCGGACGGTCGGCGATTGCTGGTCACAATATCGGCAGTGTTTGTAATCTGCCCGCGCTGCGATAATTCAACCCGCCAAAATTGTGTCGATGCCCCTGATTTTAAAAGAGTAACGCGGATTTCCACTTCGCCTGGTGATACGGCAGACAGATAAGCCATTTGCAGCGACATAATCGGCGCTGCGCAATCGGCATGTTCTTCCACTGCTCGCGCGGCAATCGCAGCCACCCAACCACCAAAGGCGGCGCCACTCGGATTTTGATAGATTTCAGGGCACTCAACCACCAGATTTTGCAGGCCGCTGGGAAAAAGCGCGGTGTCGCGGTCAAAAGCAAATGTCATGAAGGAGTTCCAAGTTTAGATTATTGAATTTTTTCAATTTTATATCCACGCTTTTCCAGCATGGTCTGCACTGCATCAGGGCCTGCTAAATGCGCTGCGCCAACCGCAACAAAGGATATGCCGGGTTGTTGCATTTTCTTGTCCAACTGTTCGGTCCAGTCTAAATTGCGCGCGGTCAAAAGTTTTTCTCGGGTTTTCGGATCTTCCAAAATCCCGCTTTGAGCCAGCTGTGCGATCAATTCAACATCTCCGGAAATCCAGGCATTGAACAATTTTTCGAATGACGTTTTTGTATCGGCTGCTTCTTCCACGACGGTGGTCAGCATCTCGCGTTGTTGCGATTCTGGCAATGTGTCAAAATAGCCAAGTTGTTGCTCAATGGTTTCCAGTCCTTCAATGGGCTTTTTGAAGCCATTAAATTGAGCCACTAATTTCTTCTCCACGCCTTCGCTGGATTCCAAACCCAAACCAGCGGTTTGCGCCGATGCTAAAGACAGAGCCGCAGCCCAGCTTTCCATTTTGTCGAGGGCAAATTCTGGAATGTTGCTTTTGTCTATCACGGCATCGAGATCATCGCGCAAGGATGGACGAATGCGCTGCTCCAATTCCGGTTGATTAGGAGAAATAGCCAATTTTGAAAATATTTTGGCAGCATTTTTAGTATCTTCGAGGCCCAGCACTTCAATGATCAGCTGATCTGACTGTTTGAGCGCTTTTTCGAGCACGGGGCTCCGCCAATCTATACCTTTCGGCAAAATGTGAATGGTTCCGAATAAATAAGCGGTGCCTTTTTGCCGTGGCTTGGTACCCGTCAGTTTCCACAGTGCCGGCTTGCCTTCTTTGACTGTGTTGAGCTGCTCTGGGGGCGCGCTGTTCGAACAGGCCGCAAGACAAGTTGCAACCAATAGCGTCAAAAAAGCTTTTATACAGGTCATAAGATCCATTTGGGCATCGTTGGGCCTAAAAAGAAGAAGGCGAAACGAAAAACCTAATATTTTATGCGTTTTGTTCTAAATCCGCGCTTTGCCAATTGGGCCTGTAAGCTTGCGTCCCCGGCCAGATGCCCGGCACCCACAGCCATGAAAACCGTTCCTGGTTGATCCATGCGTTGATCAACCCATTCTGCCCAATTTGCATTGCGATTGGACAGCAAAGTATCATATAATATTTTCTCTTCGAGACCGGCGTTCATCAACTCGGCCAGGGCGGCAATATTGGCATTAGCCCAATGGGCGACCATATTTTCCATCCCTGCGGCCATGTCGCCAATAGAGTTCACGTTGAAATTCAAAAACCGAATTTGGACATCTTCTGGAAGATTGTCGAAAAACCCCAATTGTTGTTCCGGCGTCTCTAAACCAATAATTTTCATATTGCGCGATTTGGCGCTGCCGGTGAGCGCATCCTCCACGCCGCTATTCGGGTCATAACCATTTTTGACTAAGGGCACGAGCGACATGCTAACGCTAGCAAACCAAGGATCCAACGGGTCAAATGCATTTACCGGAAGGTCCAAAGAAGTCATGGCCGCTTCATAGGCCGCACGATCTTCGGTATTTAGCTTATCGCGCAGCGAAACACCGCTTTTGTCAATCGCCAGATCGCCGACAATTTTCATCATGGCTGCTGGATCAGGTTCAATCATTTCTACTACCAATTCATCGCTTTCATCGAAAGCATCTTTAATGGCCTCATCAAACCATAGCAGGCCGGGTTTGAGAATGTGCACGGTGCCGAAAAGATAGATTGTCGTGTCATCATCTTTCAACACCCACAGAGCCGGATCCGGATCGTCGGGGAGGGTTGCGATTTGGGCTTCGGCGGCGGCAGATTGTCCCGCCGTTTGCGGGGGTTCAGATTGACAGGCCGCCAATCCCAGAAGCAAAGGTGAAGTGATAAGAGCAGATAACCAGCGACGGGCCATGAATGTTTATTCCATTTTCAATGACATCCGGGGATCGGATATATTGCCCCGTTCATCAACTATTTGACGCCAAAATCCTAGTATTTTTTGGATTGTTAAACAAAAATCCGTGCAAGTCATGGCCAGCCTCGATCGTCTCTGCTAATTGCTCGATTGAATGAGGAGAATATCAATGAGTCAAATCCACGCCAGAACATGCCATATTTGTGAAGCCAATTGCGGTGTTCTGATTGAAGTGGAGGGGCGTGATATTCTCTCAATCAAAGGCAATCCTGATCATGTTTTAAGCCGCGGCCACATTTGCCCGAAGGCCACGGCAATTGCCGATTTGCAAAATGATCCTGATCGTTTGCATCGTCCACTGAAGAAAGTGGATGGGCAATGGCAAGAAATAGCCTGGGAAACAGCCTTTCAGGAAATTGCTGACAAATTGCAGAATTTAAAGCAGCTGGGTGCAAAACCGGCTATGTATATGGGCAATCCAAGTGCTCATGATTATGGAATCTCGACGCAAATTAGTAACCTGCGGCGGGCTATAGGACTGAAAAATATCTATTCCGCGTCCACTCTGGATCAGATTCCTCATCATGTCGTGCAATATCATATGTACGGCCATGTTAGCCTGGCGGCCGTTCCAGATATTGATAGGTCTCAATATCTGCTGGTCGTGGGCGGCAATCCGGCTGCTTCAAATGGCAGTATTTGGACGGTTCCTGATTTTAAAAAGCGCGTCAAGGAAATGCAGGCGCGCGATGGTCAATTGGTCGTCGTCGATCCGCGGCGCACAGAAACGGCAAAGCTGGCGGATCAGCATTATTTTGTGAAACCGGGGACGGATACCGCGCTTTTCATCGGTATTTTAAAAGCCGTTTTTGATGATGGCCTTGTCGATATTTCCCGGCTTCAGGATATTTTAGACGATAGTTGGGCAACCATAGAACCGGCACTTAGCGGTTTTGATATGATGGAATTATCGGCTTATTGCGGTATTTCTGAAACAGATATACGCGGAATGGCAGCGCAATTGGCGGCCGATCACCCTGCGGCAATTTATGGCAGAATGGGGGTGTCGGTGTGCGAATTTGGAACGCTCAATCAATGGCTTATTCAAACCATAAATATCGCTACCGGTAATTTGGACCGAGAAGGCGGAACGATGGTTCCTGAGCCAGCATTGGACACGATCAATCTGGTCGGTCGGGGATCGGTTCGCAAAACGGGTACCGTGCGCGGTGAAATGCCGGTCATAATGGGCGAATTACCAACCGTTACCCTAGCGGATGAAATGCTCCGAGAGGATGAAGAGCGGATCAGAAGTTTGTTTGTGATTACTGGCAATCCGGTTTTGTCATCACCCGACGGTGCGAAGCTCGATCGGGCGCTCGATAGGCTCGACCTCATGGTTTCTTTTGATATGTACGTCACAGAAACCAGCCGCCATGCAGATTATATTTTGCCACCTTGCGGTCCGCTTGAAAAAGATCACTATCCGTTTTTCTTCGGGCCTTTGGCAATTCGCAACTATGCAAGCTATTCCCCTGCCATTTTTGACATTGAAAATGATGAAAAGGCGGATTGGGAAATTATCGCTGAACTCGCCAGTGCCATCTTGGTTGCCGATGGACAGGATGCGCCGAATATTCGAGAGCCACGTGATGTGCTCAACACGATGTTACAAAGCTCGCCTGCCGGTTTAACGTTGGCCGAAGTCGAAGCAGCTCCAAATGGGATAGATCTTGGGCCACTGCGGTCGTGCCTCGCCGATCGGTTATTGACCGAAGACAAAAAAATCCAATGTGCGCATCCTGATTTTCTAGCTGAAATACAGAGATTTAGAGGAGTTCTAGCGGAAGAGCATTCAGGCCATATGCGCTTGATCGGGCGGCGCCATGTTCGGCAAAATAACAGTTGGCTGCACAACTCCAAGCGACTTGCGAAAGGACCCAATCGCTGCACTTTGATGATCAATCCTGAAGATGCTGCCAATCATGGCCTGGAAACTGGGGATATGGCAACCGTTACCAGCAGCGCTAATAGCGTCGATATTGTCGTTGAGGTTACCGATGACGTCATGATCGGTGTGGTATCCATTCCGCATGGGTTCGGACATGGCCGCAAAGGTGTGAAACTGTCTGTTGCGCAGGAGAATCCAGGCGTTTCCTTGAATGATCTAACCGATACCGAGCGCTTTGATCCCCTGTCCGGAAATGCGGTACTCAACGCGATACCGGTCACGATCAAGGCTTTAGCGAAGGCGCATGCTGCGGCTTAATCGAGAGCCTAGCGGACGCGTTTTAATTTGTGACCATTGGCTTTCAGCGCTGACACTAGATTATTCTCACCATAGAGATATTTTTGATCGACCACTATGAAACTGGTGCCATCTGTATCGAGCATCGCGCCGATGGTTGCCGGCCAATTTTTAATCCGGCTGTCGCGGATAAAATTGTCAAATTCGCGAAAGCCTGCTGGCTTTTCAATGTTATCGATTGGATTTTGTCCTTTGGCCCACGCGATGGCTTTGCGCTCTTTCTTTGTGAGGCTGTTTTGCCGTGCATTTTCGCCGCGCAGGCGAATTTTGTAGCGTTCGTTAAGCTCAGCGGACAGTTCCGATTTGGCGAAGGCGTTCAGCCAAGTGCGCTGGGTTTCTTCGGGAACGGTATTTAACCAATCGAGCAAATCTGTGGGCTGCTCCAGACCCCTTATTTTCATATCTTTGTCTCGGACCACATTGAGAATGCGTTGGCTGATTTCCCGGTTCGATCGGCCCGGTTGGAACATGCGATCAGTATCGGCAATAAACGCAATGAGCAGCCATGTTGGCATGAAGTCGCCAATAGCGAACATATCGCCTTTCATATCGTCTTTGATCGATAGAAACAGTCCGGGTTCAAAGCGTTGCTCCACCCGGTCGCGATCATGCCGTATCAGACGATGAAAGCTCTCACGCTCCATTTCCCTTTTGGTGTCGCGATTATTGCGGTCAAAATAGGGCGTTTCAAAATAGACATGATCCGCGCTCTCCAGCGCGGCCGTGAAGGCGGCGCTTTGCCAAGGCAGACGAAGGGGTACATCTTTGATACTTCCAAATATGTAGACAGTGGAATCGGAATCACTCAACTTCCAAAGCGCGGGTTTGGGCGTGAAGGCAAAGGCCGCGTCATAGGCCTCTTTCTGCTTCAATCGCCTTTTTTCCTGGGCTGATACTGTTGTTTTTCTAATATCCTCTGGCGAAAGGGTCTCAACATTTGGGCCAGCTATGTCGCTGGTCAAGCTGTCGTCACTCACCGATTCCACTTGAGAGCTCACCGCAGTCTCTTGAATTGACTCCTGTGCAGAGCCGGCAGCAGCCTGCACTGCCCCGGGCGTGGTAAAGAGGATGCACGCTGCTGCTCCATTTAGAAACAGACGTGTGGTTCTGGAAAATAAGGATTTTTTCATATTTCTGAGGTGAGTGACTATGACTGAACCCATGATTAATGAAGTAAAATAGGATCCAATTGATTTTACCAATAAAAGGATATGGGTTCTTGACCCGTCGGGCACCATGAGCCAAAGCGTCATCGACCTTATTGCACTTGCGAAGAAAGCGCCGACATTGCCGGATAGACAGTCATCTGAGAAGCCGCTCAGCTTCCAACAGATCATTCTGAAACTGCATGATTATTGGAGCGACCAAGGCTGCGCGATCTTGCAACCCTATGACATGGAGATGGGCGCAGGAACATTCCACCCTGCGACAACTTTGCGGGCGCTTGGCCCTGATCCGTGGAATGCCGCTTTTGCGCAACCGTGTCGCCGCCCGACTGATGGACGCTATGGGGAAAACCCCAATCGTTTGCAGCATTATTATCAATATCAGGTTGTGCTCAAACCTTCGCCGCCAAACATTCAGCAGCTATATCTCGATAGCCTCGTTGCGATTGGCATCGATCCGATGTTGCACGATATCCGCTTTGTCGAGGATGACTGGGAAAGCCCAACGCTCGGTGCTTGGGGATTGGGCTGGGAAGTCTGGTGTGACGGCATGGAGGTGACGCAATTCACATATTTCCAGCAAATGGGCGGTTTTGACTGCAAACCCGTTGCTGGCGAACTGACCTATGGGTTGGAACGGCTCGCTATGTATATTCAGGGTGTCGATAGTGTTTATGATCTAGATTATAACGGTGCTGGAGTCAGTTACGGCGATATCTTCTTAGAGAATGAGAAGCAGATGTCGGAATGGAATTTTGAAGTTGCCGATACGGATACACTGTTTGAAGCCTTTCGGATGGCGACGAAAGAATGCGAGCAATGTCTCGATAAAAAACTACCGCTCCCAGCCTATGAGCAAGCGATCAAGGCCAGCCATGTGTTCAATCTCCTGCAGGCACGCGGTGTGATCTCCGTCCAGGAACGCGCTAGCTATATGGGGCAGGTGCGTGATCTCGCAAAAGGTAGCTGTGAAGTCTATATGGCGAAAAACGGGTGGACGGCATAATGGCTGATTTCCTTCTCGAACTGCTTTCCGAAGAAATTCCCGCCCGGATGCAAGCCAAAGCGCGCGCTGATCTCGAGCGCTTATTTGTCGCGCAGCTCAGCGATGCGGGCCTGACAGCCGCGAATATTACGGTTTACTCCACGCCAAGGCGGCTTGCACTGATTGCAAAAGATCTGCCTGCACAGACTGAAGCGATAAGTGATGAAGCAAAAGGGCCGCCTGAAGGCGCGCCGGATCAGGCGGTTGATGGCTTCTGCCGCAAAAATGGCGTGACCCGCGACGAGCTAGAGGTTCGTGACGTCAAGGGCAGAGCGATCTATTTTGCCGTGATCAACAAGCCGGGCCGCGACACCAAAGACGTCCTTTCCGAAGCGATTCCGGCGATCATCAAAGCCTTTCCATGGCCCAAATCTATGCGTTGGGGTGAAGCCAGTCTGTCCACGGAAAGCCTGCGTTGGGTGCGCCCGTTGTCTGGCATTGTTGCGATTTTGGGCGATGATCTGGTGCAATGTGAAATTGACGGTGTGACGTCAGGTTTTGAAACCGTTGGACATCGCTTCCATCATGACGGAGTGGTAACGATAGGCAATGCTGGCGACTATGCCGAAAAACTCCGCGCTTGCCATGTGCTGGTCGATCATGAGGAACGCGAGGCGATTGTCCGAGAAGGTGCGGCCAAGGCGGCATCAGATGGTGGCTTGGAACTTGTGGCGGACGAAGGTCTGGCGATCGAAAATGCGGGCCTGACTGAATGGCCTGTGCCTCTGCTAGGCGGCTTTGATCCGGCCTTTCTCGATGTACCAGAGGAAGTCATTCAGCTGACGGCCCGGGTCAATCAGAAATATTTCATTTGCCGTGACAAATCGGGTAAACTCGCCCCGAATTTTATCTGCACCGCCAATATAGACGCCAGCGACGGCGGTAAGGCGATTGTTGCGGGTAATGAAAAAGTTTTGGCGGCAAGGCTGTCCGACGCCAAATTCTTCTGGGAATTGGACCAGAAGACGGCGCTGGAAGATCATGCCAAGAAATTGAGCAACATTGTGTTCCATGAAAAACTGGGCACGGTTGCCGACAAGGTAGAGCGTGTGGCCAAGTTGGCCGAGTGGTTGGTTTCTTTAGAAGGGAATGGTTTTGACCAGCCCAGCCCCGGCGATACATTTCATGGTGAAGTGTCTGAGGCCGCACGTCTCTGCAAAGCCGATCTCGTCACCGAAATGGTCGGCGAATTTCCTGACCTGCAAGGTCTGATGGGCGGCTATTATGCAGAGAAACAAGGCAAGTCCAAGGCGGTCGCCAATGCGATCCGCAATCATTATAAGCCGGTTGGGCAAGGCGATAAAGTGCCGACCGACCCAGTGACGGTGGTCGTGAGTTTGGCGGACAAGCTGGATACTTTGGTTGGGTTTTTCGCGACAGATATGGGGCCGACTGGTTCTAAGGACCCATTTGCGTTACGACGACAAGCATTGGCTGTGGCGGAATTGTGTTTTGAAAATCATATTCGTTTACCACTAATGGATATGATCAATTTTGCAATATTGGACTTGGATTCTCATGCTGATCAGTTGCGGGAAAAGTTCAATCAGCATTGTTTGGTTCCAATGGCAAAGAGCCTTGATATGAACGTTTCCGATCTAGAGGCATTCACGAAAGGTGATGGAGTTTATATCCTCAGAAAAGATAATAACGAGGTTTCTATCCTAGCTAACGATTGGTTAGCTGGCATTTTTCGTGTGAAGGATGATCTACACGAATTCAAAGCTAAGAGAGGTGCTTCTCTTTTAGACTACTTTGCCGAACGCCTGAAAGTGCAACAACGCGAAGCGGGTGTACGCCACGATCTGATCGACGCGGTTTTTGCTCTTGGTGGTGAGGATGATCTGGTTCGTTTGCTTGCGCGGGTGAAGGCCTTGCAAGCCTTTGTCGAAACCTCAGATGGCGAAAACCTACTTGCTGGCTATAAACGCGCTTCGAACATCCTGAAGAAAGAAAATGCGGAGCAGGGCGACGCAAAAACCCTTTCCTACACGCCCGAAAAAGCCGAAAAGGCACTGATCGAGGCGCTGGATGCAGCGCAGCCGGATGTGACCGCAGCCATTGAAGCGGAAGAGTTTGAAAAAGCGATGGTCGCTCTCGCAGCGCTTCGTGTGCCAATTGATGAATTTTTCGAAGAAGTTACCGTGAATGATAACGATGAAGAAAAACGCACAGCACGTCTCGCATTGCTAGCGCGATTCCGGGCAGCCGTGCATCAGGTTGCTGACTTTTCCAAGATTGAGGGATGATGTGATTGCCGGTCAACATTCTGTGAATTGTGTGAACTTTGGGGGGGGGATTGCGCATGCTTCACGACATTTGTGCTCCGCACTTGATGCGGAGCCCAGGGTAGATGAGCGTGACAGCCATCCTAGGCTCCGCATCAAGTGCGGAGCACCGTTGCGTAGAGATTTGTACGAGAGCTACCCTGTGATGTGTGTGAACTTTGAAACCGTAAAATTGCGGAGTGGATCATAAAATGACCCAATATGTATATCGTTTCGGTGGTGGAATCGACGCAGACGGCGCGCCAACCGACAGCACCGAAGCCCGCAACCTGTTAGGCGGCAAAGGAGCCAATCTAGCGGAAATGGCCAATATCGGCCTGCCGGTTCCTCCCGGGTTCACGATTTCGACCGAGATGTGCACCCGCTTCATGAATGAAGGCGGCGTCTATCCCGACAGTCTAACCGGTGAAGTCGCGCAGGGCGTGGCGCATATCGAAAAGATCACGGGCAAGACATTTGGTGATGCCGCTGATCCACTGCTCGTATCGGTTCGCTCCGGCGCGCGGGCGTCTATGCCTGGCATGATGGACACGGTGCTCAATCTCGGCCTGAATGACGAAACGGTTGAAGGCCTGGCCAAAACCTCTGGCGACGAGCGTTTTGCCTGGGACAGCTATCGCCGGTTTATCCAGATGTATTCGGATGTGGTGCTGCAACTGGATCATGATAGTTTCGAGGAAGCACTAGAAATAGCCAAGGAAGATAATGGCTTCTTCACAGATACTGAGATGGAGTCTCAGCATTGGAAGACTCTGGTTGCCGAATATAAAGGCCTTGTTGAAGAACAATGGGGCAAGCCATTTCCGCAAGATGTGAATGACCAGCTCTGGGGCGCGGTTAGTGCTGTTTTCGGCAGCTGGCAGGCAGAACGAGCAAAAGTCTATCGCCGGCTTAATGACATTCCCGCCGAATGGGGTACGGCCGTCAATGTACAGGCGATGGTGTTCGGCAATATGGGCGAAACATCGGCGACCGGTGTGGCCTTTACCCGTAACCCGTCCACTGGTGACAGCGCCTATTATGGCGAATGGCTGATCAATGCGCAGGGCGAAGATGTGGTGGCCGGTATCCGTACCCCGCAATATCTGTCCAAAGCCGCGCGTGAAGAAGCCAATGCCAAGCCGCTCTCGATGGAAGAAGCCATGGCCGAAACCTATGGCGAGTTGACTAATGTTTTCGATCTTTTGGAACGCCATTATCGCGACATGCAGGATATTGAATTTACCGTGGAACGCGGCAAATTGTGGATGCTGCAAACCCGCTCAGGCAAACGGACTGCCAAGGCCGCCCTGAAAATCGCTGTAGATATGGCCAATGACGGCCTGATTACCGAGGAAGAAGCGGTCGCGCGAGTGGATCCGATGGCATTGGACCAATTACTGCATCCGACACTTGATCCCGATGCGAAACGGGATGTGTTGACCACTGGATTGCCGGCCTCTCCCGGCGCGGCCTGCGGTATCATCGTATTCGATTCAGATACCGCTGAACGCCGCACGGAAATGGGCGATGATGTGATATTGGTGCGGGTGGAGACCTCACCGGAGGATATTCACGGCATGCATGCGGCGAAAGGGATTTTGACAGCCCGGGGCGGCATGACGTCACACGCCGCTGTGGTTGCGCGCGGTATGGGCCGTCCCTGTGTTTCCGGAGCGGGCAGTTTAAGCATCAATAATGAAGCAAAATTGCTGAAAATAGGGGATCGTGAGCTCAAGGAAGGCGATATTCTGACGATTGACGGCAGCAATGGCCAAGTCATGGCGGGCCGGGTTAAAACGATTCAGCCAGAACTCGTCGGAGATTTCGGCATATTGATGGAATGGGCAGATAAGGTCCGCCGTTTGGGCGTCCGCACCAATGCCGAAACACCGCTGGATTGCCAAGTCGCAAGAGATTTTGGTGCCGAAGGTATCGGCTTGTGTCGAACCGAACATATGTTCTTCGAAAGCTCACGTATAACGGCCGTTCGTCAAATGATTTTGGCCGCGAATGAAGCAGGGCGACAGGAGGCATTGGCCAAGCTCTTGCCCGAACAGCGCGAGGATTTTCGTCAGATTTTCGAAGTGATGGTCGGTTTACCGGTCACAATCCGCTTGTTGGACCCGCCGCTGCATGAATTTTTGCCGCACCATCAATCGGAATTTGAAGAAGTGGCCGCTGCCGCTGATGTCGGTGTGGAAACGTTGAAACAGCGGGCTAATGAATTGCACGAATTTAATCCGATGCTGGGTCACCGCGGATGTCGACTGGGTGTCACTTACCCCGAAATTTATGAAATGCAGGCGCGGGCAATTTTCGAAGCGGCGTGTGAGATTGCGGAGGAAAACGGCGAAACACCTATTCCAGAGGTGATGATACCGCTGGTCGCAACAGCAAAAGAGCTGGAGTTAATGAAAGATGCTGTTGATCGCATGGCGGAAGCGGTATTTGCTGAAAAAGGGCGCCGGATCAACTATCTGGTCGGTACGATGATTGAATTACCTCGTGCGGCGTTAATGGCTGATAAAATCGCTGAGTCCGGAGAGTTTTTCAGTTTTGGCACCAATGACTTGACCCAAACCACATTGGGTGTGTCTCGCGACGATGCCGGACGGTTTCTGACCCAATATGTTGATAAAGGCATATTCCCGCGTGATCCATTTGTCAGCCTTGATGTAGAAGGTGTCGGCCAATTGATTGAACTGGCGGCGGAACGGGGTCGAAAAACGCGCAGCGATATTAAATTGGGTATTTGCGGTGAGCATGGAGGGGATCCGGCTTCAATTGCCTTTTGTGAACAAACGGGCCTCGACTATGTCAGCGCATCGCCTTATCGTGTTCCCATTGCCCGCCTAGCAGCCGCGCAAGCCGCGCTGGCAAAAGGGCAGTCGTAACGGGGGGAATATGATCCGCACATGGTTACTCTTGTGCTGTGGCCTATTTTTAGTCTGGTCCGGAGATGCGGCGGCCAAACGGGTGGCCTTGGTGATCGGCAATTCCAACTATGGCCAAAGCAGTTCTCTTGCGAACCCGGTTAATGACGCCCAATTAATCGCCGGCGCAGCCAAACGAGCCGGCTTTGACGAAGTGGTGACGGCGCTCGATCTTGATGTCCAGGCCTTTCAGAGGGCGCTTCGGGACTTTCGCCAAAAAGCCAATGGAGCCGATGTCGCGATGGTCTATTATGCTGGCCATGGCATTGAAGGGCAGGGGAAAAACTGGCTCATTCCGGTCGATGCGGAGTTAAAAGCTAGCCTCGATTTGCCCTATGAAGCAATTGACTTGGATCGGGTGATGGAATCGCTCAATGGCGCGCAGATTCGTATGGTCGTGCTCGATGCGTGCCGTAACAATCCGTTTGCGCGGTCCTGGCGTTCGGGGACACGGTCGCTAACCCGCGGTCTCATTGGCGTAGAAGCGGATGATGTGCTGGTCATCTATGCGGCTGCACCGGGGCAAACGGCCGCGGATGGTGACGGGATTAATTCCCCATTTGCGCAATCACTGGCCAAGCGCTTGCCGCAGCCTGATTTGCCGGTTCAACTGCTGGGCGGGACAGTGCGGGATGATGTACTCAGTGCAACCGGCGGAACGCAGCGCCCCTTTGTCAGCGCGAGCATAACCGGAACGCCCGTATATCTTGTTCCCCGGACGCAGCTTGCCGGAATCGAACAAACGCCCGTGTCGGCAGGACAGCAACAGCGACAAAGCCAAGGACCACAAACAGCGGATCGCGAAGCGTTGAGCTGGCAAGGCGCAATGAGCGCCAATACAATCCCGGCCTATCAGGCCTATCTGGCTGATTTCCCGGAAGGCCAATTTGCTGCTCTGGCGCGCGAAAATATTTCCAGTCTTGGTGCGAAACCGACTGCACAAGCGGCGATGCGCGGCAGTGAGAAAGGCAATGGATTGGCAAAAGCGGGTTTACCTTACCGCGACATGGTTGCACCGGGTAAACCCATGGCCATTGATGGAGTGTGGACCATTTCCACTCTGAATAAGCGGCTGAAAATTGAAAAAGGCCGCGCTTATGCCTTGGATGGGTGGATTCATGCCCAATTTTGGCAGATTGTTTCCAATATGGTTGTTCACCGGGATATCAAGCGCATCGGCACAGGGCGCTATGTCGGGCGCGACCTCTCGCTCAATGTCAAATCTCGGTTCAATTTGCTGCCCGATGGAAATATAAAAGTCCGGTTGAGTACCTTCCCTTTCGCAACCCATTTTGTTCTGTTGAAGGAGAGTTTGGATCAATCAGCGGCGATGGATTCGGAACTGGCATTACTTGCAGCGGAAAAATGATAAAATGGCTTGCCAGCAGAGGAATCTCCCCCTATCTGACGGCCTTCAATGCGCGCCCGTAGCTCAGCTGGATAGAGTACTTGACTACGAATCAAGGGGTCGGGAGTTCGAATCTTCCCGGGCGCGCCATTTTCCTCCATTATCTGTCTGATACGGTCCTTGGTGCACTTGCGCTGGGACACAGCGCAGCCTAAATTGTTGGCATTATGCTCTCAAATTACTTCAAAGGAATGCCTTTTGGCCGATTATTCTGAAACAATAGCAGACGCATTGGCAGCGCGCGAAGCTGCAAAACTTCCCGTACCTGAAGATGTGCAAGAAGCCGTGAAAACCTTGTTGCGCTGGTCTGGCGAAGACCCGGATCGCGAAGGGCTGCTGGATACGCCCAAACGGGTAGCCCGCGCCTGGAAAGAATATTGTGAAGGTTATCAAGAAAATCCCGCCATCCATTTGGCGCGGACTTTTGAAGAAGTGGGTGGTTATGACGAATTGGTTTTGTTGAAAGACATCCCGTTCCATTCACATTGTGAGCATCATATGGCGCCGATTATCGGGAAAGCCAGCATCGCTTACATGCCGACAGACCGGGTTGTTGGGATCTCCAAGCTTGCTCGAGTATTGCACGGTTATGCAAGACGTTTGCAGGTGCAAGAACGGCTGACCGCAGAAGTGGCGGAATGTATCTGGGATAATTTAAAACCCCATGGTGTCGCTGTTGTTGTCGAAGCTAGCCACAGCTGCATGACCGCACGCGGTGTGCGCACGCCAGGCGTTGGCATGACCACCAGCCGTCTATTGGGTTGCTTCCTCGAAGATGCCAGAAGCCGTAAGGAAGTGATGAGTTTGATGGGTTATTGATTAATCCATCCACATGCGCATCAGATTATATTGCAAGGCCTGCATGCGCGTGTAATTTTCATGCTTCATGTTCAGGCCTTCTAAAGCAGCCACTTCGTTTAACTCATACATGAGGTTGCGCTTCATCACGTCTTTGATCCGGCTTTGAATGAAGGTGATGGCGACCATACGCTCGCCTTCTCCTATGGCTTCGACCTCATGCAATGTATGAGAAGGATAGGCCACGGCCGTGCCGGGAAGACCCTTGAACCGCATGCCGGCTTCGCCTTGGGTAATATGCAGCGCGCCGCCTTTATAGTCATTGGGGCCATTGAGAAAAATGGTGCAGCTTATATCCGAACGGATGGGACCATCGGGCAAGGGAATGATCGCGCTATCGGCGTGAAGACCATAGTGCATTCCCGGTTGATAGCGAGTGATCAGCGGTGGCGCGACTTTTTCGGGAAAGGCAAAATCGTTAAATTCGGGATTGGACATCAACGCATCGTGTAGAATTTTCGAAGTCTTATTATAGGCATCGAGATCGTGAAGTTGGAGATTATTCTTGACCTTGGAATGGGGATTGCTGATCTTACCGTCGACAAACTGGCCTTGGCTTGCGATTTGTTTGATTTCATTGACCTGGGCTTGGTCGAGCAGTTTGAGCTGTTTAAACATTATTTTCTCGTTTCAATCCATTGCAGCGCTTCCGCCACCGGCGGGAATTTTTCTGCGGTCTGTTCTACCCACGCTATGGCCGCCCGGATATCGTTGACATAATTGCGATTAGCTTCCGCTAATAGCTCCTGCCGTAAATTGGGACTATAGTCATGTTCCGGTGCTTTGGAATAGGAAGACATAATCGATCCCGTAACCAGTGCATTCGCCATTTGATCGGAAAGTTCATGACCGAAATGCGAAGCCAATTGCGATAACTGGATCGTGGGGTTGTTGAGAAACGCCTCAAAATCCATCCACAATATTTGTGCGGCATGATTGGATTGTTGAGCCTGATGCAAGGTTACCAATTCACAAAGCCAGCTCATGGCTACGCGTTGAGCGAGGGATAATTCCCACAGATGGGCAGGGGGCTGACCCAAATGGGTTGTGAGCCTCTTCAGGCGCGCGCCGGCCATCATCTGAGTTTCCTGTACGGAGGCCTCGCCAGCTAAAATTGTCGGAATATAGCGGTCGAGCGGCGCATATAAGAACAAGGCCTGCGTGGGGTGGTCCAATAATAATGGCGCCAATTCGCTAACAAAGCTGCTGGCTTTGATCATGACCCGTTGGTCCTTACGAAAGCCTCTCGATAACCACTGAACGGATTGTGCCATGCGTTGCTGGAATGTTTCCGGCGACCATGGGCATTCCGGTTGCTTTTGGAGTAGCGAAATTTCACATAAATTGCGCAGCAATTGGGGTTCACGGAGTGCCAATACCGAACCTATCTCGCCCAATAGCCGAGAGATTAGGGTCGAGCCAACATGGCCGATGTGAAAGATATATTGGGGGTTATTATTTTCAGGCAGCGTGATTTGTGACAAGACCGTCCAAGGCACCAATTGACGTCTGAGCTGCGGATTGACGATCCGTTGATCGAGAAAGCTGGCCTTGCGGTAATCTTCTTCGGACAAATATGATAGCAATACCTGGTCCTTTGGAAGATCAAGCATATGCGGAAGAAGTGTTGCATCTTGGGCAAATTGCGATTGCCAGTTGTTGGTCAATATACCCTCATATCAAAAAAGCCCGAAGACGGATTGTTACCATGTAACGCACCAGCTCCGGGCTTTTCAATCTCTTGCTAACAAATTATTCTTTGTCGACTGTGCTTTCTTCAGTTTCTTCGGCTGCAGCGTCTTCTGAAGCCGCTTCCTCAGAAGCCTCTTCACCTTCGCTGGCTTCCGCCGCGTCATCATCTTCGCTTTCCGGCGCCAAAGCTGCGGCAGCCAATTCGGCCTGCTCTTCTTCGAACATCTGCGCGATCACATCGATACCGTCTTTTTGCAATTCCGCTTCATCGTCGGATCGGGCCACATTGACCTGGACATTGACGGATACTTCCGGGTGCAAGCGAATGCGCACATCAAAAACGCCGAGCGTTTTGATGGGCTTCTCGAGAATAACCATACTTTTTTCAACGGTTGCGCCTTCAGCTGCGAGTGATTCCACAATATCGCGGACCGAGACAGAGCCATAAAGCTGACCACTAGCAGAAGAAGCACGGATCAAGACTATCTGTTTGCCATCCACGCTCGTAGAAGCTTTCTCAGCATCATTGCGTTTAGACTCATTGTCGGCTTCAATTTGCGCACGATTGGCTTCAAAAACCTTTTTATTGGCTTCATTGGCGCGCAAAGCTTTTTTATTGGGCAATAGAAAATTGCGGGCATAACCATTTTTTACGGTTACGACATCACCGATGCCACCCAGTTTTTCTACGCGTTCGAGCAAAATAATATCCATGGCTCTTGCTCCTATTTAACGAGATAAGGCAGCAAACCGAGATGGCGAGCGCGTTTAATTGCTTTAGACAATTCGCGTTGCTTCTTGGCAGAGACTGCGGTGATACGACTAGGTACGATCTTGCCGCGTTCGGAAATATATCCTTGCAGCATTTTCACATCTTTATAGTCAATTGGTTGTGCGTTTTTGCCGGAAAAAGGGCAACTTTTGCGGCGACGGAAAAATGGACGTCCCATATTATATACTCCTTTTTGGCTTAGCTATCTTCGCGATCACGGCGCGGACGGTCTCCACCGCCGCGGCGGCTGTCACGATCTGGCTTGCGCATCATGACCGAAGGACCTTCTTCATGCTCATCGACACGAATGGTGAGGAAGCGAATAACATCTTCATTGATGCGGGTTTGGCGTTCCAATTCGGCAATCACATTTGTCGGAGCGTCAAGACGCAACATGACATAATGGGCTTTACGATTTTTCTGCACTTTATAAGCCAGAGTCCGCAAACCCCAGGTTTCTGTGAGAACGACTTTGCCGTCATTGGCTTCAACAATTTTAGTAGCTTCCTGTGCGAGGCTATCAACTTGAGATTGGCTCAAGTCCTGACGCGCGAGGAAGACATGCTCATAATGTGGCATGCATTATTTCCTTCATATTACCGATCGCTGACGTCGCACCATGCTGACACGCCCCTCCGGCTTTCTTGTTTTTCCGCTTCGTCTTTTGCAAGAAATCGGCGGAAGCGGGGCCTATGGCGAAGTTTTTATCAGATTGCAAGAGGCTGAATAGTCTTTCGGCCAGCCAATTTGGTACGCATGGTCAGATACACCATTCCAATTCATGATCTGTGGCCTCGCAATGGTCCGCTTTTACTCGGTTTGTGACCATCCGGTCATAAAGTTTTTTTACTAGATTACTGCCTGTTTTCTCAAACAGAAAAGGGAATATACCATGCATTAAACAAGCCAACCCCGCCAGGATCATGGGAAGGCCAAAACTGGATGCTACAACAAAATGCTCAGCATAGGTTTCACCAACAGACTGGGGGTGATCGGTAAAAACTTTCATATTTGCTCCTGTTACATGTTTGCATTGTAATGGCAGGAACCTTGCTCAAAAACTTTGTCAATATCTGGTTCAAACGGTCTATTTTCGGTAAAATAAACTATATATTCCGCGTACGCCCAAAAATTATTCTAAACTTAGTGCGGTAGGCAGTTCACAAAAATTGGATCGCTAGCATCGATAAGAGAAAGGCCATGGCAGTGGTCATGACTACCGGTACAAAGCAATGCCATCCATGAGACATTAGTCCGCCGAGATTGGATTTAATAGCGGCAGCGACCACTGCAAAAAGCAGCAACATACTGGCCAATTTATTCCCAAATTCTACGAAAGCCGGTGGCAATTGAAACATGCTGTTGATCGTGATCAAAGCGATGAAACCGACAATGAACCACGGAAGGCCTTGTCTCAGACCAATTTTCGGCGTTGTAGAATCAGTGTCTTTCACGGCCATTTTCTGCATTATCATGGCGATAATGATCAACAAGGGAGCCAATAAGGTAACCCGTGACAATTTGACCACCGTCGCAACTTCGCCGGCTTCAGGGGAATAAGAGAATCCACCACCAATTGCCTGGGCTACATCATGGATAGATGCGCCTATTAAGAAGCCTGCTTGCTTGTCGCTCAATCCGAGGAAACCTGCAATCGAGGGATAGAAGGTCATCGCAAAGGCGCTGGCTACCGTTGTGCCCAACAATACTATGGTGAAACGCGATTGGTCTATTCTCTTCGTGCCGATAATGCTCCACAGTGCCAATGCGGCCGACGCCCCGCAAATGGCCGTCGCGCCGCCGGCAAGCAAACCGAACAATGGATCCAGCTTGAA
Source organism: Parasphingorhabdus sp. (assembly GCF_039982415.1). Classification (GTDB taxonomy): domain Bacteria; phylum Pseudomonadota; class Alphaproteobacteria; order Sphingomonadales; family Sphingomonadaceae; genus Parasphingorhabdus. The sequence goes on from NZ_JBDWYL010000001.1 coordinate 377,387, forward strand.
TAAGCGCGCAGCGACGATACCTGTACCGATGACGACAACCATTATTGCGATGAGAGAAATAAAGGGCGCAATGCCTAGGCTGGTAATCTCATTAAAGCTGATCCGCATCCCGATAAGAACAATTCCGATCCGAAGCAGCGTTTGGGACGAAAAATCCAACCCGGTTGATAACCGCTTATCGGCATTGACAAAACTCATAGCAAGGCCAAGCAATAAACCCATTAAGATCGCGGGTGGTCCATAATGTTCGCTTAGCCAGAGTGCTGCTAAAGAGACAATGCCCACCAGAGCGAAGCCTGGAAAATGCGATAAAACCGTCCGTTTTTGGGAAGGTTCAGCCAGTTGCAATTCGCCATATAAATCCGCCACCAACGGAAGTTCACGATCGGGATGTGACAATCTCGTCTCCAGTGTGATGGGTAGGACACATTGCGAGGCCTTACATTAAGCGAGCCGAGTTGGAATGCAATCCACTAATGTCCAGACAATTTAATGCGTCCATGATTTGCTGCTTTAAAGGTGCAAGAATGCGCTAAATACGATTAAAAGCGTATGCTTATACCTGCGCTTAAAGAACTCGCTTCTGGTCCAGCAAAACCCAAAGTTTGCGAAGCGGACAATCGCAAACGTAGATTTTTTGAAAGACCAAATGAGGCTGATCCCCCGAAATCGAGCCAAATATCTCCTTGGCCAGGAATATTTCGGATTGCATCAAGCTGAACCGCGCGTTCGCCGGTAGCTGCGGATGAAAACGCAACATTGTTGCTGCTCGCTACTAAGGCGACATATGGTCCAATATTATGATCCAAATTGTCCCCGAAAACATGCGCATAACTGATAACGGCAGATCCGCTAAAGCCATGTTCGCGTTCTTTGGCATTGATCAATCGACCCGCGGGCGTGGTCACCAGTCGCGCGATATCAACACTGTCATAGTCTAGTCCGATTGATGGTGAAAGAAATCCGTGATCGCTGACAGCGATGTCGTAGGTTACCGACGCACCAACGCCGAAAATTGTACCATCGCTATCGATGACAAGTGGATTGAAGTTTGTTGCGATACTTTCGGACTCAAATTGACGGCGGCCTAAAGACAGCCGGCCATCAATACTGAACGCATTGGCACCGATTCCCCCCGAAACACTGATTTGCTGTGTTTTGGAAGAAACCGATTGTAACAGTCCGGGCGTTGCGATCGGATCGGAAAAGCTAGCCGCCAGACGCAAGTAAGCATCATCAAATTCCCGTGTAACCGAAGCGGTGATAGAGGTTTGATCCTCTGCATCTGCAATCATATTGGTTCCAATGGAAAAACCGATTTCCCACTGTTTGTTCACTTCTCCTTCTGCCGCATGAACCGGTGTTGCTCCGCATAAAGCCACCATCACCCAATAAAAATTTTTCATAAATTTTCCCCTCAAAATAACGGATTATGATGAGAAAACGGCTAAACTGATAAAACCCTTCAAAAAATTTCGAAGGGTTTTAAGTTTTGCTACGTATAGTTCATGTTTGGTGCAGTAAATTCACCAAAGTGGAGTGGAATTTTTGGATAGGGCAAAAGCCATAGATCGCCGCAATGATGACGCGCTTATGCGCGCTATTGGCGCGCGCGATTCAAATGCTTTGCGAGAAATTGCCGAAGCTTATGGCCATATTCCATTTGGCATTTCTTGCAGAATGCTAGCGGACCCTATGGAAGCAGAAGATATCGCGCAGGAAGCTTTGTTGCGTCTTTGGAACCAAGCTGATCGTTGGGTTGAAGGAGGTCCAGGAATTGCCGCGTGGCTTAGCCGGGTCGGAACCAATTTATGTATCGACAGGATACGCAAAACACGGCGTCAATCTTCTGAAGAGGTGCCGGAACATAGAGATGAAACACCCTTGGCAGATGCGGCTCTGGAAAGTGACAATGTGAAACAGGCCATTATTGATTGTGTAACCGGTCTACCCGAACGACAAAGGGCGTCCATCATTCTTACTTATTATGAACAATTATCTAACCAATTGGCGGCCGAAAATCTTGAAATGAATATCAAGGCGTTTGAATCGATGTTGTTCCGCGCCCGCGGCAAGCTGAAAAAATGTGTCGAAACTAAAGGCTTGGTCAAAGAAGATGTCGGGAGAATATGCCCATGACTGCCTCATCTGCACAAGATTATTCACCAGCCTTGCGTGCATTGCTCGATCAGTATGATGTCCCGCAATTGCCAGAAGGATTTGCAGATCGACTGGTCGCACGCGCAGAAGCGAATGAGGATGTAGAACAAGCACAATATGTCCCGTCCAGCGCACGGCGCCACAATGCCGGACCTTGGCGTCGGGCCAGTCGATGGATCGGTTCTGTTGCCACTATCGGTTTAATGTCCGCTACTGCCGCAGCGATGGGCATATTGGGAGAACCGATTGAAGTTCCAGTCCTATCGGACATTGCTAGATCCTTGGAAATTGTCGATGTCGCGAAGCCAGAAAAACAACCGTTGGTAAAGCAATCTGCCCCTGAAGAAGCAGATTCGCCTGGTGTTGATCCGATTCAGGACTCCGCCGAACGTACAGATGGCCAAATAAATGCAGAAGCGATGATCCAGCGGATTACCGATGCGCCGCGTTTTAAAACCCTTCGCCCGAGACAAAAAGCGGTGCTGTTGAGAGCGGCAACGCGCAGGTTAGTGCAGTCAGGAAAAGCAACGCCGCAAGATATTCAAGCGGCTGTCACGGGATTGCGGGAAGAAAGACGAGCGGAACGGCAAGCAACGAACCGGCGAGAGAATATCCGGGAAAAAATTCGAAATGCTACGCCGGAACAACAAGATAAATTACAAGAAAGAATAGATAGTTTACCGCCTCAGCGCAAAGCGATTGCGCAAGAAAGACTGGATAAATTGCTATCAGATGTTCCGCCAACTGCGAATGCATTACCAGTTTCTGAGGATAGCAAGGCGTCGGTAACCGAGGGCCAAAACGAAGCTGTGCCTGATGTGACCGTCGATGAAAATTTGGAAATTCCCGATACGTCAGCCGATGCCCCTGTGGCGCCGGCGCCCATCGCATTACCGGCGTTGGAACATGCCCGGCAACGATATCAGCAAGCAACCCCGGCGGAACGGGCGCGTATGCGCCAGCGAGCAAAAAAACTGCGCAAGACGATTAAGACCGAGCGCAATATCCGAAATTTACGCGCTCAAATTCGTCGTAATCGGCGGAACTAGGGCTCCGCCAAAAATATTCGAAGGGTTTTTCGAACCCATGCGTTGAACAGTTGGAAGCAGCGAAAATACTGCATCTTAACTGAGTATGGAGAGTAAAATGAAGAAAACCATTCTAATATCAATGGCATCAATGATGATCGCCGCACCGGTATTCGCCGAGCGTACAAAAACCGTCACTGTGGACAATGACCGCGTGAGCGGGAGCAAGACCGTGACCCGAGACGGCGCTGGTAATGTAGTGGTGGATGGCGATTTGACGCGCAAATCCGATGGTGCAACTGCCAGTCACGATTATAACAGATCACGCACTGAAACCGGTTGGACAGCCAGCGGTACGCAAACTGACTTTAAAGGGCGTTCACGTGGGTTTGACTACGAACGAAACCGGACAGATGCCGGTTTTGAAGCCAATGGTTCCGCCTATAATCGGCGCGGAGATCAATATGATTATTCTGCTTATGGGACGCGGGGTGAAAATAGCCGCGAACGGGGCCGTACGGTTACCCGCAATGGTGATACTGTTTATGATCGATTGGATAATGTTACGCGTGCGGATGGGAAAATCGTCCGCAACAAGCAAGTAACACGTGATCCTAGTTTTCGCCCGAAAAAGCGCATTAAGCCTTTGCGTGTGAAAAACCCAAAACCCCGAAGATTTCGCAGCAATCGGTAGATTGGCGAAAGTTACTGCGGTTGGCACTAATCCCATCACTCAATCGGCCAACCGCAGTATTTCCCTGACCGCCGCTAAGGACAGGGCGGCAAATCCCGATAGGGTTCTGTCGGATCATTTGGCAGCAGGCGTCTTTTCAAAAAACTCTGTTAGATTGCCATCGCGGTCCCGAACCGCGATTAGATTGACATTGCCAACCCCCTCAAGGGGCATATTTTTGGCTTCATGTTCGATCTTAACATCGCGTGATTCCAGTTGAATTCGATAAGTTGCCAGATTATTGACCGGATAGCGGACCGAAATGATACCAAGGCGCGGAAGGCTGGCTTGATCGCTAAAATCGCGTCCGTTCAGCCCGACAAATTGCATTAGTTCAATCCGGCCTGTTTCTCCTGAAACGGGTTGCACCACCGCAGCCCGGCGGACGATTGAGGTGGTGAGATTTATCGGTAAGGAAAAATTTGACGTCGTGGGCTTGGGATCAAGATAATCCGCATCAAATAATAGCTGGAACCCCAATTTTTCACGATAGAAGCGCAGAGTGGCTTTCTGATCGCGAACCATGCGCATGGAGTTAAACACTTGGCTCATGTTGCCTACTGGGAAATTGGTAAAAGCCGGGCTGATCCTTTGGTAGACGGCTAGATTCATCCCGTGCGGTCCTTGCAGAACGACATTGTTTAAATCGGATGTACCGAATTGAAAACGATAAGGGGCGCTTTCTGCCCACCACCCCATGGCAAGGGCTTTTTCATAAAGTGCGTCGACATTATTGGAGCGTATCATCAGCGAGAAAATTCCCCCGGTATCCCAGGGGCGAGCAGCCGGGCGGATCGGTTTTTGATTTTTCGCGCCATCGATCCGGATGAAGCGGATGCAGCCTGTATCAGCATGGGGCGCGCATATCAGCCGGTATCGGCCGTTCATACTATCGGCCAATTTCCAATATTTTTGCTGGCTTTTACCCCAATTATCTTCGCTGATAATTCGCCATTCTCCGTAGTCGATAAAAAGCCGCGAGGCCTTGTCGAGATCACGAACACTGACAATGGCTTCAGACCAAGGCTCGATTTTTTGCGCATGGGCAGGGACGACTAACCCGATGCCGCACAAGCCAAGGGATGCGCTGAATAAGGCTGCAAATTTTAACAAGTCAGCGGCCATCGCCTTGAGCATAAGCATCAGATAATTTTCCCAAACAAAGCCATGGCGCACCTTACTTGATAAATTTGAACATGTGTCCACCAATTTTCCGCATCTGAATTTCTTCCGATCCTTCAGTAATCCGGTAGCGACGATGATGACGGTAAATATGTTCAAACGGCTTGTGACGCGAATAACCCATGCCGCCATGGACCTGCATTGCGCGATCAGCGGCATCACAGCACAGGCGATTGGCGCGGTAGTTACACATGGATACTTGCGCTGAGAGATATTTTGCCACGTCGACTTTTGCCATTCCGTCCATCTGTGCTGCCGTCTTGTAGATAAGTTGGCGCAACATTGCCGCTTCCGTATGCAGCTCTACCAGTGGAAATTGAATGGCCTGATTGACGGACAGAGGCTTGCCAAAGGGCTTGCGCTCTCCAGCATATTTAACCGATTCATCGATACAATATTGAGCCGCGCCTAAGGAAGATGCGGCCTGGCGGATGCGGTTTTCATGGACAAAATGTTGCGCCGCAGCGAGGCCCATATCGAGATCTCCTAATATCTGATCGGCTGGAATCCAGACATTGGTATAACTACATTTGGGATGATCTGTGGGCATGTTGAATGTCCACATATATTCACCAACTTCAAATCCTTCGGCATCAGTCGGCACAATAAAACAGCCAATGCCCTGCGCATCACCGTCTTTGCCGCGATGACGCGCAAATGTCATCACATGGGTGGCGACATGCAGACCAGTGGTCCACATTTTATTCCCATTGATTAGCCAGCCATCCACGCCATCGCGCTTTTCCGGAACCGCAGTAGTGTCCATCCAGGTGGCGTCGGAGCCATGATCTTCTTCGGTTAGGCCAAAGCACCATTTCATTTCCCCATTGAGCATCGCCGGAATACATTCCTGCTTCTGTTTTTCGGTACCAAAATCCCTTACCATCAAGGGCTGTACGAGATTGCCAACGATCGAGTTTTCATTTTGCAGGTCATTGTGGAGACCAAGACCTTTGTGCGCGAGATGTTCGCGGATCCGCGCCATGGCGAGATTAGAACCATCTTGGCCGCCAAATTCCTTCGGTAGGGCATAGCGAAAATGCCCTGCGGCATCTGCTGTACGGTGCATTTCGTGGAGCAGGTCTTCCCATTCCTTGGTTGGCAATCCCTGATTATCCCAGTCTGTCCGGCTATCTTCGCGCCGGTGATCAAAAAAACGGATATTGTCATCGCGCCGCTCAATCGGCTTGATTTCAGCGTCTATAAAATCGTCAAGAACGGTTAGATAATCTTCAATATCCTGGGGAATTTTAAAGTTCATATCAGGGTCTCCATTTGTTAAGCGCTACGGCAAGGCCGGCATATTTGGGTTGGTCGATGGACAGGCGTTCCAACGCTGAAATTCTAAGGTGATCCCATAGCCCGGGATGTTCAGCCGTCATTTCTCGATCAGCAATTGCTTTGCAAAGTTGCTCATGATCCAAGCCCAAATTGTTTAACCGGGCTTGTGATGCTGCAAGAAAAACAGGACCCATTTTTGCCTGTCTTTGGGCGATACCCAATGCATTTCCAGCTACTCTGGATTGAAAGCGATTATGACCGGTTAAATCCGGTTGCACGATGTCACTGTTCCATTCTCCCAAGGCCGTCAGCAATTCGGCATATTCGGTCTCGCCTATAGGAGTCTCGGTTTCGGGCAATTGCCAATCCAATTTTGTGCAAATGGTTGGAGATAAAATTTCTTCAAATAGCAACGCAAGATCAATTTCAACTTCGGACACCCGGCGACCAATGACCGTTCGTTCAAGAGAGCGATCACCGCCAGTGCGCCAAATTTCCCCCATGACTAGGCACGAAATTCCCCACCACATGGTTGAATAGATAAGCCAAAAACGAAATCGGTCGGCATCGACAATTTGGCCACTTTGTTGGGCATAAGCGGAGAGGAAAGATTCAGCTGTATCAAAGCCTCCAGCAACATTTTCATAATGGCCAAACCGCCAACTGGGTGTGCAAAGATAAGCGAGATCTTGGATGGGGTCTCCCAATCTAGTCAATTCCCAATCAAGCACCGCTGTAATTCCTGTCGGAGAAATCATCAGATTGCCCATCCGAAAATCCCCATGGACAAGGTTTTTCGTCTGGCCTTCAGGCGCGTTATTTTCCAGCCATTGAAAAGCATATTCAAAAATGGGTATGGCGCCGCCTATTTCGTGATATTTTTCCTTTTGCAGCGCCACCAGTTGAAGGGGTGAAAAATATTCCAGGGAGCTCGCGATTGATTGGGTATCAATATTGTGGATTTTCCAAAGTTCGGTTGCGCATTGCGCAGTCAGTTTGGACTGGGCCAAGGCATAATCGGGTTTTCCGAGGATTTTGTGCGGTAGGGTTTCGCCTTCAGCCTTGTCCATGACAAAACCTTCACCAATTTCATCTTCGGGAGATAAGCGCGCGCGAACAACCGGCGCGGTGACACCAGACTGGACAGCCAGTTCAATTATATCCGCCTGAGTATCGAGCGGAACTCCGCGCAGTTCATTTTCGCCGCCTTGTGCCATTCCGATTGGTAAACGTCTTAGAACAAAAGCTTCGCGGGCGTAGGTGAATGACCAGCTTTCCATGCTGGCACCTCCGGATAAGCGCTTTAAATTGGAAACATTTCCCCCTTCACCAAGGGTTCGTTCGCAGAAAACCGTCAATTTTTCTTCGGATAGATGGTGCGCCATAAAGCGTTCTTAATTGGTCAATTAAAAATTGGCAATCGCAATAGTAGTAGCGATTTGTATCGCGAACCTTGCATGCGTCGTCATTCCCTCTTACCTCCGGCTAAAGCATCCAATTGAACAAGGGGTAAGCATGAGGGCATTTATATTTCCAGGACAAGGCAGTCAGGCCGTTGGGATGGGCAAGGCACTAGCCGAAGCCAGTACCACCGCTCGGGAAGTTTTTCAGGAAGTTGATCACGCGTTGGAACAGAATCTCTTTCAACTCATGTGTGATGGTCCGGAGGATGAATTGACTTTGACGGAAAATGCGCAGCCCGCCATCATGGCCAATGCGATTGCAACGTTAAGGGTCATGGAGAAAGAAGGTGACCAATCTCTGGCGAAGCTCTGCAACTATGTTGCAGGCCATAGTCTGGGAGAATATACTGCTTTATGTGCCGCCGGCGCGCTGAACCTGACTACGACGGCGGAATTGTTGAAGCTGCGCGGTCAATCTATGCAAAAAGCAGTACCGGTCGGTGAAGGCGGCATGGCCGCTTTATTGGGCGCTGATATTAAAAAGGCAGCAGGTCTTTCGAAAGCAGCGGCACAAGGTGAAATTTGTACCATTGCCAATGACAATGACCCCACTCAAGTCGTCATTTCGGGCCATATGGGCGCGATCGAGCGTGCTGTAGGCCTAGTAAAAGATCATGGAATTAAACGCGGGCTGTTATTGCCCGTATCCGCTCCGTTTCACTGCTCTTTAATGCAGCCGGCTGCCGAAGCCATGGAAGAGGCATTGGCTGAAGCCAGCATATTGCCGCCCAAAGTCCCGGTTTTTGCGAATGTGACTGCAGAAATGGTTTCAGATACGGATGAAATCAGGCAGCTCTTGGTTGAACAGGTCACCGGGACCGTGAGATGGCGCGAATCTGTGCTTAATATGAGTGAAGCCGGTGTCGATGAATTTGTTGAATTGGGTGGCAAAGTTCTCGGCGGCATGGTCAAACGGATTAACAAGGAAGCGAACAATGTTAGTTTGACGAGTATGGACGACATCGAAGCTTTTCTTGCCGCTTTGTGAGCCGCTTTTAGAAACAAAAGCTTTCCTCAGGAATATTTGAATAGGAACAAACATGTTTGATCTTACAGGAATGACAGCGTTGGTGACCGGTGCATCCGGCGGCATTGGTTCTGCAATTGCCAAATCATTGGCTGAAAGGGGGGCAACAATTGCGCTGTCCGGCACACGCAAGCTGATCTTGATGGACCTTATCCCTGAACTGAAAGGGGAGGGGCATGTCGTGATACCCTGCAATCTTTCTGATGCAGAAGAAGTTAATCAACTGGTTCCCACAGTGATCGAAAAATTGGGCAAGATTGATATATTGGTCAACAATGCTGGCATCACGCGGGACGGCCTGGTCATGCGCATGTCTGATGACGATTGGTCCGATGTGCTCAATGTGAATCTGGAATCGGCCTTTCGATTGGCGCGTGCTGCGGCGCGGCCAATGATGAAGGCGCGGAGCGGTCGAATCATTTCCATCACGTCCGTTGTGGGCGCAACAGGCAATCCTGGTCAGGTCAATTATGTGGCTTCAAAGGCGGGTTTGGTTGGCATGTCAAAAGCATTGGCTCAAGAATTGGCATCACGGGGAATTACCGTTAACTGCGTGTCTCCCGGGTTTATCGCCTCGCCAATGACCGATGCCTTGACCGATGGACAAAAGGAAGAGATTAACCGCAAAATACCGGCGGGAACTATGGGGGCCGGAGAAGATATTGGCGCCGCCGTCGCTTATCTGGCGAGCAAGGAAGCATCATATGTGACCGGACAAACGTTGCACGTTAATGGCGGTATGGCGATGATTAGTTAAAGTCATAGCGATGAAATTTTCTTTGCTTTTCATGGCTTTGTCTGCCGCATCTGCGCCACCTATGCCAACCCATGGGCTGCTTACGATCGAAAATATCGACTGTATCAGTCGGCAAGTTTCTGCTGAACAAGCGCAGGAATATTTTTCGATGACGGCGGCGGGTAAAGAGCTCGCAGCTTTTGATGCCGTCGCCGATAAGGCAAAGGCATGCCAAGTCAAATATGATTGGTCGCATATTCAAACGCGCAATGCGTTTCGAATTGCGTTGATGGATGGTTGGCTTCTGCAAGAAGGGTTGATCGAAAAAATTGAGAAATTGGGTGATTTCAAGCCTTTTTTGGACAAGTTCTACGTTGAAAATGTCAAACCCACCGGACGCCATATCTTACAAGAAGCCTATCTGTCAGGAAAAGTGGACAAGGCGCTCACGGCTGAAGGATATCCTGAAGACAAGAACCTGAGGGAATTGGCCTATAATTATTGGGAATGGCGCGGAACAATTTGGGACATTGAAGATGATTTTCGGAATGGGAAGTTAAGGCGATAAGCGTTTGGAATTAACAAAGCTGTTCGTGCCCTCTTGCAAGCGACGCGCCATGCCACTAGGACGAAATGGAAACCAATTAAAACGAAGAAGGAACTCTCATGAGTGAGACTGCAGACCGCGTAAAAAAGATTGTTGTCGAGCATCTTGGTGTCGAAGCCGACAAAGTGAATGAAGAAGCAGCATTTATCGATGATCTCGGTGCTGACAGCCTCGATATTGTTGAGTTGGTAATGGCTTTTGAAGAAGAATTCAGTGTTGAAATTCCTGATGATGCCGCTGAAAAAATTGCTACCGTTAAAGATGCAATTGATTTTATCGACAATAATAAAGGCTAATTGATTTTGGAATGTGGCCTTTATCGGCTGACATTCTGGGGCCAATGATCGCTAAACTGATACAAAGCGGCTCACCGGCCTGGGGACACTTCCCTAAACCGGTGGCCGCTTTTGAGTTGGTGCCAAAGTAGATGGGCTGTTCGGGCCCGATAAAAGGAGCAAAACATGCGTCGTGTTGTAGTGACCGGATTGGGACTGGTAACGCCTCTTGGTGGGGATGTGGAAACCAGTTGGAGCAACATTCTCGCGTCAAAATCTGGCGCAGGAAAAATTACACGTTTTGATTCCTCTGATCAAAAATGTCATATTGCATGCGAAGTCAAACCAGCGGACCATGAATATGGTTTTGATCCCAATCTGCGGGTTGATCATAAAGTCCAGCGGCAAGTCGACCCCTTCATTGTTTACGGTATTGATGCCGCAGGTCAGGCGTTGGAAGACGCGGGTCTGACCGAAATGAGCGATGAAGAAAAATTGCGAACCGGTTGTTCTATCGGCTCTGGTATTGGAGGTTTGCCGGGCATTGAGAAAGAATCCCTGGTCTTGAACGAACGAGGGCCGGGTCGGGTGAGTCCGCATTTTGTACACGGGCGGTTGATCAATCTTATTTCTGGCCAAGTCTCCATAAAATACGGTCTCATGGGGCCAAATCACGCCGTGGTAACGGCCTGTTCTACTGGCGCACACAGTATTGGCGATGCCGCGCGGATGATCGCGTTGGACGATGCTGATATCATGCTGGCGGGCGGTGCTGAAGCGACTATTTGTCCCATTGGTATTGCCGGCTTTGCACAAGCCAAGGCGCTATCCACCAATAATGACAATCCACAGGCCGCATCGCGCCCTTATGACAAAAACCGTGATGGATTTGTCATGGGTGAGGGCGCCGGCGTTGTGGTTCTTGAGGAATATGAGCGCGCTAAAGCGCGTGGAGCGACCATTTACGGTGAAGTGGTTGGCTATGGCCTTTCTGGCGATGCCCATCATGTTACCGCCCCGCATCCAGATGGCGTGGGTGCCTATCGCTCGATGGAAATGGCATTGAAGCGGTCCGGTTTGTCGACTGCTGACATTGATTATGTCAATGCGCATGGCACTTCAACAATGGCGGATGTACTGGAATTGGCGGCCGTCCGACGTTTGTTCGGCGACGATGTGCAAACCATGTCGATGAGTTCAACCAAATCTGCCATTGGCCACTTGCTCGGTGGTGCAGGGGCGGTGGAAGCTATTTTCAGCATATTGGCGCTGCGCGATCAAATTGTTCCGCCCACGTTGAACCTTGATGATCCCGAAGATGGCTGTGAAGGTGTCGATCTGGTACCGCATGTCGCAAGAAAACGCGACGTGAAAGCGGTGCTTAGCAACAGCTTCGGCTTTGGTGGTACCAATGCCAGTATCATTGTAAAAGCGGTCTAGTCCAAGATGCGTCGCTTCGGGTGTCTGGTCCTTGTTATAGCCGGAGTAATATTGGGCCTGATTGGTGGTAATTTCATCTATGGATGGAATGCCAATGGACCATCTGAAAACGAGCGTCAGATCATCATCAAGTCGGGCTCTAGCTTAGCAATGGCCGCTGATGCGCTGGAAGAAGCCGGCGTGATAAAGTCCGCCGACGCTTTTCTCAATCGGGCCAAAATATTGGGCGGATCGGAACCGATTAAGGCTGGGGAATTTGTTATCCCGGCGGGTGCCAGTAATGCCTCGATCCTGAGCATTTTGCAAAATGGCAAAACCGTCCAAAGATTGATCACAATTCCGGAAGGTACGCCATCGATTATTGTCCATGAAAAGTTGATGGCCGAAAAGCTCTTACAAGGCGATATTCCGGTACCGGCGGAAGGCTCGATCCTGCCTGACAGCTATAGTTTTGAGCGCGGAGAAAACCGGTCTGCCGTCGTCAATCGGATGCAGCAAGCAATGAAAGATACCATTGCTGAACTCTGGCCCAAAAAAACGTCTGAAAGCGTGGTCAAAACGCCCGAGGAGGCGATAATATTAGCGGCAATTGTTGAGAAAGAAACCGCCTTGGCCCGAGAACGCCGTACCGTTGCGGCGGTCTATAGCAACCGGGTCAGACGAAATATGATGTTGCAGGCCGATCCCACAATTATTTATCCTATTACTAAGGGCAGGCCACTTGGGCGTCGGATAAGGCAATCCGAAATTGCGGCGGTCAATGACTATAACACCTATTCGATGGTAGGATTACCCAAGGGACCGATTGCCAATCCGGGAAGAGCGTCGATAGAAGCCGTGCTCAACCCAGTGAAAAGCGAGTTTTTATTCTTTGTTGCTGACGGGAAGGGCGGGCATGTGTTCGCCAAAACGCTTGCCGAGCATAATGCCAATGTCGAAAAATGGTTCGCTATCCGCCGTGAACGGGGAGAGATGTAGTTTTTGGCGTCCGTTTTAAGTCGAAAATGGACTATATTGCCCGTCATCATTCAATTTCGACGGAATTACGTTCATTTGTGCCAAGTTTATCTGTTCCAGTCTGCAAAGTGGTTCGTGCAAAACCGATCCGGTTTTTTGCTATAGATTGTTCACAGCGGACGTGTGCAACATAAAATTCAGGAATTGAAACTCATAGATGAACGGAGCATTTAACTCTCCAGCAAGTTTCGTCTTGTATAAATGGAAGCCACTGGAAACTCGATAGCTAGTAAAGGTCTGGATAAAGAACTTTTTACGTATCAGTTTGTTGTCGCTGACAGGGAATTCATGTAAACGAAGTAATTGAGTATTAGGGGGAAATTTATATCTTTCTAAGAAGTAAGGTCAATCAATTAAAGTTGGGTCTCTCTGTGCGGTTATCCAAATGGTTGGGCTTTTTTTGTTTGGTTGTGATCTTTATCAATTTTCAACCTGCTTCTGCCGCGCCTGGAGATATTCTCTTCGCAGATAATTTTGACAACGGAGCAGGCTGCGGAACGCTTGCACCGGATTGGACGGTTAGTGTTGCGGCAAATGCCGGCATTGGCACACAAACATCTTCATCGGGTTCTTGTTCGCTGTTTACCAGACAGGGCGTGGTTACCGTGACCAGCAGGGCAATTGATTTGTCTGGCGTTACCGGAACAGATTTGACCGTATGGGTCCGCAAAGGTGCAGATACATTCAGTGAAGATCCTGATGCAGGAGAAGATCTTGCTATTGAATATCTTGATGGCTTTGGAACTTGGCAGGGTTTGGAGATATTGTCAGCTTCTACGATCGCTGATGGCGCGATTACCAATATTGATGTTTCACTCCCGTTTTTTGCTCTGCATAGCGGTTTTCGGCTGCGCTTTCGCCAAGCCGCCGGTAGCGGGGCAAATTTTGATTTTTGGCATATTGATGATGTACAATTGGAGGAAACGGGGAACAGCCCGCCGGGGCCTAATTTGACAGCAAACAGCTGCGATGATTTTGAATCGGGATTAGCTAATTTTACTGTTACCGATTCCATAAAAAGTGGAACCAATGCGAACACTTTCAATTCATCCGGTAATTCACTTTTCCTGCGCCATGGCGCTGTAACAACAACATCGATTTCATTGGATACGTCAGGACTGACCGAGATAACAGTCTGGATAAGGCGCGGTTCGGACACGTTTAGCGAAAATCCCGAGGGCGTCGAGAATCTGGTTATCGAGTTTCGCAATTCCCTAGGAGTATGGGTGGCGCTAGAAACTTTTACCGGAGCCGGTACACAGGGAGAAATATTCAATAGAACTTACCCAGCGACTGCTGCAATGAGGCATGCTAATTTCCAAGTCCGCTTTCGTCTGACAGCGGGCAGTGGTGTTGATTTTGACTATTGGCATGTTGATGATTTCTGTCTGGTTAGCGCCCCTCCCGATGTTTCAGTGACCAAATCTTCAGTCGTGGTGTCGGACCCGATCAACGGCGTCAACAACCCCAAGACCATTCCCGAAGCCATAGTGCAATATACTATCACAGTGACCAATAACGGCCCTGGGATAGTGGATGGTGACTCTATCAGTATTGAGGACGTATTGCCTCTCGACGTCACACTATTTACCGGAGATTTGGGCGGCGGCGGCTCGCCCTTTGTCTTCACCGATGGAATCGGCGGTAATAGTAGCGGGCTATCATATAGTTTCACTTCGTTAGGTAGCGGCACCGATGGGGTGACGTTTCTCGATGGCGCAAGTAGTTCGATCACGCCGAACGGTGGATTTGATGACAATGTCGCCCGGTTCACAATTGATATGGTGGGCACTATGGCAAGTGCAACTGGCGGTAATACCCCAAGCTTTACCATCCAGTTTCAGGTTCAAGTGGATTAGTCTTCCGATACAGACACGAGATCATCGTTAACTGTGCTGGAAAATGTTCAAGCAGACGGCGATCCAAGAACTTTAGAGGTGCTTGGTCCCTGTCTTAATCCATGAATTAATCGGTGTTGAGAATATGGTATCCGCTTTCGTGCTTAAAGCGGACATAAAAGATTGTGGAAAACGTCGCCAGTCCTAGTAATCGAAGCGAGTCTTTAAACTGTCGCGCGCTTCTTGATATTCTGCGATTAAGCGATCAACCATATCCTGCACCGAGCGAACTTCATCAATGGCCCCAATGCCTTGGCCGCTGCCCCAGATATCTTTCCATGCTTTCTTTTCGGTATTGCCGCCCGAGCCGAAGTTCATGGTTTTATAATCTCCTTCCGGCAAATCATCTGGATCCAAGCCAGCATTTTCGATGGAGCCCCGCAGATAATTTCCGCTGACACCGGTGAACAGGTCAGAATAGACGATATCCTTAGCGCGCCCTTCTACGATACCGTCTTTATACCCCTGGTCCGCATTGGCTTCTTTGGTGGCGATAAAGGCAGAACCCATATATCCAAAATCTGCCCCCATGGCTTGAGCCGCCAGTATCGAAGCGCCGCAACCAATGGATCCCGACAACGCGACAGGACCATCAAACCACTGCCGGATTTCCTGCATCAACGCAAAAGGGGAAGTCACGCCAGCATGCCCGCCAGCACCGGCGGCGACGGGAATCAATCCGTCAGCACCTTTTTCAATCGCTTTGTGAGCGAAACGATCATTGATAATATCGTGCATGGTGATACCGCCCCAACTGTGAACTGCGGTATTCAGATCCTCAATTGCGCCCAATGATGTAATGACCATGGGTACTTTCCATTTTTCACATGTGGCCATGTCTTGATCGAGCCGATCATTGGATTTGTGGACGATTTGATTAACCGCAAAAGGGGCCGCTGGTTTGTCCGGATTATCCCGATTCCAGGCCGACAGTTCTTCGGTAATCTGATGCATCCACTCGTCGAGCAAAGTTTGCGGACGGGCATTGAGCGCTGGGAAAGAGCCTACAATCCCGGCTTTGCACTGTGCGATAACCAATTCGGGGCCGGAAACGATAAAAAGCGGTGAACCGATAAGCGGCAGGCGAAGTTTGTCGAACAATGCAGGTAAAGCCATAATTTCCTCAATTCAAAAAAGTTATAAGCCGCCATAGCTTAAGCCGAGTGGGATTCCACTGTTATTTTAATCGATCGCTTAATTTGTGCCTCAAAGCCGATTTACTGCGCTTAACAGCGCTTCAACAGAAGCGCGTGCAACATCGCTGTTAATGCCTACGCCAAAAAATTCCTGACCTTCACTGGATCGACATTCAATATAAGCGGCAGCCTGCGCATCCTTGCCGGATCCCAGTGCATGTTCGGAATAGTCAATTATTTCCAGATGCACATCCAAAGCCGATGACACTGCGTCAACCACGCTAGAGATCAAACCATTGCCGCGGCCGCTGACCGATATGTCACCCTGCGGGCCTTGCACCTTACCAACAAATATCCGTTCGTTGCCGGTTTGTCGTTCCTCATAGCTTATCAAGCGATATTGGCCGCTGCCATCGATATGATAACGCTTCTGAAATGCGCTCCATATATCGTCAGAGGATAGTTCCTGACTGGTTGTGTCTGCTAATTCCTGAACCGTTCGGCTGAAATTGGCTTGCAAGCGTTTCGGTAATTTCAAACCTTGGTCTTGTTCCAAAATCCATGCAATGCCGCCTTTGCCCGATTGGCTGTTCACGCGGATAACGGCCTCGTAATCCCGGCCAATATCCCGGGGATCAATGGGCAGATAGGGAACATTCCAAAGCTCGTCATTTCGTTGGTCTTGTGCTGCAAAACCTTTTTTGATCGCGTCCTGATGTGATCCGGAAAATGCAGTGAAGACAAGTTCTCCGGCATAAGGATGGCGAGCCGGAACTGGCAATTGGTTGCAATATTCGACTGTATTTACAATTTCATCCATATTCGAAAAATCAATCTCGGGATCGACGCCTTGAGTGTACATATTCAAGCCCAAGGTCACCAGATCGACATTGCCGGTACGTTCTCCATTGCCAAAAAGGCAGCCCTCAACTCTATCTGCACCTGCCATCAGTCCCAATTCGGAAGCCGCTATGCCGGAGCCGCGATCATTATGCGTATGCAAGCTGATCACAACATGGTCTCGCCGGCTGATATGTTTGCACATCCATTCGACTTGATCGGCATAAATATTGGGAGTGGATGCCTCGACTGTTGCCGGGAGATTGAGGATTAATGGTCTTTCGGCGGTCGGCTCGATAATATCCATAACCGTTTCACAAACTTCGAGGCTGAATTCAATTTCCGCGGTCGAAAATGTTTCAGGCGAATATTCAAAATGCCAGTCTGTATCCGGATATTTTTCCGCTTGTTCGCGTAATATAGTGGCCCCTTCTTTGGCGATATCTTTGACGCCGTCCTTGCCCAGTTTGAACACAACATCGCGCCAGGCCGGGGAAACTGCGTTATAAAGGTGGACTATGGCTTGCTTTGCCCCCTCGAGGCTAGCGAAACTGGTTTCGATCAAGTCGCGCCGAGATTGGGTGAGGACTTGAACCATCACATCATCTGGAATTTTGCCGGACTTCACTAGCCCGGAGATAAAATCAAAATCGGTAGCGCCGGCGGAAGGAAAACCCACTTCAATTTCTTTGATACCAATTTTGACCAAGAGATCGAAAAATCGTTGTTTCTTTTGGGCATCCATCGGATCGATCAGCGCCTGATTGCCGTCGCGCAAATCGGTGGACAGCCAACGGGGGGCTTTTTCGATGATGCGCGAAGGCCACTGGCGATCGGGCAAGTCAATCTGACCGAAGGGGCGATATTTTCGAGAAGGTACAGAATGCATGGTCATTACTCTTATGCTGCAGGCCATTTCGCGCAAGGCGGAAATTGCTAGTGAATTTCAATTTTGTGGAAAAATCATCCCTTAGGCGGGGTTACTGCATCTTGCAGCAACACGGCTACGCCTAAGGGCGCATAAGTCGACGTAGCTCAAGGTTTAACCGGGCTTTCATGGCAGCGTTTCTATCCATTGTTGTGCAAAAATCAACCATGCTGGTGAATTTTTTTTGCACCTTGTGAAACCTTTTGTCTGCTCAACCCGAAACCATCAACGAGCATGACGGCTCAACGAAATTATTACCCCCGATCACATGAACTCCAATTTTTACTAAGGACAGACAAATGAAATCACTTATTCTACCCTTGGCGCTCGCACTTGCAGCGACCACCGGTACCTTCGCTCTTCCTATTGATGCAGCGATTGCTGGACCGACTTACACCGGCGTTAAAGGTGGCAATACCGCTGTTGGTGGCTATGACGTTACTTCTTATTTTGTCGGCAACGGCGTACCGGTCAAAGGCAGCAAAGCCCATAAAGTCAAATATAAGGGTGCTGACTATTTCTTCAGCAGCGCTGCAAATGCGAAAAAATTCAAAGAGAAGCCTGCGAAATTTGCCCCTCAATATGGCGGCCATTGTGCATGGGCCTTATCGCGCGGTTCGCTCGCGCCCGGCGATCCATTGGTCTATAAAATTGTTAAGGGAAAACTCTACTTCAATGTCAACAAGCAGGTACAAAAAACCTGGCTGACCGATGTTGCTGGTTTCATCAAGAAAGCCGATTTGAAATGGCCTTCATTCCCCGCCACTGCCAAATTTGGCGGCTAAGCGGAACCCTCTTCGTCACGCGCCTAACTCTCTCTAACTGAAGGAATATATTATGAATAACCAAGGTAAACTTTCTGCCATGCTCGCTGTTGTTGGTGGTCTGACACTTGCTACCCCATCGGCCGCATTGGCAACCTGTGCACCGGCAACCCAGTCTGCTTGCAGTGCCTGTGCAGCAGCCGGTTGCGCCGCTGCATGTGGCGCCTGTGCCGCAGCTTGCGGTGCCTGTGCAGCGTCAGCCTGTGCCGCCGCTTCTTGTGCAGCTGCATCTTGTGCTGCCGGAGCCTGCGCTGCTCAGCCAGCTGCTTGCGGCGCCTGTGCCGCGGCTTGTGCCCCTCAATAAAGAAAAGTGGTTGCAGGGAGCTTGGTTGTGCTAAATAATCAAGTTCCCTGAACCGAGACATTTAAAGGACGAATTCGATGAACAAGACGTTTTTTGCAGCGATCATGATGGCGACATTGCCCATTGCATGTTCCGCTCCTTCTTCCGATACCGCCGAAACAACGGAAACGGTTGAAGCCGCTATCGCCGAAGTTTCCGACAATATGGAACTTCCCGTTTTTACGGGTCCTGCAGGCTCAGAAAACGTTGCGGTCAGTGGATATGACACAGTCAGCTATTTCGAAGGGGACGGTGTTCCTCTCGAAGGCAGCAAAGACCATCGTGTGAAATATAATGGTGTTGAATATCATTTTGCTTCCGCAGAAAATGCAGAGAAATTCCAAGCCGAACCAGCCAAATATGCACCGCAATATGGAGGGCATTGTGCTTGGGCCGCATCGCGCGGGAAATTGGCATCCGGTGACCCAACACTTTACAAAATTGTCGACGGTAAACTCTATTTGAACTTCAACCAAACAGTTCAAGATACCTGGAATGAAGATATTCCTGGATTTATCGAAAAGGCTGACAAAGCTTTTCCAGAAATTCCTGCTGATGCGCGTTACGACGACGCATAAGGCAGAATGATTTTGATCGGGAAAAGGCTGCAGGGCTCGGTTCTGCGGCCTTTTTCCTGCTAGGCGAAAATTAACCCCTCCGGACTAATGTCCACGCGTTGCAGTTTTTGAGGGACAAATTGTGTACCGGCTTGTTTATATTAGTACTCCAAAACCGGATATTAGCCGCACGGATGTCGAGCATATTCTGAAGGCTGGACGCAAAAATAACGCCAAAAATGGGATTACCGGACTATTGATCCAAGACCGGCGGCGTTTTCTGCAATATTTGGAAGGTGAGGCGGCGCAAGTAGAAGAGACCTTCGCGCGCATAGCGTCTGATAGCCGCCATTCCGCAGTCATTCAACTCAAGGTCGGCTATATTGGCCGCCGACAATTTCCCAATTGGGAAATGGCGTCCAAATATATTGACGACGTTGATAGTCTTTTGCCCGTCGTGACGGATATGGTCAAAAATTGCGACCGTGATGTCGCCCAAGAATTGATGAACTTTGCTGAAGCAAGAGATCGCGCGGCATAGTTTCTACCTGTCACTGCCCACACGATCTCTCATTGTTTCAGTACTAGTTTTTTTCTTTATCCACCAATTGGTTGGCGCCAATCCAAGGCATCATCGCCCGCAGCTCTGCGCCTGTTTTCTCAATCGGATGGGCTTCTGCTTGTTTGCGAGCAGCCTTTAATTCCGGTTGGCCTGCGCGGTTGTCGAGGACGAAGTCTTTGACGAAACGACCGGATTGAATATCGGCCAATACCCGTTTCATTTCCGCCTTTGTTTCATCGGTGATTATCCGTGGACCGGTTGTAATATCGCCATATTCGGCCGTATTGGAGATGGAATAACGCATATTGGCTATGCCGCCTTCGTAAAGCAGATCGACGATCAATTTGGTTTCGTGCAAACACTCGAAATAAGCCATTTCCGGCGCATATCCCGCTTCCGTCAGTGTTTCGAAACCAGCTTGGATTAAATGGGTGATGCCGCCACAAAGAACCGCTTGTTCACCGAACAAATCGGTTTCGCACTCTTCGCGGAAGTTGGTTTCAATAATGCCCGAACGGCCGCCGCCAACGCCAGAGGCATAAGCAAGCGCGACGTCATGGGCGTTACCGCTCTTGTCCGCATGAATGGCGACAAGGCAGGGTACGCCGCCACCGCGTTGATATTCACTGCGCACAGTATGGCCCGGGCCTTTGGGAGCAATCATGATGACATCCAAATCGTCGCGCGGTTCAATGAGGCCAAAATGCACATTGAGACCATGTGCGAAGGCGAGGGCGGCACCTGGTTTCATATTCTCGTGATAGTCGGCTGCATAAATAGCGGCCTGGTGTTCGTCAGGAGCCAAGATCATCACAATATCAGCCCAAGCTGCAGCCTTTGCATTGCTGAGAACTTTGAAATCAGCACTTTCTGCCTTTTTGGCGGTCGCCGAATCTTCGCGCAGCGCAATTGCTACTTCTTTGACACCACTATCGCGAAGGTTTTGCGCGTGGGCATGGCCCTGGCTGCCATAGCCAACAATGGCAATTCTCTTATCTTTGATGAGATCAAGATCGGCATCTGCGTCATAATAGACTTTCATTATTCTTCCTTATATTCAGATATATAGAGCGGTGAGTATGATGATTCCTACGCTGGACAACATGATCCAGCCGGGATGTTTGAACTTCGCTAGAATCGCATTTGCGATGCCCAGCACGATGAAGGTGACAGCGGTCGCCGTTAACTGCAGGTCATTTCCGGCAGTGTAACCACCTGCGACTAAAGCTAAATATAGTGCAATCAGTAAAATCAGAGCGGTCGTGGAATGCCAGCCGAACACTATAAGAGCGCGCCAAGTCGGATTAGACAAAATTTCGGTATGTCCCTGCAATAGCGGGCCGATAAGCTTTTTCTGACCTGCGACCGAATGGAATAATGCGACAAGGACAATCATGCCTGCCGCAACAAAGAGCAGCATCGCGCTCATGCTGAATCCGGCCCGCGCCCGATGGCAACCACACCCGTGCGCCCAACTTCGACTAACCCAACTTCACGCATCAAGCCAACAAAAGTCTGGATTTTCTCTGGTGCTCCGGTGATCTCAAAGACAAAGCTTTCCGTCGTGGCGTCTACCACCCGGGCGCGATAAACATCGGCCAGGCGCATTGCCTCGATGCGGTTTTCACCTTTACCGGCAACTTTGACCAATGCCAATTCGCGCTGAACATGGGGTCCAGCTTCGGTTAAATCGCGGACGCTATGGACCGGGACCAAGCGGTCCAGCTGCGCAATAATCTGTTCGATCACATGGGGAGGTCCATTGGTTGCAATGGTGATACGGCTAATGGCGTGATCGGCGCTGATATCGGCAACAGTGAGGCTTTCGATGTTGTAGCCGCGCGCCGTGAACATGCCGGCAATTCTTGCCAAAATACCTGCTTCATTATCGACCAAGACGGCCAGAACATGCCGCTCCACATTTTCTTCTTTGATATGCATTACACTAGGGCCTTTGCGTTATCGTCCATTGTTCCCTTCACATCCTCAGGGGTGAGCAGCATATCGGTATGCGCAGCGCCGGATGGAATCATCGGAAAACAATTGGCCAATTTTGCCACGCGGCAATCGACTAAAACAGGCCCCGGCGTGTCGATCATTTTTTTAATACCGGATTCCAGGTCCGCCGGATCCTCGATCAATATCCCGGTCCAGTCATAGCTTTCCGCTAACCTAATAAAATCTGGCAAACTATCGCTATAACTGTTTGAATATCGGCTTTCATAAGTCAGTTCCTGCCACTGACGAACCATCCCCATATATTCATTATTGAGAATGAAGATCTTTACTGGGAGACGATATTGGGTCGCCGTTCCTAGCTCCTGAATATTCATCTGGATCGACGCTTCTCCGGCAATATCTATGACCAATGCGTCAGGGTCACCCAATTGGGCACCAATGGCCGCAGGCAATCCATAGCCCATTGTTCCCAGGCCACCACTGGTTAGCCATTTATTGGGTTGTTCAAAGTCAAAATGCTGCGCTGCCCACATTTGGTGCTGCCCGACTTCTGTTGTTATAATCGGATCTTTCTCATGGGTGGCTTCCCACAATTTGCGAATAGCATCCTGAGGCATGATTTCTCCCCGGTTCTCGGGATAAGCGAGACAATTGGTCGCCCGCCATCCTTTAATCCGGGCCCACCATTCCTCATAGTCTGGCGCACCGAACTTGCGGCCCTTCAAGACGGCAATTAATTGTTCCATGATCCGGCCGACATCGCCGATAACCGGTAAATCGACCCGAATGGTCTTGTTGACGGATGACCGATCGATATCGACATGAATTTTCTTGCTGCTCGGAGAAAAGGCATCAATCCGGCCCGTTATCCGGTCGTCAAATCGCGCGCCGAGGCAAATGATCAAATCGGCGCGGTTCATCGCCATATTGGCTTCATATGTGCCATGCATGCCCAACATGCCCAGCCATTGATCGGATGAGGCTGGAAATGCCCCCAGACCCATAAGAGTGGATGTAACTGGTGCGCCTGTTAACTGCGCCAATTCTCGCAAGGTTTCACTCGCTTTAGGGCCGCTATTGATAATCCCGCCACCGGTATAGAAAATCGGCGACTTTGCCTGCATGATCATCTCAGCGGCTTCATTTATCGCCTTGAAATCACCATCTATTTGTGGCTGATAGCGCGAGTTTTTAAGATCGTGATGCGCGCTAAATTCTGCAGCGGCGACCTGTACATTTTTAGGAATATCAACAACCACAGGGCCAGGGCGTCCTTGTGTCGCAATATGAAAGGCTTCGGTCAGAACGCCAGCCAGCTCAGAAGGTTGCTTCACCAGATAATTATGCTTGGTACAATGGCGGGTAATGCCGACCGTATCCGCTTCTTGAAACGCGTCGGAACCAATAAGATTTGTTGCCACTTGTCCAGTGATGACAACCATTGGAATTGAGTCCATCAAGGCATCAGTAATGCCCGTGACAGCATTGGTCGCGCCAGGTCCGGATGTGACCAAAACAACGCCAGGTTTCCCAGTCGACCGCGCATAGCCTTCTGCTGCGTGGGTGGCTGCCTGTTCGTGGCGCACTAAAATATGTTTGATTTTCGGATGATCATATAGAGCATCATATATTGGCAATACCGCCCCGCCGGGATAACCGAAAACCGTGTCCACACCCATGCTAATGAGTGTTTCAACCAATATTTCTGCACCGCTTTTCTCGGTCACTTGATGCTCCAATTCGATTGTTAAACCCTAGAAGGGCGGGGGTTTGATAGGCGATGCTGCACTGCAAGGCAATGCGCATCATAAGCTATGCGATAGACTAGAATTTTGGCGCGCTACCTATTTATATATGCCATGTCAAGCGATATAAACGTAATTATATTACAATACTAGTTAAATTATCGTAATTAACAATCTTTTCGTACCTGAGCCATGCAGGCGGACATTGATTGCGAAACCACGTATATTGGCGTTTGGCATATTGCCGGGTTGCGGCCATGGCTTGCATCTGTGCTTCTTCGATACTTATTGTGCCTTCAATCCAGGCACAAATTTCCGGAACGCCAATAGCACGCATGACAGGACAAGTATTCGGTAAATTGCGTGCGAGCAATCGCGATGCTTCCTCTTTTGCTCCGCGTTCAAGCATGATCTCAAATCGACTATCGCATCGAGAATAGAGCCAATCTCTGGGTGGGAGCAAAACCAATGGACGTAAGTTGATGTCATCCTTAATTCCACCCGTTTTATGAGCTTGCCAATGATTTAGAGGCTTGCCTGTCGAACGAACAACTTCGAGCGCGCGCATGATCCGGCTTGAGTCATTGGGGTTGAGCCGTTCGGCCGCAAATGGATCTTCGTCAACAAGGGCCTGATAAGCCCGTTCAACCGTCAACAGTCTAACATTGTTCCTAACGGCTTTGTCTATTTCCGGGATCGGCGCAATGCCATCCAGCAGGGTGCGCACATAAAGTCCCGTGCCTCCGACCAATATTGGAAGCTTGCCTCCGCGATGGGCGCTCGCAATTTGATCTTTTGCATCCGCTGCCCATTGCGCTGCGGAACAGGGATGGGCACCATCTAAATAGCCATATAGTTGGTGATCTATGCCTTGCATTTCTTCCGTGTCAGGGCGTGCACTGAGAATTTGCAAGTCGGAATAGACTTGTGCGCTATCGGCATTGATTATCACAGAGGGTTGCTTTTTCGCCAACTCCAGTGCCAATGCGGATTTACCGCTGGCGGTCGGACCAATGATCAAAGCGGTGTCTTTATCATTTTTCGGAGAAGATATGTTCATAGCCACGCTAATAGCAGCAGATCAGCTGGAAAAGGGAGAATTAAGTTCTGCTGTTGATCGATTGGTTGAAGCGGGTGCTCAAATCTCCCAAGTCGGCGATATTCGGGATCACAAAGCGGCCGATATATTTTTTGAAGGTGATCTGGACTTGGCCCGGAATGGGTTAGCGAAAGTGGAGGCTGCCATCGATTATGCGGTCCAATCAGCAGAAAATAGAGAGAAAAAGCTGCTCATATCGGACATGGACAGCACGATGATCACGGTCGAGTGCATTGATGAGTTGGCGGACTATGCCGGATTAAAGGACCAAATTGCGGAAATCACCGAACGGGCCATGCTCGGAGAGTTGGATTTTGAAGAAGCACTGCGAGGTCGGGTTGCTTTATTAGCTGGTCTGGGCATCGATGCGATCGACAAATGTCTCGCCGAAAAAGTGGAATTCATGCCCGGGGCGAAAATATTAGTCCAAACCATGGCCGCTCGGGGTGCAAAAACAATCCTGGTTTCTGGAGGTTTTACACAATTTGCCGAGCCCGTGGCGCAACAAATCGGCTTTGCAATGGTTGAAGCGAATATACTGTCAGAAGAGCAGGGCAAATTGACTGGCACCTTAGCAGGTCCGGTTGTCGATGCGCAGCGCAAAGCCGAGCTCTTGAAAGAATCTGCTGGTGCCGCTGGACTGGCGCTCGATCAATGTCTGGCTGTTGGAGATGGCGCCAATGACATACCGATGATCGCCCTAGCGGGAATGGGTGTGGCTTATCATGCCAAACCCAAAGCCGCGGCTGCTGCTAATGTCTCCATCCAGTACAATGATTTGACTGCTTTGCTGTATTTGCAGGGCATAGCATCCGCTGATTGGGTCTCGAGCTAGCGCGCTTTCACAATACAGTCAGCACCCGAGGCTTTGACATTTGAGCACATTTTGCTGGCTTGCGCTTTGGTGGTAAATGGTCCGGCTTGAAGGCGAGTTATAGAACCCGCAGCAACGAGATAGGGTTGCAATCCATTAAGCCCAGTCACGCGATTTTCCAGATTGTTCCACAACGCTTTTGCCTTATTCTGATTGCTAAAGGCGCCCAATTGAACACGCCAATTGCCTGAAGTCGCGGCGGGCAATGGGGCAGGCCGCGGAGCTGGATTGGCCGCGACTACCGGTGCTGGTGCTTTCGGCATTGATGGCGCCACAGACGCTGAAACAGGTGCCGGAATTGGAGCCGGAACCGGGGCGGGGGTCGGAATACTGGCTTGCGAAGCCGGCAATTGTGCGGTTTGAATTGTGCTGGAAGAAGGGGTTGCCCGCAATCCGCCAACTTGCGCGGTGCGTACCCGCTTTTCATTTTCTTCCATTTGACCGGCCAATTCGATCGCCCGGCGGCGTTGATCGAGGGGAATATATTTGTCCATCTGAGCCATATTGGAGGTTGCTTGTGGCAGACCAGCAGCGGACGCTCTGGTCATAAGAGCATAGGCTTTGATCCAGTCTTTTTCGACAAAATCTCCGTTGAAATGGCCGGTTCCCAGGACATATTGCGCCCGCGGCTCTCCCCGATTGGCTGATTCCTGGAGAAAGGGCAGGGCTTCTTTGCGCCGCTGGCTTTGAAATAATATCAGCCCATAATTGTCATTGGCTTGCAGATGACCCTGGTCCGCTGCTCGCTTATAATATTGTTCTGCCTTGGTTAGATCCATCGGCACGCCGCGACCAAGCTTATAGGCCTGACCCATGTTAAACTGGGCGTCAGCGTCGCCTGCATTAGCGGGGCCGCGCCATTCTTGAATTGCGGTTTTATAGTCGCCGCGTCCCCATGCGTCGACGCCATCTTTGACATCGGCCAATGCGGGCGTGGTCCATCCAATTATGGCGCTAGCCAATAAGAGGGTGCGGGCTGATTTGAATTTGTTCATCGGTTAGGCCTTTAGTCTGCAGATTATGGTCATCATCTTATGCGTAATTTCGCTTTAACGCCAATTTGCAAATTATTCGTAACCTTAACGCAAAAATATGAGCGGTGGGTGAACCCAATTCTAACAGCGTGTAAATTAATTTTCGCGCCCGAAAAAACTTAATGATGTTGTTAACCCTATTTTAGCCCTGTTCTGTCAGAGAAGGCGGTGAACGTAATTCAGACGTCCTGATTAACCCGCGAAGAGACTAAGGGGAATAGAGTGCGAGTTCTAGCAATGGCATCCCAAAAAGGTGGTTCCGGCAAAACAACTTTGTCAGGCCATTTGGCCGTACAAGCCCAACTGGCCGGAGCAGGCCCGGTTGTATTGATTGATATCGACCCGCAAGGCTCATTAGCCGATTGGTGGAACGAACGGGAAGCCGAATTGCCAGCTTTTGCCCAAACCACTGTGTCTAGGCTTGCTGCTGACCTCGCGATTTTGCGGCAACAAGGTTTTAAAATGGCTGTGATCGATACACCGCCTGCTATAACCATGGCCATTCAGTCGGTTATTTCGGTTGCCGAACTTATTGTGATCCCAACTCGTCCCAGCCCGCATGACTTGCGCGCTGTTGGCGCAACGGTCGATCTTTGCGAACGCGCAGGCAAACCCTTGTTGTTCGTTGTAAACGGCGCAACGCCGAAAGCGAAAATTACATCAGAAGCAGCTGTGGCTTTGTCCCAGCACGGAACGGTAGCTCCAATCACCGTTCATCATCGTACGGATTTTGCCGGATCGATGATCGATGGCCGCACTGTGATGGAAGTGGACCCACAAGGTCGCTCATCCCAGGAAATACAGCAGCTCTGGGGTTATATCTCGGATCGTTTGGAAAAGAATTTCAGACGCACAGTATTTTCATCTCCTGCCATGGCACCGACCGCAAATGTCGGCACACCGCGGCCCGGAAGTAATTTCGGACGCAGGGTCATAGGATCCTAAGGGGAGGAGCAGAGAATATGAGCGAACCAAAACCATTAGCATCTCTTTCATCCTCGCTTTTGGCCCGTAAAGGCGGTGCAAAACCGGCGATGCGGCGTCAGGGTATGGCATTTCCTAGCGAATCGGATCAAGAAAATGAAGATCTGGGCTGGAATGATATGGGCTATGATGCAAATCCGGATCATGCCGATGCCGGACAAAATGATGCGAATAGCCAAGCTGGTCAGGATCAATATCATTATAATCCGCTTGCTGGTGCAATTCCCGAGCCTGTTCCCGCTGTGCGGAAGCAGCAGGAAGAAATTGCTGCCAAACTGAGCCAACAACCTAAGCGCGAAGAGCAGCGTCCGGCGGAGGCGCAGCCAGCGCCGCAACCGGTTCAACAAGAGACCGTTGCTCCTGTCGCAAAAAAACCAGAAGAACCGGTTGTGAAAGAGCAGGTTGTACCCGTTCCGCTTTCCATATCGCGTGAAGTGGCACCCGTGGCTGAAAATTCCAGCATCGGTGTTGCACCACCGCCGCGCAAGAAAGCTAAGAGCGTTGAAAAACCAGCGGCTAAAACGCGGAGGCCTGCACAAAAATCTCGGACACGCAAAGCCAAGGCTGCGTTTACCTTACGTTTAGATGCTGAAAGGCACCTAAAACTGCGCCTGGCGACCGCTGTGAAGAATGTTTCGGCGCAGCAGTTGGTAACCAAAGCCGTGGATGAATATTTGAGAACTATCCCCGAACTTGAAGACTTGGCAGAGCGCATTCCATCGCGCGGCGCTGCGTAAACTGAACATATAGAATTTAATTGCGAGGACATTGATATGAAACGCGATACAATATTGAAACTGGCTGCTTCAACGATGGTCATTTCCACAACTTTAACCGGCTGTGGACCATTCGGAGGTGGTTCGGTCGCATCTTTGTCGAGCAAGCCCGCCACCGTTAAAGATGGCGCAAAATATGCCAAGAAAGCCGAAAAAGCGCTTGCCAAAAATCAGGTTGAAAAGGCCATTGCTTATGCCGAGCGGTCTGTTGCCGGTGTCGGGACTGATCCTGAAACGCGCGCACTATTAGGCCAAGCCTATATGGCTGCCGGTCGATTTAATTCGGCTGAACGCAGCTTCCTGGATGCTGTGGAATTGGGTAAAAGAGATCCGCGCACCATTTTGAGCTTGAGTTTGTCACAACTGGCTCAAGGAAAAGCCAACAAGTCGAAGCAGTTATTGGCTAGTCACCGCCAATATATTCCAACGGCTGACTATGGATTGGCGCTTGCGTTGGCGGGTGATTCCAAAACCGCGATTGCGGAATTGGAAAATGCTATCCGTTCAGACAGTGCTACCGGTCGGACCAGACAAAATTTGGGACTGGCTTATGCGTTGGATGGCCGCTGGAAAGAAGCCAAGTTGATGGCTATGCAAGATATGACACCAGCGACAGTTGATAACCGTATCATGCAATGGGCCCAAATGGCTCGTCCAGGTGCCTATGACGTTCGTGTTGCATCTTTGCTGAATGTAGAGCCGGTTGCTAATGACCCCGGTCAACCGATCCGCTTGGCCTTGAACGCTGCGCCTAGTCTGCCTGCGGTCGCCGCGGCAAGCCCGGCCGAAGACTATAGCCGCGAAGTGGCAAGTTTCGATCGTGAAACACCGCTTCCTGCTGTTGGTCCTGCACCCGTTGCTGATTCTAAGACCGACTTTATGGCTAAGGAAAACAACGTGACCGTTACCAAGGTTGCTGTTCCTGCTAGCAAAGCAGTGGAGACGAATCCAGTTGTGAAAAAGCCAGCTGCTAAACCTGTTCCGCAAGCGCCAAAGAAGACGTTTATCGTGGAAGCGCCAAAGAAATCGTTAGTAACAGCGGCGCCTGCAAAAGCTTTGCCAGCTGCAACTGCCGCAACCCAAGCTATTGCTGCTGTGAAACCAGTGATGCAAAAAATTGCCTTCACGCCGCGCGCGCGTTCGATATCCAATGCCAAGCATCTTGTGCAACTTGGTGTCTTTTCGTCACCCGAAAATGTAAAGCGCGCTTGGGGTATTCTGTCTACCCAGAACAAAGATCTGGCTTCATTCCAATATGCAAGTTCCAAGATCCAGCGCAACGGCAAGACCTTGTATCGTTTGGCTGCCATGGGCTTTGGCAATGAGCAATCTGCAAAAGATATGTGTAGCGGTATCAAAGCCAAAGGCGGAGTTTGCATTGTTCGGAACGTTTCAAAAGTTCGCCCAACTCAAATGGCTGCGCGCTAAACTATCAACGCATTCGAAATTCTGTAAGGGCGGGAAAGCTATAGAGCTTTTCCGCCTTTATATATGGCGGATACTCTTCCTTGTACGGGAAGCTTGTCAAAGGGTGAGTTGCCCGCCGAGGCTGCCATTTTTTGTGTATCGACTTGCCAAGGAGCGTCGGGATCAAAAAGGATCAGGTCTGCTTCATAAAATGGCGTAATCTGACCGGCTTTAACGCCCAATATCTTGCCTGGATTTGTGGACAGCAATTCGAACAAGCGGCCGAGATGGATAATATTGTCGCGTACAAGATTAAGACTTAGTGCCAATAAAGTTTCGGCTCCGGCCATTCCGGATTCAGCTTCTGCAAAAGGCAGGCGTTTATCTTCGGGACCGCGGGGATCATGGCCCGATGAAATCACATCAATTGTGCCATCGCCAATGGCAGCAAGACACGCTTGACGGTCGGCTTCGCTGCGCAATGGTGGTGACATTTTTGCAAATGTTCGAAACTCGCTAATGGCGATGTCTGACAAAAACAAATGCGCCGGTGTAATTCCGCAGGTAACAGGTAAACCTTCTTGTTTTGCAGACCGGATCAAATCTAAACTCTGACCAGTGGTCGTTTGACGAAAGTGGACCCGGGCACCGCTTTCACGAATCAATGCTATGTCCCGGGCGACTGATAAAGCTTCGGCACATGCTGGAGCTCCAGCGAGGCCCAATCGTGTTGCCGTTTCACCAGCTGTTGCCACCGCATTAGCGGTTAGTCCATTATCTTCGCTGTGGACGATCACCGGCATTTCGAGCGATTTACAATAGTGCAGTAATTTTAGCATGGTGCCGCTATCGGCAATCCATTGCCTTCCCGTCGCCACGGCCTTTGCTCCTGCTTGTTTCATTAGGCCTATTTCAGCCAATTCCAATCCAAATAGACCTTTTGTCGCCGCGGCAAGGGGGTGGGACCAAAGATCAGGTTTCCCTTCAGATGCATTATGCTTAATCATAGCCGGCAGGTCTAAAACAGGCGATTGGTCGGGCATGAGCGCTGCGCGCGTTATTCCGCCAAAATGAAAAGCAGGTTTATCAATAGCGAACACCCCCAAATCGATAATGCCGGGCGCTAAAATGTTGCCTTGGCAGTCAATAACATGGGCATTGCCTGATTGATCTTGTTCGCCAACCGCGGCGATATGATCGCCGTTGGTGATGACGTAGCCATCTTGCGGGTCTTCGGCGCCCACTTGCAGAATTTTGGCATTGGTGAATATTTGCTTCATGACCAGCCCTCCACACCGCGGGATCGGCGGGTCAAAATGTCCAAACATGCCATGCGCACGGCCACGCCCATTTCCACTTGTTCTGTGATAGCCGAGCGTTCCAAATCATCTGCTATATCACTGCTAATTTCTACGCCGCGATTCATCGGTCCAGGATGCATGACGAGAGCATCGGTCTTTGCCAAAGCCAAACGGGATCGGTTTAACCCATAGAGATAGTGAAATTCTCTTGGACTGGGAATGAAGTCACCATTCATGCGCTCGTTTTGAAGCCGAAGCATCATGACGACATCGGTGCCGTCAAGGGCCTCTTCAAAATTGGAAAAGGCTTCAACATTCATACGATCAAGCGAATCTGGCAATAAGGAAATTGGAGCGCATACTCTGACTTTGGCCCCCAATGTGGTCAGACAATAAATATTAGAGCGGGCGACGCGGCTATGCATCACATCACCGCAAATGGTAACGGTTAAACCGCTGATATCGCCTTTGCGTCTTTGGATGGTGAGCGCGTCGAGCAGTGCTTGCGTGGGATGTTCATGACTGCCGTCGCCAGCATTGAGAACGGGACAATCCACTTTGTCGGCAATGAGTTGGACCGCTCCGGAACTGCCGTGCCGGATTACAATGGCATCCGCACGCATCGCATTGAGCGTGACAGCTGTATCAATCAGGGTTTCCCCCTTTTTTACGCTGGATTGCGCGGCGTGCATATTGACAACATCTGCTCCCATCCGTTTGCCTGCTATTTCAAAGGAAAGCAGTGTGCGGGTGCTGTTTTCGAAAAAAGCGTTGATGACGGTCAGGCCATCGAGCCGATTGGCATGTTTGCTGGATTGCCGGTTAAGATCCACCCATTGCTCAGCCTCTTTCAAAAGAAACAAAATTTCCCAAGGCTGTAGCCCGGCAATTCCCAATAGATGGCGATGTGGAAAAGCATCCGATCCTGCGGGAAAATCCTGTCCGGCGGCGGAAGATGAACGGTTTTGCTGTGATGTCATTAAAATCAGCCCTATAGAGGCATCATTCTATGGCGGCAAGCCCGTCAATCGCTCCTTGCAAAATATAAGCGGCGGCCATCTGATCGACAACGGCACTCCGTTTTTTGCGACTCACATCAGCGGCAATCAGATCGCGCGTCACCGCCTGCGTGCTCCAACGTTCATCCCATAATAATATCGGGAGGCCGAGGGGACGGAGATTTTGCGCGAAAGATTTCGCAGCTTGGGTTTGTTTGCTTTGGCTGCCGTCGAGATTGAGAGGTAATCCGACAACAAACCCGGAAACAAATTGTTCGTCGATGACGGTTTTGATCCGTTCCAGGTCTTTTGAAAATTTGCGACGTTCTATAGTTTCCGCTGCGGTCGCTATCATCCATTGCGAATCGCACAGGGCCATGCCGACGGTCTTGGTACCGACATCAAGGCCTAGCAACCGTCCGCCATTGGGGAGGGCCGCGCGAAAAACCGCTCGATCTTCTGTCATTAACGCGCGAGAAATGCGGTCATCCTTTTCCAAACATCGGCACGAACATTGCGCCAGAATAAGCTGTAATCATAAACATGATAATTATTGCCGGGCAAGGTATAGGGACCGAGATCCGGGGGATCGCCGATGAGGAGAAAGCCTCTGTCATCACAACGGGCAGGAACCGCACCCACCACCAGGGTCGCATCGCTGAGTTCATCATTGGGAACAAGGGTGCCCAAATTTTGATCCGCGTCGGACTGGCTATTAATATCGCCATTTAATGGATTGGTGCACAAAATACTCGTATCTTTTCGCGGTTCGCCGTTATAGCCTATCGTGGTGTCATAAACGTTGATAATTCTCTCATAATCTGCTGGTTCAGCGAAACTTTCCCAACTTAACAGGCAGTTGGTCTGTTCCGCTTCCTCGCAAATGTCTAAACCAAGGGCAGGGACGTCAGCTTCCACTGAAACCGGCCACCCGACGACATAAGCCGCGACGATTCGATTGGCGAGCGGCGTTCCTGAAACGCGATCTTTCAACAAATTGGTCAGATGGAGACTGCCTTGACTATGTCCCGCCAATATTATTGGGCGATCATCCGGCACTTGGCTGATGAAATAATCAAAGGCGATCAATACATCGTTGTAAGCTGCGTCGAGCGCCTGTTGCCCTTCCTTCTTATCCGTCAGAAAAGCACCTAAAGTGGCCTGCCTGTATCGCGGCGCCCAAACATCTCCCGCTTGATTGAAAGCGCTGGCTTGGCCTCGTAAGAAAATTTTCGTGCGATCTTCGGTCTCTTTATCACCAAGGGGGGCATTCCACATATTTTTGTTGATGAAGGAAGTGGGATGAATGAAGAATATCGCGGCTCGCTGTTCTTTCTTGGGCTTTTTCCCGTCAGTTTCATAGCCCTGCGGCAGCCATAGCGCTGGATTGCCTTTGACAATCTCTGGCCGGGCATACCACATTGAAATATCGGCATAAATACTGTCTTCGAGCACGTCTTGCGCCTGGAATTCCGTATCCGGAACGAACACCACTTCGGCCAATTCTTCGCCATAGAGGCTCAGAACAAAGGCTCCGGCAATGAACAACACAACCATGGTCGCAACAAAATAAAGAAATTTACGCGCCAATTTTTTTACTCCAATTTTGGCTTTGGCCGCTCATTCAACTTGAAGCGGCCCCGCGCCAATGCTAGCGGCGCGAAGTATAGTATTTTCCGTGCCCTTACCCGAAAAAAGATGAACCGATAAAGAATGAAATATGTCAGTCGATAAAGAAACCGTGAAAAAGATCGCAAACCTGTCTCGGATCGCCGTAACCGAAGAGGAAGTCGAAGCCCTCGTGCCAGAGCTTAACAATATCCTCGGTTGGGTGGAGCAATTGAGCGAAGTGGATTGCTCCAAGGTCGAACCAATGACGGCAGTCATCCCCAATAAACTGCGTTTGCGCGATGATGTGGTCAGTGATGGTGATGTCCGCGATAAGGTCCTCGCCAATGCACCAGTGGCTGAACATGGCTTCTTTGGTGTGCCGAAGGTGATCGAATAATGGCTGAGATTTTTGAATTGGGCATTGCCGGAATTCGCAGCGGAATTACGGCGGGAGATTTTTCCGCTAAAGAAGTCGCTGAAATATTTATCGCGCGAGTGAGCACGGCCAAATCGTTAAACGCTGTCCTGGTAGAGACGCCTGATCATGCGATGGCTGCCGCGGAAGCAACTGACAAGGCGAAAGCTTCTGGGGAACCGCTCGGGAAAATGGCGGGTGTGCCGATCGGTATGAAAGATCTGTTCTGCACCGAAGGCGTTGCAACAACAGCCGCAAGTGTAATTTTGGACGGTTTCACACCGCAATATGAATCGACTGTGTCTGCCAATCTGTTCAAAGCGGGTGCAGGCATGCTCGGAAAGCTGAACATGGACCAGTTTGCCATGGGTTCATCTAATGAAACCAGTGCTTTCGGCAATGTGATTTCACCATGGCGGCGGAATGACGGTGGCAATACCGATCTGGCGCCCGGTGGTTCTTCGGGTGGCAGTGCTGCGGTGGTGTCCGGACGTATCTGCCCCGCTGCGACGGGTACTGATACTGGCGGCTCCATCCGCCAACCCGCGGCTTTTGTGGGTATAACCGGTTTCAAGCCGACTTATGGCCGCTGCTCACGCTGGGGCACAATTGCCTTTGCAAGCTCACTTGATCAGGCTGGTCCCATGGCACATGATGTGCGTGATTGTGCCATCATGCTGGAATCAATGGCAGGATTTGATCCCAAGGATTCAACCTCGCTCGATTTGCCGGTTCCTGAGTGGGAAGCAGGCCTGAAAAGCGATTTGACTGGTAAGCGTATCGGTATCCCCAAGGAATATCGGGTCGACAATATGCCGCCAGAAATTGATGCGCTTTGGAAGCAGGGCATAGAGTGGCTCAAAGATGCGGGCGCGAAGATCGTTGATGTGTCCTTGCCGCACACAAAATATGCGTTGCCTGCTTACTACATCATCGCACCAGCAGAAGCCTCCTCCAATCTCGCTCGCTATGATGGTGTGCGTTACGGCATGCGTGATCTACCGGATGGAGCAGGGTTGCAGGACATGTATGCCGCTACCCGGGAATCCGGCTTTGGCCCTGAGGTCAAGCGCCGGATCATGATCGGTACTTACGTGCTATCAGCGGGCTATTATGACGCCTATTACACACAAGCACAGAAAGTGCGGACGCTGATCTCGCAAGATTTCGACAAAGCTTGGGAAAGCTGTGACCTTTTGCTAACGCCAACCGCGCCCAGCGCGGCCTTTGGACTCGGCGAAAAAACCGATCCGCTGGCCATGTATTTGAACGATGTGTTCACGGTGCCAAGCAGCCTCGCAGGCCTGCCAGCAATGTCAGTACCAGCAGGACTAGACGGGCAGGGGCTTCCCTTGGGATTGCAGATTATAGGCAAGGCACTGGACGAACAGGGTGTGTTTAATGCCGGTCTGGCATTGGAAGATCGCGCCGGGTTTGTTGCTAAGCCGGAGCAGTGGTGGTGAATGTTTTTGAGTGGTCAGCTCTCGGGCTCATCTTATTTGGGTTAGTTGTTCCGTTTTGGGCGATTGTGGTGATATCAGCCAAAGGCTCAAGACAAAGTAAGAGTTTTGGTCCAAGCGCACGCTATTTTGCTTATTCAAAAGTTATGGATACGTTGATGGCAGAGTTGAAGGATGGGAAGACAAATCGTGCACCCATTGTAGTTGCATCGGTCAGAGAACTGAAAAAGTATTCGGAATATCGAGATATTAGCGTTCTATTTCTTGAAGAGGTGAGTGTTAATGGGAACCGAAAATTTGACCGAGTTTTGGAACAGGAACTGAAAACAGTGGAAGCTGAATTTTTGAAAGTGACAAATGACTGAATCAACCTATCGAATCCAGGGTGCAACCGGTGAATGGGAGGTCGTAATCGGCCTTGAAGTGCATGCGCAGATTACTTCAAATGCAAAGCTCTTTTCCGGGGCTTCCACCGAATTTGGGGCTGAGCCCAACACGCAGGTCAGCCTGGTCGACGCCGCCATGCCGGGAATGCTGCCGGTATTGAACAAGGAATGCGTTCGCCAGGCCGTACGCACTGGCCTCGCAATCGATGCGCAGATCAACAAATATTCGCGTTTCGATCGGAAGAATTATTTCTATGCCGATTTGCCGCAGGGCTATCAGATTTCTCAGCTTTATCACCCGATCGTGGGCGAAGGAAAAATAGAAATCTCGCTGGATGAAAAAGATCCTGATGCTCATGGTAAGACGGTCGGCGTTGAACGCATCCATATCGAACAGGATGCCGGAAAGCTCATGCACGATCAACATCCGACCATGAGCTATGTCGATCTCAATCGTTGCGGCGTAGCCTTGATGGAAATCGTATCGATGCCTGATATGACATCGCCAAAAGAAGCAGCAGCTTATGTCCGTAAGCTCAGATCAATTCTACGATATGTGGGCAGCTGCGACGGCAATATGGAGCAAGGCTCCATGCGGGCCGACGTCAATGTCTCCGTCCGCAAACCCGGTGACAAATTGGGCATCCGGACTGAAACTAAAAACGTCAACTCCCTGCGCTTCATTCAACAGGTCATCGAATATGAGGCCCAGCGTCAGGTGGATGTGCTCGAAGAAGGCGGAGAGATTGTTCAGGAAACCCGCCTGTTTGATCCAGACCGGAACGAAACACGCTCCATGCGCTCCAAGGAAGATGCGCATGATTACCGATATTTTCCCGATCCAGATCTTTTGCCATTGGAGTTGGAAGATGAGTTTATCTTCAATTGTAAAGCCAGTCTTCCGGAATTGCCCGATGAAAAGCGTGCGCGCTACAAAAATGTTCTTGGTCTCAGCGCCTATAATGCAGCGGTTCTGACGGCCGAGCATGAAACCGCGCTCTGGTTTGAGCAATTGCTGGAAACTACCGATGAGCCAGAAAAAATCGCAAGTTCAGCAGCCAATTGGTTGACGTCCGAGTTATTCGGCGCACTCAATAAAATGGGATTATCCATTGAGCAAAGCCCAGTCTCTCCCCAACAAGCAGCAGAACTCCTTGGCCTTATCGCTGACGGTACAATCTCCGGCAAGATTGCCAAGCAAGTGTTCGAGATCATGCTGGAAACCGGCGATGGTGCAGCCAAGATTGTTGAAGAAAAAGGCTTGAAACAGGAATCCGACACCGGTGCGATTGAGAAAGTTATCGCTGATGTCATGACGGCAAATGAAGACAAAGTTGCCGAATATCGCGGCGGCAAGGACAAATTATTCGGTTTTTTCGTTGGGCAAACAATGAAAGCGATGCAAGGCAAAGCCAATCCACAGGTGGTGAACGAGCTTTTGAAAAAGACGCTTGGTTCAGCAAGCTAATCGATCTGATTAAATTAGCGGCACGAACGCGCAAAGCGGGCTTGCCCTTTGGGCACCTTTCCGCTAGGCGCACGCGTCAATCAAAATTCGATAGTGGTTTGACGGTGTAACTCGTGCGGGCGTGGCGGAATTGGTAGACGCGCCAGATTTAGGTTCTGGTATCTTCGGGTGTGGGGGTTCGAGTCCCTTCGCCCGCACCAAAGCACCGAAAAATTGATCGAAAAAGAAATTATGAAGGCATTAAAGGGTAATCATGCAGATTGTTGAAACGCTGAACGAAGGCCTTAAACGGGCTTATGACATCAAAATCTCCGCGAAAGATATTGAAACACGTGTAGATAATGAGGTTAAAAAATTGGCTCCACAGGTCAATATGCCTGGTTTCCGCAAAGGCAAAGTGCCAGCGAATCTCGTGCGTAAAATGCATAATGACGCATTGTTGCAAGACGCATTGAGTAGCACCGTTCAGGAAAGCGTTGAAAAGACGATCGCGGATAATAATCTCCGCCCTGCGATGCAACCTAGTGTGACATTGGCCGATGGCTATGAGGCCGGGAAAGATGCCGACGTGAAAGTGGAACTGGAGATTTTACCAGAAGTGCCAACCCCCTCTGTGGAAGGCTTGACGCTGGAACGACTGCAAGTCGAAGCGGATGAAAAAACCGTCCAAGAATCGCTTGATAAATTTGCTGAAAGTCAGAAGCAATTTGAAACCGCCGCGAAAAGCCACAAAGCGAAAATTGGAGATCAGTGCTTAATTGATTTTGAAGGCAAGGTTGACGGAGTGCCCTTTGAAGGTGGCAAAGGCGAGGGTATGGCGATTGAGTTGGGATCCGGCCGCTTGATTCCTGGTTTTGAAGATCAACTGGTTGGCAAAAAAGCCAATGACGAAGTGCTCGTTAAAGTAACCTTCCCTGAAGACTACAATGTCGAGACCCTGAAGGGCAAAGATGCAACTTTTGATGTTGTTATTGGTGAAGTGCAAACGGCAAAAGCCTCCAAAGCCGACGACGAAATGGCAAAAGCCATGGGTTTGGAAGGGCTGGAGCAATTGACCGAATTGCTTAAAGGGCAGATTGAACAAGAGCTCAACGGTCTGACGCGCACCCATATGAAACGCAAATTGCTTGATCAGTTGGCCGCTTCCCACGATTTTGAAGTGCCGCCGACCATGGTGGAAGCTGAGTTTAATCAAATCTGGCAACAGCTTGAGCAAGAAGCTGCACAAGAAGAAGATCCGGACAAAGCCAGAAAAGAAATGGAAGACGAAAAGGATGAATATCGCGAAATCGCTGTGCGTCGTGTTCGTCTTGGATTGCTATTGTCCGAAATTGGCCAAGCCAATGGCGTAGAAGTGAGTCAGCAGGAAATGTCCATGTTGGTTCAACAAGCTGCGCAGCAATATCGCGAAGAAGATCGCCAACGCTTCATGGAATATATCCAACAGGATCAGATGGCAGCCGCCCAATTGCGCGCGCCAATGTATGAAGACAAAGTGGTCGATTTCTTGTTCGAGAAAGCGGAAATTACCGACAAGAAGGTAACCCGCGAAGAACTGGAAGCGGCCATAGAAGCGGAAGACGAAGCAGAAGCAAAGCCAGCGAAGAAAAAAGCGCCAGCGAAAAAAGCACCCGCAAAAAAAGCGGCTGCGAAAAAGCCCGCTGCAAAAAAACCGGCCGCTAAAAAGTCAGCTGCAAAGGCAACCGAAGCAAAAGCTCCTGCCAAAAAGGCGCCGGCCAAGAAAGCGCCGGCGAAAAAACCTGCTGCGAAAAAGCCAGCGGCCAAAAAGCCCGCTGCTAAAAAACCCGCTGCAAAGAAATAGACAAATATTCCTAGCCGGACATGCTTTGGCATCGTCCGGCTAGTATGAAGGCTTAAAAGCTGACGTCACTTGCTTTGTTGATCACCGTTCCAAGAATACCATATTCCTTGGCTTCATCAGTCGACATCCAATAGTCGCGATCAATATCTTCGATAACGCGCTTTACGGTTTGTCCAGTTGCTTCCGCAATTTTCTGGGCAATGCGTTCCCGCATTTTGACAATTTCTTCCGCTTGAATCGCAATATCTGAGGCCTTGCCGCCCGCGCCGCCCGACGGCTGATGAATAAGAAACCGGGTATTGGGTAAGCAATAGCGTTGTTCTGCAGGCACCCCGAGAAAAATATGCGTCGCGATGCTGGCAACCCAACCTGTGCCGATAACCGCGACCGGGGCATTAATATATTCAATCAAATCATGAATGGTGTCGCCTGATTCAACATGGCCACCGGGTGAATTGATCAGCAAGCGGATTGGATCATCGCTTACATGATCCAAATAGAGCATTTGTGCTGATACGCGCTCGGCTAGTTTCTGATCAACACCGCCGAAAATCATAACTGTACGCGTTTCCAAAACTCGCTTCATCATGAAGGCCATAGGATCGCTACCGCCATTTTCTTCTTCTGAGAGAAATTGAGGTATCGAGGGTGAATATTCGGGCATCTATGTCTCCTGAATTCGGTTTTGGTGGGTGTAGACTGTTCATAGCGCTGAGAAAAATGATGCGCAACGGCATCATAATCTCGATTTGGAATGGAAAAAATACTTAACCGACTTGAACATTGCCGAAGATACTCCGATGTAGGTTTAAACCGACAGGGACTCTTTTCTTTCGAGCCCTGTTTTTACTGAAGAGTTTTCAAAAAGGCACTGACTTACCATGCATGATCCGATCGTCGACGCTCTTGTTCCCGTCGTTATTGAACAATCCAACCGCGGAGAGCGTAGCT
Source organism: Parasphingorhabdus sp. (assembly GCF_039982415.1). Lineage (GTDB taxonomy): Bacteria > Pseudomonadota > Alphaproteobacteria > Sphingomonadales > Sphingomonadaceae > Parasphingorhabdus. Next base: position 417,714 of record NZ_JBDWYL010000001.1, read on the forward strand.
TTGACATATTTTCTCGGCTGTTGCGGGAGCGTATTGTTTTTGTAACCGGGCCGGTAGAAGATAATATGGCGTCCATTATTACTGCTCAATTGCTGTTTCTCGAATCAGAGAATCCGAAAAAGGATATTTATCTCTATATTAATTCTCCTGGCGGCGTGGTTACGGCAGGAATGGCCATACATGACACGATGCAATATATTCGACCTCGGGTCGGCACCGTTTGCGTAGGGCAAGCGGCATCTATGGGGAGCTTTTTGTTGGCATCGGGCGAACCAGGCATGCGGATGGCAACAACTAACGCGCGGATCATGGTCCACCAACCATCCGGCGGCGCTCAAGGTATGGCATCTGATATTGAAATACAGGCCAAAGAGATTCTCCGGATTCGGACCCGTATGAACGAACTTTATGCGAAATATACTGGGAAACCGATCAAGGAAATTGAAAAAGCAATGGATCGGGACACATTTTTGGAAGCGGACGAAGCGAAAGCATTCGGATTGGTGGACGAGGTGTATGATAAGCGGCCAAAGCCCGCAGAAGATGATAAATGAGATGTTATCGCAGCCCTAAATGAAAATTAAGCTGCTCTCTTTACATTCACCTTCTGCTGTAAACCGCTCTGAAAAAAGCGGTGGCAATTTGTATTTTCAGGGTTAGATTGTTGTTCTGGCCTATGTTTAAGGACTTTTTATGACGAAATTGACGGGATCCGATTCGAAGAGCACACTTTATTGCTCGTTCTGCGGGAAATCCCAGCATGAAGTCCGCAAGCTTATTGCGGGACCAACGGTATTTATTTGCGACGAATGTGTGGAGCTGTGCAACGACATTATTCGCGAAGAAACCAAAGGTGCAATCACCGGTAAAAAAGATGGCGAAGTGCCATCACCTCAAGAAATCTGTGATGTGCTGAATGACTATGTGATTGGTCAAGATCGTGCGAAACGTGTTTTGTCGGTCGCTGTGCATAACCACTATAAGCGCCTGAACCATGCTGCGAAGTCGGGTGAAATTGAGCTCGCAAAATCCAATATTTTGCTGGTTGGGCCAACCGGCTGCGGTAAAACGCTTTTGGCGCAAACTTTAGCGAAGACTTTTGATGTGCCATTTACCATGGCAGACGCAACAACGTTGACCGAAGCAGGCTATGTTGGTGAAGATGTTGAGAATATCATACTAAAATTGCTGCAGTCCTCCGATTATAACGTGGAAAAAGCGCAGCGCGGTATTGTCTATATTGATGAGATAGACAAAATTAGCCGCAAAGCGGAAAATCCCTCGATTACCCGGGATGTATCGGGTGAGGGCGTTCAACAGGCTCTGTTGAAGCTTATGGAGGGTACAACAGCTAGCGTTCCGCCCCAAGGTGGCCGTAAGCATCCTCAGCAAGAGTTTTTGCAAGTTGATACCACCAATATTTTGTTTATTTGTGGTGGCGCCTTTGCTGGCCTGGAAAAAATCATTGGTGACCGATTGGAAGCCAAATCGATTGGCTTTGGCGCCCATGTTTCTGCGCCGGAAGAGCGCAAAATCGGCAAGACATTGCAACAAGGTGAGCCAGAGGATTTATTGAAATTCGGCCTTATTCCGGAATTTGTCGGACGCTTGCCGGTTATCGCCACTCTGGAAGATCTTGACATAGATGCGTTGGTGCAGATTTTACAGGAACCGAAAAATGCTCTGGTCAAACAATATGCCAAGCTTTTTGAATTGGAAGATGTGGCGTTGACCTTTACCGAAGATGCGCTTGTCGCCATTGGCAATAAAGCGATTGAACGGAAAACCGGTGCCCGCGGATTGCGATCGATTGTTGAGAATATCTTGCTCGACACCATGTTTGATTTGCCGGATCTGGAAGATGTCGATGAGATTGTTATCGATAAAGATGTTGTTGCAGGAACCAAAGAGCCGGTCAAAGTGATCGCTAAAAGCAGCAAGTCGAAAAAGGAAGATGCGGCTTAAGGCCTATTCTTAGAAACTCCAATTAGACCCCAGAATTAAAAGCGAAATATTTGCCAAGACTAATATTTGGTTATTGGATCCTTTTTGCTGTGAATGATCCGTATCTCACGACTTTCAATAGTCGGGATCATGGTGCCATAGAAAAGCTGCATAGGCGCTGGACAAGCCGAATATCAAGAGAAGGATATAACGATGATCCTCGCCTGATAGGGTGAACCAAAAGACCAGGCATGATACCACAAGAGCAACGATCGCCGCTGCGTTTACGACAAGATTTCTTCGCCATTCAATCAGCCGTAACTTATTTAAAATTTGCGAGTTTTTGGGGCTCCCGGACATTTTTTTTGTATCTAGATAAATATATTCAGCCAGTCTTTTCGTGTCTTCCATCAGCATCTGGGATATTTGATCATCGCTATTCATCATATACTCCTGAAATTAAATGAGTAATTCCCGCATCTTCTTGCGGGCTCTTTGAACATAGGTTTTTACAGACCCTAAGGGGGCATTCATCGCTTGTGCTGCTTCGGAATGGGAGAAGCCGTGGGCATCGCATAATAGAATAGCGGCTCTTTCCTGTTCGGAAAGCATAAGCATTGCTTTTTGCAAATCCATCGAAAGGTCGACATCAACCGAGGCTGGTTCGCTCTGTAAGGCCGTCAAATTAGATTTAAGGCGGTCAACTACCTTACGATGGCGAAGCAACTGCAAATATTCGAGATAGGCAATTTTGAATAACCAGGTACGAAATGTGGATTTGAATCGGAATTGTCGTATCTTTCGATAGGCTTGGAAAATGGCGGTTTGAGAAATATCATCCACGTTCATATCATTTCCAGCTAGGCGATACAGAAACGCGAGCAAAGGAGCCTGATGGCGCCGTACCAACTCGGCATAGCTCCCGGCATCCCCGGATGCTTGGACCAGCCTTGCCAGTTGCTCGTCAGACAGTTTCTCCATTAGAGCAGATCAGCCTAAGAATATTGCCTGGATTGGTCTGATGAAGCGTAAAAATGGAAAAATAGATAAGTCACGCCAAGCGTGAAGGGGAAAATGGAGATGCTCTGTAACAAGGAGCGAATATCATTTGACTCAAGGCTGAATGAAAAGCCCCATAAGCCAAATGTTGTGGCGAGAAACAGCATCGCTCTGCGTAAATCAGCAAATGGTCGTGATTTGGTCCAAGCAATAGCTTCAAGAGCCTTATGGTCGCTAATTGCTGCGTTCTGAAGGGCTATTTCGAGAACTTTCAAGGTTTGTTTGCGGCCCCTGTAACTGAGATATTGAGAAAATCCCAAAGTCGTAAATAGGCCGCATATGAAAGAAATGGGGACCAATATGTCGAAATTCAGCGATTCCATTTGGGGCTCCTACAATTTTAATATCTGCCACCTTAGATGCTAGCCAAAGCGCGATTGGATGTAATGTAGAGAAAAATATTTATTGGGCCGCTGGAACATCCAATGCCGTGACCTCCCGCATCTATGAAGCAGTGAAAACAGGAGGTTAAATTGCAAAATTTGAGATTGGGAATGGCGACTCTAAGTTTGATTGGATTGATGTCCACAAACGCAAACGCATCTGATCAACAGCCAAAATCGACCCAACAACAGGAGATAGAAAACAATATCGATAACTGGCTTGAAAAGCATGACGTACCAGCTGTTGCTATCGCCTATATTGAAAAGGGAAACTTGCAATGGTCCGGTGTATTTGGTGAACAAAGCCCAGGAGTGAACGCCACTTCTGATACACTGTTCAATATTGCCTCGATGACGAAATCTATTAGCGCGGAAACAATTTTGCGGCTTGCTTCGTCTGGCAAAATCAACTTGGATGAACAGATGTCGGTTCACTGGATTGACCCCGATATTGCGCGCGACCCTCGACATCAGCTTCTGACCCCTAAAATTGCGCTCCGACATCGCGCCGGGTTTCCCAATTGGCGTCCAAAGAACGGTGATGGGCTGGCGTTTCAATTTACGCCCGGTGAACAGGCATCTTATTCGGGAGAAGGCTATGATTATGTCGCGCGCTTTGCGGAAAAGAAACTGGATCGATCCTTTACTGCACTCGCCCATCAAGAAATATTCCAACCTTTAGATATGGATCAGGTCTCTTATGTCGGAGAAAAATGGTTTAGCGGACGCGTCGCCCAGCCGCAGGGACCAGACGGAAAGCGCCGTACGGCGGATGTCAGAGATAAATGGAGCGCGGCCGATGATGTGCATATAACAATTCGGGATTATACGAAGTTTCTCATAAGCGTCATGAAAAATGAAGGACTCTCCAAATATCTAGCAGATCAAAGATTTAAGTTGTCCGACAATATTTTTGCGAAGGGTTGCCCTTGGGGACCGGACTCCTGTCCCCTAAAAGGCGGATTTGCAATGGGATGGGCGGTGTTCGAATATCAAGGGGAAACTGTTATCATGCAAGGCGGCGGTGATTGGGGCGAACGCACATTGGGCTTTTTCGTGCCCGAACGAGAAATTGGAATTGCCGTCTTCACCAACGGTGCCAATGGCAGTGCAATTATCAAGAAAGTTGTAGAGATCTTACATCCCGGTTCTGACTATATCGCATTTCTTGCGTTCCAAGCACGCCAATAGGCGGCTCCATGTTACGATAGAATTGGCTCAGAGACTTACCTTGCCGGTGGAAACCCCGGCAAGGACGGCGCTAATTTTGTTGTGAACCCCAAATTTCGCGTAAATTCGGCGTGTATAGCTGTCTATGGTTGTGGGCTGGACACCCAAAATTGTCGAAATATCGGTAACGCTTTTGCCAAAGGCCAGCCATTGCAAAACTTCTGTTTCGCGGCGTGACAAATCAATTTGCTCCATTTTGTCGCCAAAGCACGCAACAATTTTAATATGAGAAACGCTAGCCAATGATTCTAACTGACAAGTAATACCAGGCTCCAAACTGTGGATATCCTGTTTGAAGCCAAAACACATACACCCTTCGATTTTATAGGGACCGTAAACCGGAATTATATATTCATCGACGATTCCATGGCTTGCCACTCTTTTTTGAATTCTTTCAGAAAAGCGTTGGTTGATGACTTTTTGGCTGGCCATCAAGGACAGATAATTGGTTGGTGCGCCATGAGAAATTATCACGTCATGCAAATTTTCGATCTGTTTACGCAATCCGACATTTTCCGAAGCATGCCGATTTGGCCAAGCATTGCTGAAAAGCAACCTGGGAATGTCCGTTGCAGGTGAATGTACTGCTGGCGCAATATGATAAGTAAAGGAAATAGAACCAAGGGATTGCGACATACGCAAAATCCGTTTCACCATCGCAAATGGAGACCTTGCAATTTCGGGTGCTTTGATTTTTGGTTCGATTTTCATCGGCCAGTAATTCTCCCCGTTCCCAATGTTTACGGTTAACAAATATAGAAATTCTTCATAATTCTGGCAGTAACGTGAACACGTGGCAAGATAATCAATATCCTCCCAATCGCCACCGAAAATTTACCGTCAGGCTAGATAAAACTGCCGTTTTTCAAATTTGAAACCGCTTAGTTGTTATAGAAATTCAAGTTCCATCAAGCGTTATGGATAAATGCAGATATCCAACTTTTCTCGCTGAACAATATTGATTCGTGCCGATATTATGTTGCCATAGCGCCGGGTAAAGCCGCTTGGGCTGACGACTGCGCGTTCTTTCGGGAGGGGCAGGGCGGCTGCGATTCGAGCGGCCTGGATTTTGTTTAGTTCCGCAGCATCTTGTTTGAAATAACGTTGGGCGCCGGCTTGGGCGCCATATGTGCCAATCCCGGTTTCAGCCACATTGAGGTAAACCTCCATGATCCGCTTTTTTCCCCAGATTTTTTCGATGAGAAAAGTGAAATAGGCTTCAAACCCTTTCCGAAAATAGCCGCCGCCTTGCCACAGAAACACATTTTTCGCCGTCTGTTGAGATATGGTCGATCCGCCGCGAATTCGGCCACCTTCTCTATTGCGTTGGATCGCCTTTTTAATGGCTTGGCGATCAAATCCATCATGATCACAAAATTTGCTATCCTCGGCAGCGATAACGGCCCGGACTAAATTGGGCGATATATTGTTCAGGGCCGTCCAATCTTTGGTAATTCCGTTTTTGTCCATGATCATCGTTGCTGTAACTGGTGGAGGGACAAACGAATAAAGTCCGACCCAAAACAAACTGAACAACAGAAAATAGACCGTTAGCCGAAAGAACAGAAAAATAAATCTGACGGGAAGGCTTTGTTTTTGCGAGGCCATATACCAGCGGTAAACAAAAAATGCCCTGAAAACAAATATTGTTTCAGGGCATTTAGATGTTCATATTAAGCGAGAGATTGGGGGGTTAACCCGCTGCAAGTAGTTGTTTTTCACCAGCAATTCTTAGCATCGCTTTTTGCAATTTTTCAAAAGCACGTACTTCTATCTGACGAATTCGCTCTCGGCTAACCTCATAAACTTTGCTGAGGTCTTCGAGCGTTTTCGGATCTTCAGACAAACGCCGTTCCGCAAGAATATGCTGTTCGCGTTCATTCAGCGATTCCATCGCTTCGTTCAGCATTTCGTGACGGAAATCAGCTTCCTGTGCATCAGCAATTTGTTGGTCATGCAGCGGACTATCATCTTCCAATGTGTCTTGCCATTGTCCACCGTCGCCATCTTCCGATAGTGGCACGTTTAAGGAGGCGTCACCTCCCATTGACATGCGCCGGTTCATATTGACAACTTCGTGCTCAGCAACGCCTAAGTCTGAAGAGATCTTATTTACATCTTCGGGGGAAAGATCGCCGTCTTCAAATGCTTCGAGATTGTTTTTCATCCGCCGTAAATTAAAGAAAAGCTTTTTCTGCGCTGCGGTTGTGCCCATTTTGACGAGGCTCCAGCTGCGCAACACATATTCTTGTATCGACGCACGGATCCACCACATGGCGTAAGTAGCTAAGCGGAAACCTCTATCGGGTTCAAATTTCTTTACACCTTGCATCAGGCCAACATTTCCTTCGGAAATAAGGTCCGATACTGGAAGGCCATAACCACGAAAGCCCATAGCAATCTTGGCTACGAGTCGCAGATGCGAGGTTACAAGCTGGGCTGCGGCTTCCTGATCTTTATGTTCAGAATAGCGTTTCGCCAGCATATATTCTTGTTCGGGTTTTAATAACGGAAATTTACGGACTTCCGAAAGATAACGGTTCAGGCTCGCGTCCCCCCCTAAGGCAGGGATTTTTGCCGGAACATTGCTATTATTAGCCATTTTTGTTCCTTCTCTGGTTTGCCGCCGGGCCTCATCAAGCACCCATTGGTCTCATTCCATATAGTATCTATTACTTATACACGCAACTTACTGAATAGTTCCTGCATATCGGGTGGAAAGTTACAGTTAAATAACAATTTTTTTCCCGTTATGGGATGAACAAATCCAAGAATAGCAGCATGAAGCGCTTGACGGCAAAATCGAATATCTTTTCTGCCGGAAAGCAATGATTTTCGACGAGTACCATATAGAGGGTCACCAATAAGGCTATACCCGATATGGGACATATGGACCCGGACTTGATGGGTGCGCCCGGTTTCCAATTGGCATTCCACTAGAGTCGCCCCGTTTAAGGGTTCTTTGGTGGTGTAATGAGTGATTGCAGTCTTGCCCTTATCATCCCCGACAACGGCCATTTTCTTCCGATCAACATTGCTCCGCCCGATATTGCCTTCGATTGTTGCGGAATGGGGATTGGGCCGGCCATTGCAAATCGCTAGATAGCGGCGTTCAATATCATGCGCAGCAAATAATGCAGTCAATCCTTGATGCGCTTTGTCGGTTTTTGCCGCAACCATTAGGCCTGACGTGTCTTTGTCTATCCGATGCACAATTCCTGGGCGTGTCACACCACCAATGCCAGATAACTGGCCTTTGCAATGATGCAGCAATGCGTTGACCAAAGTACCATCAGCATGTCCGGCTGCAGGATGGACAACCAAGCCGGCGGTTTTGTTGATCACAATGAGATGATCATCTTCAAAAACAACATCCAGAGGAATATCCTGAGGTTGCGCCGGACCTTCAACCGGGGCGGGCACGGTGAGCGCAAAATTTTTGCCAGCGCATTTTTTGGATGATGGATCGGTACAGGGTACCCCATTGATTAGCAGGTTTCCGCCGACAATGAGGTTTTTGATTCGTTCGCGAGAAAGGTCATCCAGCAGGCCCGCTAAAGACGCATCGAGACGTTGTTTTTTATCGGTCTGCGGAACAATACCGGATTTTATGGATTGTGCCTCGTTCATCGCCTAGATGTGGGCCATGAAACTGGTCATATCAAGCAAGATATTGGACGAATTGCAGGAACTTGCCCGACTTTCTGCGCCAAATGAAATATGTGGCCTGTTATTTGGTCAAAATAGGACGATTTCTGAATTTTTGGCCAGTGCTAATGTCGCTGCGGACACAGAAAAATATTTTGAGATTGATCCTTCAACATTGATTGCGGCGGAGCGGCGGATGCGAGGCGGCGGCATTCCGATTATGGGCTATTATCACTCGCACCCGTCGGGCGGTATTGAACCATCGCGAACAGATGCGCTATCGGCCGCGCCAGATGGTCGACTATGGTTGATTATCAATGGTCAATCAGCCGCAGCATGGTGCGCTTGTTCTGATGGAGAATTTTATGGGCGTTTTGATCGGATCACTCTTGATTGCATCCGTACAAACGGCCAAACAGCGGTCGAATGAGTTTTCATAACTTAAGGGCCAATATCCATGTCTGAATCCGGTGTCGATCTAGCTGCATTATTATGTTCAAAACTCTGCCATGATTTGTTGAGCCCGGTTGGGGCGATCAACAATGGCCTTGAACTGTTGGAAGATGAAACAGACCCGGAAATGCGTGATCGGTGTCTTGATCTATTGGCCGATAGTGCGCGGGCTTCAGCCGATAAGTTAAAATATTTTCGCCTGGCCTTTGGAGCTGCTGGCGGCTTTGGTGACGAGGTCGATCCTGCCGAAGCCAAGCAATTGGTCCAAAATTTGGTGGGTGATCAAGGGAAAATCACTTTGGGTTGGGCCGTTCAAAGCGGGACGTTGCCGAAAAAGGCGATCAAAATATTGCTCAACCTGGCACTAATTGCGCGCGAAGCGTTGGTCCGAGGTGGTCAGTTGGATGTCGGAGCCGAACAAGGCGATAACGGCATTGAAGTCGTAGTCCGAGCGGAAGGCCCTAAAATTGCCTTGGACGAAGGAATTCGTGAAGCTTTAGAAGGAAGTTTGCCGCAATCTGAACTCACGGCTCGCACCGCGGCGGCTTGGATGTCGCGCGAACTGTCTTGTACCAATGGCGGTGATTTGAGAGTTTCGCCGTCTTCATCAACAGAATTATTATTAGGCGCAATTGTTGTCTAGCGGCTTTAAATCAGGAGTCTAAGTGCCATGGATATGATCTGGACGCCGTCGCCAAATTTTGATGAGCGCAAGTTGCCGATCACAATATTGGTGTTGCACTATACCGGAATGCAAGACGCTGCCTCTGCCATTAATTGGCTGGCCAATCCGGAGGCAAAAGTTTCTGCCCATTATGTGGTGACCGAAGATGGTCAGGTGGTAAACATGGTCAAGGAAGATCAGCGTGCTTGGCATGCCGGCCGCGGAGCTTGGCGTGGTATAACCGATGTTAACAGTGCCAGTGTCGGGATTGAGATTGTCAATCCTGGTCATGAATGGGGCTATGTTCCCTTTCCCGAAGAACAAATGGATTCGGTTACTCGACTGGCCCATGATATTGTCGAAAGATATGGGATTGTTCCATCCAATGTCATCGGTCACAGTGATTTGGCACCAGCGCGCAAACAGGATCCGGGAGAGTTATTTGATTGGGATCGATTGGCCCGGCACGGCATTGCCCTTAAGAAACCTTCGCTGAATCGCGGTGAACCCCCTTGGACAGATGGTGGGTTTATGTTGGCTCTCGAACGTTTCGGTTATGATATTTCGGCCGAAAAGGATGCCGTCATTGCCTTTCAACGTCGTTTTCGGCCGAAGAATATTGATGGTGTCATCGATGGCGAGTGTAGATCACTGCTCTTGTCTTTAATGCTCGACAGGGAGCGCGGAATCACTAAATAGAACCCACCAGAGGGTCGGCCAGTCGCGATAATATTTAATATTATCGAGGAAAGTCCGGGCTCCACGATTAAAAGGTGCCGGATAACGTCCGGCGGGCAGGAGAGCAATCACCTGTTCAGGGACAGTGCAACAGAAAGCAGGTCGCGACGGTTTCGACCCCGTGACGTTGAAAGGGTGCGGTAAGAGCGCACCGCGGATCTGGCAACAGATCTGGCATGGTAAACCCCACCTGGAGCAAAACCAAATAGGGGCAGCATATGGCATTTTCGGCCTGCAGCCCGGGTTGGTTGCTAGAGCAATGCAGCAATGCATTGCCGAGATGAATGACTGGCCAGTTTCCGCAAGGGAATGGACAGAACCCGGCTTACAGACCCTCTGGTATCAAAATCATCTGGAAACGGCACTGAGCCTTTGGTAGAGAGCCTCATGCCCAAAGCAAAACGATCAGATAATTGGGGCTTTCCGCGCTGGGGAAGCTATGAAAGCTCGCGTGAAACACAGCAGGTGAAAATTTGCGATCGGCATGGCTGTGAAGAAGCGGGAACCTGTCCTGCCCCGAAATCTCCCAACAGCCCAGACCGCTGGTATTTCTGCGAAAAACATGCCGCTGAATATAATCGGGGATGGGATTATTTTGAGGGGTTGGACAAGGAAGAACGGAAAAAGCGCGAAGCGGATGAGCAACGCGATGCCAATGCTTATCAGGAAGCGAAACATTATAGCTGGATGGGATCCGGAGATGGCAGCCGTTCACGGGATGAAATGACGGCATTGGAAATTTTTGACCTGACTCCTGATGTCGATTTTGAGACGGTCAAAAAAGCGTGGCGAGCGATGGCGAAGGAATTTCATCCCGACGTTAATCCGGGCGACGAAGAAGCCGCCAAGAAATTTCAAGCTGCGCAAGCCGCTTTTGATGTTCTGAAAATTGCGGAAGAACGCCGGATTTGGAAACCGGTTTAGTCGACAGGTGTAATCAAATTTAAGGTTCTATCGCATCGGATGTCAGTTCCGCGCGCAAAGCTTGCGCTTCTTCGAATGTGAAGCCTCCAGATATTTGAACGCGACCATCAAAAATATATTCATGTAATATTGGCTCTGAAACGAGCCTATCTCCGATAAACAGCGCTATTTTTTTGCCCAGACGCCCCTTCTGTAATATCATAAAGCGGCGGTTGCCGCTTGGCGAAAAGACAATATGTAATACGGGTCGATTGCTTTGTTTATCGATTATCACGTTGGCGCTGCTGATATCGGCAGCAATGAGGCGCAGTTCCGGGATGCTTTCGGATAGTTTTTGACTATCGGCAACAACCGGTATGAGTGGTGTTAACGGCGCAAGCAGCATGAGCCAGGGCGTTATCACGATTGATATCTTTCTGCTGTTTCGTGGATCAGCGCTATCATATTCGGGATTCCCTGAGTGCGGTTGGAACTGAGTTGATTTTTCAGATCAAACGGCTGCAAAATATTAGCAATATTCGTGTCCAAGACCATTTCAATCGGTTGATCTTGAACGGTTTCAAGTACCAGCGCGATAATCCCTTTGGTAATCGCGGCATTGCTGTCTGCCAGAAAATGAAGGCGTCCATCATCGTGTTTTGTTGGATAAACCCATACGGAGGCTGAACAGCCGCGCACCAATGTTGCATCAGTTTTGAGAGCATCAGGCATGGGTTCCAGTTCCTTGCCCAAATCAATCAGAAGCCGGTATCGGTCATCAGCTTCGAGAAATTCATATTCTTCAATAAGATCGTCTATTTTACTCATTCCCGCCCGCTAGCAGGGCAGGAGATGTGCGTCATCATGAAATTACCCGCGTTCATAGAAATAACGGTGGGCATATTCCAATAAGTTACCGCTAAAGCTCTACTCCAGCAGCAATGGCTTCGAGTTTGCGAATACGCTCCTTCAGGTCTGCAACCTCGATACGCGAGGAAGCACTGGGCGGATTATCTTCACGTTGACGATCCAGTTCTTTGGTTTTCAAAGCGATCCAGTCGCGCCAACCGCGTAAGGCGATAAGCGACACAGCGGTCAATCCAATTAATGTAAAGGCTGCTGTCATCAGGTAAAGGCCGGTTTCTGGCATGATGCTATCCTTTTTCTACTTCTAATATTTTGCTTTTTAGGCAGCGCTTAGCTGTCCCGTAATTTTTCTATTTCATTGCCCAATTCGCGAGCACCACGATCATCGGTGGCTATTTTTTCGAGAACGGCGACCCGCTCTTTAAGAAATTTCACTTCCTCGCGCAGTCGGCCAGCGTCGGGGTCAGTTGATGGAGCGACAGTGATGGCATTGCCATCTTCATCTTCCAAAATTCCATTTTGCGCCCGATACTTGCTCGTCATAACCTTACCGATAGTAACTACGATGATTATTGCGACGACAGCTTCTGCCCAACCCATAACTCTTTATTCCTTCCCAAATTTATCCGTTTAACGGTCTCTCAATTTCGCGATCTCATTGTCCAATTCACGCGCCCCCCGTTCATCGGTTACGATTTTTTCTAACGTGGCCACGCGATCTTTGAGATATTGCATATCATCTTGCATTTGCTCGCTATCTTCATGGCCGGGCAATTTCTTCCCGAGCAGCAATAATTCTCTTTGTTTTTCCAACATTTTGCTTTGGTGCCGGGTCCAAATCCATAATCCGCCTAATCCGAAAGGGGCGAGGGGGATTAAATATCCAAGCCAATCCATCAATTAAGTTCCTTTTTCTGCGGTTCGTCTCGAAGATCCTCAATCTGTCCGGCAAGATCTGCACCTTTATCGGTAACGATCCGCTCCAAAACCCGCACCCGCTTTTCCAACAATTCAGTATGGGCCGCATATTGGGCGGCTTTCTCCGCCGTCATTTCGGTCTGAACCTTCAGTTGTTCCTGTTTGAATTTGATCCACGGTTTAACAAATACACCGCCGATAACCGCTAATACGCCGCATGAAATGCCTAAGATTGGGATGATAAGTGGGTTAATTTCCATCTGTGCCTCTCCAATTAATTTGTGCGGTTGTCGCGAAGGGCTTCAATATCACTGGTTAAGCGATGGCTCTCGTCGGTTACAATCCGTTCTACATTTGCCAGTCGATCTTTCATGGATCCAATTTCGGCACGCAATTCTGCGTTTTCTTGGGTTACTAATCTGACGCGCTCAACAGCTTCTTGATCTGTTTTCGGATGCAAGGCATTGCCCCAACTCCCTTCGAGAGGATAGCCATTTTTTATCCGCAGCCAGGTGTTGATAACCCAGCCTCCCATTCCGGCTACAGCTATAACAGATGCATAAGGCAGAATTTCTAAAATAAATGACGCTTTATCGGGTTCCATTACCCTTTCTCCCTTAATGCTTCTATTTCATCCGCTGTGCGCTTAGCTGGGTCGGTTGCAATGCGTTCGAGCACCGCCAGGCGTTCCTGCAGCCGATCTATTTTGCCAACCAATTCTTCATTTTCTGAGGAAAGTAACTCGATTTTCCGTTCAGCATTTGGGTCAGCTTTTGGTGTCGTTCCACCCCATTCGTCTTCGAGCGGATAGCCATGTTTGGCCCTTACCCAGTTGTTTATGATCCAACCAGCATAACAAACGGCGATGATAGCGATTACAAATCCCGGTCCACCCCAATTCATAAAAATTCTCCCTAATTTATTGCCGCTTAACGCAGGCGTTCAATTTCGTTTGAGAGCGTCGTATTCTTGCTCGTGTAGTAAAGTTCCATGTCTGCAAGGCGACGGTCTATCTCACGAAACCGTGATTTAACATCGCGGACCGTGCGGCGAGGGGATTGACGGACGCCTTGCCAAAATTCTCGGTCTTCGCGATCACCATAAAGTTCGACTGGTTTAGCATCGGCTGACTTTGCGGCGACCCAATAAGCGATTAACGTCCATGGAAAGGCGAACGTAACCGTAGCAAATATGGCGGCAAGCCTCACCCACATCACGTTGATGCCGGTATAATCCGATATCCCAGCGCAGACACCACTCCATTTGGCCCGCTTTTTATCGAGATAAAATTTCGTTCGGGAGGAAGTCATGTTTAGCGCCTTTCTTTCTTCAGGAGGTTGTCAAAATTCTCTAATGTCGGTTTCGGATCACTTGTCGCGTTGGGAAGAGCGGATTGACGCCAATCTGGATTGTCCGCGGCCATGATCCGTTCAATGGTTTCCATCCGGTCATCCAACCGGCGCGCCATATTGTGCAATTCATCCAACAAATGCTCATCTTCATTGGTAATAGTCGCTGCCGTTTTCCATTTGGTGACATAGTGGAAGATGATCCACGGCAGTCCAATGAACAGCATCCCAACAACAAATATCGGTACGAGAATATTCTCCATTAATTGTCACCTTTCTTCATGGCTGCCTTCATGGCTTCCAATTCGTCATCTACTTTTTCGCTGCTTTCTAGTGCTGCGATTTGATTTTCAAGCGTATCCGGTTCACCGCCCATGGTTAAAGCATCGGCGCGGCCTTCAGCATGATCCACTTGCCGTTCGAGATATTCGAACTTGGAAAAGGCATCATGGACTTTGTCGCCATTATACATTTCACGGATTTTATACCGGTTTTCTGCACTTTCGAGGCGATTAACCAGGCTGCTCTGACGCGAGCGGGCTTCTTGCAATTTCTTCTGCAATTTGGCGATATCCTCTTCATTGGCGCGCAACGCGTCATCCAAAACCTGAATTTCTACCGTGAGTTGCTCAGCCATGTCAGATGCTTTGCGTTTCTCTAACAATGCTGCCTTGGCGAGATCTTCGCGATCCTTGGACAAAGCTAATTGTGCTTTTTCGTTCCAATCTTCCGTCAATTGTTCCAATTTATCTATGTGCCGGCGCATTTCTTTTTGGTCGGCAATGGTACGAGCAGCAGAAGCGCGAACTTCAACAAGAGTTTCTTCCATTTCCAGAATGATCATTCGGATCAATTTGGAAGGATCTTCCGCTTTGTCCAACATGTCGGTCACATTGGCAGCGATGATATCGCGCGTTCTTGAAAAAATACCCATAGTTAAACTCCGGTAGTTGCTAGCATTGTGCCTGGAATGGTTCGAACGTTCAGGCTGGTCTTTGTAAAAATTTGAGTCTTCAATAAAATCAATATCTTCAATTTGGAAGGGTGGCCGGGACTTAACTTCGGCAAGGGGAAATGAAGGAGTCCCGGCCATTTCGTCTGTCACGCTTTGTAGCTGACAGAAGGGGAAATTGTACCATCTTCAGAGATGGTCGGGCTCTGCGCTTCAACGGGGCCCACGGCGCTGATCAAAATGGTCATGCTGAACAGGAGCACTGAAATGATTGCAGAAACGTCTGTTCTGCTCAATTTCGCAAATTTGCTTGCTTTACTAGTTGCTGACATATTGTCCTCCATGTTCGTAATCTACAGTCCCTTGCGGGTTCGAGACTAACATTGCAGGAGGCGTGCCAACTTTATAAGATGTTGAAAATAAAAGATATAATAAAATAATGCGAAAATGAACATGGTATTAATTGCTATTTAGTAGGAAATTGCACTATATATTGGCCATGGAGCGCGAAAATCAGTTTATTGGAGAGTCAGGGGCCTTCCTCGATGCCGTTGAAAAGGCCAGCCGCGCAGCGGGATTAAACCGTCCGGTCCTTGTTATAGGGGAGCGCGGCACGGGTAAAGAGCTGATCGCGGAACGCTTACACAGACTGAGTATGCGTTGGGATGGTCCGTTGGTAACATTAAACTGTGCGGCCATGCCTGAGACCTTGATTGAGGCGGAGCTATTTGGACACGAAGCCGGGGCTTTTACCGGTGCAACAAAGAGCAGGGTCGGTCGTTTTGAAGAAGCGGATGGTGGAACCTTGTTTCTAGATGAACTCGGAAACTTATCTTCGGCAGCACAAGAACGGCTTTTGCGTGCGGTGGAATATGGCGAAATCACGCGTATTGGATCGTCTCGCCCGCAACGCGTGGACGTCAGAATAGTTGCTGCGACCAATGCGGATCTTCCCAAAATGGCTGAGGAAGGAAGTTTCCGTGCCGATTTGCTGGACCGGTTGTCCTTCGAAGTCGTCACTTTACCGCCCCTTCGATATCGCGAGGGCGATGTTCCTGTACTTGCTGATTATTTCGGGAGACGCATGGCAGCGGAATTGGAATGGGAGCAATGGCCTGGATTTGGTCAACTGGCCAATGAAGCGCTGGCACGACATCAATGGCCTGGCAATGTCCGGGAGCTGCGTAATGTAATAGAACGGGCGGTCTATCAATGGAGCGATTATTCCCGGCCCGTAGATCATATTGTTTTTGATCCGTTTGAATCGCCTTGGAAACCAAGGCCAATGGCTACCAAACAAAGCGAGGCCAGTGAAATTGTGGTGCCTGCGGATGAAGCACCTGCAGCGATAGAGAAGGAACCGGAGGAACCAATATATACGGCGGTCGATGATATGAAAGAGGCGGTGGAAGCTTTCGAAAAACGGATATTGGAATCGGCGCTCGCTAAGTCCCGATATAATCAGAGACAAACGGCAAAAGCGCTAAATCTGACATATGATCAATTGCGACACTCGTTGAAACGGCACGATCTTTTGGGATAAAAGCGAGGCGGGCAATTGTTGCTTGCCGTTCGTCAAATAGTGCAGATCGCGACTCATAAACTGAAGTTAGCGAAGCAACTATGGTTTTAAAGACAGTTGATCCAAGTTCGTTTTGGCACCATATGCGGTGTCACAAAGCCTTTCTAACTACGGAGAACTTTCTCAATGCCCTTTGAACTGCCAGCATTGCCTTATGCCAAAACCGCTTTTGGAGACCTCATTTCAGAAGCCACTTTCAATTTCCACCATGGCAAGCATCATAATGCTTATGTCACTAAAACAAACGACGCCATTGCCGGGTCCGCTCATGAAGGCAAAAAATTGTCGGATATTATCAAAGCATCTGATGGTGGCCTATTCAACAATGCTGCTCAAGTTTGGAACCACAGCTTCTACTGGTTATGCCTGAGTCCTGAAAAAAAAGAAATGCCGGCAGAATTGAAAAGCCGGATCGAAGCCGATTTTGGTTCGGTTGAAGATTTTAAGGAAAAGTTCAAAGCCGAAGCGGTTGGACATTTTGCCAGTGGATGGGCCTGGCTTGTGCTCAACGGCGACAAGCTTGAAATTACGTCATTGCACGATGCCGATAGCCCGGTTGCGCATGATATGAAGCCTTTGCTGACCATCGATGTTTGGGAACATGCTTATTATCTCGACTATCAAAATGCACGCCCAGACTATGTTCAGGCGTTGCTCGACGATGCGATTGATTGGGACTTTGTTGCTCAAAATCTTGATGGAGAAGGCGTCAGCCGCGCTGATCAAGTCTAATTATAACAGATAGCGAAATAATATCGCCGCGTCCCATGGCAATGGGGCGCGGTTTTTATTTGGAAGCCGCCTCTTCCGCGTCATCATCCTGTCCCAAATCGAGGCCATAGCGCATCAGCATGGGCACATTGGCAATAGCGAAGATAAAGGATAATATCGTCACGCCCCAAACCTTTAGAGTAAGCCATAAATCAAAGCTGAGAGAAAGACGCATGACCTCATTCAAAACGGCCATGGCGACAAAAAAGATCGCCCAGTTGCGGGACAATTTCAGCCAACCTTCGTCGGATAATCCTTCATAGGCGGCCTGTAACAGATATTTTAACATGGCCTTGCCGCGCAGCAACCCCACACCCAGAATGACCGCAAACCCAAGGTAAATAATCGTTGGTTTGATCTGGATGAACCGTGGATCATTGAAATATATGGTTAGCGCGCCAAAGCCTACGACCAGAACGGCGGAGAGCCACAACATCGGAGAGATTTTTCCCATTTTCCATTTTGAAATGACGACGGCAATGACAATGGCAGCCATGAAGGCGGCGGTTCCTGCAATGATACCGATAAATTTATAGGCGAGGAAAAAGACCAGCAGCGGACCAAAATCAAGGGCGAAGCCGAGACCCTTATTCTCCTTTGGTTCAGCTACATCATTATTCTTGTCGCTCATTCTTCGATCCCTGCTATTGCTCTTGCAAGATCATTGGCATCAAAAGGCCTTAAATCTTCCATAGTTTCTCCCACGCCGATGGCATGGATAGGCATTTCGAATTGCTTGGCTGCGGCGACCAATACGCCGCCGCGCGCTGTGCCATCCAATTTGGTCATGATTAAGCCCGTAACCTTTGCCACTTCCTTAAAGACTTCGATTTGCGACAAGGCATTTTGGCCGGTAGTGGCGTCCAGGACGAGCACAACATCATGAGGGGCCGCGGGATTGAGTCGACCCAATACGCGCCTGATTTTGTCCAATTCATCCATTAATTCAGTACGATTTTGAAGCCGACCGGCTGTATCAACGATTAACACGTCAATCCCGGTTGCCGTGGCCTGTTTTACGCCCTCATAAACGATGCTGGCGCTATCACCGCCTTCTTTGCCGCTGATAATCGGGACGCCGAGACGTTCTGCCCAGACTTTTAATTGTCCGATCGCCGCCGCTCGGAAAGTATCGCCCGCGGCAAGCATGACTCCGTAATCTTGCTCGAGAAACAGATGGGCTAGCTTTGCGATAGTTGTAGTTTTCCCAGATCCGTTCACACCAATAACGAGGATAACTTGCGGGCGCGGAAAGGCTTCAATCTCAATCGGTTTTGCGACAGGTGCTAGAATGTCAGCAATTTCAGATTGAATAATTTCGCGGACGGCATGTTCGCTCAAGCCTTTTTCAAAGCGTTCGTTGGATAATTTTTCCCGGATAGCGGCTGCGGTTGCCGGTCCAAGATCGGAAATGATCAGCGCATCCTCAATGTCATCCAATGTCGCTTCATCAAGTTTGGCTTTGGTGACAAGGCCTGTCAGATTTTCTGTCAGCTTGCCAGATGTCTTGCTGAAACCGCCGAATAGGCGATCTTTCCAGCCCGGTTTGTCATTCATATGGTTTTCCGATCAGATTGCGGCCATGGGAAGCGACAATTTCCACCGGAATAATCTGCCCTTCAGGCATTGTGTCTTCGAAACTAATATGGGCAAAATTTTCTGCATAACCGCCTTTGCCATTGCGTTCGCACAATACATTTTGCTGGGTGCCCACCAAATTGTCTCGCCAGATTTGTGCGTTTTCACTGAGCTTTTGACGCAATTGTTGAGCGCGTTGTTTGATGATGGTTCCATGCACTTGAGGCATTTTTTCCGCTGGCGTTCCTTTGCGGGGCGAATAAGGGAAAATATGGCCATGGATGATCTTGCATTGATCAATTATATCCAGACTATTGACGAACATTTCATCAGTTTCTGTTGGAAATCCGGCAATAATATCCGCGCCAATGGCAATATCCGGTCTTTTTTCCTGTAGTCGGGCAACCAGATCAATTGCCTGTTCCCGATTGTGTCTGCGTTTCATCCGTTTCAATATCATATTGTCTCCAGATTGAAGCGACAGATGGACGTGCGGCATCATGCGCTTTTCACCGGTTATAACATCGAAAAGCCGCTCATCAATTTCCACGCCATCAACCGAAGAAAGACGGAGCCGATTTAATTCAGGCACATATTTGAGAACCCGTTCGACCAAATGCCCGAGATTGGATTGCCCGGGGAGATCGGGGCCGTAGCTCGTTACATCGACACCCGTTAGCACAACTTCATTAAATCCTTGATCGACCAGTGCTTTAATTTGGTCCACAACTTGGCCCGCGGGCACTGACCTGCTATTGCCGCGGCCATAAGGAATGATGCAGAATGTACAGCGATGGTCACAACCATTTTGCACTTCTACAAAGGCGCGCGATCGTTCAGCAAATGCACTGATCATATGAGGCGCGGTTTCCTTGATTTGCATGATATCCGAAACGCGAATGTCCGGGCGGTTGGTTTCTATGCCAAATTTAAAATTGGCGGGATCATATTTGTCTATATTTCCAACAACAGCGTCTGTTTCGGGCATTTGAGAAAACATGTCGGGATCCACTTGAGCAGCGCAGCCCGTCACGACGATATTCTTATCAGGATTGTCTTTCTTGGCGCGGCGCACAGCTTGACGGGATTGGCGAACCGCTTCATTTGTGACGGCACAGCTGTTTACTACAACGAGCTTGTCGGAATCTATATCCGATCGCGTGATAATCTGTCTAAGGGTCTCGCTTTCCGCGATATTTAAACGGCAACCCATGCTGATGATATCGGGACCACTCATCCGAAATTGTCCCAGTCCGTCTCTCCGGAATATACGTAAGTTGTCGGTCCCTGCATTTGAATGGTTTGATCGTCTTGCCAGGAAATGATCAAAATGCCGCCCGGCAAATGAACTTGGACAGGACTTTGCACCAAACCGCGCTTGATTGCCGCAACCGCCGTTGCACAAGCGCCCGTTCCGCAGGCGCGAGTCAACCCAACACCGCGTTCCCAAACTCTCAAATGAATATCATTGCCCGTAATATGGGCAATATTGACATTGACGCGATCGGGAAAAAGCGGATCTGTTTCGATTATCGGGCCCAACCGGTTCAAGGGAATTTTGTTGTTATCCGACACAAAGAATATGACATGTGGATTGCCAATATTGACGGCAGCTGGGTCGGTTAAATCTTCCCAGCCAACCGGCATATGATTGCTGTCCATGGCATAGGCGAGGGGGATGCTCTGCCAATCAAAGCGCGGCTTCCCCATATCCACAACAGCGCCGTTATCGGTCACATTGCCCGATAAAATTCCGCCGTCCGTCTCTATAATAGTGCCATCACCGAGCAATTTGACCACACAGCGAGTAGCATTGCCGCAGGCTTCAACTTCCCCACCATCCGCATTGAAAATCTGCATGCGCGCATCAGCGCGATCAGACCGGGTCAATATTATCAACTGATCGCATCCGATACCGCTATGTCGATTGGCTATAGCCGCCGCTTTTTCTGGCGGCATTTTGAGCGTTTGGGCAATGTCGTAAGCACGCGCATCTACAATGACAAAATCATTGCCTAACCCATGCATTTTGTGAAATTGCCCTTTTGTCATGAAGGCGATTTAGGGATGCCGGCTTTGCAAGTCCAGTGTTTCACATGGGAAAGTGCAGAACCGGTAATATTCTATGTAGCGCGAGTTGCTTAACCCATTTTGCGTTGAGGCTCGACAATCTCTGGGTCGTCTTTTTCAACTTGCTCTTCTGCAGCTTGAGTAGGGAGTAAATTGCGATCCGACAAAACCCGGCGCGTCTGTTCCGTTGAGAGCGGACGGCCATAATGCCAGCCTTGGCCTTTAGCACAGCCAATGTTGCGCAACTCGTCTTCAATTGCTTTGTCTTCAATGCCTTCAGCCGTAATAGGCATGCCCAAGCTTTCACCCAGACTGGTAATGGCTTTTACAATGGCGGCACTTTCCGGATTGTCCAAAATGGACGTCACGAAACTCCGATCAATTTTAATGCGATCAAATGGCAATGCGCGCAAGTGAGCTAGCGAACTATAGCCGGTGCCGAAATCATCCAATGCAATGCGGATGCCTTGGTTTTTCAAACTGCCAACGATAGATTGAGCGAGGCTTAAATTCTCGAACAAAGAACTTTCCGTAATCTCGATTTCCAACCGGTTTGGTGGAAATCCGGTTTCCACCAACAGTTTGACAATCTTCTGTGCAAGCCAAGGGTCGAGCAATTGAACGGGTGAAATATTCACCGAAACCGAAAGGCTAGGATCCCAGGTTTTGGCATCCTCAAATGTCTGACGCATAACGCTGAGCGATAAATCGCCTATCATGCCGGTATCTTCCGCAATCGGAATAAACACTTCCGGTGACACCAGGCCTTGAGTGGGGGAATCCCAACGGGCTAGCATTTCAAAACCGGTAAGTTTACCAGTCGCAAGATCAATTTGTTGCTCATAAAATGGTACAAATTCGCCCGCCGGAATGCCCTTGCGCATACCGGACTCGATGGTGTTTCGGGTTTGCAGCTCTTGCTCCATGGAAACGTCAAACCAGCAAAAGCGATTGCGGCCTTGTTTCTTGGCGCTGTACATTGCGATATCGGCGCGGCGCATCAAAACATCGACGCCTTCTGATTCAAAATCGAAACGAGACATGCCGATCGAAGTTGTCACAACCAAATGGTTTCCATTTTCAACAATTGGCATTGCTATGCTGTCAATCAGGTCATCGGCAATACGATCCACCATTTCTGGTTGATCCGGATCGAAAACAAATGCGCAGGCAAATTCGTCTCCGCCTAAACGCGCCAACAAATTGTTCGGCGGAATTACATCGCAAATTCTTGCAGCCACTTCCTTCAGCACAATGTCGCCAGCACTATGGCCATGGACATCATTCACAGTTTTGAAATTATCAAGATCCAGCATCAAAAAGGCAGTGCTTTTATTTTTGCGTTGCGCGTATGCGATCATTTCGGCTGTTTTCTCCGTCAATGTGCGGCGATTGAGAAAACCGGTTAGGGGATCCGTAACGGCCAAAGAATGCGCGCGTTCTTCAGCGGCAGCGCGTTCGTTGACTTCCGCAGCAAGATCGCGGTACCGACGCCAACCGAACAAGATCAAAGCAATGTTCAACAAGAATGCAGAAACAAGCATTTTGTCGCTGCCCCCGCCATATCCCGAAAGAGAGTCTATGGCTTCGTTGATTACTGTTCCACCAGTTCCGACAAACATCAGAATAGCAAAAATTACGATCATACTCGTAATGACATCCCGTCCCGCCGAGACAGCATGCTTGTTATTGGTTTTGACGCTATTCTTTTCCGACATTTTATGCCCCATGACGGTTTTCCCACAAATTTCAGCATGCCTAATGCAATAACAATCCTCAATTTCTCGTTAAGATTGTGGATAATATCGGATTTCTGGGGTTGCGGAGCCGGTTGGGATCGACTAATGGAGCTCCAAATACGCGCTCAATGGAGCGTCAAAATTAGTTTCGAGTGCATAAAACTCACACGTCGGTCAGCGAGGTTTCGCCCACCGGCGTTTTTTGCGTTGAGCAGTTTTCGCTGTTTTCCGCAGTTTGACAAGAAAGGAAGACGCCATGTTTGACAAGTTAAGCGACCGGCTTGGTGGCGTGTTTGACAAATTGCGCGGACGTGGTGCGCTCAAAGAAGAAGATGTTCGTGGCGCAATGCGAGAAGTGCGTATCGCATTGTTGGAAGCGGATGTCGCGCTTCCGGTTGTGCGTGATTTTGTCGAAAAAGTTACCGAACAGGCTGTTGGTCAATCAGTTCTAAAATCCATCACTCCCGGTCAACAAGTTGTTAAAATTGTCAATGACGGTCTGGCAGAGATGTTGGGTGCCGAGGTTAGCGGACTGGATCTGGCTGTCACGCCGCCGGCCATTGTCATGATGGTCGGTTTGCAAGGGTCTGGTAAGACGACGACCACTGCGAAAATCGCAAAAAGACTGAAAGACAAAGAAAATAAAAAGGTGATGATGGCATCTCTCGATGTCAATCGACCTGCTGCCCAAGAGCAATTAGCTGTTCTGGGAGAGCAGATTGATGCGGCCACTTTACCTATTGTTGAAGGTCAGCAACCCGTAGAGATCGCAAAACGTGCCCTTCAGGCTGCCAAATTGCAGGGTTTTGACGTATTGATGCTTGATACGGCGGGCCGCTTGCATGTCGATCAACAGTTGATGGATGAGATGAAGGCGGTCGCTGATGTCTCCAAGCCCCAGGAAACCTTGCTGGTTGTTGATGCTTTAACCGGTCAAGATGCGGTCAATGTCGCATCAAACTTTTCAGAACAAGTTGATCTTAGCGGTGTGATCCTCACTCGGATGGATGGCGATGCCCGCGGTGGTGCGGCGCTTTCCATGCGCGCGGTCACCGGAAAGCCGATTAAATTTGTTGGCGTCGGCGAGAAGATCGATGCGCTGGAAGAATTTCATCCCGAACGTGTCGCTGGCCGGATATTGGGCATGGGCGATGTCGTCAGCTTGGTGGAAAAAGCCGCTGCGACCGTTGACAAGGAAGAATCCGAGGCGCTGGCCGAAAAAATGGCCAAGGGTCAGTTTGACTTGAATGACTTACGTTCACAGCTGCGCCAGATGACCAAAATGGGCGGTTTGGGTGCGTTGGCTTCGATGATGCCGGGCATGAAGAAGGCCAAAGCCGCGATGGCGGGTGGTGCGATGGACGACAAGGTGCTGGTTCGCATGGATGCCATAATCGGTTCGATGACGAAGGAAGAGCGGGTACGCCCTGGTTTGCTCAATGCCAAACGCAAAGTGCGTGTGGCCAAAGGTTCGGGCACCACGGTCCAGGACGTTAATAAGCTACTGAAAATGCATCAGGAAATGTCCAAGGCGATGAAAAAGATCAAGAAAATGGGCGGTATGAAGGGCCTGATGTCGATGTTTGGCGGTGGCGGCGGTGCAGCTGGCGCGGGTATGGGCGGACAAAATGGCGGCATGGGCGGAATGCCGGGGTTACCAGACATGTCCCCAGGCGGATTACCACCTGATCTTGCGAATTTATTGAATAAGAAGAAATAGTTTTAGAAATTAAGTTTATTATATTGTTTTAGAAAGGTTTATTATGTCAGTAGCAATGAGAATGGCCCGTGGAGGCTCCAAGAAACGTCCATATTATAAAATCGTGATCGCGGATATCCGCGCTCCACGGGATGGCAAGTTTATCGAGCGTATCGGAAGCTACAACCCGCTGCTCGCCAAAGATGACGAAAAGCGTGTTATTTTAGATCTGGATCGCGCGAAACATTGGTTGAGCGTTGGTGCACAGCCTTCCGATCGAGTTGCGCGTTTCCTTGACGCTGCTGGTTTGATGAAGCGTGAAGCGCGTAACAACCCGAACAAAGCAAAGCCAGGCGAGAAAGCCACTGAGCGTTTGGAAGAAAAGGCGGAAAAAGCGGCTGCTGCAGAAGAAGCTGCGAAGGAAGCCGCAGCGGCTCCTGCGGAAGAAGCACCAGCAGAAGAAGCTGCAGCAGAAACACCTGCAGAGGAGGCTCCAGCGGCAGAAGAAACAGCTGCTGAAGCGCCAGCTGAAGAGACTGCAGCAGAAGAACCTAAGGCTGAAGAAGCTACCGAAGAAAAGTCCGAGGGCTAATCCTTGGCTAGCTTTGATCCGGACGCGTCCGTCCCGCTTGCCGTCATTATTGGTGCGCATGGGGTGACGGGCGATGTCCGGCTCAAGCTGTTTTGCGAGACTTTAGACAGTCTCAAGCAGCATAAGGCCTATAATGATGGCGCTTTGACGCTGAAATCCGTTAAATCCCATAAGATGGGCGCGATAGCTCGTTTTACTGAGATTGCAGATCGCAATGCAGCTGAGGACGCGCGCGGGACAGAACTAACCGTTCCGCGTTCGTCATTGCCAGCGCTTGATGAAGACGAATTCTACCATATCGACATTATTGGCCTGCGCTGTGTCTCTGACAATGGTGAGGAACTCGGCAAAATATTCGCTATTTATGAATTTGGCGCTGGCGATGTCATCGAAATAGAGCGTGCCAGCGGTAAAAAGTTCATGGTTCCCGTCGGTGCGATTGATATGCGCAACGATCCGGCAATTGTGCTGTCGGATTTTGTAGAACCATGACGGGGCCGATATTCTTTATCGTGATAATTGTGATGGTCGCAGCTCTTCCGGCTCTTGCGGGCTGGAAGCTCAGTCAAAAACGCGACCAATTTGTTCGGATGGTCAGCACAATAGGAGCGGGACAACTGATCCTGACTCCAGGTATTGCCATGACAGCCTTTTCTGAAAACCGCGCACATGATGAAAATCCGATACAAACCATCGTGATATATGCCGCTATGGCACTGGTCATCTCTATCATGACCTTTGCGATTATGGAGATTCGCAAAACGAGCAAAGATAAATGACATTCACCGCCCAGATCTTGACCCTTTATCCGGAAATATTTCCCGGGCCGCTAGGTACATCCTTAGCAGGCAGGGCGCTGGAGGACGGCAAATGGTCGTGCGATCCCATCCAGATGCGTGACTTTGCTACCGACAAGCATAAGTCCGTCGATGATACGCCAGCAGGTGGCGGCGCGGGCATGGTGTTGCGGGCTGACGTCATGGCTTCAGCGGTTGATCATTCGCTGAGACAACAGCCAAATGCGCCAATTCTCGCGATGACCCCGCGCGGAAAACCGCTAAAACAGGCGCGTGTGCGGAAAATTGCTCAGGGTCCAGGGGTCACTATCCTCTGCGGCCGTTTCGAGGGATTTGACGAACGAATTTTCGATGCGCGGCCGATTGAAGAGGTCTCAATAGGTGATTATATCCTTTCTGGCGGAGAAATGGGCGCATTGGTGCTTTTAGACGCTTGCATTCGGCTGCTTCCCGGGGTAATGGGCGCCTCTTCTAGCGGCGATGATGAAAGTTTCGAAACCGGACTTTTGGAATATCCGCAGTTTACCCGGCCTCAGAAATGGGAAGGGCGTGTCATCCCTGAAGTCTTGCGATCGGGGGATCATGCGAAAATAGCTGCTTGGCGGAAACAAAGAGCAGAGGAAGATACACGGCTAAGGCGGCCCGATTTATGGGAGCATCACAGGGATGCTCCGGATCAGTCGCCCTCTGGTGCGCGAGGACAGAAAAAGGAAGATCGGTCATGAACCTGATCCAAACACTTGAAAAAGAAGCTGTAGAAGCATTTGCAGCCTCTAAAGATATCCCGGAATTTCGCGCTGGCGACACGCTGCGCATTGGTGTTCGCGTCGTTGAAGGCGAACGCGTTCGTACGCAGAATTTTGAAGGTGTGTGCATTGCACGGACCAGCCGCGGCATGGGCTCAAGCTTTACTGTAAGAAAAATTTCTTTCGGTGAAGGCGTTGAGCGTGTGTTCCCGCTCTATTCCCCCAATATTGAATCTATTACCGTGGTGCGCCGCGGTGTTGTTCGTCGCGCGAAGCTATATTATTTGCGTGGCCGTACAGGTAAACGGGCACGTATTGCGGAACGCCGCGTGAACCAGCCAGCCAAAGGCGCTGAAGCAAAATAAGAAAAGCTTCATAACAAATTCAGGCAGCCGGTTCTCCTCATCAGGAAAACCGGCTGTTTTCATATTCAGCATAGGAAAAGTTTCATGGGTTACAAAGTTGCAGTTGTTGGTGCCACCGGGAATGTCGGGCGTGAAATGCTGACCATTCTTGCAGAGCGCGAGTTTCCAATTGATGAACTTGCCGCGGTGGCATCTTCGCGCTCGCAAGGCACAGAAATTGAAATTGGCGATACCGGCAAAATGCTGAAGGTTCAAAATATCGAGCATTTCGATTTTTCTGGATGGGACATGGCACTTTTTGCTGCCGGTTCTGGTCCAACGAAAGAATATGCGCCTAAAGCCGCTGCTGCAGGTTGTGTCGTCATCGACAACAGCTCGCTATATAGGATGGATCCGGATGTACCGCTGATTGTCCCGGAAGTGAATCCTGACGCCATTTCTGGTTATAAGGCGCGCAATATTATCGCTAATCCCAATTGTTCGACCGCCCAAATGGTGGTTGCGCTTAAGCCGCTTCATGACGCAGCGAAAATTAAGCGCGTAGTCGTGTCGACCTACCAATCTGTCTCTGGTGCAGGAAAAGGCGGCATGGATGAATTGTTCGAACAATCGCGCGCGATTTTTGTCGGTGATCCGAAGGAAAACCAGGTTTTTACAAAACAAATCGCATTTAATGTGATCCCGCATATCGACGTGTTCCTCGACGATGGTTCCACGAAAGAAGAGTGGAAGATGGTCGTTGAAACCAAGAAAATACTTGATCCCAAGATTAAGCTCACTGCCACTTGTGTACGCGTTCCGGTTTTTGTCGGTCATAGCGAGGCGATTCATATTGAATTTGAAGACGAGATTTCTGCGAAAAAGGCACAGGAAATACTCCGCGAAGCGCCTGGGATCATGCTGGTCGATAAGCGCGAGGATGAAGGCTATACGACGCCAGTGGAATGTGTCGGCGACAGCGCCACCTATATCAGCCGGGTGCGGGAAGATCCGACAGTAGACAATGGCCTGATTATCTGGTGCGTTTCCGATAACTTGCGCAAGGGCGCGGCTCTCAATGCCGTGCAGATTGCGGAACTGTTAGGGCGTAAGCATTTGCAGAAGGGCTGAATCGTCTGGCGGTTTGTAGTGCATGCAAGCTTTTTCCAAAAACGGACATTGGAATTAAGTGATCGCAATCAACGCAACTCAAAGTCGATATGTAGCGCAGGCAAATTTCGTAAGATAAAGCTCATTTCAGCCTCGGGCTCTGGCCTACCCTCCGACAAGCGGAAGTTTTTGCCATGTTGCAATAGAGCAGACCAACCCAGGGTTAACTCTTGCCGTGATAACGGTGCACCGATGCACGCATGGACGCCGCCTCCAAATGCAAAATGGGCGCCGGCCTTTTTGCGATGCAGGTCGCAGCTATCTGCATCATCGAATTTGCGTTCATCACGATTGGCCGAGCCATAGCGAAGGAAGACAATATCTCCGGCCTTTAGCGCATAATCTTCTATTTGTGTATCTTTGGTAACAAGTCTCGGGAGTCCTTGAACCGGCGCTTCCAAACGCAAAGCTTCTTCCACAAATGTATCCAGTAATTTGGGATTGGATGCTATCTGATCTTCGATTTCAGGGTTTTTGCAAAGCAGTAACATAGCCCATCCAAAGGCACTGGTCGTTGTTTCATGCCCGGCAACCAGAAACTGGCCAAGTATGCTAAGCGTCTCTCCATGTTCGAGATAGCGATTTTCATCTTCCAGTTTTGAATTTGCGAGAATGGATATCATATCTTCGGTTGGCGTGCTCCGGCGTTCTTCGATCAATCGAACCAAAAGGCCTTGGAGATCAACAGCTGTCTTTGCACGTTCGATCATTTGATCGCCGGTCAGAGGTGTCAGACGCAGTCCACTGGCCGCCGCCGTCGCGCCCCGATTGAACAGCGGCACATCATCTTCGGGTATGCCAAGTCGTTGGCCGATGACTTTTAACGGAATAGGTGCAGCAAAACTCTCTACAAACTCGACCGAATCCCTATTGCCAAGAGAGACGATCGTTTCATCAACAACCGCTCGAACAGCTGCTTCGGATTTCCGTGTTTCCTTAGCCGTAAACAGCGCACTGACGAGGGAGCGATAACGGGTATGTCCTGGTTCATCCAGGGTCAGCATCGTCGGAACGGGCGGAATAATCTGCTTTTCAAGATGTTCAAGTTCACTGCGAACCGCTGGAGAAGCTGATGCGATACCCGCGGCCCGTAACCGATCAAAAAAAGCTGCATATTCACTTGAGAATGTTTTTGTATCCCTGATTATCTCTCGAATAACTTCGTATCGTGTCGCTACATGCACATTCATTTCAGGAACATAATGCAAGGCCGGACCGCCCCTGAGTTCCCGATAAGCATCATACGGATCGATTAGAACTGCGGGCTCGAAGATGTTGATGGTTGATTGTGATGGCACAAATATTTTCCTTTTCAAGCAATCAAAACGTTTTGATTGCTCCGAGAATTAATGGTGTAAGCCTATTCGGACAACTAACACATCAACGAAGAATTCAAATTAGCGCCGTGCTGTATCGCGCTCAAAAAAGACATTGGAACTTGCCTTTAACATCCATCTCGGTGCAGTGAAGCACCATGACATTAAAAGCTGACGTTTTCTGGTCCTTCCGCTCGCCCTATAGTTATCTCGCTACGCGACGTTATGTCGCACTAACACAGGAATTTGATCTAAAAATAAACCAACGGTTTGTTTATCCTCTCGCGATCCGTGAGCCAGATTTTTTTGAGAAAAGTCACCCCAATTGGATAGGTTATACTTTTCGTGATATTTTTCGTGTTGCCCAATATATGGATATTCCAATGGCACCGCCAAATCCCGATCCTATCGTTCAGGATATTGCAACCCGGAAAATTTCTGACGATCAGCCGCATATCTTTTTGTTAACGCGCATGGGACAGGCTGCAGCCCGTCGAGGGAAGGGGTTGGAATTTGCCGATCAAGTTTCTCAACTGATTTGGGGCGGTGTCGCTGGCTGGAATGAAGGTGATCATTTGGAACAAGCGGCGAAACGCGCTGGCCTTGACCTATCTGAATTGCGCAAAGAAGCCGAAGCTGACCCCGCCGGATTAGACGGTGAAATCGCCGGAAATCAAGACGCTCTTGAGGCGGCGGGTCATTGGGGCGTCCCGACCTTGGTGTTTGAAGGGGAACCCTTTTTTGGTCAAGACCGAGTAGAAATAGCAATATGGCGGATGCAGCAAAAGGGTCTGAAAGAACGGTGACCGGCGGCTGCCAATGTGGTGCGATACGCTATTCCGTCGGTGTCGCATTGCCGCCTGCATATGCATGTCATTGTGGTGAATGCAAAAAGCAAAGTGCCAGCGCCTTTTCTATGTCCATTCCGATGTATTTCGACATGTTAGACGTGACGGGCAGTCCAAAAGTCTACGAAAGCAAAGCCTTTAGTGGGCGCCCTAAATACAACTTTTTTTGCGGTGATTGTGGTACGAGATTATGGCACAGCGGAACCAATCCACCGACAGCTATTACCCTGAAAGTGGGGACGTTGGATCAAGGGGCCGACATTGCTCCGGTTGAACATTTATGGGTATCACAGAAGCAAGCGGGTATCATGCTTGATCCGAAAACCGTGCAGCATCAAACGCAACCGGATGATGTGATTGCTTGGCGCAAGAAATTGGAACAATGACTGTGGATGTAGCGAGCTGGGACTTTTCGTCTTTTGATGGCGTAAATCTGAGAATTCACGAAACAGGGCAGGGACGCGCTGTCATTTTGCTCCATGGATTGTTTTCGAATGCCGAGACCAATTGGATCAAATTTGGTCATGCGAAATATCTGGCTGATGCCGGCTTTAGGGTGATCATGCCAGATCTACGCGCGCACGGACAAAGTGAAGCGCCGCATGATGCCGATGCTTATCCCAACGACATATTGATCAAAGATGCTTTGGCGCTGATCGATCATTTGGATCTCACGGATTATGATCTTGGCGGATTTTCCCTTGGCGCGCGCACGTCAGCAAAGTTGCTCACCCAAAACATACAAGCGAAAAAAGCGATATTGGCGGGGATGGGCATGGAAGGGCTCGCCGGATGGGATCGCCGGCAGGATTTTTTCTTGAAAGCTATTGAATTGCGCAAAACAGCCAAACGTGGTGACCCACATTGGATGGCAATACAATTTATGAAAAGCCAGAAGATTGATCCCGTCGCAGCAGCGCTTTTGCTGCAAACATTTTCAGACATGTCTTCTAGCGATATTGGAGTTATTTCGACACCGACATTAGTGCTTTGCGGATCAGAAGATCGAGATAATGGCGATCCGGTTGCTTTGGCCAATCAGCTGATCAATGGGCAACATGTTTCCATTCCCGGTACCCATATGAGCAGCGTGACCAAAGCAGAGATGGGACAAGAGATGCTAAAGTTTTTGAACGATTAACAAACAGGGAGAGGCAAAATGCCGGGATATATGACGTGGCGAAATTTTTGGATTTTCTGGCTAAGCGGTTTCTCTATTTTCCTGCTGGTCGTGGTGACCAGCGGTCCGTTAATCACCGATGTAGCACCTCAAGGCATTTTGGATCATCAAAGCGCCGCAACCGGGCAGCGAGTCGATGCCATTCAGCAAAGTTGGGCCGCAGCGGGCCAATTAAATTATGCCAAATGGTCGATGATTGGCGATTTGGTCTTTATCGGTCTGTATGCGATCGGAGGCATTATTGGCGGGCGACTATTATGGCAAGAAGCAGAGTCGCCCTCGCTGAAAAAATTGGGCCTATTTTTGGTCCTGATCTATTTTGCCTTCGGTCTATTTGATTATATTGAAACAATCAGCCAGTTCATTCAACTTTCGCAGCAACAAGGGAGCGATATGCTGGCCGGGATTGCCGCCTTTGCGCAACCGCCAAAAATAGCGACTTGGATCATTGGTACAGGCGGGATCATTATAGCTTTAATCTGGCGTCACCGGGAACGCCGCGCTTGACCCGTATCGGATAAAGTTTCAGTTTGAACCAAATTCAAAATAGAGGATCGCCCATGAAAACAGCCGCTTCGATCATCGCACTCGCTGGGATCACCCTGAGTGCACCCGTCCACGCTAAACATCATGAAGGAGAAAGTGGGCAGGATATTGCTAAGCCGACGGCAACCGATGCTAAGAAATTTGTCGAGGAGACGGAAAAAAAGGCGTTTGATTTTTCGGTTGATGCGGCCCGAATTTATTGGATTAACTCGACTTATATAAATGACGACACAGATGCGTTGGCGGCAAAAGTTGGAGCTCAAGGAACCACTATGTCCGTGCAGGCGGCTATAGATGCTGCCAAATATAAGGACGTTGCCGGACTAGATGCGGAAACCACACGTAAACTCAACAAATTGCGCGGAGGTATTGTGCTGCCCGCGCCAACGACGGACGGGGCAGCGACGGAGTTAAATACCATCGCAACCAAGCTAAACTCTTCTTACGGGAAGGGAAAAGGCACGCTGAACGGAAAAGAGATAAACGGTTCCGACATCGAAGCGGCAATGGGTACCAATCGCAACCCGGATGAACTGTCTGAAATGTGGGACAGCTGGCACAGCAAAGTCGGCGCGCCGATGAAGGACGACTATGCTCGCATGGTCGAAATCGCGAATGCCGGTGCGAAGGAGCTTGGTTTTTCAGATGTCGGAGCGATGTGGCGGTCAGGCTATGATATGCCGGCTGATGATTTCGCACAGTTAACCGACAAATTGTGGAGCCAAGTGAAGCCACTTTATGATGAGCTCCATTGCTATACGCGTGACAAGCTTAACGCACAATATGGGGACGAGGTTCAGGCCAAAACCGGAGCAATACGGGCAGATTTACTCGGTAATATGTGGGCGCAAGAATGGGGTAATATCTATGATATTGTGGCGCCGGAAGGGGCCGGTGATATTGGTTTTGATACGACAAAACTCCTCAATGCCAAAGGCTATGACGCGCTAAAAATGGTGAAGGCAGGCGAGGGTTTCTTCTCGTCTCTTGGTTTCGAACCTTTGCCACAGAGTTTTTGGGATCGGTCGCAATTCACCAAACCGGCGGACCGAGAAGTTGTCTGTCATGCTAGTGCCTGGAATATCGATAATGTCGATGATATCCGCATCAAAATGTGCATCAAAGTGAATGGCGATGATTTTGTCACCATTCATCATGAGCTTGGCCATAACTATTATCAGCGTGCCTATAACCAGAAGAGCTATCTGCATCTTGATGGCGCCAATGATGGTTTTCATGAAGCGATCGGAGACATGATTGCCTTGTCCATCACGCCGGAATATCTGGTGCAAGTTGGGCTACTGGAGTCCGATAAAGTGCCTAGCGCGGATAAGGATGTTGGTCTGTTATTGCGCCAAGCGATGGACAAAGTAGCGTTCTTGCCCTTTGGTTTGTTGGTCGATAAATGGCGCTGGCAGGTCTTTTCCGGAGACATTAAACCAGCGGATTATACTCAGGCTTGGCATGAACTGAAGCGTCAATATCAGGGAATCACGCCGCCCGTCGAACGGCCAGCTGACGCTTTTGATCCGGGTGCAAAATATCATATTCCTGGAAACACGCCCTATTCACGCTATTTCCTTGCGCGTATCTTGCAGTTTCAATTTTATAAGGCGGCTTGCGATGCCGCTGGCTGGGAAGGGTCGCTGCACCGATGTTCTTTCTATGGCAACAAAGAAGTAGGGACGCGTCTAAATGCAATGTTGGAACTGGGGGCGTCTAAGCCGTGGCCGGACGCGCTCGAAGCATTTACCGGCACACGTGAAATGGATGGATCCGCAATGATCAGCTATTTTCAACCGCTTATGAACTGGCTCCAGGAAGAAAACAAAGGCAAAGCCTGCGGTTGGTAGGCAATAAAAAACCGGCGAGACAAAGCTTCCCTCGCCAGTTTTTATAAAAGGGTTTAAGTTTAAAGTTGATCGAGCATATAATCTGCAGCGCTCACCTTAAAGTCACCGGGCGCTTCAACATTAAGCTCTTCAACGACGCCGTCATTGATGATCATTGAAAACCGTTGGCCGCGGGTGCCGAGGCCAAATCCAGAGCCGTCCATTTCCAACCCGACCGCTTTGGCAAAATCGCCATTGCCATCGGCGAGCATGGTAACATCTTCTGAGCCGGAATCTTTGTTCCAGGCACCCAGAACAAATGCGTCATTGACCGCCGTGCAGGCAATTTCATCGACGCCTTTTGCTTTCAATTCGGCCGCCTTTTCAACATATCCAGGCAAATGTTTTGCGGAACAAGTTGGCGTATAGGCGCCAGGTACTGAGAAAAGGGCCACTTTTTTACCGGCAAAATATTCCGATGCGCTGACTTGCTCGGGTCCTGCTTCGGTCGCTTTCACCAAATTTACCTCAGGTATTTTATCGCCTTTGTTGATCATGTTCGCATTCCTTTGTGAAATTATGAGACGGTTTGAAACTTCTCTCCTTTAGTGGTGACAGGAAGGACAAATTGCAAGCAGTGTAATGACAATGCTCCATTTATCGAATTTGTCATGCGCATTATCGCTCTAGTTGCTTATAAGGGTGCCATGGACCATCCATTATATTTTTCCGGTCAATTTTTACTATCCACACCCGGTATGGCTGATCCCCGCTTTTCGCGTTCGATCATCGCTCTTTGTTCGCATGATGAAAACGGTGCTCTAGGCATAAATATCGGTGAAATATCACAGGACATAAGCTTTCACGGTATTTTGGATCAGTTTGATATCGGCACGGAATCTTTGCCTGATCGCGATGTATATGTCGGCGGGCCGGTAGAAGGCCATCGCGGTTTCATTCTGCACAGCCTGGATTTTAATCTATCGGACACATTGCAAGTAGGCAATCGCTGGGGACTGAGCAGTTCTCTTGATATTTTGGGTGCGATTGCCAAAAATCGTGGACCGGAAAAATGGATATCCGCACTGGGTTATTCCGGTTGGGGAGCCGGGCAGTTGGAGCAAGAATTAACGCAAAATGGATGGTCCCTGACACCAGGCGAACCGGATTGGCTTTACGAAACTCAGGCAAAAGACAAATGGGAAATGGCTTGGCACTCGCAAGGCATAGATCCCAGCAAGTTGTCCGGCCAATTTGGTAGCGCTTGAATCGTTCGCCTTTGTCATAAAGATACATAATTGACCATTATTGTCTAATAATATTATAAATATAAAGACATCTTTATATTTGCTTCTAAAGCCCGAAAACGCTAGAGAGCCTCCCATAGAAATGCCGTTCCCTCGTGCGGTATTTGTCTTTCAAGGAGAATGAATGTGGCGACTGCAGCAGATACCGCTAACCAAGATTATATCATCAAGGATATTTCCCTTGCTGATTTTGGGCGCAAAGAAATTGAAATTGCCGAAACCGAAATGCCAGGTCTTATGGCCCTGCGCGAAGAATTTGGTGCAGAGCAGCCATTGAAAGGGGCTCGTATCACGGGTTCTTTACATATGACCATTCAAACAGCTGTGTTGATCGAAACATTATTGGCCTTGGGCGCCACGGTGCGTTGGGCATCTTGCAACATCTATTCTACCCAAGATCATGCCGCGGCTGCCATTGCCGCCGGCGGCACGCCAGTTTTTGCCATTAAAGGCGAGACTTTGGAAGAATATTGGGCCTATGTTGAGCGGATTTTCGACTGGGGCCAAGATGAAACTTGTAACCTGATCCTCGATGATGGTGGCGACGCGACCATGTTTGCGCTTTGGGGTGCTCGGGTTGAAGCAGGAGAAGAGCTGTTCACTCCTGAAAATGAAGAAGAAGAAGTTTTTGTAGCAACCTTGACGCGCTTTTTGGCAGAGCGCCCCGGTTACCTAACCAAGACGGTCGAAACAATTAAAGGCGTATCTGAAGAAACCACAACCGGTGTTCACCGCCTTTATGATCTTGCTAAGCAAGGCAAACTGCCTTTCCCCGCGATCAATGTGAATGACAGTGTTACCAAGTCCAAATTCGACAATCTATACGGTTGTAAGGAATCCTTGGTGGACGCGGTGCGGCGCGCAACTGACGTAATGTTGGCTGGTAAAGTCGCCTGTGTTGCTGGATTTGGCGACGTTGGTAAGGGATCAGCCGATTCCTTGCGCAATGGTGGTGCACGCGTCATCGTTACCGAAGTCGATCCAATTTGCGCGCTTCAAGCCTCTATGGAAGGTTATGAAGTCGTAACCATGGAAGAAGCGACACAACGCGCTGATATTTTTGTGACCGCTACCGGCAATAAAGACGTGATCACGGTCGATCATATGCGGGATATGAAAGATCGTGCTATTGTCTGTAATATCGGTCACTTTGACAGCGAAATTCAGATTGCTGGCCTGCAAAATATGAAATGGACCGAAATCAAGCCGCAGGTGGATGAAGTTGAATTCCCTGATGGCAAGAAATTGATCATTCTCGCGCAAGGCCGCCTGGTTAACCTCGGCTGCGCAACGGGTCACCCGAGTTTTGTGATGTCAGCCAGCTTTACCAACCAGGTCATGGCTCAGATTGAACTGTGGCTCCGCCCAGAACAATATAAGAATGATGTTTATGTTCTGCCCAAGCATCTTGATGAGAAAGTTGCGGAATTGCACCTCAACAAATTGGGCGTGAAATTGACCAAATTGTCTGATGAGCAAGCTGAATATATCGGCGTTGCGCCAGAAGGTCCGTTTAAACCGGATCACTATCGCTATTAAGCAATTTAATGCCGGATGGGCTGTAAGAAACAGTCCATCCGGTTCTAAATTTAATTGGCGGTAAAGCGAATTTTCTTTTTGCCTGGTTTTTTAGGAAAAACGGGCCATTTATTTTGCG
The DNA here is from genome assembly GCF_039982415.1 of Parasphingorhabdus sp. GTDB lineage: Bacteria > Pseudomonadota > Alphaproteobacteria > Sphingomonadales > Sphingomonadaceae > Parasphingorhabdus. Next base: position 454,596 of record NZ_JBDWYL010000001.1, read on the forward strand.
ACAGACTACGCAAGCTCGCGGATTTTATCCCGGCCTGTTTCTCATACATCCAATAGTTCCGCAAAATGATCGAAACATATCCCCGCGTTTCGACATAAGGGATGCTCTCCATGTAGAGCAAGGGATCGCCATTATCTTTTATCTCACTATTCCAGCGTTGGACCGATCCGGGACCAGCATTATAGGCCGCTGCCACCTTCGGTAATTTGCCGTCAGTAATCGATGAGTCGCTGAGATATTCGAGATAGGATTGACCATATTCCAAATTGGTTGATGGCTTGAACAATTGCGCTTTTTGAAAAGACTGGCCATTGGCACGAGCGATATCACCGGCTGTGCCAGGACGAACTTGCATCAATCCAATCGCATTGGCGGGGCTCACCGCTTTGCTGCGAAACGCGGATTCTTGTAGAGTATGTGCATAGACCAAAGCGGGATCGACACGCCAACCGCCATCGGGCTTCCATTTTGGCGCAGGGAACCGTGCCTGCGCATCAGGTTTAAAACCCCGCGGTGCGTGATGGGCAAGCCATAATTGGGTGCGTGGAAGATTGAGTTCGCGTGATAATTTCAATAGCGCGGCATGATCATTGGAATTTCCAATGCGTGCCTGATGACGCAAGACTTCGTCCGCTAGCGTTTCTTCTCCGATTTCTACCAGAGCAATAGCTGCTTTGACATTTTCATGGCGCTTGAGCGTTTTCCAGTCGCCTTTCGCAAATTCCGCCTTTGCTTTCATCTTGGTGATATCCATACCAAGGGTTTGCGCGGAAAGAAGTCCATAAAAACTGTCGCTGTTTTTCGCCGCAGTTTGCAATTTGCCTTGTGCTTTTTGAGGTTGACCGCAAACAACATCTGCGCGGGCGCTCCAATATAGACCGGCGGCTCGGAAACCGGCATCGCCAGCGCGCCGCCCTACATTTTCAAAAGCCTTTGTTGCTGTTTGGCAGTCATTGAGGCGCCAGGAAGATAGGCCGGCCACCCAGTCGGCATGCACCACCCAGGGACCGCTGCCTTGCTGGGCTATTTTTGCTACACGCTGTGCAGAAACATCGTCATTTTCAATATAATAGGACCAAGCGACACGCTGTTCTAATTCGGTGCGCGCATCAGAAGATAAGATATTGTCGGTTTCTTGCAGTAAGGTTTCTGCAGATTGCGGACTGTCATTTTTTATAAATCCGAGGATGCGGCCGCGAATGGCATTGGCGCCATTGTCTGAATTGATCGCTTTCGGCTTTTTACGAACCGGTAGGCCCGGGACGTAAGACAGGCTTTTTCGTTGCGGCAATTCGGGCAGCAGCTGAGCGCCTCTTTTTTGCGCTAACCGACCGAGTTGTGCGGCCTGAGGAATATGCGGCGCTTCGTTTACTAGCACCAATAGCGGGCCCAATTCAGCGCGCGGCGAATTGGCAGCCAAGAAAAATTCTGCTTGTGCGATAGATTTGAGCGGGCCGCTAGGAGCATCAGCAATGAGATTTTTTGCAGTATCCCATTCATTTCCGCCCATCGCTTTGAAGATTGCGCGATAATGTTCCGATTGCTTGCGTTTCAATTGCGACGGGACATCTTTGGCAATGGAAGAGCTTTTGAAAAGGACTGCGCCGCTTTCTTTGGCAATTGCCGAGGTAGATACCATCGCAACAACTGCGGTGGCAGCAGCAAGCTTCAATTGAGAAGAAAACTGGTTGTTCATTTACTCGAAATCCTTGTCAGCAATTGCAAATCTTTCCACGCTTCCCCTTTAAACTCTGGTCTTTCGACCAAAATTCGCGGGTGGAAGGTCGCGATTGCCTCCGTTTTGGATGAAACATGGTTAACAAATTGTTTATTTTTGCGCGCTGAAAGCAAGTTCTCATCAAAAAGAAGATCCGAAGAGGTCTCACCAAACGCGATAATTCGCTCTGGTTGTACCAATGAAATGTGATGCAATAAGCGGTTTTTGAGATCAGTGCGATATTGCGGGGCTATCCGTCCATCATATGTGCGTCCGATGGCGATGGAAGCCGAATAGATTTTGTCCGAATCGCATCCGATCGCTTTCATCATATTGGAGAAGAGCGCCGCGCTTTGCGGAGAAAAACAACTACCGTCCGCTAAATCGCCCTGTTCAGGCATGCCAACGATAATCATGATTTCTGGCTTGAGCGGGCCGCAGGGTGCAATAAAATTTTTAGCCCATTGGGATTCAATCAAATTTTCCGAAACGGACAGCCAGCGGATAAATTGGTTATGATCATCGGGAAATTCTGATGGATTAAAGGTTTCTGATGGCGGTTTAACCGCATCAATTGGCTTGCTTTCCGTAGGGGCAATAGTGTCTGCTACTGCTGGGGAAGGAGCCTTAAAACTGTCGACTGGCTTTCGCAAAAGAGAAGTCGGCTCGGCGTTATAGTGCCAATCAACTCCAGCAAGATTCCACCATTGCTGGAGGCTTTCTATCTGAGCAGCAGATATTTTTTCAGGTGGTGCAGAGTTAGAAAAATTCATCTATCCATAGAGTCATGAGTTGACGAATTGGTCAATTGGCGGGCAAGCATGTTTCTGTCCAATGGGTTGCCGTTTGCGGTAGGGCGATTGTAAGGAAACATTATTGTGTGGGATACAGGAAAAATACGATGATTGAACGAGAATCTATGCCTTATGATGTGGTCGTTGTTGGTGGCGGACCAGCAGGACTAAGTGCAGCCATCCGGTTCAAGCAATTGGCCGATGAAGCGGGCAAGGATCTTTCTGTTTGTATTTTGGAAAAAGGATCCGAAATCGGCGCACATATTCTTTCTGGCGCGGTTGTTGATCCTAAGGCACTGGATGAATTGCTGCCTAAATGGCGCGATGAAGAATGTCCGATGGCCGCGGTTCCTGTGACCGACAATCAGCATTGGGTTCTGACCAAGAAGAAGAAATTCTCTATTCCGCATATTCTGACACCGCCCTTCATGCATAATAAGGGCACTTATACCGGTTCGTTGGGTAATTTGTGCAGATGGTTAGGCGAACGCGCTGAAAATATGGGTGTGGATATTTTTCCCGGATTTGCCGCTGCTGAGATATTATATAATGACGATGGTTCGGTAAAAGGCGTCGCGACGGGTGATATGGGCGTTGCGCGGGATGGCAGCCACAAGCCCGATTATCAACCCGGTCTTGAACTTCATGCAAAATATACTTTTTTTGCAGAGGGTGTAAGGGGACATTTAACAAAGATTCTCAAAGAGAAATTTGATTTGGCGGCGGATAGCGAACCTCAGATTTATGGTCTTGGTATCAAGGAATTATGGGATATTGATCCTGAAAATCACGTCCCGGGCCGGGTGATCCACAGCCAAGGCTGGCCGTTGGGTGAGGGCGCCAATGGAGGCGGTTTTCTCTATCATCAGGCCGACAATCAAGTCGCATTGGGTTTTGTGACGTGGCTTAACTATGAAAATCCTTATCTTTCTCCGTTTGAAGAAATGCAGCGCTGGAAGCAGCATCCTGAAATTCGTAAGATATTGGAAGGCGGCAAACGGATATCTTATGGCGCGCGCGCCATTAATGATGGCGGTTTCCAGTCTGTACCCAAACTATTCTTCCCTGGTGGCGCCTTAATTGGCTGTTCTGCCGGTTTTGTGAATGTGCCGCGGATTAAGGGCACGCATACTGCAATGAAAACCGGTATGATGGCCGCGGAGGCGGCGTTTGAGGCCGTATCGGCAGATCGCCAAAGCGATGAACTGGCTGCTTATGGCACAGCTTATGAGAATAGCTGGGTCCGTGAAGAGCTTAGAGTGGTCCGCAATGTCCTACCAGCCGCCGAAAAATATGGTGATTTCCTGGGTTCAATCATAGCTGGTTTCAATATGTGGGCTGAAAATTTCAAAATCAAAATGCCGTTCACGATGAAACATCATCCGGATCATACCCGGTTGAAACGCGCGGAACATTGCGAACCAATTGAATACCCAAAACCGGACGGGGTGATCAGTTTTGATCGCTTATCTTCGGTATTTTTGTCCAATACCAATCATGAAGAAGATCAACCGGTCCATTTGCAATTGAAAGATGATACAGTGCCGGTTGATGTGAATCTCCCGACTTTCGCTGGACCATCCCAGCGATATTGCCCGGCAGGGGTTTATGAATTTATCGAAGATGATGAAGGAAACCCCAAATTTCAGATCAACGCGCAAAATTGCGTGCATTGCAAAACCTGCGATATCAAAGACCCCAGTCAGAATATTAACTGGGTGGTTCCCGAAGGTGGTGGAGGTCCGAATTACCCGAACATGTAAGACCATTTTTGCTGGCCTCATAGCCGCAACGCTTTTTGGTAGCCCCGCCTATGCCAAAAGAGGCAGTGGTGCAGATATGCTCAACCGCTATGTCGAGGCTCGGCTAGCGGAATCGACAAAAAAGCCAGAAGCGGCAGCGGTTATTTATGCAGAGACATTAAAGGCCAGTCCTGACAATGCTTTGCTCGCTGGCAAAGCTTATGTAAAAGCGATTGAAGCCGGGGATTTTGCATTGGCGCTCAGGGCGGTTCGGACGCTGGAATTGCAGAATGCCCTGAACGTTGAAATGCCTTTGCTTTTATTCGCAGACGGGTTTGCACGCCGAGACTATAAGTCGGCTCAATTGGCATCTATACAATTAGAATCTTTGGATAATTTTAGCTTTATGTCGCCTTTGCTAGAGGCGTGGTTGAGTACGGCAATCAAACAAAGTCCCTTATCCGATCTTGCAAAAGCGAAGAAGAATAAGACCAGCGCCTACTATCATGAAGAACAACTGATTTTACACGCTTTGTCGCGTGGTCACGAAGCCGAAATCATGCAATTGATCAATGCGATGGTGGACCGCAACGAGGCGCGTATGGCCCCGGTCCGGATCCTTGTTGCGCGGCATTTTCTTGCGCAGAAAAATATGAAGCAAGCCGCGCAAATTTTGGAACAGAAGCGCACCGGCCCGGAAGCGAAAATGTTGCGCGAAATTCTAGCGGGCAATGGTAAAAAACTCGCCCAAAAGGTCACCCCACAAGTTGGTCTTGGATTTTTGCTGCAGCGTCTGGCTTCTGATCTTGGGGCACAAAGAGCCTATTTCCTTGGTCTCGTCGGTGCACAAACCGCCTATCGTATTTTTCCAGATAGCGACTATGGTCAACTAATTCTTGGTGAGGCTTATGCTCAAGCGGGCAATAACGGCGCCGCACGCGCCGAATTTGAAAAAATCCCCAGTGACAGTGCCTATGCGTTGCTTGCAAACAGCATGGAAGTAGCGCGATTTGTAGAAGACAAGGAATTTTCACAGGCTCAAGACAGGCTTGGTAAAGTGATTGATAAACGCCCGAATACACCAGAATTACACGCTTTATCGGGGCAGTTATTGCAAGCTAGTGGAGATTATAGTGCCGCAGCGCAAGCTTATAAAAAGGCCATTGCGCTGGCCGAAAAAAGCGATTTTTCCGATGCCCTTCTAGCCAATTACTGGCTTTCCTTAGGCAGTGCGCAAGAACGCGGTGGGCAATGGCCCGCGGGCCTCTCTTCGTTGAAAAAGGCCGATGCTTTACGACCCAATTCCGCCAGCATTTTAAACTATCTTGGCTACGCACAATTGGAACGGCGTGAAAATACCGAAGAAGCAATTTCGGCCATTCGCAAAGCGCATAAATTGCGTTCATCTTCTCCGGCTATTACCGATTCCTTGGGTTGGGCTTATTATGTGACTGGGGAACATGAAAAAGCAGTTGGTTATTTGGAACGAGCGCGGGTCGGGCAACCGCAAGACCCAACAATAAACGAACATCTCGGTGATGCCTATTGGTCGGTTGGTCGCAAATATGAAGCCCGTTATGCTTGGAAATCTGCCAAATTATTTGCCGATGCCGAAGATATGGGGCGCTTGACCAAGAAAATCGATCTGGGCCTTCAAGCAGATCTCGTCTCTCCTTAATGCCGGCAAGTCTAGAAGATAATGCAAGCCAAGAAATAGCATCGGCGAAAATAAACCTGGCTCTGCACGTCCGTAATCGGCTGACCAATGGTTATCACGCGTTAGAGACATTGTTTGCCTTTTTGGACTGCGGCGACAAGCTAAGCGTATCTGCGGGCGAGGGGTTTGCTTTGTCTATTCACGGGCCGTTTGGCGATGGTTTGAGTGCAGACGACAATCTGGTGACTAGAGCCGCACAGCTTTTGGCAGATCATGCCGGCATATCGGCTGATGCAACGTTACGATTGGAAAAACACTTGCCAGTGGCTTCGGGTATTGGTGGGGGATCAGCCGATGCCGCGGCGACATTAAGACTGCTTAATCGTTTTTGGAACACGGGCTATTCCTTGTTAGAATTGGGTGAGTTATCGGTAAAATTGGGTGCGGATGTGCCCGCTTGCCTACGCAATCGCATATGCTTGGGTGAAGGCATTGGCGATGATTTGCAAACAGTCTCAATCGGGTCTTTAGAGGGTGTTTATGGTTTGCTCGTTAACCCATTGCTGCCCCTTCTTACGGCCGATGTGTTTGCCGGTTGGGATGGTGTGGATCGGGGAGGCTTGACGAGCGATATCGTAAAGGAATTTGGTTTTAACGGTCGAAACGATCTCGAACAACCGGCTATTGCCTTGGTGCCTGTGATCGCGGATATCATAGCTGTGTTAGAGGAAACGGACCCTTTAATGTGCCGTATGTCGGGATCTGGAGCGACATGTTTTGGTCTTTACCCCAATCAACAAAAGGCAAAATTGGCGGAATATGTGATATTAGATCGTCTACCCGATATGTGGACAATGATCGGAGGCCTGCAATGACACAACCCTTTGAAATTCTAGGTGTCCCGCAAGAGCGCGGTGTCTTGATTGTCGTGGATCATGCTTCCAACCATGTTCCGGCTGATATCGATTTGGGCATTGCTCCGGAATTTTTGGACGATCATATCGCTTTTGATATTGGCACGGAAAATATCGCACGGATCATGGCTGAAGCCCCTGGATATTTAGCGATTACGGCGAAGATTTCGCGGCTTGTAGTTGATCTAAACCGTTATCCAGATGAAGATGGGGTAATTCCCATGCGAAGCGACGGCGTTGAAATAACCGGCAATCAAATTGATGCCCAAGCACGAAAAGCCCGTTTGGAGCGATTTTTTTATCCTTATCATGACCGTGTCGCAAAATTAATAAGGGACATTGATCCGGTACTCACTCTCTTTCTGCATAGCTTTACGCCCAAATTGCGTTCCGGACAGATGGATATGCGGCCATGGGAAGTCGGCGTGTTATATAATGAACAAGAAGCGGCTTCGCGTTTGGCGATCCAGTTTTTGGAACAAGAAGAATTAGTCGTCGGCGATCAATTGCCTTATTCGGGAAAAGATTTGCATGCCACAATGAAAAGACAGGCCGAAGATATTGGCAAAGCCTACACGGAAATCGAAATTCGGCAGGATTTAATTGCACATGAAACCGGTCAACGGCGTTTTGCGGAAATAATGTTACGAATATGCGATAAAATACGAACAGGGCTTGCGTGAACGGCGCAGTTTTGGAAGGAGGATCGAAACAATTTTCGACCTTTATTTCAGGACCTTTAAATGACCCGGACATTCGATAAATCCAAATTGCCCAGTCGTCATGTCAGTGTTGGCCCAGAGCGCGCGCCCCAGCGTAGCTATTATTATGCTATGGGGATGACCGAAGAAGATATTGCTAAGCCATTTGTGGGTATCGCCTCAGCCGGTAATGACAGTGCGCCGTGCAATACATTATTGGATTCCCAGGCCGATATGGCGCGAGAAGGTGTCATTCAAGCAGGCGGAACACCGCGCAGATTTAACACGATTACCGTTACCGATGGTATTGCCATGGGGCATCAAGGGATGAAATCCTCCTTGGTCTCACGCGAAGTAATCGCAGATTCGGTTGAAGTGAGTGTGCGCGGCCATTGTTACGATGGATTGGTCACTTATGCCGGATGCGACAAAAGCCTGCCCGGTATGATGATGGCGATGTTGCGGCTCAATGTGCCTTCTATTTTTGTTTATGGCGGTTCGATATTGCCCGGACGTTATCATGATGAAGATGTAACCGTGGTGGATGTTTTTGAAGCCGTGGGTCAGCACAGTGCCGGCAATTGCCCGTTGCAGGAATTGATCGAATTGGAAAAAGTAGCTTGTCCTGGACATGGTGCCTGTGGCGGTCAATTTACCGCAAACACCATGGCTTGTGTTGCCGAAGCAATTGGATTGTCCTTGCCCAACAGCAACATGGCGCCTGCGCCTTATGAAAGCCGTGATGATATGGCGGTAGCTGCTGGCCGGCAGGTTATGGATTTGATCGAACAAAATTTGCGCCCGCGTGACATTTGCACCCGCGAAGCCTTTGTAAATGCCGCCCGTATTGTTGCGGCTACCGGTGGATCGACCAATGCTGCGCTACATCTTCCGGCCATGGCCAGCGAGGCGGGCATTGATTTCGATCTTTTTGACGTTGCAGAAGCCTTTAAGTCGACGCCTTATTTGGCAGATCTAAAACCTGGTGGAAAATATGTTGCGAAAGACATGCACAATGCTGGCGGTGTCTATATGCTCATGAAAACCATGATGGAAAATGGATTGCTAAATGGGGATTGTATCACTGTTACCGGCAAGACTTTAGGCGAAAATATTGAAGAAATCACATGGAATGGCGACCAAAAGGTTATCTATGATGTGAAAAATGCCATTACCGAAACAGGTGGTGTCGTAGGCCTCAAAGGCTCTTTGGCTCCCGATGGCGCGATTGTGAAAGTCGCGGGCATGACCCGCCTCCAATTTCGGGGCCCCGCTCAGATATTCGAATGTGAAGAACATGCCTTTGAAGCCGTCGAAAAGCGCGAGATAAAAGAAGGCTCTGTGATCATCATTCGCAATGAAGGCCCTAAAGGTGGACCGGGTATGCGTGAAATGCTGGCAACAACGGCCGCACTTTATGGGCAAGGCATGGGTGAAAAAGTGGCTCTGATCACCGATGGGCGCTTTTCCGGAGCAACGCGTGGTTTTTGTATTGGCCATGTCGGACCAGAAGCGGCTGATGGCGGTCCCATTGGCCTGGTCGAGGATGGGGATATCATCAATATTGATGCAGGAGCTGGAATTATTGATCTGGAAGTGGACGAAAAAACATTGGCAGAACGCCGTTCACAATTTACGCCGCATGTGAATGATTATGGGGCAGGTGCATTATGGCGCTATGCTCAGAATGTCGGACCGGCTTATAAAGGGGCGGTCACTCATCCCGGAGCGAAAGCAGAAAAACATGTCTATGCGGATATTTAGCATCGGTGCGGCCTTATTATTGGTTACGGCTTGTGGAGAGCCGGACAATCAAGTTCTGGCAGAAGCAGAAGAAAATGCTGCGGCTCAGGCGGCAGATGACGGTCGGATCGAATGCGCGATCAATGGCGATAGTAGTTTTTCAAATGGTTGTCAGACCGAACGCTTGTCAGGTGAGGCGGGTGTGACCTTAATCGTCAGGCATCCCGATGGCGGCTTTCGTCGTTTCAATATTCTGACTGATGGCCGAGGTCTGGAAGCAGCCGATGGATCGGAACAGGCAAAGATTGAGATTGTCGAAGATGATAAAATATTGGTGAGCGTGGGCTCAGACAAATATATCATGCCGGCGCGGATGAAAGCTTCGGAATCCGCCAATACCGCTGACCAAGGCGAGCAGCCGGTACCGCAAGCGGGAAACTAAGCCTGCCATGCTCAACCAAGGGCATATACTGACCGCGTCCGAAACTCAGCAAGCGGAACAAATGCTTATCGATCAAGGGACATCAGTTGATCTACTGATGAATCGCGCCGGTTTGGGCGCCGCTGACTTAATTTGGCGCGCCGCGCCGGATTGGCCCACTATAGTTATTTGCGGTCCCGGCAATAATGGCGGTGATGGTTATGTCATAGCACAATCGTTGCGCAGCAAAGGTGCTTTCGTGACGGTAGCCGCCAGTAGCGAACCGACGACTGAGCCGGCAAGAAATGCCAAGGCGCTTTGGCAAGGAGAGACTGTTAGCTTAGCGGACGCCGAACCCGCGGCGCAATGCATCGATTGTTTGTTCGGGACCGGACTGAAAAGACCTCTATCCGGGGATTTGTTCACCCATTTTGAACATTTGTTGGGACGCGCCAAACGGCGGGTCGCGGTTGATCTTCCTAGCGGCGTAGATGCCGACAGTGGAGAATTGCTAAACCGCCTATTGTCCTATGATATGACCATTGCTTTGGGAGCTTATAAACCTGCCCATTTTCTGGGACCGGCACATGAAATTATCGGCATTTTAACCGGCGTTGATATTGGTATCGACAGCGTCTCGACTGTCTCCTGCCTGCAACGTCCGACTATCCAATTGCCCAAGGCTACCGATCATAAATATAGCCGCGCAATGGTCGGAATAGTCGCTGGTCCAATGCAGGGTGCCGCTAAAATGGCAGCTCTGGCTGCGCAGCTTTCCGGAGCAGGCTATGTAAAGATTTTTGCATCAGATGGGTTCGCTTCTCCCAATCAAAGTATCGTAACTGAACATCATACAGACTTCGATCAGCTCGCATCTAATTTATCTGATCCGAGGTTGGATATCATTGTCGTCGGGCCCGGTCTGGGACGCAATGATCAGGCACGGCGAATATTCGAATTTATTTTAGGCTTGGACAAGCCGCTGCTCCTTGATGCGGACGCTTTGATGCTGCTGGGAGAAGCGGCCGATAAACGTTTGACCCAGCGCAATCCTCCAACCTTGATTACGCCGCATTACGGTGAATTTAAGGCTATGCAGGGCGATGCCGAGGGAACTAAAATAGATCAAACACGATCCCTAGCGACGCGCTGCGATGCGGTTGTGCTGCACAAGGGAAGTGACACTGTAATTGCAGATCCCGCGGGCAATGTGGTTTTGACACCGCCAGCATCATCTTGGTTATCGACCGCGGGAACCGGGGATGTTCTTGCCGGAATGATAGCGGCCCGGTTTGCAGTCGAGCGGGATGGTTTTTTGGCGATGAAGCAAGGGCAATGGTTGCATAGCCGGGCTGCAAAGCTATCAGGACCAGCTTTCTCACCCGAGATACTGATTGATCATATCCCTAAAGCAATACAAGAGTGCTTATGAGCACCGAACTTGATCCGAATATTATAGTCCGCATTGCCGCAAAAGGTGATGGGGTGACGTCTGATGGGCGCCATGTGGCTTTTTCGGCGCCCCGTGATCGATTGAACGATGATGGCGGTTTGACCAAAGGCCCGCATCATATCGAGCCACCATGCCAGCATTTTAAAGCCTGTGGTGGCTGCAGCCTCCAACAACTGGATAGCGATAGTTATGTGCAATTTGTCAATGATCGCATCGCCTATGCGCTGGAAGGGCAGGGTTTAACAGCTGGCGTTTTGCACCCGCCCCAAATTTCCAATCCTAAAAGCCGGATCCGCGCCAGTCTACGGGGCGCGATGATGGGCAAATTGTTTAAACTTGGGTTTAGCGGCGCGGGCAGTCATCGGATTATTGATCTGCAACAATGCGAGATCATGCGCCCGGAACTTTTTGCGGTACTGGCGCCTTTACGTTCTTTCCTAAAATCGGTGGCCCGGCGCAAACATGACATGAATGTTGAGATGAGTCTCGCTGATCAAGGGGTCGATCTTTGCATAAAAAATTATGAACCAGAATCTTTGGAGCAACATGAACAGCTAGCGGCGTTCGCGAAAGAAAATAGATTGGCGCGGCTGTCATTGGACAATGGATATGGACCGGAAACACAATGGGAACCGGACCCGGTTACGGTCACATTTAACGGAATATCTGTCGCGCTGCCGCATAACAGCTTTCTGCAACCCACCGCCGAGGGGCATGCTTGTTTGATCAATGCTATGCGGGACAGTGTTGGCGATACAAAATTTGTCGCGGACCTATTCGCGGGTTTGGGAACCTTCACCTTTGCGCTCGCAGACCAGCAAAAAATATATGCAGCGGAAGGGTCACGGGATGCCGTGACCGCATTGAAAACAGCAGCTAACCGTTCCGGACGGCAGATTTTTGCGGAACATCGAGATTTGTTTCGGCGGCCATTAAGCCCGGAAGAATTAAACCGCTTCGGCGCAGTTATACTGGATCCACCCCGGGCGGGCGCGCGCGATCAGATCGCCCAATTGGCCCAGTCATCTGTGCCTAAAATCTGTTACATCAGTTGCAACCCATCGAGCTTTGCCCGTGATGCAAAACAGCTTTGTGAAGCGGGTTATATGTTGGATAGCGTGTGGCCAGTCGGACAATTTCTCTGGTCAACCCATGTCGAATTGGTTTCGAGTTTTTCAAAAACATAATCCGGCAAATTATGTATCGGACCAGTTCACACCTGCTTTTTTGCGCGTGTCTACCGTTAAATCAAAGACATCGGCGCGGGAATAATGTCCGTCAACATCCAGCGCGGCTTTGGCTTCTTTGCCGGCATCGAGATTAATTTTTGCGCTCAAAATCATTTCCCGATCTTCCGCTGCTGCTAGAATAGTGGCGTCAGGAGCAATGATCATGCTCTGCCCAAATTGTAACTGCGCATCCGGAATTTCGTGAAACAAGGCCTCGGCTTCGGCATGGCCGCCGACTTGCTGCAATCCGTCCAGCAAATCTTGACGATGGAGCAATGTCCCGGCCGCCAGGACATGACAGCCGCCTTCAAACGCATAATGGCGCGAAGCAATTTGATAGGTTTCCCGTGCAGTTGGCCAGGCTGCAATATGTACATCTTCTTGGAGATTATGCATGGCGGCACGAGCCAATGGCATCCAATGTTCCCAGCAGATCAGATTGCCAACGCGGCCCCAATCCGCCTGATGCACGTTTATGGTCGAGCCATCACCGCGATTCCAGATGAGCCGTTCACCATGGGTCGGCACCAATTTCCGGTGATTGAGTACAGGCAGATTTGGCCGGAACAACATTTGATTATTGTACAAGCTGGAGCGAAGTCGCTCGTGCGCGCCAAGCGAGATGCAAATCTGGCTTGTATCAACCAATTCCTGCAACGGTGCCAAACGGGGATCATTTTCGACAATTGCTTGGTCCATGAGGATACGATGCAATGCCTTGCTTCCGGGATGATCCCAAAGCGCGGCGCCTGGAGCCTCATCGAGCCAGATCGGATAGCCCCCCAGAAATGTTTCCCCAAAACCAATAAGCTTCGCGCCCTGATCGATAGCTTCGCGACATAGGGAAACAGTCTGTTCAATACCGCGGTCTATGCAAAGGGGGATTGGTGCCGCTTGAACAATAGCGACATTCAGGAATTGGGTCATAGGGGGCCGTTTCTGCTTAGTGGAACACCGCGATGGCAGCGTGTATGGCTAGGGCAATAATGCACAGGCTCGATGTTGCAAACAGCAAAAATCGGACCATGATTTTATTTATCGTGGCTTGAACAAGACTGTGCACCACCCTTAAGCCGACATAAGCCCAAGCGATGATCAAATTTAGTCCGTCTCCAGTTCCGATCATCGCCAATACCAGACATATGGCGTAGAATAGCGTTGGTTCGGTTAGCAGGTGATTGTAATTATGGGCCTTCCATTGCACTTCCGGCGGCAGCAGCGCATCGAGGCCGCCCGCAGTGGATTGTCGGCTTAGCTTGTCGGGATCGACCTCGGCTTTGCTCATAGCGGGAATGCGCGTTACATACATCCACAACCACATGATCATTGTCCACAGAATGAGCGCCACAACAGGCTGCAAAATTGCACTATTTTCCATTTAATTTTCCCCAGTTAAATCTAGAATAAAGTTGTCAGAAACGCGTTTACGGCCATGATGATCAGGCAGATTGTAGACGCTAAAAATAGCATGAACCGAACATTCACGAGATTGACAGTCACTTGCCAGATGCTGTGCACGATACGCAGGACGACATAGGTCCAGGCCAGCCAAAGGTTGAGTCCCGTGCCCGCCCCGGAAATCGCCAATATGACCACCGTTGCATAAAACAACGTCGGTTGTTCCATTAAATGGGTATAATTGTGTGATTTCCATGCAACTTTGTCGGGCATGGAGGGATCAATATCCGGTCCCCGTCCGCCGGGTTTTTCGGTGATATCAATGCCCAGTTTTTTGGCTGCAGGAAGCCGAGTAGACGCCATCCAGAACAACATGATCAATGACCAAATGACGAGTAAAGCAGCCGGAGCCAAAATTGCTGTGCTCATTATATCCTCCCATAGATGGCAGGAACCTGCGTTACATATTGTAAGTTGTCAATTTCAATTGCTTTGCGCTTTAGGCGCCGGGAAAAGAAACAATATTGTCACGATCCGTGCGGTCAAGGTTTTCGCCGACGTAAAGGCTTGCCATCGGCTCATCTCGCACGTCGTAATCATCCGTCGATCCATAGCCATTAAACTGGGTTCGCATGGCCGATCCATAAGCGCCCAGCATCCCTATTTCGATATAATCTCCGGCTTTGACCGTATCAGGTAAGAGAAATGGGCCGGCCATATGGTCCATATCGTCGCATGTTGGCCCGTAGAAGCTAAATTCCGTTGCCGCTGGAGCCTCGACATGGTCATTCAGCAATTGCACTGGAAAACGCCATCCTAAGTGCGCGGCATCGAACAAGCTGCCATAAGCGCCATCATTGATGTAGAGCTCGGTTCCGCGCCGCTGTTCAACCTTCACCACCAGTGAATTATATTCTGCAGCCAGAGCTCGGCCCGGTTCACACCAAAGTTCAGCTGAATAGCTGATCGGCAAATCTTCAAAATTCCGGTCAATCGCGCTGAAATAGTGATTTAGCGATGGCGGCGCCATGTCGGGATAGATAGACGGAAACCCGCCCCCAACATTGACAATATCAACGGTGACCGAGGCTTCAACAATCGCGGTCCGAACGCGCTCCAAGGCGTGCACATAAGCCAGCGGCGTCATTGCCTGACTGCCGACATGGAAACATATGCCCAGATTTTCAGCGGTCTGACGCGTGCGCATGAGTAAAGATTTGCTGTCATCAATATCAATGCCAAATTTCGTTGCTAGGCTGATTTGAGCAAATTCTGAAGCCACCTTTATGCGTACACATAAGGTCAGATCTTCTGCATTGGCGGTTGCGCGCTCAATTTTCTCTAACTCTTCTATGGAATCGAGAGAAAATACACGAACTCCATGGTCAAAATAGGCTTCACGAATTACCGCTTCCGATTTGATAGGGTGCATGAAACACAGCACGGCATCCGGCAAATGGCGGTGGACCACACGCACTTCATCAATGGACGCAACGTCATAATGGGTAACGCCTTCGCTGAACAATAGCTTCAGCAAAGCCGGTGCAGGATTGGCCTTGACCGCATAGAGCGACTTGCCGGGAAACCGGTCGACAAAATAACGGGCCGCGCGCCGCGCAGCGTGCGGGCGGTTCAGCAAAACTGGAATATCGGGGCAAAGAGCCTTGGTTAGCTCCTGCGCATCATGGAAATTGTGCAACTCAAGGGACCCCCTAGATTTTAAGATCGATTGAGCTGCCTTGCGGAATCACAAGTGGCCATGGGGCAGCGACGGGGGCTATATGCCCGGTTTTGCGCTCTGTAAAGTCTCAATCATCGAAAACAGCTTCTTTGACGATCAAAAATATCGTCACACTCCGCCTCGTGATCCGTTTTAGCTCAACCGATCGCGAAAATCCGTCCAATCAAATTGCTTTACACAGCGAAGGTCATCCGTGTCACTGTTCCACAGCCAAATGGAAGGGAGTGGCACGCCGTTAAAACTGTTGGTTTTGACCATCGAATAATGGGCTTGATCGAGAAATGCGATCCTTTGTCCAATATGGGCGGGTTCCGGCAGATGGTAGTCGCCAATAATGTCGCCTGCTAGACAACTTGGTCCACCGAGCCTTATTGCGTCTCCTCCCAAGCTTTCGCCGAGCATTGCCGGTCGATAAGGCGCTTCAATCACATCGGGCATATGACAAGTCGCGGAAATATCGGTGATGCCAATCGGCATATTATTTTCGAACAAATCCAGTATCTCGCCGACCAATATTCCGGTATCAAGAGCCACCGCCTCGCCGGGTTCCAGATAAATGTCGCAGCCTGATTTGGCCTTGAGATTGGACAAAAACTGGATCAATGCCTCACGATCATAATCATCCCGGGTAATATGATGGCCGCCGCCCAGATTAATCCATTTGAGTTGATCAAAATAAGGCGCGACAAGCGGTTCGATCTTGGCCCAAGTCTGCGCCAAAGCATCGAAATTTTGTTCGCATAAATTGTGGAAATGTATCCCGGAAATAGCGTCGAAATGCACAGCCTTAAGTTGCGACACCGGAAAGCCTAGGCGGCTATGCGGTTGACTGGGATCATATTTTGGCGTTTCACCCAGTGCAATTTCAGGATTTATACGAAGACCCAAATCGCAATTGTCCAGATCTTGTATGGCCTTTTTTTTCCATCGCTCGATCTGTGCCGGATTATTGAACGTGACATGATTGGACAAAGCCGAGATTTCGAGAAGTTCATCCGCTTTATAGGCCGGAGCGTAAGTGCTGATGGAACCATTAAAATGCCTGCTGGCTAACTTTGCTTCCCAAATCCCAGATGCGCAAAAGCCATCGAGATATTCATCGATCAGCGGCGCAAGAGACCACATGGAGAAAGCTTTTAGCGCAAGCAGCACTTTTGCGCCGGATCGCGCCTTTACTTCGGCTAAAATTTCAAGGTTCCGACGAACCGCCGCTTCATCCACGACAAAAGCAGGCGAGGGCACTCGCGCCAGATCAAAATGCGCAAATGCGCCGGGATCGCCCGCTTTGGTTTCCATCTAAAAGTCCAATGGCTCTTTCAGCTCTTCGAGCGTCCATGGCAAACCATGCGTGTTGAGCATCTCCATAAACGGATCGGGGTCAAATTCCTCCATGTTGAAGACACCGCTACCGGTCCATTGTTCCGATAGCATCAGTGCTGATCCAATCATCGCTGGTACGCCCGTCGTATAGCTCACGCCCTGATTGCTAGTCTCTTCAAACGCGGCTTCATGACTGCAGATATTTTTAACATAGAGTGTTTTTTGAACGCCATCTTTTTCACCCGTCGCAATTACGCCGATATTGGTATTGCCCTTGGTCGTCTCGCCCAGGCTAGCGGGTTCGGGCAAAACCGCCTTCAGAAATTGCAGCGGAATTATCTCGCGGCCTTCGTAGACTATTGGATCAATCCGGGTCATGCCGACATTTTGCAACACTTCGAGATGCGTAAGATAGGCATCGCCAAAGGTCATCCAGAAGCGGATGCGTTGAATTTCCGGTATATGGGTTTTGAGGGATTCTATCTCCTCATGATACATCAGATACATGTTTTTTGGGCCGACGGCCTCGAAATCAAATGTCTGCTTATGCGACAGGGCCGGAGTTTTCACCCATTGGCCATTTTCCCAATGGCGGGCAGGGGCGGTCACTTCACGAATATTGATTTCAGGGTTAAAGTTGGTGGCGAAATGCTGACCATGATCGCCGCCATTGCAGTCCAATATGTCTACCGTATCGATCCGGTCGAAATGATGTTTCTTGAGCCACGACGTGAATATGGAGGTCACACCGGGGTCAAACCCGGACCCAAGCAACGCCATGATACCGGCCTCTTTGAAACGATCCTGATAATCCCATTGCCATTTATATTCGAACTTGGCCTCATCGCGCGGTTCGTAATTGGCTGTATCGAGATAGTCAGTTTTGGTCGCCAAACACGCGTCCATGATCGGTAAGTCCTGATAAGGCAGGGCAAGATTCACTACAAGAGCGGGTTGCACGCGCTCGATAAGCGCAGTCATGGCAGATAAGTCATCGGCATCTATCTGTGCGGTTTTTATTGAAACACCAGTCCGCTCTTGTACCGAATGGGCAATGGTTTCACATTTAGAAACGGTTCGACTGGCCAGCATAATTTCGGAAAACGGGCCTGTTTCTTTTGCTATCAACTGCGCCATCTTGTGCACTGCCACTGAACTCACACCGCCTGCACCAATTACCAGAACTTTGCTCATATCGCACACTCATTTCGCTAGAAGAATCGAACAACCGCATATAGAAGTACGCCATGACAGAGCAATTACTTTTGGACCCTACCCGTAAACCAAGTGCAGCAGGTGTTATGCGCGCGGCTGAAAAAATCGCGAAAATATTGCCTCAAACACCGTTATTGCCGCTCACGGTCGATGGTAAAAAAATTTGGTGCAAAGCCGAATCCCTGCAACCTATTGGGGCTTTTAAAATTCGCGGTGGATGGCATCGTTTGACCGACTTAGGCGCCGAGCAACGGCGAAAGGGCGTGGTTGCTTTTTCGAGTGGCAATCATGCTCAAGGCGTCGCTTGGGCAGCCAAACAGCTCAATGTGTCTGCAACCATCATCATGCCCTCCGATGCACCATTGGCCAAATTGGAAAATACCAAAAATTTGGGTGCAACGGTCATCACCTATGATCGGCTAGCCGATTCACGCGAAGATCTTGCCGCTGAGTTTGCAGGAGAAAGCGGGGCAGTCATCGTTCCCAGTTTCGATGATCCGTGGATCGTCGAAGGGCAGGGCAGTACCGGCATAGAAATTCGCGAGCAAATGATAACTCTGACGGGACAAGCGCCGGATCATATTGTTGCTTGCTGCGGCGGCGGCGGGCTCGCTTCCGGAATGTCATTGGTCAACCCAGACGCTGATATAAGTGTTGTAGAACCCGAAGGGTGGGATGATATGCGCCGCTCGCTAGAAGGCGGAACGATCGTTCCGGTGGAGGATAATCCTCCCGCGACAGATTGCGACGCGTTGCAGACCTTGATGGTATCCCCGCTAACCTTTGATATTTTACGGGAGAGAAACGCCCATGCCGTGGCTGTGTCCCGCGAAGAAGTCCATCATGCGATGCGGGTTGCGTTTCAACAATTACAGTTGGTTGTTGAGCCGGGTGGTGCTGTTGCCTTGGCTGCAATTTTATCGGGTAAAGCGAAAATAACGGACCGCACGGCACTGACCATTTCCGGCGGCAATGTCGATCCGGATCGGTTTGCTCAGATAATCGGCGCTTGAATATTCAGCCAATTGGCATAATCTGTTCGCTATAGGATATGTCACAATCAGAGCAATCAGATCGCGCCCGCGCTCATCTTGTCCATTTGCTGGAAAAAGTCGCTGATGCAGACCGCCAGGCGCTGGAAGACATATATAATTTGACCGCAGCGAAACTTTTTGGCGTTTGCTTGCGTATCTTAAGTGACCGCCAAGCATCGGAAGATGCACTGCAAGATGCTTTTGTGAAAATTTGGCGCAATGCGGGGCGATATGATGCACAGCGGGCCAGCCCGATAACGTGGCTGGCGACAATTGCCCGGAATACGGCGATTGATCGGAAACGGTCGATCGGCAGCAGGGTGATGGTGTCGGACGATGCCATACAGGATATGGCTTCTGATGAACGCAGCGCGTTGGAGAAACTGGAAGCCGAGGAAGGTACAGAGATTTTGAACAAATGTCTCGAGACATTGGAAGCCAAACAGCGGGATGTCATCCGTACGGCTTTCTTTGAGGGACAAAGTTATAGCGAGTTGGCGCTCGCTCTTAATCGACCTCTGGGCACGGTTAAAAGTTGGGTACGCCGCGGACTAAAACGGTTGAAGGATTGCATGGACGATGGCTGACGAAATGGACAATCTCAAGGATGATGATGCGCTTGCCGCCGAACTCGTGCTCGGATTGCTGGAAGGCGACGACAAAGCCGCCGCGCTGCGCAAGCAATTGGCAGATCCGAAATTTGCGCAAGCTGTTGCGGAATGGGGCCAACGCGTCGACCCGCTCTATCAGGAATTTGTACCGCATGAACCGCCGTCCTCGGTTTGGACAGCCATTGAAAGCCGTCTGGATGCACAAGAAACACCCGCGTCCCATCCCCCCGATGAAACGGTGGTCGCATTGAAACGCTGGCGATCCGGGGCCATCATTTCCGGCGCGCTGGCAGCCTGTTTAGCCTTGGCGCTTATAGTTGGCCCGACACCGAATGTAGCGCCATCACAGCCCAATGCTGTGGCTGTGGCCCAATTGACCGGAGAAATTGACGGATTGGTTTTGGCTGTGTCCTACAATCCGGATACTGCAGAAATGCGGGTTGATGTCGATGGCATGCCGGAAACCGAGACAGAACCGGAACTGTGGATAGTGGGCAGGGACGGTGTGCCCCGATCTCTAGGTCAAATTGGCCGACAGGGCATTAGCGCTATGACTGTGCCAAGCGAGCAGCGTTCATTGATCAACGCGGCTGCGATCTTGCAGCTATCGATGGAACCCCCATCGGAAACGCCGCACGCTATACCTAGCGGTAAACCGGTCGCTTCTGGAAAAATAACAATTATTTGAACTTTTTTGCATCCGTTGGAAAATCCAACTCGTAGCTCCTCCCATATCCAGTTTCGGATATGAATATTTAGGAGTTACCCCCATGAAAAATCTTCGTTTATCAAAAGTCGCAATCCTATTGGCAGCATCTTTGTCGCTGGCCAATGGCGGCGGTGCATATGCCAAGCATCACGCGGCCATGTCATCTCAGAATATCGTTGAAAAAGCGGCGAGCACCGATGACTTTTCAACTTTGGTTGCGGCTGTCACAGCCGCAGATCTTGCCGGAACGCTTTCCAGCAAGGGACCGTTTACAGTTTTTGCACCACTTAATTCGGCCTTTGCCAAACTTCCCGCTGGTACGGTTGAAACTTTGGTAAAGCCTGAAAATAAAGGCACGTTGACGACAATCCTCACCTATCATGTCGTTGCCGGGCGCTTCAAAGCCAAAGATGTGATGGGTCTGATCAAGAAAGCCCCGAATGGCGTTGCCAGCATAGCCACGGTTCAAGGCGGTATATTGAAAGCATCCATCGGTAAAGACGGTGCATTGATGCTGACCGATGCCAAAGGCGGCATGTCCAAAGTCGTTATGGCAGACGTCAATCAATCCAATGGAGTCATCCACGCTATCGATGCCGTTGTTATGCCTTAAATCTGTTCCCCCTCGGCCTGTAGAGTATGTGCTCTACAGGCCAATTAACTGATCATTTTTTGCAAGCTTGCCACAAAATCAGCCTCTGAGGCCGGTTTGTCGGTCCGGATCCGAGATATGCGCGGAAAGCGCATCGCCAGACCAGATTTGTGCCGCTTGCTTTGATGTATGGAATCAAAAGCCACTTCCAGCACCAAGGTTTTTTCCACTTCCCGAACTGGCCCGAAACGATTGATGGTGTTTTGGCGCACAAATCGATCGAGCATTTTAAGTTCGTCATTGGTGAAACCGGAATAGGCTTTTCCAACAGGATAAAGTTCCCCTTCTTCTGTCCAGCAGCCAAAAGTAAAATCCGAGTAGAAAGAGGACCGTTTTCCAGATCCGCGCTGCGCATACATCATGACACAATCGGCAACGAGCGGATCGCGTTTCCATTTATACCATAGCCCGGTTTTCCGACCTGAGACATAAGGGCTATCTCGCTTCTTGAGCATCACGCCTTCGATGGCGGCATCGCGAGCGCCGTCTCGAATAGCACTTAAATCATCAAAATTGTGTGCCTTAATAATCGTCGAAATATCAAAGCGTTCTGGGTTAAGCGCCGGTACGAACTGTTCCAAATATTTCCGTCGATCCGACCAACTTTTTTCCCTGAGGTCCGTATCGCCTTCAAATAAGATGTCATAGAGCCGAACAAAGGCCGGATATTCTTTTTGCATTTTGACCGATACCGTCTTGCGGCCTAATCTCTGCTGAAGTGCATTAAAACTTGCAGCTTGGCCTCCTTGATAGTCGCCGCGGACCAATAGTTCGCCATCGAGCACTGCGTGATGACCAAATGCTTGCGCAATGTCAGGAAAGGTTGATGAAATATCATCGCCGCTGCGGCTAAACAATCTGGTTTCATTGCCCGTACCAACAATCTGAATGCGAATGCCATCCCATTTCCATTCAGCTGCATAAGTTTCTAAATCGAGGGCTTTATCATCCAATGGATGCGCCAACATAAAGGGCCGAAAATAGGGCAGGCCGTGTAAATCTGGTCGGCCAGCCTTCTTTTCTCCCCAAGCAAACATCGCTGTATAGGGCGGCTCCATCGCATGCCAGATTTCTTCTACATCATCCAGGTTGAGATCAAAGGCTTGCGCAAAAGCGGTTTTCGCTAATCGCGCCGATACGCCTACGCGCATGCCACCGGTCGTAAGCTTTAAAAGTGCATAGCGTGCATCGGCATCTAATCGGTCCATAAAATTAGCTAGAATAACCGTCGCGTCCTTGCGGCTAGCAGCTGCTAATATATCAACAACCTGACCAACGGACATGTCATCATCGGGATTTACGGTTGGCTGATCCGGCCAGATTAATGCGACGGTTTCAGCCGTATCTCCAACAAAATCACGGCTTAATTTGAACAGCGTTTCATCGACTCTTTCCATCGCCATATTGCGAACAGATGATGCTTTAACCACAGGAAAATCGAGAGAGTTTGTCAGCGCGGCAAGCACCCAACCGCGATCCGGATCCGGCGTATCTTTCAAATATTGGCTGATCAGGCGAATTTTCTCGTTGCGAGATCGCGTATAGATTAAACGATCGAGAAGGTCTGCAAAGACTTGCATGGCTCAATCGTCTTCCTCTTCGCGCCCAACCAGAGCAAGCGCTTTTGCCTTTATTTGATTCAACTCACACCACCGCATCAAAGCATCTTCCCGCCCATGGGTGATCCAAGTTTCTTTCGGCGAAACATCTTTGATGGTTTGAGTCAATTCGTCCCAATCGGCATGATCTGACATGATCAAAGGCAATTCTACATTGCGTTGGCGAGCGCGTTGTCGCACGCGCATCCAACCAGAAGCCATAGCGGTAATAGGTTTTGGCAATCGGCGGCTCCAGCGATCATTTAGCGCTGACGGCGGCGCGAGAACAATTTTGCCCTTCATACTATCTTTGTCGCTGTCCATAACCGGTCGCAATTCACCAAGCTCGATACCCAGCTTTGTATAGAGCCGGCACATTTTCTCGAGCGCGCCGTGGAGAAATATCGGCTCATCATATCCGGCCAACCGCAATTCCCCAATCAATCTTTGGGCTTTTCCTAAAGCATAGGCGCCAACCAAAACTGAACGATCAGGATGGGTCTGTTGGACTTGCAATAGCTTTGCGATTTCAGTTGCTGTGTCAGGATGTTTGAACACGGGCAGGCCAAATGTTGCTTCGGTAATGAAAATATCACAGGGAATAATTTCAAACGGAGCACAAGTTGGGTCAGCTCGTCTTTTATAATCCCCCGTAGCGACAACTTTATTGCCTTGATATTCCATCAATATTTGGGCGGAACCCAGAACATGGCCGGCGGAATGAAAACTGATTTTTACGCCGCCTATCTCAATTTCACCTCCATAAGGAACGGCGTGTCCAATTGCTTGGCCATAACGCAATTCCATAATGGCCAGTGTTTCCGGTGTTGCCCAAACCTGGCCGTGACCGCCTCTGGCATGATCCGCATGCCCATGCGTAACCAGTGCTTTTGAAACCGGTTTTGAAGAATCAATCCAGGCATCAGCAGGCTTGATGTAAATCCCGTGTGGATGGGGTTCTATCCAATCTATATCTACGCTCATATCCATGATTGGATATGATATGGTCCGAAATGACAACCCATGGCAATCACGCTGCCAATTGTAACTCCATCCGGCCCCAGATTTCGACCAAGGCTTTAGTTAAATCGACCATCATTTCTTCGGAGTGGACGGGCCCTGGGGTAAAACGCAATCTCTCTGATCCGCGGGGGACGGTAGGATAGTTGATAGGCTGAACATATACACCATATTCCGCCAGCAAAATATCACTAATCTTCTTAGCTTTTACTGGATCTCCAACCAATAGAGGCACGATATGCGTAGTCGAATCCATTACTGGCAATCCGGCCTGTGCCATCATCTCTTTCAACGATTGTGCGGCGGCTTGCTGCCCTTCCCGCTCGATATTTGATTTTTTCAAATGCTTCACGCTGGCGAGGGCGCCGGCCACAAGAACCGGTGAAAGGCTCGTCGTGAAAATAAAGCCAGGCGCATAAGAACGAATGACATCGATAATCTTTTGATCTGCGGTAATATAACCGCCCATAACGCCGACCGCTTTGGCCAATGTGCCTTCGATTATGGTGATCCGATCGGCTGCGCCATCGCGTTCGGAAATACCGCCGCCATGCGCACCATACATGCCAACCGCATGAACTTCATCACAATAGGTGAGGGCGTTATATTTGTCGGCTAAATCACAAATCTCATGCAAGGGGGCGACATCCCCATCCATGGAATAGATGCTTTCAAAGGCGATGAGCTTAGGGGTCTCAAGATCTTCTGCTGCGAGCAATTCTTCCAAATGCTCCAAATCATTGTGACGGAACACCCGTTTTTCGCAGCCGCTATTTTTAATGCCGGCAATCATGGACGCATGATTTAACTCGTCAGAAAAGATAACGCAGCCTGGCAATATTTTTGTCAGCGTCGACAAGGTGGCTTCGTTGGAGACATATCCAGAGGTGAAAAGCAATGCACCAGATTTGCCATGCAAGTCAGCAAGTTCGCTTTCCAATTGGACATGATAATGAGTGTTGCCACCAATATTTCGCGTGCCTCCGGAACCTGCACCGACATCATGCAATGCTTCTTCCATTGCCGCGATCACATCGGGATGCTGGCCCATGGCGAGATAGTCATTTGAACACCACACAGTGACAGGTTTTGGGCCATTGTGATGAGCAAAGCAGCGTGCGTTGGGGAAAGTCCCCTTGTTGCGTAATATGTCAATGAAGACTCTATACCTGCCCTCACTGTGAAGACGATCAATCGCTTGAGAAAAAACTTTATCGTAATTCACTGCACTTTAATCCCTGAATCTATTTCCCTAGGTGCGATCCGTTGCGAAAGGCCACTAACCTGCTTTCTTTGGAATTTCCAGCGCGAACCGTTCGCAATAAGCGATCAATTTAAAGAGTTTCAATCCTAGTGAGATCAAAATCCTGCAATTGGGGCTCATAGGGAACAAGAAACTCCCTCGCTCCAGTGGTAACAAAAACCCCATTTTTCGAGGTTTCTGGCCAAGAAATTTGTGCGGTTAAATGGGCAATCCGCTTCGCGATGCCGACCGAACCATCGATAAATTGAATGTCTCTAACAAAGGAATTTTGCAGTTCATCCTGCACCAAGGGAAAATGGGTACAAGCCAATATCACTGTATCAATCTCATCACCGCGATCTTGTGTCACCAGTCCTTCAACGGCACTTTTTATAATATCAAGATCAGGTTGTTCACCCCGCAATTTGGCTTCCGCCGCTTTAACCAGGCCGGGCGCCCCATATCGCAGCAATATCTTATCTGCTGCAAATTCACTGGCCAAACGATCAACATAGGGTTGCCGGATAGTGGCAGTGGTTCCCAAAAGTCCAATCACGCCTGTTTTAGTCATCGCACTGGCCGGTTTAATCGCGGGTACGGTTCCAACTACCGGGATATCCAGAACAGATCTGACAACGTCTAATGCGATGGTTGAAGCGGTATTGCAGGCAATAGTGACCAACAGAGGTTTGTATCGCTCAACCAGCCTACCCAGGAGTAAAGGTATCCGGGTTGACAATTCTTCTTCTGATTTCATGCCGTAGGGCATGCCTGCATAGTCGGCAGCGTAGACAATCGGAGCAGTGGGGAGCAGTTTCTTGGCTTCCCGTAAAACCGACAAGCCTCCGATTCCGGTATCGAAAAACAAAAGCGGTGCGGCGCTTTGTGGCGTTTGGATTGTCATATGAGCGTCTTTTATCAGTCTGTGCGGAGCGATCAACTCCTGTCGTTAGTCTTACAACCAATTGATCTTACCTATTTTTACATCGCAAACCCCTTGCTCAATTCAATTGTTGCCGATAGCTCCAACAGACAAAGGGGATTTGGTTTATGCAATCCATGTGGATTGAACCTGTTTTGGCAGTTTTGTTCGGCTATATGCTGGGCGCGATCCCCTTTGGACTATTATTAACCCGGTTAACCGGCGCCGGCGATTTGCGGGCGATTGGTTCTGGCAATATCGGAGCCACGAATGTCCTTCGAACCGGTAAGAAAAGTATCGCCGCGCTTACCCTATTGCTTGATATCGGCAAAGGAGCGGTCGCTGTTTTGATTGTTGCGGCTGTCGAGGATGGATTGGGTGTACTCGCAGGAATGGGCGCTTTTCTGGGGCATTTATATCCGATTTGGCTCAAATTTAGTGGTGGAAAAGGCGTTGCAACCTTGCTCGGTATCGTGACGGCATTAGACCCAATATTGGGACTCGTTTTTGCAGCGACATGGCTGGTTGCTCTGGCTCTATTTCGGTTTTCATCGGTGAGCGGAATGCTGGCATCCCTATCGGTTCCGATTGCTGCGGTGATAACATCGCATTATTCTTGGATACCCATGTTTGTCGGTTTTGCCTTGCTTGTAATTTGGAAGCATCGCGCTAATATCGAGCGCTTATTGGCAGGCGAAGAACCGAAAGTCGGAGCCTCCTAAGGTCCCCCAACCGTTAAACGGTATATAGCATGAATGAAGATTTTAATCGGTTACGGCTGATTCGATCCTCCCATATTGGTCCGGTTCGCTTCCGCCAGCTTATTGATCGCTATGGTTCGGCCACCAAGGCTGTTCAAGCCTTACCAGATTTGGCCAAAACTGGCGGTGCAAAAGCACCGCGTTTGGCAGCAAAAGATCTGATCACGCAAGAAAGGGAGCAGGTTGATGCTCTCGGCGGAGGCTATTTATATCGCGATGGCCCCGGCTATCCGGCTCTTTTGAAAGAATTGCACAATGCGCCGGCGGCGATAATTTACAAAGGTGACTTGTCGCTTCTGGACAGTCCTGCCGTAGCCATAGTTGGCGCGCGTAACGCTTCGGCTGCGGCATGTCGGTTTGCCAGGAACTTGGCCCATGACCTAACCGCAGAAGGGGTTACCGTCATATCTGGACTTGCTAGGGGTATTGACACAGCGGCGCATCAAGGCGCGTTAAAGGGCGGAACGGTGGCCGTGATTGCCGGTGGTATAGATATATATTATCCCCCTGAAAACAAAGACTTACAGAATGACATAGGGCAATCCAACCTACTCATTGCCGAACACCCGCCCGGAACAGAACCCACCGCACGCCATTTTCCTTATCGCAACCGAATCATTGCTGGACTAGCGCGCGCTACCATCATTGTCGAAGCCGCACCCAAATCGGGGTCACTAATTACCGCACGGTTGGCTGCTGAGGCGGGACGTCATGTTATGGCTGTCCCGGGGTCGCCGCTGGATCCGCGGTCCCAAGGTTGCAATGGGTTGATCAGAGAAGGTGCAATATTGGTTCAAACTGCCGAGGATATTCTGGAACAAATCCGTCATTTTGATGACCGCGCTGAACTAGCGGTTGTTGAGGAACAATCTGTCGCTGCTCATCATTCTCGGTCAATTCCGGTTAGCGACTCCATGTCGTCCATATCGAACGCAGAAGGTTCGGCAAAAGAACGCGTAGAGAATGATGATATTCGTACGGAATTGGTGAATATGTTGAGCATGACGCCCATTAAAATAGACGATCTTTTGAGGCAGTCCAATATTCCTATCTCAACCGCACAAATGATATTGGTAGAGCTTGAACTGGAAGGGCAGCTGGCGCGTCATTCAGGTGGCCGTGTAAGTTTGCCCAGTTGAATTCCTGGAAAATTCGGCTAAATGGCAAATTCGTCTATCAAGGACTTGACGAAAGCCCAACCTCTGTCACAGCCTCGCGCACATGTGAGACAAATGAAAATCGGAAATTATGCAATTAGTAATCGTTGAGTCACCCGCTAAGGCGAAAACAATCGAGAAATATCTCGGATCAGATTTCAAGGTATTGGCTTCTTACGGTCATATTCGCGACCTTCCGCCTAAGGATGGCTCGGTCGATCCTGATGATGATTTTTCGATGGTTTGGCAGCCTTATTCGGATAAGACCAAACAACTTAAAGCGATTACGGACGAATCCAAAAAGGCTACACGCCTTGTGCTCGCCACTGACCCTGACAGGGAAGGTGAAGCGATTAGTTGGCATGTTTTGGAAGTGTTGAAAAAGAAAAAGGCCTTGCCTGAAAAAGTTGATCGCGTGACGTTCAACGCCATTACAAAATCGGCGGTTACCGAAGCCATGGCGCAGCCCCGAGCGTTGGATGACGATCTTATTGATGCCTATCGGGCGCGCCGCGCTTTGGATTATTTGGTCGGCTTTACCTTATCACCAGTATTGTGGCGCAAATTGCCGGGTGCCAAATCTGCTGGCCGCGTACAATCGGTTGCATTGCGACTAATTGTTGAGCGGGAGCGTGAAATTGAAATCTTTAATCCCCAGGAATATTGGTCAGTTACTTCGCAGATGGAACAGGGCGGACAGGCGTTTGAATCCCGTCTGACCATTCATCAAGGCAAGAAATTGGGCAAAATGGATTTGTCCAACGAAGCGGAAGCCATGTCCGCCAAGTCAGCGGTAGAAAATGGCCTATTCACAGTTGAAACTGTCGAAACCAAACCACTTACCCGCAACCCGCCGCCGCCATTTACAACATCGACTTTGCAGCAGGAAGCCGCCCGCAAATTGGGCTATTCTGCAAGCCATACGATGCGCATTGCCCAGCAATTATATGAAGATGGCGCTATTACCTATATGCGGACTGATGGTGTACAGATGGACGGCAGTGCCATTTCTGCCGCGCGCAAAGCCATAGCGGATCGGTATGACGCCAGTTACGTGCCTGACAGTCCGCGAATTTATAAGTCCAAAGCGAAAAATGCCCAAGAAGCGCACGAAGCCATTCGGCCGACCAATTTTACCCGCGATACTGTGGGTAGCGGCGATCATGCCAAATTATATAGCCTTATTCTGAAGCGCGCCATGGCCAGTCAAATGGCGGCCGCTCGATTAGAACGCACAACGGTTGAAATGCTTGATGGAACGGGACAAACCGGACTACGGGCGACCGGACAAGTCGTTAAATTTCCTGGCTTTATGGCTTTGTATGAAGAAGGTCGTGACGATAGCAAAGATCAGGACGGTGGTCTGTTACCGGCAATGACAAAAGGCGATAGCCCCGCCAAAAAATCTGTTGATGCCAATCAGCATTTCACCCAGCCGCCGCCGCGATATAGTGAAGCCAGCCTGGTCAAGAAGATGGAAGAATTGGGTATCGGCCGCCCGTCCACCTATGCTTCGATTATCAAAACTCTAAAAGACCGCGCCTATGTACGAACGGAAGGCAATCGTTTTTTCGCGGAGGAGAGCGGAAGGCTTTTAACCGGTTTTCTCGAGCGGTTTTTTGAACGCTATGTCGCTTATGAATATACTGCGGGTCTGGAAGAAGAGCTGGATGATGTCAGCGGTGGCCGTGCCCAATGGCAAAAAATTCTCGAAGCATTTTGGCATGACTTTAAACCAAAAACCGCAGAGGTTATGGAAAAATTGCCTTCAGAAGTGACGGCGGAGCTCGACAAATTCCTCGAACCCTATCTGTTCCCAGAAAAAGAAGACGGAACGGATCCGCGTCTTTGTCCACGGTGTAATGAAGGCAAATTAGCACTACGCGGCGGTCGTTTTGGCGCGTTTGTGGCTTGTTCCAACTATCCAGAATGCAAATATACCCGTCGCTTTGCACAAGGCGGCGGCGCCAATGCAGATGCTGATGAAGGGCCACAGGATCTGGGGATTGACCCGGATACCGAAGAGAAAATAACCAAAATGGTCGGTAGATTTGGTCCTTATGTGCAACGCGGTGAAGGCAAAGAAGCCAAGCGTTCTTCTATTCCCAAAGATGTGCCAGCTGAAGATTTTGGCTTGGAGTGGGCGTTGAAGCTTTTGTCATTGCCACGCGAAGTCGGAAAACATCCTGAGTCTGGCAAAGAAGTAAACGCTCAGATCGGGCGCTACGGCCCTTATTTGAGCCATGACGGAAAATCTGCCCGCCTTGAAAACACAATGGAAGTGTTTGAAATTGGAATGAATGCTGCCGTCGCTAAGTTGGCGGATGCTGCCAAAAATGGCAAAGGTGGCCGCAGAGGCGCTGAACCATTGAAAGTCATGGGCAAGCATCCGCGAACCGATGAAGAAATCAAGCTGATGGATGGGCGCTATGGTCCTTATGTGACCGATGGTACCACCAACGCATCACTGCCGAAAACGGTTGAGAAGGATCAACTGACATTGGAAGAAGCGGCACAATTGATTGACGATCGGGCCGCCAAGGGACCGGCGAAAAAGCGCAAGAAGAAAGCCGCTCCCAAGAAAAAGGCAGCTACAAAGAAAAAACCAGCAGCTAAGAAAAAAACTACGACTAAAAAAGCTCCCGCAAAAGCCAAAGCGGATTAATGGTCGAGACCTTTCTTGGAAATATGAAAAACGAAATGAAGTTGCTTTTTTGATAATTTCTATGTCGGTGAAGCAAATGAATTAATCTACAAAATTCTCAAGAATGATGTTTTTTTATTTTTGGACGATGTTTCATTAATTGAAAAAATAAATTGCCGTATTAATATATATGGTAGAAGCAAGTATAGTTTTTCGCAGTCTGATGGTGGCTATACTCGGATTATTTGCAGTGGTATTCGCGATTGTATATTTGCACGATCGCAAACAACGCATGGCAGGCTGGCTGGCATTAGCTTATCTGAGCGGGCTGGCAGCCTTTCTGGTGGATATTAGCCGTTCTGCTTTGGATCCGATCCAATCCGACATTGCAGCAAAAACACTATTTTGGTGCTTTAGTCTTGCTTTTTCATTGGCGCTTTTTGATCGTTTCAAGACGCTCTACCCGACTGTGAAGCTCGGCGTGATCATCGGCACGGGTGCAGGGGCTCTATGGTGGTTTAGTTTCGGCGATCCAGATATAATCATGCGTTCGACTTTTTCATCAATCACCGCAGGCCTATTGATCTCAACTACATTACCGACGCTTTGGAAAAGGCGCAGCGGGCTGTTGGATACAATTTTACTCGGGTTAATTGCGATCTTGTCCGCAATTTATTTTCTCCGACCCTATCTGATCTATAGCGTATTGGATGCGGCACATACGATCGGTACTTATCAAAACTCAGCTTATGCCATGCTTCTGCACGGCTCCAGTGCAATTGCCGCATTGGCTTGTGGCGTAACATTATTGATTGTTTTGGGGCATGATATCATTTTGAAATACCAGAGAGAAACCACAATCGATCCTTTGACAGGATTGATGAACAGGCGTGGTTTGGATCAATTTATCACCAAAGAACTGAACAAAAAGGGTGTTGACGATTGTGCGGTAATGATCGTGGATCTTGATGATTTTAAACAAGTAAATGACCTATTTGGTCATGAAACAGGCGATCATGTTCTCAAACGCGCTGCTTCGATTCTACAAAGAGTAACGGGAAATCTCGGAAAAGTTGCCCGAATAGGTGGTGAAGAATTTGTCATATTGTTGGATGAATTGAGTTCGGAAGACCGCTTAGTGGTAGCCCAGCATCTCAGGCTTTCGGTGGGTATGATTGTTCATCCTGAAATTGGCCCGGAAGACAGAGTTACGGCGAGCTTTGGAGTGGCGTTGATTTTCAAAGGAGAGAGTTTTGCTATGGCGCTTCGTCGAGCAGATTCCGCTTTATATGAAGCAAAATCAGATGGTCGAAACTGTGTGGTGGAAGCATCAAACGACAATAGCTTCACAAAGATCAGATATATTGAACGATATTAGTTTAGTCGAAATGATGTGAACAGTTGGCTATTTGACCCAATCTAGCCCCATATCTTGATAGAGGCTTTTGTCTTCATCCCAATTGGCACTGACTTTGACATGCAAATAGAGATGGACAGTTTTGCCTAATATCTCAGAGAGTTCGGCTCGTGCTTTTGCACCAATTTCTTTGATTTGATGGCCACCCTTTCCCAGGATTATGGCCCGTTGCGTGGGCTTTTCCACTAATATTTGTTGGTGAATTTCAAGCGATCCATCTGGACGTTCTTTATATTGTTCCATGGCTATGGCCGTCGCATAGGGAAGCTCTGCATGAAGTTGGCGAAAAACTTGTTCACGGGTTATTTCAGCCGCCAGCAACCGCTCGCTGGCATCAGACACTTGGTCCTCGGGAAAATGCCAGGGGCCTTCTGGCATTGCGTCAACGAGGTAAGCCCTCAGTTCATCTAGGCCATCTCCGGTCTTAGCGCTTACGAAAAACGTTTCACTAAAAGCACAAAGATCATTGAGTTTCATTACATGCGTTAGCAACTTGTCTTTCGCCGAAATATCGACCTTATTCATGACCAGAATCAGTTTTTCAGGTCGATGTTTGATGCTTTCGATTATTGACGTGACCTTGGGTCCAACCCCGGCTCGAGAGTCGACCAAAAGAATGATGATATCCGCATCTTCTGCGCCATCCCAAGCGGCTGAGACCATCGCACGATCAAGCCTTCTGCGTGGTTCGAAAATTCCTGGAGTATCGACCAATAACAATTGGGCATTATCTTCGATTGCTATACCTAACAATCTGGTCCGGGTTGTCTGCGGCTTGGAACTGGTAATCGCGACTTTTTGTCCGACAAGAGCGTTGATGAGCGTGGATTTACCCGCATTTGGCGCGCCGATCAGCGCAACTACCCCACATTTTTGAATCATGTATATTTTTCCAGAAAAAGTTGTGCGGCTTGAGTTTCTGCAGTTTGTTTGGAACTGGCAGTCGCCTCAATTGAACCAATATTGTTAACACTGACCTGCACAGTGAACCGCAAATCATGATGCGGTCCAGATTTTTCAACCAGCTCATAAGACGGCATTTTTCGATTATGGGCAGCAGCCCATTCTTGTAACGCGGATTTAGGATGTCTGGAGTCTTTAGCTGTGCCGGAAATACGATCAGCCCAATGATTGAGAATGAAATTTTGTGCCGCTTCTATGCCATGGTCGAGATAAACGGCACCGATGAAGGACTCCATCACATCACCGAGAACTTTTGCACTTTGCCTTGCGCCATCATCGCGGGCTTGTTTCCCTAGCAACAAGTGATCTGAAACACCTAAGCTATCCGCAATTTC
Organism: Parasphingorhabdus sp.; assembly: GCF_039982415.1. Lineage (GTDB taxonomy): Bacteria > Pseudomonadota > Alphaproteobacteria > Sphingomonadales > Sphingomonadaceae > Parasphingorhabdus. The sequence continues at coordinate 487,707 of NZ_JBDWYL010000001.1, forward strand.
TGCACATATTTTTCCAGATACCAGTCCATTCAAGCGTTGTGACAACTGACCCTCGGGTTCTTGGTCATATTGTTTGTACAATTGCGCAGCAATCGTCAGGCCCAATACCCGGTCACCCAAAAACTCTAAACGCTGATAATCATTCTCGCCAAAGCTTCCATGCGTAAAAGCGCGAACATAGAGCGATTCATTACGGGGTTCTTTTTCTGTGACTGTCCGAATCCAACTGAGAAACGCAGGTTTATTCAAAGCCTTCTCCAATCCGTTCCCAGCGAGCGGCACTAAACCAAGTCCAAGGTTTGATCCACTCCGCCGATCCGTCCGTTGAAAACACAGAGACGAGCGCCCGTCCAACAAGATTTTCCTGAGGGACCATTCCTATAGCCTGTCCTTCAATAGCGGGGAAGCGGCTATCAGCGCTGCGATCACGATTGTCGCCCATCAAAAACATATGTCCATCCGGCACGACAAAGCTCTCTGTATTGTCCCCTTCAGAATTTTCATTCACGTCCAATATTTTGTAGCTTCTGCCATTGGGCAATGTTTCTTGATATTGAGGATAGCGACAAATCCGATTACCATTTGCATTGGTGGTTTCAAAAAATGCGGCGTAGCAAGCGCTGTTCGGAGAGACGAGATGAACATAATCCGCTATTTTTTTGCGGTCTACAGGTGTGCCATTGATTGAAACAATGCCGTTGGTAACTTGAATGATATCTCCGGACAATCCAATCACCCGTTTAATATAGTCATCCGTACCACTGGGCGGTGCTTTAAAAACAACGACATCACCAGGTTCTGGTTTATTAGCCAATATCCGTCCTGGTATTACCGGCACATTAAAAGGCATACTGTATTTGGAATAGCCATAAGGCCATTTGGCAACCAACAGATAATCGCCAACCATCAATCGCGGCTGCATGGATTCTGATGGAATGTTAAAAGGTGATACGATGAAGCTACGCAAAATAAGAACAAAAAGCGCCAATTTTACGAGAAATATCATGAAATCGGCGGTTTCGGATCGCTCAACTTTTTTATCTGTCATGGCGTCCCTTTGCTGATTATGGTGCGCGGGGTCAAGAGACAGTGTAATAACCTTTTGCGGCTGATAACCCTTGTTGACTGGATAGACCCAAGTTAGACTTGGACACGCGATTGCGGGGCGCGTAGATCATTGATATTTATATGAAAGAAATTATTTTGAATCATTGGACAGCTATAGAAAACCATGCGAAACTTCCACTAAGCCGCTTATTTCAAAACAATTCAGATCGAGTTGAACAGCTCAGCTTTGAACAATCTGGCATTTATTTTGATTTTTCCAAAACTCACTTAGACATTGAGTTAATAGAGAAATTTCAAGAATTGGCGAATGCCAAAGACTTAAAAGGTCAGATTGATGCTCTCACCGAAGGTGTTGCTATTAATGTCAGTGAAGGGCGCGCTGCGGAACATACGGCGGAGCGAGGGATCGGAGCCGATACAAGCGTAGAAAATGCAAAATTGTTGAGAAAACGCATGCATGGCCTTGTCCAGGCTTTAGATTCCAACGCATTGGGTGACATTGAATATATCATTCATTTGGGTATTGGCGGATCCGCTTTGGGCCCCGAATTGCTGCTCGAAGCGCTTAAATTTGGGGACGAAAAATATGAAACTGCAATCATCTCCAACATCGATGGATGCGCATTGGAACCCGTTCTAGAACGTTTTGACGCACAGAAAACCTTGCTGGTTATCGCGTCCAAAAGCTTCACAACCGCTGAGACTTTTTTAAATGCGCGTTCAGTGATCGATTGGATGGTCGAGCAAGGGGTTTCAGATCCTTATGGGAAAATTGTTGCGTTGACTGCGATGCCAGATAAAGCCGTGGAATGGGGTATTGATGAAAGCCGGATATTACCATTTTCTGACACGATCGGCGGGCGTTACTCATTATGGTCGTCCATTGGCTTTAGCGTTGCACTAACGCTCGGGTTTGACGTCTTCGAGGATTTGTTGGCGGGTGCGGCAACAATGGATGATCATTTTAAAAATGCGGCAATTGAAAATAACATTCCCATAATTGCTGCCTTTTGTGATCAATATTATAGTCAAATACGCCATTGCCAAACCAGAGCCGTATTTGCTTATGATCAACGTTTGGGTTTGCTGCCTGATTATCTTCAACAACTGGAAATGGAAAGCAACGGCAAGTCCGTATTGGTTGATGGACAGTCATTAGATCGCCACAGCAGTCCGATTATTTGGGGTGGCGTTGGAACAGATGCCCAGCATGCCGTCTTTCAACTATTGCATCAAGGCACGCATCTGGTTCCCGTGGAATTTCTTGCCGTAATAGAGCCTGGTCACTCATTGGCAGGCGAGCATCATCACGGATTGCTGCTGAACTGTTTTGCCCAAGGCGCTGCTCTGATGGCAGGAAAATCATCGGATGACGTCAACCGTAACTATCCTGGAGACCGGCCATCAACAACTCTGCTCCTTGATGAGCTCAACGGTCAAACATTGGGGGCATTAATTGCCTTTTATGAGCATCGAACATTTGCCAATGCGGTGTTGTTGGGAATAAATCCCTTTGATCAATTTGGGGTAGAATTGGGTAAAGAAATGGCCAACGCGCTATCATCCAACGATAGTAACCAAATGGACCCCTCTACCGAAATACTAAAAAACCGGGCATTCCCTGCCTGAGAAATAAGGAAACCAAAATGTCGGATTATGATTATGACCTGTTTGTTATCGGCGCGGGTTCAGGCGGCACGCGAGCTGCTCGGGTATCGGCTTCATATGGTGCAAAAGTCGCTGTTGCAGAAGAATATCGGGTCGGCGGAACTTGTGTAATCCGCGGCTGCGTTCCTAAGAAAATGCTGGTCTACGGTTCTCATTTCTCAGAAGAATTGGAAGATGGAAAGAATTTTGGCTGGACTTGGGAAAATGCCAAATTTGATTGGACCAAATTACGCGATCATATTCTTAAGGACGTTGATCGGTTAAATGACGCCTACACCCAAACATTGAACAACCATGATGTCGAAATCATATTGGAGCGAGCAGAAATTGTCGGCGCTCATGATGTAAAGCTCGCCAGTGGTAAGGTTGTGACGGCGAAATTTATCTTAATAGCCGTGGGCGCTTGGCCTGATGTGCCGGAATTCCCGGGCAATGAACATATGTTGACGTCTAACGAGATGTTTCATCTCGATAAACTACCTGAAACCGTTATTATTTCGGGCGGTGGATATATTGCCAATGAGTTTGCCGGTATTTTCAATGGTCTGGGCAGCGAGGTCTATGTCGTTAATCGGTCAGATGTCATCTTGCGCGGCTATGACGAAAGTCTGCGTGATCGATTGCTGCAGATTGCCATGACCAAAGGCATAAATTATAAGTTTAACTGCACTTTTGACAAAATTGAAAAGCGCGATGATGGCGCTTTGGATGTCTTTATGGATGGCAAACCGCCAGTCCGCGCCGATGTTGTTTTGGCAGCAACTGGGCGCCGTCCCAAGATAGAAGGTTTGGGACTGGACGCCGTTGGAATCGAAACCAACGAAAAAGGGGCCATTAAAGTCAATGAATATAGCCAAACCAATATTGAAAATATTTATGCTGTGGGTGACGTAACGGATCGCGTGCAACTCACACCGGTTGCCATTCGCGAAGGTCAGGCTTTTGCAGAAACTGTGTTTAACGACACGCCCAAAACGGTGGACTATGATCACATCCCGTCTGCCGTTTTTTCACAGCCGCCCATCGCCTCCGTTGGATTGACCGAAGGAGAAGCCCGCAATCAATATGGCAATATCAAAATATATTCGTCGGATTTTCGGGCGATGCGCAATGCTTTTGCTGATCGTGCGGAGCGCAGTTTATACAAAATGATCGTTGAGGCCACGAGTGAAAAAATTTTGGGACTGCATATGATTGGTCCCGATGCACCTGAAATACTCCAAGCAGCGGCTGTTGCCGTCAAGGCTGGTTTAACCAAGCAAGCATTTGATGATACAATCGCGCTTCACCCGAGCATGGCCGAGGAGTTAGTGTTACTAAAATAACAGTTTAATTTGGACAGATTAGAACGGAATCTTATCTTGTTCGAAAAAAGGGACTGGATATGACAAAAACAGCGATGGTATCAGGTGGTACAGGCTATATTGCCACATATGTAATCCGGCAATTGTTGGATGAAGGGTGGCACGTCAATACCACGATCCGATCAATAGCGCGGGAAGCCGATGCGCATAGGCGATTTCCAGAAGCAGGCAACAAGCTTAAGTTTTTTCAAGCTGATTTAATGCATGATGAAGGCTGGGCGGCAGCCATGGCTGATTGTAGTCATATGGTGCACATTGCGTCGCCCATTATGGCAGCGACCCCTAAACATGAAAACGATTTAATCTTGCCGGCGCGTGATGGCGTATTACGCGCTCTCCAATTTTCAAAAGATGCTGGAGTTCAAAGATTTGTGCACACTTCATCCATGGCTGCCGTGTCCTATGGCGTTGAGCGCGGTGTTCACGAGTTTGATGAAAGTGATTGGACCGACGAAAACCATCCGGATGCTTCTGCCTATACCAAATCAAAAACAATATCCGAACGTGCTGCTCGAGACTGGATAGCGAAAAATGGTGATGTGATTGAATATTGTTCCGTCAATCCCGGAATGGTTTTGGGTCCGGTCGTTGATGCCGACTTCTCGGCTTCTGTATTGGCAGTACAACAATTGATGGATGGCAGTATGCCAATGGCGCCGGATATTTCCTTTCCGCTCGTAGATGTTCGTGATGTCGCTGATTTGCATGTGAAAGCCATGATGGCAGATAATATTGCAGGCGATAGGTTTTTGGCAGCGGGGCCGACTTTGTCATTTCTTGAAATGGCCAAGGTCCTTCGAGACAATTTGGGTGACAAGGCGCAAAAGGTGCCGACTCGTCAAATGCCAGACTGGTTGGTAACGGTTTTCGGACTGATAAATTCAGAAGTTCGCGGTATAAAATCCGAATTGGGCAAACGCCGTGTTGTTACCGGCACTTACTCTCAGGATAAATTGGCATGGACTATGCGGCCTGTGGAACAATCACTGATCGATACCGCTAACAGTCTTTTATCTCGAGGTGTCGTTACGGTTTAGGTGGTTTCAATTGAAATTTAATCAATCAATTAATTTTAATTGACGATTGCATAACTGGTTGTGCATTGACTAGGTCATATCACACCTAGTGATTCACAATCGAGGACAAAATGTCAGACATTATCGCACAATTGGAAGCGAAACGCGCTGAAGCCATGCTTGGCGGCGGACAAAAACGCATTGATAGCCAACATGCAAAGGGTAAACTCACAGCTCGAGAACGTATTGAGATATTATTGGACGAAGGATCGTTCGAAGAAATTGACATGTATGTGGAGCATAATTGTGTAGACTTCGGCATGGAAGAGACAAAAATCGCCGGCGACGGTGTCGTTACCGGATCTGGTACAATTAATGGCCGATTGATTTTCGTTTTTTCTCAGGATTTTACAGTTTTCGGTGGATCATTGAGCGAACGCCATGCGGAAAAAATCTGCAAAATATTAGACAATGCTATGAAAGTAGGCGCACCGGTTATTGGCATTAACGACAGCGGAGGTGCGCGTATTCAAGAAGGCGTCGCATCTTTAGGTGGTTATGCCGATGTATTTCAGAAAAATGTCTTGGCAAGTGGTGTTGTTCCACAGCTCAGCTTGATCATGGGACCTTGCGCGGGCGGCGCGGTTTACTCACCGGCGATGACGGATTTCATCTTCATGGTGAAAGACAGTAGCTACATGTTCGTAACCGGCCCTGATGTTGTAAAAACCGTCACAAATGAAATCGTTACACAAGAAGAATTAGGTGGTGCGATTACCCACACAACAAAAACCAGCGTTGCAGACGTGGCTTATGAAAACGATATAGAAGCTTTACTTGCGGCGCGGGATTTCATTGATTTTATGCCACTTAGCAATCGCGAAGAAGTTCCTGAGCGCCCGACAGCCGACCCATGGGATCGACTGGAAGAAAGTTTGGATACGCTTGTTCCAGCCAATGCCAATCAACCCTATGATATGCATGAAGTTATCGCAAAAATGTTGGACGAAGGCGACTTTTTCGAGGTTCAAGCAAGCCATGCCGGCAACATAATTTGTGGTTTTGGTCGTATGGAAGGTGCAACTGTGGGCGTTGTCGCCAATCAACCAATGGTTTTGGCTGGTTGCCTTGACATAAATGCTTCAAAAAAAGCCGCTCGGTTCGTCCGCTATTGTGATGCGTTTAACATCCCGATCGTTACCTTGGTCGATGTTCCTGGCTTTTTGCCCGGCACTTCGCAGGAGCATAATGGCATTATCAAACATGGCGCTAAACTGCTATTTGCCTATGCCGAAGCAACCGTGCCCAAAATCACGATCATTACCCGAAAAGCTTATGGTGGTGCCTATGACGTCATGGCGTCAAAGCATTTGCGCGGTGATCTAAACTATGCCTGGCCAACTGCTGAGATCGCGGTCATGGGGGCGAAAGGAGCGGTCGAGATTATCTTCCGCGGCAAGACCGAAGAGGAAATTGCCGAGAAAACAAAGGAATATGAAGACCGTTTCGCCAACCCGTTTATCGCCGCGCAAAAGGGGTTTGTGGACGAGGTGATAATGCCGCATTCGACACGTCGCAGAGTGGCACTGGGGTTACGAAAACTGCGCAACAAGGAGTTGGAAAACCCTTGGAAGAAGCATGATAATATTCCGTTGTAAGAGATAAGCTATGCCAACCGGATTAGTCGCTCTCCTTGATGACGTTGCAGCCATTGCAAAGGTCGCCGCAGCCTCGATTGATGATATTGGTGCTGCCGCCGCCAGAGCAGGAGCTAAGTCTGCTGGCGTGGTCATTGATGACGCTGCAGTCACGCCGCAATATGTTACCGGATTCAGCCCATCGCGCGAATTGCCAATGATTTGGAAGATTGCCAAAGGATCGATCAAGAACAAGTTATTTTTCCTCTTGCCCGCAGCCGTGTTGCTCGGTCAGTTCGCTCCGTTTCTCATTCCGTTCATTTTGATCCTTGGCGGCTTATTCTTATGTTATGAAGCTGCTGAGAAAATTTTGGAATGGCTTCATGTTGATGAAACCACCAAACATGATCAACCCGCCATTATAGAAGGTCCCGGACGGGAAGATGAAATGGTCTCGGGCGCCATTCGGACCGACTTCATTCTTTCAGCGGAGATTATGGCCATTGCCCTGTCCGAGGTGACGGATGAGATTTGGTGGCAACAAGGGATAATCCTCGCCCTCATTGGAATTGTCATTACCGTGGGTGTATATGGAACGGTCGCTCTGATTGTAAAAATGGATGATTTTGGCTTGCACTTGGCCAAAGAAAACGAAGGACTTATTAGGTCCTTTGGTCGCGGGTTGGTGGCGTTTATGCCAAAACTGCTCACCGCTATTTCGATCATCGGAACATTGGCTATGGCGTGGGTTGGAGGCGGCTTGCTGGTTCACAATATCGCGGCGATCGGATGGCACGGACCAGAACATTTGATTGATATTGTTTCGCATCCGCTTGTTGGCCTTTTCCCGACATCGGCACAACAATTTGCAAGCGGGATTAGTTTTGCGGTTTTATCGGGTCTTATGGGCGTTGGTATTGGTGCTGTAATTGCGCCATTGGTGCACAAAATAATCCCGCACGGAGAAGCGCATTGAAACTCGGCCGTTTGAATCATATCGGCGTGGTGACGCCTTCTATCCCCTATAGCATCGCTCATTGGCGAGACGTTATGGGCGCAACCAAAATCCATGATCCGTTTGACTTGCCTGCACAGGGAGTCAAAGTCTGTTTTGTCGACACACCCGCCGATGGCCCCGGCAATGGCACGCAGATTGAACTGATCGAACCATTGGGGGAAGAAAGTCCGATCCATGGTTTCCTAACCAAAAACCCTTTGGGCGGGCAGCATCATATCTGCTTTGAAGTGCCTGATATCCAAATCGCCAAGTCCGAGTTAGAAGCCATGGGCAAGCGTGTTCTTGGTGAACCGCGGATCGGGGCGCATGGCACGCTTATCTTTTTTGTGCATCCCAAGGATATGGGCGGGATGCTAACCGAGGTCATGGAAACGCCGAAGGATCACTGATCCGTCACAATATTAGGTAAAGTTGACCCGGGCTTAGGCCGCTCTGTCGACGCATAAAGGATGTTATATGGAATTCGAGAATATCAAGCTGGACATAGCCGATCAGGTGGCAACGATTACGTTGAACCAGCCAAGCCGATTAAATGCCTGTTCTTTGGATATGGCGGATGATTTATTGCTCGCACTGGACAAACTGGAGGATGCAAGGGTCGTTATCATAACTGGTGAGGGCCGTGCTTTTTGTGCTGGAGCCGATCTGCAAGCCAAAGGCGGCGATAGCGCTTTGTCGGGCGGGCAGGGCTCTTATGCTGCGTTGAACCAGCATTATAATCCGCTCATGTTGAAATTGGCCAAACTCAATATTCCGACCATTACAGCGGTTAATGGCCCAGCGGCAGGGGTTGGATGTTCGATCGCCTTGGCTAGTGATTTTGCGATTGCCGGGAAATCAGCATATTTTCTCCAAGCCTTCGTAAACATTGGATTAGTTCCTGATGGTGGAGCGAGTTGGATGTTGACGCGACTGGTTGGCAAAGCCCGCGCAACAGAAATGATGATGCTCGGTGAAAAAATTCCCGGCGAAAAAGCCGCAGATTGGGGATTAGTCTATAAATGTGTCGACGATGATGCGTTAATGGGAGAAGCAGAAACGTTGGCAAAAAGATTGGCCGCAGGCCCGACTGTTGCTTTGGGTGTAATGCGTCAAAATCTGGCCGCCGCGTTAGAAAGTGATTATGCATCAGCGTTGCTTAAAGAAGCAGAAGGCCAGCGACTGGCCGGTGACAGCAAGGATGCTCGCGAAGGTGCGATTTCCTTCCTGCAAAAGCGGAAGGCCGAATTTAAGGGCGAATAATGACTGATAAACCGACGATTGATGATTGGGAAGCGCTTGCCACCAAAGAAGTGAAGGGGCGCGATCTCACTTGGGAAACACCCGAAGGTATCGCTGTTAAGCCGCTTTATACGGCCGATGATGCGACCGATAAGGGGATCGATCCGGGGCTTCCGGGCTTTGGTCCATTTACTCGCGGGGTGAAAGCCAGCATGTATGCCGGGCGGCCGTGGACTATTCGCCAATATGCTGGTTTCTCAACCGCAGAAGAATCCAACGCCTTTTACCGGCGCAACTTGGCGGCGGGTCAAAAAGGCCTATCCGTCGCATTCGATCTCGCCACCCACCGCGGCTATGACAGTGATCATCCAAGAGTTGTAGGCGATGTTGGCAAGGCCGGCGTTGCGATAGACAGCATCGAGGACATGAAAATCCTGTTTGACGGCATTCCGCTCGATAGCATGTCGGTTTCAATGACCATGAATGGGGCGGTTATCCCTTGTCTGGCATTTTATATCGTCGCAGCGGAAGAGCAGGGCGTGTCTCAGGACAAGCTTGCCGGCACAATCCAGAACGATATTCTCAAAGAATTCATGGTTCGGAACACCTATATTTATCCGCCTGCGCCTTCAATGCGGATCATTTCGGATATTATTGCCTATACATCCGCACATATGCCGAAGTTTAACAGCATTTCGATCAGTGGCTATCATATGCATGAAGCGGGCGCGACAGCGGTACAGGAACTGGCTTTCACCATTGCCGATGGCCGCGAATATGCTAAACAAGCCATGGCAACAGGGCTAGATATTGACGCTTTTGCAGGACGTTTAAGCTTTTTCTTCGGAATTGGTATGAACTTCTTCATGGAAGTTGCCAAATTGCGGGCTGCTCGAACCTTGTGGCATCGTGTGATGACCGATCTGGGCGCACAATCGGAACGTTCCAAAATGCTGCGCACCCACTGCCAGACATCAGGTGTGTCTCTGACAGAGCAGGATCCTTATAATAACGTGATCCGAACCACGATAGAAGCCATGGCTGCAACCTTGGGTGGAACCCAATCGCTGCACACCAATGCTTTGGATGAAGCCATAGCTCTACCCACTGACTTTTCAGCCCGTATTGCGCGGAATACGCAGATTGTTTTGCAGGAAGAGGCCGGCATTACCAAAGTGGTCGATCCACTGGGCGGAAGCTATTATGTCGAGGCTCTGACCGACGAACTGGTTGATAAAGCATGGGAAATTATCGAACGGGTGGAAAGTGAAGGCGGTATGGCGAAAGCCGTAGCCGATGGCTGGCCCAAGGGCATGATCGAAGAAGCGGCGGCAGGCCGACAGGCGCGAGTTGATAAAGGTGATGATGTCATTGTCGGCGTGAACAAATATGTTCTAGAAGACGAAGATCAGCTCGAAACGCTTGATATTGACAACGCCAAAGTACGGCAGGGCCAAATTGCGCGACTGGATAAGATGCGCAAAGAGCGTGATGAGACGGCCTGTCAGGCGTCATTGAAAGCGATTACCGACGGTGCCAAAGCCGACGGTAATATGCTCGCTTTGGCGGTCGATGCTGCGCGCAAACGCGCTTCTCTGGGTGAAATTTCCGATGCCATGGAAGCGGCTTTTGGCCGCTATGCAACCAAGCCCACACCCGTAAAAGGTATTTACGGTGCCGCCTATGAAGGCGATCCGCAATATGCTTTGGTCGTCGATGGCGTAGATGCCGTGTCGCAGCGTCTCGGTCGAAAACCCAAGATTTTGGTCGCAAAAATGGGGCAAGACGGCCATGATCGCGGCGCTAATGTCGTTTCTAGCGCATTTACCGATATGGGTTTTGACGTAATTTCAGGGCCCTTATTTCAAACGCCTTCGGAAACGCGCGATTTGGCGCTGTCAGAAAATGTTGATGCGGTTGGCGCGTCTAGCCTGGCTGCTGGTCACAAAACGCTTATCCCGGAGCTGGTGGACATGCTGCGCGATTCGGGTCGCAGCGATATAAAAGTGTTTGCTGGCGGTGTTATTCCTCCACAAGACTATGAATTCCTTAGAAAATCTGGAGTAGTCGGAATTTATGGACCCGGTAGCAATATTGTGGAATGTGCCGCGGATATATTGCGCCTGCTAGGCCACAATATGCCACCTGAAACCGAGGAAGCCGCTGAATGAACGAGACTGAGACTATATCCCCCGAAACTGATAATGATGTTCGACAAAATTGGTCTCGCGAAGAAATTGCGGAACTTTTTAACCTTCCTTTTGATGAGCTGCTGTTTCAAGCGGCAACGGTTCATCGGCAATTTCATACGCCCGGACAGGTGCAACTCTCTACCTTATTGTCGATAAAGACTGGGGGATGCCCGGAAGATTGCGGTTATTGCAATCAATCCGCCCATGCAGAAAGCGGCTTGAAAGCGGAAAAATTGCTCGATGTGCGGTCAGTATTGCAAACTGCAGCCCAAGCAAAAGACCGAGGTTCTTCTCGTTTTTGCATGGGGGCGGCGTGGCGCAACCCGAAAGACAGGGACATGCCAGCCATTATTGAAATGGTTAAAGGCGTCCGGCAGATGGGCATGGAAACCTGCATGACGCTGGGGATGCTGACCAAGAAACAGTCTGATATGCTAGCTGATGCGGGTCTCGACTATTATAATCACAATATCGATACCTCACCGGAACATTATGAGAAGGTGATCACAACCCGAACTTTTGGCGATCGCCTTGAGACTCTCGAAAATGTTAGAACCAGCGGAATTAATGTCTGTTCTGGCGGAATTGTCGGTATGGGCGAGACGCGCGAAGACCGAGTGGGTTTTGTACATGCGCTGGCGACCTTGCCGAAGCACCCGGAAAGCGTTCCTGTAAACGCGCTGGTTCCAGTAAAAGGTACCGTGCTTGGCGATATGCTGGCCGATACACCGTTGGCAAAAATTGATGATATTGAGTTTGTTCGCACCATTGCGGTGGCGCGGATTACGATGCCTGCATCCATGGTACGCCTGTCCGCTGGACGAGAATCCATGTCAGAAAGCACGCAGGCGCTGTGTTTCATGGCAGGGGCGAACAGTATCTTTACCGGTGACAAATTGCTGACGACCGGCAATGCCGGAGACGACGCGGATGAAGCCATGTTTGAGAAATTGGGTTTGGTTCCGATGGAAGCGGAACAACGGGAAAACACTTTAGAGGCAGCTGAATAAATATGTTCAATAAAATTCTTATCGCAAACCGCGGTGAAATCGCTTGCCGGGTTATCCGGACCGCTCAGAAAATGGGTATCAAGACGGTTGCTGTCTATTCCGATGCAGATGCCAGAGCACCCCATGTGCAAATGGCGGATGAAGCCGTGCATATCGGACCTTCGCCGGCTGCGGAATCTTACCTTATCGCGGACAAAATTATCGCTGCCTGCAAAGAAACTGGCGCAGAAGCGGTGCATCCGGGCTATGGCTTTTTGTCTGAACGGACGAGTTTTCCCGAGCAATTGGCGGAGAATGACATTGCCTTTATCGGGCCACCACCCAATGCGATTGCAGCCATGGGCGACAAGATTGAATCGAAGAAATTAGCTGAGAAGGCCGGTGTCAGCGTGGTTCCCGGACATATTGGCGAAATTGATGACACCGAACATGCGGTCGATATCGCGGGCGGCATTGGTTATCCGGTAATGATGAAAGCCAGTGCTGGTGGTGGCGGCAAGGGCATGCGTCTCGCTTGGAACGAGAAAGACGTCCGCGAAGGTTTTGAAGCCACGAAACGTGAAGGCTTGGCCAGTTTCGGTGATGACCGGGTGTTTATCGAGAAATTTATCGAACAGCCACGTCACATTGAAATTCAGGTACTTGGCGACAAACATGGCAATGTCATTTATCTGGGCGAGCGCGAATGTTCTATCCAGCGCCGCCATCAAAAAGTCGTTGAAGAAGCACCATCTCCCTTTGTCGATCCCGACATGCGCAAGAAAATGGGTGAACAGGCCGTCGCTTTGTCACAAGCTGTGGATTATCACAGCGCGGGTACGGTGGAACTGATCGTTGGCGCGGACAAGAGCTTCTATTTTCTCGAAATGAATACCCGCTTGCAGGTCGAGCATCCCGTTACCGAATATATAACCGGTCTTGATTTAGTCGAACAGATGATCCGCGTCGCCTATGGTGAGAAATTACCGCTGACGCAGGATGACGTGACGCTGACCGGTTGGGCGGTCGAAAATCGCGTCTATGCCGAAGATCCCTATCGCAACTTCTTGCCTTCGACAGGCCGTCTGGTGAAATATAATCCGCCAGAAGCAGAAGATGGTATCCGGGTTGATGATGGTGTGGCTGAAGGCGGTGAAGTCTCCATCTTCTACGATCCAATGATTGCTAAACTGATCACTTATGGGGAAACCCGGATAGAGGCGATTGATCGCCAGATAGACGCGCTCAACCGGTTTGAAATAACAGGGCCAGGGCATAATATCGATTTTCTGTCGGCATTGATGCAGCATGACCGGTTTCGGTCTGGAAATATCACGACCAATTTCATCGCTGAGGAATATCCAGAAGGCTTTCAAGGCGCCCCGGCTACATCGGAACTAAATCGCAACCTAGCCGCCATTGCCGCATTTGCCGCAACCGCACATGCCGATCGTGCCCGGCGGATTGACAATCAATTGGGTCAAAGATTGCAGCCACCATCAGAATGGGAAGTAAAAATTGGCGACGAGATCCAGAAAGTCTCGGTATCGGAAGAGGGTATTTTGGTTGATGATCAGGATGTCGATCTTTCCGTGGCTTACACACCGGGTGACAGCCTGATTCTAGCGTATATTGGCGAAGAACCATTGTCAGTTAAAATTGCAAAAACAGCAAATGGCTTCGCTCTGAACACCCATGGCGCAACCCATAAGGTCCAGGTATTGCCGGCTCATGTTGCCCAACATGCCGTGCATATGATCGAAAAAATTCCACCTGACATGTCCAAATTTCTGCTCTGCCCGATGCCGGGCTTACTCGTCGCTTTGCATGTCAAAGAAGGCGATACGGTTGAAGAGGGGCAACCGCTCGCTGTGGTTGAAGCAATGAAGATGGAAAATATCTTGCGCGCAGAAAAAAATGCGGTGGTGAAATCGGTCAATGCAGAACAAGGGGATAGCCTTGCTGTGGATGCGGTGATACTCGAACTAGAATAATAGCCGATAGGGGAGGGTAAGATGGCCAGTGAGGCAGGCGCTGCGATGCAGCGAGAACCAACCGACAAAGAAATCCGCTTGGTCATCGGCGCCTCGTCTGCGGGCACGATTTTCGAGTGGTATGATTTCTTTATCTACGGCACTCTCGCAAGCTTAATTGGAACAGCTTTTTTCCCGTCTGGAAACGAAACGCTCCAATTACTATTAGTGTGGGCTGGATTTGCAGTGGGCTTCGGCTTTCGGCCCGTTGGCGCAATCCTTTTTGGTTTCCTTGGAGATCGATTGGGACGCAAATATACATTTCTGGTCACAGTCACTTTAATGGGCATCGCGACTGCAGGCGTGGGGTTGATACCCAGCGCAGAAACCATAGGACTTGCCGCGCCCGCTATCGTGATTTTCCTCCGGGTGTTGCAAGGACTGGCCTTGGGGGGAGAATATGGCGGCGCTGCCATCTATGTGGCGGAACATGCCCCCACTGAAAAACGGGGCTATTATACCAGCTATATTCAGGCCAGCGTTGCTGGTGGCTTTGTCTTATCCATTGGCGTGGTTTTGGCTTGTCGTTTTCTCATTCCCGCAGAAGATTTTAACAGCTGGGGTTGGAGAATTCCGTTCCTGTTGTCGATCGTACTGCTCGGCATCTCTTTATGGATGCGGCTCAAACTGAACGAAAGCCCAGTTTTCCAAGCCATGAAAGCGGAAGGCAAAACTTCTAAAAATCCATTTACCGAGAGCTTTTCCTATCCTGGCAACAAAAAACGGATATTTGTCGCGCTCTTTGGCATTACCGGTATTTTGACGACGATCTGGTATACAGCCTTTTTCTCCGGCATGTCCTTCCTTCGCGGCCCGATGAATGTCGATGATCTGACAGTTGATCTCATTTTGTTTTTTGCCGGACTAATTGCCATGTCTTTCTATTTAATGGTTGGCAAATGGTCGGATCGGGTAGGGCGAAAGAAACCTATTATCGTTGGTGCTATCCTGTCGTTGCTGCTTCTTTTCCCATCCTTCTGGGGCTTGGGGCAACTCGCTAATCCAGGGCTGTCAGCGGCATCAGAAGCCACGCCGGTTCGGGTAGAAGGCACAGCATGTAGCACTGACCCCTTTGCTGAGTTGTTCAGTCGAGAGCAGAGCGATTGCGGGAAGATTCTCGAGACCCTAACGGCCTCTGGTGTTGCATATACTGTAACGGATGGATCAATGTTGAAGCTCTTCGCGGGCAATGAGGAAATCACCGTCAACCCCAGTTGGTTCGGTGACGGGGCAATGCGCCGAGACGAAATTCGTGGAGCACTTAGTGCGTCAGGCTTTGATTTCGAGGAGCAACAACTCGGAGCATTGCGTATATTCGGTATTGTCGCAATCCTGCTGGTCCTTGGCGCATTGAGCGCGCTGACCTATGGTTCTGTCGCCGCCTTGTTGTCAGAAATGTTCCCCCCAAAAATCCGCTATAGTTCCATGTCCATTCCTTATCATATTGGGGCTGGATATCTGGGTGGTTTTCTGCCGCTCATCGCGGGCTATATTGTTGCGCGGTCGGGCGATGTCTATTCTGGCCTCTGGTATACATGGGTGGTTGTCGCCTTTGGTGTGCTTGTGGCTTGGTGGGGAATTCCCGATGATCCGGAAGCGGCTCTCGACGAAGCCGCCTAAAGCGATTATCGCCGCTGGATGAGCGACAAAAAAATAGAGAATCCATCGCCGCTACGCTTGCGCTTGGATAGCGAAGCATTGGTCAGCAATTGGCAAGCGCTCGATCAATTGAGCGGCGCAGCGACCGCTGGGGCTGCGATAAAAGCCAATGGCTATGGCTTGGGCGCCGAACCGGTTTCCCGGCTGTTACAAGCCGCGGGCTGCAAGGATTTTTACGTCGCCAACTGGCAAGAAGCATCGGAAATCGAAGCTATATTGCCAACTGATGTTCTTGTTTCAGTGCTCAATGGCGTGCGTGAGGAAGATATGACTTACGCCGTCCAATCCCGTGCAAAGCCCGTGCTGAACAGCATAGAGCAATTCCAGCGCTGGCAGCAAACCGGTCGTGTTTGTGATATCATGGTCAATAGCGGGATGAACCGATTGGGTATCAATCTTGATGAATTGAAAAAGATAGATGTCAGCACTTTGCAAGTCGATATAGTCATGAGTCACTTGGCTTCAGCGGATGAAGACACCAAGCAAAATGCAGAGCAGCTTGCGCAATATCAAGCCGCTCTCACCATGATTACCGGACGCCGCAAAAGCCTGTGCAACAGCGCAGGTATAGCGCTGGGCGCAGACTATCACTTTGATTGCACGCGCCCCGGACTGTCCCTTTATGGCGGTATTCCGCGTCCAGTATTGGCGGGCAAGATTAAGCAAGTTGTATTTCCGGAAACACAAATTCTCCAGTGCAGAAGCCTGCAGACTGGAGATAAGCTGGGCTATAACGCAAAATATGTCGCCGATCGTCAGCATGACATCGCCATATTGGCCATGGGTTATGCCGATGGCTATTTGCGCGGCTTTTCGAACCGTGGATATTTTTTATATCAGGGCCATAAATTACCAGTGCTTGGCCGCGTGTCGATGGACTTAATCGCCGTCGATATATCGCAGGCGTCATCATTGCGAGAAGGAGATTGGCTCTCTGCCGAATATGAATTGCCAATAGCCGCGCAGCAATCGGGTTTGTCGCAATATGAGTTGATTACCGGACTGGGCCATCGTTACACCCGAAATTGGTCATAAACTGAGCAGTTGCCATATCGCAATTGCACAAGAGAATTACCGCCGAACTCTGAGTAATATCCCACATTTGTTTCGAGATTATAGCTTTGGTTGCGGCAATGCACAATTTTGTCTAATGCAGGAACATATTCAAGATTTTTGAAGTCATATCGTGCTAAAATAATTCGACAAAATGCGGTGTGGTTCACAGGAGATAACATGGCCAAATCCAAAAAAGCGGATCCCGATGGTCCGATCATCATTAAGAAATATGCTAATCGTCGGCTCTACAACACGCAGACATCCAATTATATTACATTGGATTTTTTAGCCGAAATGACTCGCGATGATGTCGACTTTGTTGTGGTGGATGCCAAGTCCGGGGATGACATTACCCATAATGTTCTGACTCAGATCATAGTGGACGAAGAAAGCAACGGGCAAAATATGTTGCCAGTTAATTTCCTTCGCCAACTTATCTCCATGTATGGCAATAGTATGCAGTCTTTAATGCCGTCCTATCTCGAAGCATCCATGGATAATTTCCGGAAAAACCAGAAACAGTTTCAAGAAGCTGTCGAGGGGGCTTTGAACAAGAATCCATTGGGACAAATGGCCGTCAAAAATCAAAAGCAATTTCAAGAAACGATTGAAAATGCACTCAAGTCCAGTCCTTTGGGTTCTGTTGTTGAAAAGGCGCTTAATCCTTTAGGTTTGGGTGAGAAAGCCAATGATGATGAGGCTCCAGAAGAAGAATTGTCGGCAAAAGACATAGAGATTATGGAGCTCAAGCAGCAATTGGCCGATATTCAATCTAAAATCGACAATCTCGGCGACTAGTTTACAGCCTTTCCTTTTGACTAACAATTTTCTGACAGGACTCTAATTCGTGAAGAAAAACGCGCTATCCGTGACAAGAGAAGCTGACTTTTCAGCATGGTATCAACATCTTATTTCTGAAGCCGATCTTGCCGAAGAATCAGGCGTTCGCGGATGTATGGTCATGCGACCATGGGGCTATGGTATTTGGGAACGCGTGCAATATTTGATGGATCAGCGCATCAAAGCGACAGGCCACGAAAATTGCTATTTCCCGTTGTTTATCCCGCTTAGTTATTTCGCCAAAGAAGCAGAACATGTTGACGGTTTTGCCAAGGAAATGGCGGTCGTTACGCATCATCGCTTGATGAAGGACGAAAATGAAGGCCTGGTCGTCGATCCCGATGCAAAACTGGAAGAACCACTGGTGGTTCGCCCGACTTCTGAAACCGTTATCGGAACAGCTTTTTCCCGCTGGGTGCAAAGCTGGCGGGATTTGCCCGTCATGATCAATCAATGGGCCAATGTGGTGCGTTGGGAAATGCGAACACGCATGTTCCTTCGGACCAGTGAGTTTCTGTGGCAAGAGGGGCATACGGCCCACGCCACACGCGAAGAAGCAATGGAAGAAACACTCGATATATTAGAGCTTTACCGGAGTTTTTCCGAAGAAGTTTTGGCGATGCCAGTAATCGCTGGTGAAAAACCCGAAAATGAGCGGTTTCCCGGAGCTGATGCCACCTATTCCATCGAAGCGATGATGCAAGATGGAAAGGCATTACAAGCTGGAACCTCTCACTTTTTAGGGCAGACATTCTCGAAAGCGCAGAATATTCGCTACCAGGATAAAGAGGGTCAGTTTCAATTTGCTTATACCACCAGCTGGGGCACATCGACGCGTCTAATTGGCGGCGTGATAATGACTCATGGTGATGATGATGGACTACGCGTTCCGCCGCTGATCGCACCTTATCAGATAGTTATAGTACCGATGCTTCGTGACAAACCAGAGGATGAGGCTGTCTTGGACTTTTGCGCTTCACTGCACAAACAATTGTCTGGACTGCAGGCTTTTGGAGAAAATGTGCGCGTAAAACTGGATAAAAGTGGAGCGAAAGCCTCAAATAAACGCTGGTCTTGGGTAAAAAAAGGCGCTCCCTTGATCCTTGAAATAGGACCGCGCGACGTTGCTGAAGGCAATGTGTCTGCCCTTCGCCGAGATGCCCTATATAAAGAAAATGGTAAGCTCGATGCACAGATATTGAGCAAGGCAGGATTTGCAGATCAGGCACCCGCACTGCTCGAAAAAATTCAAACAAAGCTAC
Source organism: Parasphingorhabdus sp. (assembly GCF_039982415.1). GTDB lineage: Bacteria > Pseudomonadota > Alphaproteobacteria > Sphingomonadales > Sphingomonadaceae > Parasphingorhabdus. The sequence continues at coordinate 506,730 of NZ_JBDWYL010000001.1, forward strand.
ACAACGAAGCCAAAACGCGCCTTGAAGCTAATATCACAAAAGGTGTTAGCGAGTTTTCAGACGTTGAAAAATTCTACAAAGAGAATAAGAAATATCCCGGTTGGTTAGAAGTCCAATGGTGTAAAGCAACTGGCGAAGATTTGATAAAAATCGAAGAGCGATTGAAGAAACTGAAATTGACGTTCCGAAACGTTCCCCAAGAGGCGGTTTCCGCTGATGGTGAATGCATTTTTACCGGTAAACCCGCGGTAGAACGCATCCTCATCGGCAAAGCTTATTGATGGCAAGATCTTCCAAATCTCACAAACCTCGGCAGGTTCCGACGCGCAAACAGATTTTGGAGTTTATTGAGAAATCCGATCAACCTGCAGGTAAGAGGGAGATTGCCAAGGCTTTTCAGTTGCGCGGATCAGATAAAATTGCGTTGAAAGCCTTGTTGAAAGACATGGCGGACGAAGGCTTAATAGATAGCAGCCCGGGACGCGCCTTCCACAAAATGGGAGGCATTCCAAAAGTTACTGTTCTCAAAATCGTAGAAATAGATGGTAACGAAGCCATTGGTATGCCCGATCGTTGGGATGCCGATAAGGTTCCCGCACCGCGCCTTCGTATCAAGGAAAAAGGACGGCGTGCGGCTTTGGCGGTTGGCGACAGGATTTTGGCGCGAACCGAGGAGCGAGGATCGGGCCATATCGCCTTCATGATGAAAAAAATCGCGCAGAGCAGCGATATGCTTATGGGCGTGATTGAAAAGGACGAACGAGACCGGTTCTGGTTGAAGCCAGTGGATCGAAAAATCCGCCGTAGCACAGCCATAGCTGATCTTGGCGATGCTGAAGTTGGCAATCTTGTCTTGGCGGAACCAACCGGTCGCGGCGCTCAAACGAGAGCGCGGGTCAAAGAAATATTAGGTGATCCTTTCGCACCCAAATCTTTCAGTCTGATCGCGCTTCACAAATATGAGATTCCGCAAGAATTTACGGCAAAAGCGCTGGATGAAGCGGAGCAAGCAGTAAAACTCAATTTAAGCCAAGATCATCGAGAAGATTTAACCGATCTGCCGATTATAGCCATAGACCCTGCAGATGCGCGCGATCATGATGATGCGATTTGGGCGATGGAAGATGATGACCCAGGCAATGCAGGCGGTTTCAAGGCTATTGTTGCAATTGCGGATGTCTCTTTCTATGTCCGCAGCGGAACCCAATTGGATCGCGAAGCCTATAAACGTGGTAACAGCGTCTATTTTCCGGATCGCGTGGTTCCGATGTTGCCCGAAGCGCTATCAACCGATGTTTGTTCGTTAAAGCAGGATGTCGATCGGGCTGCTCTGGCTTGTCATTTGATTATTGATGCAAAAGGCAAAGTAACAAAATCTCGCTTTACCCGGGCGATTGTTCGGCTCCGCGGAAATATTGCTTATGAAGACGCACAAGCAGCGATCGATGGATCGATTGCACATCCTTTGTTATCCGAAGCGTTGACACCTTTATGGAATTGCTGGAAATTATTGGCAAAAGCGCGGGCTGCTCGGGAACCGCTTAATCTCGACTTGCCAGAAAAACGTGTTGTTCTGGATGATGCAGGCCGGATCGCTGAAATTGCAGAAAGAGAGCGTCTGGACGCTCATCGCTTAGTAGAAGATTTCATGATTGCAGCCAATGTAGCGGCCGCAAAAAAACTGGAATCCAAAAAAGCACCCCTGATTTACCGGGTGCATGAAACGCCTTCTCGAGAAAAACTCATCGCGCTTAAGGACTATTTGAAAAGTTTCGATGTCAGTTTTGCCATGGGCCAGGTCATCAAACCGGCTGTGTTCAACCGGTTGATCGATAAGGTCGACAAGAAAGAAATATTACCGCTGGTCATGGAGCAAGTGCTGCGAAGTCAAACCCAAGCCTATTATGGCGTCAGTAACTTGGGTCATTTCGGTTTGTCACTTGGCAGCTATGCGCATTTTACCAGCCCTATCCGCCGTTATGCCGATCTGGTCGTGCACCGCGCCTTGGTTAGCGCCTGCGATCTGGAACAACCCAAACCAAAGCAAAATCTTATTCCGGCCCTAAGCGGATTGAACAAAGAATCCATTGGATCCTTAGATTTGATTTCGGAAAAAATCAGCCAACGCGAACGGCGAGCAATGATGGCCGAGCGCGAAACCGTAGATCGTTATATTTCTGCGCATCTATCTGATCATGTTGGTCAAGTCTTGCAATGCCGCATCACGGGCGTGCAAAATTTTGGATTTTTCGCAACGGTTGAAAGTCTCGGTGGAGACGGTCTGGTTCCCGTTCGGACACTTGGGGTTGAGCGGTTCGACTATGACGAACAGAAACAGCAATTGGAAGGCGTGGACAGCGGGACCAAATATGAGATTGGGCAAAGATTGGATTTGCGTTTGGTCGAAGCCAATCCTGCAACCGGCAGTCTCTTGTTTGAACTGGCTGAAGGGGCCAATCATATGGCGGGGTCCTATTCCCGCGGACGCGGACGAAACAGCGGAAAACCCAAAAGCCACCGTAAAGGAAAACGGGGCCGCCCAGGAAATATAAAGCACCGTAGTCGATAATGTAACCAAGCGGTTCTTTATCGCGAATAGGCAAGGTAAACCATAAAAGGATATCTTTATGCCTGTTGCTATTCCGACTGAAAAACTTCCCGATTTTACTGTACCGTTGACCGATGGCGGGCGGTTCCAGTTAAGCCAGCGGGCAGGCGATAATTTTACTTTGCTTTTGTTTTATCGCGGCTTGCATTGCCCAATTTGCAAAACTCAATTGCGTGATCTGCAGAAAAAGTTGTCCGACTTTGCCGAGCGGGGCGTGACCGCAGTTGCGATTAGTATGGATGAAGAAAGCCGCGCGCAGGAATCTGCTGAAAAATGGGGGATTGATGAATTATTGCTGGGCTACGGGCTGGCCGAAACCACTGCGCGTGCTTTGGGGCTCTATTTATCTGCCGGGCGCCCAGACAGCGCTGAACCTATGCTGTTTTCCGAACCCGCATTGTTCTTGGTTCGCCCGGATCAGACCCTATATTTCGCGAGCATACAAAGCATGCCCTTTACACGACCGCCCTTGGATCAATTGTTGATGGGTATCGATTATGCTTTGGCGCATAATTATCCCGCGCGCGGCGAAGTTGGCGCCTCTTAACTCAGGCGATCAATTTCTTCTTTGCTCAAGGAGCCGGGAACAACCATCACAGGGCAGGGCAATGTTCCCACTTCGGTTGCCGCGAAATGGGTAACGAGAGGGCCGGGAGCACCCTGAGCTGCTGCGCCCAACACCAAGGCCGCTAGTCCGTCGACCTCGCCCATGAGCTTCAACACATCTTTTGGGCCTTTTCCTTCTTTCACTGTGATGGAAGGGCGAATCCCGGTTTCTTCAAATAAGGTTCCAGCGGCACTCGATACAAGGGCTTCCGCTCTGTTTTTGGCTTCCTCTTCCAAAGTTGCTTGAACGCCGCCCCAAGCGACAAAGCCCTCACTCTCTACAAGGGCTAAAATATGCAGCGCGCCGTTTGTTTTCATCGCCCGGCGAGAGGCGAAACGCAGCGCGATACTGGCCTCTTCGGTTTCGTCAATAACCACTAGGTAAGTACGCATGAAAAATCCCCAACTATCAGCGTATTTTTTTTATTAAATCCATGCTTGCGACAAAAGGCTGTGATATGCAAGATTTACACTGCTTGCGCTTTGCTTCCTTTTGCGCATAAACGCTCTTACACTTCAAAAGAATAAAGGTTTCCTCTCCATGCCGATCAACCTTCAAATGCCCGCTTTGTCACCGACAATGGAAGAGGGGACACTTGCCAAGTGGCTAGTTAAAGAGGGGGATGAAGTCAGTTCTGGTGATTTGCTGGCAGAGATTGAAACCGACAAAGCGACGATGGAGTTTGAAGCGGTTGATGAGGGTACGATTGCAAAAATCATAATTGCCGAGGGCACGGACAATGTCAAAGTGGGTGAAGTGATCGCTATCATGGCGGAAGAAGATGAAGATGTGGCGGATGCTGCCAATGCCAAAACAGCTTCTGCGTCGCCGGAAAAAGCCCCTGAACCCCAACAGGAAGCGGTATCAGCACCCGAAGCTACGGCTTCCCCGGTGGGAGAGAACAAGCCTACAGCGCCAACGCAAACCGCAGCGCCAAGCGGTGCCCAACGGATCAAAGTGAGCCCATTGGCACGCCGCCTAGCGGAACATAAAGGTGTCGATCTTGCCAATATCGCTGGCTCTGGCCCAGGCGGACGGATAATCAAGGCCGATATTGACGCTGCTGAGGGAGGATCAGCGCCAATCAAAAGCGCCGCCGCGGCTCCAGTGGCGGTCACCGCTGCGGCGGCTGCCCCCGCACCAACGGCCAATGATTTCGATATTCCGCACACATCCGAAAAACTATCCGGCATGCGCAAAACCATTGCCCGCCGCCTGACCGAAGCAAAACAAACCATACCGCATATCTATCTGACGGTGGACATAGAGCTCGACAAGCTGCTCAAGCTGCGCAGCGAACTTAATGCGACGCTGGAACCGCGCGGCATCAAACTGTCGGTCAATGACCTGCTGATCAAGGCGCTGGCCGTTTCGCTGATGCAAGTACCGAAATGCAATGTCTCGATCGACGGCGATCAGCTGAAAACTTTTGCCCGTGCCGATATTTCGGTCGCTGTCAGCATCCCCGGAGGTTTGATCACTCCGATTATCACCAGCGCCGACACCAAGTCGCTCAGCGCCATTTCCACTGAAATGAAAGATCTCGCGGACCGCGCCAAGGACGGCAAGCTCAAGATGCACGAATATCAGGGCGGCACCGCCAGCATCTCCAATATGGGTATGTTCGGCATCAAGAATTTCGATGCCGTGATCAATCCGCCTCAAGCGATGATCATGGCCATTGGTGCAGGGCAGAAACGCCCCCATGTGATCGACGACAGCCTGCAAATAGCGACGGTGATGAGCGCAACCGGCAGCTTTGACCACCGAGCGATTGACGGTGCCGATGGTGCACAATTGATGCAGGTGTTTAAAGAGCTGGTGGAAAACCCATTGGGGATGCTGGCCTAAACTGGCTCGCTTCACAGTGGTTCCCATACCCCCAAAAGGAGAACCTCTATGAAAATTGCAGTTATTGGAAAAGGACGCGTCGGCAGCGTGTTAGGACCAGCTTTTAATAAAGCCCGGCATGATGTCTCCTATGGCGTCCGCAATCCAGATGATGAGAAATACGAAAATGGTGATGGGATCCCGCTTCAATCTACGCCCGACGCGGCGCAAGGTGCAGACGTCGTCATTCTATCAGTGGACTGGTCTGTCGCCCTTAAAGCGCTCGCACAATGCGGCGATCTGTCTGGAAAGATTTTGATCGATTGCAATAACCCTTTAAAAATGGGCGACAATGGTCTGGAATTGGCATTGGGTTTTGATAATAGTGCTGCAGAAATGATCGCTGCGCGCACTGATGCCTTCGTGGTAAAAGCCCTTAATCAAGTGGGTTCTCCCGTTATGGGTATGGCGCATGATTATCCCAATCGTCCGATCCAGTTCGTCGCCGGAGATGACGAGGATGCAAAGCAAGTCGTTAGTGGTTTGTTGCGCGACATTGGTTTCAATCCGATTGACTATGGCCAACTCATCAACGCCCGCAAGCTTGAACCGCTAGCGATGGTGTGGATTGATCAAGCATTTAAGCATGATATGGAACCGCACTCGGCTTGGTATCTAATGCCCGGCAAATAATGAAAGTAGAAGACTGAATTTATGACAAAAAATTACGATCTCATCGTCCTCGGTTCTGGCCCTGGTGGCTATGTCGCGGCCATCCGCGCTTCGCAACTCGGCCTAAAAACCGCCATTGTTGAACGCGAAAATCTAGGTGGTATTTGCCTCAACTGGGGTTGTATCCCAACCAAGGCGTTGCTGCGATCGGCTGAAATCTTTCATAATATGAAGCATGCCGCCGACTATGGATTGGCAGCAGAAAAGATCAGTGCCGATCTCGACGCCGTGGTGAAGCGTTCTCGTGGTGTGGCAAACCAGCTGAATAAAGGCGTCACTGGCCTCATGAAAAAGAACAAGATTGACGTCATAATGGGGGACGGCAAGATTATCGAAAAAGGCAAGGTCGCGGTTAAAACAGAAAAGGGCGACGAAGAGCTCACCGCCAAGAATATCATCATTGCCACTGGCGCTCGTGCCCGCGATCTGCCCTTTGCCAAGGCCGACGGCAAGCGCATCTGGACCTATCGCCACGCCATGACGCCGCCGGAAATGCCCAAAAAACTGTTGGTTATCGGTTCTGGCGCCATCGGGATCGAATTTGCTAGCTTCTATAATGACATGGGCGCTGATGTGACTGTGGTCGAAATGATGGACCGGATCGTGCCGGTGGAAGACGAAGAAATCTCTAAATTTCTTGAAAAATCGCTGAAAAAACAGGGCATGACCATCATGACCGGCGCTGGCGTCAAAAGCATCGAGACAACAGCTAAGGGCGTTAAGGCGGAGATTGAAGACAATAAGGGCAAGAAAGCCAGCCATGACTTCACCCATGTGATTGTCGCGGTCGGTATTCAGCCCAATGTCGAAACCGTCGGACTTGACGAGCTCGGAATCGAACCGGATGAGCGCTTCCATATCAAGACAGATGCGATGTGCCGTACCAATATCGATGGCATTTATGCCATTGGTGACGTCACTGGCGGACCATGGCTGGCACATAAAGCCAGTCATGAAGGCGTAATCGCTGCGGAAGCGATTGCGGGCGGCCATCCTCATGCAATGGATGTGAACAATATCCCGGGTTGCACCTATTGCCATCCGCAAATTGCCAGCGTCGGCCTGACCGAGGCCAAGGCCAAGGAAGCTGGTCATGACGTCAAAGTCGGCAATTTCCCGTTTATCGGCAACGGCAAGGCGATTGCGCTGGGCGAAACGGAAGGTTTCATCAAAACTGTGTTCGATGCGAAAACCGGCGAACTGCTCGGCGCGCATATGATCGGCGCTGAAGTAACCGAGTTGATCCAGGGCTATACGGTTGGCAAAACATTGGAAACGACCGAAGCGGAATTGATGAACACCGTCTTCCCGCATCCGACGCTCAGCGAGATGATGCATGAAAGCGTGCTCGACGCCTATGAGCGGGTTTTGCATATGTAGTCGATTTTTCTCTCTCCCAAAAGCGAGAGGAAATTAAAAAGGGAACAATCAATGATTCCGATCAAAGGCTTACTGGCGTTATCTTTTACCATCTCTGCAACTGCCAATGCGGAAACCATTGTCTATACGGCTGACCGGATGCTGGACGTCGATAGCGGCCAAATGATCGATGACCCTGTCATAATAGTAACCGACGGTAAAATCACCCGGGTGACTGATCAGAATGATCCGGTTGAACCAGCGGATGCGCGCACCGTGGCGCTGGGCGATGTGACCCTTCTCCCTGGCTTGATCGATATGCATGTTCATCTCGACGCCAATCCGATTTATGGCGGCTATAGCAGTCTGCAATTTACCGACCAGTTTTTCACGGTGCAGGGCGTCGCCAATGCCCGAGCAATGCTGGAAGCCGGCTTTACCAGCGTTCGTAACGTCGGGTCCGATAACTATTCCGATATCGCGTACAAACAGGCGATTGATGAAGGTCTGATTGCTGGTCCGCGGATCACTCCAGCAGGCTATTCATTGGGCGCAACAGGCGGCCATTGTGATCAAACCTTCTTGCCACCTTCCTTTAAGGCTAAATCACCTGCCGTCGGTGATGGACCAGCAGAATTGCGCAAAAAGGTTCGCGAACAGCGAAAATATGGGGCTGAGGTCATCAAAGTCTGCGCCACTGGCGGCGTGTTCTCGCGCAATACCGAGCCAGGTCAGCAGCAATTAACCTTGGAAGAGCTCAGTGCGATTGTCGATGAAGCTAAGCTGTGGGGCCTCAAAACCGCCGCCCATGCTCATGGTGCTGCAGGCATCAAAACGGCTATTCGCGCAGGCTTTACCACCATTGAACATGCTAGCTTAGTGGACAAAGAAGGGATTGAACTGGCGCGCCAGAACGGCACCTATTTCGGCATGGATATTTTCAACACGGAATATACGCAGTCTGAAGGCAAAAAAAACGGCGTGCTTGAGGAAAACCTTCTGAAAGACCGGCAGATTGCTCAGCTGCAACGCGACAATTTTCGTGCTGCTCATCAAGCGGGCGTGAAAATGGTATTTAGCTCCGATGCAGGCGTTATGCCGCACGGCATTGCTGGCGGGCAGTTTAAAATCATGGTGGACTACGGCATGACGCCGCTTGAAGCGATCAGAGCCGCTACAGTTAGTGCCGCCGATGCGCTGGGCAAAGCCGATCAGGTCGGACGAATACGCGCCGGATACTATGCCGATTTCATCGCGGTTGATGGCGATCCACTTGTCAATGTGCGCGAATTGGAAGATGTCGATATTGTGGTGAAGGGCGGTGCGCTCATTAAAGGACAATGAAATGGCTAAAGGAACGCATGATTATATCGAAGACCCACGCAATGAAACGATCCTGATCAATGTAAACGGGGTCATAACACCGCGTGCGGAAGCCACGATATCCGTCTTTGATAGTGGTTTCATGCTTGGCGACGGGGTCTGGGAAGGGTTGCGTGTTCACAAGGGCAGGATTGCGTTTCTCGAGGCGCATATGGACCGTCTCTTCGAAGGCGCCAAAGCCATTGCGATGGATATCGGGATCAGCCGTGAAGAGCTGATTGTACGGCTTTATGAGACGATTGAGGCGAATGGCATGACCGCTTGCCATATTCGTTTGATGGTGACGCGCGGTATCCGCTCGACGCCTTATCAGGATCCGCGTGTGGTCATATCACCAGCCACGATTGTGATCATCCCGGAATATAAGGAGGCTCTACCTAGCACGGTAGAGAATGGTATCCGGCTATTCACCGTCCATGTCCGGCGCGGCGATCCAGCTGTGCAGGATCCGAAACTAAACTCGCATAGCAAACTAAACTGTATCACCGCCTGTATTCAAGCCACTCAGGCCGGGGCGGATGAAGCGTTAATGCTGGACCCTCAGGGCTTTGTAGCCACCTGTAACAGCACCCATTTCTTCATTGTTCGCAAGGGCGAGGTTTGGACCAGTAGCGGGGATTATTGCCTTGGTGGAATTACGCGCAGCAATGTTATCCAGCTGTGCCGAGAAAATGATATTCCGGTATATGAGAAGAATTTCTCGCTGACCGATGTCTATGGCGCGGATGAAGCCTTCGTAACCGGAACTTTTGCCGGGGTTGTACCCGCCACTGAAGTGGATGGCCGCATATTGAGCCAGGGCAGGGGACCGATGGTCGAGCGTCTTCAATCTCTTTATAAACATCTGATTGAAAGTGACACGGCAATATGACGTCAGTCCCTGTGCGCATCGCAATGTGGTCAGGACCGCGTAATATTTCCACAGCAATGATGCGCAGTTTTGAAAGTCGCAGCGACTGCGTTGTGACAGATGAACCATTTTACGGCGCTTTTCTGTCAAAAACCGACATTCGGCAGCCGATGGCGGACGAAATTATTGCTTCCATGGATACCGATTGGGACAGCATTGCCCAAACTATGAGTGGGCCGATCCCTGATAACAATCGACTATGGTATCAAAAACATATGCCCCACCACATGGTCGGCAATATCGATATAACCGATTTTCCCCATCATCGTCACGCCTTTCTTATCAGAGACCCAAACCAGGTTGTTGCGAGCTATGCGGCTAAAAACGTTACCGTTACACCTGAAGATTTGGGTTATGAAAGACAGTTACAATATGTCGATCAAGCAGCGCAAATCACCGGAAAACCACCCATTATTTTGGACAGTGCCGACATATTGCGTGATCCGGAAAGCCATTTGCAGACCCTATGTACCGCGCTTGAGATCAGGTGGGATCCTGCCATGCTGCGTTGGTTGCCTGGCCCCCGAAAAACCGATGGAATATGGGGCTCGCATTGGTATGGGCAAGTGCTCAAAACAACTGGCTTTGCGCCAGTAAAACAAACGAAAACAAACTTGACATCGGAGCAACGCGCCGTCGCTAATATCTGCCGAAAATTCTACAATCAATTGTCAGAATATAGAATCAAGATTCTCTAATCCTTAGATATTTATTCCGATCTCGATCAATCTGATTGACCTGTTTGTGACATAGTTTTGCGTTCATCCCATAGCATGCCAACAAATTTTATGTTAAAAGCGCAGCATATTATGAGGAGGCCCATATGTTTCTATTATCTTCACTAGCCCTCTTTAGCGCCGCAACCGCTGGTATCGCTGACGCCGAGGCAAATCGCGTAAACTATTCCAATTGCTTGACCGATTTTACTGTTACGCATCTTGATCAAAAAACCGAACGCAAGGTTTTTAAAAAAGCCGCAGCGGAAGCCTGTCTCGACGAACGCAATGCTATGCTGACGGCGATGAAAAAGGATGAATTGGAATTTGGTAGCACCGAACAGGAAGCGGTTGATTATGCCACAGAAGAGGCTGACGGTGTCTTATTTGCCTTTGTCGGGGGATATTCCGGTTATATGAGTTCTAATACTCGTCCGGTAAAAGAATAAGCGCTAAAGTTTTTATTCAGTTCAGTTCCTTGCGAGGACAGGTATTTTGTCGTCGGGCAATTCGGCTTTTTCTTGACGTTTGGCTAGCACCTGCGCGCGTTTTTCTGCTTTGCGCTGCATCATCAGTCCGGCTAGCATACCCATGGCAATCCCCAGCATATATTGCACGACCGAGGTGACCAGAATCCACTCATAGAAACAGTGGAGCGCTACGATTACCAGCGTCACACCAATGCCAAGCGCTAAATCCCCGCGCGGATCGCGCCTATTGGCCCAAGCAAAGCGAAAAGCCGCGATCATTGGCGCGAACATGAACAGCAAAAAGGTAACAAGACCCAAATAACCTGTCTCCGCGGCGATCAGTAAGTAGACATTATGCACTTTCGCCGATCGACTGCCATAATTCCAGATTACGCCAGCTCTTTCTGAATATCCGCCGCTATTGGCCACCACAACATATTGATTGGCGCCAACACCCATGGGAAAATCTGCGAGCATCATCGTAGCGGCGCGTTCAAAGGCTTCCCGCTCTTCATTGCTGCCGGCAGTGGATTTGACTTCAAACCGCTGTTCTAGGGCGTTTAATGCGAGCGGAGTGGCCATGATCAAGGCAAATAGGCCGATGACTGCAACTTTGGTTTTCTGCGCAGAAGGCATCCGCAGCATCGATAAGAATATCAGCAATATGACGCCAGCACCCGCTAACCCTATGGTTGCTCGCGATGCGCCAAAGGCAACCACAATCAAACCCGCTACTACGCCCAATAATGGCAGTCGACTTTTTTGCGCTGCCAGCAACATCGCAAGCGATGGGTACAAGACGAAATGGGTCACCATTCCAAGCAAATTCTGATGCCCCATTGTTCCGCTCGCTTGCAAAACTCCCGACATTTTTTGACTGATCGCAAAGCCGGCTTGCAAGGTTATGCCGCAAACAAGGCCAGCAATAATAAGTTTCGGCCCGCCTTCATTCATGCAGATATTCGCAACCGCTAGAAACACCAACAACATGGTGCCCAATTGCCAGACGTAGAAAAAGGATGATTGCGGGTTGTTAGAAAAGGGGATCGATATGCCGGCGGCGATAATATAGGCAATGATTACCCCAACAAAGGGAAAGAAAAACGGCGATCGTCGACTGTTGAGAATGATTGCTAGCGCCAATCCGTCCAAAAGCGATATAATGACCCCTTTGGTCTGCCCCGGCCATGTTGCCCAACTGATAAACGCGGCATCGAGATTCCAAGCGGCAATTACGAAGGGCAAGAATCCAACGGCGAAGCAAAGATAGCGGCGATAGTGTCCGTTTTGACGCAATAGAGCCATGAATATGGGTACAGAAAAGATAATCACGACCAACGCAACGAATCTCATGACCTAATTACTTCCCATTTTTGCCTGTGAGGCATCTCATATCGTGGCTTTAATGTCATTCTGATAAAGATTTCACAAAAAAAATCTATCCAACTTTTATAATTTTGACGAGTCTGAAAAGGATTTTCCCTGGATTTTCCCTGGATTTTCAAAGTGGACAAATGCCTTTCGATTTTACGTTTAGGTACAAATAAATGGTATCCTTTGTAACAACTTAACAAGCATTACACCTGTTACAACTTTACTTGATTGTACATTTGTAACGACCGTCCCAAGATGGGACAATTTTTCCAATTGGGAAATAAAATAACGCACGAACATATTGTTCTTAAACAGAAATTGGTAGATTTTAGCGATTATTGGGCACGCACTCATTGAAAAACTGTCAACAATTCCGACACTCTAAAATAATTTACAAAAGCGCCAAAAATACGATTGACTCTCTGCCGCAATATTGGAATTAACTTTTTATTAACGCCTATCCTGGCGGGACAAAAAGGGGAAAATACGTGAATAAAACCAAGCTTCTAATGGCTGGTGCTGCAATCGCTGCAATGCCGCTATCAACTGCTCCAGCAAATGCTCTGACCATCGTGTTGGAAAATCTCGGCGGCGCGGAAAGCAATACCCGCGCATTTGCCGGCTTTACTGCTGCCGCACGTTTCTGGGAAAGCATTTTGACCAATGATGCAACCGTTCGGGTTAGCGTTGGTTTTTCAGCATTGGATCCAGGCGTTTTGGCTCAAGCAGGAAGTTCAAGTGCAGGTGTATTGGTTGAGGATTTTGTAACCGCATTGCGTGCGACAGGAACAACCAATTTGGACAGCCAAGCTGTTACACCTAATTTGGTTGCATCACAGTTTGACAACGACGATGGCACTGATATTCTGGGTTTCAATGCTTTGATTTCAGCGCCTAACGAAAATGGTGGCGGAGTTGCTACTCCCTTGACGCGCACGCTTGATGCAGATGGTAGTGCTAACAATGTTGTTCTCGATGCCAACCGCTCAAACTTGAAAGCTGTAGGTTTGCTAGCAGATGACGGCGCTTCTGATGCGGCGATCACCTTCAGCAATCAATTTGCATTCGATTTCGACCCAACTGATGGTATCAGTGCCGGCGCTTTCGACTTTGTAGGTATCGCTATTCACGAAATCGGCCACGCGCTTGGTTTCGTATCCGGCGTAGACACCTATGACTTTGTAGGCGGTAACCCTGACATTCCATTCGGCGACGGCACATTTGCAGATTTGGATCTCAATCCATTCCGTATCTTTAGTCCGTTGGACTTGTTCCGTTACAGCGATCTGAGTGCGCAATTGGGCGTTATTGACGTAGCTGTTGGCGGCGTTGACGGCGAAGCACCATTTTTCTCGATTGATGGCGGTGCAACCAATCTGTTTGGTGATGCCTTTTTCTCAACGGGTTCGTTCCTTGGTGACGGCCGTCAAGCCAGCCACTGGAGAGACGTTGCAGCGGGTGAAGTACAGCGCGGTATCTTGGATCCAACGCTTTCACGCGGAACAAACAGCATTATAACTGGTCTGGATCTTGCAGCCTTTGATGCCATTGGTTGGAACCTGGACTTTGATGTTCTTGCTGATCCAAATTTGGGCTTCAGCACCACAGGTATCAATGTTTCTGCTGTGCCTGAGCCAGCAACTTGGGGCATGATGATCTTTGGCTTCGGTATGATTGGTGGTGCTCTGCGCCGTCGTAAAACCGTTAAAGCGAAGCCAGCATTCGCTTAAACTAAAGACGAATAAAATTATAAAGACCCGCTGGCGCAAGCCGGCGGGTTTTTTTGTAGATGGAATAAGCGTTGCAGGTTTAACCATATCTTTGCCGCTGGCTGTCATTCCCTTGGCCACTCACGAACAGCAATTTCACTTCATGCATCATGCTTTTGTGATGATCTCTGCGCGAAGTTGATGTAAGCACCGATTCAATGGTGGGACAGGCAAAAAACTGAAATGGCACTGATTTCTCGCCAGATGATATCCCAGATCGGTTGGGTCACCGGTTCTTTTGGAGCTGCTCAAGGCCTTCGCCTATTCACCAATGTCATATTGGCGCGTTTGCTGGCACCGCAACTTTTCGGCGTCATGCTAATCGTAAACACGCTGCGAACCGGGATTGAGCTGTTATCGGATATTGGCGTCGGGCAAAATATTGTCAGCAATCGCGATGGCTTTAAGTCCGCCTTTTTCAACACCGCTTGGACCGTCCAAATCATCAGAGGCATTTTGCTATTCGGTCTGGCCTTGTTACTCGCCCAGCCCTTGGCCGGCTTTTACGACAGCCAGGAACTGACAGAAATTATCCCCATTATCGCGGTCGTGTTTCTGTTGACCGGGGTGCAATCTCCCTCGCGCTATTTGCTGCAAAAACAGCAAGCTGTAAAAACAATTGCGTTGTTTGATATGAGCATGGCGGCGGCATCCGCTGTGGTCCACATCGCATTAGCTCTCTACTCGCCGACCATATGGGCGTTGGTAGCAGGACTTATTCTGGCGACGACAATTTCAACCACCACCAGTTTTTTCCTGATCGACTTTCGCATGCACCGGATCACGATCGATCGGGCGCATATCAAATCGATTATATCCTTTGGCAAATGGGTCTTTGCGTCTTCCATTGTCTTCTTTCTCGCGATGAATTTTGACCGTCTCTATTTTGCGAAAGAAATTCCCTTTGCGATATTAGGGATATACGGCATCGCTCGAACCTTTTCCGATATGGTCGGAACATTGGTTCAACGCGTTGGGAATATGATGATCTTTCCTAAGGTTGCCGGATTTGCAAAAGAGCGATCAGAGCTGCGCCCAGCCATTGCCGGATTGCGGTTAAAAGCTTTGCTTGCCACTGCATTCGGCCTTTCAGTAATCGTTGCCTTGTCCGATTTGATCATCCTGTTGCTCTATGATGATCGTTATATCGCGGCAGCATTCATGTTGCCAATTTTGATGGCTGGCGCCTGGTTTTCCATATTATCTACTATGGGTGAAGCCTTCATGCTCGGCATCGGGAAATCGGTTCACAGCGCTCAAGCCAATTTTGCCAAATTATTATGGCTGGTTATTGCCGTGCCTATTGCGCTCATTAATTCCGGTTTTGTAGCTGCTCTTTGCGTCATCGCAATGGCAGACCTCTTCCGTTATCTCTCGCTTGCTTATTCGCAATGGAAAGAAGGGCTTTCCTTCATTCGACAAGATATTGCACTGCTTAGTTTATTTGCCTTATTGGTAATTGTCTGGCGTTTGGTATTTTCGCAATTGGGTATCGTCGCAGATTTTGATGGTTGGTTAGCTTATGGAAGCATTGTCAATGAATGATGACCAATCCTCTTCTCTAAAATCACGCGTAGGTATTGTTGCAATTGGCCGGAATGAAGGAGATCGTTTGGTACGGTGCCTGAAATCTTTGCAACCGCTTGAATTAAATATGATCTATGTGGATTCTGCATCCACAGATGGGAGCCCGCAAGCCGCGACAGAACATGGTGCAAAAGTTCTCGATCTTGATCTCACAAAACCATTTACCGCAGCCCGAGCGCGTAATGAAGGTTTCGCGGCGCTAATCGCTATGGTGCCCAATATTGACTATGTTCAATTTGTTGATGGCGATTGTGAGGTTGAGCAAGGTTGGATTACCAAGGCAGCCGCTTATCTTGACGAGAATCCAGATATATCCATAATTTGTGGACGCAGAAGAGAACGCTTTCCGGACAAATCATTCTATAATGATCTGTGCGATCGCGAATGGAATACGCCGATCGGGCAGAGTGCCGCCTGTGGCGGCGATGCGTTGATGCGCGTGACCACGTTTCAATCCAATGGCGGCTATAATGGAGCCCTCATTGCTGGTGAGGAACCGGAACTGTGCCACCGGATAAGGGCTGCTGGCGGCAAAATTTGGCGCGCCGATGAACCGATGACCATTCATGATGCCGCCATGCACAGCTTTCGGCCATGGTGGCTTCGCGCTGTCCGAAGCGGCTTCGGCTATGCTCAAGTCTTTTGGACTACACGCGGCTCAGACAATCCGCTATATCGCAGAGAAGTTGCTCGTTCCCTATTTTGGGGTTTGATTTTACCAACTATTTTCGTCATCGGCGCTTTTTTGCATCCGATATTGGGGATATTTTTCCTTTCTATATTTCCGCTGCAAATAGTGCGAATGGCAGCGCGAGAGGGGCTCAATCACAGTCGATCCTGGAAAAGCGCAGCTCTTCATATCGTTGGAAAATTTGGAGAGCTTTTGGGGATTGCTCGTTTCATCAAGCGCCTTATCAAAGGTGAAATAGGTGGAGCAATTTTCTACAAATGACCAAAGAAATCAATTCCAATACCCAAAATCAAGTCCTGCAGGGAATTTCTGGGCCTATTGCCTATTTGACCAGCCAATATCCGGCGCCATCTCATACATTTATCCGACGGGAAATTACCCAGCTGCGCAAAATTGGCGTAGACATTCAATCTTATAGTATTCGCAAACCGGTTGCAGGATTGGACAATAATTTAGATTTAGCCGCTGAAAATGAAACCTACTATGTTTTAGGACAAAGCGCGGCGACTTATCTGACCGCGCATTGCAAAGCGATGTTCACGCACCCTGTGCGATATTTGCGAACCTTGAAAAAATCCATACAGCACCGTGTTCCAGGGTTTAAAGCGTTCATATGGTCCCTTTTCCATTTCGCCGAAAGTATTGTGCTTGCCGATCAATTGAGAAAAGATAAGATTGTTCATCTGCACAATCATTTTGCCAATCCCGCCGCCAATGTAGGGATGCTCGCAGCCGAATATAATCAAATGCCCTGGAGCCTAACGCTACATGGCATCTCCGAAACCGACTATCCAGCTGGATTGTTGTTAAGTGACAAGATCGCGGCAGCAAAATTCATAGCCTGCGTATCCTGGTTTGGTCGCGCGCAAGCGATGCGGATTTGCGCTTCAGAGCATTGGCACAAATTTCATACCGTTCGCTGCGGAATTAGCCTCGACAATTTGCCCGTTAAACCGGAAAATTCAAGCAACGACCCAGAAGAAACAAAAACCAAGCAAATTATATGTGTTGCCCGACTATCGAGTGAGAAAGGCTTACCCGGCCTGTTGCAAGCTTTTGCCGGGATAAGGTCCAAGGGACTTGATGTTGAGCTGAGCTTATTGGGTGATGGTCCTGAACAAAATCTTATCGAGGCAGAATGTCGCAATCTTGGTATCGAACCTTGGGTCCATTTACTCGGCCGGCGTTCTGAAACCGAAACGCTCGCGGCGATATCGCAATCAGATTTGCTTGTTTTGCCGAGTTTCATGGAAGGATTACCGGTCGTATTGATGGAAGCGATGGCGTTGAACGTGCCGGTTATCAGTAGTAGAATTGCTGGCGTTCCTGAATTGATTGAAGACGGCGAAAGTGGATTACTGTTTGATCCTGCCAATTGGTCTGAGCTGGAGGAGAAGCTCGTTCGTTGCCTATCAGATGAAATTGCCGCGAAAAATAGAGCCAAAAACGCCAATCAAACCATTCACCGAGAATTTAACATAGAAGTTGCGATATCTTCTTTACCTAAGCTGTTCTCTGATGCGATATCCGACCATAAAGAATCTGCTGCGCAAGACAGCGAATAGGGAGGACAATCATGATATTTGATCAATTCGACAGTATTCGAATTATCAATTTACCTCATCGCACGGATCGCCGTAGCGAAATGGAGGGAGAGTTGAGGCGCATAGGATTGCTCGATGATCCCCGTGTTGCCTTTTTTAACGCCTTTCAATTTGATGATGCCGGTCCGTTTAGCTCTCCTGGCGCTCGCGGCGTCTATCAAAGCCATCTGGCGATATTGGATGAAGCCGCGGCCAATAATTATCGCGTATTAATTTTGGAGGATGATTGCGACTTTACCGCTGATGCAAAATCCTATGCCCCACCCCAAGAATGGGAAATATTTTACGGTGGCTACGAAGCTTCAGACCCCAACAACCTGCTGAGCAGCGATATCATTGGGGCGCATATGATGGGATTTTCCGCAAAAACAGCGGTTCATTTGGCCGACTATCTCCACGATTTGGAATATGAGGGCATTCATCCACCCATTGATGGCGCCTATATTTGGTATCGCCGCGCTCACCCCGATATTGTCACATTATTTGCGCAGCCAGCTTTAGGCAATCAACGGCCTTCGCGCACCGATATTGCCGAATTGCGGTTTTTCGACAAAATACCGATCGTTCGCGGTTTTGTCGCGCTAGCTCGGAAATTAAAGCGGGCGGTTATTCGCTAAGCGACCGAAGACACTAATATGATGTGTCTATGTCATGTTTCTTGCAAGCCAGATCGATATAAGATCCGGGAACAGGGGGCTTGTCAAATAAACCCACCAAGCGGCTATGCCACATATGAACCGCAACCGTATCATCAGCAAGCATCGCTTCTACAACTTCGGCTGGCTCATATAATGCGCGCGCATCTTTCCATCTGACAGGATAAAATACAGTGGGCGCTTTGGCAAAACGCTCAATGCCATTTTTCTTTATAACATGGGTAACCAATCCAGAAGAATAGGTGCCCCAAGGCATTTCATCGAGGCCGATAGGGCCTTTGGTTAAGCGCTGCCAATAAAAAGCCAATGACCGCTTCGGCCCAAACCAGGGCGGCCGTGTATTTGGTTGCGGAATCGTATTGAGATCAGATACCATTTGAGAGTCAGCAGGAGCAAGAAGAACAGCATTATTGACCCATCCTTCATATTCCCAGCAAAACACATGGTCTTCGGCAAAGTCTAGCGGTTTGACAAAGTAAAAGTCCATATCCACCCAATAGCCCAAGCCCTTGGCGAGTAGCTCATAGCGCCAGAAATTCGCGCCCAAGGCTACTGAGCCGGTATCCGCATAGGTCAACAAGCGCTCTCGCGGCATAACTTCTGCGGCATTGCGCAATTCTATACCCTTTGGCACGCCTTCCAACTTGTCCGGTTCATAGGACCATAAAGTGAATTTATGTCCCACTGCCAAAGCGGATGTCAGGCAAAGCCGTTCCAGATAGCTGAGCTTATTGCCAACCCATAGGGAATTGAGATGTTGTAGTGCCAAGTTGAAACTCCATAGAAAAGCACGAGCGACCGCAGAAAACTATGTTAGGGAGTGTAAAAATTATTTCCCTGAATGAAAGGGATAATATAAATGCTTCAAAATCAATCTGAATAATATTTATTATAGGCGCCGCTGCCATAGCCATAGCCATAAGGGTCAATCAAACCGCCAACATAGCGGTTGAGCACAGTACCCATGCACGGTGTCGGCTTAAGCAAGGATACGGTATTATTCATTTGTTTTTTAGTGGTGATGCCCTGTTCAATCACTAGCATATACGCATCGAGATGCTGTGCGATCATGATTGTATCGTCATTGGCAAAGGCAGGCGGCAGATCGCAAATGACAACTACATCATCGGGCAAGTCCTTAATCGCTGCCATAAGTGCTTCAAACCGTTTGCTCGCCAACATCTCTGCTGAATTGCTTTTGACCCGATGACACGGAAACAGGGCAAGATTGCTGTCACCAATTCTTCGTCCGACGGAAGAAAGATCATCGGTTTTTCCGGATAAAAACTCTCCCAATCCCGTTTTGCTCTCAATGCCCAACGCTGTGGCTAGCGATCCGCGCCGCAGATCCAAATCAAAAAGATAGATGGTTTTGTCAGACAAGCGCGACAGCGCGGCCGCTAAGTTCATCGATAGAAAAGATTTGCCCGCCGCTGGTGTGGCGGAAGTAAGACCAAAAAGCTTCCAACTATTGCTTTCAAGGGTTTTTATCACCTGCGACCGTAGCAAGTTAAAGGGTCGTGACCGAATGTCATTGCCGTCAAAACCAACAATTTGATTTTCCTCTAGCGTTTCCTCAGCGGGAACCAATGCTTCCAACTGTGAAGGATGAGGTATTACCAAAGGGCTAGCAAGTTCAGATGGGTTTTCGGTCATATTAAGCACAGATTTTTTCCAGAAATTTGTATTAGGTTGCCCAAGCTAATCGGCATGCGCTTCCTTGCGCTTAAAAGGCCAGAACCGACGTTCTGATTTTTCTTCATTATCCGATTTTATAGTCGGAACAACAACCATTGGCGCTGCGCCCAGAGCGTTTGAAATGGTCTTAGGGTCTCTAATCGGCTGCAGGAATAGTTCCGTGCCGAAAACCAAAATGAAGCCGAGCGCCAGACCAGCACCTAAACCGCCACCGGTCAACAGTATCCAATCTGGAGACGCCGGCTGATCGGGAATAACTGGCGGGTCAATAACCGACAAGCGCTCGCCCATCTGTTCATTTTCCGCCTTCACACCCGCTTGGGCTGCAAGAAGTCGTCCGGAAACGGTCTGATATTGGTCATTCAGGCCATTTAGACGTTGCTGAAGCTGGTTGATTTGCTGCAGCACAAGAGGCGCTTGCGATTGTGCGCTCAAGGACGCGGACATGCGCGCCGTTTCTGCCGCCTTAGCCGAACGCAAAGTCGCGATTTGC
This sequence comes from Parasphingorhabdus sp., assembly GCF_039982415.1. Lineage (GTDB taxonomy): Bacteria > Pseudomonadota > Alphaproteobacteria > Sphingomonadales > Sphingomonadaceae > Parasphingorhabdus. Next base: position 527,217 of record NZ_JBDWYL010000001.1, read on the forward strand.
GTATTGTTAAATGCTATTTGCTGATTGATCGTATCTACCGGCAATTTGCTTAAATTCTGTTTTGCCAAAGCATTGGCTTCTGCCAATCGCTGTTGTGCGATCACGACATCGGGGTGATTGTCGGAATAAATGGCCTTTGCATTGGCTAGTTGCTGTTCTGCCGCAGCAACGACCGGATCGCGATTGGACGATTTCATGGCGTCATCGCGCTGCGAAATGAGTTGCGAATTTTCGCGTTGGAGCGCCCCGATCTGGACGTCATATCCGCCACCGCCGCCAATCATCATTCCGCCACTATTGGCAAGAACGCTGCCATTTTGGGCCTTGATCGTGGCAATTTGATTTTCAAGTTCTTGAATTTGCAGCTGCAAACCTGCAGCCTGATCGGTCAAAAATTCTTCAGTGCTGCTGGCTTGCTCACTGTTGACCGTTGAATCGAGTTGCAGAACTTGCTCGGTCAAATCTTGCGCCACACTTTGTGCTTTGACGGGATCTGAATATTCATAAGCAAGCGCAAAGGCGATAGTTGAGCTTTGCCCGCTGGAAGCGCGTTGCAAATCGGCCGACATTGGGACGATTTCAATAGAATCGCGCATATTTTCCACAATTTCCGAAAGCGGATCACTGCCGCGTTCGGTGGGATAAAGCTCATATTTATTGATCAATTCAATCACACCGGGTCGGCTTAGAACCTGTTGGCGAATTCGCGCGATACGGCGGTCGACAATCTCGGTAGCCCCATCGCCGGCGACATCATCGGGCAATTGCGAAGATTGTACCAGCAAGATGGCCTGCGACCGATAAACGGTCGGTAAAAGGAAGTAAGCCGCAATGCCGGCCAGAAAACACAGCAACAACGGAATGATGAAAAGCCATTTGCGTTGCCAAACGATCACAGGGATTTGCGACAGAAAATTTCCGCCTTCAAATTCCTGTTCGTCGAGATTGTCTAAGTTCATCGATTATTACCAAGCGTAAATCTGATTCCCACGCTAACCTGTGTATTGGCTCGACGGTTAATACCTGATTGAAATGAGTCGGAATAGCCCGCAGATACAAATCCGGAAATTCTATCGGTAAACCGGCGATTATACGTTGCCGAGGTCCGCAGATAGTCAAAATCATCAGAAATACCGAAAACCGAATTTGAAGATCGCGAATAGCCCGCGTTAAAGGTTAAGCTGTCATCTCGATTGAGTTGCTGACTATAACCTAATGTAAATGAAGTTTGTGACCGCACACCATCAAAGGAGGTCGGCGAGGTAGAACGGCTACCGGACAAACATAAATTCCCCGTCTCGGTTGTCCGGCACAGGCTTAAAGATCCAGAAAAATCCTGAGATTTTGAGGTACCGATTAAGTTTTTCGAGTTCGCAAAAGAAACACCTGCGCTGGCTGAAAGAGTGAAATCTTCTGAAAGTTGATGTGAGATATTCACCGAAGGTGTTATAATTGTTGAATCACCCTGGCGTTGCCCCAAATAGTTTACTTGGCCAAAGCCAACGGATGCGCCGATTGAGGTCCGATCCGAAATAATTCTGGAATATCCAAGATTTTGGTTGAAGAAGTTATATTCGTTCTGAACTCCGCCACCGGAGAAGCGGATAAGCGACACGCCAGCATCGGCGCTGATACTATCCAATTCGGTCAGGCTATGGGTAATACCAATTCCAGTTTGGACTGTATGCCTACGCTGGTCTAGACCGTTTAGGGCGATATCATCCGCAATAATCGGTAGAAAATTATCATCGAAAACCTCGGGCGGGTTAAAAAAGGCGTCATTCACGCCTAAAATGCTACCACTATAGCCTAGACGCCCGCGCAATTGGGTCCGCTCTGACAGCTCGTGATCAACACTACCACTGAGGCCATAACCATTATTGGTCCGAAAATCTTCTTCATATTCTTCCAAGCGGGCATATCCGCGCAATTTGAACGTTGTTACGGATTCCGTCACAACCAATCGCGGCGCCACGCTTATCGATACACTACCGGTGGAATCAACCGGCCCGTTTTCCAGATAAGGATTTGTCGAAGCGCCCACGCCGATGGAAACATCGGTAACAAAAGACGTTTCCGCCATCGCAGGAACCGCACTTAACAATGTTCCAGCCGCCAAAGTCAGCGAGCTCGTATGAATTATGGATCTATGCAAGATGTATATCCTTCCCCCAGGAATGTTGCGTTAGGGCACGATGACCGTATCACCGGATTGAATATTCGGTATGGCACGCTTTGACACAGCGGCCGCAGCACCGCTGCGTTTAAACAAACCACCGAGCCTAGTGCGAATAGTCACCAGTCCCTGCGGTGTTTTGCGGACGATAGAAATGCCATCAAGATCAGCAAATTGACTGGGCCCTCCCGCCATACTCAAAGCTTCCAACAAATTAATGTAACGGCCCGGTGAAAAATTCCCCGGCGAATTAACCCGGCCCATCACGGAAAACTGCAATCCAGTAGGCGAGCTAACCGAAACCGTGACCTGCGGGACTTGACCACGATATTGATTCTCTAGGCCTTTGCTCACCACAGCCTCAATTTCGTATGGCAATTTTCCTTCCGCTTCGATGCGGCCAACCAAAGGGAATGAAAAAGTACCATCGGGCAATACGCGTATCTGTCGTTGCAAGCGGCTTTCACCCCAGACATATACTTCGATATCATCGCCAGCATTGATGCGATAAGCGGCCTGATTAGGATTTGCAGGGGTTGCTGCGGCTGGCGCAGGAGCTACCGCTGTTTCAGAATTTTGGTCAGTGGCTTGCGCTTGTATGGAAACAGAAAATAGCGCCAACATCACGGCCAATATAAAATTCTTCATAGATATTACTCATCCATCGTTTTAACTTCACAGCGCCGTGCTATATAACCTAATATTAATCCTTGCCACAGCAAAACACAGTTAATCGTATAGGAAAACCTCAGTTAACCGCAAAATTTACAGAAATATCCAGCCATTTGGCCAATTAGAGCATAATCTATCAAAAACATGAAACAGTGCAAAACATCGTTAATGCGACCGATTCGAAAGGTTAACGCACCAATTGCAGCTGTTTTTTTGCTGGCAACACTTGCCGGGTGCTCTTCTTCTGCTGAGAAATCAGCGGAATCGGCCTTATTGGCGCAACAATATCTCGATCAAAAAAACTATTATGAAGCGCGCAAAGCGATAGCGGAAGCAATCACGCATCGTGACGATCAATCAGAGCTCCATATTTTAAAAGGGCGTATAGCATTAGGAGCAGGAAAGCGTCGCGATGCGTTTCTGGCCTATCAAGATGCTCTTTCGCTGGAATCGACAAACCCGGAAGCCCTTCAAGCGGTTTCTCAGCTTGGATTGCAAACCGGATATTTACAGGACGCAGAGCAAGCAGCGGATACGATGCTATCCTTTTCGCCAGAATTGCCAGAAGCGCTACTCACAAAGGGGCTTATCGCTCTGGTGCGACGCAAACATGACAAGGCTTTGGATCTTGCAGAACGTATTCTTGCCGTTCGTCCCGGTGATGAAGCAGGAACGATTTTAAAAGCGCGCACCTTAGCTTTGACAGGAAACCCTCAAGAATCTCTGCAAATGTTACAAAGTTCAGCGACTGATGAGAATTATTCTGAAGGCGTCGACATGACGTTGATAGAACTGTATCGCGACACGAGCAATTTGGAACAAATGAAAGCTACTTTTAAAAGGCTTATAAAACGACGGCCTGAAAACATGAGTTTTCAATTGGATTACGCCAATACTTTATACAAATCGGGAGATATTTCCGGAGCAAGAAATTTGGTCGGCGGTTTGTTACGGGACAAACTCAAACAAGCATTGCCGCTGTCGATGGTAACCGATCTTTGGCATGAATATGATAATGATCCCATTGATGCCAGTCTGCTCGATTTTCTTGCGAAAGAAGGTTCGCTTGAATCGAGAATAGAAATTGCTGAATTTTTGCTACATGTTGATCAACCAGAACAAGCTTTGACGATATTACGGTCGGTATCCTCCGGTTTTTGGCCGAAAGCCCGGGCGCTATATGCCCGGGGATTATATGCGACAGGCGAAACTGAAAAAGCGAGCGAAATGGCGACTGTTTTGCTGGATAAAGATGAAACCAATGTCCACGCCTTACTTGTTCGCGCGCGCCACCATCTGTCCCAGCGTGATTTTGTGAAAGCCGTCAATGATGCACAAATTGTTGTACGCGATAATCCTCAGCTGCTTGATGGATATTTAACATTGGCCGACATTTATCTTGAGAAAGACGATAACGCCGGTGCACAGAGGGTTTATGCAGATGCCGTAGATTTGCTTCCGCAAGACCTTGTTTTGTTTAAAGTTTATACAAAATTTCTTCTTGACAACGGCAATCCCGTTCGTGCGGTAGCTGCTGCGCGGGGATATGCCCGGGACACGTCCGCGTCGGTTAGTGCCTGGAAACTATACCAGAAGACCTGCGAAGAAGCTGGGATTGAGCAATGCAAGGCAGAAGCTCGCATCGGAGAAGAAACCGCCAATCTCATTTATGCGGTGGATCTACCGCCAGGGACACCGCCAACCCGTGGTCTGTTTGGGCGTTTGAAATAGTGCCTGATACCGTTAATCCAGCAAACGCGGATCACCCGGTTTCTGCACCTATCGATACTGTATCTTTTCTTGGAGTTGATATGGCTCCGTTGGATATGGCCGGCGCATTGGCCGCCGTTCGCAACTTGGCCATTCAAAATAAGTTTTCCTATGTTGTCACGCCCAATGTCGATCATTTTGTTAATCTCTATCCCGAAACATCGGGTCCACGCGATCAACTTTTTCGCGACGCCTATCAAGGCGCCGCGTTAACCTTGTGTGACAGTAGAGTTATCCACGGTCTCGCTCGGTTGAGGGGACGAAAGCTGTCGATCGTTCCGGGCAGTGATCTCACTGCAGGATTATTTGCGCATCAGCTTGCTGCAGGCGATCGGGTTGCGATAATTGGTGGTGACAATGATCTTCTGGCCACTCTAACAACGCTTTTCCCAAATCCGGAATATGTTCAACATATTCCGCCCATGGGCATATTGAGCAAACCCGAAGCCATGAATGACATCATCTCCTTTGTTGCGAACTCGCAAGCCCATTATATATTATTTGCCATCGGTGCGCCGCAAAGCGAGATAATCGCTCATCAATGCCTGAAGGCCGGCAATTGCACAGGGGTTGGTCTGTGCATCGGAGCATCTTTGGAATTTATCACTTCGATGAAAAAACGCGCACCCAATTGGATGCAAAAATCAGGTCTAGAATGGGCTTTTCGTTTGTTGAACGAACCGACACGCTTGTGGCGGCGATATCTGGTAAAAGGTCCGAGAATTTTCAAAATATTCATGGCGCACAAAGGCTAAAACAAACCGAAATTGCGTTTAACATCAATCGTTTGCACAAATTTTATGCTGAAATTGCTGTACTATTTTTTTGGGTTTGAAACCGAAGATTGATTTTCACCTGACCGGCGCGTGCGGATCCACTGAGTTTCCTTTCCTTTGAACAGCTTCAAATAAACCGGTATTTTCCACAGAATATACAAAGGTATCCGAGCCAGAGCTCCAAAGGACAAGACGGAACGACCCGCTATAATCCACGCGGCTAATGTGGTCAAAATGGACAGAAAAACAATGGTCGAGATGATTTGGAAGGGTAGGGGAGATGCTCCCCAGAATTTGAGCAAACCGCTCAACAAAATCACCACCAATCCTGATGCAAATAGCAAGGCCAATGGCGGAACCAATAAATGGAGACCCAAGAAAAATTGCGCCTTCGACCATGGAAGCAGGCCAGAACCGATAAGGGGAAGGGCTTGAGCCTTGGCGGTGGATAGAAATCCATGCTCCCATCTCGTGCGTTGAACCAATGTGTCTTCTTTGGCCGCCGCCAAGCTGGTCACTCCGGCAGACTCTACAAATAAAGGCGTTTGGCCGCTTTTGGTCAAGGAAACCCCAAGGGACAAATCCTCCGCCAAATCCCCACTCGCGAGAGGCGCCTTCGCAAATACAGGCCATGGAAAAGCCATACCGGTTCCGGTCAGTAACGCTGCTCCGCCCATGCGGGTCATACCCCGTTGACGAATGAGGTTTTTCATCAGCATCGCAAAATTGGATATTTGTACCATGGGCGGTGCTCCCGCCGGACTATGGATTAAATTGGTCGCCTGAACGGGGGCTCCAAGACTCTGCGCGGCAAAAGCTAGCTTTTGCGCGCTGTGCTTATCAAGCATGCAATCAGCGTCTAAAATAATCACAACATCCGGTGGCGTGGCGGCAAGAATATCGCGCCCATGTGCCAGAGCAAAACCTTTACCGCGATCTGTGCTGCTCGATCTTTCAACCACATCTGCGCCGGCAGCGCGGGCAAGAACAGCCGTATCATCACTGCAATTATCGGCGACAACCAGTATTTGCGCGTTTTCCGGAATACGTGATTTCAAGGTTTTGATGGTTTCATCTATGATCGAAGTTTCATTATGAGCCGGAATTAAAATGGCAATTTTTGGCGACGAAAACTTCGTTTGCTCGACTTGGCCTGGATCTTTTCTGCCCAACAAAAGTGCGATCAAAACTTCTATCAAATATATTCCAAATAATATCAGAAATGGCCCAACAAACAGCCAGGCGAGGGCGGTCATAGTGATTTCAACAGAATTCATGGACGGGTTTCATTTGCACGGCGCTGTTGCACAGGTGCACGGGCATGATGTTGGTGCAAGCCTGGATCAGGCGGCGGGTCAAACACCCGTTGCTTGCCATTATTCCTATAACCCTGCCTCAATCGCAACTGCTGACCATTTCCCAGTTCGCCTCCGGAACAATTGAGTTTTCGGTTTATGCAATGCTCTGTCCAAAGCGCAAGCGCTTCGTCATCCCATGCGCCGAACCAATCGGTATGGAAGGTTGTGCCCGGTTTCGCAGGTTTCATGCCTGGCATATAATCGGACGACAAATGCCAACTGGGATTGTCAGGATCCCATTCCCCGGAACCATCCAACGTTTCGTCCGTTTCATACCAGGCGGAAAGCGTGAACGTGGGAATATGATAAGGATGAGATTTCGGGCACCGCGCTATGCCATCGCTGCCGCGCACTCGGTAGGAGACATGTTTGCGATGGTCTTCGCTATCCAGATTACGGCCATCCCAGCAATTCGGCGCATTGATTAGAGCACCGAGCTGATTACCAGGCGGGCAGTTTTTCGCGGCCGTGACGATATCCGGATATTTACCTGGTTTTGCGGTTGGGCCTTTGCAGTTAAAGTAGCCATTGCCCGTTTTTTTGCCCGATTTGTTGAGCATATCATGTCCAAAAATAAACCGTAAGCCGCGCGGAATCGCGACACATGTTTGTTTTACGCCCTCTCCTTGAGCTTTGCAGCCTGCGGAAGAAGCTGGTAATCGCTTGTAATAAACGCCAAAATGATGCGGCTTAACCACCTGTCCACGGCCATTCATCATCGCAGGCATCCAATAGGCAGAACGATTGAGACGATTATTGCAGGTGCTATCGCCAGTCGTCCTCAAAGTCTCGTAAGTCGAATGGGCATCGGCCAACGTGTTGCCGAAAAATTGGTGGAGATGGGATTTGCCGGGTTCTCCAGGATAGACTATAGGATCATCATAGCTCAGTTGGCCCGGGCTGCAGAGAAATCGAAAGGCGCCCACAACATCGGGTTCTGCGCTCTTCGGCACCTTACCATGCCCCCAACCGGGCACATATTCTTCCTCGACATCAAAATTGCTAGGAATTGAGGGCAGTTCAACACCTTCTGGCATAGCATCATCATTTGCCAGGCTTTGCGTTCCTATGCCTATCAACCCGACCGCAAATATTAATTGTAACATACGCGCCATCGCGGAAATATCATCCTTATCTTCGCCGCCCCAATTTCACTGGCTTTATCAAATAGTCTTTCCACCGTCACGAGGTTAATCGCGCTGGCAAGCCTGCAATCTGTCCCAAAATTACAATCTGGCAATTTTAAGCTTATCAACACTCTTGCTAGCTATACGGCCCATCTGTATCGAACAGCTCAATAAATTACCGGAGATACTGGCATGAGCCGAGATTATTTTTCACAAAAACGCGTTTTGGTTACCGGAGGGTGTGGTTTTCTCGGTTCCCATCTTATCGATCGCCTGATCGAGCAGGGGCATGAAGTATTGTGTGTCGACAATTTGTTCACGGGCTCAAAAAGCAACATCTCCCATTTGCTACAACATCCCCGTTTTGAATTTTTGCGGCACGATGTTTGCCTGCCTCTTTTTGTTGAAGTCGATGAAATTTATAATCTGGCCTGTCCTGCATCTCCCATTCATTATCAACATGACCCTGTGCAAACCACCAAGGTATCCGTCCATGGCGCGATCAATATGCTGGGTTTGGCAAAGCGTTTGAAATGCCGGATTTTGCAGGCTTCAACCAGTGAAGTTTACGGCGATCCTGTTGTTCACCCCCAAACCGAAGATTATTGGGGAAATGTAAACCCGATTGGTATTCGCTCTTGCTATGATGAAGGAAAACGCTGCGCTGAAACCCTGTTTTTCGATTATAATCGTCAACATGGCATAGAGATTAAAGTGGCGCGTATATTCAACACTTATGGGCCGCGCATGCATCCTTCTGATGGCCGTGTTGTATCCAATTTTATCATGCAAGCAATCCGCGGCGAAGATATTACAATTTTTGGCAATGGCAGTCAGACGCGAAGCTTCTGTTATGTCGATGATCTGGTCGATGGGTTGATGAAGCTAATGAACAGCAAGGAAGGATTTACCGGTCCCGTCAATATTGGCAATCCCAATGAGTTTTCTATTCGCGAGTTGGCTGAATTGGTCGTCGATATGACCGATTCAAAGTCTAAAATCATAGACTTGCCACTACCTCAAGATGATCCGCAACAGCGGCAACCCAATATTGCTTTGGCCAAATCAAAATTGAACTGGGAACCGTCTATCGAACTCAAAGAGGGATTGGAGAAAACAATCACTTATTTCCAAGGTTTGGAAAAAATCCCCGCTTAGTCGCGTTTGCTCATCAATTCTGACAGAAAAGAACGATATTGCGCGGCAATATTTGACCAAGCAAAACTCTTGGCGCGCTCTGACACGGTAGCCGGTGCCGCAGATTTGTCTGCAATAGCATCTTTCAAGGCCTGGGTAACGGCCAGATTATCCTCTGTATTCACAAGATATTCGTCGTCCCCAACGATCCAGCGCAAGCGGGGGGTATCGTGGCCAATAATCGGAAGTCCACACGCCATCGCCTCAGGAAAAACATTCCCGAATGATTCCAGCAATGACAGATGAAGAAATACATCTGCTGACTGATACAGGCTGGGCATTTGATCAGGCGTTACAGTCAATTGGGTAAATCGATTGGGAAGCAATTCTGCAGCCAAAGCCTTCACTTCATCCCGCATCGGGCCATCTCCTGCGACAACGAGGTGAGTATCATCCATTGGTGCGACCGCTCTGATGCCATCTATAACCCGTTTCGTAGGGATTAGAGCGCTAACCATTAGGACAATTTTTCGATCTAATGGAAATCCAAATTTTCTCCGATCACCAACGCCAATCCTAAATCGATCGGTTGAAATGCCATTTGGAATTATCGCACATTTCCAGCGATCTTTATTGGATTCAAAATAATCTGGATTGGTACAAACCAACCCATCACAAGAGAAAAACCGGTATTCCGCATCATTCGAAACAGCTGGCCATTCTCCATTTTGGGTAACGAATATATTGAGCGGCTTTTGTCCGCTTAAGATGGGGCGTCCCAAAATTCGATTTGTGAATGGAAAAGAACATGTCAGAACAGCGTCATAATCTTGCGGCTTGTATTTTAAGGCAAGAGCCGGTGCAAAACTGGCTTCTTCATACACTGTTTCACTGCGAAACAGCGGAATAAAAGGAAATTTTTCAAAATTTTCTCGGCGAATGGATCCGGCATGAATAAATTTATACGGATCGCCTTCTCGCGCTTCTCCTGATCCGATGACCGTTACGTCATCTCCGGTTCTGGCCAATTCGGCAGCAACCGATAAAAGAGCCACTTCAGCACCGCGTTCGTATCGATGGAAGCCGGGCAAGGCGAATAGTAATCTCATGGCTTTACTCTGTTCTTGTTTTTTATTGCGTTACCGGAATGGTGCTCAAATTCAAAAGGGTTCTTTGTCATTGCCATGATCTGGTCGCAAACCATGCCGAAAATCGAAAAAATTCCAAAATAGACAAGTAAATACTCGGACGATCCAAGCCCAAAAAGTAGCCGTGCAGCCACATCACAAAACAAGTAAACGCCAGCAAAGGCCCATATGCATATGGCTTGTGCCATATTTTCAAATGGCGACAATTCTATTCAATGATCCTATAAAACTATTTACACCGGGATCAGGAGCAGAGTTTTGGAGGCCATATCGCTTGTTTATATCGCCTTTTCCTTGTTTGGAATTGCTTCCTTTGCCTTCTTGCCAGCGGCCCGCGCCATCAGCATCATATATTTCACCGGACTCATTTTTCTGCCGGTATCTTCTTATCCAGCGCTAGATGATTATTTCCCTGGCACAACAGAATCGTCTCCTTATTGGATTTTAGGCGTCGCGCTACCGACGGATGCTCTGATTAACAAAGCTTGGATTGCAAGTATCACAGCTTTTGCCGGGGCTTTGCTTTTCGATATTAAGAGCATCCGCCAATTTCGTCCGAAATTAATAGATTTCCCCATGGCTGCGTGGTGTATTTGGCCTCTTGTACAAAATTTCGCACTCGATCAAAGCCCGCCTGGCTGGCAATCAAGCCTCTATTTAACTGGGGTTTGGGCATTACCATGGTTTTTGGGGCGGATATATTTTACCTGCAGAATCAATCAACTAATCCTCATTGATAGCTTGACCAAAATTACCGTTCTCTTGGTTCCTTTTGCCATTGTCGAAGGATTTTCTGGCATACGTTTCTATGAATATTTCTATGGTGATCACCCTTTTTCTGCCGTTGGGGCAGAGCGATATTGGGGTTATCGGCCACTGATTTTTTTCGAAGATGGCAATCAATATGGCTTGTGGACAGCCATGGCGGCTATACTGGCTTTTTGGCAGTTAAAGTCAGAGGATGGCGGGCAGAAGGCGGGGCTAAACCGCCTTGTCGCATGGGCATTGATATTAATTGTAATCGCTTCACAATCTATCGGTGCCATTCTGCTCATGTTTGCCGGATTGGCAGCTTTGCATTTCCACCGTATATTGCATCATTTCCGGAAGCTTGTGCTGCCAGCCTTGGTGCTGGTTTCCATTCTCTCCGCCGTTCACATTAGCGGTGTTGTCCCCATTCGTGCGCTCGCAAAAGAAACCACAATTGGACAAACCGCGCTCAGCATATTGCGCAACGTTGGTCGCGGTTCCTTGTCTTGGCGGATCTCGCAGGATGAAAAGACTATCCCGGCAATTCGCGAACGCATGACAGTCGGTTCCGGCCAGTGGGATTGGTGGCGGGAATTAGGGCGGCGGCCATGGGGATTGCCTTTGCTTGTCATCGGTCAATTTGGACTGATTGGCTTGTTTCTGGCTATAAGCAGTCCTTTGGCAGCTATAATTTCCAGATGGCGCCGCAATTTGCACGATAGGACTGAAAAAATAGAACCTAGCGCGCGCGCCTCAATCCTGTTTGTTTCAGGCATAATTATCTTCGCCACAGCGATAGACTCGCTGCTCAACGCATTCATATTTCTGCCCGCCCTTATATTTGCCGGCAGCTTAGTTGTGAGTGATCCAAAACGAGATGTTTAGCCAGCAGGAACTTCCGTTGGTTCTGTTGGCAATTTCGGAGCTTCGGCTGGTTTTTCCCCTTCCTTGGGCGGTTCAAAACCAGTTTGATAGGTTATCTCAGCCTTGGTTTTGGCTTCGGCCAGTCGTTGCTTCATAATTTTGGCCATCTCTTCATTACGAATGGCTTTGACGGCAGCAGGACCCGCTTGATCGGCATTATAAGGCACTTTTTGCTGCGCTTTTATCACATTCGCGGTCACGGTTCCGCTGGTTGGAATCACAAAAGGTTCACCGGGATCAAGGGAAATAATTTGCGCCATCATCGCGGGAGGAACTTGTAGTGAATCCATCTGCGCTGTTTTGCGATTATATTTAATATCCATTTGCGTAAGGATCGCGCCCACTTCTTCGAGTGTATTGGCTTTTTCTAACTGCTTTAAATCGTTGAGATTGGCAGGAGCAGGAAATAAAATCTGGTCCACTGCGTAAACCGTACGATTTGCAAAGGCAAAGGGGTTGGCTTCCGTGTAACGGTCAATGGCGGCTTGATCAGGCACTTTAATCGTTGTTCCTGCTTTGTCGGCATACATTTGCACCAACAAGGCTTCACTCAATTGCCGTTGACGAATGAGATAGGCCGGGTCTTGATCGATACCAGATTCCTTGGCCGCTTGCGCCAAAAGACGGCGTTCGATAATCTGCTGCAAGGCCTTTTGTTGCAGTATTTTTTTGTCGGCACCTTCTGGAATATTGGTTTCATTCAAGGCAGCATTAATCTCCTGCAGCGTGATTTCTTCATTATTCACAACCGCAGCAACCTGACCTTCAGCGGATTTTTCACATCCGGTTAGAACCAGCGCTCCAACGGCGAGGCCCAATATAGCGCGGGTTTTCATAGTCAGCTTCGTCGTCACGGTTACTTCTCCTAAAATTCTGTCCATTAAAAAGACAAAACGAATCATTGGCTTGTTACATAGTCGTTAAAAATATACAGAGGCTTACATAGCAACGGGAGGCTAGATTGGAAACCATTTACGATTGGCTAACAGTGGCCATTTTTGGCGGTTTAATCGTATTATTTCTAGATCGTTCGGTCGAGGATGATCCGCCTGATCATCTTTGGCAATATCTCGTCGCGTCTGTGGGATGCGCGGGTGCCAATTATTTGGGCAATGAAGGCTATCAATTGGCAGCAGTGGCAGTCATTGCCACGGTCATCACATTTATCATGATGGTGCTCAAACCATTTGAAAAGTTCAAACGCCCGGACGAATAAACGTTCCAAACCCCAAATTTTAGCGCGTGTAGATTATACCTTGATGCCGCTCAACAAAGCTCGGCCTTGCTTATTCATGCCTTGATTAAGCTGGGCTGCAAATTTGGAGAGGTGCGGGAGAGCTTCATCAAAATTCGGCGCTATGAGCGATGTACGGACCAAAACACCATCCGGGATTATGCCGCGCAAATTGGCTTTGATAACGGCCAAACGCTGCTGGCTCCATTGGACCGGAAACTCGCTGCCGATCCGTGTCCAATATAAAACATGTTCGGTCCGTCCCCTGCCTGTTGCGGTGAACGCATTGGCTTGTATTTTTCCGCCAAGCCCATTGTCAATTTCCATGGGCTGCGTTTCAGTTAGTTCATATCCGCCCGCGGGATAACAGATTTCCGGCCTATGCACTTGCAGCACGCCATCTTGGGTATTGCTGTAAGCGGTCAGGAACATGATTGGCGGATCTTCTGGCGCCGTGTAAACCCGAGTTACGAGATTGTCGTAGAGCCGATCTGACAAGGCGTCAGGCGGCGGGAGCACCACGCCGCTGGATGTTTCGAACCGCCAAAGCCCGATATTTTCGGGAATAAGTTTTTCAAAATCAGTTTTTTCCACCGCAGGAAAAATGACTTGCGGCATCCTCGCATAAGCCAATCCGGCGGCCAAGCAAAATGCACCACCCATGATCAAATGCCGGCGACTGACAATAGATTTATTTTCTGAATCTGATCTCTCGGCACTTTCCGCAATAGAATTATCAACGCTCATGTCGCCGCCCTCCGATTGGTAAACCGCCGCCATATTGGTTCAAGAACGCTATCAATCGCAAAGATAGTCAATACAGCGATCATGAACATCGTGATGCCGGCAAAATTATGCATAAAGCCTTGAGCCGCAGCTTCGCCGTAATAGTAAGTCAGCAATATGAGAATAATAACCCGTATAAAATTGGCAATAATAGCAACCGGGATGATCATCATGCTGAGTAGCACGGAATAGCGCCAATTGGCTTGATGCCGGACATAAATATAGAAAAGCGAAATGGCAGCGAGCGAAACCAGTGAATTGAGCCCAGAGCAGGCCGCCGCTACCAGTAGTTGATATTGGCCAATTTGGATCATCACTCCCGCGCCGCCTATAGGATAGCCTAGCGTATGCAACAAACTAATCGCTGCTTGAGAAATTAAAATCTTCAGCGGCTGCGTAATCAGTACGATTAGCGTGTCTGGCGGTGGGAAAACAAAAACCATGTAAAATAGCGGAAACCACATGATTTTCATCGCTTTTTTCCCAACCATGCTGTACAATGCAATCAAAACGAGGCCATACATTAAATAGCCTTCAAGCTCGATGATCTGCGTGATACGGGCGAATAAGAAGAGCGGAAGAAACACGGTCGCCAGCACCATAACCGGCAGGGTAGGGGCCGGCTTCATCGCCGGTTTCGCTACCAACCACCGTCTGCGCAAAAGCCATAGACCGGTAAACAGGACAATGGGACCATGGGCTCCGGTTTCTTGAGACCAGCTTTCTTGCGAAACAAATGTCATCGTTGGAATAATGATCGCAACCAAACCCAAGGCGAGTAAAATATTCGCCAAGCTCATAGGGGGTAGTGAAGGTCTTGCAGTTGCACTGGTCATGAAGGGTCTGCTTTTATCAGGCCGGATGCTGCAATATTAGGCATGGAGAAAGATCCGAGATGTGAATGATAAGAGAATTTACTTATTTGTGAAAAGTCGCCTATCATATCCCGCAACCACTTGCCATAGTTACCAGCAATAAGCCTAAAAAATGGCGGTAATGTGCTATTTCGGCACAGGAACAAGCCGACTTCTTTATAACCCGTGCTATACGAATTAAACCATTGGTGTAAAAGGCTGTGCACAGGCGTATATTGCCAATGAACCATTCTACTGTTTCAATAGCAGAGGGTTTGCGTGTACGGGACATCGCGATTGATGAGATGAGGGCTTTTCGCAACAGCGAGCGCTAAACTGAATAATTATGAAATTCACCGATTCAGATCAGATCCCTGCGCAGCGCAAAACGCTTAAACGCAGCTGGAGAGCGCGGCGTCGTTCGATCATAATATTCATTCTGCTATTTTGCCTGATACCGATATCTGGTCTCTACATGTCTTCAACGTCATTTTTTGAGGACCGTATCGGCCTTGGAAAAGAGCCTTTTGCTACGATTTCGTTAGACGATCCTTCAAATGTAGTGGTGCCCGCTCTCCCGGCTTTGCCCGCGGAGATGGCCGAACAAGAAATGGGCCCCAAATTATCAGAAGAAGATGCCATTGCTTTCAATAATGGCGTTCCGGAATCCAAAGATCCGGTCGTTCCTGCCCGTCCTTTCCTGGTACCATCGAATGTTGCGATGGAAATCTCTAGAAAAGCAGCCATTAACTGCTTAACATCGGCAATCTATTATGAAGCTGCGATTGAAGCGGAACGCGGACAAAGAGCGGTTGCTCAAGTTGTATTAAATCGTGTCAGACATCCTGCTTATCCCAATAATATCTGCGGGGTTGTATTCCAAGGTTCTCAACGCTCTACCGGCTGCCAATTTTCTTTCACCTGTGATGGTTCACTCGCTCGTACGCCCAGTCCGTCCATCTGGAAAAAAGCCGAGAAACTGGCCGCGGAAGCCATTTCCGGCACAGTAGAACCGAGCGTTGGAACAGCAACTCACTATCATACGGTTTGGATCGTCCCCTATTGGGCAAAAAGTTTGGTGAAGGTCAAAACCGTTGGATCCCATATTTTCTACCGCTGGTCTGGTTATTGGGGCAAACGGCCCGCGTTTACGCAAAAATATGCCGGAGAAGACCTGTCGGAAGATGTCTTGACCGAGAGCGAAGGGGAAACAAGCCCCGAACAAGCGTTCGATCTCGTCGATCAAGAACCTTCTGAACAGCCAATATATGTGCCCGAAACTGATCCCATTCTTACACCCAAGTTTGAAGCCGGGCCATCAACAACGGCTCTCCCGGAAAATGACGGGCTGTCAGCCGATGATGCGCAAAGTTCGATTGCAGCCGACAACGAAAAGGGCACTCTCATTCTGGATTGAGCATGTTTCGCTCTTACAATCGTAACATTTTGCAAGATTAGTTACGATCCAGTAAAATCATCCATTCATCGCTTTTAACCTACGGAGAACCTATCTATTTCAAGTTTATCCTACATAGGCTCTAGACAGGTCCATAGATCATGGATATCTGCCCGGTTTCGAGGAACTTGATATGACGGACCAAGCTGAATCTAAATTTCTTGCTTCCTTGCGCGGGAATATTGTCCCTGTCGCTATTGCCTTCGCCTTATTCGTCTTTCTTGTTCTTTTGCCACAATCCTTCTTCTATCGAGGGCTAGTGTCTCGCCTGGCTGAATGGCAATTTCATCTGTTCGGCAATTATTTCCCCATTCTCACAATGGCCCTGCCGATATTATTGCTCACACTTCTGTTGGTGTTGATTTTATGGATCGTTTTTCGGGTTCGAAAAAAGAAGGAAGCTGATCAGCCCGAACTATCTCTTCCAGACCAAGTCAAGAGAACATTGGGTAAAACAAGACGCGCCATGTTGAGTTTTTTCATTTTGTCAGGTCTTGCCGTCGTTGCAATGTTGGTCACACTTATTCTGGTTTTCATGCTGCCAAATGACAGCGGCAAGATGCAGACAATTAATGTTGGCAGCTTGCCATTTGCAGAACCCAAAGAAGGCAATGCGCGATTAAATGGAACATTAGATTGGCAAAAATTGGCAACGATAAAAAAGGACCTGGTACTCGCGCGGCAGAGAACTTATTTCATCCCGATCGTCAGCCGGATCGCTGATCGCAAATCTACGCGTTATTTTGTCCAAGTCTTTCGCCCAGAGTTTGTCTTGCCGCGCAACCAGCTTCCTGGTCGGGTTCCAGAGCGCGAGCATTTGTTGGAACAGGGCAGAATAGTCCCAACAAAAGATGGCCCTGGTGGATCAGTAAACGGTGTTTTACGGCAAGATGGGCTGCCCGATGAAATTGTTCTGCTATATCAAAAGGCGGGCGTAGATGTGCACCCCGATCACTATGTCCTGTATCGCGATGCCAGCGATTTAAGCTGGCCTTATTGGGGAGCCTTTTGGCAGTTTTTCATTCTTGCGATTGGCACATTGTTGATAGGCCTGTATCAGCGCAGGCAATTCAAACGCTTGAAAAAGGGATCTGAAGAGGCGGATTACAGTTAATCTGGCATTTACCGTCCTGCTGAACAATTTTCCAATATCATCGCTGCTAAAGGGGGTTAATGTTATGGCAACCAATAAACCTGCTTTTAAGCATAATGACATTGGGCGGCGCCTTTTTGGCTGCTGTGCAAGTGTCGGTGTTTTCGGATGCTACACCGGTGACTGCGATGAGCGCCGCATTGGACCACGATACAGTTAACACCGACAGCCCAGACCAGTCTGGACCGCTCGAAATAAACCGGTCAACCGATGGCCTGTTTTATGTTGATGGAAATGTGAACGGCGTTTCCATTCGATTCGCGATCGATACCGGAGCTTCTGTCATTGTTCTCAACAAGGCCGATGCCAAACGCATCGGTTGGGAAGGCGCGCCGTCTTCAACCCATCGGATACGAACCGCATCCGGCTATGGCAAAATGACCTGGAAAAAAGCCGACCAAATCAATGTCGCTGGAAAATCATTGGGTGATTTGGATATCGCTGTGATGGATGGCGGCCCAGCATTTTCTCTTCTAGGCCTTAACGCTCTATCGCAATTTGAATCGATTACGATCAAAAATAATCAGATGATTATAGAATAAGAATGCGGTTTACCCCACAGCCAATTGATTGGATGCTGCCTTTGTCGACTTGCGACGACGCAAAGCCGTACCAATCATTCCAAAGCCCAAAATAAACATCGCCCACGTAACCGGTTCTGGAACCGCGGACATGATCGGAGGCTCTTCCATAGGAGGGTTTTCTTCTCCTGGTGTATCGTCAACCGGCGTTTGTGGGTTGTTAAATGTGCCAGGCCCGCCGCCGCCAATACCACCTGGAACTCCGCCAGGATTACTAGATGGGCCAGTTGGCGAAGTTCCGCCACCGCCCGGTCCCAATGGTCCACCAGGAGCAGTCTGTGCATCGGCCAGCTCAGTCGGCAAATCGCCAAATTCCGGAACAGTTGCATTTGGAATATTATTGGCCGCATTGCCGGTATTGCCCGCACCAGAAGGAGGAGCTACGAATGTTGGATCGCCATCGCCTGGCAACAATCGACGGCGCAATCTGCGATCAACGCCATCGCCTGGAAAACCACCCAAGGTCCGCAACAACGTGTCCGCACCTGGGATCGAAAGATAGGTTACCGGCAATCTTTCCGGCACGGCGGTGAAAACAAAAGGCGTTTCCGATTCAGGAACCCACATAGCACGATCATTATGAGGAAACAGCGCAGCCAAGCCTATGGCACCGCCAAAAAGCAATATCGCAGTTCGGCGCCGGCGATCGGCAGATGCTATCAATCCTGAAAGATTATCAGACACGTCAGATTCCTGTTTATCATCGCGCCCGTGAGGACATTTTCTCGATGAAGTGTTTATATTTCCTTATCACATATACAGTTCTGTGCAATTTGCAACGGTGTTTACCAGTTTTGACACCATGAAACCGTCCGGAAAACTGGGCTTTTTCGAGCTAGGCCAATATAATTTTATCTCTCGACCATTTGATCCTTTCTGCCAGCATATGGCTACGTAGTTTTAAATAATCTCAACAAATTAACCTTTGAGAAACCAATTTCATCGCAAGACTGTGTCAGGAGCACAGACATGCACGCACGAAAAATCAAATATGATGAGTCCTTTATCGCCAAAGAAGGCAAGGTTTCTCAACAGGAACAAGAGACTGTGCAAGCAATCGGGGAGAATGAAGCGAGCTATGTGCCTTCGCCTGCGCGAAAATTGCAGCAACAAATTGAAGATCAGATGGGTGACACTGTTGTTTCACCGTCAACCGACAAATATGGAACGATCGCTAGCGTAGCGATTATCGTTGGAATTTCTTTGGCTCTTTGGACTGGCGTAGCGACTATCAGCTTGGTCATTTTCTAACGCCCGGCGGTAGAACGCTGAATGATTCCGCCAGAAATCCAGCACGCCTCACGGTAGCATGGTATATTTTCGTGATAAAAACACCAAGATATCATGGACTTGTCGCGCTTTGGTTAACAAACCATTAGTTTGTGGCCTTCTAGAGCGTTTTCCTCTATTCCAATAAGTGGGTTGCACGTTTGTGTATATAATGATGGTGCGATAGTTGAACGAGAGTTACCCTTTTTCAGAACAGCAGTTAAAAAACGGAACAACAGAACGTTGGCCGCTTAGATCGACGCGTCTTGCGCTTTACACCCTGCTGCAATTTCTAGACATTATCGCAATCGTATCCGCCTTTATGATGGCCAGTTTGCTGCGTGAGGACAAATGGCTTTCCCCGCAAGGCTATCATATCGTCTTGCTGGTGGTTCCCATTTTCGTAATGTTCGCCTTTACCCGTGATTCCTATTCGATTGATTCCTTGCGCAGCCTATCGGAAAGCGTCAGACGTCCATTCTCAGCGCTCTTCGCGACTGGCATGATCGTATTGATGTTTACGTTTTTCTCCCAAACCGGAACCGACATCTCGCGTTTGGCTTTTGCTTTTGCATTCACGGCCAGCGCCGCCTTTATTGGCTTGGGACGTCTTATCGTGAACCAATTTATATGGTTGAAATTCCGCGGAATTGTTGTTGATCAGTTGCTCATTGTAGACGGCGTTCCTCCGTTGGCCTTTGAAAAAGGCATGTATTGCGTCGATGCCCAGGCTGAAAAACTATATCCGGATCCCATGGATCCCCATATGTTGTCGCACCTGTCCGAAGTGGTGAAAGGTTATGATCGGATCATTGTGGCCTGCCAACGCGATCGCCGGTCGGATTGGGCGCTTTTTCTTAAAGGATCGGATGTAACCGGTGAATTGATTGTAAGCGGCGCTAACAATCTGGGTGCAATCGGCCTAGGTGATTTTGATGGCAATGATACATTGGTGGTTTCTCGCGGGACGTTGAGCCTGGTCAATCGTTTGAAGAAAAGAGCCTTTGATCTGGCAATCACTATACCTTTGTTGATCTTTCTGGCGCCTCTCTTACTCGTGGTCGCTATCTTAATCAAATTGGACAGCCCGGGGCCCATTTTATTCCGCCAACCTCGAGTAGGCCAGGGCAATCGGATTTTCAGCATTTACAAATTCCGCAGTATGCGCTCGGAAAATGGCGATATGGCAGGAGATCAATCCACCCAGAAAAATGATCAACGGATAACCCGGGTTGGCAATTTTATCCGAAAGACGAGCATTGATGAGCTTCCTCAGCTGATCAACGTTCTACGGAGTGAAATGAGTGTGGTGGGGCCTCGACCCCATGCATTGGGATCTTTGGCCGGAGACAAGCTGTTTTGGGAAATTAATCAGCGCTATTGGCTCCGCCACGCGCTCAAACCGGGTATAACGGGGCTCGCACAAATTCGCGGCTTTAGAGGAGCGACCGATCGACAAGAAGATCTCGAAGCTCGGTTGCAATCAGATTTGGAATATCTCGAAGGGTGGCGCTTGTGGCGCGACGTGACCATATTGTTCGGTACCGCAAAGGTTCTTATCCATCCCAATGCCTATTGAATAGACTGACTGACCTTTTCGCCGTCATACAACAATCGGTTTGAATCAGCTCAACCACCGGTTAAGCGCACGCGTCATCGGTAATTCTATAATGAGATGGAACCAGTGGGAAATCGCAATGGCAACGCCTGCGAAAATCAAGGTCATCACCAATAGCGGAACTCCGGTTATCCCCAGCCATTGGGCAACAAATACCAATAGAGTGATAATCAAGATATGGGCCAGGTAAAGCGTATAAGAGCTGTCGCCCAATGGGGATAGTTTCTCGATAAATACCGGTTGGTAATAGCCTTCCAAAATCACCACCGCCAAAATCAGCAAGGCACTGGGCACACCCCAAATTATCGCGCTTGGCAGGTTTTCATAACCCCAGGATATCCCGACAGCAAAGAGACTAACAGACGCCAGCAAAGCAACAATCCCCCATAGTTTGGGAAACTTCAATCGCGTGGTGAAATAGGCAATCCAGGCACCAAATAGAAATTCTATCAAAAGGCTGTTGGTGGCGAGAGCAAGGGCGGCATTGCTTGGTTTGAATAGAATACCAAGCCCCATGGCAATACTGAAAAAGACCGACAAAATAATAATACCGCGCAGACGTCCAAACAGCATGGCCAGACCGAACATGAAATAAAAATACATCTCATAGGATAGGGTCCATGCCGGACCGATAATTAAAGCGGCATTGTCTGGAAAAAGCAGTAATGCGGAAACCAACCGATAGACAGAGAAGTCATAGCCCGATCCAATCATTGTATTGACCAATATGTAAACGATGGCGAGTAACCAATAGATTGGATAAATTCTAATGATCCGCTTTCTGAAAAACCGTTTAGCACTATAGCCCTTGGCATCAACCGGATTGGTCAAAACCATGATATATCCACTGATGACGAAGAATATATGGACACCTACCGCGCCGAAACCAAAGAGGTAGAGTTCATATTTGGATGCACTATTTGGCGATACGTCAGTGGCAAGAGCCAAATGAGCGTGAAACAGGACAACGAGTGAAGCGGCAACGAAACGTAAAAATTGTATCGAATGGGCTTTACGTCTTTCCGTCACCGTTATTCCCCCAAAATATGCCGGCCTGTTTTCGTTCATGAAACCGCATCCACCGAACTTTGCCCTAATCGGTAAATACGCCTTTCCGCAAGCGCACTTTTCAATCCGTATCATTCATGGATAGTTTAAATGGTGAATGACGGCATGATTTCCTGACCAGAGAAGATTTAATTCTCGAACAGATTGTGGCTTGCTTGAAAATATTATTTCGTATACGAACCAATTATAGTTCACATACGAATTAATATTATGACTCATAAAACACCCCGAATTTTTCATCTTTTGCAGCAAGCCCATAGTGCTGTTTTTCGCGCAGCGGATCGATTCTGGCGTCAAGAAGAAGGATTGACCGCCACTCAACAAGGAGTTTTGTTCACACTGTCGAAGGGGGAGGGCATCCCGATAACGACTATTGCCGATCAGCTAAAAATGGGGAAATCCAGCTTGACCGGCTTAATAGATCGGATGACTGAACGGAAACTGGTGCGGAGAGAAACAAGCGCCCAAGACGGACGGGTACAGTTGATTTTTATCGAACCGGCAGGGGTTCGTCATGTGGAACGGTCTGTGTTTCGTGTTCGCCGCTATAACGAACGGTTACTGGAAGCCTTCTCGCCCGCTGAGCAACAAATCATCGCGCGGTTTTTGAATTATGTCGCGCATAATGCCGATGATATTATCACCAATATACCCGAAAATTCCGAACCAGAAATTGAGACAAAAAAATGACTGATCTCATAGAATCCCAAACCGTCGCGCGTGTCCTTGAAATAGCGTTTAATCGCGAAGCGCAGCTCAATGCCTTAACCCACGAGATGTACGACGCCATTGCCGATTGCCTCGACAATGCCAAGGCCGATGAGAATGTTCGCGCAGTCGTTATTACTGGCCGCGGGACTGCCTTTACCGCCGGCAATGATCTGGGTGATTTTGCCAAACCCATGCCCAAAGGCAAACCACCCGTTGTGCGCTTTTTGGAAACTCTACGCGATATAGAAATCCCGGTGATTGCTGCTGTTAATGGCCCAGCTGTGGGTGTTGGCTTGACGATGCTGCTCCACTGCGATTTGGTTTTTGCGAGTGACACAGCGGTGTTTAGCGCTCCTTTTGCACAAGTGGGTTTGGTTTCAGAAGCCGGTTCCTCCTTATTGCTGCCGCAAGCGGTTGGCATGGCGCTGGCCAATGATATTTTCCTGACCGGGCGCAGATTAAATGCGCAGGAAGCCTTAGCCGCTGGTTTGATTTCCCGGATCGCGGATCCAGAAACGCTTTTATCGATGGCTATCGAAACTGCACAAAAAGTAGCTCATCTGGCGCCAGGCGCAGTGCAGAAATCCAAGCAATTGGTCCGCAATTCTAAAGAATTGATAATCACACAGATGGCAAATGAATCACTTCATTTTGCTGCCCAATTACAATCGTCGGAATTTAGCGAATCTGTTGCGGCCTTTCTAGAAAAACGCCCCCCTGAATTTGCATAGATCGGAGAAATTTATGTTTCAGCGTATCGTCTTGTTCCTCGGCATCATTGTGGCTGCATATATATCGACACGGGCATTGACAGCTCCGCAGGACGTCTTGGCATATTTTGGTCTCGTGGTTGAAGGCGCCGATGGTCGAAACGAAATTCGAGGGCAATATGGTGATTTTTTCGGCGCTGTTACGATCGCATTGCTGTTAAGCGCATTTGACAGATTACCGAGAAATTTTGGCCTCGGCCTCTTGCTGGTCACAGTAGGCGGTGTCTTGTTCGGGCGTCTGGCCAGCATTGCAATAGAAGGGCTGTCCGTTTGGCCCGAATATTCCGACGGAATCAAGACTTTTATCATGGTAGATATTGTCCTGGTCGCGCTCACATTAGCGGCCTTGTTTCGCAGATCTGATAAACCAAAAATCGGTCTTTAGGGGATTTTCGATGCTGAAATGGACGCTGCGATTAATTATTGGCTTGGCAATTACATTGTCGCTGTTCTTGATTGGATTTCGCTGGATCCATGGCAGCGGTGAATATTACCCCGATATGAGCACCGTGCCGACAATCGAAGATGCTCGTGTTACCACTCCCATTTTATTGCCTTATCCTCCTGGTATGGTTGCCAGCTCTCCAACTGGACGGATTTTCTATACTTATCATATGCTCCACAAGCCTGAGCGCTTTGCAGATGCTACGATTTTTGAATGGAAAAATGGAAAATCCTCACCTTTTCCAAACGCGGCCATGCAAAAAGAATTTCACGGTGCCATGGGTATTACCATCGATCGTCAAAGCCGGTTTTGGATCATTAAACCGGGTGCGTTGGAAGGCAAGAAAACCCGCCTAATGGCCGTTGATATGACCAGCGGAAAACTGGTTGTCGATCATTATTTTGCGGAAAAGGAAGCCGGCTTTGCGCAGGATATGCGCGTGTCTCCAGATGGAAATACGGTTTACCTGGCCGACACGGGACTTTTCAAATTTACCGCGGCTGGATTGATTATTTTTGACGTACCCAGCAAAACATCCCGCACGGCTTTAAAAGGCCATTCCACCGTCAGTCCACAAAATTGGTTGATGCGCAAAACCAATGGCGATCCTTATAAACTCGCCTTTGGACTGCTCAGCTTTGTGGTCGGCGTTGACGGCATTGCTTTAACGCCAGATGGTGAAACGCTTTATTTTGCAACCATGTCTCACGATAGCGTCTTTCGCATTCCAACTGAGATATTGCGCGATAAGAATCAGACGGACAAAGCGGTTGCAGAACAGATTGAATTTGTCGGCAAAAAACCAATGAGCGATGGTATCGAACTCACAGCCGAAGGTGACCTGATCATAACAGACGTTGAAAATGGGGGCATAGGGTCACTTTCCATGGATGGGACTTATACAAGCCTGACAAAATCAGACACCGTGGATTGGGCCGATAGCGTCACTGTCGATCCCGATGGGGCAATATGGTTTACCGATAGCCGTCTAACTGATCTCATTGACCAATTCGCGACGCCGAGTGACGAGCAAAGAATGAAAGAAAGCGGTCCCTATGCTATCTACCGGATCGCTCCGCTTGGAGCAGAAGAAAATCTGCAATAACGATTTTCGGTAGACTTCCCTATTCCCGGCTGAACCGAACTTGCGGAAAGGCGAGCGGTTGATAGGCCAATCAGCCATTATTTGCGATCATTTTATCCGTGGCGATTGTTATTGCATTTTCACCATTGATCTCTAAATTTGTCCGGACAAATATATATTATTGTCTGTTTTTGAAAAATTGAGACGGGAAAACATGCATGTCGTTTTATCGCTTGGCAGGACTTACCCTTACGATCATTGCCTCTTTCGCAATACCGATTCACGCGACAGAAGCTTCGGGGAAACCGTTAATCGCTGAATTGGCTGATATGCTGGAAGGCGAGTTTGATAGCCGCCTGCAAATGGAGGAGGATAAAGCGAACAATGTTTCGAAAGAAAAATCGCACGCTTGGGTGAACAGGAGTTTTGTAAGGATCAATGCTCCGGAATTCGATAGCCCAGTGTTGGTCGGTAGCACCTTATACCGAGCGGATCCTTGGATCTTTGACGAAAATGAGTTTCTGGTATGGACCTTTACATCAGTCCAAAATGGCAATGCAGTTTTGGCAACACCGCGTCGTTTTAAGGAGCAGCATAAACGCTTGCCATTTGCCCGCGATGCTAATCGTTTAGCCGGGTTCTCTGCCGAAGATTTGGAACCGGCACGCAGCGGGGCTGCATGTCCTATAACATGGACAAAAACCGAAACAGGCTTCTATGGAAAATCTACAGATTGCCGGACAATGTCGACGGTTCATAAAAAGTTGCTAAATTGGGAATGGCGCTATCAATTGCGCTCTGATGCTCTTTCTATAGAATTTTTCGGCACAGATGATTCCGGAAAAACACTTGATGGAACACCAGATAATATCCCATATCGATTGAATGCTTTGACGCGGGATGGGGTGCCGAAGAGTAATGCCGATGTCATCAATGCAGTCCTCAGAACCGCCACAATTTATGTGAAAAATTGGGATAGCTCGGTAAGATTCTATACAGAATATTTGGGGTATAAGCTTCTGGTTGAGAACGAAATTACGGATGAAAAGTCTCTCACCACCATTGGTGCGGGACCTAAAATGAAGGCGCGCATTGCCTATCTCAAACCCGTCAACAATAGAATAGAACGACCATTTTCTGGAAATTATCTGGGACTTATTGAAATTTCCGGTCCAGGCGCGGATGATGGTGCATATCGCAGGATTTCCGATGATGCCTCAGCGGCGAAAGGGGAAATAGTGTTGGCCCATCAAGTTGTCGGCATAAAACGTGTCTATGCTGCAATGCAGGCAGATGAAAAAATACAGATTATCGCACCGCTCAGTCCCAGTGGAGCGGGTCTGTCTCAATCTTTTTCAGTGCTAGATCCCAATGGTGTCCGGGTGGAAATATATGAATATGCTCCTGGGAAGGAACCCAAGAGAAATCCTTAACTCATCTACAATGAAGTAGATCATATTTCGATCAAGCATAATGGTCATTTTCAATGTCATTTGTTGTTGGTCCGCATTTTTGGGAAGGATATTTAGCTATGACCGCAAACATCTCACTTTATCGCCGGGATTTGCTTTTTGCAGGACTGGGTGGAGGTACATTGGCGTTAAGTACAGGTTCTGCCAAAGCGCTACATTCCCCTGCTTGGGAAAGCCTATCAGAGCGAGAACGTTTCCATATCTATATCAAACTAGTGGGTAGTCTGGATACATCGGATGTTTATATCTGGTTTAAAGGTGTTTTGTGGGGTGCATTGCCACAACGACTGCCGGTCCCTTTCTGTGGATTTCAGGGCTTGGCGCGGCACAGGTGGACAGCAAACGAAAAAGAAGGCGTTTTCTTGCAAAAGAGCTTCGATGTGGGTTTTTTTAGTGATCTTGAAACCGGACTGCCGATAAGGGAAATCTCAAACCCTCTTACGGGTGAAACAAATCAGGTTTTTCACAATAAATATGGAGGGTTTGAGCGAAAGCATAATTTTGCAGAATTTATTGAACGCGGCGACGATAAAAGCGGGAAGACTAAGCGGGATTGGAGAACGGCAGGAAACCAAGCCTGTTTGAATGAGATTTCCAGCGGGCAATTCACTAGCAAATTACAGCCTGAGAAATGGCCGCGGGAAACTTCTGGACCGCTTAATTTCTATGCCGGAGAAACCAGCTATTCTACACAATTGGATCATCTTCTGGATCCCAATGTGCGTCAGGCCGACTTTGCAATGTTCTGGTCATCATTTAGCCCTTGGGAACCTTGGCTGCTAATGGATGCAGCACCAGGTAATGCACAATGGCGAGCAACCGGGATGAAACTGAATTCCTACAAAGATGCTCCCAGAGAAATGCTTGAATTCATCGAGAAAGATCAGCCCAATTATTTCGATGATGCCGACCCTTGGCCTGGAGTTTTGAGCAATACAGATCGCTTTATAGAGGCCCGTTCTCCTCAAAAATTGGCTGTAAGCTGAGTTATCAGCCTGTGGTACAACGTTCAGATTGTCCCAAGTCTAACGGCCTCCTAAACGAATATTGATTTCATTCGTCTTTCACCAATACACTGTCATCTTCATTTTCATCGTCAAGATCGGCTCCACAGCCGTCTGGAGCACCACTGGGACAAGCATCATCCGCTTGCCACAAATCATCATTTCCAACACCGGTTACCGGTTCATCGAGTGAACCGGACTCGGACTGAGTTTCAAATTCCTTTATTTGAATGAGCGAATTGCCCATTGTGTTCATAGAAACATCCATAGTCGTTTCGCTGCTTTGAGCTTCTTCTTCACTGATATCTTGAACGAGACTTTCGATAGCTGATCCCCCGGCTGCGACGATCGGCGGCGAAGCATCAACAGGATCAGGCGAGGGCGTAGGCGCTGGGCTTGGGGTCGGTATGGGTGCTGGAGTTGGCGCTGGTGCAGGCGTTGGAGTTGGAACAGGTGTCGGTGTTGGAGCCGGAGATATTGAAGAACAGCTGGCAGGATTGGCGATCACGCAACCATTGATCGTCGAGGCGGGATTGAAACCGGTCACAATATTGGTCGCAGCAACCGCATCTATGCCGGTGTTGCCGCCGATAATTCCATTAATGACGACGTTAAGCGGTGTTGCGATGACCGTATCGAATAGCGACAGGCTGCTAGCAACAATCCCTCGGCGATCATCGAAAGCCGTGCTAGCGGCGGTGTTCTGGATATAAATACTGCTGTTTGTAGTGGTCAAAGTCACATTGCCGCCGCGAATAACCCCATCAGCGTTGATTATACCGTCATTCTGCGCGAGCCGCAGGTCGACATCTGAAACGGGCAGGCCAGTAATGTCCGCGAACGCTTGATCGGTCATGGCAAAAATGCTGTTGGCGATGAAGGACAGATTTCCGGCGCCGCCAAAATTTCCGCCGCTATCGGTAATTTGAACCAGCCCGCCACCATTCGTAGCAATAAGAATGTCACCTCCGGCAGCGTTTAAATTCAATCCGGTATCAGACAAAGCGCTGGTGAGATTTAAGTCACCAATGATACGGATGCTGTCGGCGCTGTTCAAAGACACATTGCCGATCTGACCGACAATTTGGCCAGTATTCAACGTCAGGTTATCAATCACCAGCGAAGGATCGGTTGAACCGGTGTCAGCGGCAAAAAAAGCAAAGTCACCCCCAGATTGAATCTGGTTAAACTCATCTTGGCTGAGATTATAAACACCGGCTGTTCCTGTGCCGCCAAGAAGCGCAACGTTATTGCCATTGCTTTCTAGCGTGATCAGGATTGTATTTTGAAATTCACCCAATTGCCCAGAACCAGCAATATTTATGTCGGCCGAGCGAGTGGTTATGGTTGTGCCACTGGCGAGCTCTTGTATGTCAATCAGCCCCCCGGCCACAATTGTCAGTCCGCCGGAAGCGGCTGTCAAATTGTTGATAATCGCATCCATGCTTGCACTGATCAAGATATTGCCATTGCTTGATGTTACTTGCTGCGCGAAGCCCGCTCCGCCTGCAGTCACCGAACCACTTTGACTGGACAGAATGATATTGCCTGACCCCGCAATCTGAGCAGCAGCAAGATCGCCTTGAATCACAATATCTATGTCGCCGTTATTGGCTGTGGCGACTACGTCCAAGTCTCCTGTCGCGCGTAAAAGGATATTATTGCCATTGGCGGTTACCCCATTGGTGGCGACAAGCTCGGTATCGATGAATATATCGCCACTGCTCGAGTTGATATCCGCTGTTGATGCGGAGAGGGTTGCTATGTTTATGCCTTGATCGCCCATGAGAGCGACATTTCCGGTCGCGGGATTGAGCGCTATTACGTCGCCAGCAATCTCTCCGCTAGCGTTAAAGGTGAGATCGCCAAAGGCCATGGCAGCGTTGAAGGTAATATCACCCCCAGAATCCGCTGTAAAATTACCACCTTGCGCATCGAGACCGCCAAAGCCAATATCACCCGCGGCATCCAGATCTATAGTTCCGGCAACCGTCACCATGCCATTGCCATCAATGTCACCCGCCGTGGCTTCCAGCGTCAGGTTGGTTCCAATCATGCCGCTGTTCAACGCGACCGACGCGCCGTTCAAATTGGTTGACGCACCGGATATTGCGCTGTCAACTGCGACAGCAGCGATGCCCGTTATAACAATACTTCCTGCGGCATCTAAAGCGCCAAAGGCTGCATTTGCAAGTGTAACATCCGAAGTGATATCGCCCCCGGAAATTACGTTGCCAATATCCACTGACTGAGATGTCAGTGCGATATTTCCACCGCTACTAATATCGCCGCTACCCCTATTTTTGCCAATCAAACCGTTTACTGCTGACAGTGAAATGGAATTGGGCGAAGTAATGCTGTCAAACAGGATATTGGTCGCGCTAGTGAGGTTCAGGTTCGTTGCTGTTGCATCACCGATAGCAATATTATCCGCATTTAGATTTACGTTGTTTGTTGGACTGGAAGGGATTGTCTGATTTATTCCGCCACCATTGATACTGCCCGCAGCCGACAAGTTCATCGTGTCTTCCGTCGCCACGTTGGTGAAATTTATGTCGCCGCCGGCATCAACGGTAAAAGCAAAAAAACCCGGCGCAGTACTGCCAGTGAGTGATCCGAAACTGATATTGCCAGTCGCATCAAAATCAACAGCACCGCCGACATTCAATTCCCCATTACCGCTGATATTGCCCGCATTGGCGTTTAAAATGAGTGCACCGCCTGTGGTTGCGTTGTTTAAAGTAACCGACGCTCCGGAAAGTGCGCCCGTTCCATTGCTATTGATCCCATCAACTGCGGTCGCTCCTGCGCTGGTGGTGGTAATTCCGCCAGTGGATGTCAGCGTTCCAGCGTTAATTGCAGCGGCTTGTAAAATGACACCGCCCGCTTCGGCCGTATCGATATCAATTATTCCCCCCGCCGTCAGGGTCGTCGCGCGGATGCCGTTCACAAAAATATCACCGCCAACTATGTCGGTTCCAGCATCAATGGCAATTTCAAATCCTGTGCTTGCAGCACGATCAAACATGACCGCACCGCCAGCATCAATGTTAAAATTGCCGTCGGCGGTTGCATCGCCAAATAAGATATCACCCGTCGCTGTGAGATCTATATTACTGCTATTGCCGGATGTGAGAATACCATTACCTGAGATATTACCGTTGGTTGCCGTGATAGTCAGGGAGCTTCCTGATGCCGCATTGTTGACAACCACAGCCGCGCCGCGAACCGCAATTACGCCGCTAGTAGCTGTATCAACCGCTGCATTTTCTATGGCTGTAACTGATATATTTCCACCTGAAGCAACCTGGCCAGCATCGATGTTCAAAGCATCTATGCTGAGAGTGTTCGTGGCATCTGCATTATCCAGATTTATGGTGCCGCCCGCATCCAGGTCAATCCGCCCAAAAAACCCGGGGGTCATATTTGTGACCGTACCGCCGTTAATATCGGTTCCGGCATCAACACGAATGGAATCAACGGTCGAAGTAATATTGGTGAAGCCAATTGCTCCGCCTGCGCGCAATTCATTAGTGAAATTGGTGCCCGCAAAACCCCGCGTCAAAACCGTACCGGCATTGATATCGGTTCCGGCAACAAGCAAGTTCCGGGATTCAGATTCCAGCGCATTGAAGGTAATCGAACCACCCGCATTGGCCGTGAACGTTGTCGCTGCGTTTAAGGCATCGAAATTAATGTCACCGGATGCTGTCAAGTTGATCGCGTCGCCAACCACGGTGTTGCCAATGCTGTTGAGCTCACCTGCTGTCGCATTTAAAGTGAGGCCAGTTCCAATCATACCGCCACGCAGCGTAACCGTGCCGCCAGTAATATTTGTTGTCGTCGCGCTAACTGCCTCATTCACTATAGCCGCTCCGACTGCGGTTACAGCAATTGTGGTGCCTGCATCCAACGTACCAGTGTTCGTCGCCGCAGCATTGAGAGTTATAGCCGTCCTGCTGCTAATATCCCCAGCACCCGTGGCGGATTTACCAATGGCGCCGCCCGGGGCGGAAAGAGAAATGGCGGTATTTGAAATGAGGGAGTCGAAGAGAATGTCAGAGGCACTGGTAAGACTGATATTATTGGCATCGACCGTTCCAATGGCCAGGCCGCTGCCGTTTAATATTATCATATCGGGAGAGGTATAATCTCCGCCAGTAATCGATCCACCGGCAGTGATGGTGACATTGTCGAGCGATCCGATCGCGCCCGTTAGAGCAACATTACCTGCAGCATTGAGAATAACAAAGTCATTGCCATTATCACTGCCGTCCAATCCACCGCGGACCGAACCGCCGGTGATGTTGTTCGCATCAATGGTAATATTGCCAGACTGGGTATTGGCTTCGACAAAGGCTACATTGCCGGCAATATCGATATCAAAGCCGGTGCCAGCAGTAATCGCGCCAAAAGCGATATCCCCGGTGGCATCAAAATTGGCAAAGCCGCCTAAACTAATAACGCCATTGCCAGCAATATCACCCGCTGTCGCGTTGAGCGTTAGATTGGTCGCGATATCGCCGTTGTTCAATGTCACAGACGTCCCGTTGACGATTGCCCCAGCGGCTGTGCTGTTAAGCGTATCGACAACAGCAACGCCGCCAGCGGTCAGAATAACATTGTC
>NZ_JBDWYL010000002.1:0-282964 GCF_039982415.1 Parasphingorhabdus sp.
GAAAGCTCGTTCCGAGCTGTTCTTCAGCTGATGCAACGTCTTTTTCCGATACCGTTTCAGGGGGAAAATCGGACGAAGTCCATAACTCTATAAATCGCTCCATGCTCATCGACACAATCCATATGGCTTGCTCCAAATTAAGTAAACTTTTTGTGATTTATGGATCAACCAATGTCCGCTTTGGGCGCAAAAACGGACACTAGCCTGCAGATGAAACAATTCGTTGATTATGCCAATTGCCCCCGTTTACAAATATTGCTTGGAATTTCAGAATCACCGCCAAAGCTATCAGTATCAGCGCATTAACCGATCTCAATTCACAAAAAAGGAGCGAGTAGTCCCCACCACTCGCTCCAGATGATTTGACCCTTCGGAAGATGGAGGCCAAATCATAAAGATCGCACAAATTTGTTGCTTAGATATCTCTCAAATTATGGGTCATTTTTCCCATCGTAGATCGCATCTTTGCAATATCTGCATTGGAAATCCCCTTAAACATGATCTCATAAACGGCGTTAGCTTCTTTCCGAAGTTGCGGAATAATATCGATTGCTTTTGGAAGTAGAAATATCCGCCAGACACGCCGGTCGCCTTCAGCATGCCGGCGTTCCACGAATTCTAGTTTTTCAAGATAATCGATCGTCAATCCTATCGTAGCTCTCTCCAATTCGAGGCAATTTGCTAACTCGGTTTGCGTCATCCCCTCAGCTTTGATCAGATATGCCAGTGTTCGCCACTGCGTACGAGTTAGGCCAAAACGGGCAATCGAATCCTCGAATGCTTTGCGCATGACGCGTGGCACTTCCTCCAGCAAAAACGCGAATTCGTCGGTCTCATTGATAAATCCGTCGCGCAGTTTGGAACTTATTGTAGCTGCTTCGTTCATCATGACGATGCCTATATCATAAAGAGCAATTATATTAAAGCTCTTTACTATCTATCGCTTTACAGCCTATGAAATTGACATGAATCATGAAGAGGGCATCTTCACTGGCCATAACGGCTTGAAGATCACGGCAAGCACTATTGGACCAAAAACCGGATTTCCGGTGTTGCTCGCACATGGCGGCGGACAAACCCGTCATGCTTGGACGAAGGTGCTAGATGAACTGGGAAATGCTGGTTATCGTGCCACAGCCATTGATATGCGTGGCCATGGTGCCAGCGAATGGGCATCCGATGGCGCGTATGATATGCGCGATTTTGCTCGTGATCTAGTCGCCGTTTCTAAACAGCTTGATAGTCCTCCGGCATTAGTCGGAGCATCACTGGGTGGAATCGCAGGAATGATTGCTGCTGGGCTGTTGGCACCTTCAAGTATCTCGTCGCTAACGTTAGTTGACATCGCGCCGAAGATGGAAGCCGCTGGTGTTTCAAGAGTTGTCGGGTTCATGCAAGCCCATATGAAAGATGGATTTTCATCCCCGGATGAAGCTGCCAGAATCATCGCTGAGTACATGCCGCAACGAGAGAAACGGCAAGGTACGGGTAAGCTTGATCGATATTTACGCAAGCGAGACGATGGGCGGTATTATTGGCATTGGGACCCCAACTTTATTCACCATGTGACGCGTACACGCGACAATGCCTCCGATGCACAGGACGATGGATTTTCTAGACTAAGTGAGGCGGCTGGGAAGTTAAAACAACCCGTTCATCTTATACGCGGAGGATCGAGCGACATGGTCTCCGAGGAGGCTGTAGCACATTTCCAAACTTTGGTGCCTCGGGCGGTCTTTACCGACATTGCAGATGCTGGCCATATGGTTGTCGGTGACCGCAATGATGCGTTTTGCTCGGCCATTATCTCTTTCTTGAATTCAACCCACAATCGCGGTGACGCAACATGAAACATGATCCGGAAAATCTTGTTGATTTATTGCAGATTGCGCCTTTTCATCGCTGGTTAGGTCTGAAAATTGTTCAACAAAGCAACGATCATTTGGAACTGGAAATGCCGTGGCGGGATGAGCTCGTATCTAATCCCGTGATTGGAGCCGTACACGGCGGCATATTAGCATCCTTAATTGATCTAACCGGGCTTTATACGGTTATTGCTGCCGGTGGTGTGGCAAAGGCAACCGCCGATCTGAGGGTAGATTATCATCGCCCGGCTACCAAAGGCCCGCTTCGTGCAATTGGTCAAGTTATCAAGCTGGGCAAGACAATAAGTACCGCAGACACACGCATTTTGGACGACGATGATCGCTTGGTAGCTAGCGGACGCGGGACATATTTGAGCACGTAAATGGCTATTAAAAACATCATATTGCTGTTTTCTATAGCCATATTCGCCTTGGTATCCGGCTGCTCGAATGACGATAGCAGCGATGCAAGCAATGATGCCATCCAGCAAAATGTTATACTCGAAGTCGATATTCTGACAGCGAAATCCGAACCTTTAGCCGAACCCGTGGAGGTTTTTGGCACGATTGCGGCCAAGCAAAGCAGCGCAATTGGCGCTCTCGTCGAGGGGCCACTCGAGACCATGTTTGTGACAGTCGGTGACAGGGTTAAGAAGGGGCAAGCGCTTTTCCAGATCAGGCAAGCAGATTATAAAAGACGTGTTGCGGAAGCATCAGCAGCGCTACGCCTGACCGAAGCGCAGGCTATACAGGCCCAGCGCCAATATGACCGCGTAATCGCACTTGCCCCGAGAGGCTTCGTGTCGAAAGCGCAAGTCGAACAGGTCGAAACAGACTTAGCCGTCGCCAGCGCACAGGTATCTCAATCGCAATCGGTACTGGCCACCGCTAAACAAGCCCTTCGCGACACTATTGCACGTGCTCCATATAACGGCGTTGTGACTGCTAGAATGGTCGACGAAGGGTCCTATCTCAACAACCGTTTTTCAATGGGCGAACAATCCTCAGCTTTGCAATTACAGGAGTTGGGAATAGTTGCGGCAATCGTCAGTGCTCCGCAAGCTCGGGTTGATGATTTTAAGCGCAACCAAAAGGCAAAGGTTTACGTTGATGGCTTTGATGAACCATTCGATAGTTTCGTTTACATCATCAATGACCGGGTCAACCCAGAATCTCGTACGGTCGAATTGCGGTTACCCATAAGGAATCCAGACTACAGGATTAGCAGCGGACTTGGAGCCCGGGCACTGATCGAAACGCCTCCAGAAAACGCAATCATTCTGCCTAGATCAGCAGTGAAAGGCGACAGTGCTGCCGCATATATGTTCCTGTTTGAGAAAGGCATTGCACGTCGACGGGATATAAAGATTGAAAGCATAGATTTTGAACGGGTAAAGATCACCCAAGGTGTCCAGAGCGGCGACAGAATTATCAAAAACCCACCATCTACTTTGCGGGACGGACAAAAAGTAGAGCGCAAGCAACGAAAGCCTGCAAGCTAAGCCGATGTGGATTTCCGATGTCTCGATCCGGCGTCCAGTTTTCGCGACAATGGTAATTGCGTCGCTAGTCGTTCTGGGTCTTCTGAGTTTTGGTAGGCTCGGCGTTGATCTTTTTCCCAAGATTGAATTTCCTTATGTGTCCGTGACCACAACATTGCCTGGCGCTTCGCCAGATACCGTCGAAACTGAAATAACCGACATTATTGAAGAGGAAGTCAGCAGCGTTTCTGGAATTCGGCAAATGCGCTCAGTTAGTGCGGAAGGCGTCAGTCAGGTCGTTTTGGAGTTTGAGTTATCAGAAGATGCCGACGTGAAAGCTCAGGATGTGCGGGATAGGGTCGCCAGCATATTGAGCAATCTGCCAGAAGATTCTGACGCGCCAGTTGTGGAAAAGCTTGATCCCGATGCAGCACCGATATTGTCTCTACTGATAGCGGGAGATGCGCCTGTCCGAGACCTCACAGTCTTTGCCGACGACGTCGTCAAAGATAGGCTGCAACGTATTCGCGGTGTCGGCTCCATCTCAATTGTAGGTGGGCGCGAGAGGGAAATGCGGGTCTGGCTTGATCCTGCAAAGATGCGTGCAAGCGCCGTTAGCACGGATGATGTTATCACCGCATTGAGAAACGAAAATGCCGAATTGCCGGGCGGTCGCCTTGAGATTGATGGTCGCAGCAAGCAATATGGAACCAGAACATTGGCGGAAGCCAACACAGCCTCGGAATTTGGCAATCTCGCAGTGGAATATCGGCCCAACGGACAGGTCACGCGGATCCGCGATATCGGACGGGTAGAAGATTCTGTTGAGGATGAAACCAGCTATGCTCAATTAAATGGTCGCCCCGGAGTTGTGCTCGAAGTTCGCAAGCAATCTGGCAGCAATACAGTTGCAATGACCAAGGCAATCAAAGCGGAGATTGAGCAGATCAAAAGTCAACTGCCGAGCGGCGTTGAAATTGTTGTCACGAGAGAAACCGCGAGATTCATCGAATCGGCCATTGGTGACGTCCTGTTTGATTTAATGATCGCAGTAATATTGGTTGTTATTGTCACATTCTTTTTTCTGCTTAG
Organism: Parasphingorhabdus sp.; assembly: GCF_039982415.1. GTDB lineage: Bacteria > Pseudomonadota > Alphaproteobacteria > Sphingomonadales > Sphingomonadaceae > Parasphingorhabdus. The sequence goes on from NZ_JBDWYL010000002.1 coordinate 4,439, forward strand.
TTGGCGGGCAACTTTTATCGTTATGCTAGCTATCCCAACATCGGTCATTGCTACGTTCGCTGCCTTTGCTGCGTTCGATTTTACACTGAATTTCATGACATTATTGGCGTTGACGGTTGCGATAGGATTACTTGTTGATGACGCCATCGTGGTTGTTGAAGCCGTGCAAAGTGACGTTGATGAAGGGGCTGATCCAATGGAGGCCGCACCAGAAGCGACCAAGCGGGTCGCCTTGGCGGTGCTTGCTGGGACATTTGCGACATTGGCCGTGTTTGTGCCTATAGCCTTTATGGAAGGAATAGTTGGACGCTTCTTTTTTCAATATGGCTTGGCAATTGTATTTTCGGTTAGCGTGTCATTGCTGGTTGCTCTTACCCTATCGCCCATGCTGGCTTCGCGATTCCTGAAATCGGAAAAAGAAAAAACGGGCTGGTTGGGAAAAATTGAAACCTTCCACGATACCATGCGAAAGCAGTACGAAAAGCTTGTAGGTTGGTCGATCAGGAAACGATATCTCGTTTTTTTGGGAGCGATCATAAGTCTTTTGATCGGTGGTCTATTTGCAGGGATGATTCCTGCCACGTTCATGGCCCTCACGGACAGGTCAGAGTTCCTAGCAAGTGTTGAACTACCGTTGGGAACTGGCATTGAAACTGCCAAAGAGTCTTCATTGCGGGCTGACGAGGCGTTGCGCAAAATTGAAGATATAGAATATGTGTTTGTTACCGCCGGGGCAGGGACAAATCAGAAAACCAATTTACTCGATTTTTATGTTGACCTCACACCTAAACAGGGTCGATCCCTCAAACAGGGCGCGATTATGGACCAAGCGCGCGAGGTTCTTGCAAAGGCACTGCCAGAGGCCAAGGATATTTCGGCTGTGGAAGTCCCTTGGGTCTCGGGTGCCGGTGTGGGGTCTGCCCAAATTGAACTTGTAGTTTCGGGTGCCGACCTTGCCACCATCAATGAATACGCAAACATCATAGCAAGGGAAATGCGTGCTACGCCGGAATTGGTGGATATCGCCTCTACCTACGAAGGTGGCAGACCGGAATTGCAGATTCGATTGGACCGAAATCGGGCAGCAGATTTAGGGGTAACGGCGCGTGACGTCGCTGCAGCAACGCGAACGTTAATTGGCGGGAGTGATGCCGGAACATTTGAAGCGGAAGGTAGGCGCTATGACGTTAGAGTCCGAGTGGATGAGGATAAACGGCAAAGTCTGGATGACATTGCCCGTCTCCCTGTCCGATCAGGGGGTGGGAATCTAGTCGACCTGGCGGCGGTTGCGGAAATTGAAGTTGCCGACAGCCCAGCTCAGATTGATCGCATGGACCGAGCGAGGCAAATTACCATCAACGCAAACACACCGCCCGGCGCAGCATTAAGTGTCGCTGTTGCTCAGGTTGACAAAATCTTGGCCAGTCATCCCCCGCCTGAAGGAATGTCGACCAAAATGGAAGGTATGGCGCGGAGATTGGCAGACACGACTTCTGCTATATTGCTCGCATTCGCACTTGCGTTCGTCGCGCTATACATTGTTCTCGCCAGCCAATTTGACAGCTTCGGACAACCTGTTCTGATCATGCTTACCGCCCCTCTTTCCTTTTCCGGGGCGTTTATTGCGCTTTGGCTTTCCAATCAGGAATTGAGCATGTTTGCACAGATTGGCTTAATCGCTTTGATGGGCATTGTGATGAAAAACGGGATTCTTCTGGTGGATCTGGCGAATGATTATCGACGAAATGGGATGAGCGCGGCAGATGCGATGCAAAAAGCCGCACCCGAACGTCTCAGGCCCGTGCTTATGACGGCTTTGGCAGCAATTTTTGGCATGATGCCCGTTGCTTTTGCTCAGTCCGATGGCGCTGAATGGCGCAATGCCATGGGCTTCATCATTATGGGAGGATTAGCGACATCTACCTTTTTAACATTGTTGGTAGTGCCTGCTGCTTATGCCTTGCCGGATGACTATGCTCGGTTAAAAACCCTTGTTAGCGCAAAGCTATCGCGAGGACTTTGGAAAGAGCACCACGCTTAGTCCAATAAGACATCATAATTGAGTTCTCAGTTTCGTTTGACAGCGCCGGTAACTCGATGATGAGCGAGTATGGCCGACACAGCGAAAAACCGCCTGCTCTAATGTCCGCTTTCGGGATATTGCGGCCACCGAGATTGCAAAATGCTCCGATTCCACTATTCGCGAACGAATGCGACTATCAAACAGCGACAATGACTTTCTTGAGCTGGAAATTCTTGGATACCAATTCCCTGAGTTGGTGGACGACGAGTGGGATTCAAATTGGTTGAATATCGTTGGTCGAGCTTCTTTGGGTGGGCAGGATTGGAATTTTCATGACCCATGTCTGTGTACCTTTGAGGTTTTGACATTGATTAAGTGGATGTTATCGAAATCAAAAGGAGAGAAGGTTTCCGATCACATTAGCTTTACGGAGCCCAATCTAGAAATGAACTGCCTTTCCAATGATATCATTCGGGTATCATTTGCGCTTGAAGCCCGACCTGAATGGGCAAGAGGCGGAACCAAAGAAGACGAAGAACTATTCATTGATATTGCCGATGACGCAAATCAACTTAAAGCAGCTGCTGAAAGTCTGATGGTTCAACTTGCTAGATATCCGGTTCGTCAGCAGTCACCTTCAATCAGCTAGTGTCCGCTTTCGGGATAAAGCGGACATTGGCTTTGTGATCTTAGGGCGCCGTTTTCTGGTTCTGGCCTTATTCTGGGCCAGCTTATCCATACTTGAGCCAAAATTCATTAATAGCCATTTTTGAACTTCTTGAACAAACTAGGAGACTAAAATGCGAACTGGAGGCTGTAGATGTGGAGCAATGAAATTCAGCATAGCGGGAAATCCGTTGGGAGGAGTTGCGTGCCACTGTCGTGACTGCCAATACGCGTCGGGCGGAGCTGCCAACTTAACATGGGTGTTCAAAAGCACTGAATTTAAGATAGAACAAGGCAACCCGAGATGTTTCAAGGCCAACCCGCATAGTGGCGGCACTTACTTTTGTGAAAATTGTGGCGTGCAAATTTTTTCACGGCCTGACAGCAATCCGGAACTTGTAGCAATAAAGGTTGGCGCGCTCGACGACCCATCGGGTTTTAATGTGGAAGCGGACATTTGGATGGCTTCTGCTCCCCCATGGCATCGATCACATGACGGCGCCGTTCAATTTGAGGGGAATATCCCGAAGGCTTCAATATAACTCAAAATTGAAATGATCGCTAATGTCCGCTTTCGGGATAAAGCGGACATTAGGGTGTTGCGATAGATTAAAAACTCAAGCGCTTTTGGGTTAGCCAAAATCTTCTGAGTAGCGCGGGTTACGGTTCCGAAAAACGGGCCGCTAATTTTGGCTACCCTATTGAAATATAAGGAAATCAGATTTCCGGCTCGGGCCTCCAAATTACGCGTTAAGTAATTGGAAATATTGGACTATTTTAGGTTATCCAAATTTCCGATATTCCACCCTAGTCAAAAAAAAGCTTCGGCCAGCTTCACACGTTATTGTGTTGCGGATATTATCAGACAATTTGATGACTGCTTTGGGCGCAGAAGCGGATGTTAAGAAACACCTCATTCCGAGCATAGGTCAAAACTTGTAGCATTACCATCAATATTGGTATCACGGTTAAGTGATGCTCAAATTTTTCCTCTTTTTGATTCTCTTCTTGACCGCATGCTCTCCTGAAAAAGAGACAACGGAAAATAGAATGTTCAGCGAGAAGGAAATGTTAGATAGGCTTCAAAAATGCTGGGGCGTCAAACATATTGAACACGGCAGCAGCGTTTTCCGCGTGAAATACGAAATGTACCTTAGCTTTGATGCTGGCCCATGGGTTGGTGTAAGCAAGAAGTGCGAGAAATCGTACATCTCATTCAATGACCCTGAGAACATGTTTGAGCCAGTGCTCCAGAAAATCAGAAACAGCATGCCTGACGAACCGTTTCAGAATGTTGTCATCCAACTCGAAGTTGCTGGGGCAACGAAACCTCAACCTTACAATGAGTTTCACATAGAGTACGACTTGAAGAAGATAGTTGGTGTGGAGACATTAGACATTGACCCAGACAATTTCTACCAGAAGTACGTCGTCGCACATCGATAGACATGCTGTGCTAGTGTCCGCTTTCGGGATATTGCAGTCACAACGCTGGTGTCCGTTTTGGGCGCAAAAGCGGACACAACATATTAGTGAATATAGAAAATTGACTTTGAGCGTCTCGTTCCAGATAGATTTAGAATATGACCCCGTATGAAATTGAGCTGCGCGTTGCCGATTTGATAGAAGAAAAACGCTATCAGGATGCGTTTGGATTACTCCTCCCAATTGCCGACAACGGTTCAGAATTCACGTTGATGACATTGGGTTGGCTGTTGTCCAACGACGTGATTGCCGAGAACAACAACCACACTGCTATGGAATATCACTACCGAGCGGCACGAAAAGGAAACCGCCAAGCTTTTATTGCCTATGGAAAGCTGCTGCTTGACGAGGGCTTAGCCAGCGAGGCACTAATGATTTTCGAAGAAGGAGCTGAACTCGGAAGCTTTGCTTGTAAATATTGGTTGGGAAGCATGTTAATTGATGGCAATGGAGGCGTCGCTGATGAACCAAGCGGAGTTTCCTGGCTTAAACAAGCCGCCGACAGTGGCCATCTTTATGCTCAAAGAGATCTGCTTGTTTTTGAATTCCGAAAGGAACAATCCTTATTTTCTAAAGCAAGCATCGCTTTGAAGATAGGATGTTTGGCGCTGAAAGTTGGGAAGGAAACCATAATGGAAAAAAATTCAGAGAAGATTCGGTAACATTGAAAAGTTGGAAACTCGCTTTCATTCGACTGAACGAGATGTCCGCTTTCGGGACGAAACGAACACATAACTCAACATCATCGTCTTCACGTAGTTTTTCCCTATCAAACTTTTTTTGATATAATTTCACTGATTTTTTGATGAATCTAATCAAGTTTTAATTGTGGCCCAGACTGTGGACCAGATACATAAAAACCGCTGTAACCGTTGCAAATCCAAGCGTTTAAACGGACTGTCTCTCCGCCAAGACCACCCCGGATAACTAACGCAATCTTGTTCCAATCGTGATTTCAATTACGTTTTTAGCAACAATTTGATTTTTCTTGGCTTTTGCTTTCAGGACGAAGCGGGCTAACTCCCCGAGAGCAGAAGAATAGGTTATGAACAATCTGTAATCGGTGCGCGGTTCAGTCTGCAAAAAACAGCGCCATCAACAATCTTAGTTGCTCTTCATCATTTTCCGATCCGCGTTCAAAAATTTGAACGGGATTCAAAAATGACTCTAAAACTGTCGTCAGCAGATCAAGCCGCAAAGCGATTTTTTCTGAAGCCTCGCCGGCTTTTTCGCCATGCTCGGCAACACATGTTCCAATTTTCAAACGCAGACCGGTCAGATGATTTGCTACTGCTTTGGGCTGATCGGAAAAAGCATGCCGAAAAACTTCAATTGCGCCAGGTTCGTTTTCCAATTTCCATTTCAAAAATCGATGCAATGCGATAACGATGGCAGTACAGATCCCCGCCGCGCTTTGTTCTTTGGCAGCTGCTTCGTCAATCAGACTGTCGGCCGACCGCAACCAATCGATGACCACAGCATCTAAAATTTCGGTCTTGTTCTTAAAGTGCCTGTAGATATTGGCATGAGACATATCCAAATCTTCCGCCAAAGAAACAAGGCGCGTGCGTTTCCGTCCGTAGCGATGAACATGGATCAGCATTTGCTCCATTATGCGCTCACGTGTTTCCAATTTTACCCCTTTCATTCTTGACTCATATCGATTGTAGTTACATATTACATTTTTTGTAATTATGAAAGTTTAATGATGAAGCAGTCTCATATCATAAGTGAAACTAATATGGTTCCCCTTGTGCCATTTTGTGGGGCGGCGGTTCTTATAATATCTGAAAATTTCGTTGTTCAGGTGCTATTTTAAATGCCGGTACCGTTTGATCATCACAAAACTTACATGCCGTTTAAAAATAAATATCTGCGGGTTCTCAGTTCTATTATTGGCCAAAAATCGGCAACGATGATGTGTCCGGAGACGAGGAGTTTGGATGGAAAACTAGCCCTGGTGACCGGAGGAAATAGAGGTATCGGATTGGAAATTACCAAAGGATTAGTGCGCAGAGGGGCCGATGTTATCGTCGCGGCGCGCGGATCTGATGCCGACAAATCTCAGCAAACTGAAGACAAAAACGATGGGGAAGTTTCGTTCCTAACCCTCGACTTAGCAGATAAAGATTCCATCGAAGATGCCGTTTTGGAGTTAAGCTGGCAAAATCCAAACCGAAAGATCGACATTTTCTGCGCCAATGCTGGTATCTCTGAAACTCAGTCCAGTCAAAATAACGAAGGGCTGGAATTATGTTTTGCAGTGAACTGTCTTGGTCACCAAAGATTATTTAACGCGTTACTGCAAAGGGATTGTTTGTCTACCGGCGCAAGGGTAATTTTTACCACCGGAGATATATATGTTCTGGCTGATAATTGTTCGGCCGAGTTCACTTTCAGGGGAAGATCAATTTCGGCGTACAGCCGCAGTAAACTGGGCAATTTATGGCAACAGCAAGAAATTAGCTATCACTTTCCAGATTTAAAATGCATCGCGGTCCATCCTGGTGTCGTTGCCACCGAACTGGAAGGCAGCATCAAGGGTTTGGCTGGCTTTTTCAAACGCCGATTGATGATTTCTCCCTTTTTGGGAGCGCAGGCATCCTTAATTGCGGCAACGCAGGATATACCCACGGGCAGCTACTTTCACAATATGCGGGGAATAGTCGAACTAAGCGGCACAGATGCAGGCCATAACCAACAAAAACGGGAGGTTTTTTGGAATCTGCTCAATGCAATCCCGAAATAAGTTGATTGGGTTATTCGCTGTTTCGTATTGATTTTAAATGCAAAAACAGGCGCTGTTGTGAAAGGAACCTCTGTCGCTATACAGCAATGATGAGATTGCTTTTTTGGTTATTTTTCGCTGCCTGCGGGTTTTCTGGGCCAGTCAGAGCTGAGAACTCGCGCCCGATTGTGATTTTGGATGTGACGATTTCGCTGCCTGTTCCCGATGGTTATGTCGATGTTAGTCAGGATAAAAAGCTCCCTCCAGAAAACGCGCTTTTCTATACGAAAATAGTCGAACCTTGGGAAAAAGCAGGTGAATTTGATGAAGGCATCTTATTCTATGGCCTGGGTTTCGCGCCTGCGACAGACGCAATCAAACAAGAAAAATTCGAACAAATTTTTCGTTTCACCCGAGAAAAAATTGAAGCGCATATCCAAGGTCAGCCGTATCAAGTCCCTGCGACGTCGATCAGCGCTGAATTAATCAATACAATCTATCAAATTTCGCACGGCGACAAGGCTGGTGCTATTATGGTCACGGATAATCGCAAGGATAGAAAAGCGCTGCTCATTGATACAGGGTTTGTGATGCCGGGCGTTGTAACATATCCAATTGTCGAAGAAATCTCATTTACTCGGCTATTGGACCGTATCGTTATTTTCCACTCGACCAGAGTGGATACCAGCAGATTTTTGCAAAAGCGTGAGGCTGATGATGCCATTCGAGCAGATGTGAAGGCGACCGGACTAGAGATTCGAAATGCCTTGATCAAAACAGCTCAATAGACATCTCATCGCTATTGAAACCGCTCTGTCGGCAATCGCTGCGATATGATGTGCATTTGATAACTCCCATGTCCACTATGGGCGCAAAAGCGGACATTAGTAAGACAACGGTCGACTTTCAGCTTCCGACCCAGAAGCGGGTTTTCGATTTAACGATCCATTGCGGAAAAAAGGGGGCCAAAAGCCGTCACTGGGTTTGGCGTACCTATTGAAACGCTTGTTTACTCTAATATTCACGCGACGGACCAATGTAGATCGGTTCGTCTATTGGTTCCGCCGGCGGTCTCGGCGGAGGTCGTTTAGCATCGTCTGGATGCGGGACGCGTTTACCCAATCCTTCGACGCCCGGGATCGGATTAGTCAGCTCTAACCTCGCGACTTCTTTCACTTTGCCATTGATCATCTTTGCTTCAACCAATGCCGTACCCATTAATCCGAAAATGCGGCCTCCGGTGAATATCGGTCGCGAATTTCCATACCAATCGATGCAGGAAACTTCGCATGCATAGTCTTCATGTGTTTCAATATCCGCTTCTTTCTGGCCCGCCAGTGCGCCAGCATCCGTCAAATTGCCCGTGGAATCCTTGCTTGCAAAGCTGATATCAGAAGCATCGGAGCGCCAGGCGTAACGAGAGCTGCCTTCCTCTCCGCGCACGGTCGGTATGCCGAGCACGCCATTTCCTTCGGAATCGATCATGCTGTTGAAGGCGTGACTGCGTCCTTCGCTTTCAAAACGATTGGCCAGATAAAGGCTGGACGCGATTTTTGGTGATTTGCCAAGTTCTATCAGGGTCAGGTTGAGTCCCCGGTCATCATGGTAGCCATTGACGATCATATCGGCGCCGACACGTTCCACCCGAATGACACTATGAGCAAAATCGATCACTTTTGCCTTGCGGGGATTGTTAACTGGAACTGCTACCACTCGTGCTGTTCGAGCGCGGTCATATGCGGCGACCTCCTCGGCATGCTCTACAATGTCGCCCGCATCAGCACTTTCTGGCAACTCTTCTGGCGGTTCAGGTGGGCGGCTTCCATATCGTTCGCGCCCGCCATAAATTAGCCATTTGTCAGTGAATCGATTTTCGGCCTTCGCCTTGCCTAGCGGTGGAACAACAGTAAAACGACTTTTACGAACCGGAAGGAAATTCTTACCAAATTCGCGAGACCGGATGGAAAGATAGGCAAGTTCCGCCGGTGCGTATTCGCTGTCCTCACAACGCACAGTGCGCCAATCAACCAGCGCACGGAAGCGGTTACCGCTTTCCTCCATAGAAAATTGATCGAAAGGCGTTCCGTTCACTCCAATAACATCAACATCACCCGACCTGATGCTCATCCGATAGACTGCACCGGGAACTACATCACGCCGTTTCGCGCGTTTTAGAGCCGGAAACGGTTGATCCCAATCATGATCGGGAAAGCATTCATCGACATTGATCCATTCGTCATCAATTGCCGCATTCCACAGGTAGATATTATGGGGAGAAACAAACATCTCGGCCGCTCCAGGGCCTGTGAAACCGGTGGTTGTACAATCAAATATCTGATTGACCACAAACTCACCAAGTGAACAAACGGAAATTGCATGGATGGTTGGATCGGCGGTTCGCAAAATAGGTTTGTAAATCTCGCGCGCATTCAGCAGCGGTTTGCCCTTTTTTTGTGCATCTTTACGATCATAGTCGGGGAACCAGCGAAATAGCACCGGGCGTTCTTCGGTATCTTCGAAGTCCATGTCTTCAAGCGCGTAGCTGTTATAGACAATAAGCTTGTCACCGACGATCCGCGTCGCATAATTATCGCCACTGTAATAGTCATCGCTGCTCATAAGAAAAACGCCGCGACTTTCGACTTTTCCGTTTGTCTGATCTAGTCGAAATATTGATATCTCGGTTGCATCATCATCATAGCTATATGCAGTCACGATAATGTGGTCGTCTCGAACCAGCATTTCGTCATACCAGTCGGCACCTTCAAAATCATCTTCCCACCAGCGCTTTTTCGGTGTCTTGGACGATAGCAAACGGTACACTTCTTTACGGTCCGTAACTTTCATGTCCTTGATATTGATTGTGAAAATACGACCATCTTGCAGCACGAGCAGATAGTTGCCGATCTGCTTGACAATATCGCCTTCATCTACACCGAGAGATTGGACATTGGTAATCGACGTCGCAACTGCCGATGGCGCAGAAACCCGGGAAGCAGTTGCAACTACCGTACTGGCGGCATCGTCCTCTTCAGGACAAATTGCCGGATCGCTACAAACATCTGCAGGAGGATTTACGTCCTGTACCATCGAGGCGGCAACAATAATTGGGTGACCGGCATTTGCCCAATCGGCATCGCTTTCCATCTTAATGTCATCGAGCTTTTCAAGATAACGGACTATATCCGCATCATTTGAAAATGTCTCAAGCCGGTCAGAAGTGACTTTACGGAGCTCTTTTGCTTCGAACGCATATTCCGGCGGATCATCCTCATTATGGCTCGATTTTGCAGACAGCGGTGCGCCGCCAATCATTATGGCCAGCCCAAGTAGAGCAGAAATAGCTCTCATCGACTCTTCTCCTTGTTACGGGAATGATTATAACATCAATCGATAGTGAAGGTTGGATAAAATCGGAATGGCATTGAAATTATCGGGATCAAAATTGATGCGGATTTCAAGAGCAGCCATTGGGGCGGCCCGATCTCGTCGCTTAGTCTTGGGACGCGACGACGGAAGTCTGGCTTTGTTCCCCACCTTCTTCATTGCCGATTTTGCGCAGTTCTTTCGGGATGGAATAGCGTCCCTCAATTCCATTCACAGGTTGCAGTGGTGATAGAATGGTGTGATTACACCAGTTCATTGCCAATTGATGCGTTGTACAGTTATCCAGTCTGATCTGGTTGCAGGAAACGGAAAATGGGAAGATCGAAGAGGATAATTCAGGCCTTGCCCTGCCGGGCTAATGTGAAGATGTTATCGATCTGCCCAAATCTAATCCAAACCATTACAGATCCGCGTTTCCTCCGGTTCGCGTGTGATCTGCAATTTCCAGTAGCCCGTCGCGCGCTGCTAATGTCATGAGTTCAGCAAGTGAGTGCACATCCAATTTCTGCATGAGGCTGGTGCGATGATTATTGACCGTGTTTGTACTGATACCAAAGCGGGCGGCCAGCGTTCCATTGGTGCCGCCCTGTATCAATCCAATGAGAATCTGTCTTTCCCTGCGGGTGAGGCTATCATGAATAGAGGGTTCGTCCAGAACCGCTTTTACACTTTTCGAAACACGCATTTCGCCATTTGCGATTTCACAAAGAAGCTGTGGCCACCGATCAATTTCATCACCTTTGAGAAGAAGGCCGTGCGCTCCACTGGCCATCGCGCATTTCATTATGGTTGGATTTTGCAAACCGGTCATCAAAACAATTTTTGTATCCGGACACCAACGGCAGATTTCTTCAACGACTTCCAGTCCGGTTATCACTGGCATGGCAATATCAACAATCAGAATATCCGGTTGATGTTTTTTAGTCGCAGCAATGGTTTTAAGCCCGTCCTCGGCATCGGCGAGAATCGAAAAGCGGCCATCGCGTTCCAGTACACCTCGCAACCCAGCACGCACAATCGCATGATCATCGCCAAGGACAATGCGCAGTGGACTTTGAGCGTGAATAGTGTCCATTATCCCCCAACCACGTTTTTCCGGAGCGGTCTGTGAGCAAACTCCAGATCAGCAGGCACAATATGAACAGGGCGACCGATATTATCAACCAACTTGTCCAGTCCATTGAACATAAACTGCGTGATCGGCTGACATCAGTGTTGCTGATCTTGTTTTCTTTCGCTGCTCTGGTCATTGTAAGTGATGCCGCAAAAGCAAATCTGCAGGTGATAGATCTCGCAGATATTTCGACAATTGATGATATTCAGACCATATCAAAACCGGTATTCCGTCAACAAACCGGTCAGCTGGAATTTGTCCGATATAATTTGCAAATCGAAAATAGCGATGAACAACCGCTTCTCTTCAGGGTCGTGACGGAGGAAGCTGCGCGGGCTGAAGTGTTGATAAGCTTGGTGAGCCAAGGACAAAAAGAAATTCTTCTCAAATCTCGTCCTCGTTTCAAGGATGCAGAAACGCTCAGCAGCCAAAATCTCCAACTCGAATCTCGGCCTATCGTCATAACTGACAGCGAGCCTGTTCGCCTTGAGATTGACATCAACTTTGCCAGAAACGATCGCGCGTTTCCGATCAGTTTGATTTCAGAAGATCAGTTTATCGCCAAACGTCAATTTGTCACCGCGGTTCATGGGCTATATTTCGGCTCCACCTTGTTTGCAGTCGTGTTGGCCGCCGGCTTTGCGATATTGATGCGATCACATGTTATAGCATTATTCTCGTTCTACACTTTCACGCTGATTATGCTCAACGTCCATACTTATGGTTACGCGACACCCTATTTGCCGGAATTTTTTTCCGCCCATCATGATGGGATAAAGCGCATTTTGCGACTTTCATGGTGCGTTTTCTACTTCTTCTTCGCGACCAGTTTCACCAAAGCATCCCGCAATGCGCCACGGATGTTTCGCATTGCACTTTTTGTGGCCGGAGTGACGGTGATTAATTCCCTCGTTGGAGCGATGTTTCATCTGCCCATAACAACGTTGATAATGGTCGCGACCGGTACAGGGTTTCTGGCATTTGTCGGTTATTTTGTGTGGACGGCAGTTCGGCAAAAAGTCAAAGGCGCTGGTTTGTTCGCACTCGGATTTTCTATCCTGCTTGCTTATGTATTGCTTACAATTCGGGCGGGATTTCCAGATGTTGCTGAATATAATGATTGGTTCGATACAGCAGCGCTGTTTCTCCTGGTATTGGATTGTTTGGTCTTTAGTGCTGCGATCATCACCCAAGTGCGCGGTATCATTATGGAACGGGATAAATCAAAGGAGCAACAGCTTGCGGCTGCCGTGCAAAGCAGCGAGATTGCTAATCGGCTAGCACAAGCGCATGTTGATCGAAACGCTGCCCTGGTAGAGATTAGTCGTGCGCGGCGTAATCTTTCCGAAACGCGGCATGATTTACGCCAGCCGCTTGTTTCTTTGCAAAGCGCATTATCCGGTGTTGACCCTAAAAATAGAGAACTTCACCGAGCATTGGAGTGGAGTATAGATTATATAGATCAATTGCTGTCGGCGACAATTCTAGACGAAGCGGGTGCCGTCACGTCGACCAAAAGAAAAACCGAAGACATTCATAGCCGCCAGGAAACTGCTTTAGGCGAACATTTATTGACGCTCGAACAGATGTTTGGTGATGAGGCTCTCAATAAGGGCTGTGCGCTTGAAGTTGGTAAGAGTGATTTGGTTCTCGCAGTACCATCCGTTGCCATTCACAGAATTCTATCCAATCTCATTGACAATGCGATCAAACATTCTGGTGCAACCCGCATCGGTGTGGAAACCGGTCAGCATGAAGAAAAAGCGTGGATAGAAGTGACGGATGATGGCGTGGGTGTTCCTCCTGATGTTTTAGAAAAAATTGCCCATACAGATAGCGAACCGAAACCTGATCAAAAATGGGGGCCGCATGGAATGGGTTTAGGAATTGCGCGATCGATATCAACTGGCGAAGGTCTATTGTTGGAACATTGCCCGGAAGAAAATGGGACTCGTTGGAGGCTATCAGGCATCCCCTTGGCAAAACCACGTTGAAGGCCTCGGAAACTCAAAAACTGATTCAAGTCATTTGTACTAATTAAAATTAAAGTTGTTATTGGCGGCCGGGACCAACTGAAATTCAAACATTCTCACCAGCCGCTGTCCTCGAGCCGTGCAAGCCATTCTGTCACTCTCGATATGGTCAAAATCGGAAGGGTGCACGCAGAAGCTGTAGTCACTTTGCCCCCATTTTATATGCTCCGACGTAGCGTGGAGATAAACCGTATCTTCATAAGGGTCACCGTTTCGATAATGCGGAAATTCTACACGTTCGCATTGACCACGCCGCAGCTTAATCCAGCCTTGTGCCCGCCAATTTTTCGGACGGCGGTTTTCACCCCAGTCATGCCATACCCATGCAGCGTAAATTGTATCGGTACGAGATCGGTTGCACATTTGGAGAGCTGTATATTCAGCTTGACCGCGCCCATAGCCATTTGATGGTGGTGCGGGGCGGGACTGTTGCGGGGGATCTGGTGGGCGAACACTTTTCCGCCCGCAATGCACCGTTCGGCCATGGCCATGATAGGCAGACGTGCCTCTCATCTTGCGACAGGCCTCTGCATAGCTCAGGCTCCGGTAGCTGCCCTCGGTAACGATGCCGTAGCCAAATTTTCTGGGAATCCAGCATTCCCATTTCTTTTTCTTGGGGTTCCATTTTGCTCCGATTTTTGACTGGAGACCGCGCAAAAGGCCGGTCCGGTATTTGCCATCACAAAATTTCGAAAGACTGATGGATGAACCTTCCGCCGTCGCCGCCGGAGGAAGCACAATTCCGGATGCCCCCAATAAAGAGGCGATAGTCATGCATCCAATCGTTAGGCGATTGGCGGATCTATTCGTCATCGATGGTTATTGGGACCGCAAGATACGTTTCCGGCCCCGTGCCAATGAAAATCCGAACGTCCCGTTGAAAACCTGCACAGGTCATGCAGGTTGATCCAAAAGGTTCTGCCCTTTACCGACGTATTCAGGCCCATCGAATCCTTTTCCCGGCATTCCATGCGTTTGGTCTTGCTGTTATATCCGTAACTCCACCGCGGCTTTACACCTTTCAACGCACCCGTGCGATATTTTGCCTCGCAATAAGAGCGATATTGCGGGGCTGATCCACTGGCCAGAGCCGGCCCGGAGAAGGGCAATCCGGCCACTGGGAACAGAAGAAGTGCTGCCGCGGATGGCAATGCCAACAATTTTTTCATGACCAATCTCCTGGCTATTCGCCGTAAAACCTAACGGCATTTTTTCTTGTTAAGTCCGAGCAGAGTAGAAAAGCCTTTGCATGTGGACTTTCCGACATTGCTGATTGTTTTGGCCGCTTTTTTTGCGCCATATTTGACCTGCTTGTTGGCATATTTGGGATCCGTCATGAAGCGGGCGCCGTCTCGCGTGGTCTTAATTGCTGTCGAACCGACATATTGCGCGGCGCTTACACCTGTATTGGCAACCCCGGTCACGGCACGGCCCATGTTGCGCGGAATCTTGCGCGGATCGCGAATGGACTGGCTGACCCCGTGTGCCGCTCCGACAAGATTATTGCCAAAATTTCGAGTTGCGCGATCAGCGGCAATAACGGGATCACCGCCATTGGTAAAAGTTTTCGCCTGGCCATAAGTCATATCCAGGCCATATTCGCCGAGCCCGGTACTGCGTCCTCCAAACGCTTCCGTTCCGAAATCCACCGCTGAGGCCTTGTTCGACAATGATGTTGCCGAATAGCCATTTTTTGGTCCACTGAAAGCGCGGCTTGCAGAATGTGGTCTAGAGGATGGATTTCTAAGCGGTTGCCGTCCAGCACCCGGATAGTGATTTCCATAGGTGACTGGGTTTTGATACCTCATGGACCTGGCTGAATTGACCGGACGATATCCATGTCGGGCACCGCGGTTGATCTGGGCCTGACGACCGCGTTGCTGAAGATCGCGGCGTTCGTTTGGTGTGAGGTCATATTCGCTCCTGACTTGATGGCCAGGCCGAGCGCGACGGGCATCGTAGCCGCGTTGTTCAAGCTGTTGCAGATCAGCATTTGCGGCAAGCCTTCCCGCATGACGGCGATATTCAGCGCCCTTAAAATCCGGGTTGCGCGGCGTTCGGGACATCGCGTGGGTGCGGAGGTTATTTGTATCGGCGCTGTGAGGATGTTGGTATTGCGTGCGATCAGCTTGATAGCCTGGACGCGTGCCGCGGGTCACTTGGGCATCCCGTCCGCGCCGCTGTAACTCGCGCCGTTCTCGGGGCGTCAAATCATATTCGTTCCTAACTTGATGACGAGGCCGGGCCCGACGGGCATCATAGCCGCGTTGCTCTAGCGATTGCAAATCCGCATTGGCGGCCAGATTGCCGACATGTTGACGATATTCCGGACCGTCAAAATCGGTTGTGGCCGGCGTTCTTGCATTGCGCGTTCTTGCATCGGGGGTTTTTGCGTCGATCCGGCGATCGCGTGCCTCGTTGCCTCGTCGTTCCAATATTTGGGCATCATCCCCATTTTGATTTTTGAACAAGTCTGCAAAGGTATCAGCCTGCGCTTGTACTGGCTGTGATCCGATAGCGGTGAGCGCAACACAAATCATAGCTGTCATAGATAATCTGTTTTGGTATTTCGTCTTCTTCACCGTCCGTCTCCTTTGTCGTGCGTTGGTTGGATCATGAAAAAAAAGCGCCGCTGTGCCCATAGTGGAATCACACTAATTTGCGCCAAAAAGTGTTCATTCTCAGTTCAGTAATCAACAATCGATTCCGCTTGTTTTGACCTTGCCCGAATAACCCGATTTGCGATCAAACCGCTTTTCGATAGCCTTCATAAATTTTGGCATGAGGGCGGGAATGCTGCCGCACGATCCGCTGCTTTTCAAACGCAATTCATAGACTGGCACAGTCCTCGCCGTAGCATTGGCTCGCAATATGTCGACATTGACAAAGCGCGCAAATTCAGTCGAATTTCGCGTCTCTTGACGATATCCTTTTATGCCATAAGTGGGATCGGTTCCGCTGACGGTGCTGTTGATCACCTGTTTCCCGGGTGATGAATCGTCGATTACAGTAGATGTCGTTTGGCTGTTGTAAATTGTACCCCATTCCGGAACATTGTAGGTTCTGGTTATGGGCCGGCCATTGTCGATCCCGTAATCAAGATAGGTCACATAATCGGCCGGCCGACCCGGTTCCACAACCCGCAATCCAGCCTCGCGCATGATTTCGGACAAGCGCTGCGCATAGTTACGGAACTGCAGGCTGTTCGCAAGTTCTGGCCGCCACGATACGACCGAATATGTCGCCGAGGCCGGCACGCTTTCCAGCGAATTAAACTGGGAAACATTGCTATGAACCCCGCCGCCCATGCAAGCGCTTAATCCCAGACTCATTGCTGCGGTAATCAATATCATTTGGCGTTTCATATTCTCAGTCTCCCTGTGACGTTGCCATGGGATTACGGGAGCACCGCCATCACCGGAATAGTAGGATGACACTATTTTGCTGGAACGGATGAGTGGATAGTTAAAACCATTGGAGCAATTTTCCAGCTTTCAAATTGCGGGCTGCAGAAGCTAGGGGAGATAAGAATGGCGCCGCTTTTTACACAAGCCAAGCTGGCAATTCTCATGATCATGATTGACGGCCCTTATCTGGTCTTGGCGCATGCTGGCCATATTGCCGAGCCCCGGTTTGAGGCCGATCGAACGGCAAGCGTTTACCGGTGCGAAAATGACATGGTGCTCAGTCTGGCCTTCATGACGATAGACAAGCTGTCGCTGATTAAGCTAACCCTTCCGTCCAAAAGATCGGGCAAGAACAGCCGCGATTTGCTCCTTCCTCGATCACAAAGTGGCAGTGGAGTGCGCTATGCAACCGACCTTATCAGCGTGCATATAAAGAATGACGAACTTGTGCTGCGATCGCGGGAGTCTGCAATGACGGATAAAATTGCGGCGGCCCGCTGTGTCAAAATCTAGCCGGGGCAGCGGGGTGAGTTATTTGTAGAGTTAAAACCAAAGACTGACCTGCTGTCTCCACCGTTCAATCTGCAATTCCCGCTTGGCAATAAGCGGTTAATCTAGCAATCGAACCACACCGGATTGGGAAGAGGTCGCAAGAAGGATTCCCGTGTCAGTGAAAAGGTTCATGTTCCCGTGAAAAATGCCGTCCGAGATGCTGAGCAATTTCGTGTGGCACAGCAGCCAGTTTGTTGCTTCGCGCTGAATAATGCGGATAGAATTATCCAGACTTACAGCTCCAGCGCGCTGCC
Organism: Parasphingorhabdus sp.; assembly: GCF_039982415.1. Classification (GTDB taxonomy): domain Bacteria; phylum Pseudomonadota; class Alphaproteobacteria; order Sphingomonadales; family Sphingomonadaceae; genus Parasphingorhabdus. The sequence continues at coordinate 22,088 of NZ_JBDWYL010000002.1, forward strand.
CGATGTTAAAGTGTATGGCTTCAGGAAGAAAGTCTGCGATCAGAGCCAGAAAAACCGATGTCTTTTCAAGAAAATTATCAGGTGTTTTCACCCAGAATCGCATATTTCCATCACTGGGTGTTTCGACGAGACGCATATCGAGATTCGAATGGAGATCACCTTCATCTTCCCGAACGAATGGAATAGGGGGGCACTCATGGGGAATATCGGCATTTTCGAATTTAGCCCATGTGAATGAACCGATATCTTTTTTTGCGCCCAGCGTAGCTGACAATGTGACGGCCGTTTCACACCCGACTGATAAACGCGCCTTCGCCTGACATATTGATCTGCCTGTCTTGCCGACTTCCACGGTGATGGCCGCGACTTCTTCTGCTTGCGGCGAAAAAAGAAACTGTGTCGCAGCCTGAATGACCGGTTTCCCGACTTCCTGTTCCATCGCGTCAATCATCGCTGCGGTGGAAGCCCCGCCGCTCAAATGTTTGGATTGGCGTGGACCAAGGCAGAGGTTCCGATTAACATGCACTATCCATCCTAGACCATCTTCATGCTTTTTCGGGACCAGCTGATTTAAAATTTGGGTCGCGGTCATTCCGTTTCTGCCGATTCAAGGGCCCGTGCAATGACACAGATCTTCGCTGCAAAATCAGAACGTTCATCTTCCGGAAGCGCCGCTAGCATCGTGCCGCAGTTGGCAATATCCTGCCGTCGGATCGCTGCACATATAGTTTGCCCTTCTTTCGACAATGAAAGCGCAATGGCGCGCCCGGTACCAGAGCGGCGCGAAACATAACCACGACTTATCAGTCGCTCGATGACCGATTGGGCCGTCGTTGCGGGTACTCCCAAAAAAGCAGCCAGTGCGGCGCCACTGCAATCATTATTCTCCGCAATAAAATAGAGTGCTTGAAAGTCTATCGCATTATATTTGATGCGTCCCTCCGCGGGTGGAAAACGTGTTTCATCGATTGTGAAGATTCGCAAAAGCACCCTTATACCGGACAGGAGATCTTCTTCTGGTTTCCTCATTCTGAAGCCTCTTTTGATAATGCGCCTGCAAGAAACAAAAGTGCTCCAGCGATAGAAATATTCTTAAAGAAGAGAGAAAGCTCTAAGGCGGCACGATCTCCTTCCATGGTCCAGAAATCGTGGAATGCCAGATTAGCTGCCAGCGTGAACCCGGCCAATGCAAGTGCAGCAAGCGGCGCCATCCAGCGCCCAATTGCGATCAGACAGCCAGCGCCAAGTTCCAGTGCAATGACGAGAGGCAGAAGTACACCGGCTGGCTCCAATCCAACGCCGCGCATGTTGTCGAGCGTCGCCGCATAGTTAAGAATTTTGTTTATACCGCCCAGTAAAAAAAGGGATGCGAGGCCAATGCGGCCAGCGATCAGCATTGCGGGAGCAAAGGGGAAGAGTAGCTTCATCGTTTTTCCTTTATACGAAAATCGTATAACGTATATATACGAATATCGTATAAAGGAAAGCCCTGTTGTGGAGTATCTAGTGCTGTGACTGATAGGAATATGGAGATACCTATTTGCTCATGCTTGGTTTTTTGAAGTACGAGTAGCTTCAATAAATGCGGATGTCCGCTTCGGTGCGCTACGCGGACGGTGGCCGGGCGAAATGCAATATCTCGGTAGCGGAGTTTTGGCTTCGAAAATCCAATCAAATTGGCGTCCAAATGAGGATGCCATTTTTGTTCACGGTCACATGATCCACTGTTCTTTACAACAAAACTGGATTGTGCAAATCTCCCCAACTGAAGAGGAGATAGTAATGAAAATGAAGCAGAATATTCTTGTAGCCCTGAGTCTAACAATCTCTGGCCTAGCGTTTATGCCATCTCCCGCAATTGCAACTTTCACGGACCCACGCTCACCTGATGAAGACATTATTGTCACCGGCAACAAAACAACCAAGGCAGCGATTGCTGACTTTATTGATACTACGATAGCTGTGCCGAAAGGTGGCAAGCATGACGGTCAATATGCCCGTTTCTCCAATGCTATTTGCCCAAAGGTTGTAGGTTTATCCGATGATAACAAGCTGCAGGTGGAACAGCGGATGCGCGGTGTTGCGAAGACTGCAGATATGCGGGTTGCGGCTGAATCTTGTGATCCAAACGTTTATGTTATTGTTGTTTCAGACGGTACCGAAGCCGTTAACATGCTCCGCAAGAAAAGATCGCGGTTATTTGGCGGTCTGTCACATTATGAACGGCAACAGGTCGCTAAAATGGGCGGGCCGACTTATGGTTGGAAGCGCAAACAGACCAGCTCTGCCGAAACCGGTGCCCTGCAATATTCTGATGAAGTTAGCGTTGTTCCTTCAGACCAAGGCGAAACCACACAAGTCCCGATCATGTACTCATCCGTCAAATCCAACATTAAATGGACAACGCAGAAATCCGTAACCCATTCCTTTTTGTTGATAGAAAAGGATGCGTTGGTGGGTCTAACAACTGTTCAAATCGCCGACTATGCTGCTATGCGGTCCTTCATTGATACCGAAAAGAGAAACTCAAATTCCACACCTCGTTTTTCCATTCTTTCGTTGTTTGATTCTTTAGAAGCTGGTGAAGAAGCGCCAAGTTCTATCAGTGAAATGGACCTTGTATTGCTTAGTTCTTTATACAATTCTCCTGCTGATCGTTCCGCAGCAATGCAGGGCGCGACCATGTTGCATAGAATTAAAAAAGAACTCACATCACAAAACGATAAATAGAAAAGTAGGAAAATTGTCGATAATGATTCCAATTTCACGTGTCTTTGTCTGTTTTTGCATGATCTCGCTGATGCAAGCATGTACTTCCAACCAGAAACTAGCATCAATTCCGACTGAAAAAGCTACTGATTTTCAGCAAACCGAATGGGATCGAAAATTTAGCACTTTAATGTCGGAGCATAAAATACTCACGGCCGGTGTTGCGGTAATTGAGGGTGGTAAATTGGTGTGGAGTGGTAACTTCGGCATGCAATCGCCCTCGGTACCAGCATCTTCCAAAACGCAATATAATGTCGGTTCGGTCACAAAAGCTGTAACGGCAGAAACCGTGCTGAGATTGGTGGAGTTAGGAGAAATTTCACTTGATGAGTCCATGTCGGGCCACTGGATCGACCCTGACCTTTCGGGCGATTCCCGCCACGAGCAGCTCACCCCCCGAATTGCACTTATCCACAAAACTGGTTTTCCCAATTGGCGGTTTTTCACGCCAGAACGCAAATTGAAATTTCTTACCAACCCGGGAGAAGTATTTGGTTATTCTGGAGAAGGTTATGAATATCTCGCCAAATTTGCGGAAAAGAAAACCGGAGAAAAATTTGATGCATTGGTTCAAAAACACCTCTTCGAACCGAACAAAATAACCAATGCCGCATTCAGCATCGACACTGAGAATTTCGGAAAAATTGCGCAGACTAAAGACAGTTCAGGAAAGTTTCCGGGGCATTACTGTTATCCCGAAAATGGATATTGCAGAAACCCGGGCAGCTCCACTGCTGCAGACGATCTGGTTATCACGATCCAAGATTACGCCAAATTCTTAATCTATGTCATGACCGAAAAAGGCTATTCATCTGAAATCGCCAAAGATCGAAACACAGTGCAATCCGACAAAGGTGAAAATGCAACTGTTGATTGTCAAAAGGTTCCAACCCCAAACTGCCCTCAGGCCCAAGGTTATGGTCTCGGTTGGGAAGTCATTGACTATGGTGATCGTAAAATCATCAGCCATGGCGGTAGTGATTGGCATGAACTGGCGTTAACATATTTTGATACCGCCTCTCGTGACGGCGTCATTATTTTTCTAAACGCGCCCAATATGGTTGCTCTGGAAGCGATGCCAAAAGCAATTGCTATTCTGGATCCAGGCTCTCCCATGATAAGTCTATACCAACGCTGGCTCGATTTAACCCAAGCCAAATCAACAGAAACAAAAGCAAATTGACTGAGAATGGGTCACGTCCCAAGCATGGCGAAAACCTAAAGTCCAAAAATTGAGTTTCTCTCTAAGGGCTTGCATCAAATTCTAACGTCCGCTTTTGCGCCTATAGCTTATAGCTAGCACTAGCGTTGTGGCTGCTTCCTCCCTAAGCGGGCATTCGCGAATTGCTGCATAGGGTACACGAAGATCGTTCGATCAGCGTGAGTTTTAACGGCCGCTCACAATTTGTGGACATATCGCGGCAAGAATCTACCCTGCACCGAACCAGATTGGGCTTGGCCATTTCTTTCGCATCCCATCCGCTCGTAAAAAGGAGCAGCATCTGGGTCGGCCTCGACAATCAATTCCGTAGCGCCAAGCTCGCGAGCGGTGGCCAATGACCAATTATATAGTTGTTTTCCTACGCCTTGCCCAATCCTGTCAGTATCGACAAAAAGCTTCTCTAGAAAGCAACCGCTCTGGTCTTTCGAAACTTGTGCTATGCCGGCCAAACCAGACTGGTCCTCAGCCGCCACAATATTATCGTTGATCAGATCCGATTCTGTGAGCGTTAATTCTTCTCGGCACGAAGCCATGAATGCCTCGTCATAACCCCAATAGGCTTTGGATCGCAGGCATAAGTGTGATGCGGCAAGCAATTCGGCTTTGTCTAAGAAACGAAGGAGTAAGGGCATGGTGAGATCCTATCATATTCAAAATCCAATGTCTGCTCTGTCCCATCCCCGTCCAATCAAAAATGTTAAAGGCACCGCACCGTTGGGGTCATTTCTCTTCTCCGTGTAATTATCCCAAATTATCCGATGACATTCGCATCGGGCTTTCCGTTTTCGGGTGCTCTTGTCTTGCTGATGAATGCACCTATAAAAAGGATGTAATGCATCGGTTCGGACCGGTGGTTGAAACCAAAGGAGAGGGTCTGACTATGTTTAAGAAGCGCAATTTATCCTATATTTTGTCCTTGGCTATTTGGGTCGGAAGCGGGCCCGCGAACGCGGCGGAATCGAAGCCGCAAATAACCATGGGCAATGGCACGGCCAATGCGATTAATGTTGATGGTTTGACGCGGCAAGCAGGTGGCGCCATCGCTTCGGAGGTGCGAGTTGATGGGACTGCGGTATCAACGTTGCGGGCGAATACGACCGCTATCACATTTCCTGCCGTCAAAATTGCCGCTGCGGGCTGGCTCGTGCTGCACCCGGTTATCGACGGCCGTCCAGATGGCGATATTGTTTCCGGTTTTGCATATTTGGATGCCGGTCAAAATGATAATGTGACGATTCAGATTCAACATCCCGCCAGCGGCGGCGACAAATATTTGGTGATGTTGCATAGCGATGTAGACAAGGACCGAGTGTTTGATTTTGTGTTTGTGGAAGATGGGATTAATGTCGAAGATACAGCTGTTTTCGAAGGCAATCGCATGATCGCTCATATGATCAGCTTACCCGAATGATCCTGTAAGCAGATTATATTGTGCAGAGCTTGCTGAAGCTTATGGGGCAGGACAGGTTGGAACGGCGAGACGGACAAATGGAAAACTAGAATGAGGGGATTTTCTCCATCTCAAACCGTTCAAAGGACTCGGTTCCGATCATTACGGTTTGCTCGCTGGTGACGCTAAAGCCAACAGCAGAAAATGCCGGTTTGGCCATGAGACTGGCATGAACCCAAATGCGTTTGTGGGAAGCGTCCCGCGCCACTTGCTCTATATGATTATATAAGGCACGAAACAAACCCGATCCTTGAAAGCTTGGCCGGATATAGGCAAAATCAAGATAGGCATCTGCGGTCAAACTCATGAAGCCGGCAATTTGCTTTTCATTTTCTGCTAAAATAATGGTCTGAGCATCTAGGCGCTTGGTCCAATCTTCACCTGCGCGCGGCACGGGGACCCATGCTTGACGCTGCTTTTCATTGTACAGACTTTTTCCGGTTCTCACCGCAGTGTACATTAACTCGCCCAAGTGATCATAATCGGCGCGCACGGCGGGGCGGAAGTTAAGAGCGTCCGGGTTTGACATTCGATCCTCTGAAAACTGTCTCGGTGGGTATAACCGCCTTTCACATCATATAAAGCTGAATCGTGGCAATGGGGTGAGGTGATGAATAGACTTGCGATGCGGCCCCGTATAGGCGGCCGCATCGCCTGATGTCAGTTAACTTGAACACGTCTTACGCATTTGGCTTTTGTACCGGTTGCACAAGTGGCACCAGTGCCGGATTTGGTAAAGCTGTCAAACTCCCAATCCCGTCCGAGATTGTAACAATCTCCTTTACGCGCTGCGCAGAAAGGAGCCGTTCCGATATAGCGGACTTCTGTTTCATAGATCGGAGCCTCTTCACGCGGCGGGGGTTCTTGTAGTGGGGCGCCATAGCCTTGTGCCAGGCATCCACTCACGGTGATTGCTGCGGCAACAACTGACAATATTGCATAAGTTTTTTTCATCTCGATATTCTCCTTACATCTAACAAGGATGGATGTCCCATAAACCCGTTCGTCGGGGTATGGGGTCAACACCTACTTTTTCAGTGCGATGATGGCATGAGGTCGCGAAAGGACAGCTGATGCTATTTCAAAGTAACTGCATTTTGTGAATGCCTTGCGAGCCATTTGATGCCATAGCTGGCTTAATAAACGAGCACGGTTTGAATGTTCGTCCTACCGGAGAAGATATGCGCTGCATAACCAATGTCCCCGTTACAATGCGATTGAAGCGGTTATGGCATGCGCATAAGCAGGGGATAAGATGAGTTTACGTTTGGCTGGCGTTTCAAAAATAGGGAATAACGAAACGCATATTTTCCCTACAGATTTGGAATTGCAAAAAGGGTCAATGAATATTCTTCTTGGTCCGACATCATCTGGCAAAACCTCCCTTATGCGGCTCATGGCTGGTCTCGATAAACCAGATAGTGGTGAGATTTTTTGGGACGATGAAGATGTCACAAATTGCCGGGTTCAAGATCGCGATATCGCGATGGTCTATCAGCAATTTGTCAATTATCCGGCGATGACGGTTTATGATAATATTGCATCGCCTTTGAAGTTGCAGAAAAAATCATCCGCTGAAATTGATGCAAAAGTCCAGGAAGTTGCTGAGTTGTTGAAACTGTCTTCGATATTGGATCGAAAGCCGAATGAAATTTCCGGTGGGCAACAGCAACGCTGTGCCATGGCCAGAGCGATGGCGAAAAATGTTGGCCTGGTATTGATGGACGAACCGCTTGCCAATTTGGACTATAAGCTGAGAGAAGAATTACGGGTCGAAATACCGCGTCTTTTCGAAGCGTCTGGCAGCATTTTCGTCTATGCGACAACCGAGCCAGAAGAAGCGCTTTTATTGGGTGGAAATAGTGTGACATTATGGGAAGGCCGAGTGACTCAATTTGGTCCGGCGGCGGAAGTTTATCGGACACCTGTCGATGCCAAGACAGCAAGGGTCTATTCCGATCCGCCCATGAATTTTATCGCCGTAACAAAACAAGGGGAAATGATCTGCTTTCCCAATGGGCAATCGATCATGGCGAAAGACGAAATGGGCAGTCAGCCAGATGGCCAATATTGGGCTGGATTTCGCGCCCATGATGTGGAACTTTTAAGTGAACGCAGCGCTGAAAAGATTATATTTGATGCCCAACTCATTGTCACGGAACTGACCGGTTCGGACACTTTTTTGCATCTTGATGTTGCCGGCAAAAGATGGATTGGTCTGATCCCCAAAATTCATATGTTTGAACCGGGGATGGAAATGCAAATCTGTTTGGATCCAAGTCGCCTGTTTTATTTTGATGCGGCGGAAAAACGAGTGGCATCGCCTGCCGTGACCGCTACCCTGGTGAACGCATAATATGGCTGCGATTACGCTTGAACATTTGGCACATAGCTATGATCCGAAACCAGGGCCGGAGGCTCAGTTCGCGTTGCAGGAGATTAATCATACTTGGGAAGATGGGCGCGCCTATGCCTTACTGGGGCCCAGCGGATGCGGCAAAACGACATTGCTAAATATCATATCCGGACTTTTGACGCCCACCCGCGGAAGGGTCTTATTTGATGATCAGGATGTGTCTACCGCAGCAACCGCGCAGCGTAACATCGCTCAGGTTTTTCAGTTTCCCGTTGTCTATGATACGATGACGGTGAGGGATAATCTTGCATTTCCACTGCATAATCGGGGTTTGGACAAACCATATATTGCACAGCGTGTGCAGCATATTGCCAAGATGATTGGATTGGAATCCGATCTCCACAAAAAAGCGCGCGGTCTTACAACAGACTTGAAACAGAAGATCTCACTTGGCCGTGGGATGGTTCGCGATGATGTCAACGCGATCTTGTTTGACGAACCACTGACTGTCATTGATCCGCATTTAAAATGGGAATTGCGCACCCAGTTAAAATCCCTTCATCAACAATTTGGTCATACAATGATCTATGTGACTCATGATCAAACTGAGGCGCTGACATTTGCTGAGAAAGTTGTGGTCATGCACGACGGACGGGTCGTGCAAATTGGTACGCCTAAACAGTTATTTGAAACACCGGCTCACAAATTTGTCGGTTATTTTATCGGCTCGCCTGGGATGAATTTCTTGCCGATACAGCTTTCGGGCTGCCGCGCAAAAATTGGGGAAACGTCGATCATATTTTCTCACGACTATGGCCAACCGAGCGGTGATGTCCAATTGGGAATTCGTCCGGAATTTGTTCGGTTCACTAAAGGGGAGGGACTGCCGGTTCGGATTAATAGTGTCCGGGATGTTGGACGTCACAAATTTGTCAACGCGTCTCTATCTGGTGGCGAAATAAATATCGCGCTGGCCGAAGGAACGATATTGGAGACTGACAGCAGTCACGTGATTTTTGATAAGGATAAAATCAGCATATTCTGTGATGACTGGCGGGTCGAAGGTGAAGAAATTTCATCCCCCCATAGAGGAGCGAAATAGTGGAAAAAACGACGAACCAGCGCGCTTGGTTTTTGGTGATTCCAGTTTTGATCCTGGTCGCATTTTCCTCGATCATTCCGATGATGACCGTGGTCAACTATTCGTTTCAGGATAGTTTTGGTGGTAATGATTTTTTCTGGGTGGGATTGGAATGGTATCGTGAATTATTGCGTTCTGAACGCTTATGGGATGCTTTTGGTCGACAATTGCTTTTTTCAACGATCATTTTGTTAATCGAAATTCCATTAGGTATCCTCGTCGCGCTGAGTATGCCCAAAAAAGGCCTCACAGCGTCATTATGTTTGGTCCTGATGGCATTGCCCTTGCTCATTCCTTACAATGTGGTGGGAACGATATGGCAAATATTTGGACGCTCCGATATCGGGTTGCTCGGGCGGAGCCTCTCGGAACTTGGTATCGCTTATAATTATTCCCAAAATGCCTTAGATGCTTGGATCACCGTTATCATGATGGATGTGTGGCATTGGACGTCCTTGGTGGCACTTTTATCTTACGCGGGACTGCGCTCGATACCGCAGGCTTATTATCAAGCGGCGATGATCGACCAAGCCAGCCGGTGGAGCATATTTCGCTATATTGAGTTGCCGAAAATGCGCGGGGTTCTCATGATCGCGATATTGCTGCGGTTCATGGACAGTTTCATGATCTATACCGAACCTTTCGTTCTAACCGGGGGTGGACCAGGCAATGCCACCACCTTCCTATCGATCGATTTGGTGAAAATGGCGCTTGGGCAATTTGATCTGGGACCCGCAGCGGCTTTCTCGCTGATGTACTTTCTTGTCATCCTGCTGATTTCCTATGTTTTCTACACCGTGATGATAACCGCCGATAAGCAGGAGGCGCAGTCATGAAAAAAGGCAAACCGCAAGGACAACGATCGAAGCTTTTTCCGCGCATTCATCTCTCAACTTTGGTGATGGTAACCTATCTCATATTCTTGATGGTCCCGATCTATTGGCTGATTGTCATGAGCTTCAAGTCCAATGCCGAAATTTTGGGGATGTTCACACTTTTCCCGGACAACTTCACACTGAAAAACTATCAAACAATCCTGACCGATCCATCATGGTATATGGGTTATGTAAATAGCTTTATTTACGTGTCCCTTAACACCGTGATAGCTTTGTTGGTTGCCTTGCCGGCGGCCTATGCTTTTAGCCGTTATCGGTTTTTTGGTGATAACCATCTGTTCTTCTGGTTATTGACTAACCGAATGGCTCCGCCAGCAGTGTTTGCCTTGCCGTTTTTCCAACTTTATTCCAGCGTTTCCCTATTCGATACGCATATTGCGGTCGCCTTGGCTCATTGCTTGTTTAATGTGCCGCTAGCGGTTTGGATATTGGAAGGGTTTATGCGCGGTGTCCCCAGAGAAATTGATGAAACGGCGTTTATCGATGGATATAGCTTTCCTCGCTTTTTCACCAAAATATTCTTGCCGATGATAGCACCCGGAATTGGGGTTACGGCCTTTTTCTGTTTCATGTTTAGCTGGGTCGAATTGCTTCTCAGCCGGACATTGACCAGCGTGGAAGCCAAACCGATTACGGCGATCATGACCCGGACCGTATCGGCATCTGGTCTCGATTGGGGCGTGTTGGCTGCTGCTGGTGTCTTGACCATTATTCCCGGCGCTATTGTCATTTATTTTGTACGCAATCATATCGCCAAGGGTTTTGCCCTGGGCCGCGTTTGATTGCGGTGAGCAAGGAAGGTTTTTATGTTGGACTGGATGGCTTGGACTTTACCAACGGCATTATTTTTTGCCGCGATCGCAGTAACTTTGTTGGCGATGGGATTGTTTCATAGAAAATCACCTAGCACGTCCAGAATTGGGATTTTAGGAATCGAAACCATGCGCGGTGATCGGTTGTTTATTTCGCTACTGGGCTCCGCATTCATCATGCTGGCATGGATCGGTCTTTCCGATGTCATGGCCTATGGGGGGGTGGTGCTGTGCGGACTATTTGCATTTTCTGTCTTTCGCTGGGTATAGGATTAAAAAAGAACGGATCAAATATATGAAAATTATTCGGACCACTGCCATTACTTGCCTCAGCCTGACTTTATGGGCTTGTTCTGGAGGTAGCGAGACGGAGAATTCTTCGTCAATTGAAGTGGATATGTCAGATCCGGAAGGCACAGCGCAAAAATTTCTCGAGGAAGAAATTGGCACCCTGTCGAGCCTCAGCCGAGCGGAGCAAGAAGCAGAATTGGCTTGGTTCATGGCAGCTGCAAAGCCATTTAAGGGTATGGAAATTTCCGTCGTTTCTGAAACAATTGCTACGCACGAATATGAATCGAAAGTGCTCGCACCCGTTTTTTCAGCCATTACCGGGATCAAAGTCACCCACGATCTGATCGGTGAGGGTGATGTTGTGGAAAAATTGCAAACACAAATGCAATCCAATGAAAATATCTATGATGCTTATGTCAATGATTCCGATTTGATCGGCACCCATTGGCGTTATCAGCAAGTACGGAATCTGACCGACTGGATGGCTGATGAGGGAAAGGCAGTAACCAATCCCGATCTGGATTTGGCAGATTTTATAGGAACTGATTTTACCACCGGTCCCGACAAGAAGCTTTATCAGCTTCCCGATCAGCAATTCGCTAATCTATATTGGTTCCGATATGATTGGTTTACCGATCCCGCCATTAAAGCGGATTTCGAAACGCAATATGGCTATGAATTAGGAGTACCGGTTAACTGGTCTGCCTATGAGGATATTGCCGAATTTTTCACCGGCCGAGAAATAGAGGGCACCAAAGTCTATGGCAATATGGACTATGGCAAAAAGGATCCCTCCTTGGGTTGGCGCTTTACCGATGCTTGGATGTCGATGGCGGGCATGGGCTCCATCGGTGAACCCAACGGTTTGCCGGTTGATGAATGGGGTATTCGGGTCAACGCTAAATCCCAACCCGTCGGTTCGTGCATGGCGCGTGGTGGAGCAACCAATTCTCCTGCAGCAGTATATGCGCTAGCCAAATATTCCAAATGGCTTTCCGACTATGCACCACCATCTGCAGCGGGAATGACATTTTCCGAGGCCGGACCTGTTCCCGCGCAAGGCAATATCGCTCAGCAAATGTTCTGGTATACGACGTTCACCGCCAATATGGTCAGCGAAGAAGCCAGTGCAGTGCTAAATGATGATGGCACTCCAAAATGGCGGATGGCTCCCAGTCCTCATGGAGCCTATTGGCAAAATGGAATGAAAGTTGGCTATCAGGATGCCGGGTCTTGGACTTTGATGAAATCCACACCGACCAAACGCGCTCAAGCGGCTTGGTTATATGCGCAATTTGTGACCTCCAAAACGGTTGATGTCAAAAAAGCGCATGTCGGACTGACTTTCATTCGAGAGTCGACCATTCAACATGAATCCTTCACTGAAAGAGCCCCGAAACTGGGTGGATTAATCGAGTTTTATCGATCTCCCGCGCGGACTCAATGGTCACCAACCGGTACCAATGTTCCCGATTATCCGCGCTTGGCACAGCTATGGTGGCAGAATATTGGCGATGCTTCTTCCGGTGCAAAATCACCGAAGGAAGCACTGGATGCTTTGTGTCAGCAACAAGAACGGGTGTTGGGGCGGCTCGAGCGCTCAAATTTGCAGGCTGAACTGGGACCCAAGTTGAGCGAAGAACGAGGCGCTGCTTACTGGTTGAATCAACCGGGTTCTCCGAAAGCAAAATTGGCTAATGAGAAACCTCAACCTATCACGATCGCCTATGATGAGCTTATTGCAACTTGGCAGTAGAGCGTTCAGCGGCAGAAAATTAGAATTGAGAGAAAAAGGACCAGGCCTCACCGGCAGCGCTAATATCCTTTGATGTCTCACCGACTATCCGTGGACTTAGATATTGCAAACCGGAAGGCCAAGTATGACCGCCATTGTTGATGGTATATAGCTTTACCGGCGCCGTTTCGCAGCGCTGCGTCCAGCTTTTGATCGTCACAGAGGTTTTGTCCCCGGGTTGATCAACTGTGGTTTGATCAAAGCCGCTATTTTTGCATCCACTTAATTTTCTCCAGAATGCAATTGTTTGTTCCGTGGCCATGACAATATCACGTTTTTTGCGAAACACTGTGATCCAGCCGCCTTTGTAAGGGACTTGGGGATCGGCAGTTCCATTCATGACCGCTAAGCCTATTTTCTTTCCTGACGCCGAGGGATCGAGAAAAGCCGATCGGCATTCGTTGGTCATGAATGTGGGCAAGGACATCGCTACTGGCGCGATAGCGCGAATGCGATCGGTCAAATTGCAAGCGAGAAAATAGGATGCTTGACCTCCACGCGAAATGCCGGTTGCAAAAATTCGCTGTTGATCAATATTCTTCTCATTCGAAATACGATCGATAACTGTGCTGAAATAAGCGAGATCATCCACCCGTTTACCGCGCGCTTCTGAAGTTAATCCTTCGCCAAAGTCCCATATTTTATCAACCGCATTGGGATAGGCGACGTAGAAGCCATGTTTCTCGGCTAGGGCATTCCATTGGCCTTTGTCCAATTTTAGCATGCCGCGATCTGTACTGCCGCCGCCATGAATTACCAAAACCAGTGGGCGGGACCCATTGAATTTATCAACGGATGCCGGGCTGTAGAGACGATAACGCCGCATTTGTTTGTCTTGAGGGAATCGTTCAACCGACAATATGCCCTCTGGCTCTGCTTCGTTTTGGGCTTGAGCGACTTGTGACAGAGATGATCCTGCCAGACCAATGACGGCAGCAGAACATAGCGCGCGGAACAAGATGTGCATGATAATCCCCCCAAGATATGGGTTCTTTATTGGGCTTGTGAGAATTGATGAAAGCTGAAACCGATGTTCATCTTCAATACATTTCAAAAAGGACTTCAGTGTTGCTCCCGTTTCATCGCTCGAACCTTACATATGGTCGCTGACAATCAAGCGACCAAGATGCCGCCATCAACCGAAATAACTTCTCCCGTCATGTAAGCGCCCGCGCGGCTGGCCAATAACAGTGCGGGCCCCATAATATCTTCATCATGGCCCCAGCGATGCAAAGGGATCATTTTTATCTCTTGATCATATTGACTTTTATCTTGTTCAACATGGCTGGTCATTTTGGAGTGAAAACGGCCGGGTGCTATTGCGTTCACCCGGATATTGTCATCGGCGAGAAGATGAGCGAGATTGCGTGTCAATTGGTGAACAGCTGCTTTTGAGGTTCCATAGCTTACCCCGCTTCCTGCGCTGCCCATGATTCCGGCAACCGACCCGATGTTGATCACGGAAGCGCTATCTTCGGGCGTTGCCTTTGCTTTAAGCAAGGGTAATAATTGCTGGGTCAGGAAAAAGGGTGTCTTCACATTCAAGTCCATCACCTTGTCCCACCCAATTTCGGGAAATTTTTCAACCGGGGCCATCCAGCCGGTGCCGGCATTGTTTACTAAGACGTCGATATGATCTTCTCTTTCCGAGAGTGTATGGACAAAGCGCATTATTTCTTCGCCGCTGCTCATATCGGCGGCCAATGCGATGCATTCTCCGCTTTCCGTCAGCTGCGATAATTCTGCCGCGGTTTGTGCGCATTCATCCTGCTTGCGCGCAGTAATATAAATTTTTCTCGCGCCCAGGTTAAGAAAAGCCGTCGCCATGGCTTTGCCCAATCCTCGGGAACCGCCAGTAATGACGCAAATTTTGTCTTGCATTGAAAAGAGTTGATTTTGCACGGTCCCAGATCCTTTAGATTAAACAATGAATTGAGCTATAGACTAGGGCATCGTCTGTTGGTTTGACAGACAAATTCACCGCAAAAAATAAACTAGTGCTTAGGCAAAAATAGGTTCTGCCAAAGCGCCATCGGCACTGTAATAGTTGCAGTGGAAGCCGCTGGGAATGCGATAGGGAATGATCACACGTGCAACCGGCCCGGCAGCAACATCTGTTGCGTGAAATATCGCCAACTCCGTATGATGAGAATTGGCCGGGTGAACCAAGGTCATCGCGTAGCCGTCTGCTTCATCCGTTGATCCGGTTCGAGGAGCAAAGACAAATTCACCGCAACCGGCACCATCGCCAAAATGGAAAATATCTTCTTTGCCGCTTTGCGTATCGAAATGAATCACAGAATCCATTCCATCCACACGGCCGTCCGCTGAATTGAGATTGGAATTGGCATAACTGTGCCGGGATTTGCGGGTCATGAACCGGTCATCAGGCCGTGGAAATTGGATATCCTTGTCGTTCAATGTTTCTTCTTTGATCGCATCGGTTGAACCGGTGAGATCTATAGTCCAGCGCCGCAATTCCAATGTGGTGTCGCCATGAGTGTTCATCGTGCCATCATCATTGGGAAACAGAGCCGTACCATTGGCCGCAGCCACATCAGCGATCAATTGGCCATCTTCTTCCCACGCATTTAGCTCATGAAACATATGTCGGCCGGGCATTTCTAGCCAGCGAATATCATCCGCATTGCCATGTCTGGGGAAAAGCGCAAAGCGGCTATTTCGACCTTTTGCCCATGCATTCATCGGCCCGCCTTTCATGGCCCGTTCCAAGCTGACTTCCAAAGGATTAAATGGGACGACCACCCAATTTTCCGTGGCCAACACGGTATGTATCATGCTCATATACGGCGCTTCGAACTGGAATTGATTGGTTACAGCCCCGTCTTTGTCAATCACTTCATATCGCACTTCGGGCTTGCCCGCTGGACCATTGATCATCCACCCGTAACTCATCATTTCACCGGTGCTCAAATCAACAGTGGGATGCGCTGAAAATGGACCTGTAATGGTTCCTCCGTAATCGAGATAGTCTCGGGTATCCAAGCTTCTCGGATCCATTTCAATTGCGGGACAACCTTCCATCAGGGCCATTAGCTTTCCATTGTGCAGTATGATATTGGTATTGCCTGTATTGTAGCGCATTCCCTGGACGCTCGGGTCGGATGTTGCTGGGTCTCCGAACACACCGAACAGCCTTTTGCCGGCAGATAACTCTGCTTCAAACTTCTCCGTGCGAACCCATTTGTTGCGCATGGAGACGCGGCCATCTTCAAAGTAAAATCCGTAGACCATCCCATCGCCATCAAACCAATGATAACCTTCCGGCGGATCATAAAGTGGCTCCGACCCGGTCCGATAAAAAACGCCATTGAGATCGTCGGGTAGCTCGCCTTCGACAATCAGATCAGGCGCCACCGCTTCAAACCGCATAGGTTGATGGTGACCAGTTAAATAAGGGTGTTCGCTAAATGGTTGGGCCATTTTCTTTCCTTCCTAATTCTGATTCAGCTGGGTTTCCCAAGGCCGCCGATCAAGGCATATTTAAGCTCTAGATATTCATCGAGGCCGTGTTTGGAGCCTTCTCGGCCAAGACCAGATTGTTTGATCCCGCCAAAAGGGGCAACTTCACTTGAGACAATGCCTTCGTTGACGCCAATCATGCCATATTCCAGCGCTTCCATTACCCGCCAAACCCGTCCAATATCACGCGTGTAAAAATATGCGGCAAGACCATAAGGCGTGTCATTGGCCAATTGGATGGCATCGCTCTCATCAACAAAGGTCATGATTGGGGCAACGGGTCCAAAAATTTCATTGCAGCTAATCGCCATATCACTGGTGACATTGGTCAAGACCGTCGGTTGGTAGAAATTTCCTTCATTGTCATGCGCGGTTCCACCCGTCTGCGCGATGGCACCGGCAGCTAAAGCGTCTTCGACCAATTGGTGCACTTTGCGTTGTGCAGCAGGGCCGATGAGGGGGCCTATTTTTACGGCATCATCACAACCCGGTCCGACCGGGAGAGCAGCGACTTTGGCAGTCAGCTTGGCGCTAAACTCTTGGGCTATAGATTCTTGAACAAGAATTCGATTGGCACAGACGCATGTTTGTCCGGCATTGCGAAATTTTGAATCCATCGCGCCTTCTACGGCAGCGTCGATATCGGCATCATCGAAAACAATGAAAGGGGCGTTACCACCCAATTCGAGGCTTAGCTTCATGATATTTTGCGCGGCCTGCTGCATCAGCAATTTGCCGGTCTGGGTTGAACCTGTAAAGCTCAGTTTGCGAATATGAGGATCACTGCAAAATAATGTACCGACAGGAGCAGGGTTGGTGACTGGAACGACTTTGAAAATATCTTTTGGAATCCCGGCCTCGATGGCCAATTGTTCAATGGCCAAAGCGGATAATGGCGTTGCCTCAGCGGGTTTGAGGACGATTGAACATCCGGCTGCAAGGGCTGGCGCCACTTTCCGTGTGACCATTGCAATCGGAAAATTCCATGGTGTAATTGCGGCGCAAGTCCCGATGGGTTGTTTGATGGTCAAGACACGCTTGTTCGCAGCGAAGCTGGGGATAGTCTCGCCATAGGCGCGCTTGCCTTCTTCGGCGAACCATTCAACAAAGGCCGCGCCATAGGTGACTTCGCCTTTCGCTTCCCACAGCGGTTTCCCGCATTCTGCAGTGATAATTGCCGCGAGGGGAGACATATTGTCGATGATCAGGTTGAACCATTTGCGCAATATGTTCGCGCGTTCTTTTGCCGTTTTACTTGCCCATTCAGGCTGGGCTGCATCTGCTTTTTGAATGATGCTGGAGATTTCATCGACGCTATAGGCTTTGACGCGCGCAATGATCTCACCGGTTGCCGGGTCATCGACGGCTAATGCGCCATCGGTTTCCTGAATTAGTTCTAACAAACTTCTCAAAGGATATGGACCTTTCCCGGCCGGCGTATCGGCCGGTTTCTCGAGCCTTTCATAAAGGGCTAAAACGGCGAGGAGCCAATCACAACTAGTATAACTGATACGGCAATGGTGCCGCTCATTGCAGCAGGAACGGGGTCAGGTTTTTGTTGGCTATTCCATTGATGTAAACGCTGGACCGGTGCTTGCTCAGGGTCGTAAGTCACCAAGCGTCAATGATGCGATACTTGTGCTAAAAAGCGCCTCGCTATGTCCGATAGCGACTTCAACCCGGTTGCGATCGCCCGCTTGTTCGAAACAATTTATCCAGCTGCTGACGATGACTTGGACTAGTTGGAGGAACCAGCGCTTGGCAAAGTGGTTGCTCGGCTGTCGGACGGTGGATGCTTTACTGGAGGCAAGGCGCCAATAATGCCATCCGGCGTCGCGATCGATCGCATGCGCATATAAGCCGGTCTGGCTTTTATGCGTTTTTGCCATTCTTGAATGTTGGGAAATTGATCGGCGTTGACCAGATTTAATTTGAACGCAACGTTTAAGGGCCATTCCATCATGATGTCGGCTGCAGAAAATTCCGAACCGCCAAACCACTTATTTTCTTTCAGATAATCTTCAGAATATTGCACCACATTTTCGCTGTCGACCAGCATTGAACGCTTTGTTGGCGGCTTGACTCGCCAGGCGCGATAGTCGCTGAACAGCCGCGCCGCAAGCGACCCTTCTGCATAATGCATCCATTTCACATGATGGGGATAGGCTCGACTGGAGAGAGGAGGCACCAATTTTCCAGGAGCGTGACGCGCTAATATAGTATCAATTATGGCTCCGGATTCGACGATAATATCATCCCCATAGACCACGGTTGGCGCCATCGGCATGCCATGACCAAGCGCTCGAATTTGCATCATCGAAGCCATGAGATTGCCGCGCACAAATTTGAGTTCATAGGGGAGGTCCAATTCTTCCATGAGCCAAATAATTCGTTCAGAACGTCGGCCTTCAAGATGGTAGATGACTATTTTGGGGATTTCAGCTGAAGCATTTGTGGTGCTTTGCTTTTTCGTGGCGATTTCCGCATCCGTAGCTTGTGGTGTCGCTGCCAAACCCATGGCCAACATGGCTGCGCTGATGGCTTCAATCATTTCTCATCTCCCAATTTTTTTCGAACCTATCATGTTTCGGACTGTCTTTGAAACCACTATTAAATAATGCGTCAGTAAATGGGGTAGCGCCAAAAATGAAGCGCCTCAGATCATGGACGCTTGATCCAGAATTTATCCCCAGAGGTTTTTCGACATGATCTAGATGGCGGGGAGGTTCAAATAACGCTCGATTATCGGGGTTTTTTTGGTTTTGCTAACCACAGGCTGCGTTATGGCCAGATTTTTGAGGTGATGGTGCAAACAGGACTATTGAAGCCGCAAAAGACACTATTGACTCTATGTACAATAAGATTGCATGGATGGCGCAATGGCTAATGGTACCTTGGGGGGTGGCGGTCCATCAGGTCTGAGCAAAGGGATAACATGCAGGGGCGGACTTATGTTTGATTTAACCGGTCAAGTGGCCATGGTGACAGGCGGCAATGGGGGGCTTGGATTGGCAATGGCCAAAGGATTGGTCAAGGCTGGGTCTGCGGTAGCAATATGGGGACGCAATGCTGAAAAGAACGAAGTGGCGCTCAAGTCCTTGCAAGAAATGGGAGCAGATGCCGCCATATTTTCCTGTGATGTTACCGATACGGACCAAGTCGATGCGGCTTTTGCGGCAACTGTAAAACGCTTTGGCAAAGTTGATAGCTGTTTTGCTAATGCCGGGGGCGGGTCCTCCGGTATGTTGCATCAAACAAGTGAAGAAGAATGGAACGCTGCGGTTGATATGAATCTCACGAGCGTGGTGAATACTTATCGTCCGGTTATCGCGCATATGCTGAAGCGACAGCAAGGCGGAAAGCTTATAGTCACATCGTCAGCGGCTGCCATTATGGGTATGCCCATGGGCAGTGGATATTCCGCAACCAAAGCAGCGGTTACAGGATTGACTAGAGCGTTGGCGATAGAATTGGGTGCGGCCAAAATTCAAGTCAATGCGCTCTTGCCCGGTTACATTGAAACCGACATGTCGCTCAATACGCCGCAAATTTTTCGAGATGCATGCAAACGGCGCGCGGCTGCGGGAGAAGTTGGAAAGCTGGAAGATATGGAGGGGATTGCTGTGTATCTGGCGTCTCAACAAAGCAACTTTATGACCGGGCAATCTCTTGTCTTGGATGGCGGTCATTCGATCCATCCGTTATAATTTCAACATGTCTTGGAAGCAGGCCTAGGTTTTGCGCCTTAAGATTTGCTGCCGCGTGCTATAGTCATTTTGAACCGCGTTGAGCGATCCCAAGATCATAGTCACGGTGATTTTTTCAATATCTTCCCTGCTCATTTCGCTGTGTAGATAAAAAGCACCAGCGGTTGCCGGAAGGCCAAAGGAAATATCCGTCACCGCTATCGCCAAACCCTGCGGGATATCGAAATTTTTTGCAACTATTTCAGAGATATAGCTAACCGCATCATTGCGACTATAGTCGGTCGGGTCATGGCCTCTCGATACACTGGGTTCCGCTTGCAGTCGTTCGATAATCAGGCCGCGTTCTTCAATATATTTGAGATATTGATGAGTAACGCCGCGAACCAGCTCTTCGAACGTTTGCGCATTTTCAGCCTCTTGAACCTGGAGCCGTCTGAGCCGTTTCAATTCCCGCTTTAGCAGGGCGCGCAACAATTCGGTCAGGCTGTCAAAATAGGTATAGACAAGGGACTTGCTGATCCCTGCTTTCTTGCCAATTAATTCCATGCTCAATACGGCAACGCCATCCGCAGCGATAATGTCGGCCGTATGGTCGAGGATCAACGATTTGCGTTTTTCAGGACTGAGACGCCTTCGTTTCATGGATGTGTTTTCGTTCATATTGCGTGTGATTATCATATAATATCATCATGTTGAACAATAAAGGTCATCCCAATATATACCGAATTGAGACAGTTTTCTGGGCTAATAGACTATGGGATCGATCCATAGCATGTGATCGATAGACTCGGTTGTTGGTGCGGAGATATTCTCCTGAATAGCAATTACATTGCCATCCGGATCATAGGCATAATAGATTTTCCAGCCCTGGCTAATTTTTGCCGGACCGATGGTTTCAATATCCAGATTGGCCAATCTTTTGCGTTCAGCTTCGACATCAGTCACTTCAAATGCCGTCATATTATATCCAATTTCGTCGACTTTTGCTGGTGCTTGGCGGTCGGGCGTAGCGGGTTTGACAAATTGCCAAAATTCCAATTCAAAATTGCGCAAGGCAAACCAAGCGCTGCGCAAGGCGACGCCGTCAATTGCAACGATATTGTCCATATTGGGAAAGTTGGAATATTCTCCTCGGCGCCGCGGGCCATAGCCAATAAATTTGCTGTAAAATTCAGCGATCCGATTTGCGTCCGGTGTGGCACTACCAATATGCGTGACCCATGCCTTGTCCTGACGGCGCGGTCTGTCGATCGTTTCATTTTCGATGATAGTGCCGTCCGGATCTCGGCCATAGGCGTAGGTCACGCCATAACCGCCCAAATCCACCGGCGCGTTTCTTGAAACCATGGTCAGTCCGGCAGTCAAAAACTTCGAAAGCGCCGGTTCCGCTGCCGAAGACTGGAAACAAATATGGGTGTGGCCAGGGCCGATAACCGGTTTGATAACAGGCGAAGTGGAAATATTGGGCTGAAAGTCAATCAGTTGGACAAAAACAGTCGGGGTTTTGATCAACGCAACTTCGATGGTCTGATACGGCTGTGCCGTCATTTCTGAGTGAAAAATTTCAGACGCTGCGACCTGATATCGACGGACCAGGGTAAAGGGCACGGCTTGTTCATAAAAGCGGATAGTGCGGTCAATATCGGAAACGGTTTTGCCGATAAAACGGACGCCCTTGATCCGGTTATTGGCGAGCGACTTTGGCCGCGCAAACGGGGTCTGGATTATCCGAGGCGGCGCGGCCTTGGTATCAGTGGAGTTGTTAGGCGTCGCAGCGATGCAAGCGGTGAGGCTCAGGCTAAGCAGCAGATTGCAGCAGATATTGGCAATGGTTTTCGGGGTCATGATTGGCTTGTCACTCCGCGCTATATACCAGCATGATATTGCCCGGTATCTGTCCAAATTTGTCGTAACCGCTATTGACGATGAGCAGGCCGCCAGCGACAATCGGACCAGCGGAATCAATCGATCCGCCGCGCGCCGACACACCATTCACCGTTTGATAGGCGCGCCGCGTGTCCTTGCTCCACAATATCGATCCATCCTCTGCGCTATAAGCGCGCAAGATCCCGTTCAGCGCACCGGCAAAGATTACGCCCGGCATGTGGGTTGGCGGTGCCGATAAAGCGGTCATGCATTTATGGGCTAGTTCGGCACAGACATTAGACTCGATCTTGCTCCACAGCGCTTCACCAGTTGCGGGATCATAGCCATGTAGACCCTGGCGCGAAGGTCCCGTTGCAAAACGGTTTCCTGGAGTGTCTGCAATGCCCACAAATAAGGTTTTGCTATCGGTCGCCATGCCCCAATGGACGCCGCCATTAAAGCCGCCCATTCCGGCTCGGGTTTGCCATAGGATTTTGCCGTCATTGTCAGGATCCATGCCATAGATCATCCCCGATTTTTGACCGGCCAGAATAATATCTTTGCCAATGTCTAACCGGGTCAAAATTGGCGGCGCGCCAAAATCGAAATCTGGACCATCTTCTGTCGGGCAATTGGTCTGTGATCCGTTGGGCCCGCAGGCTCCGTTCCAAGCATCGCCAGCAATGGTTTGTTGCACCCAGCGGACGGCTCCATTGTCCATTTGCAGCGCAATGATAGCATCGCTTTTGTCATTGGCAGGGGAGGAATAATTTTCACCAGTCCCAACATACAGCAAACCCCGTTTGGCATCGACGGTCGGTGTTGACCAGATCGGAGCGCCAGATGGACCATAGTTTTGGGCACCGGCTGCGTTTCGCTGTGTTTTTTGAGGCTCGTCGACGGTGTAAAAACGCCAGATGGATCGCCCAGATCGTGCGTCTAGTGCGAGCACACCGCCGCGAAAAGTGCAGCATTCATAATCAGGCATGTAGGCATTGATAATTTCTAGCGACGACATCGGGATGAAGAGCCGGCCTTCATGCAAGGTTATTGATCCCGTTATCGTACCAACGGGATGATCTTTAACTGATCGGGTCCATAAGAGATTGCCGGTTCGGGCGTTTACCGCATAAACATTAGCGTCGACATCTCCAAAATAGAGTGTTTTCGCATGACCATTTTCATCGGTTGAAATGGTGGGGGCATTGCGCACTTCGGCCTTGGCTTCAAACGTCCACCAGACGCATCCGGTTTTGCTATCTAAAGCATAAAATAATCCGCTTTGACTGCCAGTAAAAATCGCTTCCGCCGTCACCGCTGGCTGCGATCGAGCGCGAGCGGAGCCAGGAAATCCAAAGGCCCATTTTAGCTTGAGATTGGGAATGTCTTCCTTTGTCATACCAGCATTAATCGTGGGTTGATGCCGAACGTTGCGTTTGCTGTTGCCCCATCGATTCCACAGCGGCTTCGTAAGAGACAATTGACCCGCGCACTGGTGTTTGCGCGCGTTGGCGATCGCGCTTTCGCTGCTGGGGCTGGCCAGATAGTCAGCCAATATTCTTATTTCAATTGGCGACATCATCGCCGCCTGTTCCTTCATCACGCCGGTTGAAAGCGCTGTGCGGATCGATTCCACACCGTTTAATTGAATGGCTGCTTTTGTTGGCGCTTCGCCGGCAGCCTGATCATGGCAGGCGGCACAATGTTTTTGATACAGACCTTCTCCTGGATTACCGTTGCTATCGACAATTTCGTTGGTTGGTAATAGAGGTTTTTGGGACTGCTCTTGGCACGCCGTCAGACTGATCGTGACCAAGATTAGGCTTGTGTAAAGTGACCAAGACAGACGCATATGTTTTCTTTCATCCTCCTGCCTTGGCACATCCCGTAATTAGAATTTGACAGGTGCTACCTATTATTGTTGACTATTTGTACAATAACAAACGCTTCCTATAATGCAATGGGTTAAAGCGGAGGAGAGGTCGGGATGGCGCAGTTTTTCAAATCCATGATGTTAATGACGAGCGCGCTGTTAGTGGTTGGTTGTATGGCGACGGAGCCGGCGCGCAATGGCAATTTTGCTGACGGCAAAACATCGTCTACGGTCGCAGAAGATCCTGCTGTGGCTTTTGCCAATAAGGCGGGTAGTTCCGATTTTCCTTATACTGAAGGTTATTTCGGTTCCGGGGATAACCGGCTTCATTATGTTGAAGCTGGAAAAGGCTCTTTGATAATATTTTACCATGGATTTCCATCTTTTTGGTATAGTTGGTTTGATCAGATGGAAGCTCTCAAGGGGCGATATCGCGTGGTTGCGGTTGATGCTTTAGGGTCAGGCCTATCCGCCAAGCCCATGGATTTAAAGCCCTATGCGATAGACAATTTGGCTCGGCAACTTGATGAATTTTCGCGCCATTTAAATGGCGATGAAAAATATATACTGGTCGGCCATGATTGGGGTTCGGTCTTGGCCTTGTCTTACGCGCAGGCCTATCCAGAAAGGCTCGATAAAGTCATTGGCATGAGCGCCCCGCCGCTGAACCTTTTTCTCAGCCATGCTGCAATCGACAAGGAGCAACAGCGGCGCAATCAATATATGCAGCTTTTTCGGGCAACGACTTTGGAAATGCTGCAAAGTCGCAATGCGATAGAAGGGGCGAGAATGCTTTCTTATGGGAAGCTCGCTGAGCGAGGGGATATTACTCCCGAAGAGTTTAATCTGTTCAAAAATGCTTTGTCGAGCAACGAGATGCTGTTTGCGGCGATGAATTGGTATCGTGCAAATATTCCGCCCTTTGATGCGGTTGCAGACGTCCATCTCTGGCCGGACCCTGAAGCAAAAATACAGGTCCCGGGCCTGTTCATATGGGGAGAAGAAGATAGCGTTTTTGTGCCTGCGCTGGTCGACAAGGTCGATGGCAACGGACCGAATATGCGGACGGTGCGTTTGAAGGGTATCAACCATTGGACATCGATGCAGGAACCCGATCGTGCAACCGCAGCCATTGTCGAATTTTTGGGAGAAAAATAGCATGTGCATGAAATTCCATTTTCTCGGCATGGCCAAGCGATTGGGGGGGCGCGCTATTCCGATGATCGTTGCCGCGACCGCGCTTTCGGCGTGCACGACAACTGCAGAAAATCGGGAGCAACCTGCTACAGATACACAACAAACAGAGTCGTTTTCCGATCAGGCGCGCGTCATTCATCAACAGGTGTTGGTGCTCGATGCGCATGCCGATATCGTGTTGCCCACAACATCTCGGACCTATCTCGGCGCGGATGGACGCTCTAAAACCGAACCGGTCAAACTGCGTGCTGGCGGGATGGATGCGGTTATCCTATCGGTTGCTGTGGGCCCCGGTCCAAGAACGCAAGCTGGGCGCAAAGCGGCTAGGGCGGAAGCTAATGCAAAGCTGTTGGCCGCGACGCAAATGATTGAACAGGACGAGGATATTGTGATGGCGACGTCCGCCAAGGCGCTTTCACAAATTGTCAATCAGGGAAAAATAGCGGTATTGCTTGGCTTTCAAAACGCGCGATCGCTAAATGGCCGGGTGGAAGCGATTGACGAATTTTACGCCGCTGGCGTACGCGTCTTTGGTCTCAATCATCTGGGTCATAATGATTTTTCGGACAGTTCGCGGCCATTATATATTGCCGAAAATCAGGCCTATGAACCGGCTGAGGAGCATGGCGGATTGTCTTCACTGGGCATCAAGGCTGTGCAACGCATCAACGCTTTGGGCGCTCTTTTGGATGTCTCGCAAATGTCAAAAGCAGCGACTTTGCAAGCCGTGAAATTGTCACGAGCCCCGGTAATTGCAAGCCATTCCAATGTGCGTAAATTATCTGCTGTTTCGCGCAATCTCTCCGACGAAGAAATTGACCGAATCGCGCAGGCCGGTGGCGTTATTCATTTGGCCGCCTTTGGTGCCTATCTGGTTGACTTGTCCGATCCACAAATGCGCGCCGATATTTTGCAAGTCCGGCGGGACGCGGGGTTACCCGATGCTTATTCCTATCCTTATGAATTATATTGGGAAATTCCGGATGCTCAAGACCGGCAAGCGTTTTTAAAAGCCATGCGTGCAATCATTGGTCCAGGGTCACTGGATCAATTGCTCAATCATGTTGACTATATCGTCAAGCGGGTTGGCATTGATCATGTTGGTATTGGCAGTGACTTTAATCATGGTGGCGGAATCGCGGGTTTTGTTGATGCGAGCCAAGCGTTCAATCTCACCGCTGCACTGTTGAAACGCGGCTATAATCGAAATCAGATTGAAAAAATCTGGAGCAAGAATTTCATGAGAGTGTTGAGTCAGGCTGAGAATATGGCGGACAAATCCGAATAAGAAATCTTTGCGCAGATCACTATTGACTATTGGTTGAATTACAGTCACCTTTCCTCTCGGAGAGAAAAATCAAAAAGCCTAAAAATGGCACCGGGATCAAATATTTCATGTTTGACGCTCGGGTTTTGAGGAGGGGAACATAATGAATAAATCACTTTTGCGTTGCACAAGTGCGCTTGGCGCTATTCTGTTTTCAGCGACCGCGATGCCCAGCATCGCTCATGCTCAGGACATTCAAGAAGCCGATGACGATGAGAATATCATCGTTGTGACCGGTAGTTTTATTCGCGGAACACCGGAAGATGCCGCGCAACCCGTTGATGTTTTTACGTCGGCTGATCTGGATACCGCGGGCGTTTCATCCCCGTTGGAATTTATCAAAGATCTCCCTCAAGTGGGCAGCGTTCTCGGTGACACAAACCAGTTTTCTACCGCTGCGCAAGGCAATCAAGGTCTCGGATCTATCAACTTGCGGGGTTTGGGCCCTCAACGTACTTTGGTATTGTTCAATGGCCGGCGGACATTTACCGCACCGGGCGCTGTTGGTGGCGGCTTTGGTGATACCAACGCGGTGCCGTTATTTGCGCTCGAGCGCATTGAAATTTTGAAAGATGGTGCGGCGGCGACATACGGATCTGACGCGATTGCAGGCGTGGCCAACTTCATAACCAAAAGCGGTTTTGAAGGCGTTGAGATCAAAAGTGACTATGAATTTGTTAATGGATCGGACGATAACTACACCGCATCAATTTTGGTTGGCAAAACTTTTGGCGATGTAAATATCCTTGCGGGCTTCGGTTGGCAGCATCGTTCCGAATTGCCCACGACCGAGCGCGATTATGCATCTCAACCCTATGAGGTTAATCCAGCGGCTTGGTCTTCACTGGGTACGCCTGGTCATTTCTTCGTGCCAGGAAACCCTGGTTTCCTAGGTAGCGTGCGTGACGTAGGTTGTAATGATCTTGGCGGGGTTGAAGACGCTGTCGGGGCTTTCCCAATTTGTCGGTTTAGCTTTGTGCCCTTTGATAATCTTGTTGAAGAAACCGATCGCTATCAAGGTTATATTCAAGCCGATGTTGATCTCTCCGATACTTTTCGTTTTCGGGGTGAATTTACTTATGCGCAAACCGACTTAGATTCCATCGGAACTTCACCTGGATATCCTCCATTGCAAGGCCCTGGAGGAGCCGGCTTGGGAGGCGGACCAATTTTTCAAGGGTTCAGCGTCCCCGTTGCCAATCCAGGGGTTGCGCCTTTCTTGGCTCAAACCGGAGCGACAGCGCCACTGGGTGGGCGCATATTGCCTTTCTTCTGGCGTCCCTACGGTTGGTTGGGCGTTCCGAACGACGAAAGAGGGTCGGGCCGCCAGTTTGTCAACAGTAAGGCCTATAGATTTTCCGGTACGTTCGAGAAGGATTTCTCTGAAACATTCCGGGGGCAATTTTCGCTTACAATGATGAACTATGATCGCCGCGGTGGTTCACCGGGCATCATCGGATCGAGATTGCAGGCCGCGTTAAATGGTCTCGGTGGACCAAATTGTACCGGCAATACTCCAGGTCTCAATGGCTGCTTGTGGTTCAATCCATTTACCAATGCCGGTCCCGGTAACCCAACTCTGGGTCTGGACAATCCATTCTACGTTCCAGGAGCAGAGAACACAGCAGAATTGGCTAATTGGATCGCTGTTCCAAACGGTAATGACCAAAGCGAGGATACAGTAGTTGCGGATTTGATTTTCTCAGGCGAAATGGGACTTGATTTTGGTGGCGGCGCCGTTGGTTGGGCAGCCGGCGCGCAGTACCGCAAGTCACGGTTCAACAATAAACCGCTCAACGAATTTGGCAATTTGGATCTTAACCCATGTCCGATATTGGGTGATCAATCTTGTGTTGGTGGCGCGCTTGAGGGAGCGGGTTCTTTTATCTTCCTTGGCGGCCAGCGCAATGCAGATTTGACTCAAGATGTGATAGCTGCCTTTGCCGAAGTTGCTGTTCCGATTAGCGACACACTTGAATTTACCGCTGCGGCCCGATTTGAAGCATATGGAGGATCCATTGGTTCAACCTTTAATCCTAAAGGTTCGGTAAGATGGGAGCCAACTGATTGGTTGGTTCTTCGCGGTTCCGTCGGGACGACCTTCCGTGCACCTTTGGCGGCTCAAGTATCCACCAATGCCATCACCTCACTTGCTGGCTTGGCAGCATCAGGCGGTGATTTTAAAGCTGTCGATATTGCTGGAAATCCAACGGATTTGGGACCTGAAACAGCATTTACTTATAATGTGGGTGCTATTGTCGACTTTAGCGGTTTCAACTTCTCTGTGGACTATTGGAGCTTTGATTTTGAAGATGAAATCACCACAACTGATGGTCAAGCCATTGCGAGTAATGTGGTGCCGATACCTGATGGATTCGCTGATTGTTCAAGCCCCTTTGTCGGCTTTATCACCTTCGCCGGCGGCGCCTGTGTTCAAGGTGTCACGGTGGGCGATGATATTTCTCGAGTCTTCACCCAATGGGTCAATGGGCCGACAACAAAGACTACCGGTCTAGATTTCGCGGCAAGTTATACCACAGAAATCGGAACCGGTGTTTTGACCATCGGCGCAAATGCCAGCCATATTCTGACATATAAAGTCGGAGATTTTGATCTTAATGGTACGCTGCTCCGGGCTGGGTTCAATGCGGTTGGTTTAGCCAATCTCGATCGTAATCCCGGCACAATCGCGCCGTGGCGAGGCAATGCTTATGTCAACTTCAACATTAGCGGTTTCAATGCCCGCTATGGTGTAAAATATGTTGATGGTGTTCGCGATGAGCGTTGTCCGGCTCTGCCCGATCCATGTGCGGTCACCAGTTTTGGTCCTACAGATTTTGGCCGAAATATTTCAAGCTTCACACAACATGATCTCCATTTTGCCTATGATCTGCCGATTTCTGCCTTTGATGCTCAACTGCAGTTCTCAGTCGAAAACTTTACAAATGAAGATCCACCTTCTGCCAGAACGCAATTGGGCTATAACCCGTTCACCGGTAATCCCTTGGGGCGGGTCTGGAGACTTGGTGCCAAAGTTGCCTTCTAGTCTGTGGGGACAGTCTGGAGGACACTCTAGCCAGACTCAATCTCTCTCGACTTTGGCTAGAAAATCGGGGGTAAGCAGAAATGCTTGCCCCTTTTTACGTGCACTTGATAGAAATACGGATATGAAAAATAGACGCGGCGCCAAGCGGGTTTAGAACATGGCTTTCTGCGCCTGTCAGCCCCATTTGCGCAAAAGCAACGCGATCTAATCTTTCTCGCTTGCCCAATTTTGCCAAGCGGCAATATCATATCCAAATTTCTGACCGCTAACGGCTGTTAATGTACCGATAACTTGTGATCTGAACCAGATGGGATCATCGGGATAGCTTAGCCGGTCAACGAGCGCCTTTACTGTCTGTGTATCATTTTGACCAGTGGTCTGAATTGTGCGGATTGCGTTTAATTCCAGTTCGAAATATTTTTCATAGCTATTGGGTTTGGACTGCCAGCGATCTTTTAAGAACGCGACCGGAACCTCGCCCAACCCGGACTGTTTCATGCCCCACAGTAAATAGGCATATGCCAGATCTTTAGTGGTCAATTCCATGCTTCCGCCAAAGGCTGATATTTTCTGATCAGGAAAATTTACCGCTAAGCGTTTTGCGAAAAAACCGGAAGGCGGACGGTCCCGTGCGATCTGATCTATCCGGTTCCATAAACTGTTATTTGCGAAATTCTGATAGCTCGCACGATCGGCCAGTAGCCTATCCAATTCTTGGCCAATATTATCCCAATCCCGATTGCGGCTCTTTGCCCCGACTTGTAAAACTATTGCCGGATTTTGAGGACCAGAAGGTATTTTTGCACCAGCTCGTCCCCAAATTATACCGCGACCATCATCGCCTGTGCCAGCGACATAGATATACCCGGATATGGAGTGAATGGAGACAGGTTTGCCTTTTGCAAGATCGCCGTGGCGGCGCCATTGCTCGCCCTTTGGGCTGGACCAGAGGTGGCCGTCGCGTGTCACTAGCCAGAGGTTTTTTCCATCGCTGGCAAGGTCGGTAAAAGGCCCTTTAAAGCCGACGCGAAGGGATTTTTGACCGTCAAATTTCCAGATTTCTCTTTCGCGCCCTTGGCCCACCAGACCATATATCGCGCCCTGATGGACATTCAGTCCGTTAAAATAGCGATTGAGCGGCCAACTGCGCACTGTTTGAAAGTCATTACCAGTCCAGCGCGTGAGCCGCTTGATCTTGGCATCTTTCAGAGAGGCGTAAATTTCTCCCTTAAAAATAGTAAGTTCTTTCAACCTGCTGACATGAGTGGTTGGTGTTGGGTGGATATAAAATTCTTCCCAGCTGCGGCCAGCATCTTGGGACAGTTGCAGTCCAGCATTGCGTGTCCCGGTTACGGCAAACAGACCATCGGGATGCGCGAGCAATTGGCTGGTATGATAAATGGGCTGATTGGCAATGGTCAAAGATTGCCAAGTTTCGCCATTGGTTACATCGACAATCCCATTGCCAAAGGATAACAGCGCGTCTTCCAAGGGCCAATAGAGCAGGTCTTTGTAGACGAGGGGATGCCCGGCGTCCTGGCTGAATAAAT
This sequence comes from Parasphingorhabdus sp., assembly GCF_039982415.1. Taxonomy (GTDB): domain Bacteria; phylum Pseudomonadota; class Alphaproteobacteria; order Sphingomonadales; family Sphingomonadaceae; genus Parasphingorhabdus. The sequence goes on from NZ_JBDWYL010000002.1 coordinate 52,869, forward strand.
TGCGTTCATATCGTGCCGTCCCGGTAGCGGGATCGAGGCTCCAAATGTCCGCAGAATTATGGTTGCGCCCTTTGACCGAATTGGCAAACCAAAGCCGCCCTCTATAGCCGATTAGACGGGAAATGGTCGGCCATGGTCCGACTTGGGCGATAATCTCCAGTTGGACCGGCGCAATAATATGCTGCTGCTCAGGCAGCTTTAGATCTTCGCTCCACATGTCGGGAGCGGCGCGAAAGAACATAAAGGCGGTGAAGGCGAGGGCGCCAATCAGAAACAGAGCAGAATGAACTTTTTTCATACTGCCCTATATGGTCATTTTTCTGAGAATACAGCATTTAAGCGCAGCTTTGAGATGGTTTGAGGGCAACTGAGTGCCATCATGGGTATTGGATTTACCCTGCTTTGCGTTTCAATTCCGATTTTGAAAATGGAATAACCGCTGGCTTCGTATCTTTGGAATCGCTTTGTCCGGACACCGATTGGGTTGGGCGAGAGAAGAGATAACCTTGCAATTGGGTGCAACCCAAATCCCGCATGACGTTCAATTCATTCTGGGTTTCAATACCTTCTGCCGTTGTTTTCATCCCCAATTCTTCGGCCATGGAAACAATCGCGCGAATAATCGCCAAACTTTCGGTTGATCCTTGCGTCGCGGATTTGACAAAACTGCGATCGATTTTGATGGTCGAGAAGCTTGCGCGGCGCAAATAGCCTAGCGAGGAATATCCGGTTCCAAAATCATCGAGAACCAAATTGATACCCAGCGAGCGCAAACTTTCCAAAGTGGCGTCGGTTTTCTCGTGATTATCCAAGAAGACGCTTTCGGTCACTTCAAGCTCCAGCCGTTCGGGGCTTAATCCGCTTGCGGCCAGCGCGCTGATGATATTATTGGCAAGACCGCCACCTTCAACTTGCAGCGCAGACACGTTGACAGATAGCCTGACATGCTCGGGCCATTTTTCGGCTTGCGCACAGGCGGTGCGCAATACCCATGAACCAATATGTCCTATTAGTCGGGCTTCTTCCGCAATCGGAATGAATATGGCGGGCGATATTTCTCCGCGCGTCGGGTGGTTCCATCGCAATAGCGATTCATAACCGATAATTTCTTGTGTATTTGCATCGACAATCGACTGGTAAGCAATAGATAAATCGCCATTTTCCAAGGCATCGCGAAGATCATTTTCGAGAATATGACGCTCGTCTGCTTCAATCTGCATGAATTCTTTGTAACGCACACATTGACCGCGACCGGATTCTTTGCCGTGATAAAGCGCAAGGTCAGCACAACGGGTCAGCGTTTGAACATTGTCACTATCAACGGGACCGACGGCAATACCAACCGTGGCGCCTACATTGACGGATGTGCCATCGATGGAATGGGTGCCGTTAAGGCGAGTGATAATATCTTCACCGATTTTATCGAGATCACCATCATTGCCGATATCTGGAATAACCAGCGCAAATTCATCGCCGCCTAAGCGCACAGCATGGGCTTTATCACCCGCAGCTTCTTTCAGATTTTCTGCAACTAAACAAAGGAGTTGATCCCCAATGTTATGACCCAATGTATCATTAACGGCTTTGAATCGATCCAAGTCGATGAGCAGAACGGCGCTGCGCGTTCCATTCTCTTGATTGTCAACCAGCGCATTGGAAAGCAACGTCCGGAAATAGCCGCGATTTGCGAGACCGGTAAGCAGGTCATGGCGCGCTGCATGAGAGAGTTGCGCATTGGCAGCACTCACCGCTTTGCGTCGACGACGCACCGAGACCACAACAAAGAACAGGGCGCCAATAGCCGCGAAAGACACGACCAACAGCAAACTGGTGTAGCGCAAGGTCGTTTGTGACTGAGCCAGCATCATTTCCCGCTGGGCTTGCTTGGCTTCCAGCTTTGAAATTTCCAATTCGCGATTGGCATCGTCAAACTGGGCGGCCAATAGCGCAGAGTTGGTTGATGCCGCCAGATCCCTGCCATTATCATCGAGCCGTTTAAAGGCACCGAGATGCTCCAGGGCCTGCTTATGCTGTCCCAATTTCCCGAAAACTTTATAGGCGGTTTCGTGATAGTCCCGATAGGCCATGGTCGAATTGGCCGTATCAACACCCTTAAACGCCTTACGGACATAATTTTCAGCCGCATTCAGGCGATCACCAGCAAAGGCTATCTGGGCGCGTGTGCCCCATAGAAAGGGTTCCCAATCCTGCGCGCCGGCGCGGGCGATAGAAAGTCCGGAAATAGCTGTTTTTTCGGCTTTTTCCAGATCGCCTTGGGCATGTTGGGCAAAAGCCAAATTGGTCAATATGCGGGTTTGCAGGAGCGGGCTGTCCATTTCTTTGGCAACCGCCAAGGCCTGCGCATATTCTTGCTCCGCTTTTGCAAATTCACCCATATCCCGCAGCGCATTTCCGCGGTTGTTGTGCGATGAAAGATTTAATGCAGGATCGTCGGCATAGATTGCTTTTGCTTGATCATAATAGTTTAAAACACGCGGATAATCGCGGGCTTCATAATATATTGATCCAATATTGTGCAAAATGATCGCTTGGCTGCGTTTCTGATCCAGCTTCTCATAAATGCGATAAGCAGAATAGAGAATGGAAAGAGCTTGCTCTACTTTACCGGTTTGAGTGGCAATAGCGGCACTGGACTTGAGCAAGTCAGCATGAATTTTGGTGTTGGGAGCAACCCGTTTAACGGTCTGCAACGCGGCGGCAATGACCGGTTTAGCCTGCTTCGGTTTATTGAGCCGCGTAAGCGCTTCTCCCTCTAGCCACTGGCTCGTGGCCACGGCGAGATCAGCGTCAGTTTTCGGCATCGTATTGGCTAGCATCGCTGCTTTGCGAGCCGATTTGAGAGCCTGACCCGGATCCGACATCATCGAAGATTTTGTGTCCGCAATCTGTGCTTCAAAGGCCGACGTTTCCGTCTCGGTCTGCGCATAGGCTAGGGAAGCATGGGATGCAGCGCTGAGCAGCAGCGCGGCAACTATATTCCGTCCTAACATATTCCCCATCCCCCAGTTCGACATCTCGATTATGGGAAGAGAATATGGTTACCCCAAGCTCTTCCCATTGATCAATTAGAAGGGGAGACTTAGCAGACCACCTGCTATTATTTCGTTAACGCTGTTGCGTGCATTGGCATCATATTGCGCCCGCCCGAAGAAGGACAATTCCCCTTTGCCCATAATGGGTGTTGCGTAGAGGAATTCCCCGGTAAACCTCCGGCTTTGATCCGCAATGCTGAAACTATTAACAGCTTGACCAATTTCACCCGTCGAACGATCAATAACTTCCGCAGCGCTATATTCCAGGCGGCCTTTTTCGATGTGCAGCGGCTGTGTAAAGGACATCCGCAGACGATCTTTCTTACCGATCAGACCTTGTTTGCCAATCGAGAAGGCATAAGCTGACGATCTTACATTGCCATTGGTCCGCAAATTTTGATCGGTGCCGCCATTTGTCTTGGTCAGCGCTGACGTTGCTGAAGCAGCAATGCTGATGCCATGTGGCAAGTCAAAGCTAGCGCCAATGGTCATGGTTCTGCTTTGTGAGCCAAAACGCAGATCGTTGCTAAGCGCCGATTGGACGCCCAGAATACCGTCATTCTCGTTCACATTGGCAAAGCTGACGCTTAGCGTTGCGGCTTTCATCGGCTTGTGAGTCATACGCAAGTTAAACGCGCTGGCTTTATAGTCTTTAGCGCCTCTCAACTGTGCGCGCTCTGCATCCGTCAAAGCGAAATTCTCGCTGTGATCGAGCCGGCGATTGGTTAGGCCAAAAGCTATTTTTGTGTTTTTGGAAATCGCAAATTCTGCATCCAAGAATCCGCCGCCTGATGCGAGACCCAATAACGGGTTCAAACCACCAGTGTCTGTATCATAGTCTGAAGTCAGACCGAACGACTGTTGGCCCAACAAAGCAACTGCGCCTTGGCCAAAGCCGGCATTAAATGAGAATTGCCCAGCCGCGTCGCCAAAGGTGACAGCGCTATGAGGTGTCTGTCCTTGACGTCCATTTTGCAAGTAACGCGTTGGATTAGTTGCTGAAATTCCAAAATTCCAACCCTCACGCTTAGGCGTGGAGTAATTGGCAATATCGCTAAATCCACCGACGCTGTTAGATGCTGCAAAACTGCCGGTTGTCCAGTCAACAAACCGATCGGTGATATAGGATTGAAAATATTCACTCGATCCGGTCACGTTGGAGCGTTGGCCAATTAGCTGGTTCGAAAATGGAACGACAAAGTCGCGGTGGGTATTGCCGATAGTTTCGAACATCGTCAAAAACACACCATCGGCATCCCAGGTTTTGCCGATGCCATTTTGTTGCAGGCTCGACGCTTTATGGGCGATCCGGCTGTTGCCACGATATTCATAAATTTCGAGACGATTAAAATCGAGCGGCGATTGAGAGGCTTCTACATCGAGAAGTCCTACGCCATAGACATCATCCACACCGGGATCGCCAAGATCCTGTGCAGAATTCAAAATAATATTGACCGATTCCTCTGGATGCTGTGCGAGCCAAGGCCAACGATCATGCAATAATGTAATCGCGCCCGATACCAGTGGAGCCGCAAAAGATGTGCCTGAACGGCGGGTTACGCCGCCATTGCCATCGGATAGCAGGATCAATTCCCCTGGCGCTACAATGAAGAAATTTCTGAGGTAACTATCATCTTGACATTGACCTTGATCGGTTAAGCAAACTGAACCGGGCTTGTTGGACAGGCTGGAGATATTACCCAATGGGTCGACAGCACCCACAACGATCAATCCGAAATTGGAATTGCGTTGAAATTCAACATTTTCGGTTTGCGTAATGCCGTCATTGCCCGCTGCGATCACAAAAACCGTGTCATTGGCAATTTGCTTGACGGTATTGTCGTTAAAAACATTGTTCCATTCTGGATGCAAAGTCCAACCGGACACACCCAAGGACATGTTGATCACGCTGGCATTCACGCTTTTTAGCGAAACAATACCATCGCGAATATCATCCCAGGACGCCGTGCCGGTTTGATCAAACGGATTATAGGTGGCAACCGACGCATTGGGTGCAATGCCCATAACGCCGCGGCCATCATGATCAGCAATGAGCAAACTGGCAACACCCGTACCATGGCCGCCCACATGGGCTACATAACCGCCGGAATGGAAGACATTGCCTTCCAGATCGGGATCATTGACGATGGAAGAATCCAATATGCCAATAACACTATCAGCGCCGCTGCCTTGAATTCTGGTCAATTCGGGCGTCCAGTTAATGGTACGCATCCAATGATCGACATGATCCCGGCCACTATATTCCATCAATTGGTCATACCATTCGGTCACCAATTGGGCGCGTTGCCCCTGTGTCAAGTTTCTCAAACCGGTGAGATTGTAAGAAGATATGCCAAATTTTTGTAAGAGTGGCGTCAAGACGCTTTGTTGCGCGGATGAGCCTTCACGTGCGGTTACCGCATCGCCCCAAACGCTCTCTGTATGGCTCACCAAAAGATTGCCAAGGTTGAGCAACTCATAATAGCGGGCGCTGGTCAGGCCTTCGCTTTGAATTTCATTGATCAGCAAGTTGACGTCACGCCAATTGGCGCCGAAATCATGCCAGAAACCGTTTAACTCAACATAGCTTGGCAAAAGAGCACCGCTTAGCGGATCAATCTGACCTTCGAACGGATCAATATTGCCATAAAAGGGATCCACATTGCCGGCAAACGGATCAACATTCCCTGCAAAGGGGTCAAGATTGCCGCCAAAGGGATCAATCGCACCCCAAAGGGCTCGAATTTCACCGTGAAATGGATTTAAATTGCCTGCAAAAGGATCAATATTGCCTTCAAAGGGATTTATATTGCCCGCGAAAGGATCGATAGAGCCGCTAAAGGGATCAATGGATCCGGAAAAAGGGTCGATCGAACCGGAAAAAGGATCGATGCTGCCACCCATAGGAACAATAGGGCGCAGTTCGAGTTCTGCATTTGCGGTGACACCGGATCCGGCCACGGCTGATGCGCCGAAGGGATCGCTATTGATCAATGGTGCAGATGATGGTGCCATGACGTCAGGCTTTGCTCCGACATCGATAGATCCGGATGCATCAATGCCAGGTCCTTCTGGCGTGATATCAACAGCTTGCGCAGCAGCGGGAGCCGCTGTTCCGAATAGAATCGATGCAATAGCCAATTTGCTAGAGCGATAATTAGATGGTCTTTTCATTTGTTCCTCGTTCACCCACGAACTTATAATGAACGAAATAGGGGTCAGTTGTTAACCAGCGCGCAAAATTATGGATTAACATCATTGTAACCAGGATTTGTCGCAGATTTCCCTCAAAAATAATTATCGAGGCCAGCCGTTTTTTTGTTTGATGGTAGTGATTTAGACCGATTTTTTCGTAAAAAACGATGAATTCGAGGCCATTTGTTAAAGCTTTGCGCTGCTTCAAATTCGGACAATGTCATCAGATTGACCGCCTATGATAATAAAGACTGGGAAAGGCAGGCTTTTTTTGCCAAGATGCCTTTCGGCCAGCGGGGCCGGGAAAATTTAAGGGTTATTGATGGTTGATCAGAATTCCCATTTGCAGGACGTATTAGCAGCGCCTGACGGGCCGCATATTGGCGCTTTGTTTGATTTTGATGGCACAATAATCGCTGGCTATTCGGCCACGGCGATGTTGTGGGAAAAGATTAAGCGCCGCGAAATGACCGCAGAAGAGCTGGTCGAAACCGCCAATGTCATGGCGCAATATTCGATGGGCAGCATGGGTTTTTCCGGATTAATGACCGCAGCTTCGAAATTTATGAAGGGCGTCACCGAGGATAGCTATTTCCAATTTGGCGAAGAGCTTTACGAAAAACATATTGCGCGCAAAGTCTACCCGGAATCCCGGGAACTGGTGGAAGCGCATTTGGCCAAGGGCCACACCGTCGCGATTGTGTCCTCGGCAACGATCTACCAGATTGAACCAACCGCTCGGGATCTCAATATCGAGCATGTGCTCTGTTCCCAATATGAAGTGGAAAATGGCGAGTTTACCGGAGATATTATTCGGCCACTCTGTTTCGGTGAAGGCAAGGTGATCGCAGCGGAAAAACTGGCGAGCGAACATAAGCTCAATTTGGACAAGAGCTTTTTCTATTCTGACAGCGACGATGATCTCGAGCTTTTGGAACGGGTCGGCAAGCCGCGCCCGCTCAATCCCAATGGCAAATTGACGGAAATTGCGATCGAGCGAGGTTGGCCTCTGCAAAATTTTGACAGCCGCGGGCAAGGCAAGCCCGTGGATTATCTGCGCACTATTTATGCGACCGGTTCCTTGGTGACTTCCTTTGTTGCCGGACTGCCAATTTGGGCGCTCACCGGATCGCAGCGCGAAGCCACCAATTTTTCAACTGGTTTGTTCGGAGACATTGCCACGGCTTTGACCGGAGTGGAACTCGATATTAACGGCGAAGAAAATATCTGGGTCAATCGCCCGTGTATTTTCGTTTTTAACCATCAAAGCAAAGCCGATGTGATGATCATGGCCAAGCTGGTCCGCAAAGATGTCGGCGGCATTGCCAAGAAAGAAGTCAAGGATACGCCAGTCATCGGCAAAGTGATGGAAATGGCGGGCACGATTTTTGTGGATCGCGCCGATGGCCGTAACGCCATAAAAGCGATGGAGCCCTTGATTGATGCGATTAAGGTGGATGGCAAATCCATTTGCATCGCCCCCGAAGGAACGCGGACCTTATCGCCCAAAGTCGGGCCGTTTAAAAAGGGTGCCTTTCATCTTGCGATGCAAGCGGGCGTTCCGATGGTTCCCATTGTGATTCACAATGCTGGCGATGTGGCGCCCAAAAATGAATTTGTTATGCGCCCAGCAACGGTCAAAGTGGATATTTTGCCACCTGTCGATACCAGCAGCTGGAAAAGATCAACGCTCGACGAGCATGTCGCAGAGGTGCGCGGCCTCTTTTTAAAGGCCTTGGGACAAGAAGATGAAGACGGTGCGCCCGCCTCGCAGCCTGCTAAGCCCGTGGTCGTGAAGCGAACAAGTCCAGGTCAAACTGCGAAGGCGAGTGCTGGCGCAACCAAATCAAGGTCGACAAAAGCCGCCGCGCAGAAAAAGCCAGCCGCCCGCAAACCCGCCACTACTGCCAAAGCAAAAACAGCCGCTGGAGCAAAAAAGAGGGTAAGTAAGAAATCCGCACCGAAACGGTCAACGGCAAAAAAACCAGCCGCCCGAAAATCACCAACCTCAAAAGCGTCCGCCAGTAAACCCGCAAGCAAGACGAGTACCCCGAAAAAAGCGGTTGCCCGAAAAGCGCCAGCCAGAAGGGCATCGGTGAAAAAGACGACATCCAAAGCGAGTAGCGCGAAAAAACCGCCATCGCAGAAAAGCCCGGCGCGCAAGCCCAGTGTGAAAAAGCCAGCCGCAGCGAAAAAATAGGGAGCAAGGATGGACGAATCAACGGCAATAGCGAAAGCGGTACCTCTACTCACACAGGGGCCCAAACTCTTTGTCATTGATGCTCGCAATCGTGTTGAACGCCGTTATCTTCTCGATTGGTTGCACACGTCACTTGCGGAAGGCGGCCCGGGCCGAGAAATAAATTGGGTCAGTTTGCCCTTATCCGATGATCGCACCAAACCGCGGTTAAAAGAATTGGCGCGCAAGCTCGAGGCGGATCCAGAAACCTTGGTCATCCCGGTAAGAATTGCTTGGCGCATCCCGAATTTTGAAAAGAGCAGGGCGCTCAAAAAACGGCATGCCCTATTTGGCGATCCCAGAACGCCGGGCAGTTTTCGGGCCCGAACAATTTTATGGCGCAATAAACGCCGCGCCCACTGCTTGATTGGGCAACCCGCGACAATAGAGAATCTGCAAGAACGCTTTTCCGCCCAGGCGCCGTCACAAACGGAGAGCGAAGCTAATCAGGAATTTGCTGGCTTTGTTCTTCGTCAAGCCGGACTGGTGCTGGATATAGAAGAACGGGGACTACGCGGTCGCCGCTATAAAGTGCCTCGGTTTGTGGCTGACGGATTGCGCGCCAATCCCAAATTCAGAGCGGCGATGACGGAATTGGCGACCGATCTCGATAAGCCGGAATCCGCTCTTTATGACGAGGCGGGGAAATATATGAAGGAGCTGATCGCTCGCCCCAGCGCCTTTTTCATCGATATGAAAGCCAAGCTCGACCGTTTCATGCTGTCGCAAGGCTATGAAGATGAAGTGGTTTTCAAGGACAGTGAATTGGCTCGCCTGCGCAAGACTATGCGCGACCATCCCACATTATTGTTGTTTACGCATAAAACCTATATCGACGGCGTCACACCAACGGACCTGGCTTATCAAAATGATTTGCCCTTGGTTCACGTTTTTGGCGGCATAAATCTCGACTTTTTCGGACTGGGTTTTGTTTTGCGCCGGGCCGGCACTATTTTCATTCGGCGCAGTTTCGAGAATAACCCGGTCTATAAATTGGTTCTGCGCCATTATGTCAGCTATTTGCTGGAAAAGCGCTTTCCAATGACCTGGGCCTTTGAAGGAACACGGTCGCGATTGGGCAAACTAATGCCGCCCCGATATGGTTTGCTCAAATATGTGATGGACAGCGCCAATGTGAATGACATTGAAAATGTGCATATCATTCCCGTGGTAACCAGTTTTGATCTTATTCGTGATGTCGAAGAATATGCAACCGAACAAACCGGTCGGGTAAAAAAGGCGGAATCCTTAAGTTGGTTTATCGGCTATTTGCGAAGCCTGCGCGAACCGATGGGCAAGGTCTATGTTGATTTCGGGAAACCGGTCATCGTCAAAAAGGCGCCGGAGCCTAATGATCGGATCGGGCTATCCAAAATAGCTTTTGAAGTCGCGGTGGAAGCCAATCGCGCGACGCCGCTGACCTTGACCTCCTTAATGTGTCTCAGCCTCTTGGGAACTGCCCCGCGGGCCATGACCGCCGAAGAATTGCGAGCAGTGATTAATTTCTTTGTCGAATGGGCCCAGGAGCGGGACATCCGCTTTAGCGATGATCTTACGAAACAGAATTTGGAAGGCATTCAGGAGGTTGTCGATACATTGGTCAATAGCGGACTTTTTGTGCGTTATGATCAAGGCTCGAGCACCGTGTACACCATCGAACCTGAAAAACATCCCCTAGCGAGCTATTATCGCAATTCGATCATTCATCATTTTCTCGACAAAGCGATTATCGAACTGTCCTTGTTAAAGGCGAGGGAAGACAAAGAAAATGTAGCGGCGGATATATTCTGGTCGGAAACGGATCGGCTGCGCGATTTGTTCAAATTCGAATTTTTCTATCCCCCCAAAAAAGAATATCGCAAAAATCTCAAGGCGGAATTGTCACGGGCTTGTCCCGATTGGGAAATGAAGCTGAACACAGGTGGTGTGATGTTAAAGAGCCTGACCAATCGGTTTCAACCACTCATTGGTCATGCTGTCTTTTTGCCATTTGTAGAATCCTATACGGTGGTTCTGGATATCTTGTCCCGTTTAGAACCGGGACAAGCAATAGATAAGTCTAGCTGTGTTGAAGAGGCGTTGAAAGAAGGGCGCCAAGCCTATCTTTTGCGTCGGATAACCAGCGAGGCATCAATCGGGAAAATACTATTTGAAAATGGTTTCAAAATGGCGGCAAGCCAAGGTTTGACTGGTGAAACTACAGTAGAAACTATTGCCGCGCGCAAAGCCCTATTGCGAAAATTCCGGGCCTTGTCGCGTCGCATGGAAAAATCGCGCTTGGAAGTTTTGAGCTTGGCTGACAAAATTTTTGAATGAACAAGTCTCTTGGAAGGTATCCCCCTATGACTGACAATCCCCAACCCCATCAGCTTAGCGCCCAGGATGCCCAGTTTGTGTACATGCAAACGCCGGATAATCTCACGCACGTAATGGCTGTCTATATTTACGACCCGTCATCGGCCCCGGGAGGCAAGGTTCGGTTTAAAGATATAATCGAACATATTCGCGGCCGTATGGTGATATCGCCGATGTTCAAACGCAAGCTCTACCGTTTACCCTTGGATATAGATCATCCCTATTGGGTTGAAGATGAGCATTTTGATCTGGAAGCGCATATTTCCCACAGCCGTTTGCCAGAGCCTGGCGATTGGCGGCAATTTTGTATTCACGTAGCCCGGCATCACAGCAAACCTCTCGATATGAATCGTCCGCTCTGGGATATGTATGTCGTGGAAGGGCTGGATAATATCGAAGGCATTGCCAAAGGCAGTTATGCGATTTTGACTCGGATCCATCATTCCACCATCGATGGGACATCGGGCGCCCATTTTTTCGCTGCCCTGTCAGACATTGATACAAAGGGTACGCCTGCCATTCCCTTGCCGAAGAAGGAGGCGGAAATGGCACCGTTGCCGGAACCCGCCGATATTTTGAGCCGGGCGGTTAACAGCACGATTACATCACCGGTTAAATTGACGCAGGCATTGCTGAAATTAACGCCCGCCATATTGAAAAACGCGCAGAAAAATATCGGTCCTAATAGTCAGTCGTCGGAAGGCAAGGTTCCCGAGACGCGATTTAATGGACCGGTTTCGCCGCATAAAATGTTTGAAGCGGTCACATTTGATCTCGAGGCGTTAAAAGCCGTCAGGTTGAAAGTGGAAGGGGCAACGATCAACGATGTCGTGCTTGCCATTTGCAGTGGAGCATTACGGAAATATCTTACCAAACACAAAGAGTTGCCAGCCGAATCTCTGGTAGCTGTTGCTCCGATAAATGCGCGAAGCCGCACGGGTGAAGAGGCCAATCCGGGAAATAACATTTCCGCCATGACGGTGAAAATCTGGTCCGATATTGCAGACCCTTTGCAGCGTATGGAGGCGATTAGAGACACAACCCGTGAAACCAAAGCCGCTAAATCGGGACTGAGCGCCCGCATCATGACCGATTTGACGAAACATATTCCCGGGGCGACCATGTCCGGCGTTGCGCGGGTTCTCAACAGCGAGCGATTTGCCCAAAAGGTCAGCAATTTGTTTGTTTCCAACGTTCCCGGTCCTCAAGTGCAACTATATATGAATGGCGCCAAGCTTACCCATCAATATGGTTTGGGACCCTTGGGCAATGGTATGGGCTTATTCATTGCGACGCCTAGCTATAATGGGACGATCTCGTTCAGCGTGATCTCAGATCGAAAAATCATGCCGGATATTGAATTTTTCAGAGAATGTCTGCAAGCGGCCTTTGTCCAGTTACGCGATGCCAAGCCCGGGACCGGTAAGCGCGCGGCTAAGGCGAAAGCAGCGCCTAAAAAGAAAGCCGCCAAACCGCAAGATGCTTCCATCATGTATCGGCGGGTATCAAAAACGCCGAGAAAAGCGCCACCTGCCAAAAAGAAATAAGGAGCGGATAATCGGTGGATAGCATGCGTTATCGGGTGTCTTTCTGCGCAAATAGGTGTATCCAGTCGGTCAGTAAGCGAGTAAATTATGATTTTGAACACCACCTTGAAGATGGAAAAAGCCATGGCGCAGGCGGAAAATTATTCCGACTGGTCTGATGCGGCTGCTGCCCATGATCGTTCTACCGGCGTTGATACATGGAAAAAAGCCGACGAAAGCAAACATTTTGATAATGTATCCATTCGCCGTCGTCTTAAGCGTTTGTCCAAACTGTGGAAAGCCCAAGACAATGCGGGTTTGCTCTATGCGCTGAATGAAGGCATCCATGGCAATATGGACGGTATGGGCAATGATCGCCTGCACCAAAAAGCGAAATTTGGTACCAAGCAACTCATTCAGGATTATGTCGATGCGATCGTAAACTCGCTGGAATATCTCGCGAGCGATAAAGTTGATGATATTCCCTTTGAGGAAAAGCTCGATTTTTTCCGCCGGGCCCAACATTGCTACGGCCGTTCTGCATTTTTGATGAGCGGATCGGGGGCTTTTTTATATTTCCATATGGGCGTGGTAAAAGCTTTATGGTTGGAAGGTCTTTTGCCGCATATCATGTCAGGCTCCAGCGGTGGTTCGGTCGTAGGCGCATTGATCAGCACTCATGTAGACCACGAAATTCCGCCCTTTTTCGATCCTGAAAATCTCGTAGCGGAAGGCGCTGATGAGATAGTATCGCAAACCGGGTTGGAGCTATTGGGCGGGACGAAACGACTGAAAGTTGACGAGATTCGGCGGCGTATCAACAATATGATTCCGGATTTAACCTTTCAGGAAGCTTATGATCTGACCGGTCGGCATCTTAATGTATCCATTGCGCCGGCGGAAAAACATCAAACGTCGCGTTTGCTCAACGCAATCGCTTCACCCAATGTCTATGTCCGCGAAGCGGTCATGGCTTCTTGTGCCGTGCCTGGCGTTTATCCGCCGGTGACCTTGGCGGCCAAAGACCATAAAGGCGAGCGCAAGCCCTATCTGCCCAATCGCAAGTGGGTTGATGGCTCGGTGACACACGATCTGCCCGCCAAAAGGCTGGCGCGCCTTTATGGCGTGAATCACCATATTGTCAGTCAAGCTAATCCTTTGATCACGCCTTTTGCAACCGACGTGAAACAGCAAAGAACGCCGATATCTGCGATTAGAAATGCGACGACATCCACAATGAAGGCCTGGTTGAACGCCAATGTCGAAATCATGCAAAAGCCGCTTTCTTATTTCCCGCGGCTGAATAGCATGGCCAATATGACATTGTCGGTAATCAATCAGGATTATACCGGTGATATCAATATTATCCGTCCGACCATGTTCTGGAGTCCTGCAAAAATCTTAAGTGACTTGTCGGTCGAAGAAATTGGAGAATTGATCCAATTGGGAGAACGCACGACCTGGCCAAAAATTGAAATGGTTCGGGTGCAGACCAAAATCAGTCAGACCTTGGACCGGATCCTGTTCGAATATGAAACCGAACTGGCGCATGATCATTCGGTGGCGATGAAGAGGAAAATCGCTTGAGACATGAAGAATCGTCGTTGACGTTGGCTACGCCTTCTCAGGCGGCAGGTGATCAACTCTATTTCCAAAGCTGGTCGCCGGAAAGCCCAGCAAAAGCGACGATTATTTTAGTTCATGGCTATGACGAACATAGTGGGCGCTATGGCTATTTTGCTCAACATTGCGTTGAACGGGGCTATGCTGTGCACGCGCTTGATCATTGGGGGCATGGAAAATCGGCAGGTGATCGCGGCTTTGTGCCGCATTTTTCTGTCTATCATGACGGTTTGAACGCGCTTATCGCGCAATTGCCGGCAGAAGGGCAGCAAAGACCGATGATTTTGGTCGGACATAGTCTCGGCGGACTGATTGCCGCGACTTATTTGCTCGCTCAACAATCGCAATTTGCGGCTGCTATTCTGTCAGGGCCGGCCATTAAGGCGACGGATGAACCGTCGGCGGTCTTGAAAACTGTGAGCAAGCTATTGTCTTCAATCGCTCCGAAACTCGGTGTGTTGGGACTGGATGCCAACGGTGTGAGCCGGGACCCCAAGGTCGTTGCAGACTATCTTGCCGATCCACTAGTATCGGGCACTAAGATAAGCGCGCGACTGGCCGCAGAGATGATGCAAAATATGGATTTGATCCAGCGGGATGCGGCGAAAATTACCTTGCCTATGCTCTTGATGCATGGCGAGGAGGATAGCCTGACTGCTCCTCAAGGATCTGTATTTCTAGAGAAAAATATCGGATCGGAGAAAAAGCTGCTCAAGCTTTATCCCGAACTTTATCACGAGATTTTTAATGAGCCGGAACGGGATCGGGTTTTGACCGATATGACCGATTGGATCGATAATATTGCTGTGAAATAAGCATGACATGCGAGTGAGGGGACTACGCAATGATGTTCATTTTCTACCTATTGGCGGCCTTGATTGGGGCGCTAGTGCTGAGCTATTTCATTGTTCCGCAATGGCTCTACAAAATGATGACCGCGATGATCCGGATGCGCGGAGGGATGCGGCAGAAAGCCATTCGAGCCGGCGAAGATAATTGGCCTTATTTGGAAGGCGGTCGTCCGGATGGCCTACCCATAGTGTTGCTCCACGGATTTGGCGGCGACAAGGATAATTGGTCATTATATGCGCCGCATATCACAAAAACGCATCATCTGATTGCGCCAGATTTACCGGGCTTTGGCGAAAATGACCGATCGTTGGATCGCGACTATGATATTG
Source organism: Parasphingorhabdus sp. (assembly GCF_039982415.1). GTDB lineage: Bacteria > Pseudomonadota > Alphaproteobacteria > Sphingomonadales > Sphingomonadaceae > Parasphingorhabdus. The sequence continues at coordinate 68,041 of NZ_JBDWYL010000002.1, forward strand.
CCACACAGGTGCATCGTCTCAATGCGTTTCTCGATGCCATGAAAATCACAAAATGCCACATTGGCGGGAACAGCATGGGCGGATTTATCGCGCTGCAATTTGCGATGGAATATCCCGATAAAGTGGCTTCTCTCACTTTGTTTAACAATGCTGGTGTTGTTGGTTCGGTCAACAGCGAATTGGCAGTAGCTGCAGAAAAAGGAGAGAATTCTCTGGCTTTGAGCAGTCTCGCCGATGTCGATAGACTCATGGCGTTTGTTTCGCATAAGCCAGTAGCCATGCCCAAAAATTTCAAGAAGATATTCTACGCAGATGCCGCAGCGCACCGCGAACTTTTAGACAAGATATTTTGGCAAATTGCCGGCGCTGGACTCAATCAGCCGCTAAATGACCGGTTGGGCGAAATTTTGGCTCCGACGTTGATTATCTGGGGGCGGCAGGATCGGTTAATTGATGTGAGCTGCGTTGCCGTTCTGGACGAAGGCATTCGCGATAGCGAAGCAGTGGTTTTCGAAGAAACAGGGCATATCCCTATGGTTGAGCGACCGAAAGAAACAGCCCAGGCCCATAGAGCATTTCTTGCCAAACACTGAAATTGTCGCCAGTTTGAAAATATAAAATTCCTCAACAAGAGGAGTCGGTACAAAATTGGGGATCAGATATGAAATTGCGCGTCGGGCTATTGGGTGGTGGTTCATGGGGAACGACCGTGGCATCATTGGTTTCGCGCAATGCTCCGATTAAAATCTGGGCGCGCGATAGCGAAACCGTCAATGATATTAACAACAACCATCGCAACAGCAAATATTTGGCCGATGCCGAATTGCCAGAAGCGCTGAAGGCAACCAGTGATATTGGCGAAGCCGTGTCGGATGCCGATGTGCTGGTCATGGGCATTCCATCAAGCAATTTTCGCAATGTACTGGAGGACGCAAAACCTTATTTACGGCCATGGGTCCCGGTAATCAGCCTGACCAAAGGTTTGGAATTGGCAACCGGCAAGCGCATGACCGAAGTGATCGAAGATGTGCTACCGGGGCATCCGGTTGGCGTTTTAACGGGCCCGAATCTGGCGCGTGAGATCATGGCGGGACAGGCCGCTGCCAGTGTCATTTCGATGGAAGATGAAATTATCGTCAAACAATTGCAGCGCTTATTCCATTCGGGGCTGTTCCGGGTTTACACCAATACTGATCTGCTGGGCTGTGAATTGGGCGGCGTCTTAAAAAATATAATCGCGATCGCTGTCGGAATGGGGGATGGCTTGGGAGCAGGAGACAATACCCGATCTGCGCTCATCACGCGGGGGTTGGCCGAAATCACCCGGCTTGGCGTTGCAATTGGGGGACGCCCAGAGACATTTGCGGGATTGACCGGCATGGGAGATATGATCGCAACGTGCACCAGTCCACTGAGCCGCAACCGGCATGTGGGCGTAGAATTGGGCAAAGGCCGAAAAATTGACGATATCATTGAAGAAATGCTGATGGTTGCCGAAGGCGTGAAAAGCGCTCCAACAGTGATGGCCCTAGCGAAAAAATATAATGTCGCGATGCCCATTGCAGAAGATGTTTTCGAAGTGACCAAAGGTAATCGATCGGCTGTGCGCGCTTATCGCGGTTTGATCAGCGCATCGGCGGGATCAGAAGCGGATGCTGGCTAGAAAGTATCAAAAGAAACTTTCATTTATTCTCAAAAGATTACACTAAATCGGTAGTCGTTTTGCTTCCATATATCCAATTTGATTTCAAAATTTACCAATTTTTACAAAAACTTGTTTACCATTAAGTCTCGTCAAAGACTGGCAATTTTCGTTAACCATTAAGGATGGATCTTAAACTCTTTTCTTTTGCTTGCTTCTTTTTGGGGCGTGCCATAAAAATATATCCCAAGCAGTTCGGGAATTGTTACGTCTGAGTTTCGACGTAGCCCCGATTATGTGGAGAGTATATATGGATTTACGAAGCCGAACCGTAGGTGACGCCGAGACCGATCTGGTCTTTGACGCGACGGAATCTTTGATTACCGGCCATAGCGGATTTGGACAGGATCTATTTGCTCAAGACTTTAAAGAAATTGAATTGCGGTTCGATAAATCAGACGAGATATTCTGGTGCTATATGAACCAAAAATCTCGCCCCAGCTATACCTATGAATTGGGCGATGAAATCCAGTTGGTTCAAGATTGGGTCCACACAAATTATGGGATGGACGCGCAACGCAATCATGACCCACTGCGTTATTTTGTGTGTGGATCGCGCACGCCGGGAATTTATAATCTAGGCGGTGATCTTAAACATTTTGCCGATTGTATCCGCAGACAAGATCTTGGAGCCCTGAAGAAATATGCGCGGACGTGCGTCCATATGCAATATGCCAACAGCACCGGTTTTGGTGCACCGATCATTACCATGGCCCTGGTTCAGGGCGATGCGCTCGGCGGCGGTTTTGAACATGCTTTGGCATTTGATATTCTGGTGGCCGAGAAAAGCGCGCGTTTGGGTCTACCAGAGATTTTGTTCAATCTTTTCCCCGGCATGGGAGCCTATAGCTTTTTGCGGCAGCGCTTGAGCCGGCAAGAAACCGAAAAATTCATTCTCGAAGGCAAGTTATTTTCCGCTGCAGAACTGTATGAAATGGGCGTTGTGGATATTCTGGCCGATGACGGGAAGGGCGAAGAAGCGATTGTTGAATATACACGCCAAAATCGTAGCCGTTTTCATGCTGAACGCGCCGTCTATCGGGCGCGCAGATTGGCCAATCCGGTGACCATTGATGAACTGCTGGAAATCACCGATATGTGGGCTGAAACAGCTCTCTATTTGGAAGAAACCGACGTTCGCAAAATGGAGCGATTGGCCACCGCTCAAGAACGCAGAATTGCTCGGTCACTCAAAGCGGTGTCCTGATTGACTAGCTAGCCGCGCTGATCCCATCGCGATTGGTCGGCACGTCATCATTTTCGGGCTGATCAAAAAACGCAATGATGCGGTCAATTTCGGCTTTTACCTGAACGCCATATTCATGCTTTAGCTCAAGAAAATCATGCTCGGTGATAATCTCGAGATGCCCGCACATTTCAGACAGTTTTTGTGCGCCGACATTATTTGCCCCACTCTTGAAGGCATGGGCCTGAAAGCGGAAATTTTCTACATCGTCGCTATCTATGGCCATATTGAAAGCGGCCATTATCTCGACTGTATCTTCCAGATAGGCGTCCACAATAGATTGAACGAATTCTTCATCGCCGATTGATTTTAGATAGTCCATCTGATCGGGATCAATTGGTGGTGTCTGATCCTGCTGTTGTGCAGGTTGGATTGGTTGAACCACGTCAAATGGATCCGGATCACCTTGGCGTTCCGCCTCGTCCGCTTTTACAAAATTTCCGGTTTGTTCCGCAACAGTATCCAGCAATAGGCCAGCCTCAATGGGCTTTGTAAGACGCAGATTCATACCGGCATCCAAGCACTTCTTCTCGGTCTCGGCGGTGGAATCCGCGGTTAACCCGATAATCGGAATTGGATTGCGCGGACCTTCAATTTGGCGCCATAATTTGGAGCATTCAATACCCCCGATATTCGGCATATTGACGTCTAGAAAGACGATATCAAATGCATATTTATCGAGCTCATCCAAAGCTTGTTCGCCGTCGGACACGACCACGACCTTATGACCAGCATTGGTCAATATCGTCTGCAAAACCATCTGATTAGTGCGGTTGTCATCAGCAACCAATATGTTGAGCGACACGGATGTTCGGATCAATCGATTAGGATCATCTTCCGATTTTTTGAGGGTGCGATTGAATGAACAACCAATTTGAACCACGCTGCGCACCGTATCGAAATCAGGGGATGCGGGCAGGACCGACGCAAAGGCAGCGCGTAATTTTATCTCATCGAGACTCTTGTTGCTGTTCTTGGACAACAGAACGGGCGGTAAGTTCGCGTTGCGAAAATGGTTCCAGAACACTATATCGTCTTTGTGCTGCTCAGCGATTTCTTCATCAAGCAATGCGAAATCATAGGAAACTAGCGGACGGTTCTGAAGAATAGTTTCCAACCGGTCGGCTTTGGCACATTGCACGTGATCAATGTCGACAAATTGGGCATCATATCCAGAGAGGCGAGGGCCGTTCAATCCAAAGCCAAGAGACAATATGCGGAAATTTTCGCCTGTCCGATCGGGGGTTTCAACCTCAGCAACCAAAGAAATCGGGCAAGATAAGGTGAAGGTACTGCCTTCGCCAACTTCGCTTTGCAGGCTTATTCCGCCGCCCATTTGAATGGCCAGTTGCTGACAAATTGCCAGTCCCAGACCGGTGCCGCCAAAATTATCAATAATGCTATCATCAGCTTGCTGGAAAACGCCGAATATTTTCTGATGGGCTTCTTCAGCTATGCCCGGACCCGTGTCGGTTACCGAGCACCAAAGTTCGGGAATTTCACGGGTTTCATCAAGTCCACATTTCATGGTGATCGTACCGGAATCCGTGAATTTAACAGCATTGCTGGTTAGGTTGATTAAAATATTACGGATATAGTCGAGCTGACCGGCGACTTTCTGATCGCTCATCGCCTCGGCTTCAAGATGAATTTGGAGGCCTTTTTCAGCCGCAGCCAATTGCATGATATCCCGCACTTCAGTGAGGACATCAACAATGGTAAATTCCTTCGGGTCTGGCAATTCTTCTTGCGTATCAGATTGTGCGAAGCTGAGCAGTTGATTGATCAGATGCAAAAGATGCTGTCCGGCGGACACGCTGGTTGCAACCATTTGCTGTTGCGCATCCGGCAATTTCATATCGAGCAAATGGGTACCATATCCGATAATGGCGTTGAGCGGTGTTCGTAGTTCGTGACTAATGCTCGCAAGAAACAAGCTTTTGGCTTTATTTGCTTCTTCCGCTTCTTTGGTTGCGGAGGATATTTTGATGATCAGGGTGGAACAATAAGCCGGCACCACCACCAGACCGATTAACAAGCCCCAGGAAAGCGACATATTCTCTTGCCAATAAGGGACGCTAAAAACAGTCCAGCCAAAAGATAAGGTTCCAAGAGCCGCGGCGATGCCAAGCCATTTGACGCCGAAGCGGAATCCATAGCCCAAAATCACCCAAAGATATAAAGGATAGAGCGCCGCAACCGCGCCTCCGCCCACTTCGAACAAATAAGATGAAACACCAAAGTCGACGATCAATCCAGCCAATCGTCGGCCGTTGCTTGGACCCGGACGGAAACGATAGGCAATATATATGGCCAAACTACCCATTAGATGAAGCTGGAAGCCCAGGATCAAATTGGCGGCTCCGCCGAGATAATAGGTCACCGACAGTGCAATGATTATCAGAACCAAACGGTTGATAATCATTTCGCGTTCACGGTCACGACCGCGAGTAATCACATCACCATGTTTTTTGTGATGATGGTGATGATTATGTGTGTGCTTATGTTTCGCGCCGTGACGGCGAGGCGTTGGGGATAGCATTTTGCTTATCCTTTCACCGAATCAGAAACCGCATCTGGCCGAGATTGGAATAATTTGGGCAAGTCCTCTGCTCGTTGAGGCCGCGCGATTTTAAAGCCTTGAATCTCATCACAACCTGATATTTGGAGCAACTCCAATTGCGCGTCATTCTCAACGCCTTCTGCAATAACCCGCATGTCGAGAGCATGCGCCAAATGCGAGATGGTGCCGATTATAGCTCGATCAGCCGAAGAATGTTCGATCCTGGAAATAAACGTTCGATCAATTTTTAAGCAATTGGCTGGCAGATCCCGGAGATATTGCAAAGAGGAATAGCCTGTGCCGAAATCATCAATGGAAATGCCGACGCCAGCATTGCGCAAACGGTTGAGCGTCTGGCTAACATGATCATTGTTATTGAGTAATAATTCTTCCGTGATCTCGACAACAATTTTGGAAGGCGCAATGTTATTTTTCTCAATATTCTCGAGAATATCTTCGCAAACATTTTGGTTTTGGAACTGGCGAGGTGAAACATTAATCGCAACCCGAGGCAAATGAACGCCTTCGTCGGCAGAGCGCCGGATCTGGCTGCACACTTCGGCGATAATCCATTTGCCCAATGTATCCATTATGCCGGTATCGTCGGCCACGCGAATAAATTGCACAGGGAGTAAGCGGCCCCGCGTTGGATGATCCCAACGCACCAACGCTTCCAATCCAACATATTCCAAAGATTGGGCATCGACTATCGGCTGATATTCAAGAGCAAATTGATTTTGCGCTAGCGCATCTCGGAGTTCGATTTCCAGTGCGGCATCGGCTTGGGCAATTTCGTTCATGCCCTCGGAGAAGAACCGATGACAATTCCGACCATTGGCTTTGGCATCATACATAGCCAGATCCGCAAGACGCAGCAATTCTTCATATTCATTGCCGTCATTTGGAATCAGGCTAACGCCGATACTGGCGCCAATAACTTGTTCAATACCGCTAATGGAATAGGGTTGATTGATCGCCTTTAATATCTTGGTGCAACGGCTGTTAATTGCATCGGCATCATCAACTTTGCCGAGAATGATCGCAAACTCATCGCCGCCAATGCGTGCAGCAAAATCATCCGGTCCAATTATATCGAGCAAGCGTTCGGCCACTTCGCGCAACAGCGTGTCGCCGCTATGATGACCCCTGGTGTCGTTAATCACCTTAAACCGATCGAGATCCAGCAACAGCAAGGCTGCCTGTTGACCAGTTTGGGTGCAGGCTTCGATCGCTTTGCGCACTTTCTCCGCCAATAACGCGCGATTGGGTAGGCCGGTGAGCATGTCGTGCAATGCCAGATGGGTCCGATGTTCTTCGGCAAATTTACGCGCTGTAATGTCTACTGCCGTTGTCAAAACACCAATGGTTTCCCCATTATGATTGAGCAAAGGTGATTTGTTGCAGTGGAAAATAAGCTCCACGCCATCACTGGTGAATTTTTCTTCATAGTGCGGAATGGGTTGTTCTGATTTCAATACAATCGCATTTCGCCGCTCGGAATTGGTGGCAAGATCGGGTCCCAGTAATTCGCTGAAATCACGCCCCACCATTTGATCGGGTGTCTGATCGAAAAGTGCCGATTGATAAGCATTGGTGAACAGGCATCGTCCGGAACGATCGGTCGCGTTGATCATGATCGGGATGGTATCAATAATCTGTTCCAACATGCTTTTGCTTGCAGGCACATCCCGATCGACAACTTCAGAAAGGGCAGCATGTTTGCGCTCAATTTCTGATGCTCTTTTTCTCAGATTGACACTTTTCTGGCTCTTGGTGAGCAGAGACATAGCGCGTTTGCAAAATTCGACGTGCGAAACGGGGCTTTGCAAAAAGTCGGTTGCGCCCGCATCCAGGGCAGACAGGCGGCATTCACGATCTTGATGAGCCGTAATCACAATCGCCGGCACATCGCTGCAATTCGACATTTTGCGCACATTTTTGATGAAATCCGCGCCGTTCATTTGCGGCATGCGATAGTCGACAACCAGCAACTCCGCGCCATTATTGCGCAGCCATTCCAGCGCTTCGACGGGATCAGCAAAGGTCACCGAGGAGTATTTCTCCCCCATGATCGTCACAAACTGGGCGTAAATCCTGAGATTCGTTGGCCTGTCATCAACAATGAGAACGCGCGTTGTCATAGGGTCGGAATACGGCGCGATACTCAAAATAAGGTTAACGCCGGATTGTTATTCTAACTCTTTCAATTTTTGTTTCGAAATTATCGCTAAAACGGAGCAATTCTCAGGTGTTGAGCAAGCCAATATCACCGCCTGCAGCCGCGATATTATGGGTGATTGTTTTTTCATGAACAAACCGGTCATGCAGATCATCCGGAGTCAATATGGGAATAATGGGACCGGCTCGATGAGCGATCGCTCGGCCGACATGCGACACGTCCGGGTCATCTGGTGCCATAATGACCGCTGCAATTTCGGGTCTACCCAAATATTCCAATAGATTATCGCTTGCACTAATTTGGGTTTGCTGAACCAAATGCGGGACGCCTGTGGCGTGATTAATATGGTCACTCCACGCTTTCAATTCATCCGCTGCTGGTGCCCGGTGAGCCTGCAGAAAACTGTTGCCGGTAACAATGGCCCGCCAACCCGCTTGCTTGATTGCCTTTTCATCGCGCAACAGTGAAATAATAAGGCCGCGTCCGGCCAAGGAATATTGGTTGGTTTCACCGGTAGGAGAGGGGAGCGATCCGATATTTTGAAGTAAAGCCTGCCACAGTTGAAGCTCTTGTTCCAAAAGCATGGAACAGGAATCTTCTAAAGCCTGTGCCGTTGTCATTAAATTTTGATCGGAAACGGTCATTTTTTGCCATAGCGATGCGGCTTTTGCACCGGCTTTGAAGCAATCAATAACCCGATCAGCTGTCGGCTTATAATGGTGATCAAAATTCTGGCCTGCCGGGCCCGTGAAGTTCTGCTGTTGCGAGCAAGGCGAAGACAGGCGCAGCAGGTAAAGAGGACCACCTGCTTTCGGCCCGGTTCCCGACAAGCCTTGTCCTCCAAAGGGCTGGACACCGACTACCGCACCAATTTGATTGCGGTTAATATAGATATTGCCGACATCAGCATGACCGGCAATCGCGTCACAGGCGCTGTCAATTCGACTGTGGACACCTAGCGTTAATCCGAAACCGCTTTGATTAATCTGATCGACCAGGTTCATTTTTTGATCAGCGGAAAATCGAACAATATGAAGGATCGGACCAAAAATTTCTTGATCCAGGTCTTCAAAATTATCGAGCAAAAAGGCGGTTGGTCTAACAAAATAGCCATAGTCAGAAACGGGCGGAGGGGCTGTACCAATAAGCGTCGCCATTTTTTTCATTTTGGCAATATGCGCTGAGATTTTTTGATGAGCCGCAGCGTCGATAACCGGTCCAATATCATGCTCTAAAACTTTTGGATTGCCGACTTTCAAGGCGGTCATAGCGCCGCTGAGGAGGGTTAGAAAATCATCAGCAATATCCTCTTGCAAACAGAGCAATCGCAGGGCGGAGCATCTTTGTCCTGCGCTTTGAAAGGCAGACGATATGACATCATCAACAGTTTGTTCGGGCAGGGCTGTTGAATCCACAATCATCGCATTAATCCCGCCTGTTTCAGCAATAAGCGGGGTCATCGGCCGATCCAGTTGTGCAAGACGAGAAGCTATTTTTTTGGCTGTAAGCGTCGATCCCGTAAAACAAATGGCTGCAGTTTTGGGGTGAGCGACCAAGGCTTCTCCGACATTCGGTCCATCACCCGGAACAAAGTTTACCGCAGCACCGTCAATCCCGGCATCGTGTAACAATCGAATTGCTTCTGCAGCGATAAGCGGCGTTTGATCCGCCGGTTTCGCAACCACGGTATTTCCTGCTGCCAGTGCAGCGGTTATCTGTCCGAGAAAGATGGCGAGTGGAAAATTCCAGGGCGATATACAAATGACCACCCCCAAGGCTTTGCGGTGCGCCATTTTTTCGGATCTGATCTGCGCGGCATAATAGCGGCAGAAATCGACCGCTTCCCTTACTTCATCGACCGCGTCCAACCAGGTTTTTCCCGCTTCTTGAACTGCTAAATAATGAAATATACTGGCGCGTTCTTCCAGCAAGTCAGCCGCTTTTTCGAGTACCGATGCGCGGTGACCAATGGGTTGCGCAGACCAGCTCGCAAAAGCTGTGCTGGCTGTGTCGACGGCGCGATGGGCCGTTTCGATGTCGGATAAACTGACCTGGCCAACAGCTTCTTTGAATGTAGCGGGATTGATTACGACTTCTTCAGGGCTTGAAACGGCTTTGCCGGCGATAATTGGATTTGCGCGATAGGCGGTTTTTGCTGCTTCTTTCATACCTGATTCAAACCGCGACCGATGAACCTGATTGGATAAATCCCACCCCTTTGCAGTTAAACGGTCCTGCATTAGATAGTCATTAGGGCGGGGAATATTCTGATTTTCTATGGTTTCAAATTTCGCCAGTTCTTCGACCGGATTTTGGATCAGCATGGGAATGGCGATCTTGGGATCTGCGAGCTTATTGACAAAGGAACTATTGGCACCGTTTTCGAGCAGTCTTCTGATCAAATAGGACAAGAGATCTTTCTGTGTGCCCACGGGCGCATAAATACGGCTTTTGCCATTCTCATTATCCAAAATTTGATCATGTAGCTGTTGCCCCATGCCAAACAGCCTTTGAAATTCTATAGCGCCTTGGTCGCAAGACAATTCCTGTACCGCTGCCACTGTCAGCGCATTATGCGTTGCAAATTGCGGTCGAAAATGGTCGGCGCGATGAAGCAGTTTTTGGGCACAAACAAGATAGCTGAGATCGGTCATTTCCTTGCGTGTAAATACCGGATAATCTTCCAGTCCCATTTCTTGGGCTCGTTTTACTTCACTGTCCCAATAAGCACCTTTAACCAGTCGAATGAACAGAGGTGCTTCAAGAGTGCGGGATTGTTCTACAAGCCAATCCAACAGGGGCAGCGCACGTCTTTGATAAGCCTGCACGACAAAGCCCAATCCCAACCATCCTTTTAGCTCTGGAGCGGTCACTAGTTTTGACAAAACATCCATGGAAATATCGAGGCGTTCAGCCTCCTCAGCATCAATTGTAATCTGGACATTGGCCTTTCGCGCCTTGATCGCGAGCGGCAGCAACAAAGAGGCGATAGACGGGGCGACCTGTTCGGCTTGCCCATATTCATAGCGTGGGTGGAGAGCCGATAACTTGATTGAGATGCCGTGATTGTCGCCAGGTTTTTGTGATGAAGCCTGACTGGCCACAGCGTTTAAGGCTTCATCATAGGCAGCATAATATTTTTGCGCATCGGCTTGGGTTCGCGCCGCTTCGCCGAGCATATCAAAGGAGAACAAATAACCCTTTTTCGCATAGTTTTGGGTTCGCTTGATCGCGCCTTCCAAGGTTTCGGCAAAAACAAATTGGGATGATAAGGCCTTGATCGCCATGCGCGTAGCAAAGCGCAAAAATCCGTTGCCGGGTCGAACAATTATGGATTTCCAACCGGTATGCGGTTTGCCAGTCCAGACCAGCCATTTTTCTACGATATGTAAAAGACGAGCAGACAGACTCATCACCCATTTGTGACCGGCACCGCTATGGCCGAGCCAATTGCGATGAGATAATTTGTCCTGAATAAGCGCATTGGCGGTTATTGGATCGGTCGTTCTCGACAACGCCTCTGCCAAGCGCATCAGTTGAACACCTTCGTCAGTTGATACTCCATATTCGGTTAGGAATTGATCGATAAGGGGTTGATCAGTTTCTGCTCTCAATCGTTCAATTGATTTTTTGCTGGCAGCAAAAATCCGTTCCCATCCGGATTCATCCAAGTTCAATTGAGCCCGCATCTGTCGATATAAAATATCTTCCTTCGTCCATGTCGTATCTGCAATTTTTTGGCGCAAAAGCGAATCTATCGAAGGACTGGAAATATGTTGGTTCATAAGACCAACTTAATGATAGGATATAGCATTGAAATAATGCTGTTGAAGTTTTAGTAGGAAAAAATACTGAGTTAGTATAAAAATATAAATCAAATGGACTGATGCATGACTGATGATAGGATACTTGATAAGTTTGATTGGCGCATATTGGATGCCGTGCAACAGGATGGACGCCTGTCGCTCGCAGCGCTTTCCGATCAGGTCGGGCTTTCAAAAACGCCCTGCCAAATCCGCCTGAAACGTCTCGAAGAAGATGGTTATATTACCGGCTATCATGCGCGTCTCAACATGCGCAAAGTGCGGAAAAACTATGTGGTGTTCATTCAGGTAAAATTGGAGGCCACGAGCCGGCGGCATCTTGAGCAGTTTAACAAGGCGGTGCGCAAAATCGATGTCATTCAATCCTGCCATATGATGGCCGGTGGGTTTGATTATCTGCTGAAAGTGCGCTGCCGCAATATGGAAGAATATCGGATGATCTTAACGGACGATATTAATGATCTACCCGGAGTTTATCAGACCGCGACATTTCCGGTTATGGAAGAAGTTAAGCGCGCTGTTGGTGTCGATTTCAGCAATCAGCTGTAAGATAAAATAGAGGCGGTTATTCGGTGTGTCTGATTCCCTATTTTGGATAGAACCAAAATGGATCGGATCGTCATTGCTCCCAGCCCGACAATGAAACAATAACAATGATGTTATTTATTCGGGGACAAACAAACCTGTCGGTTTAGGAGAGGGTGACCATGGAATTCACATATGCAGAAATTCTCGACATCTTGTCGCTGAAACACGGTATCAAGCAAGATAAAAAAGTAGCTTTTCGTGGCCGATTGCAACATTTTCAGCGCTTGGGCTTTCCTGCGGGCGCGAACACCGGGAAAGGCAAGGGCGCAACCTATTCCTGGCGTGAACTCTTCTTGATTGGCCTAGCTTTGGAATGTCTTGAAATTGGATCGACACCCGATCGCAGTGTCAACGAAATCGTCAAGTTTGAAGAGGTTTTTCTCGCTGCCGTGGCCAGCGTTGCAACAGGCAGTGCCGAGGAAGATGGCAACGATTTTAAGTGCTTTTTGATCGTTGAACTGTCCAATTTAATGTCCCTTAAAGAAGAAGAGAATTGGAGCCAGATCGTAAAATTATTGTCGCATCAGGAGATGATGGAAATATTGTCGACAGAGGGCGTCGATGCACATCGTTCACCCTATGCATTGATAGATTTGCGACAATTTCTAGCGGCCTTATTGGATGGTGTTTTTCAAGGCCTTGATGGATCGCAAAAACAGATTGTCAATGACTTGAAAAATTGGGCCGCTGTCCAGACCCCCTAACGTCCGACAAAATATATTTTGCGCGGTTGAGCATCGCGAAAGACCCGTATAGCGTCGACAGACAAAACACGGAGTGAGTCTTGTGAATTCCAGTCAACATTATGAACAGCAATATCTTGATTTGATGCGGCACATTTGGACGAACGGCGACGAACGGACAGATCGGACCGGCGTCGGAACAAAGGCTGTTTTCGGTGCGACAATGCGGTTTGATCTAGCGGATGACGCCATTCCTTTGTTGACCACCAAAAGGGTATTTTGGAAAACCGCAACGAGAGAAATGCTTTGGTTCTTGACCGGCGACACAAATATTCAATCATTGGTGAAGCAAAAAGTCCATATCTGGACGGACTGGCCGTTGGACAAATATCGCAAAGAGACTGGAGACAATATTGATCGCGAGACGTTTGAGGATCGGATTATAGAGGATGACGCTTTTGCCCAGCAATGGGGCGATTTAGGTCCCGTCTATGGCAAGCAATGGGTCGATTGGCCGCGCTTTACGCCAGCTGGCGAGGGGCTGTATCGGCGCGAAGAAAAAGGCATCAACCAGATTGCCTTGCTGATTGATGGACTGAAAAACAATCCAGGGTCTCGGCGGCATATCTTCACCGGATGGAATGTTGCTGAGTTGGACCAAATGGCGCTGCCTCCGTGTCATAAGACCTACCAATTTTATGTGGCAGGTGGAAAGCTGTCGGTGATCTTATACCAGCGCAGTTGTGATCTGGGATTGGGTTTTGCATTTAATGTTTTTTCGGCTGCATTGCTTTTGCGCATGGTGGCGCAGCAATGTCAGTTGGAGCCCGGGGAATTGGTTTGGAACGGCGGTGATGTGCATCTATACTTGAATCATGCAGCACTGGTTGACGAACAATTATCTCGTCGTCCAGACGGGGCGCCTAAACTCAAAATTGCCGGTAATCCGGATTCAATTTTTTCCTATTGCATCGAAGACTTCGAAGTCACAGACTACGCGCCGCAAGCGCATATTTCTGCGCCTGTAGCTGTTTAAACTTGCGTCAAATGACGACAAGAAATTGCGGAATCTCGTCACGGTTGATCAAGCAGCTGTAATTTAATTGCCTGCCAAGGATGTAAGTTTACAATAATATATGATATTTACGGTGTTTCAACGAGTCGTGAGGACCCTCAAAAAACAGTAGTATTGCTTAGTTCAACCAGTCACTAGGGAGAGCTACAATGTCATCTTTTATATTCGCACGTTCTTTATTTGTTACTGCATCTTCAATTGCTTGCGTCGCCGCACTGGCGGTGCCGGCGCATGCGCAATCTACATCCCCTGCTGCGGATGAAGCAGCGCACTCCCGTCCGGTAGCGGTGGAAAATGAAGCGCATATCGTAATCCGCGATGATTTAACCTTGGATGATCCGCCGCCAACCGGTGTTTTTGACAATAGCGTTGATGTAACCGGCGTTGGTCAAATGACCGTACGCGGTGATCAAAACAGCTTTGGGCTCGGCTTGTGTACCGGGACTTTGATCAATCCTAGGACCGTTTTATTCGCCGCGCACTGTGTCAACAGTCGTGACGCGGATGACTATGGTTTTGCATCCGGTGGAACCGCAATTGCTTTCGGCTTTAGCGCCGATAATCTCCCGGCCGTTCGCCGTTGGGTTGGCCTTGATGATGGTGTTGCCAACGAAACCGATGTGGATTTTAACATCTATAATGTGGAGCAGGTCTGGTATGATGAGCGATCCGTGCCGCTTGGCTTCCTAGAAGCCGATGTTGCGCTTGCCACGCTGGATACACATGCCGATGGTGTGCCCACTTGGACTGTTTTGTTTTCGCCGCTGAGGGAGGAAACTCATGGTGTCATCAATGGCTATGGTGCGCGCGGCTTGGGGCCAGATGGCGCCAATTTGGGCATAGATTTTCGCCGACGGATTGCGGAGAATATGATATCATCGGCAAGCTCGCTTGATGATCGAAACAATTTCCTGTTCGGCCCGGGTGATCCGGCTTTGCCGCAAACTCTATACAATACAGATTTTGACAGCCCTGATGGCGAAGCAGTTTTCGATTCCGAAAATGGGCGATTTGATTTTGATCTTTATGACGGCGCAGCCCTGCCTCGGGAAGGCACGACTGCGGGCGGTGATTCCGGCAGTGCGCTGGTCGCTGATGAACTTTATGACAAGCCGGTTATTACATCGGTTCTATCCGGCGGTTCGCGCTTCTTTGGTGCGGAAGATGATCCTGATCCAGCCAATACATTCCAGCCGTTTTCTTCCTATGGCACGCAGAGTTTTTATCAGCCGCTTTATCTCTTCTGGGATCAAATTGTCGCCAATAATGCGTATGTCTACGCATCTAGCCGTGCAGGGACACGCAATTGGCTGAACCCGCGCCATTGGGTCCAAGATATCGATCCCAATTATGCAATTGATGTGGACGGAGAATTGGTCAATGCCTTACCCGGATTTGAAGCGCCGGGCGTCACGGGCGATACGCCAAAATTTGGCAATGTCTGCTTCCTCGATGATTGCCAGGATCTGTCGACGCTGAGCGTCGAACTGGATGAGGGGGCGCCAAATAGTGTGTTTATCGAAGGCGGGCCCGGCAGTCGCAATTTTGTTCCCAACAATGTGGTAGCAGATCCGTCTGCTGGTATCAGGGCGCGCTATTATGAAGTGACGCTTGCCGCGCGTGGTGCAACCCGGTTGCGTGATGATGTCACTATCGATCGACTGAGTATTGAAGGGGCTGCACGTTTGGATATTCGCCGGCGTGGCAATCTCAAAGTTTGGGGTGACTATACTCAAACCGGTGGTTGGCTTGATTTGCGCGGAACATTGACCACCGGGGAAGCCTTTTTGGGTGTCGGTTTGCTGACCGGTGACGGATTGTTTGATCCCACCTTTCTCACATCAGTCAATGGCTCCATCGCACCCGGGCGGAACTTTGGTGATACCGGGACCTTAACGGTTGCAGGTGATGTGATTTTAGCATCTGGCACATTGTCCATTTTCGATGTTGGACGCAGGGGCGGAGATAAGCTGGCGGTTATCGGCGACAGCGATAATCCCGGCATTATCTCGCTCGGCGGAACAGCTGCTGTCATCAACAAATTTGGACGTGCAAGCGCTCGGTTTGGGCAAACTTTCGAAATTGTGACGGCTGAAGGCGGTGTGGAAAACAGTTTTGACAATGTCGTTGGCAGAATAGGGGTTCTCTATCCAGAACTGATCTACGGACCCAATAATGTCACGGCTAGGATGCGCGCAATACGCTTTTCTGATTTCTTCAATCGAAATGGCGTAACCAATGCGTTCTCTTTAGCCTTTGGCAATGCGCTGGATGATTTGCGTGATCGATCCTTTACGGATCTGGCCAATGTTTTTGGATTGATTGACGTTATGGAAGTGGGGCAACTGAGTGCGACCTTCCAAAGCCTGTCGGCTTCTCAAGCCGGTCGAACGACAACATTGGATCAGCAACAAGCCTCAACATTGCGTAATCTTGTTTCCGATCGCCTTTCGCTTATGGGTTTTAATCGAGAAGCGGCTGGTAGAATCAAAATTGTTGGTGCGCCAGGTGTTTTGAATAATCGTCAGTTGACCAATAGCTCCGCCGCGTTGCTAAGTTTCGCGGGGAACTATAAATCTTCCAGTTGGTCTGCTGTGCAGCTGCCGGAGAATATGAGCGGCTTTATGTCTGCCGGTTATAATCAATCAGCTTTGGCCTTTGGTCGGAGCAGCTCGGAAGATCGACAAGGCAGTTGGCATATTGCGATGGGGTTAGAGCTGGATCTTGATGATCGGAGCAGCTTCGGTACCGCAGTCGGCTACGCTAATGGCGCGCAGGAAGTCAGTGGCAGCTTGGCGAATGTGGCAACCAATCAAGCATCGGTTTATGGCAATTACAGATTGGACGACAATTTTTATATCGGCGGACAGGCATCGATGACCCATTCCCGGATAGATTCGGATCATCGCATTAGCGGTGCGACGGCCTTGACCAATTTGAACACCAGCTCCTTGACATTTGCGAGCGAAATTGAAGCTGGCTACAATATTTATGCTGATGGTTTGGTGCTGACTCCGCGAGCGAGTATCGGATATGCGTCTTACAGCGTTGACGGTTTTCGCGACGCAACGGGCGATCTCGGCCTTGCGGTCGATGGAATTGGTCGCGCCGGTTTCGAAGCTAAGGTCGGATTTAAAATTTCCGGCCAGGCGAAGATGCGCTACGCATCCAGTTGGACGTTCCAACCAGAAATGAAAATCGACTTTGTAAACCGGATATCCGGCAATGATACCAGTTTCCGATTGCGTTTCTTGGAGGCTGAAAACCTTCCGTTTGCGCTTCCTATTGGCTTGCAGGATGCCTCTTATGGTGAGCTAAAAGGCGGGTTTAGTTTCGCTAATGGGCCGTTGAACATTGGCGCAGCGGTTGAAAGCCGGATTGGTCAGCAAATCTATCGCGACAACCGTGCGGTTTTAAATATGGCTGTGCGATTCTGATTAGTCCAAAAATTTGAAAAAAAAGGGAGTGGATGTCCGCTCC
Source organism: Parasphingorhabdus sp. (assembly GCF_039982415.1). GTDB lineage: Bacteria > Pseudomonadota > Alphaproteobacteria > Sphingomonadales > Sphingomonadaceae > Parasphingorhabdus. Next base: position 85,381 of record NZ_JBDWYL010000002.1, read on the forward strand.
CTTTTTTATTGCCCTTAGGACAGGGATGTTGACCTTTTATATTCTATGAAATAATATAACAATCAATTGAAATAATTGTTGCGCTGCAGCACAAGCGCAAGAGGAGATTTTGGATGGCTGATAAACAGAGCAAACCCAATTTACCGCCATTGTCTCTTCACGTCCCGGAGCCGAAATATCGTCCAGGCGATGCGGTTGATTATAGCGATGTTGATATTCCCAAAGCTGGTGATCAATCTCGTCCGGATGTAAATAGTGATCCGGGCGCGATGCGTGATCTGGTATATGATATGGTTCGGGTGCTTGATGACGACTATCAGGCCGTCGGACCATGGGATCCGAAATTGTCCGACGAAACGCTGCTCGAGATGTTGAAAACCATGGCGCAGGTGCGGGCCTTTGATGATCGACTGCACCGGATGCAACGGCAAGGCAAAACGAGTTTTTACATGAAATGTACCGGGGAAGAAGCGACGTCCGTGGCAGCGGCTATGGCCTTGCACAGGGATGATATGTGTTTTCCGAGCTATCGTCAGCAAGGCATATTATTTGTTCGCGGTTATCCGATGGTTGATATGATCAATCAGATTTTTTCAAACCGAGAAGATAAATTGAAAGGCCGTCAATTACCGATCATGTATTGCTCTCGAGAACTTGGATTTTTCTCTATCTCCGGTAACTTGGCAACACAATATCCCCAAGCCGTCGGGTGGGCGATGGCGAGCGCGGCAAAAGGTGACACACGGATTGCTGCCACTTGGTGCGGAGAGGGGTCAACGGCGGAAGGGGATTTCCACAGCGCAATGACCTTCGCCACGGTTTACAATGCACCGATCGTCATGAACGTGGTCAATAATCAGTGGGCCATATCTTCTTTCTCTGGTTTTGCTGGCGGCGAGCGCACCACCTTTGCAGCACGGGCGGCCGGCTATGGAATTGCAGGACTGCGCGTGGACGGCAATGATCCGCTGGCAGTCTACGCTGCGACGCAATGGGCTGCTGAACGAGCGAGAACCAATAATGGTCCGACCTTGATTGAACATTTTACCTATCGCGCGGAAGCCCACAGCACTTCGGATGACCCGGGAGCTTATCGCAGCGCGCAAGAGCGCGAAGAATGGCCATTGGGTGATCCGATCACCCGATTGCAACGACATTTAATCGCACGCGGTGCCTGGAGCGAAGAGCAACATGCAGTGCTCGATGAACAATGTGTCGAAGCGGTTAAGCTAGCGACCAAAGAAGCCGAGAAAAATGGAATATTGGGACATGGCTTACATCAGCCATTTGAAACCATGTTTCAAGATGTGTTCGAGGAAATGCCTTGGCACCTGGAAGAGCAAAGCAAACAAGCCAATAAAGAACGGGAAATCAAATGGCCGTCATGAATATGATAGAAGCCATTAACAGTGGCCTGGATACCATGATGACACGCGATGATGATGTCGTCGTCATGGGCGAAGATGTAGGCTATTTTGGCGGTGTCTTCCGGGCTACGGCGAGTCTTCAGGAAAAACACGGCAAGACGCGTTGTTTCGATACGCCGATCAGCGAATGCGGGATTATCGGCGTCGCTGTCGGCATGGCGGCTTATGGGATGCGGCCGGTGCCAGAAATCCAATTTGCCGACTATATCTATCCCGGGCTTGATCAATTGGTATCGGAGGCAGCACGTTTGCGCTATCGGTCGGCCGCTGAATTCACAAGTGCCATCACTGTACGTTCTCCTTTCGGCGGAGGAATATTTGGCGGGCAGACCCATAGCCAATCACCGGAAAGCATGTTCACCCATGTCTGCGGATTGAAAACGATTATTCCATCGACGCCTTATGATGCCAAGGGACTTCTGATTTCGGCGATTGAAGATAATGACCCGGTTATGTTTTTTGAACCGAAGCGAATATATAATGGGCCTTTTACCGGCTATTATGACAAACCTGTGGAGCCGTGGTCAAAATTTGAAGCGTCTGAGGTCCCTGAGGATTATTATAAGATACCCATTGGCAAAGCGAATATTGTCCGGGCCGGCGAAGCTGTGACGATATTGGCCTATGGCACGATGGTCCATGTTGCAAATGCCGTTGTGGAAGAACATAGGGTTGATGCAGAAGTGATTGATTTGCGGACCTTGGTGCCGCTGGACATCGAAACGATCGAGGCTTCGGTGAAAAAAACTGGGCGCTGCTTGATCATTCACGAAGCCACGCGCACCAGTGGCTTCGGAGCAGAATTGTCTGCCTTGGTTCAAGAGCGCTGCTTCTATCACTTAGAAGCGCCGATTGAACGCGTTACTGGATTTGATACGCCTTACCCGCATTCGCTGGAATGGGCTTATTTCCCAGGACCGGTCCGGATAGGCGAGGCTTTGGATAAGATAGTCGGAGAGCTGACATCATGAGCATTTATACTTTTAATCTGCCCGACATTGGTGAAGGTATTGCCGAGGCGGAGATTGTTGCCTGGCATGTGAAAGTCGGGGACCAGGTTGCCGAAGACGACCAGATTGCGGACATGATGACGGACAAAGCAACGGTTGAAATGGAAGCACCGGTGTCCGGAAAAATTGTGGCTGTGGCTGGAGAAGAAGGGGATGTTATTGCCATTGGCGCGATGCTTGTTCAGATCGAGTCTGAAGTTGACGAAAGCGCCGCGGAAGGAGATAATGGGCAGAGCGATGCGGTAGCCGAAAGTGACGCTTTGAAGTCGTCTCAAGGCATTGAAAATAAAGTGAAAACTGCTCCCGAGGCTCCATCTTCACCACCAGCAGTTGGCGAGAACAAAGCGGCCGTGAAAGCACCGCAAACTGACGTCATGGCGGCGGAAAATGCTCCCTTGGCAAAGGTGCTGGCCACCCCGGCCGTGCGCAAACGCGCGGCAGATCTGGGTGTCGATCTTAGCCTCGTCAAAGCCCAGGGAGAGCATATTCGCCACAGCGATCTTGACGCCTATCTCAGCTATGGAAGCGGCCAGGGCTATCGGCCCGCAGGCGCGTCCCAGAAGCGCGATGATGAGACGATCAAGGTCATCGGCATGCGCCGCAAGATCGCGCAAAATATGGCAGAGTCAAAACGCCATATTCCTCATTTTTCTTATGTCGATGAAATTGATATGACCGCGCTGGAAGAGATGCGCGCAGACCTTAATGCCAATCGCGGCGATCGGCCAAAGCTTACTATGTTGCCCTTGATGATCGTGGCGATCTGCAAATCATTGCCGCAATTTCCCATGCTCAATGCCACTTATGACGATGAGGCGGGTCTGGTGACCCGTCATGGCGCAGTGCACTTAGGGATGGCCACACAGACCGATCAGGGCCTTATGGTACCGGTTATAAGGGATGCTCAGGACAAGAATATCTGGCAATTGGCGGCTGATATAGGCCGCTTATCGGCGGCCGCGCGCGGTGGCAGCGCCAAATCGGATGAATTGTCGGGATCGACGCTGACTTTAACGTCTCTAGGGCCGTTAGGCGGCATTGCCACAACACCGGTTATCCAGCGTCCGCAAGTGGCCATTATCGGTCCGAATAAGATAGTAGAGCGCCCCATGATCATTGACGGCGAGATTCAGGCGCGCAAGCTCATGAATCTGTCGATCTCGTGTGATCACAGGGTCGTGGACGGCTATGATGCCGCCAGTTATGTGCAGGCGCTCAAGCATTTGCTGGAAACACCCATATTATTATTCGCTGACTAAGCCGCTAGGGCTTTGACCATTGCGCCGCCGGTCCAATAAAGTCGGTTCCCCCCAAAGGTTCCGGCCTTTTTGAAACTTGGTGCTGATCGTGTCAGCATGAGCATTCGCCTGGCCTCAAAGACCGCGAATGGGTGATCAGTTGCGCCCTAGAACCCCAAATTCCCGAGCGTTTGCTGATCAAATTTCAATCGGAAGGTGATGAAAGGCCCATCTCTGGTATAGCGGCTTTCTTCAAAGTCGCGATCTTCAAAACCCACCACATTATAGCCGAGCGAGATATAGCCGTTTTTAAACGGTGTGATCCCAATACTCGGTCCCCCGCTATAGGCAATCGTATCGAAATCCGTACCTATGCGCGCGGTCGCCTGTCCGCCGATATCAATCGTGTCAGAAAGATCGAACTTGACATCCGCTCCGATCACGTTGCTCCAGCCTTTGACATCATCCTCACCAAATTTGTCGAAAACATAGCGGCTTCCCCAAAAGAAGCTATATTCTCCCGCCTCGGTGAAAATTCCGTCATCCGCATCAATTGGCGTATAATTGACACTTAAACTATTGATAATTCTACGAGAAGTAACGTTTCCGTTCACAAGAAGCGGCGCACCGCCAATTGGTCCGGAGGTGCCCGCAACCGCGTTGCGCACTTTGTCCTCCCGAAATTCGAGTTTTTCGAGCCAAGACCACTGGCTATCGGCCGGGCGATGGGCCCAGCTGGCTTCTGCCTCGATAACTTGCGTGCTTGTACCGGTTTCATCTTTTGCGTGGAAGATGCTGCCCAGCGCGCCGAGAGAGCTGCCTTCACCGATTTGTTTCAAAACGGCAGAGGTGAAGCCGTAGCGCTCACTCAAATCTCCATCGCGATATTCGGCGCGGGATACCCAGCTCCATTCATCATCACGATAGGTTGCACCGGCGGTGACCGCGACGAAATCTTCCGTCAAGGATCCATCACTGCCGAGGAAACCGCCAGAAGCGACAGGCTGCTGATCATTAATCACGTCGCTGCGGTCAAAACCCCCCAAGGTTTCGTTGCCGTCGAGTGAGAAATCAATCGTCCACTTGTCGTCGAGCGGAATGCTTTGTGTCAGTCCATAAGCCGCAAATGTGCGGGGACCGAATTCGGTAATTTCCTGTTGATTGGCGCTGACCACCGCACGCGCCCCATCCCATGGAGCGACATCGACCCCGATACGGGCAGTCCGGGCATCAATATTTTCCCCGTCGGCAATTTCATAGGTGCCGACCAGTTTAATATCATTGGTGATTGCATAACGCGCGGTTACGCTGTGGCGCGCAGGAAAGTCGATGCTTTCATCTTGTCCGCCCAAGGCGAATTCCGTCTGTGCATCCAATTCCAACTTGCCATCAAATAGCCTTTGTGTCGCTCCTAGGCGTGCGAGGGTTGATCGGTTGACGCTGCCGTCTGACAAACGATCTTCCGCATGAACCACACCAGCACGTAGCGCGGTGTCGTTGCTACGATATTCAATTTCTGCCGTACCAGAGCGCCGTCTTGCGTTTGTGGTCAAGAAATTCTCTTGATAGCCACTGGCCGCCAAGGATAGTTTGTCACTCAACCGCACCCGCGTATCAATGCCGAACTTGCGCGTACCGCTTTCGGCTGCATTAAGCTGACCCAATCCGAAACCCGCTGATTGCTGGCGAACATAAGCCAATACATCAAAGTTAGATCCGTGATGCTCCGCTTCCACTAGCCACGCGACGGCGCTGTCTGAACCGCGCGGTTCACCATTTAATATGTCGGCTGTTTTGTCTTCGCTATCGCTTGACGCCACTTCAGCACGAAATTCTGTCTTTAAATTGGGTCGATACCGGACATCGACGCCAACCAAATCGCTTTTGACGCTTTCATTCTCATCATGAATGGCCGTGGCACCGATTTTGAACTTCTTATTTTTGGATTCATAAGTCAAACGGCCACCAGCGTTGAGATCACGACCGCCCACACCCAAAACTTCATATTCAGCAATGATAAATTGCGGATCGAGACCGCTGCTGCGGCTTAAAATAGGCTCACGGAACCGCAATGTGCCGGCCAGATAGTCGATATCATAGTCGATATGTCTGATCAGTTCCTTGCGTTCAACAATCCGGTCCGAGCGCAACCGATCCCGCGTCTCCAGCGTGATCCGCTCGCTGTTGGCGATAATATCGCGCGTTGCGAGGGCATAAGGTCCAGATAAACCATTGCCTTGAATTTCTTCGCGGCGGAAGCGGTTCGCAGCATCGGCACCAAAGGCCAGAGCACTAACCTGATCGCTGCGATATTCGGCTTTAACGCCATTAAACGCACGTTGGTACCGAGCGAGCTCGGGCTCGTTTATGCCGGTCTCAAAGTCGCCAAATAGCGCGTAAAATTGCGGCCGTTCCAGTTTGAGATAGAGACGGCGTACAGACGCTGCGTCATAGCGTTGCTCAGAACGATCTGCATATACGGTATAATAGCGACGAGGATCGATAATACCCGCAAAGCGCGTCTCATCTTCTTCCTTGTCGGTATCGTAAGACAGGGTCATGAGCCATTTGCCAGTGACGCGGCCTTTGGCATAAAGCGCAACACGGCCATCCAGATTGATATTGTCATCATCGGCGGTCAAATCTTCCAGACGTTCGTCCAGCGTGTTGAAGCCAACGGTACCGGCAGCGAAACCGACCACGGTCCAAGGCCGATTGCCTGGATCAAGCCAGGTTTCAACCCGTTGTTCGCGGGCAACTTCGCCATCGCGGAATGGAAATGTAATGCTGACCGAGCCAGAAGCCGTTGTCGGCGCCAATTCAATATAGGCAATGCCTTCGTCGCCTTCGACACGCCATACCGGTGCGCCGCGCTCCAAGCCGGACAATTGATTGGCTTGTTGGGCGTCCACTTCAATAGCCGGCATATAGGGTGCAGGGACGCTAAAATCGCCGGTGGTGCCGTGATGCGCTGGTTTGCCATCACGATCGGTCAAGCGAACAGCCAAGACAGGACGGGTGACACCGTCGGCAACCAATATGGATTTGTCTTTGAGCAATTCTGCATTAAGCGGGCTAGCCGAATAATGGACTTCGCGGGTCAATTCTTCGACCAAAGCGCCTTTTGCGTCCAAAACACGCGCTGTCAGAACGTTTTTCCGGTTTTTAATATCCAGTCCGCGCCAGATGCTGATCTGCACCGAGCCGGTTGCGCTCTTTTCTTTGCCTTCAAAGGACAGAGGATTGACTTTTTCGCCATTGAGCAAAAGCTCCACCCGTTGCCCTTTACGGTGTTTTACCGCGGCCCGTAGAGATTTAACCCGCGGATTATAGTCGGTACCCGGGAATACCCAGCCAATGCCCGGTGCTTGACCTGCAAGCCAGTTGCGATTGGCACCAGCGGCTTCAGGATCGGACAAAATTTCAGGTTTTTGGTAGGTTTTTGGTGCAGCAACTTCTCGTGGAGCGACCTTTTTGGCCCGGAAATCTGCGCGTTTCAGCGCACCACCGCGGCCTTCAACAAAGCGAGAGATATCGCTGCCCGCAGAACGCGTATTTTGCGCGCAATCAACCGGAGCTAGGTCTGCTGGGAAGGTTGATGGATCGACCTGCACCACGTGCAAACCGGGCCGAATGCCTTCAAAATGATAACGACCATCGTCATCGGTGACGGTATAGGTACCATCTTGCAACATCACTCGGATGCCGCCAATTCCGTTGGCTAGGCGCGGATCAACGGTGCATGCGCCGTCGGTAATCCGTCCAATAAGGGTGAAACGCTCCGAAATCCCGTCGCGTTCGATGCGCACTGGCACACTGGTGACAAGGCTTTCGGCTCCACGATCATCGCGGGCTTGTGCGGTGTTAATCGCGTCGCCGGGTTGGGCATCCTGGCGGATTTCCGCCAAATAAGTCAATAAACCGCTTCCGCCAGCAGGCAAGGAAGGGACGTTGACCGAGAAATTTTGGCCGTTAGGCGTGACATTGGGGGTAATCAAGGCGCCGTTATAGCGGACCGTGTCGGCACGCAGGCGCATCGCGTTCGGCAACTGATCTTCAATCGTAATCGCGCCGGTTGTCCGCAACGGATCACTATTCTGGACGGTGACCCGATATTGTATCGCATCACCGGGCACAGCAATGGCTGTTGAGGTCGCTTTGGTGATGGTGATCGGAACACCCGGTCGATCAAGCGGTACATCCACTCGCACCGGTGCGGGATCGTCCAAGACAATGATACCGCCAAAAGACCCGTCCACAATCGTAAAGGGCAGGCCATCGGTGCGCTGAAAACCGGCCAAGGACTCCGGCGTAGCCGTCGACGGCGCCGTATATGGCGCTGGCGGTTCTATCAGCAGGCGATAACGCCCGGGACGGGCAAAGGGGAAGCGATAAAAACCTTCGGTGAAATTATACACGTTTCCGCCGCTATCCGTTACGGTTCCGCCGGAAATGACTGTGCTGGGGAACACAGAAACCCCGTCATCGCCGAATACATCCGCGGGCAAGCCCGTGTCAGCGTCGATCAACGTTACTCTTGTCCCATCAACAGCTGTGCCATCACCGCTGTCAAAGGTTACACCAAAGGGATCAATCAGGATCCCGATTTCAACTGAACCGATTGTAGCGCCGGATAAATCATCAATACCGGCACTGAGCTGGTCGCCAGGCTGCACAGACAGGACACAATCGCCTGAAACTGGCGCCGGCGGTACCGCTGCGGTATTGATCATTCCAACGAAACGACCACTATTGACATCGGTCTCGACGATATTGATCGTTTCACTGTCACCGGAAGGCGTAGTGATAACAATATCGAAATTATCGATAGTGGCGGTGCTCAAATTCTTGTTTGGGGCAAGAACCGAGAGAATAACAGGCTCACCCGCGCGAATATTGTCCGTTTGGGATATAGACGCGGGGCTAGTGTTGGTTCCGGCAAAAACACCTACGAGCTCAACGGGGACATTGCCACCGGAGCCTCTGCAGATCGTGCCGGGAAGAGAAAGTTGTTCCGCGCCGGGCGGATCATCAAAATGAAAAAGCGTGATTTCCGGTTGTATTTCTGGGGGAGCAACAACTTGAATGTCCACGCGGTTAGAAGGGCTTTGCAACCGTTGGCTGCCAACATCCCATTCAGCTTCCGCTACATTGCTTATAAGAGGGAAGCCTTGAGCATATGCGGGTACCATAGAGGCAGGCGCGATCATCGCTCCTGCAGCAACTGCCAGACTGACTGGCTTAAAAAGATTGGTTAACCACCGCATCAAAAAAAGGGGAGGTGGCGGCTTACCGGAGGCCCGGTAAACCGCCACTTTCCTCAATTTTAGTCGACCGTTGCCCGGAAGAGCAGAGTCTCGGTGACACCGGCAGCAACATCGCCAAGATCACCAGTGATCACGCCGCCTGCTTCGGCCAGCGTACCGGCGTCTGCGTTGGTACCAGTACCATCACATGCCAGAGCTGATCGAACACCATTGGCAGCCGGTATAGTGGCTGGGCCTGATGCTGGCGCTGTGGCGTAGAAAGACAGATCGAGAGCCGAAATATCATCCGAAATGCTCACGCTTGTCGCCGTTGCACTGCCTGTAGCGTTGGTTACCGCAATACAATATTCGATAACAGCACCCGGAATGGATTTCGGGTTGGAGCTACCGTTTACGGGATCCCACAATACTGAACTTGACTTCACAACGCTGACATTAGCAGCGGAAATGACGAAGTTATCGGTGTCCGATGCAGAAGAATTGACAAATACGTTGTCAATATTGGCCGCGTTAACGGTGCCATCTTCGGTATTGGCGCCGGCATTGACCGTATAATCACCACCAAGCGAACCGCCGGTGTCGCCTTCTTTAATGGCTGCGGTCAAAGTGATACCTGCTGCGTCGCCTGTTGCGAGGCCAAGCGGGATATCGCCGACAACATATACGGTCTGGTTGGCATCTTCTGCCAATTCATCGATAAATGTCGCCGTATCTTCTGCTGGCTGATAGCCAGGAGTTGCGCCGGATTCCACGAAAATAAGCAGGCCGGTGACATCAAAGTCATCGGTACCGCTAAATGGTGTCGCTGCACCCGTGGTTTGTTGAGCCGCAGACAATTCAAAGTCGACAACGTCGTTTGAATCGTTGGTTACGGTATAGGTCAGGAACGCTGGGTTCGGAGCGCCGCCGGTTTGGCCTGGCGTTACCGACTGAGCGGCGCCATTTGCTTCCGAAACCGTCAAATCAAGCTTACGGTCAACCGTAAACGTGTCTGAATCGGTTTCAGCGGTCTGGTCTACACCGCCGACCTGATAATTTACGGTCACATTGTTGGTAATTGTATCGCCTGCGGTTGTACCTGCAGCAAATGCTGGGTTTGCACCCAACATTAATGCAGAAACACCACCCGCGGTGGCGAGTAGTTTCAGTTTACTGGTCATAACTGATCTCCTGTTTCACTTCAATTTGGATCGCCAAACCCCCGCGGCGATCCGATACGGTTTGCGGTCACTTTACAGTGCCGCGAAATACAAGTTTCCCTTCTGAACCCACTGAAAGAGAACGATTAAATTTCCACTTGATATGCGTCACGTCGCTCATCAGGGCAGGGCGGACCTCTCCATTTTCACGCGTGTAGGTGAGAGCCGAGAGCGACCCCCAATTTTTGCCTCCATCAATGGAGACAATTTCCGAGCCATCAGACGTTCCTTTGAACGCCACCGCTTTGGGGAGCGGGTTGGTGACCGAGAAATCCGTCGCCGGCGTCGAGCCGACATTCTTATATTTGAGGACAAAGACGAGATTATCGCCAGGAACCACCGTTTTCGGCGCCTCGAGCATCACTGCTGTCGTGCCGTCCGGTTTTTCCACTTTGCGTTCAACAAAAACGTCGCTGGTCAATGCCACATTATTGGCGGCCATGGCCATTCCAGGAATTGCCAGGGCTGCGAGCATAGCCAAACGCTTTAAGATATTGATTTTCATCAACTTTTCCTCAATCTATGGTTACTTGGAAGGTGATAGTCCGGGTTTGTCCGCCCGGTACATCGCCGAGACTGACGGCAATCGCGCTGCCATCAAAGGATCCAGCATCGGCATCCGCGTCACTATCTGTGACGCCGGCACCCTCAAGCGTGATGCTTTGGGCCGTATAAGTGGTGTCTGCTGGTATATCGTCGGTCACGTTTAAATTGGTCAAAGTCCCGGTACCGGTAATGGTCGCCACCAGTTGATAGGTGATGGTTGCACCGGGAACGGCCTGATTTCCGCCAAATTGATCAACAACTGTTGCGCTTTTCACCAAGGCAACTTGCGCCGCTTGAATAAGGAAAAAGCTGCTCGCTTCACCATCCGCACCGGTTGAACCGACCACAGCGTCACCGCCGCCATCGCCTTGGCCCGCAAAGCTAGTGCCCGGGGTACCGGTGCCGGTTACGGCCGCGGCAAGCAATTCTACTTCCGCGCGTTGTCCATCTGTTGCTGTTGCCGGAATGTCCGACAATATAAAGATGGTTGTGCTGGAATCCGGCGCCAATACCGGATCATTCGCGCCCGGGGTGTAAATTGTGTCCACACCGGGATCGAAAATGCCGTTATCGTCCGTATCCAGATAAATAACTGGGTTGCTGGTGTCGAAATCATCGCCACCTTTTGCAGTATCAGCGGTCAGCGCAAACGCTTCATTGCCGTTACCGGTATTGGTCACTTGATAAGTGGTCACTTGTTGCAAGGCGCCGCTATCGACAGCAATATCACCTGGATCGCTGGAGGCGACGGTGACATCGAGCAATTCGTCCACTTTAATCGTCACCGTATTGGAATCGATCGTAACGGTTCCGCCTGGACCATCATAGGTAGCTTGCGCAGTATTGAGTATGTCCGTTCCCGCAACCGTCCCTGCAGCATGTACCGTTGGGGCGGCAAATGTCATGGCAGAAAGGATGGCAGCAACCGTCATGGCTCCGCGAACCGCAAAAGACCGATGAGCCATAATTGGCCGGGTCAAATTTGATTTTCTTGCATAATTCATGGCTCTGATATGCAGGAAAAAGGCAAATATTTCGTAAAGATGGCGTCAAAAACATGTTCATGACGTCACCATCAAATTCCCCGGAAAACAGGGGTTTAAAGGTATTAATGAGGATGTTTTTTGGCTTTTGCTTAACGCTCTGTTAACTGTAACCAATTGTAACTTGCGTACAATGTTGTAAAATATCGCTTGGTTGCAAAAAATCGATTAGAGAAAAAAATCCCAAAGGCCGTATCGGTTAAAATGACGTCAGACATGTTGAAAATCGCCTCAAATTCATGGGCCGGTGGACCTGGGTCAAAAAAATCTTCGCTGGATTGCAAGAGTGTTGTTGACAGTCAGGCAGCGCTCTTATACTTGCGCTTCTCCACTGCATATCCCGGCAAGCTTGCCGGTGAATAAGCGGGTGTAGCTCAGTTGGTTAGAGCGCCGGCCTGTCACGCCGGAGGTCGCGAGTTCAAGTCTCGTCACTCGCGCCATTGCCTGAAAAACGGCATATGGCGGTCTAGGAACGGAATTTCCCGGTATTTATCCAAAGCAGCAATGGCTTGATCGGAAATATCCATATAATCCCTGCAAAAACATAGATGGGCAATTGCAGCCAAAAATTGAGGTTGCTTATCCAGTCGATCATTGTGACGACAATGCCGGACCAAACTAAGAGAAAGATCAACATTAACAACATGCCAACTGGCGCGCGCCAATTGGGGGCATCAGGCGGATTATAGGGTGGTTTATCGCCTGGATCTGATGTCATGACGTCATGTTAACCGATTGAATTATTTCAGATTCTGTGACAATCATCTCCAGAGTGACGTCATGATTCTCGTTTGGCACATTTTCGGTTTCCTGCACCGACCACGCCAGGCCAATTCGGCGTGCATGCGGGAGATTTTCAAAGCTGCGGTCATAATGGCCCTGACCCTGACCGAGTCGACTAAGAGACCGATCAAAAGCCACCAAAGGCGCGATAATCAGGTCCGGAACAACCACTGGACAGTCGGTCCCAGGCTCCGCTATATTTTGATAGCCAGCTTGCAATATATTGATCGAATCAACAAGGCGAAACTCAAGGGGCTTCCTGCCTATAACCACTGGAAAACATAAATTTTTTCCAATTTCAATGCAATATTCCGCGAGCCTTGCCGTCGGCGCCTCTGAACCCATGGCACTGTATAGCGCGATGGTCTCGCTGTCATTGATAAGCTGGGCTAGCGGAGTAGGCGGACGACGGAATGCCAAGCCTTTTGTCGCCGGATCCAGTTGGTCGTAAAAAGCTTTGCGTCGGCGCTTATACTCTTCACGTAGTTTCTTCTTATCTTCAACTAAGTTATTCAACTATATGTCTTTCTTGGAAGTGGTGACGGGACCGCCAAGGTCGTTTGCTAGAAAATCCTCTGACGCCAATTACGTCAGGTGGGCGCCATATGCACCGAACCCGACTTCCAAAAAAGTCCGCAATCCGGGCAGGGACAGCTCCCTATGTTGTTATATCGCCTCAGGGATGTTCGCTTCAGGCTCGTGCCAGGCAGTACCCGTCTCAATCTATCTAGGCATTGTTGCTCTTTGGCTCAAGACTGTTCGCAAAAGCTTCGGCGCGATCCGCCAGTTTTTCCAACGCCAGCAAGACACGTTCATCCTCAGCATCGTTGGTTTTCTGCGGGCTTGCAGCAGGAGGAATGGCAGGCTGCGGCGAGGGTTCATTGCGTTGGGCATTTTTTGAAGCATGCAGTTCATCCGCCAGCAGCAATGAGGTGAAAAGCAGCATCCGACTTTCGGTCAAACCCGCAGGATCCCCCGCTTCTGAGGCTTTTGCGTCGACCATTGCACCCAATTTACCAAGATGATCTTCTTCGCCGTCCTGACAGGTGACCATGAATGAACGGCCGCCAATTTCGAGCTTTACCTGTGCCATATCAACTCTCCTGCCGGGCAATCAGCCCGTCAATGGTCAGGATGGCTTGCTTCATTTCTTCTTTTAGCGCTGCATGCCGTTGTTCCAGCGCAGGATCGGCTTGCGGGTGAGGCGCAGATATCTGGGATGATTCTATCCGACTGAGGGCGCGCTCTATTCGGCCTATCGCGAGGATCACTCGTTCATTTTCCATGACTTGGTTCCGACATATAAGTTATTGTGTTTCATTGGTAACAATCTCGGAGCCGTGCGTAAACCCGAGATCGGTGAAGCGCGGCCTTGACGATATGAGCGCAGGTCAGCAAAGGATGTCTCAAAATGGCGAATCGGTAGATTTTCTCAGTCCACCGTTGTCATAATTTGATCACTTTGGGGGATCCGAAAATATTATGACCATTTCTGAAAAAAATATGGCCAACGCCATTCGCGCATTGTCCATGGACGCCGTGCAAGCCGCAAATAGCGGTCATCCTGGGATGCCCATGGGTATGGCCGATGTCGCGACGATATTATTCAGCGATTTTCTGAATTATGACCCTAAAGCCCCGAAATGGGCGGATCGCGACCGATTTGTTCTATCTGCAGGTCATGGCTCGATGCTGATCTATTCGCTATTGCATCTTACCGGCTATGACCGACCAACTATGGCAGATATTAAGGATTTCAGGCAATTATCGTCCCCATGTGCGGGTCATCCTGAGAATTTCAAGCTCGCAGGCGTGGAAGCAACCACAGGACCTTTGGGGCAAGGATTTGCCATGGCGGTCGGCATGGCTATCGCTGAACGACACTTAAACGCCCATTTTGGCGATGATTTGGTGGATCACAAGACATGGGTCATTGCTGGAGATGGCTGTCTGATGGAAGCGATCAATCATGAAGCCGTGGGATTAGCAGGCCATTTGGGGCTTGGGCGGCTTAATGTCCTGTGGGACGACAATGGAATAACCATTGATGGCGGCACAGAATTGTCGACCAGTGAAGATATTCCGGCCCGTTACGAGGCGTCGGGATGGCATGTAGCGCGTTGTGATGGCCATGATTTCGATGACATACGCCGCGCCTTGTCTGAAGCCGAGGCTGACCCGCGGCCATCATTGGTAGCGTGTAAAACAGTGATCGGATATGGCGCTCCAAACAAACAGGGCACGTCCGCAACTCATGGTGCACCCCTCGGAGAAGACGAAATTGCAGCCACCCGGGAACAATTGGGTTGGAATGATAAACCCTTTGAAATTCAAGAGGATATATTGGCGTCATGGCGCCAAATTGGTGCAAAGGGAGCGGCAAAACGGGCGGAATGGGAAGCACGGCTTAAAGCTCATAGTCTTTCTGAAGAGTTTGAGAGGCGCATGTCCGGGGCGCTCCCTGATCAAAATATGATGCAGGATTATCTGGAAGGCCTGGTTCAAGATCCCCCGAAAGTGGCGACCCGTAAAGCATCGGAAATGGCTCTAGGCGCGCTTACCGCGGCATTACCGGAAATGGTCGGCGGAAGCGCGGATTTGACAGGTTCGAACAATACCAAGACGGATTCCACTAAGCCTTTGACGAAAGACGATTATTCCGGGCGCTATATTTATTATGGCATTCGCGAATTTGGGATGGCCGCGGCGATGAACGGCATGGCTCTTCATGGCGGTATTATCCCTTATGGTGGGACATTTCTGGTGTTTACTGACTATTGCCGGGGAGCCATGCGTCTTTCCGCCATACAAAATAGCCGTGCCATCTATGTCATGACCCATGACAGTATCGGGCTCGGCGAAGACGGTCCTACCCACCAACCGATTGAACATGTTCAAAGCTTGCGTGCTATGCCCAATATGCATGTATTCCGGCCCGCGGATGCGGTAGAGACGGCCGAATGTTGGGCCCTAGCAATTCAACGGTCTGAAGGGCCGTCTACGCTAGCATTAACGCGTCAGGGGCTACCGCCAATCCGCCATGACGTCAGCGTAAACCTTTGTGAAAAAGGTGCTTATTCAATTAAAGCGCCAGAAAATGCGCAAAAGGTTGTTTTGATCGCCACCGGTTCTGAAGTGTCGCTGGCCATGGCGGTTGCGGCGCAATTGGAAGCCGCTGGTGTTGGAGCGGTTGTTATATCCATGCCCTGTACCGAATTATTTGACGCCCAGACCGATAGCTATAAATCGGACCTGTTGGGCGGTGACGATATGGTGCGGGTTTCGATCGAGGCCGGCACAACTTTTGGTTGGGAACGGTATACGGGCTTGAATGGTCTGCGCTTTGGCATAGATAGTTTTGGCGCATCGGCCCCGATTAATGACCTGTTCGCGCATTTTGGTCTCACTGCAGAAGCAATTACCCCGCAAATATTAGAAAAATTGGGCTAAAAACAGCCAAAATCCACTTTCAAAGGAGCAACATCATGACAAAAGTAGCAATTAACGGATTTGGTCGCATCGGCCGTCTCGTCGCCCGCGCCATATTGGAGCGCCCAGATTGTGGTTTGGAACTGGTTGCGATTAACGATCTAGCGGATGCCAACGCCAATGCGCTGCTTTTCGGCTATGATAGTGTCCATGGACGCTTTCCGGGCGAAGTTACGGCCGATGGCAATAGTATTTCGGTCAATGGCAAGAAAATTGCTGTGACATCAGAACGCGATCCAGGCAATTTGCCTCATGCTGAAATGGGTGTTGAGATTGTTTTAGAATGTACCGGTTTCTTTCAATCCAAAGAAGCATCGCAGCCGCATATCGATGCCGGCGCCAAACGGGTTTTAATCTCCGCACCGGCCAAAAATGTCGATCAAACTGTGGTCTATGGCGTTAATCATGACGTTTTGACGTCAACGGATGTTATTGTTTCTAATGCATCTTGTACGACAAACTGCTTGGCTCCCGTTGCAAAGGTTCTGAATGATGCCGTGGGTATTGAGCGCGGCTTCATGACCACTATTCACAGCTATACCAACGATCAGCGGATGCTCGATCAAATGCATAGTGATATGCGCCGTGCCCGGGCAGGGGCGGTCAATATGATTCCCACCACAACCGGTGCTGCTCGCGCGGTGGGATTGGTCTTGCCTGAGCTGAACGGCAAGCTGGACGGTTCTTCCGTGCGCGTCCCGACGCCTAATGTGAGCTTGGTCGACTTGGTCTTTACCCCCAATCGGGAAACGACCGCGGAAGAGATTAACAATGCGCTGAAAGCCGCAGCAGATGGCGCTATGAAGGGTGTTTTGGTGTTTGAAGACAAGCCGCTTGTCTCGAGCGATTTCAATCATCAACCCGCCAGTTCTTCCGTCGACAGCCTCGAAACATCCGTAATGGATGGGAAATTGGTACGCGTTGTCAGCTGGTATGATAATGAATGGGGCTTCTCCAATCGGATGATCGATACAGCAGGTGTTATGGCGGGCTTGCTCTAGACAGAAAGGTTCTGAGCAATGTCTGGTAACAATTTTAAAACACTGGATGATATTGGTGATGTAACCGGTCAAGCTGGTTTTGTCCGGGTGGATCTCAATGTGCCTATGGCTGATGGCAAGGTGACGGATGATACGCGGCTGAAAGCGGTGATTCCCACGGTTACCGAATTGGCTGACCGCGGCGCGAAGTTACTGCTGCTAGCGCATTTTGGGCGGCCAAAGGGGCAGGTGGATATGCAATATTCGCTTGAACCTGTGGTGGCGCCCTTGGCTGATATATTGGGCCGGGACGTTGCTTTTCTGCAAAGACCGGATCCGGATGCGATCGCAAAATTACCTAATGGTAGCATCAGCGTCGTTGAAAATAGCCGTTTTGCGCCGGGGGAAGAACAAAATGATCCCGGCATGGCCAAAGCGCTGGCGTCTTTCGCTACATTTTTCGTTAATGATGCTTTTTCCGCCGCGCATCGGGCCCATGTTACTACCGCGGGGTTGGCTGCGCATCTGCCTGCTTATGCCGGTCGGTCGATGGAAAGGGAATTGAGCGCGCTGGATAAGGCGCTGGGCAATCCGGATCATCCGGTCGTGGCCGTGGTCGGCGGCGCCAAAGTGTCCAGTAAACTCGATGTTCTGCGGCAAATGGTTGAGAAAGTGGATCATTTGATCATTGGCGGCGGTATGGCCAATACATTTTTGGCGGCGCGCGGTGTCGATGTCGGAAAATCCCTGTGCGAACATGATTTGACCGATACGGCAAATGCCATATTAGAGGCCGCCGATCAGGCTGATTGCACGGTTCATCTGCCTTATGATGTGGTCGTATCGAAGGAATTTGCTGCCAATCCGCCAACCCGGACGGTCAATGTCCATGAAGTGGCAGCGGATGAAATGATCCTCGATGTTGGGCCAGCCGCTGTGGAAGCGCTGTCCGATGTGCTCAAAACCTGCAAGACGTTGGTGTGGAACGGCCCGATGGGCGCCTTTGAAACGCCGCCATTTGATCGGGCCACTGTTGCGCTAGCGCAAACGGCGGCGGCCTTGACCAAAGAAGGCTCTTTGTTGTCTGTTGCTGGCGGCGGAGATACGGTGGCGGCGCTCAATCATGCCGGTGTGGCCGATGACTTCAGTTTTGTATCGACTGCGGGCGGGGCGTTTCTGGAATGGATGGAAGGCAAGGATCTGCCGGGCGTAAAGGCGCTGCAGCAATGATTATCCGGCCTGCACAAGATATGGACAGGCCGATAATTGCCGAGATTCATGCGCGCAGCTGGCAGGAAAATTACCGCAATGTGCTGTCCCCCGCGCTGTTGGATGAAAAAATACCCGGCCTCATGGCAGACCATTGGAGTAAAGCGGTCATTGGCGCGCAAGATATTGTCCTGGTAGCCGAAGACCATGCCATTCAAGGCTTTGTGGCCGCCTGGGATAATGACAGTGTCTATGTCGACAATCTGCATGTCCGCAGCGCTTGCCAATCGCAGGGTACCGGCCGAAAACTGCTCACGGCAGCCGCCAATATTGCTCAGCAAAATGGGCGTCAATCCATGTGGCTTCACGTTGTGGTCGGCAATGATCGCGCCCGCAAGCTCTACACAAAGCTTGGCGGCGAGCCGGATGGAACCGAAAATAAAGACTTATATGGGACTATGGTGCCCAATGAGCGCATTTTATGGCGAGATATCAATATTCTGGCCAAACAACCTAACCAATAAGGACGAATTTCATGCATGATCCCAAAATGATGGACACGATCGAAAATGGCGGCGGCTTCATTGCCGCACTGGACCAGAGCGGCGGATCTACACCCAAGGCATTGCGGGGCTACGGCGTTGAAGAAAATGCTTATGCCAATGATGATGAGATGTTCGCCTTGATTCACGGCATGCGCAGCCGGATCGTCACCGCACCAAGCTTTGGCAGCGGCAAAGTTATCGGCGCCATATTGTTTGAGAAAACCATGGACGGCGAAGCGGATGGCAAAGCGGTACCAAGCTTGCTTTGGGAACGCGGTGTCGTGCCGTTTTTGAAAGTGGACAAAGGTTTGGAAGACGAAGCTGACGGTGTTCAGATGATGAAACCCATGCCTGAACTGAGCGCTCTGTTGGAACGGGCCAAGGCAAAAGGCGTGTTCGGAACCAAAATGCGCTCTGTTATCAATTTGGCATCCCCTTCCGGTATAGCCGCCATTGTGAAGCAACAATTTGATGTGGCTGGAGAGATTTTGGATCACGGGCTGATGCCGATGATCGAACCCGAAGTGAATATTAAAAGCGCAGAACGTGCGCAATGTGATGCGATTTTGCTTCAAGAAATTACCAATCAACTGGATGCACTGCCTGCGGATCGTAAAGTGATGTTGAAATTGTCAATCCCGGCGGAAGCTAATCTCTATACATCTTTGGTGGATCATCCACGCGTGGCCCGTGTCGTTGCTCTTTCTGGCGGTTTTTCTCGGGATGAGGCCTGCAGTGAGCTTGCCAAAAACCGCGGCATGATTGCGAGTTTTTCGCGGGCCCTCTTGCAAGATTTGCGGCACCCGATGACGGATGCAGAATTTGATGCATCCCTCGGCGAAGCCATCGACCAGATTCACCAAGCATCTACAGTCAAAGGGTAGGAAGTCAGCTATTCCTGTATGAATGCAGGCATGGCTTCTAAGAGGCTGAGATTATGACACCACCGTCTTGCCAACTTTATCTGATTTCACCACTAGACACGGGTGGTGATTTTCCGGAAAAATTGCAGTCGGCTTTCGAGGCGGGGCCGGTTGCGGCCTTTCAATTTCGCGTCAAGGATATCGATCCAGACACCGCCGCGCGTTTGGCCGAACCGCTCAAAGCCATTTGCGATACGCACGATGTTGCCTTTGTGGTGAATGACGATGTTGCGCTTGCGCAGCGGATAGAAGCCGATGGCCTGCATTTGGGGCAAAGCGATGCGGGTTTGAAAGAAGCCCGGGCCCTCTTGGGCGATAAAGTGCAAATTGGAATAACCTGCCATGATAGCCGCCATCTCGCGATGGAGGCGGGTGAGGGCGGTGCCAACTATGTGGCTTTTGGAGCCTTTTTCCCAACCGAGACGAAAGAAACTATCTACCAGCCCGGCGTTGATATCCTGCAATGGTGGTCAACCATGATGGAGATACCCAGTGTCGCGATCGGAGGCATTACACCGGATAATTGCCAACCGCTGATCGCTGCGGGCGCCGATTTTCTGGCGGTCAGTGGTTCGGTTTGGAAAACGCCGGACGGACCCGCAAAAACAGTCCGACAATTTACCGACATATTATCAAACGCAAGTTGATCAGGATGAGCTTTTCGTAACGCCGATTTGCGACCGCACATATTGCGCCAAAAATCGCTCGACTGATGGCGGTGCAAAATTTGGAATTTGTTCCAAATCACGAACATATTCGGGTAGCGGCAAGAATGGACGCATATTGGCTTCGTTCAAGGAATAGCCAAAAAGTCCAGCGCAAACCGGGTTGTCGGTGACATCGTCAGTGCATGATGTGATGGTTTCGGGCAGATCTTGTTCAGTCATGCGGTTAAGTTACATTGCTGTCAGCAGACGGTATTGGATGAAAAAGACAGGTTGCCTTTGTTCAGGGCTCGATAATGAACAAGCCTTTGCGGCCGGCCAGGAAATTTTTTGTGAAGCTATCGGGAGAAGGTATCCCAAAATGCGGCATGGTTTCGATTGTGCTGAGAAACCCATGCGGAGACGACAGGCGGAACCGGTCATCCGCAAAGTTTGAGCGGAACAGACCGGCGGCAGGGGCCATGGTTTCTTCCGGAGTCGCCGGATCGAAATTATCTTCCATTGGCTATTGGGTAAAATCCGCTACGTCTATTGTATTGTATGAAATAGCCATTCGACACTCTCGCTGTGCTTGCCTATATCTGTTCATCGTTATAGAGGGCCGCAACACAAGATTTCCGAAAGCGAGACATTCCATGAAAATCAGCGGCGTAGATATCCGTCCCGGCAATATTTTGGATTATGAAAATGGCCTATGGAAGGTTGCGAAAATTCAACATACGCAACCGGGTAAAGGCGGCGCTTATATGCAAGTTGAGATGAAAAACTTGGTCGATGGCCGGAAAACCAATGTTCGTTTTCGCAGCGCTGATACGGTTGAGAAAGTTCGTCTGGATACCAAGACTTTCCAATATTTATTTGCTGACGACGACATGTTGACGTTCATGGACAAAGAAAATTATGAGCAAATTACTTTGCCTTCCGATTTGCTCGGTGAAGCGGTTGAATTTTTGCAAGATGGCATGGATGTGCAGCTCGAGCTTTATGAAGAAAAGCCCATTTCTGTGCAGTTGCCGGACCAAATTGAAGCTGAAATTGTAGAAGCCGATGCGGTCGTCAAAGGACAAACCGCATCATCCAGTTACAAGCCTGCAGTGCTTGATAATGGGGTGCGCGTCATGGTGCCGCCATTTATCTCCGCAGGTACGAAAATCATCGTTGATGTCTATGCCCGGGAATATGTCGGCAAAGTGAGTTAAGTCATTCTGTCACGCTCGCCTTCATCGGAGGGCGCTGGCTAATATTGATGATAAGTGGTTCGACACAGCCACCGCTAAACGATAACTATGCTCCCCTAGATAGTGAAAGCCTGAGATATGCCTGCACATTCCGCATTGATCACCGTTATGGAACGCGCCGCGCGCAAAGCGGGATCGCGTTTGCGCCGTGACTTTGGTGAAGTTGAACATTTGCAAGTTTCGAAAAAAGGGCCGGCGGATTTTGTGTCCAAGGCTGATATGCGTTCGGAACGCACTTTATATGACGAATTGATGAAGGTGCGGCCTGGTTGGGGATTTGTTTTAGAAGAAGGCGGGATGATTGAAGGCGAAGAAGGCAAGCCGCGCTGGATTGTCGATCCCCTCGATGGCACGACAAATTTTCTGCACGGCATTCCGCATTTCGCCATTTCTATCGCTGTTCAAGAGCGCGCCTATGATGGCCAAGGCTGGGGAAAAATAACCAGCGGTCTAATTTATGAACCGGTGTCGGATCAAACCTGGTGGGCGGAAATGGACAAAGGGGCTTATCTGGGCGAAAAACGATTGCGCGTGTCGGCACGCAGAGATCTATCGGAAGCGGTCATTGCCACGGGTATTCCCTTTAAAGGCCATGGCGATTTGGCAGAATGGTCTCGTATATTTGGTTCGATTGCGCCGGAAGTGGCGGGCATCCGCCGCAACGGTGCGGCATCGCTCGATTTGGCTTGGCTGGCAGCCGGACGGTTTGATGGTTTCTGGGAAGCCGATTTACAGGTTTGGGATGTGGCTGCGGGCATTTTGATGGTGCGTGAAGCAGGCGGATTTGTCAGTGATTATACTGGCGGCGATCAACCGATCGGGCAAAGAGAAATACTGGCGGCGAATGAAGCGCTGCACAGTAAGTTGCACAAAATCCTCGCCCGGTCGTTGCTTTGAATTAGAAAAGCGGGAGCTATGCCGCCATTTCGGTCTATTTGGCCCTTGCAGCATGGGATGCCTATCCCTAAAAGCGGCCCTGAAATTTAGCGAAACGAGTCTTTTGTGGTCGATCTAACCGAATATGCGCCGATATTGCTGTTTCTTGCTGTAGCACTGGGCCTTTCTGCTCTTTTTGTTTTTCTGCCCATGGGCGTTTCTCGATTAACCGGTACGCACCAGCCCGATGCTGAAAAGCTATCAGAATATGAGTGCGGTTTTCCTGCTTTTGAAGATTCACGAAGCCAGTTTGACGTGCGCTTCTATCTGGTCGCTATCTTATTTATCATTTTTGATCTCGAAGCAGCATTTCTGTTTCCCTGGGCGGTATCGCTCGGACAAATTGGTTGGGCTGGCTGGTCCGCTATGATGGTCTTTCTATTCATCTTGACCGTCGGATTTATTTACGAATGGAAAATGGGAGCGCTCGATTGGGAGTAGAAACCACCAGTAATGCAATCTTGAACGCGGATGGGACGCCAATGGCGTCGAACACGCCGCCGGACGAGACGTTTTTCAAAGATTTGAATTCGGAAGTGAATGACAAGGGATTTCTTGTCACATCCACCGAAGAGCTATTCCAATGGGCGCGCACCGGTTCGCTCTGGTGGATGACTTTTGGATTGGCTTGTTGCGCTGTGGAAATGATCCATGTGAACATGCCGCGCTATGATATGGAGCGTTTTGGTGCGGCACCGCGAGCAAGCCCGCGCCAGTCTGATGTGATGATCGTTGCTGGGACATTATGTAACAAAATGGCCCCCGCTTTGCGCAAGGTCTATGATCAGATGTCCGAACCTAAATATGTAATCTCCATGGGCAGCTGTGCCAATGGTGGTGGTTATTATCACTATAGCTATTCGGTTGTCCGCGGCTGTGATCGGATTGTTCCGGTAGATATTTATGTCCCGGGATGTCCGCCTACCGCCGAGGCTCTGCTATATGGTGTCATGCAATTGCAGCGGAAAATACGGCGCATCGGGACGTTAGAGCGCTGATATGGCGAACGGGGCCCCTAAAATAGCGAGCAACGACGGCGTTGCTGATGCGCTGAACAAAGCCTTGGGCGCGGCCGTTTTGGAAACGGTCGAAGCGCATGGTGAGATTAGTTTGACCGTGGACCGCAAGAAATTGCCCGCGGTGATGGCCAAATTGCGCGACAAGCACGATTATCAGCAATTGGTGGAAATAGCCGGTGTCGATTATCCGGATCGTCCGGAGCGTTTTGAGGTTTGTTATCATCTGCTCAGTTTGACCAAAAATCATCGTATCCGGGTCAAGGTGACCACCAATGAAGATATGCCGGTTCCAACAGTAACCCATATTTGGGAAGTTGCTGGCTGGCTCGAACGAGAAGTGTTCGATCTTTATGGAGTGTTGTTTGAAGGCAATACCGACTTACGCCGGATCTTAACCGACTATGGTTTTCAGGGGCATCCCTTCCGCAAGGACTTCCCGCTGACCGGCTATGTCGAAATGCGCTATTCCGAAGAAGCCAAACGGGTTGTCTATGAGCCTGTAAAATTGGCGCAAGATTTCCGCAGCTTTGACTTTATGTCGCCATGGGAAGGGGCAGATTATATCCTTCCTGGGGATGAAAAGACCGACGCGGGTGATGATAAGGGGGCCAAGTCCTAATGGCTGATTATCTCGACGAAATGGATCATATTGCAGATGAAGCTGACCCGACGGTTGGTGATCTGGAAATCCAAAATTATACGATCAATTTCGGACCACAGCATCCGGCGGCGCATGGCGTTTTGCGTTTGGTCATGGAGTTGGATGGCGAAATTGTGGAGCGGTTGGACCCTCATGTCGGGTTATTGCATCGCGGCACGGAAAAGTTGATCGAGCATAAAACCTATTTGCAGGCTTTGCCCTATTTTGATCGCCTGGACTATTGCTCACCGCTTGCCATGGAGCACAGCTATGTGCTTGCAATTGAAAAGCTGCTCGATCTCGAAGTCCCCTTACGGGGACAGTATTTGCGGGTTTTATTCGCGGAATTGACGCGCATTTGTAATCATATGCTCAATATTGGCGCCCATGTCATGGATGTCGGCGCAATGACACCCAATATCTGGGTGTTTGAAATTCGCGAACAATGTTTGGCCTTTTTCGAGCGAGCAAGTGGTGCGCGCATGCATAGCGCCTGGTTCCGGCCGGGCGGCGTCCATCAGGATGTGCCGCTGAAACTGCTGACCGATATGGCGGATTGGCTGGATGAGTTTCCGAAATTTTTCGAAGATGCGATGAGCTTGGTCATCGACAATCGCATTTTCAAACAGCGCAATGTCGATATTGCTACCGTGTCCAAAGAAGATGCTGTGCGCTGGGGTTTTTCCGGCCCGATGATCCGCGGCAGCGGCATAGCTTGGGATTTGCGCAAGTCTCAGCCCTATGATGTTTATGACCGGATGGATTTTGATGTACCGGTTGGTACGCGCGGGGATTGCTACGACCGTTTCATGGTGCGGGTGGAAGAAGTGCGCCAGTCCGCACGGATCATGCGGCAATGTCTCAATGAAATGCCTGACGGGCCAGTGGCGAGCACCGACCGTAAAGTTGTTCCGCCCAAGCGCGGCGAGATGAAGCAGTCGATGGAAGCGTTGATCCATCACTTTAAGCTGTACACAGAAGGCTTTCATGTGCCGGCTGGTGAAGTTTATGTCGCAACCGAGAGCCCGAAAGGAGAGTTTGGCGTCTATCTGGTCAGTGATGGCAGCAATAAACCTTATCGCTGCAAAATCCGTCCGACCGCATTTTCGCATTTGCAGGCGATGGATTTCATGTCCAAAGGCCATATGCTTGCTGATGCCACTGCCATTTTGGGCGCGATGGATATTGTCTTCGGGGAGTGTGACCGGTGATTGGTCGCGAGATTATCATATTGATCGGCGCTAGCATCCTTTTTGCATCTGCCGTTGCTGGGTATCTCGCCGCATTCCACAATGATGTGAGCGTGAAAGAAGTGGTGTCGACCGCTTTTGCCGCTGTGATCGGATTATATTGCGGGCGTTTTGTTGAACGGAAATTGCGCCATGGCTAATGCGCCTGATACATCAAAAAGATGGCGGCTCGGTGGTGGTGCAACGGTTTTTGTGATCATTGCGATCATGCTGGCATGGGAATTGTGGCAACCGGAAAATCTGGTTTGGAATATTATTTTACTGACCATGACCGTGGGCCTGATCGCTGCGGGTTTCTGGCTGAACATATATTTTTCCAAGCATTGGGACGAAATCGGGGAAGCGCGTTTTGATACGCGAAACAAAAGTGATAGTGATGGCTGAAGCTGCGAATATACCGGATGAGATTGAAGTGCGCGCCAAATGGGGCGATTTCAAATTTACGCCAGCAAATGAAAAACTCGCCAAATGGCAAATCGCCAAATATCCCGAAGGCCGGCAGAAATCGGCGGTTATGGCGCTGCTCGATCTGGCGCAGCGGCAAGTCGGCGTGGACACGAAAACCCAAGGTTGGCTGCCGGTTCCGGTGATTGAATATGTCGCCGCCTATTTGGACATGCCCTATATGCGGGCCTATGAAGTCGCGACTTTCTACACCATGTATAATCTCGCGCCGGTAGGCCGTTTCCATGTTCAGGTTTGCGGGACAACCCCGTGCATGTTGCGTGGCAGCGACGATGTCATGGCCGCCTGCAAAAACAAGGGCATGGCCAAAGGCAAAACCACACCCGATGGATTGTTCACGCTCACCGAAGTGGAATGTATGGGCAATTGCTCCAACGCGCCCATGGTTCAGATAAACGACGATAATTATGAAGATCTCGATTATGACATCATGACGCGCATTCTCGAAGATCTCGCTGCCGGCAAAGAGATTTCCGTCGGTTCGCAGATTGGCCGCAAGACCAGTGAACCGGAGGGCGGTCCAGTGATCTTGAAAGAGATGGTGAAATCCAATCATGATTATCGGAAGGAGTGGTAAGATGCTGCTCGACGGATATGCAGGATGGGTGGCGCTGGCGGTTGTTGCAATTGCTGTGGCAGGCGGCCTTTGGGGTCGGAGGAGTAAGAAATAATGGCTTTTGACTTTCTCCAAGACAAAGACCGGATCTTTACCAATGTCTATGGCTTCCAATCTTGGGATCTGAAAGCCGCGAAAAAACGCGGTGATTGGGACAAAACCGCTGATATTATCAAGCGCGGCAATGACAAGATTATCGATGAAATGAAGGAAAGCGGCCTGCGTGGTCGCGGTGGCGCGGGTTTTCCCACCGGTTTGAAATGGTCTTTCATGCCGAAAGAGTCGCCTGATGGGCGGCCGAGTTTTCTGGTGATCAATGCGGATGAATCCGAACCTGGCAGCTGCAAGGACCGCGAAATTCTGCGCAATGATCCGCATAAGCTGATCGAAGGCGCCTTGATTGCTGGGTTCGCAATGCGCGCGCGCGCCGCCTATATCTATATTCGCGGTGAGTATATCATGGAAGCCAAGGTCATGGAGGCGGCCGTCCAGGAAGCCTATGATGCTGGCTTGATCGGCAAAAATGCCGCCAAATCCGGTTATGATTTTGATGTCTTCGTGCACCGCGGCGCGGGCGCTTATATTTGCGGTGAAGAAACCGCGATGATTGAAAGTCTCGAAGGCAAGAAAGGCCAGCCGCGCCTGAAACCGCCATTTCCTGCTGGTGCCGGCCTTTATGGTTGCCCAACTACGGTAAACAATGTTGAATCCATTGCGGTGGTGCCAACCATCTTGCGGCGGGGTGCGAGCTGGTTTGCTGGCTTTGGCCGCGAAAATAACCATGGTACGAAATTGTTTCAGGTTTCCGGCCATGTCGATAAGCCAGCTGTGTTTGAAGAAGCCATGTCTGTCCCGTTCAAGGATATGATCGAAAAGCATTGCGGCGGCATTACGGGCGGTTGGGATAATCTTCTTGCTGTTATCCCGGGCGGCTCTTCGGTGCCTTTGGTGCCAGCTGAGCAAATCATGGACGCGCCGATGGATTTCGATGGTCTAAAGGATTTGGGCTCCGGCCTTGGTACGGCAGCGGTCATTGTGATGGACAAGTCGACCGACATCGTTCGCGCCATTTCCCGGCTCAGCTATTTCTACAAGCATGAAAGCTGCGGCCAATGCACGCCATGCCGCGAAGGTACAGGCTGGATGTGGCGCGTTATGGAGAAAATGCGCGATGGCGATGCAGAGATAGGCGATATTGATACGCTTTATGAAGTGACCAAACAGGTTGAAGGCCATACGATCTGCGCGCTTGGCGACGCTGCGGCTTGGCCGATACAGGGCTTGATCCGGCATTTCCGTCCGGAGATGGAGCGACGTATTCGCGAGAATGGCGCACAGCAAGAAGTAATGGAGGCGGCGGAATGAAGCTTAGCTATCTGATTCTTGGCGGTAGCCTTTTGGTAGCCTCCCCAGCATGGGCATGTTTGGAAGTCACTCCGGCTGTTAGAGCTTGGGTGCAATGTGGGTATCAAGTTGCCTATGAATCAAATGATCATGATTTCATGAGAAGCATGGCTAACGCCGTGTTCCTTGGCAAAAAACTAAAGAAGAGCTCACCGCAGCGTTGGCAAGGGGTGGAAAATAGAATTGTGGGTCAATGCGGAACTTTTGCTCAAGCACAGGCCAAAGACAAAGGAAAAGATGTTGGTTCGTCCTATGTCCCCGAAAACCAATTTACCGCAATAGTGGATACTTCCGACATTGATAAATTGGTGAGAAAATAATGCCTAAAGTCACCGTAGATGGAGTCGAACTGGAAGTTCCACAGGGCGCAACTGTGCTGCAAGCGGCTGAACTGGCCGGTAAGGAAATTCCGCGTTTCTGTTATCATGAACGCCTCAGCATTGCGGGCAATTGCCGCATGTGTTTGGTTGAGGTAAAACCCGGGCCGCCGAAGCCGCAGGCGAGCTGTGCGCTGCCCGCTGCCGAGGGACAGGAAATCCGTACGGATAGCGAAATGGTCAAAAAGGCGCGGGAAGGGGTGATGGAATTTCTGCTCATCAATCATCCGCTTGATTGTCCGATTTGCGATCAGGGCGGTGAATGCGATTTGCAGGACCAGAGCATCGCTTATGGCAAGGGCGGTTCGCGCTATGACGAGAATAAACGCGCGGTAACCGAGAAATATATGGGGCCGGTGGTCAAGACGGTAATGACCCGCTGTATTCATTGCACCCGCTGTGTGCGTTTTGCCGAGGAAGTAGCCGGCGTAGAAGAAATTGGCGCGGTTGGACGCGGTGAGGGGATGGAAATTACCTCTTATCTCGAAGGCGCCGTACACAGCGAATTGAGCGGCAATGTCGTGGACCTTTGTCCCGTTGGCGCTTTGACCAGCAAGCCTTATGCCTTTGAAGCCCGGCCTTGGGAATTGACCAAGACCATGGGGATCGACGTGATGGACGGTGTCGGCACCAATATCCGGATCGACAGTCGTGGCCGGGAAGTGCTGCGCGCACTGCCGCGGGTCAATGACGATGTGAACGAGGAATGGGCGACCGATAAAACACGCCATGCGATTGACGGTTTGATGAAACGCCGTCTTGATCAGCCCTATATTCGCAAGGACGGCAAATTGGTTGCCGCTGGTTGGAATGAAGCCTTTGAGGCCATTGCGGCGGTCAAGGCGGGCAGTTCGGTTGCGGCAATAGCCGGTGATCTTGTCGATTGCGAAACCATGTATGCGACCAAGCGACTGCTCAAATCCATGCGGTCCGACATGCTGGAAGGCCGGCAAACGGGACTATCTTATGATGTGTCCAATCTGGCTTCAGTCAATTTCAACACAACCATTGCTGGCATTGAAGACGCTGATGTTATTATTCTCGTCTCGACCAACCCGCGTTGGGAAGCATCGCTGGTCAACACCCGTATTCGCAAAGCCGTTCGCAAGGGCGGAGCCAAAGTCTTTGGTATTGGCCCCGAAGCCGACCAAACCTATCCGGTTGAGTGGCTAGGGGATGATATGGGCTTGCTGGCCAAGCTACCCAAAGCCGCCGCTGATGCGCTGAAAAATGCTGAAAAGCCTGCGCTGATATTGGGCGGCGGTGCGTTGAGTGTCGAAGGGGCGCATGGGGCTGCTTTGAAACTTGCAACAAAATACAAATTGGTCCGCGATGATTGGAATGGGTTTAACGTGCTGCATATTGGTGCGTCGCGCACCGGTGGATTGATGCTCGGCTATGCCTATGATGGCGGCATAAAGGCGATTGCAGCGAAGAAACCAAAACTGCTCTTTTCGCTTGGCGCTGATGAAATGGACTATGCGCCGTTTGACAAGAGCTTCAAAGTCTATATCGGCCATCATGGTGATGCCGGAGCGCATGCGGCGGACGTTATTTTGCCGGCAGCAGCCTATACCGAGAAAAACGGAACATATGTGAATCTGGAAGGTCGTGTGCAGCGCTCGAATAAGGCGATTTTTGCGCCCGGCGACGCGCGGGAAGACTGGAGCATTTTGCGGGCATTGTCCGATGTGATGGGCAAGACACTGCCCTTTGACAGCTTTGACGAGTTGCGCGGCAAGATGTTTAAGGATCATCCGGTCATGGCCCAAGAAGGTTTGGTATCTTTTGATTGGGCTCCGCCATCAGGATTGCCGGACAAACCCAAAGGGCAGGGCGTGCACCCGATCAGAGATTTTTATCTGACCAACAGCATCACCCGCGCCAGCGCGACGATGCAGCGCTGTTCGGCAGAATTGCTGCACGGTGACGATATGCTGGAGGCGGCGGAATGACCGAATATCTCCAATCCACTTTTCTGGGCCCTGAAATTGGCTGGTTTGTGGCGACTTTGGCGCTGATCCTGTTGATCGCGCTACCGCTGCTGCTGGCTGTGGCGATGATCATCTACGTTGATCGCAAAATTATTGCCGCTGTGGCGCTGCGCCGCGGTCCCAATGTGGTCGGACCCTTTGGTCTGTTGCAGAGTTTTGCCGACGGTTTGAAAGTGTTTCTTCAGGAAACAATCATTCCGTCTGGGGCCAATAAAGGTCTGTTTCTGTTGGCACCGATCATCACCTTCACGGTGGCTTTGCTGGCCTGGGCGGTTATCCCGTTCAGTGAGGAAATGGTTCTCGCGAACATCAATATAGGGGTGCTGTATATTCTCGCGATCAGTTCGCTGGGAGTATATGGTGTGGTGATTTCCGGTTGGGCGAGTAACTCCAAATATCCGTTTTTCTCGGCCATGCGAGCCGCAGCGCAGATGATCTCTTACGAGGTTTCCATCGGTTTCATCCTGATTTCAGTGGTGCTATTTGCCGGTACATTTAATCTCAACGAGATTATCAAGGCGCAAGAAGGCCATATTTTCGGAGCCATAAGCGCTTATGGACTCAATCCCTTACTTTTCCCCATGGCGGTGATGTTTTTGATCAGTTCCATGGCGGAAACGGCGAGGGCTCCGTTTGATTTGACCGAAGCGGAAAGTGAGTTGGTGGCGGGTTATCAGACGGAATATTCATCCATGTCCTTCGCGCTATTTTGGCTCGGCGAATATGCCAATATCCTGCTGATGTGCGCGCTTAATGTGATCCTGTTCTGGGGCGGATGGTTGCCGCCGGTGGATTGGGAACCGCTTTATGCTGTTCCGGGGATTGTCTGGTTGTTTTTGAAGATGTTCTTGATCTTTTTCATCTTCAGTTGGGCCTGGGCAACGGTTCCGCGTTATCGCTATGACCAGCTCATGCGTCTGGGCTGGAAAGTGTTCCTGCCGATTAGTATTTTCTGGGTCTGTTTGGTCAGCGGATATGTAATGATTGACAAGTTTGGAATGCCGCTATGAGAATTACAGAAATCATAAAAGCGTTCTCGCTCTATGAGATTGTTTTGGCGCATTTGCTGACGCTGAAATATTTCTTCAAGAAGAAGAAAACGATCAACTATCCTTATGAGAAAAACCCCATTTCTCCGCGCTTTCGCGGAGAACATGCGCTGCGCCGCTATCCCAATGGTGAGGAACGCTGCATTGCGTGCAAATTGTGCGAAGCGGTTTGCCCGGCGCAGGCTATCACAATTGAAGCGGAGCCCCGTGACGATGGCAGTCGCCGGACCACCCGCTATGATATTGACATGACAAAATGCATTTATTGCGGATTTTGTCAGGAAGCATGTCCCGTGGACGCTGTCGTGGAAGGGCCGAATTTTGAATATTCGACCGAGACACGGGAAGAACTAATTTATGACAAAGCAAAACTGCTTGAAAATGGTGACAAATGGGAGCGAGCCATCGCATCCAACCTTGCCGCCGACGCGCCCTATCGTTAAGGCGCTGACAGGATTCTAAGGGGGTTACGGAAACCGTTATAATGCAAATATTTGCTTTCTATCTATTCGGAGCCATTGTCATCGCAAGCGGTGCCTTTTGCATATTTGCGCGCAACCCGGTGCACAGTGTTTTGTGGCTGATTTTGGCGTTTTTCAACGCTGCTGGCTTGATGTTGCTCGTCGGTGCGGAATTTATCGCAGCCTTGCTCGTCATTGTCTATGTCGGCGCGGTTGCGGTGCTGTTTCTGTTTGTTGTGATGATGCTGGATATTGATTTTGCAGAATTGCGTGCTGGTTTCATGAAAAACTTACCTTTGGGATTGTTGCTTGCTCTGGTGCTGATGGCCGAGATTATATTTGGCATTGGTGCATGGACAGCTGGTGGCATGGGTGAAGCGACTGCCGTGGTCGGACCGCAAGAGGGCGGTCCCTCAAATATCGAAGCGCTGGGTACATTGCTCTACACTAAATATGTATTTCTTTTCGAGGCCGCAGGTCTGATTTTGCTGGTGGCGATGGTCGGGGCGATTGTCTTGACCAATCGCAAAAGGGGCGGTGTCCGGATCCAAAATATTCAAGAGCAAGTTCGGCGGCGTCCGCAAGATGCAACGCGTAATGAACAGCCCGAAGTGGGTAAGGGGGTCGAGCTATGATCGGCATTGAACATTATCTGGTGGTCAGTTCCATCTTATTTGTGATGGGCATGTTGGGCATTTTTCTCAACCGCAAGAATATCATCATCATTTTGATGGCGATTGAATTGATTTTGCTTTCGGTCAATTTGAACCTGGTCGCGTTTAGCGCCTTTCTGGGAGATATGACTGGGCAGATATTTGCTATGTTTGTGCTGACCGTTGCTGCCGGCGAAGCCGCGATCGGGCTTGCCATTTTGGTCATTTATTTCCGTCAACGCGGTACTATTGCCGTCGATGATGTCAATCGGATGAAGGGTTAAGGACTTGACGATCCAGCTTATCGTTTTCCTGCCCTTGTTGGCAGCTATAGTGGCAGGCTTTGGCAATCGCATGATTGGCAATGTCCCGGCAAAATTGATCACAACTCTGGCTTTGTTCGTATCATGCGCGCTGAGTTGGCCGGTGTTTATCGATTATATCCTGCTGTCGCGGGCCGCTGAAGTCGTGCCGGTGCTGACTTGGGTGCAATCGGGTGATCTCAATTTTGAATGGGCACTCAGGGTGGATGCCTTGACCGCGGTCATGTTGGTTGTTGTTACGACGGTTTCCGCTCTAGTCCATCTTTATAGCTGGGGCTATATGGATGAAGACCCCGACCAACCGCGCTTTTTCGCCTATTTGTCGCTGTTTACTTTCGCCATGTTGATGCTCGTGACCGCGGATAATCTGGTGCAGATGTTCTTCGGATGGGAAGGGGTTGGTCTCGCATCCTATCTGCTCATCGGCTTCTGGTTCAAAAAGCCAAGCGCAAGCGCTGCGGCGATTAAAGCCTTTGTGGTCAACCGGGTGGGTGATTTGGGTTTCATGCTCGGTATCTTTGGAACGTTCCTCGTCTTTGGGACCGTTTCTATTCCGGAAATATTGGAAGCAGCACCGGCAATGGCGGGCTCCACCATCACCTTTGCGGGAATGCGGCTTGATACGATGACCATCCTCTGTTTGCTGCTGTTCATCGGCGCGATGGGTAAGTCTGCGCAATTAGGCCTGCACACCTGGCTGCCGGATGCGATGGAGGGACCGACGCCTGTGTCGGCGCTGATCCATGCCGCGACAATGGTGACCGCAGGGGTGTTCATGGTTTGCCGCCTGTCGCCCATGTTTGAAACCAGCGAAGTGGCTTTGACGGTTGTGACCGTGGTTGGTGCCTGTACCGCGATTTTTGCTGCGACGGTTGGGCTGGTCCAGCATGATATCAAACGGGTTATCGCTTACTCCACTTGCTCACAGCTCGGGTATATGTTCTTTGCCGCCGGTGTCGGCGCCTATAGCGCGGCCATGTTCCACCTGTTTACCCACGCTTTCTTCAAGGCGCTGTTGTTCCTCGGCGCCGGTTCGGTGATCCATGCCATGCACCACGAGCAGGACATGCGCTATTATGGCGGGTTGCGGAAAGAAATCCCGCTGACCTTCTGGGCAATGATGGCAGGAACATTGGCGATTACCGGCGTTGGTATTATTCATGTTGGTGCTATCCCGGCACTGGGTTTCGCAGGTTTTTTCTCAAAAGATGCGATTATTGAAGCGGCTTATGCAAGTGGCACGAGTACCGGCCAATTCGCCTTTGCCATTGGCGTGCTCGCAGCATTGCTGACAAGCTTCTATAGCTGGCGACTGATGTTCCTGACCTTCTGGGGCACACCGCGCTGGATACAGTCCGAGCATATTCAACATAGTGTTCACAAGACGCCGGAAACCGCTGAAGATTCAACCGGTGGTTACCATCCTCACGAAAGCCCAATTTCGATGTTGATCCCACTCGGCGTTCTCTCGTTGGGTGCAATCGCGGCGGGTTATATTTTCCACTACAGCTTTATCGATGCAACTGATGGATATCGCTTCTGGGCGGGCAGCTTGGCGTTTGATCGTAACTTGATGCATGCGATCCATGAGGTTCCTTATTGGGTCAAATTGTCTTCGACATTCGCAATGCTCATCGGACTGACAACCGCGTTCTTGATGTACTTCCGCGGCAAAGATCGTCCAGCGCGTCTCGCGGCAACCTTCCAGCCGGTCTATAATTTCTTCTTCAACAAATGGTATTTTGACGAGTTGTACGACTTGATTTTCGTGCGCCCAGCCTTTTGGTTTGGTCGGCTGTTCTGGAAAGCCGGTGATGAAGGCACAATTGACCGCTTCGGTCCCAATGGCGTGGCTGCGGTGGTTGCTAGCGGGGCTGGCGTCGCCAAGAAATTCCAAAGCGGGTATTTGTATAGCTATGCGCTGGTGATGTTGCTGGGACTAGTGGCTGCCGTCACCTGGTTAATTGTGCGGGGAGCAAACGGATGAACCAGCTTGATTTCCCCATATTGTCGTTGATGATGGGCTTGCCCATGCTGGCGGCGATTATCTGCTTGTTCATCGGAGCCAATGCCGCCCGTTTGCTGGCGCTTGCGACAACTTTGGCGCTGTTTGTTCTGGGTGTGATATTGTGGATCAACTACGATATTGGCGGCCCACAATGGCAATATGTTGAGCGAGTTGATCTTTTTGGCAATTTCGCTTGGGCGCTTGGCATAGACGGCATTTCGATGATGCTGATCATGCTCACCGTATTCTTGATGCCCATCTGTATTGGGGCGAGCTGGGAAGCGATAAAGGACCGGGTCGGCGAATATATGGCAGCCTTCCTGTTCATGGAAGTGCTGATGATCGGGGTGTTCGCCGCTCAAGATATTTTCCTATTCTACATCCTGTTCGAAGCGGGCCTGATCCCCATGTATTTGATCATCGGGATCTGGGGCGGAGCCAATCGCATCTACGCCAGTTACAAATTTTTCCTGTACACATTGCTGGGTTCGGTCGTGATGCTCATCGCCATGCTGTGGATGGTGC
This sequence comes from Parasphingorhabdus sp., assembly GCF_039982415.1. Taxonomy (GTDB): domain Bacteria; phylum Pseudomonadota; class Alphaproteobacteria; order Sphingomonadales; family Sphingomonadaceae; genus Parasphingorhabdus. The sequence continues at coordinate 120,663 of NZ_JBDWYL010000002.1, forward strand.
AAGATGCTGGCACGAGCGATATTCCAACATTGCTCAACTATGACTTTGCGCCCGAAGCTCAGACCTGGCTCTGGCTCGCCTTTTTCGCCAGCTTCGCGGTCAAGATGCCAATGTGGCCGGTCCATACCTGGCTGCCCGATGCCCATGTTCAAGCACCGACTGCCGGTTCTGTGATATTAGCGGGCGTCTTGCTCAAAATGGGCGGCTACGGATTTTTGCGTTTTTCGATCCCCATGTTTCCGGAAGCATCCGAACAATTTATCTGGCTGATCTTTGCCTTGTCGATGGTTGCGGTAATCTACACGTCGCTGGTCGCACTTGTGCAACAGGATATGAAAAAGCTCATCGCTTATTCTTCGGTTGCGCATATGGCGATTGTGACAGTGGGGCTATTCGCCTTTAACCGTCAGGGCATCGAAGGCGCTATTATCGTGATGCTCAGCCACGGTCTTGTCTCTGGCGCATTATTCCTCTGCGTAGGGGTGATTTACGATCGCCTGCACACCAGAGACATTGACCGCTATGGCGGGTTGTCAGTGAATATGCCGAAATATGCGATTTTGTTCCTGCTGTTTACAATGGCCTCTATAGGCCTTCCTGGAACCAGTGGTTTTGTCGGGGAATTCTTGTCGCTGATCGGATTGTATAAGGTCAACAGCTGGGTCACCTTAGTGTGTACCGTCGGTATTATCTTGGGTGCAGGTTATATGCTCTATCTCTACCGCCGGGTCGCCTTTGGTGAATTGGTCCATGATGATGTGCGCGCCATGCCAGATTTGTCCGCTCGGGAAATGGCATTATTGGCACCGATCGCGGCCGCGGTAATGTGGATGGGTGTTTATCCGGAAAGTTTCATGGCGCCGATCCGCGGCGATGTCGGGGCAATTGTTGCCCGCATTGATCGCGCCGCGCCGGCAGGGGATGCACAATTGAAAATGGGGCAAGCCAAAGCGACGTCCAATGTTGATCAGGCCCAAGCGGGTCACGGGGAGTCGCACTAATGGATTACGGACGTTCACTATTTTTCACCTTACCCGAAATTATTCTGTCGGTTAGCGGCATGTTCCTGCTGATTTTTGCAGCATGGGGCGGTGTTAAATCCGCGCGTGTGATCAGTATATTGGCGGTTGTGGCGTTATTTGCTGCGACGTTTGTGGCATCTGAATTCTTGACAAACTCGTCTTATGATCTAGGCGCCAGTGCTTTTTATGGCCTCTATAAATTGGATAGTTTTGGTAGTTTTGCAAAATTGTTGATCTATTTTGCGGCGATTATCTCCCTGATCATTGCTCCGCGTTTTTTCAAGGATAATGGCTCCTACCGGCCCGAATATCCGGTGCTGATTTTATTCGCCTGTGTCGGTATGGGGATGATGGTTTCCGCTGGCGACATGATGACGCTGTATATTGGATTAGAATTGAACAGCCTGTCTGCCTATGTCTTGGCCAGTATCGTTCGCAATGACGTGCGTTCCTCGGAAGCTGGTTTGAAATATTTCGTTCTCGGTTCGCTAGCCAGCGGTATGCTCTTATTCGGTATATCTTTGGTTTACGGTTTTGCTGGCTCGACCGACTTTTCAGTCATCGGGGATACGCTGACGGGCAAATTATCAACCGGACCGCTTATTGGAGTTGTGCTGGTATTGGCTGGACTGGCCTTTAAGATCAGTGCGGTGCCATTCCACATGTGGACGCCTGATGTCTATGAGGGGGCACCGACGCCGGTTACCGCCTTTTTCGCCAGCGCTCCCAAAGTCGCTGCTATTGCACTCACCGTCCGCGTCATTATCGATGCCTTTGGCGGTCAGACTTCCACTTGGCAGCAAATTGTCGTGTTTGTCGCTTTGGCCTCCATTGTTCTGGGCGCTGTGGCTGCGATTGGACAGCAGAATATCAAACGCTTGCTCGCCTATAGCTCGATCAACAATGTCGGGTTTCTGCTTATCGGTTTAGCAACCGGGACCGCCGAGGGTATTTCAGCGATGCTTTTTTATCTTGTCATCTATTTGGTGATGACCTTGGGCAGCTTCATTTGCGTCATGGAAATGCGCGATGCACAAGGCAAGCCACTGGAATCGCTGTCGAGCCTCTCCGGTCTGGCCAAAACCAGACCCGCTCTGGCTTGGGCTATGATGTTTTTCATGTTCTCTTTGGCGGGCATCCCCCCTCTATTTGGATTTTGGGGCAAGTTTCTTGTTTTCAACGCAGCGGTAGCTGCGGGCATGTTGCCGCTTGCTGTCATTGGTATTGCTGCTTCGGTGATCGGCGCATTTTACTATATCAAAATCGTCAAGATCATGTTCTTTGATGAAGCTGCGAACGAGATTGTTCACACCGGTCACAAAACAGAAAATGCTCTGATTGCGCTCTTGGCATTGGTAGTATCGCCGCTCGGCTATCTGACCATACCATTTTTGGCACCAGTAACGGCAACGGCAGCTCAGGCCTTATTCTGACCATCAATATAGAAACAATCGCCGAAACCGCATCTACCAATGCGGATATGAAGGCGCGTGCGGCGAGCGGGGCGCAGGAAGGGCTCTGGTTGCGCGCTGAGCAGCAAAGCGGCGGTGTTGGGCGCTTAGGTCGAAAATGGGAAAGCCCCAAGGGTAATTTATATTGCAGCACTTTGGTGGTAACTCAGGCCAATGATCCGGCCCCTTCGTCTCTTTCCTTTGTCGCCGCATTGGCCGTTTATGAAACTATAGAATATTATTTGCCGCATGATCACATGCTGCTCAAATGGCCGAATGACATATTGGTATCGGGTTCGAAAATTTGCGGTATTTTGCTCGAAAGCACAGCCGATAATGTAGTTGTAGGCATCGGAGTGAATGTCGCTGTCGCGCCAGCTGTTGCTGAACGGACAGTCACCAGCCTGCATGAAGAAGGATGTGATCGGGATGTAACGGCTGCGATCATGCTAGAAAATTTGGCTAAAAATTTTGAAGATCGATTGAAAACTTGGCGGCATTCAGGCCTTTCAGAGATATTGTCTGCTTGGCAGCAACGGGCCCATCCGAAAGGCACACGGCTTTCTAGAGTCGATGAAAAGGGCATAGGAGTGGAAGGCGAATATGCCGGATTGTCAGATGATGGCGCACTACGCTTGAGAAAGGCTGACGGAGCGCTTATCGAGATACATGCCGGTGATATTCATGTCGGTTAGAAGAAAGGGTCAACCATGTTGCTCGCAATAGATGCCGGTAATACCAATGTCGTGTTTGCGCTGTTCGATGGCGAAGAGGTCAAGGCCCGTTGGCGCATAGCCACGGATCCGCGACGAACAGCGGACGAATATGTTGTCTGGTTGCGGCAGTTGCTGGATCTCAATGGCTGGAGCGTGGATGATATTCATGCCGTTATTATTGGGACGGTGGTTCCTCGTGCGCTGCACAATTTGACTGTATTGTCGGAAAAATATTTTGGCGTTACGCCGTATGTTGCGGGGCGCGGAGATGCACAATGGGGCGTGGCTCTGGATGTTGCGCAACCGGATACGGTTGGGGCCGATCGCGTATTGAATATCATCGCAGCCCATGAAAAATATAAGCAAGACGTAGTGATTATTGATTTTGGTACCGCCACGACTTTTGACGTGGCCGATTATGACGGGGCCTATAAAGGCGGCGTGATCGCGCCAGGAATCAATCTGTCTCTTGATGCCCTTGTCGGCAAAACCGCACAATTACCTCGCATTGCGCTCGAAGCGCCGGATACGGATAATGTTATCGGCCGCACCACCGAAAGCCAGATGCTGATCGGAATCTTCTGGGGTTATATCGGAATGATCGAAGGGTTGGTGGAGCGAACCAAGGCGCAAATTGGTCGTCCGACGACGGTTATCGCCACGGGGGGATTGTCTGTCTTGTTTGACGAACATACAGATGTGTTCGACCATCTTGAGTCCGATTTGACGCTGCGCGGACTGTTCATCCTCTATCAGAGAGCAACCCAAACCGCATGATAAAACCAAAAAACGAACTTCTCTTCCTGGCTCTTGGCGGGTCGGCAGAGATCGGCATGAACGTCAATCTATATGGCTGTGATGGCAAATGGGTGATGGTCGATTTGGGCATGACCTTTTCAGACCCCGCTTATCCCGGCATTGATCTTATTTTGCCGGATCTGGAATTTATCGAGAAGCAATCGAAAAATCTTCTCGGCATTGTGCTGACCCATGGTCACGAAGACCATATAGGAGCGGTTCCGTATTTTGCAGCGGAATTGGGCGTGCCGCTTTTTGCAACGCCATTTACTGCGGGATTAATCCGGCGCAAATTGGCTGAAGCGGGGCTCGAAAATGATGTTGAATTGCGCATCATACCCAATGAAGGCAGTTTCGAATTGGGCCCCTTTGGGTTTCGTTATCTCCCGATTGCCCACAGCATCGCCGAGGGCAATGCGCTTCTCATTGACACGCCCTATGGCAAGATATTCCATACTGGCGATTGGAAGCTTGATGACGAACCGATGTTAGGAACGCCATCGACGCCGGAACAGCTTTCCGCGATTGGCGATGATGGTGTTTTGGCGATGGTGTGTGATTCCACCAATGTTTTCAATAAAGAAGGATCGGGATCAGAAGGCGATGTCTATCGCAATCTGATGCGCGTGGTCGATGGTTTGAAAAACCGGGTATTGGTAACCACTTTTGCGTCCAATGCGGCGCGTTTGCAGACATTGGGAGAAGTGGCAAAACATAGTGGGCGGCAATTATGTGTCGCGGGGCGATCGCTCGATAGGATGATCGAAAATTCCCGAGAAAATGGCTATTTGAAAGATTTCCCAGCCACGGTTGATTTTGAAGATGCAATGCATATTCCGCGCGATGAAATCATGATCATCGCCACAGGCGGGCAGGGAGAGGCGCGGGCTGCTCTTGGCCGTATCGCCGGAGATTCGCACAAGATCAAATTGACCGAAGGCGACAATGTTCTTTTTTCATCCAAGCAGATTCCCGGCAATGAGATCGCCATTGGGCGTATCCAAAATCAACTGGCCGCCAAAGGCGTTGTGATGATTACCGATCGGCAGGAGCATATACATGTTTCAGGCCACCCCGGACGCCCAGAGCTGGCGAAAATGTATGACTGGATCCGTCCTGAAATTATCGTACCGGTCCATGGTGAAATCCGTCATATGAAAGAACAGGCCCGCTTTGCTGCCGAGCAAGGCGTGCCCAAGAATATTTTTCAGCAAAATGGAGATGTCGTGCGATTGGCGCCTGATGGCCCAAAAATTATTGGCCAAGAGCGCACGGGCCGATTGGTTCTCGATGGTGATGTCATCATCACTGCCGATGGCAAGACCTTGAACGAACGCCGGAAAATTGGATATAATGGAACGATTTCGGTTGCTGTTGGGCTGAATGACAAGGGCAAGATATCCGGCCAGCCCGTGCTGCGGCTATTGGGCGTTCCGTTGGAGGAAGATGAAGAAGAATTTCTCGATGAAATGGGCGATATGATTATCGATAAATTTAAAAAGCCAATTGGTGATATGGATCGCTTTTCCGAAGAATTGAGATTGTTAGTTCGGCGCAGTGCTACTGAATGGACCGGCAAAAAGCCGATTGTATCGGTGCTCATAGTCGAGGCGTAAGCGCAATGGATTGGACATCAATTATAGCCATATACGTGCTGTTTTGGGTCTTATCGGCCTTTATTATCCTACCCATCGGTATCCGCAATCACAGTGAAACCGGCACAGAATTGGTCAAAGGGCAAGCCGATGGGGCGCCGGTCAATTTCAAGCCGGGCCGTATTTTGCGCAACACCACATTATTGGCTACGGGCGCCTTTTTGCTCTTTTACTTTAACTACACCCAGCAATGGATCACGGTTGACGATATTGATTTATTCGATAGCCGGGGAAAACTCGACCAGCGCTAAGGGTGAGTGGGGCGTTTGGGTTAGTTGCGCAGACGTTCGATCGCTTGGGCTAGCGCGACATAGAGCTTGCCGATATCCGAAGACAATAAGGTCACACTGATGGCGCTACCATCGCGGGTCGCCAATACGCCGCGCAACATGGTCTCAAAATCGTGGATATAGCGGTTCACATGCTCGCGAAACTCGGAATTACTATCATATTCCGACAATATTTCGCGAACCTCGCCCGCATCCAGCAAGCGCACGGCTCGGCGGGTAAAAATGCCGCGATCGCCTTTCAGATAGGCAGCCCATTCGGTGTCGGTTACTTCATTGGAAAGCAGCTTCGTCACATCAATAGCTGTCGAGTTGAGCGATTCCGTCAGTAGAGCTACGCGCCGTGTGAAGTTTTCGTCGCTGCTTTGTTCGGCTTTTTCCTTAGCAAACAGGATCCGCTGTTCCAGCTGAGTGGTCATATCTTCAATGGCGGTAAGCTGGCTGGTCAAATGGCCAGCGGTTGATTCCGTCGTTGCAACAGCTTTGGAAACAGCGCTTTCCAGCTTGGGAGCAATGGACGAAATTTTCTCATCAATAATTTTGCTGAGGGCTTCTTCGCTCACTTTTTCAAATGTTTCGGCGGATCCTGCAATGGATTTTTCAAGCGCATCGCGGGAATGTTCTGATGCCTGACGAGCCGTTTCCTTAACCCGGAGAAGGGCGCTAATCAGCTTCTCACCCGCGCTCTCGGCCAAGGCTTCATTCTGTTCCCGAACATCGCGCAATTCCTTGGCGAGGCCATCAATCTTGTTGAGAACATTGTCGGTTGCGATATCTCCGTCATCGCTGAGCTTGGCGAGCATTGCGCGCTGCTCTTCAATGGCTTCGTCCGATTTCTCAATCTTGGCAAAAACTTCGTCCGAGACAGCGCCCACTTTTCCGGCTTCTTCGACCATCCGGTTAAACACCGCCGCACTTTCTTCCGATTTTTCGTTCATGCGGTCAAATGCGGCAGGCAGGGTTTCATCCAATTCCCGCGCACCACTGTCGAGCGCTTCAAGGAGATTTTCGATCCGTGCGATCATCGTATCGGCCGTTCCATGGCCGTCTTCGATCGACTTTCTAAGCGCGTCGCTATTTTGTTCCAACGCGGTCATGGCAAAAGCGAGCTTGGCTGTTTTTTCTCCACTTTCATTGTCCAAGGTTTGTACGGTCTTGGTGATCTCGGTGATATTCTCGTGCAAATCCTGCACCAGCGTTTTGAGGCGGGATTCTTCATCATCAGCGGCTTTACCCACCAGGCTGATTGTCTCTTCGAGAGAGGCAAGTTCCGCTTTTATCGTCTCCGAACTCTCGGCTGTTTCACTGGCCAATTCGCTTCGGGTTTTGCCCAATGCTGCAATGACTTCGGAAGAGGCATCTTTCAAAACGGTGGCAATGCGGGTAGACCCGCTTTCCGCTTCGGTCAGCTGTACGGCAAATTTTTCTTTGATATCCGCGGCCGTATTTTCAAGATTGACCAGCGCGTCTTCCGATTTTTGGGTGAGCTCTTCCAAACTTTGTTTTGCTGCCGTCCCGACATCGCCAACTCGCTTCAAGGTGCTTACCATTGCTGCAATTTCTGCTTGCGCAGAGCGACCGGAATTGCCGATTTGATTGGTGACATCTTTTGCCGTGTTAATCACCACCGGCAAATGTTCGCGAAGCTGTTCAAGATTTTTATAAGCCGCGCTACCGACATCGTCCAATTTCTTCATTTTGGATAGACCATCGCTGAGCGCAGTTTTGATATTGCTAGCGGCCTTGTTCAGCTTTTCGGATGATTGCGAACCTAATGTTTCCAGCTCCCGCGTTTCGCCGGCCAGAAATTCCCGGGCCATTGCCAGTTCGTTGTTCACGGTTTTCAATCGAAATTCCAATTGTTCCGATTCGATCCGCAAAGAAGAAGCTACATCGTCAAACCGTTTGGCTTCCCGCGTGCTGTTGCGCATATAGAGCAAATAGAGAATGGCAAAGGTTGCGATCGGCAAGCAAAATTGAGAAAGCAGGTCTATTGCGGCTTTCATTGTCGGAATTGTTGTAAAAATGTCGCGATTGGCCCAGGCAAAAAAGCCCGTCCACAGGGCTATGGATAGTCCGAGCAATGTGGGTGCAACAAATTGCGATTTCGGCGTCGCGAAGCTTTCTTCATCCGTGTAATGGCTCCACTCGTCATCGCTGCTGCTTTCGTCAACCGCTTGATCCGCTTCACTTTCCTCTAGATGTTCTTGTTCCGCCTTTGCTGGCTCTTCGGCAGCATCGCTCTCTGTTTCGTCAAATTCGACATGCTCCATATGAGGTTCCTCGCCCCGGTCACGCCTGATTCCGATAATTTTAGATCCACCTGTCATGAGTCGGTTTTACCATATTTTTCGCTGAGAGAAACTATAAGTTAACCATGGCGTCCTAAGAAACCCTCATGTCATTTGATTATGGAGCGCTCGACGCAGCCCTAACCGCTGCAGTAGGTGACGATCAGTCACTCATCGCAGAATTGCGTGCAGCATTTTTGGAAAGCGCAAAACGGCAGGTAGATCTGCTTCATCGCGCCCGTTGCGACGCCAATTGGGAATATGCTGCCTTGCGCTTAAAAGGGTTGGCGGCCAGCTTTGGTGCAACGCAAGTTTTGCGTTTGGCTGAAGAAGCGATTATTTCAGCTCCCGGCGAACCGACCATTTTGAAGAAATTGGAACGTGCCATCGCGGCGATCGAAAATCATCGCGATTAATTTTTTACATTATCACGTTTTGCGCGAAGATAGTCCTTTGATGCTGGCATTCTAAATCCTATACTCGGCCCGGATTAGTAAACTGGTGCAATAGGATTTTTTGTTGAGACTTGCGCTTATCTCCGTATCGATTGAGCAGGCACCCAGCCAGGGTCCTGTCGGTCTGTTGCCTTTATTTGATGAAACCATTGTTCAGCGGCAGGTGCGCTCGGCACAGCAAATGGGCGCGGATAAGATTGTCCTGTTAAGTCCAACTATGCATGGGGCGTTGCTGCAATATGTCGACGCGCTGAAAATTCAGAATATCGACGCCGAAATTGCCCGCAATTCTGATCACTTGCAGCAATATGCCACAGATGAGGATGAACTGCTTTACTTGGGTGATGGGATATTGCCGGGAGAAGTGATGGCGCTGGCCGTGCGAGAAGAGTCCGCAGAAATGATCCAAGTCGTTGGAAATGCAGACGATTATTCCAGTTTCGAACGTATTGACCTCAATCATCGATGGCTAGGCATTGCTCTGTTAAAAGCTAGTCGATTGGCTGAAATCAGTGATATTCCAGAAGACTGGGATATCGGATCGGCTCTGTTGCGTACGGCGGTGCAATCAGATTGCAGGCGGGATATTGTCTCAGATGATCGCATGAAAGCCGATAATCTGGTGCAATTGCTTACCGAAGTTAATGTCCAGCAATATACCCAAAGACGGTTGGAAAAAGCTGAAATTCCCAAACAGAATTTTTTGGATCGTTTTCTGGTATGGCCCGCAACGCGCAAGCTCATACCGCTCTTATGGCGGGCACCAGATGCAAAAAAATATACCGGAATTGCCGCTCTGGCCTGCAATATCATTGCGCTGACCATGGGTCTGGTTGGTTGGCCGATACTGGCGCTTGCATTTTTACTCATTAGCGCATTGGTCTTAAACTTGAACCAACGCATATCTATTTTCGGACACAGCGCGAAAGGATTGGATTGGGGCAATTTGCTGTTCAATATACTCGCGATTGCCACCTTGGCGGTCGTGATTTGGCATCACGCCCCATCACCAATATTTGGAGCGGAACAGTCCTTGCTAATCTTGTTAAGTTGTATTTTGTGGCTTGTTGACAAAGCGCCTGATGGTCGAAAAATTACCCTTATAAAACCTGATAGGCAATTGATATTATTGTTCTTTTTTCTTTTTTCTATCGCTGGTTTCTTCGCTGTGGGTCTCTATCTTCTCACGCTTTACGCAATGGCTTATTTGGTCTTGGTTTCGCGCGACCGTTTTTCGCAGATTTCTGAGCAACAGGACGTGGCGTAGAACATATTGCACTTAGCCAGATATTAACCACATTGTTTTATGGCTAAGGTCATGGTGAAGCGAGATTTTTTGATGGATCAAAATCCAGGTGTGAGCCTTGTGCAGCAAGCGGCTGCATTAAGTGGTTCCAGTGCGCATATTTCTTATGATCTCGCTGCGGTATTATTCCCGAAATCCGATATATTTTTTTCAGATCGGATGTTGTCCAATGGCCGGCAATATTTGCAATCCATCGTGCAGGAAATTGAAACTGAATTGTGCCGCATAGCAGTTGAGGATTTTGGACTGTCTCACGACATGATTGTGGAAATCGGCAATAGCGATCGCGGACATAGTTTCTCGATGTTGCAAAATTCCGGTCTGTTGCAAGGCAAAGCTGTGCTGGAGCATATTTTCTCCAATGTGCAGCGGGTTGAGCTTAAGGGGCGTTTGTCGCAAAAAGCATCTCAGGCTGATCTTGAATCGGTGTTGACCCGCTATCTCGATCATGACGATAGTCAGATTGCCGATGCCGCCATGGCATTGCTCGTAGCCCAAAGCCGAGACAATGCAGGAGCCGCAGCTATCCGCGCGAGCATCACCAATCTTCCGGCGGAAATTTTATACGCTTTGACTTGGCCTATTACGGCTGCGGTCGAAAAATTGTCCGGTTATGAAGGGGGTACGCTCAAGACAGCAGCTGAAAAATTGCTGGGTCGGCATGACGAAGGTGCTACGATCCAAAGCCGGGCGCAACGGTTGGCGCAATTGGTTGATGCCAATCCTGGCGATGAAAACCAAATGCATCCGTTGCATGATGGATTGGATTTGTTCCTTGCGCGCATGGCGCAGCGCACCGGTTTGACCGCAGACCAATTGACGATATTCTCGGCCGAACCCAATATGGTCCGCCTCATTGTCGCGATGCGGGCAATCGATTTGCCGATGGACCGCGCATTGAGTATTTTCGGATTGCTGGAAACCGGCGGCCAATTGCTGACGCCCGCATCGTATAATGAGATAGATTATGATCATGCCGTTGATCTTATCTCGGACCTTTCCAGCAACAGTTTGTTTCAAGATGCCCAACAACGGCTCAACAGAAGCGCTGCAGGATTGACCGACTAATGTCGATAACTGGCAACCTTGCCGAACCGGTTCGCGGGCAAGTGGATCGCGAAGGGCGATTGGTCTCTGCAGATCCACCCTTGTTGCGATTGCACCTGCATTGCGGCGGCTATGAGGGTGGACCTTTAGCGATCCCTCAATTGTCTAGCCTGTGCCGATTGAGTCGTCAGCTGGATATGAACTTGTCCCGTCCCGTCCAAGCGGCGGACGATCATAATTTGATCAATATGTGGGTGGAAATCCGTCTGCAAAAAAATGATGATCAAGACTATATCACCATCAGCATTGTGGATTGGAAGGAAGCCCCCGCACCGGCAGATAGTAATGCGATGCCCGATCGCCAACGTGACTTTGATCGGCTGAATGGCCGAGGATCGATCCGAACTGATGCATCATTGAGAGTTATGGCTCTGTCCTTGCCGGGTGATCTCAATGCAGCTGAACAATATGCCGGGCAATCCTTGTTGGAAATATTCGACTTTGTTGCACCTTCAAAACAATCCATTCTTGTTGAAAATATTTCAGAGCGTCAGCCGGTTCGCGGTCAGCATGTTCGGCAGCGACATGGCAAAAAATCCTATTATACAATGTCGGGACAGCCTTTGATCGACAATGATGGACTTTTTTCTGGCTATCGCTTTTCTCTGGAACGGGATGAGGAAAAGGAAGTCGCGCATAATCCAGATCCCAAGGCTTTGCCGATTGAAAAGGGCGAATTGATCAGCGACTCCTTATTTGGTTCGCAATTGGGTCCAGCCTTGCGTCAGCCGCTGGGTAAAATCATTGCGAATGCGGAAACAATCGGCAATCGATTGGAAGGACCGCTGCGAGGCGATTATTCCGACTATGCCAAAGATATTGCTTCCGCTGGCCGTCATCTCATGGATCTGGTCAACGATCTTTCCGACTTGGAAGCCATTCAACGGACCAGCTTCTCGGTCGCGGCTGATGATATTGATCTGGTCGACTTGGCGCATCGCGCCGCCGGTCTGCTAGCAGTCAAAGCCGCGGATCATCAGATGAGAATTGATTTGCCGGACAAGGATTTAAAAGTCCCCACCAAAGGCGAGTTTCGCAGGGTTTTACAGATATTGGTCAATCTCATTGGTAATGCTATTCGCTATTCACCCGATGGCTCTGTGATCAAATTGCAAGTCAAAGCTGGTGCGGATTTTTCTGTGATTTCGGTTCGCGACCAAGGCGACGGTATTGCGGAGGACGACCAGCAACGGATTTTTGAAAAATTTGAAAGATTGGGTCGTTCCGGTGATGGCGGCAGTGGATTAGGTCTGTTCATATCCCGGCGTTTGGCCAATGCGATGGACGGCAATCTGGTTGTCGAAAGCGCCATAGGCAAGGGGGCAACCTTCAAGCTAAGCTTGCCGTCCCGCACCGAATAGACAAAAAAAGAGGAGCAAACCGCTCCCCTTTTCTGCAATCCTAAATTTGTCGCAAATTTACCGCTTGCCTATTTCAACATAGTCTCGTTGCGAGGGGCCAGTATAAAGTTGCCGCGGACGACCGATAACCTGACCGGGGTCAGAAATCATTTCGTTCCATTGGGCAACCCAACCGACGGTTCTTGCCAAGGCGAAGAGCGCGGTAAACATGGATGTCGGGAAACCAATGGCTGATAGAATGATGCCAGAATAGAAATCGACATTGGGGAATAGCTTCTTCTCGATGAAATATGGATCGTTCAGCGCCATTTCTTCCAATTGCAAAGCCACTTCGAAGACTGGATCAGACACTTTCAGCGCATCAAAAACTTCGCGTACGGTTTTTTCCATTACTGTCGCCCGCGGATCATGGTTTTTGTAAACCCGGTGGCCAAAGCCCATGAGACGGAAGGGGTCATTTTTGTCTTTTGCGCGTTCAATATATTCTGGAATACGATCAGGATGACCGATTTCATGCAACATGTTCAAAGCCGCTTCATTGGCGCCGCCATGGGCAGGGCCCCATAAGCAGGCTATGCCGGCGGCGATGCAGGCAAAGGGATTGGCACCAGATGAACCGGCAAGCCGTACGGTTGACGTCGATGCATTTTGTTCGTGGTCAGCGTGGAGGATGAAAATCCGATCCATTGCCTTTTCGATAACCGGATTCACCTCATAGGGCTCGGCAGGAACGCCAAAGGTCATGCGCAGGAAGTTGCCCGTATAAGACAAGCTGTTATCTGGGTGCATGAACGGCTGACCAACGGCATATTTATAGGCCATGGCTGCAATTGTAGGCATTTTGGCGATGAGCCGGTGGCTCGCGATCATCCGTTGTTCGGGATCGCTAATATCCGTGCTGTCATGATAAAATGCTGAGAGCGCTCCAACCACGCCGCACATAATTGCCATAGGGTGGGCATCGCGCCGGAAGCCGTTGTAGAATGTGGCAAATTGATCGTGCAACATCGTGTGGCGCGTGATCGTGTTGGTAAAGTCGGCATATTCATCTGCGGATGGCAACTCGCCGCGCAGTAGCAAATGGGCAACTTCCATGAACGTGCTTTTTTCAGCGAGCTGACCAATGGGATAACCGCGGTGCAACAACACGCCTTCACCGCCGTCAATGAAGGTGAGTTCTGATTCACAGCTTGCTGTTGATTTAAAGCCCGGGTCATAAGTGAAGGCACCAGTCTGTCCGTAAAGTTTGCGAATATCTACGACATCCGGTCCTTCGGTGCCTTGCATGACGGGAAATTCGTAATTTTCGCCGCCGAGGCCGAATGATGCGCTATTGTTGCCCACAATATTGTCCTTTCTGCTCCTGAGAAATTCAGGTTATTTTGTCTGATCTAAAAGACGGTCCAATGACTCTTCCTTGCCCAAGAGAATCAGCACGTCAAAAATTCCTGGTGAACTGGTACTTCCCGTTAGGGCGGCTCGCATAGGTTGTGCAAGCTTTCCTAACCCCAATTCGGCGGCGTCTGCTATCGCCTTGACCGCCTCCTCGGTAGCCTCGATCGTCCAATTGTCGAGAACTGCCAAATTTGCGTGAATCGATTCAAGCATCTGCCGTGCGGGATCATCTAGCAGAGATTGTGCCTTCTCGTCGAGGTCAAGTGGGCGTTTTTTATAGAGAAAAAGGCTATTATTGGCCAATTCGAGCAAGTTTTTTGCGCGACTTTTTAAAACCGGCATGGCGCGGCCCAATAATTCACTGTCTTCTAGGGTTAATTTCCTGCCCAAACCTTGTTCAATCGACGGCGTTGTCAATCCAACAAGCTGCGAATCTTGCGCTTCGCGAATATATTGCCCATTGAGATTCTGCAGTTTTTTCGTATCAAATCGGGAAGGAGATTTTCCTACACCGTCCAGCCCAAACCAGGATATGGCTTGCGCCCGCGAGATAAATTCATCATCACCATGACCCCAGCCCAGACGCAGCAGATAATTGAACATCGCGTCTGACATGATCCCCATATCGCGATAGGCTTCGACCCCCAAAGCGCCATGTCTTTTCGATAATTTAGCGCCGTCATTGCCATGGATAAGCGGGATATGCGCATATACTGGTTCTTTCCAACCCATGGCTTGGATCATGGCCAATTGCCGGAACGCATTGTTGAGATGATCATCACCGCGGATCAAGTGTGTGACGCCCATATCATGATCATCGACAACGACAGCGAGCATATAGGTTGGACTGCCATCAGAACGCAGCAGAATAAAATCATCTATCTCACTATTTTGAACCGATACGTCGCCTTGAACCGCATCGGTAATGGTCATTTTGCCGCTCGTCTGCGTTTTCAGCCGAATGACATAAGGAGCGCCATCCGGAGCTTCGGACGGATCGCGGTCTCTCCAACGCCCGTCATAACGCATGGGTTTTTTTTCAGCCTTTTGCTGTTCGCGCATCGCCGCAAGCTCTTCTGGTGTGGCAAAGCATTTATAGGCATTTCCGGCCGCGAGCAGTTCATGGGCTACGGCGGCATGGCGTTCCGCGCGTGCCGATTGAAAGACAGGAGTGTCATCCCAATTGAGGCCCAGCCAGTCGAGGCCTTCCAAAATTGCATCAATGGCTTCCTGGGTTGATCGCGCCTTGTCGGTATCCTCAATCCGCAACAAGGCTTTGCCGCCATGGTGGCGAGCGAATAGCCAGTTAAACATTGCAGTCCGTGCGCCGCCAATGTGCAAAAATCCCGTTGGAGATGGCGCGAACCGTGTGACAACGGGATCGGTTTCATTAAAAGTCACGCTTTGTAATTCCCCATGTTAAGCCAAAAAAATGCAAAGTGGCGCGGATCCAAACAGCCGAAATGCGCAATCCGAAAATATCGGGAAATTCGCCGATTCCGGATCAGGTCGCAAGGCCCTTAGCATGCTGTTTCGCGCACGACAATTGCTTGAATATCTTGCCAATTCAGAAATAATTCTACGCCTAGAAAATCAGTTGGAGCGCGAGAGCGATCGCTTGGCATTATGGGTTCCGGTCGCGTTTGGTTCGGGAATCGCCGCGTGGTTTTTGTTTGCGGAACCAGCCTTCTGGATTGGTTTTATCGCCGTTTGTGGGGCTGTGGCCTTAAGTGTCAAACTATACCCCAACAGGCGCAGGTCCTGCCAACTGGTGTTTTGCGTCATGCTGCTGTCAGCATTGGGCTGCGCGAATATGTGGCAACGCGCGTTGACGGTGGCCCAGCCGGTTCTCGACAGACCGGTGGTCACATCCTTCTATGCCAAAGTCGATGGTATGGAAGAATTGCGGTCGCGTCAGATAGTGCGCTTGACGCTCGTGACGGGCAGCAAACAAAATTTGCCGCCGCGCGTGCGTGTCAACGTCCCGATCAGCAAAATACCTACTGCATTGCAATCAGGCATGATCATAAGCGTGCGAGCCCGATTAATGCCGCCTGCTATGCCGAGCCTGCCCGGGGTCTATAATTTTTCGCAGCGGGCCTGGTTCATGGGTTTAGGAGCAACGGGTCAAGCAATCGGACCAATTGCCATTGTCGAAACTCCTCCAGCACCATTAATATTGCTCCCGCCGATGGACGATATTCGGCAAAAATTATCGCGCCATGTTCAATCAAAGATGGCAAATGGGGCAGGGGCGATTGGCGCAACGCTCGCGTCGGGTGATCGCGGCGCGATTAATGATGCGGATGCCGAAGCGATGCGGCGTAGCGGTCTGGCCCATTTGCTATCGATTAGCGGACTACACGTCACAGCGATTGTGGGGGCTAGCTATTTGTTTGTCTTGCGCCTGTTGGCATTATTCCCGCCATTGGCACTTCGTTTCCGTTTGCCACTGTTTGCCGCCGGTTGCGCGGCCTTCGCGGCTGTGGGCTATACGCTGATGACTGGCGCACAAGTGCCGACCATCCGTGCCTGCATTGCGGCTTTGTTGATTTTGTTGGCGCTGGCAATGGGACGCAGCGCGATTACCTTGCGAATGGTCGCGGCGGGCGCCCTCATGGTATTGATCATTTGGCCCGAAGCGCTTTTTGGCCCTAGCTTTCAACTCAGTTTTGCTGCTGTTACCGCAATTATCGCCATGCATGAGCATCCCAGAATAATGTCGCTATTGGCGCGGAGGGATGAGCGATTTTTAAAGCGCGTGGGCCGCCTGATTTTCGGCCTGTTTCTCACTGGGCTTATCGTCGAACTGGCCCTAATGCCTATTGCGCTATTTCACTTTCACAAAGCCGGAATCTATGGGGCTTTGGCCAATATAATTGCAATTCCACTAACGACATTTGTAATCATGCCATTGGAAGCGTTGGCGCTGATATTGGATCTTTTTGATCTGGGCGCTCCAATTTGGTGGTTATGCGAACAGGCCCTACAAAGCTTGTTGCACTTGGCCCATTTTGTATCGAGCAGCCCAGGTTCGGTAACTCTAATGCCAACAGTTGCAATGGGTGTTTTTGCTATGATTATCGCCGGCGGACTGTGGTTTTCGCTTTGGAGCCAAAGCTGGCGCCTTTGGGGGCTGATTCCGATATGTCTGGGGGTAGCGATGATCCTGCTTGCACGGGCACCGGATATTTATATCACTGGTGATGGCCGTCATGTTGCGATCCGCAATGGTCAGGATCAACTCATCATGCTGCGTCAGCGCAGCGGTGAATTTGTCCGTGATATGATACAGGAAAACGCAGGTATCGCAGGCGATATGCGAAGCTTTGACCATTGGTCTCAGGCAAACTGCAATGGCGATAGCTGTACGGTCACGATGACCGTGGAGGAAAGAAGTTGGACCATCGTCGCCATACGCAGCTCTTACTATATTCCCGCTATTGCTTTGTCGGCTGCCTGCGAGCGGGCTGATATTGTCATAAGTGAGCGTCGCTTACCGGCCAGCTGTCAGCCGCGCTGGCTGAAAGCGGACCGGCCATTTTTAGGCCGCTTTGGTGGGATAACCATCGATTTATCTAAGCAAAAAGTCAGGACTGTTTTGGGTCGTTCCGGAAACCACAAATGGATGCGCTTCAAGACGCCGGAAAAGTCTCGATGATCCCGACAAAATGGCTTTTATATCAATTATAACGCCGCAACAGACCGGCCATTTTGCCTTGAATGCGAACTTCCCCAGCGCCGAATAATTGCGGTTCATAGGCGGGATTTGCGGGATCCAGGCGGACTTGACCATTATCTTTGAAAAGATATTTCAAGGTTGCTTCTTCGTCATGAACCAAGGCCACAACAATTTCACCATTGCGCGCTGTTTCGGTTCGCTGAATCAGCGCATAATCGCCATCCAAAATACCAGCATCAATCATGGAATCGCCGGATACTTCCAAGGCATAATGCTCTCCCGATCCCAAAAGCGCGGCGGGGACACTGAGAGCTGATTGCCCTTCAAGCGCTTCAATCGGAACACCAGCCGCAATTTTGCCGTGAAGGGGGATTTCAATAACATCATTTGCAGCCACCGGTATTTCCCGCATGGCAGGAGCAGGCTCTGGGTCAGGTGCAATATTAACAATATTGGGGGCTGTTGGCTTAGCGGTGCCGCCTTCCGGCAGTTTTGTGACTTCCAAAGCCCGCGCTCTGTTTGGGAGCCGCCGCAAAAAACCACGCTCTTCCAATGCACTGATCAACCGATGAACACCAGATTTTGATTTCAGGCCCAATGCATCTTTCATCTCTTCGAAAGAAGGCGAAACGCCGGAATCTTCCAATCGATTATGGATGAAGCAAAGCAGTTCATGTTGTTTCGGTGTGAGCATATTTCATGTCCTTATCGGGAACGAATAAGGAACAATTATGAAACAAACCATGTCAAGTCAAGCATTTTCAAATGCTCAAATAAGAAACAGTTGATCCGGTAGGCTGCGGCCCGCTCTCTGCAGGCCGGTAGAGCAATGCATTGGCGGCGGCCAATATGGAAAGCTGTGCGCTGTCCTGACTGTCAAATGCTGTAATCTGTCCGTCCTGAACCATTGCCCGCAAAAATTCAGCGCGTGTTCCAGTTGCGGGCAAAGGCGTGCTGGTCACAGCTGATTGCAAGATGGGCATATAGTGGTTCGCTCCGGCGAGATAGCGAATAAGCGGCAAAAGAAACAATGTGGCCGTGACAAAGGCTGAACCGGGATTACCAGGCAATGCGATTACCAGTGACGATCTCAATTTTCCGGCCATAAGAGGCTTGCCCGGTTTCATCGCTATTTTCCAGAAATCGGTTTGACCGCCCATTTTCTTGAAAGCAGGGGCAACTAAGTCATGATCGCCGACCGAGGCCCCGCCGATTGTCACAATGACATCGCAATCTTGTGCATTTTCAAGAGCAGCGCAGAGACTGTCAAGATTGTCTGGAATGCGGCTTATTGATCGCGATTGTGCCGGAAGAGCGGCTAGCATGGCGGCAATCATGACATCATTGCTAGCCGGAATTTGGTGGGGGAGTGAGGTCGCCCCGGGCGGAACCAATTCGTCGCCGGTTGACAGAATAGCAATTTTGGGACGGGTTCCGACGCGCAGCTCTCCATGTCCGGCAATTACGATATGCCCTAAAGCCCCCGCGTTCAAAAGCGTTCCAGCTTTCAAAACAACAGATCCCGCAGCAAAATCGCCGCCTTGATATCGAACATGCCGGCCTTTGACTGGTGAGGGATCGTCAATCAATTTTAACTCATTGTCGTTGCGATCAACATTTTCTTGCATCACGACGGTATCCGCGCCCTCCGGGAGCAAAGCGCCAGTGAAAATGCGCGCGGCTTCGCCCGCTGCAATAGCCGAACAAGGCGGGCTTCCGGCCTTGCATTCACCGATAACTTTCCATGGGCCATTGCGGTCTTCAAATCGGATTGCATAGCCATCCATGGCCGACATATTGGCCGCCGGTTGATCGCGCTGGGCGATGATATCTTCTGCGATATAACGGCCGAAAGCCTGATCAACGGAGACAGTCTCCGCAGCCATGGGCTGGGCCATAGCAATCAGCCGTTTTTGCGCTTCTTCCAAGGGCAAAAGCGGTTTCATATATTGCTCCAGTCTCCTGATTTTCCACCGGACTTAGAGAGCAAGCGGATGCCACTGATGGTCATATCTTTTTGCATCGCTTTGGACATATCATAAATGGTGAGGAGAGCGGTAGAAACGGCGGTCAACGCCTCCATTTCTACGCCTGTTTTTCCCGTCAAGCGAGCCATCGCTCGGGTTTTGATTCCGGAATCAGTCATTTCAAATTCAACCGAAACTTTGCTGAGCGCCAGCGGATGACATAGCGGAATTAGGTCACTGGTCTTCTTGGCCGCCATGATTCCCGCAATTCTTGCGGTGGCCAAGACATCACCTTTTTTCATGCTATTGGCTCTTATCGCTTCCAACAGCTCCGGTTTCATCGCAATAAAGCCTTCGGCATGGGCCTCGCGAACCGTGTCGTCTTTCGCCGATATGTCAACCATATGGGCCGCGCCATCACCGTCAATATGGGTCAATTTGCTCATATTTGCTCCTGATCGCCCGTCAGCAATAATCGGGTTGCCTGCTCAATATTTTCTTGCCGCATCAAAGATTCGCCCACCAAAAAGGTCCGCGCGCCAGATTGCGCCAGCCGTTCGCAGTCTTGATGCGTGAATATCCCGCTTTCCGAGACCATGATCCGATCATCCGGAACCAATTGTGATAACGTTTCGGTTTGCTCCAAGCTGGTCTCAAATGTTTTGAGATTGCGGTTGTTGATGCCGAGCAATGGAGACCTCAGTCGGAGCGCCCGCTCCAATTCCAT
Organism: Parasphingorhabdus sp.; assembly: GCF_039982415.1. Classification (GTDB taxonomy): domain Bacteria; phylum Pseudomonadota; class Alphaproteobacteria; order Sphingomonadales; family Sphingomonadaceae; genus Parasphingorhabdus. Next base: position 140,883 of record NZ_JBDWYL010000002.1, read on the forward strand.
TTCATCATGGACTTCGATCAAGGAATCCATACCCAATTCTATAGCAGCCGCTTCGATCTCCTGTGCCAGACTATCATCCAATGCTGCCATGATGATCAAAATCGCGTCAGCTCCCAACGCCCGGGATTCCTCGATCTGCCATGGATCAATCATAAAATCTTTGCGCAAACAGGGGAGGTTGCAGGCCGTTTGTGCGGCCACAAGATATTCATCTGCGCCCTGAAAATAGGGCATGTCGGTGAGAATGGACAGGCACGCTGCGCCGCCGGCTTCATAGGCGCGGGCATGGGTAGGGGGATCAAAATCCTCGCGGATAAGACCTTTGGAAGGGCTGGCTTTTTTGATTTCTGCAATTAGCGCAAAACCGGTATCTGCTTTATCCTTGATGGCATTGATGAAGCCGCGTGGCGGTGCCTGGTGGCGCACTTGATCATGCATGGCCGACGTTGAAATATTCGCGCGCCGCTTGCGCACATGCAATTTTTTCGCCGCACAAATTTCGGTCAATTTGTTCATGTGCGATCCTTCATTGATTGGCGATCCAGCAATTGAGAAGCGCATTGGCGAGCCCTTTATCAAGCGCTTCGCCCGCCTCTTCGATACCCGCTTCCCAATTGTCCACCTCTCCGGCAACCATTAAAGCAGCGGCACTGTTCAGCAGGACAGAATCGCGATATGCGGACGTGTCTCCTTCGAGCAAAGCCTTTAAGGCGCCTGCATTATAAACTGCATCTCCGCCGCGAATGGCCTCTGCATCATGGCGCGGCAGGCCGAAATCCTCTGGCGCGATGCGGCTGTAGGTGATTGTTGAACCTTCAACTATGGCTACTTTAGAAGGTCCAGAAATGCTGAGCTCATCCAACCCTTCTTCGCCGGAGACAATCATAATTTTTGTATAATCCAGCTGCGCGGCCGCTTCGGCATAAGTGGTCACCAGATCCAGAGATGCGACGCCGATCAATTGGCGCTTCACTTGGGCCGGATTGCACAATGGACCCAGCAAGTTGAAAATGGTTCGACTGCCTATAGCCTTGCGAATGGCGGCCAAGCCGCCCAAGGCCGGATGGTGATTAGGCGCGAAGAAAAAGGCTATGCCAATTTCGCGCAGAGTTTCTTCACCGCCGGTGGCGGCTTTTTGCAGATCAAGACCCAATGCTTCTAACGTGTCGGCAGCGCCAGATTTGCTTGAAGCGGCGCGGTTGCCGTGCTTTGCCATGGGAATATCGCAAGCCGCCACGACCAGGGCCGTTGCAGTTGAAATGTTGAGGCTATGGCTCCCATCGCCCCCAGTACCACATACATCAATTGCATTTTCCGGCGCGGCAACAACGATCATACGCGCGCGCATTTCCTCGGCGGCGGCGGCAATTTCATCGGACGTTTCGCCGCGTGCGGCCAATTGTACAAGAAATTGCCGAATGGCATCGGGCTTGGTTTTGCCATCCAAAATAGCGGCAAATATTTCACGCGCTTGGGCTTTGGACAGCGCTTCCTTGGGCTCGGGCAGATCGATCATTTTTGTTCTTCTCCAGGGACCCCTGCATCCTGCAAACGGCGGATGAGTCCGTCTCGGTGGGAGCTGTCGACAAATATACGTGCGGGCAAGAAATTGAACATATGATCGGACCGATAGAGCAAGATTACTTTATCGTCTGCTCGCCATTTTACCATATCAGCAAAATTCAAATGGGCTTCACCTTGCGCATTGGTGGAATGCAATTTTTCGTCACCCCACCAGCTGGTTGTTTCCAAACGTAAGTCTTTTTGCTGCTTGTAGATTTTCTTGGCCAAGCGAGGAACCCACCAAATCGGCAATAAAATCCGCATGACCAGCGCCACAATACCCGCCCATATCGTCATTCCCGCAATCAGACCAATTGCGGCATTGATATTTTCAAACCCGTCATAGGCGGCCATGGCAAAACCAATGAAAAAACCAAATGCGAGCAAATAGCCTAGCCGCTTCCACCCCATTTGAGTGAGATGCAGGCCGTAGGCGGCGCGCAGATCATCTTCATTTGGCGTGAAGGTGAGTTTTTCTGTCATGGCATCGACTTTGGGGAAAGTTCTGCTAATCGCATGAAATTGGCGAGCAGCGCATGACCATGTTCGGTGGCGATGCTCTCAGGATGAAATTGTACCCCGTGGATCGGCAGATGCTGGTGCCGAAAGCCCATCACCGAGCCGTCTTGTGCGGTGGCGTTGATTTTCAGAACATCGGGTATCTCTTCGACAATCAGGGAATGATAGCGCGTGGCGGTATAAGGGGAGGGTAAGGCGGCGAATAAACCGCTATTGTCATGGGTTATCGGCGATGTCTTACCATGCATCAAACCGCCGCGAACGACTTTACCGCCAAAATATTGGCCGATGCTCTGGTGTCCTAAACAAACGCCCAGCAAGGGTTTTTTGGCTGCCGCACAAGCAGCGACAAGATCGATTGAAATACCGGCTTCATTCGGGGTGCATGGACCTGGTGAGATTAAGAAGGCATCGGCACCGGTTGCCAAGGCTTCGTCCGCGCTGATCGCATCATTGCGTTCCACTTGAACATCTGCCCCCAGTTCCATGAGATAATGGACAAGGTTGAAAGTGAAGCTGTCATAATTGTCAATAACCAGGATCATGGGTTGCTGCCTAATGATAAAACGGCGCTAGGCCAAGTTTTTCTGCACCTGTTTTGGGAGATGAATTGACGGCGATCTTAGGAATGATAATGTCGGCGTGAGGGAGAATGGAATATGGGGCAACCCGTCACCGTTACAATCGCACATAAATTAGGGTTGGCAGAGGCCCGTAGCCGTATTGGCAACGGCGTACACAGTTTGGGGGAATCCGTACCCGGCGCAACGATCACTGACCATCATTGGGATGGCGATATAATGCATTGCACGTTGGAAGCTATGGGGCAGCGCATTGGTGGTGAGATGCACGTACGTGAAGACGAAGTATATGCCATATTTGATTTGCCACCTTTGCTCGCGCTTTTTGCAAATAAATTTAAGGAAAAGCTTCAAAAAGAAGCACCCAAAATGCTGGAATAGGTGGGTCTAATCGCGGCGGTTGCGGTCGCAAAGCCGCAACTTTCGTTCCAAAATGAGAAGCGTTATTTACTCGCCTGAACTGGCGATCCAACTGCCATGAAAGCCCGCTGGTACTCTCGCTGGCAAATGAATACGTGCAACCGGTTCGTTCGCCATGTTGCTGGCGTCGAAAATCACCAATTCGCTTTTATTTTCTGCTGGATCGAAGACAAAGCTCATCAAATAACCATCATCTTCATTGCTTGCGTTTGCGGCAGGCACAAAGACCGCTTCACTGCCGGTGCGTCCATCTTTCAAATAATGTGAGCTCTTGTTGCCACTATGCATGTCATATTTATGGAACGCATCAACAGTGGGTGCATCTTGTCCGAATTCAGCCGTATATCCATAGCGATGGGCTTGGCCTACCAAATGATCGGGGACGCGAGGAAAGTCGACGCCAAGATCATCAATCTGTTCTTCCCGCACACTGCCTGTTACTAGGTTCATTCGCCATCGATGCAATTTGGGTAACGGCGGTTTGGTCATTCCTTCTGCCATGTAACCCACCATTCGGCATCCCTCGAGGACGATTTCATCGCCGGCTTCGTAGGCATTCATGGTGTGATAGACATAGCATGGTTCAATATCGAACCAGATGACGTCCTTATTGTTACCCGTTCTTGGCATGATTCCCAATCTGGCGCCATAATCAGGATCAAATTTCACACCCAGACCACCGCTTTCTCGTTCGCCAAAATCCCAAACCATCGGCAAATCCATGAATATCACGTAATTTTCGGTGATATTGAAATCATGCATCATCGTTGCGCCTTTGACGGCGATTTGTTCTTGCTGGACCAATTGACCGTCCGCGGATGCGCGATAATAGGTCAAAAATGGAGGCCGAAGGCCGTAGCCAAAGAACAGAAGCTCGCCCGTAATTGGACAGATGCGCGGATGAGCGGTCATATTTCCGTTCAAATGCCCATCAAAACGATAGGGTCCCACAGTCTCCAACTCGGAAGACATTTCAATCGGCAGGCTCAGTTCCGCCAAAGCGAAGATCTTGCCAGCATGGCCAATAATATGGGTATTGGCGATGGAATTTTCGAGTTTTGATCGGGATTCCGGACTGGGCGTGTCTTCCTCAAGTAACGCTGTTTGGACATAGCGATTGCGATACCAAATGGCCTTGCCGTGTTTGAGCTCCACCCCGTGGATCATCCCACAGGCCAGGAACCAATCATGGCTTTTCCCAGAAGGAGGGTTGGCCCCATTGCGAAAATAACGACCATTGAGTTCTGGCGGAATATTACCCGTGACTTTCAAATCAAACGCCGTTTGCTCTTCAAATACCGGAGCAAAATTTCCATCCAGCCAAAAGGGTTTGGGTTGGGCTTGTTGTTCCATTCGGGTCATTACTTATCTCCATAAGTCGGTTCGGCCAGAATCTTCGCAAAGAAATAGGCCGACAACAAAAAGGGTCAGAGCCAATTATTATGGTTCCGACCCAGGATGATCAACGGGAGCTGTCGATCAAAATTTGAACCCGACTTCCACAAAAACTTGGCGCCCGCGATTAAGCGTGACAAGGCGATCGTCCGTTCCAGCACCAAAGGGAGCCGGTGCGGATGTGGTAATGAAAATCTCATCAGTCAAATTGGTTCCAATGAGTGAAAGTGTCCATTTTCCATCCGGATCGCCGATAGAAATTGATCCGTCGATGGTAACAAAGGAATCTTGCACCAGATCACCGCTATTATCTGCGGGGTTAAACGCCGTTGGATTGGTGCTGGTGGTAAAATAATCATCGGTATAGCTCACCACCGAATTCAATCCCAATTCCAGGGAATCTCCGAGCGGAACATTCCAGTCAAAGGCGATATTTCCCGACCATTTGGGCGCCCGTGATGCGTCTCTGCCATCCAGATCAAAACCCGAAATCGTAATGAACGTATCGCTAAATTCAGCATCAAGATAAGAAACGGCTCCTGATAAGGAAAGGCCCTCAACCGGCGTTGACCACCGCCAATCAATATCAATGCCTTTGGTCGTCAACTCACCGGCATTAGTAGTGTCAAAGTTGAAGATATTCACATCAAAATTCTGGATCTGCTGATCATCAAACACATAGTAAAAAGCGGTAGCGTTCAATGTCAGTGTGCGATTGGCCAATTGTGATCTGACCCCAATTTCTCCGCCGATCGACGTTTCTGATTCAAAGCGAAGCGCGTCGGCTGCAGCCGCAACTAAGGCCGGATCGGCGCTGTTCAACAAGGAAACGCTGCCCGTGGGAAGAGTGTTGTTATCGACACCACCAGATTTGAAACCCGTCTTAAACGCGGCATAAATGTTTAAATCGTCATTTGGCGTATATTTTAAAACCAGCTCGGGTGAGAGGTTGCTATCACTAAATCGGATGGGTCCGGCAAAAAAGCCTGAAGGAACCGCGCCCAGTACATTTGTGACAAATGAATTCACAAACGGAAAGGCAATTGTTGTGCTTTTCTGCTCATCGGTCCAGCGCAGACCGCCGGACAGGTTCACACTGTCAGTAAAATCAATCGATGCGCTGGCAAAAAAGGACAGGGCTTCAGCCGATAACGGGCGGTCTGCCAACCAGTCAAAAGTGAATCCAGTCACCGGATCCGGGCCCAGAACAATGGCCGGATTAAAGGCATTTTGCGCGGTAATAAGACCGCTTTCGCGGCTTTCCCAAAAGCCGCCAATCTGGAAATTGAACATCCCGTCAAAATCGCTGGCAAGCCGAATTTCTTGAGTGAATTGTTGTAATGTATTGCGGAACGGTGCGGTCAGTCCGGCAGCGCTGCCATCGGGATTTTGGCCCGTGGAATTGAAGGAATCATTATATTCATTTTCCATGTCTACATAGCCGGAAATCCAAGACAGAGTCAGGTCATCCGTAAGGCCAACGTCAAAGGCCAAGCTGGCAAAAAACAAATCCGTGTCATTAAACGCCTGCGTAATATCTCGGCCCTCACCGGGAGAACCGGTCGGTACGGTATTGATGCGCGCATCGCCATCGGGAGTCGGGAACAGATTATCTTCAATATTACAATCATGTGTTGCTGCGAAGGTAACCCCAAAAACTGCCAAAACAGAAGGGTCAGCAATTCCGTCTCCACCGCAGAACACATCTGTAAAGGCGTTGAGAGATTCTGATCGTTGGCGATTATAGTTTAATTTCAAATTGGCATTGAAATTGTCGGTTGGCTCCCACGCCAAAGTGACGCGGCCAATAAAATTGGTCAGTCCTTTGTCGCGATCAAGGGCAGGTACATTGGGCTGCAATTGGGAATATTTTTCAATATCCTGATATTCTGCTGCAACGCGAATGCCTAATGTGTCTGACAAAGGTCCCGAAATATATCCACCGACCGTATAGCCTTCTTCTTCAAATTCATAAGAGGCTTTGCCAGCGACTTCCCAAGTGGGGGTTGGATTGGCCGACCGTAATGACAAAACGCCAGCAGAGGCTGATTTTCCGAAATAAAGCGGTTGCGGCCCCTTCAAGACTTCAACTTGTGCAACGTCGAAAAAGCCGGCTTGGAGGAGTCTTTGGGTGCTTACCGCAATACCATCAATATTTAGCGCAACCGCAGAATCAAACGCGTTTGAAATGCCGGAAGAACCGACGCCGCGAAGGGCGACGGACGCGCTCGCTCCGGATCCGCCAACTTGAACCGTAAGGCCGGGAACTCGGCTCACCAGGTCAGTGGCTTCATCAATCCGAAAATCGTCGAGAACCTCGCTGTTTATAACCGTCACGGCTACCGGAACATCTTGTAGGGTTTCTTCCTGTTTACGGGCAATCACAACGATAGTATTACCGTCTTCTTCAACAGAGGTTTCTTGTGCTAACGCGGGATTCGCGACGACTAAGCCCGATAAAGTGGTCGCCCCCAACAGGATAAATTTTAACGAACCCGATAATTTCTTCGCCGGAACTGCCATGATAGTCCTCCTCCCAAATATTGGCCCGTATGTGTCAGCGCGTCACCATATTTGGCTGGGTCGCTGAAACCGTGGAGACTTTTTGTCACCAATTCGACCATGGGAAGACAAGCTAACGCGGCGGCTCGCAATGAGAACTAACAAAATTAGTACGGTCGTTTGAATTTTTTACTTTCACCCTAAAAGGCTAGAAAAATGGGGTTTTTCCTGCCAGCATAATTGAAGATAAGATGGCGCTGCCGATGGAAACGGGGCTTTTTCCGCCTGCGCATCTTTGATTTTTCCGTTGGTTCAGGGTGGTATAATTGGCGTCGTTAGTCGCTATCCAGCGTCTGGATTGTCAACTTCATTTGAAAGCAGGACGCGGATGACGGCGTCAATATGTTTTTCAACCTCTGCTTTGTCGAAGACATTGACGCCGAAGCTATGATCGATTTGAGGTGCCATGAGGAAAATAGTCTGACAAGACGCCATGGTGATATGCAACATGTTGAGCGGTGAGATTCCTGGTGGATAAACGCCATTATCCTGGGCGATAGAAATCCAAGCCATGGAGCGTTCAGCAAATTCGCGCATGTGATTTTTGCTGAGCCATTCAAGCCGTTCCCCTTGATGGATCATTTCAAATAATGTGATGCGATAGAGTTCCGGATTCTCAGCTGAAAACCTAATGTAATTTCCAGTTGTGTTGACCACCCGTTCTCGCGGGGTCATGTTCGCCCATCGATCCTCATCTTTGAGAATTTCCTGACCCAATTCGCGATATAAATAGCTTACAACCGCTTTCCAAAGTTCGGTTTTGGAATTGTAGTGATATTTGACAGCCGAAATATTGGCGTCGGCAAGTTTGGCGATACTCCGGACTGAACCGCCAATATAACCATGATCGCCAAATACTTTTATACCTGCATGAAGCAGTCTCGTTTTGGTGTTCGGGCGTATTTGTGTTTGAAGGTTAATAGTATTGCGCTCCCCGGCGGGATTGAAATTATCAATTTTTATCCATTCACTCCCAATAGGTGCCACAGAAGTATGTCTAACTTTCTGTCCATCAAGGCGTAAATTGATCAGTAATCATGGCGGAAATTTTCAGACATGCCAAGCCATGTGCAAAAACCCAGTCCGGTTATTGCCCAAATCCAATATCTTGCGCCAGTTTCACAGCTTCTTTTGCGGCGGCAAGCAAGGCTCCGGACTTGGCTTCACATTCGCGTTGTTCATAAGCGGGGTCACTGTCAGCGACAATGCCTGCGCCTGCTTGAACGTGGAGCATGCCATCTTTGACAATCCCGGTGCGCAAAACAATGCAGCTGTCCATGCTGCCATCGGGTGAGAAATAGCCAACCCCGCCAGCATAAGCGCCGCGGGTTTCCGGTTCGAGTTCGGCGATAATTTCGCAGGCTCTGACTTTCGGGGCGCCGCTTACGGTGCCAGCCGGAAAACCAGCAAATAAGGCGTCCAGAGCGTCTTTGTCGGGGGCCAATTCGCCAACCACATTGGACACTATATGCATGACGTGACTGTAAAATTCGACCGTATAGCTATCGGTTACTTCGATACTGTTCGCCGCGCTAACCCGGCCCACATCGTTTCGGCCAAGGTCGAGGAGCATTAAATGCTCAGCCCGTTCTTTGGGATCTGCCAGCAAGCTGTCTCGATTGGTTATATCTTCGGCCGCATTGGCACCGCGAGGACGTGTGCCTGCAATCGGCCGGATCGTCACTTGACCATCGCGCGCGCGCACCAAAATTTCCGGGCTGGAGCCGATAAGGGCAAATTCCGGTAAATCCAGAAAGAAAAGAAAGGGTGAGGGGTTTATGCGGCGCAGCGCACGGTAGAGTTCGACAGGCGGCAACGTAAATTTTGCGGTGAACCGCTGCGCCAATACCACCTGAAAAATATCACCCGCCTCAATGTAATTTTTTGCGCGCAGCACCATATCTTCATATTGCACGGCGGGGATTTGGGGTTGGTAGACGAGATCATCGGGATCCCCGTGGGCTGGAAGCTCGGCGCTGCTTGGGACGGGAGCCGCGACTTGACGCTCTACTTCATCGAGCCGTTCTTCAGCCGTGGCTATTTTATAATCAATGTCACCGTCAGTTTCGGGCCATACGGGCGCGACCAGGAACATCTCATCGGCTAACCGGTCAAAAATGACAATGACTGTGGGACGTACAAAAAGCATGTCGGGCAGGTCCAGTTGAGATTGAGGCGCACGGGGCAGCTTTTCAACCAGACCGATGGTTTCATAACCGAAATATCCCACCAGGCAGGCGAGCGCGCTCGGCAAACCGTCTGGTACGTCCATTTGGCAACGTTTCACCAAGGCGCGAAGTGCGCTCAAACTTTGGTCCGTTTGCGGCACAAAGGCTTCGCGATCATGCAACCATTGCGCGTTGATCTGGGCCTGGTCATTATCGGCTCGGAAAACAAGATCCGGTGCAAGGCCGATAAGGCTATGGCGCCCTCTGGTTTCGCCACCCTCGACAGATTCGAGCAGAAAATCGCCGCGTTCGGCCTCCATCAGTTTCAGTGCCGCGGAAACAGGCGTCTCGGTATCGGCCACTTGCTTGCGCCAGATCAGCGCCGGTTTGCCGTTCTGCAAAGCCGTAACTGCGGGAGAGACGCTAAAACTATGCGCCATTAAGCTAAACCGCGGCGGCGCAAAGGCATATTAGTTCCGGCCAGTAAGTTGGTTTCGAAGGGCGGTGAGGGCGTCTTCATTTCTTTCCACACCGACATCAGCTTTCATCGCATTGATAAACTGTTCGGTATATTCATTACCGAAGACCTGCTTAAACTGGGCAGATGTCGCGGAAATCAAGTCACTGCGTTTCGAAGCATCACCGCGATCAATCTTATTGAGATTGACCACAAACCAGCCTTGGCTTTGCGGCGCCTTCAAGGTCTTTGCGGTGCCTTCCGCCATGCTGAACATCAACGTCAAGGGCGGCGGCACTTGTCCTTGCTGGCTTTGGCGCGCTAAGTCCGCGCGTGTGCTTTGCACGGGTTGGATGGGAGGCAGCGTCACTTTTGAATCCGCAACCGCCTTTCTCAAGCTTGCGCCGCCACTAATTTGTTCGGCGATTTTGTCGGCAATTTCTTTTGCCTTTTTGGAACCTTCTTCCAAAATATAGTCGCGCGACACTCTGTCCTTAATGGCATCAAGAGGTGGGGGCGCCGCAGCCGTTATTTCGCCAATACTCATGATTGCATATTGCTGACCGGGAATTATCTCGACCACTTGTGGGTCGGAATCGTCTTCCAATGTAAAGGCGACCGGCAGAATGCGCTGCATTTCTGGAATGGGGCGATAGTTTGGATCATCGGGATTTTGGCCGTTGGCGAGCAGAGCTGGCGTGGATTCTATTTTGAGTTCCTCGGCATTGGCTATGTCCGCGAGCGACGAACCGGCCGCAAATTCATCTTCAATACCAACCGTCAATTCAGCCAAGGCTTCATCAGTTTTCTCACGAGTGAGCTGTGCCGTAATCTCGGCGCGCACCTGGTCGAGGCTTTGCGCGGGAATTGTCTGAACATCATTTACCTTCGCAATATGCCAACCCAAGGCGCTTTGTGCAGGAGGTGATACACCGCCAGATGTGGTTGCAAATATGGCGTCCGCAACGGCTTGGGATGCCGTGCCAGATATTCCTGTCTTGGTGATCGAACCCATTTCCGATGCAGATAAACCCACCGATTCAGCGGCCGCATCAATCGACATGCCGCTGCTTATTTTCTCTGCCAGTGCTTTGGCTGCGGCTTCTGTCGGTAAGATTACCTGATCAATATTGCGGGTTTCGCTAGCCGCATATTTGGTTTTGTCGAGATTATATTGGCCTTCAATTTCCTTTTCAGTTGGTTTGATTTGATCATCAAACCGTTCTTTCGAAAAGAGCGCATAGTTGATAGTGCGGCGTTCAGGTATCGTGTAACGCGATCCGTTCTGACTATAAAAAGCTGCCAATGCCGCGTCTGCCGGTTTGATATTCTGGACAAAGGCGGCTGAGGGAACAATCGCAATCTGTCCCTGCCGCGCTTCGAGCAAGAGTGAAGCATAGGGCGTAACCAGTTTCTGGGGAACGGACGCACCAAAACCTGCTGTTGTCAAAAGCTGATCTGCCAAAAGATTTCTAGTAAAATCATCGCGCAGCTGCTGTTCTTTAATGCCCTGTTGCTGGAGCGCGCGACGAAAATTTTCTTCGCTAAACTGGCCGTCTGCGCCTTGAAAGGACGGGATATCTGCAATTTCACCGTCGACCAGTCGTTTGCCGGCGGTCATTCCATATTTATTGCCAAAAGCGGCGATCGAAAAGCTATTGATCAGCCGGTCCAATATGCCGTCGAAACCGCCACCTTCCACATAGGTTTTTAGATCGAGGCCAGTATTTTCGCGCTGTTCTGCCCGAAAAGCATTGTTGATCGATTGGTTGAGCTCTGAAGTTGTCAGTGTTGCGTCGCCCACTTTAGCAGCAGTTCCCGACCCTGTGACACCGCCAAATGCACCGGAACCCGAAACATCGGCAGATGCAAAAGCCACCGCAATTAGCGCAACAAAGGCCATGGTGAAAAATAGACCGATTTTCGATGAGAAAATATTACGGAAAAATGTGATCATGAAAAAACTGCATTTCTGTTGAGCGAATAAACGTGCTGTCGCTTTAGTCGGCTTCAGTTTTTCGTTCAAGCAAAAGGCAACAGTCGGGCCGGATTGTTCGATCAGGTTAAGATGTTTGGCAGGCGGGAACTTATTTGTTAGCGGTTGAACCAAAGCAACGAGGGATACAAAATTATGGCCAATCGCAAATATATCGTCGGAAACTGGAAAATGAACGGTTTGCAATCCGAGCTTTCCGACATGGCCGCTATTGCTCAAATCGCTGCTGCTCATTCTTCGGTCGACGTCGCTATTTGTCCGCCCCTTACCTTGGTTGCGACCGCTTCGGCTCAAAATCCTGATTTTTCTATCGGAACGCAAGATTGCCATTTTAACGAAAAAGGTGCGCATACTGGTTGCATTTCTGCTGCCATGATCCAGCAGGCAGGCGCGAGTTTTTCGATTTTAGGACATAGCGAACGCCGCGCTGACCAACACGAAACCGATGCAGAAATCAAAGCCAAAGCGGAAGCTGTCCATGCGTTGGGACTGGGCGCAATTATCTGCGTGGGAGAAACTGAAGCGGAGCGCGATGCAGGCAAGGCGGTTGAAGTGGTTTGCGGACAGTTGGCTGGATCCTTTCCGGATCATGCCGATCCTTCCTGGCTAACCATTGCCTATGAACCGGTTTGGGCGATCGGCACGGGGCGCGTACCGCAGGCCAGAGATGTTGAGGAAATGCATGCCGCGATCCGAGAAAAGCTCAAAACCCTGATGAATAGTGGGGCCGACGCAGTGAGAATTCTTTATGGCGGGTCAATGAACGGTGCGAACGCGGCGGAATTGCTCGCTGTGGCCAATGTCGGCGGCGGCCTTGTTGGCGGCGCCAGTCTCACCGCTGAAAAATTTGGTCCGATTATTGAAGCGGCGGTTACCAGTTAAACCCCAACCGTTCTTGTGCGAGATAGCAATTGGTCCGTCCCAGCGCGAAATTACATAGCTTGAGCGAAAAACTGCAGTGAAAATTGTCGCTCTTGTGACGGGATCACCGCTTGAACTCCTCAGATGCAATCGCTATGTGCGCTGCTCACAGTTAAATCAAAATGTTCGGATCCAGTCATGTTCCTATTTCTCACCGTTGTTCAAGCGATTGTCGCAGCTGCCCTTGTGGGCGTTATACTGATGCAGCGCTCTGAAGGCGGCGGATTGGGTGTCGGAGGAAGCCCCTCCGGCATGATGTCTGCGCGCGGCGCCGCCGACCTGCTTACAAGAACCACGACGGTCTTGGCGGTTTTGTTTGTCGCATTATCAGTTTCTCTGGCGTTCTTGGCGGCTTCAGAAGGTCAGCCATCCACGATTGATCAATCCTTGGACCGGGACACTAGCATTCCAACAGCACCAGCCGCACCGGCAGATGCTGTGCCGTTGGTGGGGGATGATCCATTGGCCGCAGCAGCGGCGCAAGCCGACGCGTCCAATGAAGAGCCTGCAGCGGATGGGGCCGTGCCACTAGACCAATAGTTGGCGCTGGATTCTTTTCGCACTTGGCGTAAATTTTAGTAGCGAATGAAAATAAATTTCGCTTTTTCGGATTCGCACGCTTGCCAATTCGGTTCGATAGGTCTTAAGCCTTTCCTCCCATGGCGCGATATATTTTTATTACCGGCGGTGTGGTCTCCTCACTTGGCAAAGGTCTCATGGCAGCGAGCCTCGGCGCGCTTCTGCAAGCACGCGGATATTCTGTAAGAATCCGTAAGTTGGATCCTTATTTAAATGTCGATCCGGGGACCATGTCTCCTTATCAACATGGCGAAGTCTATGTCACCGATGATGGCGCCGAAACCGATCTCGACCTTGGGCATTATGAGAGATTTACAGGCGTTCCGTCGATGCAATCCGACAATGTGACATCGGGACGAATCTATCAGTCGATAATTACCAAAGAGCGCCGCGGAGATTATTTGGGAGCGACTGTACAAGTCATTCCGCATGTCACCGACGCGATTCAGGAATTCGCTCAGGACAAACTGGACGGGATAGATTTTGTCCTGTGTGAAATTGGCGGGACGGTCGGTGATATTGAAAGCTTGCCCTTTATCGAAGCGATTCGACAATTGCGCAACACGGTGGGTCGCGCCAATGCGATTTCCGTCCATGTCACGCTCGTTCCTTATATCGCAGCCGCCGGCGAACTGAAAACCAAGCCAACGCAACATAGCGTGCGCGAGCTCACGTCATTAGGCATTCAGCCGGACATATTATTGTGCCGGACAGAACATGATCTGCCTGATGGAGAGCGCGCGAAAATCGCGCAATTTTGCAACGTCCGCAAAGAAGCGGTCATTCCTGCTCTGGATGCGAGCAGTATCTATAATGTTCCGCTGCAATATCATGAAGAAGGCCTGGATCGCGAAGTGCTCAATGCCTTTGGGATAATCAACGCTCCGGATCCGGATCTGAGCCGTTGGACCGATGTCATGGAACGGATCGATAATCCCGAAGGCGAGGTGATCGTTGGCGTCGTGGGAAAATATGTCGGCCTGCAAGATGCCTATAAGTCACTACAGGAAGCGCTTTTTCACGGCGGATTGGCGAATCGGGTAAAGGTTCAAATCCGCTGGCTGGATGCGGAGCTGTTTGAAGATGATAGTGACCTTGCCGCTAATCTGGAGCCGCTTGATGCGATTTTGGTTCCCGGCGGATTTGGTGAGCGGGGCAGCGAAGGCAAAATTGGTTCCGTAAAATTTGCCCGGGAACATAATGTGCCCTTTTTCGGTATTTGTTTGGGAATGCAAATGGCTTGTGTTGAAGCCGCACGCAATCAAGCCGGCATTGATGCCGCATCAACCACGGAATTTGGCGAGACTAATGAGCCGATTGTTGGTTTGATTACGGAATGGATGACCGAAGAGGGGTTGCAAAAACGCGAGTCTGGCGGTGATTTGGGCGGAACTATGCGACTTGGCGCTTATGATGCGCGCTTGCAGCAAGGGTCCAAAGTCGGCGAAATTTACGGTGCGGATATGATAAGCGAACGGCATCGTCACCGGTATGAAGTGAATAAGGGCTATGTTGAGCGGCTCGAAAAAACCGGTTTGATCTTCTCTGGAATGTCACCGGACGGGGAGCTTCCAGAAATCGTGGAGCGGCCCGATCACAGCTGGTTTGTCGGCGTGCAATATCATCCTGAGCTCAAAAGCAAACCATTTGAGCCGCATCCGCTTTTCGCGTCATTCATCGCAGCTGCGGTAAAACAAAGCCGACTTGTCTAATTTATCCAATCCTTTTTACAGAAAGTGACTATTGTCACATCCAAGCAATGAGAATTGGTTATCAACCAGTTAACAGTTGCAAGCGATTTGGGATGGAGCAGATCGAGTGAAAGCCGAAGAACTTGCTGGCATATTGGCTGAGCACAGTCTGTTTGCTGACTGTGACGAAGCGGAACTCGCGGATTTGATATTGCGCGGGCATTTTGTGCAATATGACAAAGGGGATGAATTGATCATGCAAGGCGATCCTGGAAACTCATTGTTGATATTATTGTCAGGCAATGCGCGGACCAGCATGATCGCGAGCAATGGCCACGAAATTGTCTTGGATTATGCAGAACCCGGTCAAGTTATTGGCGAGATAGCCTTGCTCGATGGTGGCGAGCGCACGGCAAGTGTAACGGCTATTGAACCGACAACGGCCTTAACCATTACGCGGATAGCTTTTGAAGAAATTTTGAAAAACCATAAAAATATGGCATTACGGCTGCTAAAGGTGATGGCAAACCGGATTAGAACAGCCAATACCATGATCGAAGGCGATCGTGCGTATACGTCAGGCCCTCGATTGGCCCGTTACCTATTGAGATTATCAGTAGTCGGCGCCGAAGAAGGTCGACTAAAATTGGATTTGAGTCAGAGCGAACTTGGCAACTATGCCGGGATGTCGCGGGAACATATTAACAGGCAACTTTCAACCTGGTCAGAAGATGGCATTGTTTCGGTTGAAAGTGGGAAAGTACGGATTTTAAATCACGCTACGCTTTCCAATATTGCCAATGCGGATTCTTGAACGAAGTTGGCCATTTGCGACCCGGGCTAATTTCGTCAAGAGTGACACCACGCGGGTGTCAGGGGCAGTCGGATCCTCATCTGGCTGCCCCATTTTTTTGCAAAAAAAAGCAGCCCAAAGTCAGGCTGCCTTCTGTTAATCGGTGGTGGCTTTTACGCCGCCTGATCTTCGGAACTATCCGGTTTATGATCGATTTTTGTAACATTATCACCGGTGTTAATCGCAATTTTCTGCGGTTTCATGGCATCTGGTATCTCGCGAACCAGATCGATCACCAGCAAGCCATCGCTTAACACGGCATTGTCAACGCGGACGAAATCCGCCAGTTCAAAGCGCCGTTCAAAATTTCGGTTGGCAATACCCATGTGGAGAAATTGCTTTCCTTCATTTTCATCACTGTCCTTATTGCCAGCGACGAGCAGCAAATTTTGTTGCGCTGTAATTTCTATTTCATCATCCTTAAATCCGGCAACGGCTACCGTGATGCGATAATGATCTTCGCCATTGCGTTCGATATTAAAGGGGGGGTAATTTTCGGAATGTTGTGCTCGTGCATTATTTTCGAGCAAGTCAAAAAGCCGATCAAATCCGACAGTGGAGCGGCGGTAGGGGGTAAAATCAAAACGGTTCATATCTTTATCCTCATAAGAGCAATTAAAATTATGGACCCAAAAATGGCGTCCGGTTCCGTGGTGTACGATCCAAAGAGGCATCGCACTTAACCAAGATATTATCAGATTTTGGGATTTCAAGTCTTTTGCAGATCCACCTATGGGTGTTCAACAAAAACGCCCGAAGCCATTTCTGACTTCGGGCGAAAATGGTGACGATAATATCGTCCCCCTGTTTTCCTGTCTTATTCAACGCCGTTTGTCCCCCAACATTCGGCGGAACCAGAAAGGATCCCTGAACCATGACCTGTTAGCGGTAATTGATTCTGTCGCTATCTCTGATCGGGATGACCGCTATTGTCATGCAGTTTTTCACAAATGTGCAATATTGGTTCAGCTTTGTGTCATAATGGCAACAGCATTTTGATCAGTATCGCTCTTGCCTGCGCGGTCTTGCAACCCTAAAGCCACAATAGTTTTTGAGGAAGATCAAACGCCTATGCTTCTATCCCGATATGAATGGGTCATCGCAAAACGTTATTTGCTTCCCGGCAAGGGAGAAGGGTTTATTTTCCTGGTTGCGAGCATCAGTTTGATCGCAGTGATGCTAGGCGTGGCCGCTCTGATTGTTGTGATGAGCGTGATGAACGGTTTTCGTGCGGAATTATTCGACAAAATTGTCGGACTAAATGGCCATGCGGTGGTGCAGGGCTATGGTGGGCGTCTTCCCGACTGGCGCGATTTGCTTGAAGACACGCGCAATACCGAAGGGGTGGTATCAGCATCACCGCTAATCGAGCAGCCTTTGCTGACCACCTTTAACGGACGAGTGGAAGCTATTTTGGTGCGCGGCATGCTCGTGCCCGATATTCTCGAGAATGAAACTTTGGATGGCAAAACCGTCGCCGGCGATTTAGCGCGATTGGAACCAGGAGCCGGCCGCGTAGGGATTGGCAGTCGTCTTGCAACCACATTGGGGGCACAAGTGGGCAGCCGGATAACGGTGATAAATCCGCAAGGACGATCGACTCCATTTGGGACGGTGCCGCGCGAAATATCATACGAAGTGGCGGCTGTTTTCGAAGTGGGGGTCTACGATTACGACAAAGCTTTTGTGATTATGCCGATGGAGGATGCGCAGACTTTGATGCTCTTGGGCGATCAGATCGGGATGATCGAAATTAAAACTAATGATGCGGACAATGTCGATGAAATTATTGCGCCCATTTATCCTAAGGTGGTGGATCGGGCGGTGATAACCGATTGGAAATCCATGAACGCCTCTTTGTTTGAAACGCTCCAGGTTGAGCGGGTGGTCATGTTCGTCATTTTATCGATCATCATATTGGTGGCGGTGTTTAATATTCTCTCCTCTTTGATCATGCTGGTTCGTGCCAAAACCCGAGATATTGCGATATTGCGGACAATGGGCGCTTCACGGGCCTCGCTGACGCGGATTTTTGTGACTGTGGGCACATCAATCGGCGCCTTGGGCATTGCCGCTGGAATTATATTGGGACTGATTGCCATTTATTTTCGACAAAATGTCATCAATTTTGTTCAAACGATAACCGGACAAAATTTATGGGATCCTTCTATTCGCTTTCTAACCGAATTGCCCGCGCGGACTGATCCTATGGA
Source organism: Parasphingorhabdus sp. (assembly GCF_039982415.1). GTDB lineage: Bacteria > Pseudomonadota > Alphaproteobacteria > Sphingomonadales > Sphingomonadaceae > Parasphingorhabdus. The sequence continues at coordinate 158,801 of NZ_JBDWYL010000002.1, forward strand.
AGTTCTTGGCATTGCCATGCTGGCTTTGCTTTTCAGTTTCCTGGCGACGCTCTATCCGGCTTTTAAGGCGGCGAGCACCGATCCAGTGCAGGTCTTGCGTTATGAATGATTTGAATAGCAACGTCGTCCAATTGCGTGATGTCAAACGAAGCTTTAAGCAGGGCGATGTTCGGATAGACGTTCTCAAGGGCGTCAATCTCGACATTCGTTCCAATGAAATTGTGGCGCTGTTGGGTCCATCCGGTTCCGGCAAATCGACCTTATTGCAGGCTGTGGGTTTGCTAGAGGGCGGCTTTGAAGGTTCGATCAAACTGAACGGCGAAGAAACCGCACAAATGTCTGCTAGCGGGCATACCAGAGTGCGCCGTGAGCTGCTCGGGTTTGTCTATCAATTTCATCATTTACTGCCGGATTTTTCGGCGGCTGAGAATGTTATCATGCCGCAATTAATTGCCGGTACATCCCAATCGGAAGCGGAGATTCGCGCCGAATCCCTGCTGTGCAGCCTGGGACTGTCAGAACGACTAGATCATAAGCCGAGCAAATTATCCGGCGGCGAACAGCAACGGGTCGCGGTTGCACGGGCCTTAGCCAATGCACCAAAGCTGGTCTTGGCCGATGAACCAACCGGCAATCTGGATGAATCGACCGCCGATATCGTGCTGGCCGAGCTCATGGCGTTGGTCCGCGAAGAAGGAAGCGCTGCGCTTATCGCGACCCATAATGAACGGTTGGCGGCCAAAATGGACCGCGTCGTCCGTCTTCATGACGGATTATTAAGCTAGCCTTTTCAAAAAGGAATGCAGATAGGCTTTGACATTTCGCGGGCGAATATCAATTTGATATGTAATTGGGGGCATTGTTGCAAAGAATGGGGCTAGTCTATGCAAATCACAGAATTTGAAATTGAACAGGCAGATGGTTCGAAAGAAGGGCTTTCGAAATATAAAGGCAAGGTGCTTCTTATTGTGAACACCGCATCGAAATGTGGCTTTACGCCGCAATATGAAGGGCTAGAAAAGCTCCATCAGGATTATGCCGACAAGGGGTTGGAAATATTGGCTTTCCCCTGCAATCAATTCGGTAGTCAGGAGCCTGGCGATGCTGAAGAAATCAAAAATTTCTGCACATTAAACTATGATGTCAGCTTTCCGTTAATGGCAAAAATTGACGTGAACGGGAAGGATGCGGATCCGCTTTGGGATTATCTCAAGTCCGAAAAATCGGGCCTTTTGGGATCGCGAATCAAATGGAATTTCACAAAATTTCTCGTGGACCGCGAAGGAAATGTCGTCGCGCGTCATGGGCCAGCCGTCAAACCAGCGCAATTGACAAAGGAAATTGAGGCGCTGCTCTAATCAATAAGATGTTGTGGACAACCAGTCGATAGATTGGGCTAAAGCGCAACTGTTTATGGCGTTTTCGTTCGCTGCACGCTAGGCATTAGACTATGCCGGAAATCCCTTTCGTTCATCTCCGTTCCTTTTCAGCCTACACCATTTTGGATGGTGCGATGGAACCGAAGGCTATTGGCGCCGCTGTGAAAGAACGCGGATTTCCAGCCGTCGCTTTGGCCGACCGGATTGGACTATTTGCATCCATGGCTTTTGATGATGGATGCCGGGCTAATGGTATTCAGCCAATTACGGGCTGCTTCTTGCGCGTCACGCGCTCTGCGAACGCGTCAGGAGACCAGCCGCAATTGGATTGGCTAGCGCTTTATGCGCAAAATGAAACCGGATATCAAAATCTGTGCCGATTGGTTTCGGCATCGCATTTGGAACGGCCCGCAGAACTGGATGCCCATATTCCAATTGAAATGCTGGCTCAGCATAATGAGGGCTTACTGGCTTTGACCGGCGGTGGCGAAGGGGCTATCGCGCGGCTCCTTGCCGAAGAACAACAAAGCGAAGCGGAAGCCTATTTATCCCGTCTGCAGGATTATTTTCCGGATCGTCTCTATATCGAATTATCGCGCCGCGATGATCCCGTTGAAACCGCAGCTGAGGCCGGGCTTATTGCAGTAGCAATGGAACGAAATCTGCCGTTGGTTGCGACCAATCCGAGCTGTTTTGCCGAACCCGATTTTCATGAAGCCCATGATGCGATGAAGTGTATTGCTGGATCGGCCTATGTTGAAAATGATGATCGCGATAAACCATCGCCGCATTTGTGGATCAAAAGTGCGATGGTCATGGAAGATCTGTTCGCCGATTTGCCCGAAGCGATTGAAAATACGTTGGTTATTGCGAAACGCTGTGCCTATTCTCCGCCGCGACGTGATCCTATTTTACCCAGTCTTGCGGGTGATTTAGCGGGCGAAGCAGAGCAGTTACGGCGCGATTCTGTCGCCGGTCTGGAAGTACGGCTTGATCATATTGGCGGTATAGAAGGCGCAGAAAGACAAGCTTATTTTGATCGCCTTGATTTTGAAATTAACGTCATCGTGAACATGGGCTTCCCGGGCTATTTTCTAATCGTTGCCGATTTTATTAAATGGGCCAAAGATCAGGATATTCCGGTCGGACCGGGGCGCGGATCAGGTGCCGGTTCGGTTGTCGCATGGGCGCTAACAATAACAGATTTGGATCCGATAAAATTGGGTCTGCTGTTTGAGCGCTTTCTTAATCCAGAACGGGTGTCGATGCCTGATTTTGATATCGACTTTTGTGAGACCCGGCGCGGTGAAGTCATTCGCTATGTTCAGGAAAAATACGGCTCCGGACAAGTGGCGCAAATCATTACATTCGGAAAGTTGAAAGCTCGAGCGGTGCTGCGCGATGTGGGCCGGGTATTGCAAATGCCTTATGGTCAAGTTGATCGCCTGACCAAATTGGTTCCGAACCATCCGACTGATCCGTGGGATTTAAAAAGAGCGCTCAACGGCATTTCGGAATTAGCGCAGGATTATAAGCAGGCTGACGTGAAGCGCTTATTCGATTTGGCGATGAAATTGGAAGGATTGCCGCGACACAGTTCAACCCACGCCGCGGGCGTGGTCATTGGTGACAGGCCATTGGATGAATTGGTTCCGCTTTACCGCGACCCGCGCTCCGATTTGCCGGTCACACAGTTTGATATGAAATTTGTTGAACAAGCCGGTTTGGTGAAGTTTGACTTTCTCGGATTAAAAACGCTCTCCGTGCTAAAAAAGGCGGTCGAGCTTCTTGCTGAACGCGATATCCATGTCGATCTGTCCACTTTAGCATGGGACGATCCGAAAGTTTTCGAACTGCTCCAGCGCGGCGATACTGTGGGTGTGTTCCAGCTGGAATCGGAAGGTATGCGCCGGACGCTAGCGGCTGTGAAACCCACCAATTTTGGCGATATTATAGCACTGGTATCGCTTTATCGTCCTGGACCGATGGATAATATTCCTCTTTTTGGCGATCGCAAAAATGGACGGGCTCAGCTGGCCTATCCGCATCCACTGTTGGAAGATATTCTCAAAGAAACTTACGGGATAATCGTTTATCAAGAACAGGTGATGCAGGCCGCGCAGGTGATTGCCGGCTATTCTCTTGGTGAGGCGGATATGCTGCGCCGGGCCATGGGCAAAAAAATCCAAGCCGAAATGGATGCGCAACGCAGCATTTTTGTCGAAGGCGCGGCTAAAAATAATGTGAATAGTCAACAAGCCAATGAGCTTTTTGATCTGATCGATAAATTTGCCGGCTATGGTTTTAACAAAAGCCACGCGGCTGCTTATGCCTTGTTGGCCTATCAAACCGCATGGTTGAAGGCCCATTACCCGCATGAATTTTATGCTGCGTCAATGTGCTTTGACATGCACCAAAGCGACAAGCTCAGTATTTTTGTCGATGATATTAAACGCCTTGGGGTGACAATATTGCCCCCGTCGATCAACAAAAGCCGTCCATCCTTTGCCGTAGAAGAACAGGAAGGCTCGTTATTGGCAGTACGCTATGCACTTGCCGGGCTTAAAAATGTCGGTGAAAAAGCGATGCAAGCATTGGTCGACGAAAGGACGGCCAACGGACCATTTGAATCGATGGATGATTTTGCCAATCGGGTTGACCCATCGGGCATGAACAAACGGCAAATAGAAAGCCTGTCCGCTGCCGGTGCATTTGACGCGATAGAATCCAATCGCGCTGCTGTTTATGAAGGCTCTGACATGCTGCTTTCGGTCGCCAATAGCGCTGCGGAATCAAGAAATAGCGGGCAGGGGGGGCTGTTTGGAGAAGGCGCTTCGGGGGATATGCAAGCCATTCGTTTGCCAGCAAATAGCAACTGGAACCTCAGCGAAATAATGGTGCGAGAAAGAGACGCTTTCGGCTTTTATTTTGCATCTCATCCGGTCACACAATTTCAGGCTGTCACCTCGTCTCACGGTGCCATGACTTACGCATCTTTATGTGAAGAAGGCCCCATTGCCGAAGGACAGCGTAAACCGGCGGTCATGGCAGCATTGGTTGAAGGCGTTCGGTGGCGCGAAAGCAAGCGTGGGAAACGTTTTGTTCTGGTTGATCTGTCCGATAGCAGTGGGCAGTTCTCCGGCAGTTGTTTCGAAGAAGAGCAATGCGAAATTTTGGCAGAAATGGCGAAAGAGGGAAGCTGTGCGCTGTTGAATGTTGAGTTGGATCAGCGCTCGGATGACGAAAGTCCGCGTGTTGCTGTTCGCCGAGCTCAAGCGATGAATAGTCTTGAGAAAACAACCCGTACCCGCATGGAATTGGAGGTGCGTGATCTAGACGCTCTTCAGGAATTGAAGAATTTCATCGCCCCCTTATCCGGCGGAAAAAGTGAACTGGTCGCAACTATACCTAGCTTTGTTGGTGAAACCGTCCCGGTTCGCCTTGGACGCCATTTTCAATTGGATGCGCAAGTCGCCGAATCTTTAAGCCATATTGCCGGATTAGAGAATATTCGACTGGGACCAGCAACCGGCTCACCAACGATACGACATCGGGCGCCCAATTTAAGGCTTGTAAGCTGATCGATTTCGGTTGAAAAACAAGCACATAAAAATAGGGAGAGTTTAATGGCTGGAGCTATGCAGGGCAGTGCGCTCAAAATTACCAATTTAATTGATCATGCGGCGCGCGAGCATACCGACCGCGAAATTGTCAGCTATTGGGCTGATGGATCACTTACACGCAGCAATTGGGGCGAAATTGGTCAAGAAGCGCGGAAATTTTCTCAGGCTTTGCATCGATTGGGAATGAAAAAAGGGGATAGGATCGCCACCATTGCCATGAATCATACCCATCATTTGATCAGTTGGTACGGCTCAGCTGGTATCGGAGGCATTCTCCACACTGTGAATCCGCGCCTGTTTGAAGAGCAGCTCGTCTATATTCTCAACCATGCCGAAGACCGAATTTTGTTGTTCGATAAAATGTTCACGCCGATTATCGAAATGTTGAAACCCCAACTTAAAACGGTGGAACATTATATTCAGTTTGATGGTGAAAAAGGCGATTATCCGACATTTCGGGAACTGGTAGATGCGGAAGACGGTAATTTTGATTGGGTCGACGTCGATGAAAATGACCCGTGTGGACTATGCTATACAAGCGGCACGACCGGAAATCCGAAAGGCGTTCTATATGAGCATCGGTCGAATGTCATTCATGCGCTGACCGAAGTCCAGCCAGATATTATGGACCTGGCAACGCGGTCGGTCATGCTTCCGATTGTACCGATGTTTCACGCCAATGCATGGGGGCTGCCTTTCGCTTGTGCCGCGGTGGGCGCCAAAATGGTTTTCTCCGCGAGCAATGAGGCACCGATTTTGTGGAAATTGATCCGCGAAGAAGGGGTAACCCACAGTGCCGGCGTGCCGACGGTTTGGCTTTCGATGTTCGCAGATATGGATGCCAATGGTGGCGATTATGCGGATCTCAGAGTAATCACCATTGGTGGATCGGCTTGTCCGCGGTCGATGATCGAGCGCTTGATGAAAAATGGAATGCGCGTGGCCCATGCCTGGGGCATGACCGAAACATCTCCAATTGGGACCGCTGGCTCCTTGCCAGCCAATTGGGATGAACTGAATTTTGACGAGCAAGTTGATGTAATTTGCAAACAGGGTCGACCGCCATTTGGCGTTGAACTGCGGGTAGTGGATGAGGAAGGCAATGTTCTGCCGCGAGATGGCAAATCAAGCGGAACCCTAGAGATTCGGGGGCCTTGGATTATTCAACGCTATTATCGTGCAGATGAAGAAGCGGTCGAGGACGATCTGTGGTTTGATACTGGCGACGTGGCGGTTTTGCATCCTGATGGAACCATGCAAATTACCGATCGCGCTAAGGATGTCATCAAATCCGGCGGGGAATGGATTAGCTCGATCGAACTGGAAAATGCTGCCGTGGGTTGTCGGGGTGTGGCCGAAGCTGCCGCTGTTGGTGTCTACCACCCCAAATGGGACGAGCGCCCCTTATTGTTAATCGTGAAAAAGCCGGATGCCGAATTGTCCGGCGCCGATGTCATTGCCTATCTCGGGGATAAAGTCGCCAAATGGTGGTTGCCCGATGAGGTGATTTTCCTGGATGAATTGCCTCATACGGCGACCGGAAAAATATTGAAGCGGGCACTGCGCGATGAATATAAGGATTATAAGTTGAAAAGCTTGGCAGACGCCTAGGCTTTTTCTTCGCCCCTTAAGTGCAAAATTGCCGCAAGGCAGAAACCAGCCGATCAACATCGGCAGTGTCATGATAGAGCGCAAAGCCTATTCTAATGACATCACCGCGGACATCGGTGACGATATTGGCTTGCCGCAATTGGGATTCGAGCTGTGCGGCCGCTTGTCCTTGAAAGGCGAGAAACCGGGCATGGGGCCCACCATCATGCGGATTGAGCAAAGCCATATCGGCAAGTGGACATTGGTCTAGAAAGTAAGTCTGCAGCATGGCGACATGATCTGAAATGGTTGCTGTTGTCAGTTGCGCCTCTTTCAGCATGTCTTGTACCGCGTTAAATCGATACAAGCCTGATGGATCAAATGTGCTTCCTAAAAAACGGCGACCATCCGGAGCATAACCGACTTCGCCCGGGGCGAGCGCCAAATCGTCAAAAGCCGCATACCATCCGGTTATCGGTGGGCGCGGGGCAAAACTGGGCGGCGCATGCAAAAAACAGGCCCCTTCACCTGACATCGCATATTTATAGCCGCCCGACAGGTAGAAGATGCGATCCGATAGAGATGATAAATCAGTGTCGATGGCCATAAACCCATGATAGCCATCAATTACAACCCATGGACCATCAGGGCGCGCAAGGGCTGCTAGCGCATCAAGGTCGCCTAAAATCGTGCCGGAATTGAATAATATCTGGCTTGCAAATATTAGATCATAGTCGCCCGACTGTGCCGAAGCAGCGAGCGTATCAGCGTGCACGGCATCCAATTTTACCTTCCCATCTTCGATCCACCGATCCATTTGCCGACGGAAGCTGTGAAATTCGCCATTGGTGGTCAGGACACGAACGGTCGCTTTGGGAATGGCCGACATGATCCGAACCAGAAAGTCATGCGTATTGGGCGCAAAAGCGACAGTGTCTGGTTCGGGCAGATTCAGCTCGTTGGCGATATTCTGCTGGGCCGTCGACCAAAGAGGCCCCATGATTTTTTCCCATTTGTGATCGGCCATCGCCAATGCGTCTTCACATGCTGCCATATGGCCATGATAGGCCGCATCGGGCCAAAGATGGTGGCTATGTGCTGCAAAATGCAGGCGGTCGGGATCGGCTGTCAGGCTTTTCGAGAAGAGTGATTTACAGGTCATAATGCGGTTCGTACTGACCAGAGCTCAGGAAAGGCTCGCTTGGCGATTGTCGATTGCAGATAAGACACGCCCGCTGTGCCGCCAGTTCCCATTTTTCCGCCGATAACGCGCTCGACCGTTATGACATGCTTATGGCGCCACGTGGCCATTGCGTCGTCCAGATCCACCAATTTCTCCGCCAATTGGTAGAGTTCCCAATAGCGTTGCGTATCTTGATAAACTTCAAGAAAAGCCGCCTCGACTTGGGGAGAGGGGACATGGTTCTCGCTGAAATCACGTTCGAGCAATGCTGGTGGAATTTCAAAGCCATGGCGTGCCAAAGCGGCGATGCTATGATCCCACAGGCTTGGAGCATTTAAAGCCGTTTCCATAGCAGCAAGCGCGTGGGGACGATCAGTTTGATATTTTAAGAAGCTTTTGTCCTTGAGGCCGAGCAGATATTCAACGGTACGAAACTGATCCGATTGAAATCCGGAACTCTTGCCAAGAACATGGCGAAAACGACTATAATCGCTGGGTGTCATCGTTGATAACACATCCCAGCTCAGCGTCATCACCGCCTGTATCCTGCTGACTCGCGCCAGTGCTTTATAGGCAGGCACCAAGGCATCTTCTGCAATTTGCGCAATCGCAAAATGCATTTCATGGATAATTTGTTTGAGCCACAATTCTTTGGTTTGATGAATGATGATAAAAAGCAGTTCATCATTGCGGTCGGATTGCGGATGTTGGGCGTTTAGTAGCGTATCAAGCGTCAGATAGCTGGCATAGGTCACATCAGAATTTTTGGTCATGCCAGAATGTAACCGCCGCCTTGGACAAAGGGAAGCGAATAGCGGATCAACTTGGCAGGCTTTGGGAAGGTGGCCTTAGAAGAGTTCCAACTGACTGCCGCGTACGGCCGGACGTTTGAACAAATCCGTTCTTAGCCGGAAATGCGGCTTATCTAAACCGTTTTTACGCACAGCAATGCCTAAGCGGTGATGAAGTAATTCTGCCCAAGGGCCTTTCCCGCGCATACGACTGAAAAAGTCCGGGTCATTTTTTTTACCGCGCCGCATGGATGAAATTATCGACATAACTTTCTGTTTGCGATCGGGAAAATGCGCTTCGAGCCACTGTTCGAACAACGGGGCTACTTCGTGAGGCAATCGCACCGGAATGACAGAAACAGTTTGCGCACCATGGTCCGCTGCGGTGGCGACCAATGCTTCAATTTCATGATCTGTAATGGCAGGGATAACAGGAGCAATATTGACATGGACAGGAATTTTATGGCTTCTCAGCCTAGAAATTGCATCCAGACGTCTGGCAGGTGTTGGGGCTCTGGGTTCCAAAATGCGGGCCAATTGATGATCCAATGTAGTCACAGAAATCGCCACACCAGTCAGCCGATAACGCGCCAATTCTGACAAGAGATCGATATCATCCAGGATGCGATTAGACTTTGTTGTTATTCCGATGGGATGCCGGGTTTCCAGCATTAGTTCCAATATTTGTCGGGTAATCCGATAATGTTTCTCAATCGGTTGATAAGGATCTGTATTGGTACCAATAGCAATCGGTTCGGGACGATAGGTGGGTTTGGCGAGCGTTTTTCTCAACAATGTCGCTGCATTGGGCTTGGCAAAAAGTTTGGTCTCGAAATCCAATCCCGGTGACAAATCATGATAAGCATGGGTTGGCCGGGCATAGCAATAGACACAGCCATGTTCGCAGCCGCGATAAGCGTTGATCGAACGATCAAATGGAATGTCCGGTGACTTGTTGAAACTTAAAATCGATTTTGGATGTTCGGTGGTGACCTCTGTGCGCAGAGGGAGCGATTCTCCATCCAGATTCTCACAATGGTCTAGCCAGTCGCCATCAGCTTCACGGGCAAGATGGTTGAAGCGATGACTGTCGCTATTGGATGTTGCTCCGCGTCCTTTGCGCAGTGGTAAAGAGGAAGGTTTTTCTTGTTCCATCTGCTCTCTCTATCATGAGAACAAACAAAGAACAAAATTATTTTTCCAGAAGCCTTGGCATTAATTCAACAAAATTGCAGGGGCGGTGCCGGTTGTCCAACTGGGTGTCCAAAATGCCATCCCAGCCGTCTTTAACTGCCCCATTTGATCCGGGTAGTGCAAATATATAGGTGCCGCGCGATACCACCGCGCAGGCGCGAGATTGGACCGTCGATGTGCCAATTTTATCATAGCTCAGCCATCGAAAAAGTTCACCAAAGCCAGGAATATCCTTATCTTTAACCGTATCCAACGCTTCTGGTGTGATATCCCGTCCGGTTAAACCCGTTCCGCCTGTGGTGATGATTGCATCAACAGATAAATCATCAATCCATTGGTGTAGCTGTGCAACGATCTTGGATTTTTCATCTCGGATCAGATGGCGGTACAACAGAATATGCCCCTTTGTAGCAATGCGGTCTGCAAGAATATCTCCGGATGTGTCTTCCTTGATCGACCGCGTATCCGATACGGTTAAAAGCGCGATATTTATCGCTTTGAAGGGTCGGCTTTCGTCGATCGGCATACATAATCTCCGCTAATATTTCGACTGCTTTATAGCGCATATTATCGGACTTTTCTAAGCCATAAAGAATAGGGGCTTTTCGCCGCAGCTGTAACCGTCTAATCGCTTGTAATAATGTCGAACGTTCCTGATTTAACCGCCGTGATATTAGGCTTGATTCTCGCTGCTTGGTTGGCGGCGTCCGCATGGGCGGTCTGGTCGGGAATGGCAATGAAAAACCGGGCTGAAAAGACATTGCGCCAGTCCGGACGGCTCGGACGATTGTTGGAAACATCCCCCGCTTTGCCATTATTGGTGCGATCTGATGGCAAATTAGAAGCGTCCCAAAGGCTCATGCACTGGCTGGGTTTTGACTATCTACCGGCGCATATTTCGGAACTACATGGTCCGCAAGCCGGGATAAGTCGCGAAGATTTGGAAGGGCTGACCCAGGATGTCAATCTGGCCCAGAAATCCGGAAGCAGTTTTACACGAGCGGTAAAAGTAGCAGGCTCCGACAAGGCCCTGTTTATCCGCGGTGGCCTCGCCGATCAGCAAATTGCTCCCAATGGCAGTGCGCTATTGTGGATATTTGATGCCACGGATAGCCAAGGGCAGATTGAGAAATTACGCGCTGAAAATGAAGAGGCACGAGCTGCATTTGATGCGCTGTCTGCACTGATTGAAGCGGCGCCCGTACCGATGTGGCATCGGTCTCCTGATCTCAAACTGACTTTGGTCAACAGCGCTTATGTTTCAGCCGTTGATGCTGAAAACGGGGCTCAAGTGGTCGAAGAAGGCATTGAATTAATTGAAACAATCAATGGGGTCAGTCCCATCGATGCAGCGGCGCAAGCAAAAGAGAAAGGCGAGACGTTTGAGCGCGTGGTCGCTACCACCATAGGTGGGCAAAGGCGAACGACCCAGGTGGTTGATGTTCCTCTCGGGAAATCAGGCATTGCCGGCTATGCCATTGATATTCAGGAATTGATCGATTCGCGCAAAGAGCAGCGGCGGTTCAATGAGTCTCAGCGCGATATGTTGGACAAGATATCTGCTGCGGTGGTTCAGTTTGACGCCGACAAGTCTTTGCAATTTTGCAATCTACCGTTTCAGCGGATTTTTTCGATGCGGCAACAATGGATTGCAGAACGACCAGAATTTCCCCGCGTCCTCGATCGGATGCGAGAGATGAATCGCATTCCCGAAGTGCGTGATTTTCCAGAATGGCGCGAAGAACGGACACAATGGTTTCAATCCACCGGATCGATCGAAGAAAACTGGCTGTTGGCTGATGGAACGCATTTGCGGGTCATCGCCAATCCGACTCCCGATGGGGGCTTGCTTGTCATCATCGAAGATCGCACCGAACAGGTTCAATTGGCCAGTGCCCGTGATACGTTGTTGCGGGTTCGAACCGCAACTTTTGATAATTTATTTGAATCGGTTGCGGTCTTTGCCGCCGATGGCAAACTCAATATTTGGAATCACCAATTCGCCAATAATTGGAATTTGGATGAAGACGAATTGAGCAAACATCCCCGGGTGGATTCGCTCATGCAAAAAATGGCAACGCAGCTCAAGCAGCCTGCGCGTATTTCTGAAGTCCGGGCCATGGTCCGCACCGCGACATCGGAACGAGAGCAACAAAGCGGTCAGATATCTTTTGCTGATGGTCGCCGCTTCGAATTTGCGGCTATTCCGCTACCAGATGGCAATGCGTTGTTCACGATGCTGGATATATCGGACAGTCGCCGGATCGAACTGGCCTTGCGCGAACGCAATGAAGCCTTGGTCGAGGCGGATTCCATCAAAGCGACGTTCCTGTCCAACATGAGTTATGAGTTTAGAACACCTTTGACATCAATTGGCGGGTTTGCCGAATTGTTGGACAATGAAGTCGCCGGACCTTTGACCGAGCAAGGCCACGAATATGCCCGCGCTATTTTGCAATCTGTCAAGCGATTGGGCATGCAGATAGATAATGTTCTGGACCTCAGTCAAAGCGAAGCTGGGGCATTGCCCATAGCCAAAGAAAAAGTGAATCTGAACAAACTGGTTGAAGATGTCAGCGCGCAATTTGTTGAGGAAGCGCAATCCAAAAATATTGATATGGAATTGCAGCTGGATGAAACTCTTGGTTCAGCTCTGGCGGACAAAAAGCGGCTGTCACAAGCCATTACCCAAGTAGTTGACAATAGTCTGCGCTATACCGGCAAGGGCGGCCGCTTGCTGATCAACGGAAGCGGTAATGTCAAACAGGCGGTTATTCACATCTCTGACAATGGCCCGGGCATGAGCGCGGGACAGCAATCAAAAGCTTTTGACAGTTTTGCGCGATCCCGCAAAAAATCGGGTGAATATGTGGGGGGATTGGGACTACCCTTGGCGCGGCAATTATTGCTGGCTCATGGCGGGGAACTGACATTGACTTCGGAACCCGGACAAGGGACGCTGGTCACTATTCACCTTCCGCGGCAATAGGCGGGTGGCAATATGAACAATGTGATCCTGTTGGAAGATGAAGCCGCAACCTTGGCTTTGGGCAAGACGCTCGCTGACGTGCTCAAGCCTGGCGACAAAGTTGCACTGACCGGAACATTGGGGGCGGGAAAAACAACTTTTGCCCGCGGCATTATCCGCGGCTTAGGATTTGTTGATGATGTGCCCAGTCCCAGCTTTGCTATCGTCCAGCATTATGATCCGCCAGATGTGCGGTCGTCACTGGCCCATGTCGATTTTTATCGCATCGAAGCGGCCGAGGAAATTCCAGAATTGGGCCTCGATGAGATACTCGGTTACGGTGCGCTTGTCGCCGAATGGCCCGATCGCATGCCTGCGTCCTTCTGGCATGATGCGCTACAAATTTCGCTTGAGATTGAAAATGATCACACTCGCCGGTTGACTTGGTCCGCTGGCCCGGCTTGGAAAGACAGATGGCCCAGAACATGATACCGCCCGCCGCCGCACAGGCGTTTCTTGATCGCCTTGGCTGGACGGGCGCAGACATATTGCCTGTTGCTGGCGATGCCTCATTTCGTAGATATTTTCGCGTTGTCGCTAAAGACCGCCAAGCCATTTTGATGGATGCGCCACCACCGCATGAAGATCCCCGTCCGTTCATTCAAATTGCGCGTCATCTCAAGGCACAGCAATTTGCCGCGCCCGAGATATTTGGGGAAGATCTCGAACATGGATTGGTCTTGCTGGAAGATTTTGGTGACCATCGGATGCGCGAACATCTCGATGCGCATCCTGAAGAGGAAATCCCAATCTATCGGCAGACTGTCGATTTGATAAAGACATTGCATGAGAAACCCGCTGCTAACGTCCCACCATATGATTGGGAGCAATATTTGCGCGAAGTGAATTTATTGCCGCAATGGTATTGCCCGGCGCAAAAATTGACCGTGGCGCAAGACGCGTTTGAGCAGGCTTGGCAAACCGTCCTCGCGCCGGTGCTTGCGGCGCAAACCGTGCCGGTCACTGTGCTGCGCGATTATCATGCCGAAAATATCATGTTGCTCGATAACCAGCGATTGGGATTGCTGGATTTCCAGGATGCCTTAGCCGGTCATGCGGCTTATGATCTGGTGTCGATGCTGCAAGATGCCCGCCGCGATGTTTCCGATGATTTGGAAGCGGCTATGCTGACGCATTATCTTGCTGACTTCGCTGATGATCAAGCGGATTTGTTTCGTAGCCATTATGCGATTTTAGGGGCTCAGCGGAACACTAAGATTATCGGGATTTTTACGCGACTATGTCTGCGCGACAAAAAGCCTCGTTATCTCGATTTTCTTCCGCGAATGTGGCGCCTTTTGGAAAAAGATCTGGCGCATCCCGATCTTGCACCCGTGGCGCAATGGTTCGATGAGAATATACCGGCAGCGATAAGACAACAGAAAATTGTGGAAGGGCATTGATGAGTAAAGTTACCACAGCCATGGTAATGGCGGCGGGATTGGGCAAACGGATGCGCCCGCTCACGGCTACGCGGCCAAAGCCTTTGGTCAAGGTGGCCGGGAAGGCGATGATTGACCATTGTCTAGATAAGCTATGGGAAGCGGGCGTTATAAACGTGGTGGTCAATGCGCATTACCTTCCGGATGCGCTCGAGGCCCATTTGAAATCGGTAAGCTATCCCTTTGATCTGCGCATATCGGACGAACGGGCACAGTTGATGGAAACGGGCGGCGGTATGGTGCAAGCGGCGCCCTTGATTGAAGAAGACCGGTTTTACGCAATAAACAGCGATAATCTCTGGACCGATGGCCCGACCAATAGTTTGCAGCGTCTGGATCAACGCTGGAATGATGAAGAGATGGATGCGCTTTTGTTGCTGGTCCCACAATCCGCGGCGCATAATTACAAAGGGGCAGGGGATTTCAAACTGGATGACTATGGACGCGTGTCCCGGCGGCTGCCTGATCGTCAGGCTCCGTTTATTTATACCGGCATCCAGCTCCTGTCGAAACGGCTTTTACGGGATGCGCCAGAGGGCCCATTCTCAACCAATATCTTATGGGATCGCGCGATAGCGGAGGGGCGGCTATTCGGATTGGTTCATGAAGGTAACTGGTTTGAAGTGGGGACTCCAGAGGCGATAGCTCCAACCGAAGCGGCGCTTGCACGTGCCTAGCGTTCATGTCTGAGCGGCAGGCTCCTGCGCTTTTTAATATTGCCGCGCATGGCGGATTTGCTGATGCCTTGGCACAAGGTCTGATTGACAAATTTCATAAAGATCCGCTGGCTCTTGCTCGCGGACTTATCATTTTACCCAATAACCGCGCGCGCCGCGCGGTTCATGATGCCTTTGTCAGGTTAAGCGAAAATGGATTGCTGCTTCCCCAGATGGCGGTCATTGGTGATCTGGAACTGGACGAATCCATCGGGGTAGCGTTGGACAATGGCCAATTGGCGCTGGATGTGCCGCCAGCCGTTGATCCGCTAAACCGTCTTCTGACCTTAGCCCGATTGATCGAGCAGGAACGAGCGGCGTCCGGCAATCCGATCCTGTCCAAAGACGCCTTACGTCTAGCCCGCGAATTTGCACGCACCCTCGATCAATTGACAGTTGAAGAAAAAGCGCTGTCTGCGCTTGTCGATATAGATGTCGAACCAGAGCTTTCTGAACATTGGCAGGAATCCCTCGCATTTTTCCGAGTGATTGCTCAGAAATGGCAAGAAAAACTTGTTCAATTGGGGGCGATAGATGAGGCCGCGCGGCGCAATGCGCTTTTCGATCAAAGCGTAAAAACCTGGCAAACACAGCCGCCGCGCCATTTTGTAGTTGCAGCCGGTATCACAACATCGGCTCCAGCCATTGCTCGATTGTTACGCGCAATTGCCTTTCTTCCAGAAGGCATGGTGGTTTTTCCTGATATTGATCTCATCATGGCCGATAACGAATGGGAGATGCTCGGTCCCTTTGCGCCGGATCCGATAACCGGTCAAACACCGCGCGCGCAGGAGACCCACCCGCAATATCATTTGAAATTATTGCTCGAACGCATGTCGGTTGCACGCGGCGAAATCATGCGATGGCCGAGAACCAGTACAACCGGCGCAGTGGCTAAACGCAGCCGGGCCTTAAGCAACGCATTCACCATACCGAAATTGACTGCACAATGGCAAAAGCTGGCCGCTGAAGAGCGCAGCTTAGCCGGGGTCCAAACAGTAGAAGCGCGCAACAGCGCCGAAGAAGCACAAATTATCGCGCTGCTTGCCCGTGAAGCTTTGGAAGTACCAGAACGCCGCGTTGCGATAATTACTCCCGATAGAAATCTGGCAGCGAGAATTTCAGCGCATCTCGCGCGATGGAAAATCCTCGCAGATGATACCGCCGGGCAACCCATGTCCAAAAAACCGGAAGGGGTTTTCTTCCTCACATTATTATCGGCTATTACCGACGGTTTTTCCCCCGCACTTTTTCTGGCCTTGTTAAAACATCCTTTAGTTCAAGGAGGCGAGGGGCGTTTGACATGGCTAGCCCATGTTCGCAATCTGGACCTTCTGTTACGGGGTCCGCGACCGATTCCGGGGCTGATGGGTATTGATAGTCTGCTTGAAAAGCAGGATCATCGCACCGCGGTGCTAAGAGAAAATTTGCTCCCCTGGTGGCAAGATGTGCGCGCCATATTCGAATCTGCGGAAAAGGCGCTACAAGGGAAATTGGATTGGAGTGAGGTGCTCGCAACAATCCGGCAACTGGCGGAAAATTTGACCAATGGACAAATTTGGGTAGGGCCGGCTGGTCGCCAGCTGAGTGACTTTCTATCGGATATGGAAAGCCGTGAAGCATTGGGGCCTTCTGATATTCAAGCCAATGAAATGGCTGCCTATTTTGAAACTTTTTTCGCTGAAATGCCGGTCAGACCGGCTTATGGAGGGCATCCTCGCGTCGCCTTATACGGCTTACTGGAAGCAAGGCTGCAACAAGCCGACTTGGTGATTTGCTGCGGATTGAATGAAGGCAGCTGGCCACAGGCAATTACGCCAGACCCTTGGTTGGCGCCGATGGTTCGCAAAAGGCTCGGTTTGCCTGCACAAGAACGCCAAATTGGATTGTCCGCCCACGATCTGGTTGGCGCAATGGGGGCGCATAATGTCGTTTTAACCCGAGCGCAGCGCGATGGCTCTAGTCCCGCGATTGCCTCTCGTTTTCTTTTGCGATTAAAGGCGATGTGCGGCGATAGTTTGAAGATGCATCCAGATGTGAAAAACTGGGCAGGCGGCATTGATAAGCCCGAACATCAGATCCGGATTGAACCGCCTGCACCCTTGCCCAGTGCAGCACAGCGCAAAGTGCAGTTATCGGTAACGCAAGTGGATCGGTTGGTCGCTGACCCATTTGCTTTTTACGCGTCCAAAATCATGGGATTGGGAACGCTCGAACCAATTGATGCAGAGCCTAGTCCGGCTTGGCGCGGATCGATTATTCACGAAATTTTGGATCGCTGGGCCAAAGAAGATCAATATGATGCCGAGGCTTTGAAAACGCGTGTTTCGGAATTCTTGAACGCACGCAACTCACATCCATTGATGCGCACGCTCTGGGCACCGCGGTTGATGGAAGGATTGCTGTGGGTGGCGTCTACCGTGGCAGAGCAGCGGGCAGAGGGACGGCTGCCGATGGCTTCAGAGCAAAAGGGCAGTGCGAATATCGCGGGTGTAAACCTGTTTGGCATTGCCGATCGGATCGATCAATTGCCCGATGGCGGATTGGCTGTTGTCGATTATAAAACAGGCTCTCCTCCTTCCAATCGATCAATAAAGGAAGGGTTCTCGTTGCAACTCGGCTTATTGGGAGCGATTGCCGAAACGGGCAGTTTTGAGAAAATATCGGGTGAGGTCAGTGGTTTTGAATATTGGTCTTTGGCTAAACAGAGCGGTAAAGATCGATTTGGCTATATTGCGACACCGACCAATCCGCGCAGTCCGGATCGCATTGAAAAAGAAGATATGGTCAGCCATGCAATAGCTAAACTTAGCCAAGCTGTATCGGATTTCATCCTGGGGGAAGCCCCGATGACGGCAAAACTGCATCCCGAATATGCAATTTACGCGGATTATGATCAATTGATGCGGTTGGAAGAATGGTACGGCCGCACCGCTCTTGAAATTGAGGTCGAGTGATGAGCGACATCCAAACTCTTCATCCCTTGGCAGAAAAACAAAATGATGCTGTCCAACCAGAAGCCAATATCTGGTTGAGCGCTTCTGCGGGAACCGGAAAAACACAGGTGCTTACCGCTCGCGTCTTTCGGCTTTTGTTGCGGGAACATGTTAATCCGGAACATATTTTGTGCCTGACTTTTACAAAAGCTGGTGCCGCGGAAATGGCGGAACGTATTCATCGACAATTGGCCAGTTGGGTGCGCGCCGATGATACGAGATTGGCAACCGATTTAGCCGCTATTGGCGCGCCGGTGGATCCGGAAACCCGCGAATATGCGAGGACTTTATTCGCACGGGTATTAGACGCGCGTGGCGGTGGTTTGCGGATCATGACCATCCATAGTTTTTGCCAGACATTGCTGGCCAGTTTTCCTGAAGAAGCGGACATATCGGCTTTGTTCAAACCGATTGAAGAGCGCGATCAGAAAATATTGGCAAGGCAAGCTTTAGGCGAACTTCTGCTCGATGAGGAATCGGCAGGAGATACTAAGATTATCTCTTCTATTCAGTCGCTTAGTGTAAGAATGGGAGAGGAGGAAGCAGAGAAATATCTCATGCAATGTGCCTCCAAAGCCGATGCAATGGACGCGCTGCCTAGCCATATTCTACCATTTGCAAGGCGCCTGCTCGGCTTGCCTAGTGACGGTGATGCGGATGGCTGGTTGTGTGAAAAAAGCGGCGATGATCAATTTGATGTGGAAACATTGCAGTTGATGATCAGCTGTCTCACAGCATGGGGTACCAAGACCGCGATTGGATATATCGAAAAAATTCAGAATTGGCTTGCTGCATCGCCTGCGGAACGCAGCAAAACCTTACCGGAACTGTATAAGATATGGGCGAAAGCTAATGGCGAGTGGCGGTCTGTTCCTAAAGGATTGCTCAAAGCAGCGCCGGAATATGAAGATCTTAGCGTCAAAATTTATGATGACTGCCGACAATTGATCGAGACTAAGATTCTCTTCGATTATGCAGATCTCTTTGCGGATAGTTTAAACGCGGGGCGTGCTTTTTATCATCACTATGCGCGTGCTAAAAAACGGCAGGGCGTGGTGGATTTTGATGACATGATCCGCATGACGGCACAGTTACTCAATCAAGGCAATATGGCGCAATGGATACGCTATAAGTTGGACCAACGCACCGATCATATCTTAGTTGATGAAGCACAGGATACCAATCTTGCACAATGGGAAATTGTTCGCGCACTCGCCGATGAATTTTTCTCCGGATTGGGTGCCAATGCTGAAAAATCGCGAACATTATTTACCGTGGGCGATTTCAAACAAGCGATATTTGGCTTCCAAGGCACGAGTCCTCATAATTATGTAAATGCCAAACATGGTTTTTTTGCCGATGCAGCTGCATCGGATCGTCCTTTTCTGGACCTCTCATTGGATCTTAGCTTTCGTTCAACCCCGCCAATTTTATCGGTTGTTGATGCGGTATTGGGCCATTTGGGGGAGAAGGAATTGGGGCTTGAGCAATCGGTTCCAAAACATAAAAGCCATTATATTGGAGAGTCGGGCAGTGTGACCCTGTTCAAACCAGTTGCGCATGGAGCTGTGGGCAATATTGATGATGATGAAAATTGGCTAAGCGATGAAAAAAGGATCTTTGCGCAAAGATTAGCGCTGCAGATTAAACAGTGGCTTGCGCCGGAAACGGCCCTGTGGCTTGCGCATCAAAACCGTCCTTTAGAACCGAAGGATGTTATGATCCTGGTCAGCAAGCGTGACGAACTGAGCGCATTGATCGTGGCTCGCCTCTTTGCTGAAAATATTCCGGTCGCCGGGATTGATAGGATTCGGCTGAATCAGCCGTTGGTGGTGCAGGATCTGCTCGCAGCGATGCGTTTTGTCTTGCAACCCCACGACGATCTCAATCTCGCATCGTTGCTTGTTTCTCCCCTTCTAGGCTGGTCGCAAGATGATTTGCTTGCGCATGGCTATCGGGGAGAGAATGATCGCGGGAAAAGCTTGTGGGACTTTCTGCGCAAACAGGAGGCGCTTGCTGGGGATATTCAACCTTTACGCGATATACTGGCGATGGCTGATTTTAACACGCCTTATGAGTTTCTCGAAACCATTGTCTCGGGGCCGTTGCAGGGACGGAAAAAGCTGTTGGCAAGGTTGAGCCATGCAGCGCTTGATCCCTTGGAAGAGCTGCTCAACACAGCATTGGCATTTGAACAGGATCATATTCCGACGCTGCAAGCCTTTGTCGATTGGTTTGACCGCGGCGATGTCGAGATTAAGCGGGACCAAATGGAAGACGGCAATGAAGTGCGGCTGATGACCGTGCACGGCGCAAAAGGTTTGCAAGCACCGTTGGTGATATTGGCCAATGCCACATTTGATCCTGCCAACAAGAAAAGAGGCGGATTTGATATCAAAGATCCGATTGAGTCAGATAATGATTGCCAATATCCTGTCGTTCCCATTCGAAAGGCCGAACGTATTGGTTTGCTTGATGCTTTCGCAACCGTGTCCGATGCACGGGAACGCGAGGAACATTGGCGCTTGCTCTATGTCGCAATGACCAGAGCAGAAGAACATTTGGTGGTCACGGGGACATTGGGACCCAAAGCCAAGGGTATGGTTCCCGATAGCAGCTGGTATCATGCCGTCGAGCAGGGGCTGAGTGCGCTCGGCAGCGAAAGCCGAGAATCTGTGTGGTGGATAGAGGAAAATACCTATCAAGGTCCTGAATTGGCGGTTCCAGAACGCCCAAAGCGGACGAAAATGGCAGCTGCAAGCGCAGTGACATCGGTGGCAATGCCCCATTGGTTATCAGAGCCTGCGCCTAAGGAATCTGTTCCGCCGAGGCCATTGACGCCATCCGATTTGGGACCTGATACGGCCGCCAATCCACCGCCATCTCGGGCGTTAAGAGACGCTGCGGAGCACGGAAAGTTGATTCATAATCTGTTCGAACGCTTACCCGATATTGCTCCAGTCGAGCGAGAGGCCGTTGCAGACCGGTGGTTAGAAAAGCAAAAACAGATATCCGACAAAGCGGAACGTGCGTTTTTAACCAAAAGCGTGATGACTGTGTTGAACAAGCCGGAATGGGCTGATCTCTTTTCTCCGGACAGTTTTTCGGAAGCTCCAATAGCAGCGGTCGTCGATCAGCATGTTATTTCCGGAACGGTTGATCGTTTGTTGGTAACTGAGAATCAAATGACGGTGGTGGATTTTAAAACAGGCCGTTCAGTTCCATCAAATGCAGAAGATGTGCCTTTGGCCTATTTGCGTCAAATGTCTGCCTATGTTGCTGCGTTGCAAAAAATATTTCCGGAAATTCCTGTCAAAGCAGGTTTGTTATATACGCAGGGGCCTAGTTTATTGGAGCTTTCGGACGATATTATCGCCAGACACCATCCTAGCTAAAAGTCAGACTTGGAGCGCCCATGAAATTCCTTTCCGGGCAAATGCTTGAGCATTGCGCGGACGATGCCTAAATAGAGTTTAAACAGTAAAAGGAGACTATCCATGGCGACCAAAGCAATTACCGACGAAAGCTTTGAACAAGATGTACTCAAGGCGAGCGGACCGGTTCTCGTTGATTTTTGGGCAGAATGGTGCGGACCATGTAAAATGATCGGCCCCGCTTTGGAAGAAATCAGCGATGAGCTTGGCGAGCAAGTCACGATCGCAAAATTGAATATTGATGACAGCCCGGATGCACCCGGCAAATATGGTGTTCGCGGCATTCCAACGATGATTTTGTTCAATAATGGCGAGCCCGTTGAAACCAAAGTCGGCGCCGCCCCGAAAAGCCAATTGAAATCATGGTTGGAAGACAGTCTTCCCGCCTAAACGGTGAATATTTCACTGAGCAGCTCAGCGGCCTCATCCCATAATTTTGGTGATGAGGCCCCGAGCAAGCCGGTTTTGCGGTCTGCTGGTCGATAGGCATCACCATTCCATCGCGCCGCTTTGCCACCCGCTTCATTGAGAAACAGAATACCAGCCGCATGATCCCAAGGCAGGCTGCGTTCAAACGTCGAAATATGGTTGCTGCCCAAAGCCAGGCGGGGATATTGTTCTGCCGCGCAGCGGGGTATATCGACAATCGTATAATGATCTTGTGATGTAGACAGCAATTCTTCCCGCTGCCCATCGGTCATAAAACCGGTGGCAAAGGCGCCGACCGGTTTTTCATCCGGATCAACCGGATTTGTGATTTTTTCTCCATTGATAAAGGCACCATGGCCTTTAGCGGCGAAGCAGAGCCGATCCGTGAGCGGATCATATAGCCAGCCAGCCACCGTTTCATTATTTTCCGACAAGGCGATTATGATACCAAAAGGAGGAGTGCCGGCGGCAAAATTTCCTGTGCCATCAATCGGATCTATGATCCAGGCTTGCTTGTCTGCCAGATGATCCAATAGACTTGGATCCGCCGCAGTAGCTTCTTCACCGACTATCGCTGCTCCGGGAAACAATGCAGACAGTTTCTCGCTTAACATTTCTTCGCTGAGTTGATCGGCTATGGTGACGAGGTCTCCAGGTGATTTCTCTTTAATATCAGAGGCCTGCAGGTTTTGATAGTGTGGCAAGACAATCTTGTTTGAGACCAAACGCAAAATGGCCTGAACGGCGGTATCAAGAGAGGAGGGGATCATGCTGGCGAGACGATCTGGCCAAGACGCGGGAAATGAACATGTACGTCTCCAACCTTGTCATCGTGCCTTTGGATAGTGATCTGACGGTCGCTCAGACCGATTAACTGTCCGGTTACAAAGGCTGGATCCGGGCTTTCTGTTTTCACTGACACAAGATCGCCGGCAGCAAAGGGTGAGCCTTCCGCGATGGAAACCGGAGCTGTCGGATTAGTTTCCAATGCATGGTTCAACGCTTGTTCGCGCGTCCACGATTCAAATTCGCCGTAACCCAGAGCATCGATACGATCATACCATGCCGCGACTTTATGTCCGAAATCAGAGGGTTTTCGTCCGGCAAATCCAGCAAATCTTATATTCATGTACAGCATCAAATCTGCATGGCCGACTTGCTCGCCGCCAATATAGGCACGACCGTCAGCCAGCGCATCTCTGACCAAGGCACCGCCGGCGTCAAATTGGGTGGTCAGATGGGGCACCATCGGTAGAAATTTTTGAGGGTTCATTCCGAAACGCGTCGTTCGATCTTCCCAAAAGGCATCGCTGACAATATTGGGATCCGTGCCAAGCGCTACACCGACTGCGGGCATGAACCATGCACTACCGGACCAATTGGCGATCATCCGTCCGGCAAAGCCCAGCGGTTCAGGATAGAGGCTCGGCTCAGCCTTTATAGTCTCCAGCCTATCCACAATTACAGCTGTGTCACAATAGACATCAGATCCGATTTGCAGAACGGGTATGCGTTCATAGCCCCCGGTTAGTGCGCTAAGCTCAGGCTTGGGCGCAATATCCGGCTGTTCAACAGATTTCCAAGAAATTCCTTTCAATCCCAAGGCCAAGCGCATGGCCTGACCAAAGGGGGAATTGGAATAATGATGCAAGATGACTTGGGTCATGTCAGCTCCTATAATCAGCGTTTATGGAAATATATCCATGCGTTAAATCGCAAGTCCAAACCGTTGCTGCGCCA
This sequence comes from Parasphingorhabdus sp., assembly GCF_039982415.1. Classification (GTDB taxonomy): domain Bacteria; phylum Pseudomonadota; class Alphaproteobacteria; order Sphingomonadales; family Sphingomonadaceae; genus Parasphingorhabdus. The sequence goes on from NZ_JBDWYL010000002.1 coordinate 182,346, forward strand.
TGGGCTAAGCCAATATCGACGATGATATCTATAGCATCGCTTTTCAGATGAGTAGCCACGGGATCTTCATCGTAATTGGGCACCACCACGCCATTTTGAGCAACGATAATCCCGCCAAAGGCAATTGACAATTTGTCTCTATCTGCTGGTTCACCCGCTTTGCCAACCGCCATTACCACGCGGCCCCAATTGGCGTCTTCACCAGCAATGGCGGTTTTTACGAGAGGAGAATTGGCAATTGCCAGAGCGATGGTTTTGGCACTGGCTTCAGTTTCTGCACCCGTCACATTGACGGTGATAAATTTGCTAGCGCCTTCGCCATCCCGCACAACAAGATGCGCCATTTGTAAGCACAGATCATTTAACGCTGCTTGAAACGCATCCGCGCCAGGATCATCACAGGAGCGGAGCATGGATTGCGTTTTTTGGCCGGTCGCGAAGGCGAGTACGGTGTCGCTAGTGGAAGTGTCGCTATCCACCGTAATGGAATTAAAACTTTTGGCCGTCGCTTCATTCAGCATCTCTTGCAAGAAACGGGGCGCAATTGCCGCATCCGTAAAAATATAACCCAACATCGTCGCCATATCCGGCGCAATCATTCCCGAGCCTTTTATAATCCCATTCAAATGAACAATCTCGCCATCCATCATGGCGCTAGTCGATGCCATTTTAGGGAATGTATCCGTCGTCATAATTGTAGCGGCCGCGGCTTCCCAATCACAAGACTGCGCTGAAAAGGCCCGTTGAAGACCGGCTTCTGCCTTGTCCTTGGGCAATGGCTCGCCAATTACACCAGTGGATGACACGAAAACTTCCGATTTGTCGCAGCCAATATGCGCACTGGTAAGAGACAATATCCGCTCCACAGCTTCCATGCCCCGAGCGCCGGTAAAGGCATTGGCGTTGCCGGCATTGACGATGAGAGCCCGGGCTTTCCCTCCAACCAATGCCTTGCGGCACCATTCGACTTCGGTTGATGGACATTTGCTTTTGGTGAGAACACCGGCGACTGACGTGCCAGCAACCAATTCGATATAGGTTAAATCACATCGATCCCAATCTTTATAGCTGGCTTTTGCGATGTGGCGGGTCACACCTTGAATGTCTGGCATTTCAGGCGCCCGAGCAGGAGCAAGTGGTGATTTGGTTTGCGACACTTAACTTGCCTTTATCAATTGGTTTGCTAAAGCGATGGTCTTCTCACAAGGCTTATTGATGAACGTCTATATTGCAAGTTTTATGTTGCTGTTGTTCAACGCAGTGGGCGTCAATACGCCAGCTGCTGCTATGGTGACAGAGACGAGCGGAAATAGCGCCGCATCCGAAGCGGAAACAACAGCGCAAACCCATAGAGAAAGAACCGAGTCATCGCTCGCTATCTATCAATTTGTTCCGACCATAATATCTGAAGACCTGCGTCAGACTAGGCCTATTTGGCCCGTGATTTTGGGGGCTGCGACAAGTGGCGACAAGCTCGAACATGAAGAAGGGGCTCCCTAGAGTTGTTGTATGAACAATTACAGAGTTGAATTGTTCACATTCATTCCCAAATTCAGACCAGTTCGGTCCGGAAACACGGCCAATATCTACTAAATATCGGAAATCATCATGATCGGCGGCTTAGCCAAATCCTTATTCGGGTCATCCAACGACCGTTACGTTAAATCCATTATGAAGGTGGTTGATAAGATAAACACCTTTGAACCTGACATTGAACCGCTTTCCGATGAAGAATTAGCGGCAAAGACTCCTTATTTTCGAGATCGTATTGCCAATGGCGAAACGCTAGACGATATTTTGCCAGAAGCCTTTGCAGTGGTTCGCGAAGCAGCGAAAAGAACCCTCGGTCAGCGGCATTATGACGTGCAAATGGTCGGCGGCATCGTGCTGCATCGCGGTGAAATTTCGGAAATGCGTACCGGTGAGGGAAAGACCCTGGTTGCAACGCTTGCTTGTTATCTCAATGCGATAGAAGGCAAGGGCGTCCATGTTGTTACAGTCAATGACTATCTCGCTCGGCGCGATGGCGAATGGATGAGCCAAGTCTATAATTTTCTAGGAATGTCTGTCGGCACCATCATTCCAAACATTGGCGAAGATCAGCGCCGGGAAGCTTATGCTGCAGACATAACCTACGGTACGAACAACGAATTTGGATTTGATTATCTTCGCGATAATATGAAGCATGACCGTGACCAAATGGTCCAACGCCCGTTTAACTTTGCTATTGTCGATGAAGTCGATTCCATCCTGATTGATGAAGCGCGTACACCGTTGATTATATCCGGTCCGACGGATGATAAGTCTGAACTTTATGTTTCGGTGAATGAAATTGTTCAGCATATTACCGAAGAAGACTACGAAAAGGATGAAAAAGCTCGGAATATCTCTTTAACCGAAGACGGTACGGAGAAAGCAGAAAGATTGCTGGAAGAAGCCGGGTTGCTTGAAGGCAATAATCTTTACGATTTTGAGAATACGCAAGTTGTCCATCATTTGAACCAAGCGTTGATGGCCAATGTTATGCGCAAACGCGACACGGATTATATCGTAAAAGACGGTAAGGTTATCATTATTGACGAGTTTACTGGTCGTATGATGGATGGTCGACGCTGGTCTAACGGTTTGCACCAGGCTGTTGAAGCGAAAGAAGGCGTGCAAATTGAACCTGAAAACCAAACAATGGCTTCGATCACGTTCCAAAACTATTTCCGCATGTATCCAAAATTGTCTGGAATGACAGGTACGGCCGAAACCGAAGCTGCAGAATTTTTTGAAATTTATAAAATGAACGTTGTCACAATCCCGACGAACAAACCGATTCAACGGATTGATGAGAATGATGAATTTTATAAGAATACACTCGACAAATTTGCTGCCATTGCCAAGAAAATCAAAGAACATAGCGATCTCGGACAACCGGTTTTAGTGGGTACCGTATCTATTGAAAAATCGGAACTTTTGTCTGATTTTCTGAAAAAGGAAGATGTTACACATAATGTTCTAAACGCGCGTTTTCACGAGCAGGAAGCCCATATTGTTGCGCAAGCGGGGAGCCCGGGCGCGGTGACAATCGCTACCAATATGGCCGGACGCGGCACCGATATTCAACTTGGTGGCAATATTGATTTTCGGATCGAACAAGAATTGGCCGATTTGGAAGCCGGTCCTGAACGCGACAAAGCCATTGCGAAAATTGAAGAAGAAGTCCGGGCGCTGAGAGAAAAAGTGCGGGAAGCAGGTGGCCTGTTTGTTTTGGGAACCGAACGCCATGAAAGTCGGCGCATCGACAATCAGTTACGGGGGCGTTCAGGGCGGCAAGGTGATCCGGGTTTAAGCCGGTTCTATCTGTGTCTTGAAGATGATCTTCTGCGAATTTTCGGAACAGAAACCATGTTCGCCAAAATGATGAACAAAAATCTCGAAGATGGTGAAGCCATTGGCGGAAAATGGCTGTCTAAAGCTATTGAGACGGCTCAGAAAAAAGTGGAAGCGCGCAACTATGAAGCGCGGAAACAGGTCGTTGAATATGATGATGTGATGAACGATCAGCGCAAAGTCATTTACGAGCAACGCGCTGAGATTATGGATGCAGAAACGGTTGGCGACGTCGTCGAAGACATGCGTCTGGAAACCGCCAACGCAATTGTTGCAGATTGTTGTCCGCCAGGCAGCTATCCTGAACAATGGGAAATTGAAACGCTTAAAACACGGGTTGAAGACGTTTTTGGTCTTACGCCTGACATTGATGGGTGGATGCAAGAAGACGCCGTTGAACCCGAAATATTGGAATCGCGGATAGCCGAATTGGCCGATGCGGATTTCAAGAATAAAATGGATCAAATTGATTCCGAAATTTGGGTCCAGATTGAGAAATCCATATTATTGGAGTCACTTGATCACAACTGGAAAGAACATCTCGCAACATTGGATGCGTTACGACAAGTCGTATTTTTACGGGCCTATGCGCAAAAGAAACCTTTGGATGAATATAAGAAAGAAGCCTTTGGTTTGTTTGAGCGTATGCTTGAAGTCATTCGTGAAAGTGTCACCAAAACCATCGCGAGCAGTCAATTCCATCGCCAAGAGGAAATTGAAGTACCCGAGCTTCCTGAGTTGCCAGATTTTTTAACCACGCATATTGATCCTTTGACTGGCGAAGATGACAGCAACGATATTGACGGGGGGACATTGGGGACCGTGTCATCAACATTACCGCCGCGCCAATCGGGTGCGACCGTGCCAGATGGTGTGAATTTTGAGGGTGTCAGCCGCAACGCACCGTGTCCTTGTGGATCCGGCCGCAAATATAAGCATTGTCACGGGAAATATTGATTTTGTGACGGTAGAAAAGGGACAGACCTAAAGTGGCTATCGGCTATGCAGGTCTGGCGTTGCTGTTCTTTCTGACGGCCACCCTATATGCTTCTGTGGGATTTGGCGGAGGATCGACATATATCGCCTTGCTAGCCTTGGCAGAGCTTGACTATCGATTGCTGCCTATCATCGCCCTTCTATGCAATATTATCGTAGTCCTTGGTGGGTCGTTACGATTTCAGCGTAACCAATTGATCAATTGGGCAAAAATTTGGCCGATATTGATACTGTCTGTCCCGGCCGCTTGGATTGGCGGGCGATTGGATATTGATCAAACCAGTTTTCTGATTTTGCTTGGGGTCTCTCTAGCCGCTGCAGGATTGTTATTATTGGCGGAACCATTATTCCAAACCGCTAGAGCGTTAAAAGATGACCATTGGGTGCGGAGCCGTTGGTTTTCTCCTTTAACGGGAGCAATGATTGGATTTGTTTCAGGATTGGTAGGCATTGGCGGCGGTATTTTTCTGGCGCCGATTTTGCTGCTGACCCGCTGGGGGGATAGTCGGCATGTTGCAGCCGCAGCCAGTATATTCATTCTTATCAATTCGATCAGCGGATTGATTGGGCAAATGATGAAAGGGCAATGGACACAGGCCGATGCCATTCTATTGGATTATTGGCCCTTATTTTTGGCAGTTCTTGTGGGAGGTCAAATTGGTAGCGTTATGGCGAGCAAGGCTTTGCCAGAACAATGGATCCGGCGTTTAACCGCCATTTTGATACTTTATGTTGCTCTCCGAATATTGGCACAGCAAATTCATTGAAGTGGGCTATTCGGATTATGAGTCAATGTCAGTAGATCTATTGATGTCGCATTTCCAATTTAGGAAATGGCTCCCCGGGACGGATTCGAACCATCGGCCAATCGATTAACAGTCGATTGCTCTACCACTGAGCTACCGGGGAATAGAAGCGATTTGCATCACAACGAGCGCGGCTATAGCAACGTCATTTGCATGCCGCAAGCCATCAAACGACAAATTGTTCCATGGCGATCCGATCATCCAGGGCATGCTCTGGATCGAACAACATCGTCAGCGTCTGGTTCCGGTCGATAGATATGGTAACCCTTGCAACATCGCGGACTTCTTGTTGGTCGCCAACGGCACTGACTGGCCGTTTTTCAGCGTTTAGTACTTTGATGCTGATCGGCATTTTGTCCGGCAAAATAGCGCCTTTCCATCGGCGTGGTCGAAACGGACTTATTGGGGTGAGGGCCAATAAGTTTGAACCCAGTGGCAATATCGGGCCGTTGGCGGATAGATTATAGGCGGTCGAGCCTGCTGGCGTTGCAATTAAGACGCCATCGCAAACCAATTCTTCGAGCATGATTCGGTTATTGACTTCGATTTCGAGTTTCGCTGTTTGCCGCGTTTCTCTGAGCAAAGAGACTTCATTAATCGCGGGCAGCACAAAGCTCGCGCCAGAAATGGTTTCTACTTCCATTTTCAGTGGCTTAACTTTGAATGGGCGCGCTGTTTCAATCCTTCTGATCAGGTCATCAGCGTTCCAATTGTTCATCAGAAAACCAACCGTCCCTAAATTCATACCATAGACGGGCAAGATATGCCGACGATTAAGCATTTGATGCAGGCTTTGCAGCATGAAACCGTCGCCGCCCAAAACAACGGCTTGATCAGCTTCTTCCAAGGATACCCAATCAGTAAGAGATTTAAGCTTTTCGCCCGCTTCCTGAGCCTGCGGGGTCGGAGACACGATCAGTGCCCATTTAACTGTACTCATCCGCCAGTGACGTTCATATGACGCTCCAATATTTTTGCGGACCCGTCTAATTGCGCATTAAATTCATGTCGTAACGGTTTGAGCTTCAAAGCTTTCTGAAGCAACCGGTCGACAGCCTCTATGCCTTCATCGCGCACTGCAGCGCGTAAATCAACATGTGCATTGTGGCCAAGGCACATAAATATTTTGCCATCAGTGGTGAGACGCAATCGATTGCAATTGTCGCAAAAATTTTGGCTTAGCGGAGTTATCAATCCCATGCGCAAAGCAAGTGGTTTTACATTGAAGTAACGCGCAGGTCCGGCACTTTTAAAGGATGTCGGTTCGATAGAATATTTCTCGGCCAGGGGCGCGATAAATTCTTCCGCAGGAATATGTTCTAATTTTCTGTCTGCGCCGACATCTCCTAGCGGCATGGTTTCAATAATAGTGAGATCATGATTTTCGGCAGCGCAATATTCAGCCATCGGCAAAAGGCAATGTTCGTTGAAATCGCGCAAAGCGACCATGTTGATTTTCACTTTGATTCCGGCATTTTTCGCCGCGGTTATTCCAGCTAAGACTTTATGCACATCAGCGCCGCGTGTAATTTCTTTGAATTTAATCGGATCGAGTGAGTCCATACTCACATTGATCCGGCGCACATGATGCAGGGCCAAATGATCGGCATAATCTTCAAGCAGCGAACCATTGGTGGTCAGCGTTAACTCTTCCAGTTCGCCTGACTTTACCTTGCGACCAAGGCGTTGAATGACATCGCTCATATCGCGCCTGACCAATGGTTCGCCACCAGTCAGGCGAATTTTTTTGACACCATGTCCGATAAAGCGTTCGGCGATGAGGGTTATTTCTTCCAATGTCAGCAATTGATTTTTGGGCATGAAAGTCATGTTTTCAGACATGCAATATTGGCATCTAAAATTGCATCGATCCGTGACCGATATACGCAAATAGTCGATTTTACGGCCAAATCCGTCTTGCATGATGTAATTCCGGTTGCTGATTTCGATAAAATCCTAGCGTTTTGTTTAAGAGCAAGCAACGGGCTATAAAGATTTACATGCTATGGAATCAGATAGGGCTTCATTCATTTTGAATGGCCCGGATCGCTAGCGAGAGGCGTTACAGGTCATTTCTATTTCTTCATCTTCATTAGATCCAAAAGCGGCGAGACATTTGTTCTTACTGTCTTTTCGAGATCGTGATCCCATGGCGGCGAAAATTTCTGCGATGGGGTGGCGGGTCAGTTCCGCGCGCCGTCGAGAAGGGTTGGAAAATAGATTTCTGTCTTCCAATGCGCTGATTGCAGTTGTTGACCTGCGCGAAGCCGTGGCAGATGGATTGCAGGCGATCGCAACCATCGCAGCCTTGGGAGATAGCCACGGCATCGCAATACTTGCATTTGGTGATCAAGTTTCTGATGCTGATATTGCGGCCCAATGTTACGAGGCTGGTGCGACCCATTTTCTGGATCTTTCCTATCCGCAAGCAGATGTTCGACAAGCTATAAATTTCGCCTATCGCTATGTTGAAAATTTCCGCGGAGGATCGAAGGCAACACAAGACCTGAACCAGCTTTTGTCGCAGGTTGACCAGCAATGGTCATTTTCGAAAACGCGGTTCAGTGATAATTGGGTCAGCGACCAGTTGCGCGACAACATGTCTGAGGTCAACTTTGATCTCTATCCGATTACGGGCATTTATCGGCACTTGTCGGAACCGGAACGTGCCCGGGTTCGGGGGGCCTTGGGGCGTATTCGAACTGGTCTGAGCCAGGCTGCCGTGGCTCATATGATGAATGGCGATAAAATCATTCATCATTTGCACGATAGCGGAGATTTTCTCCATGGGCGCCTGGAGCATGTTGCGCGCGGCGGCAAAACGCATGATTGGACTGATCGTGATCTGTTATCAGGTTTACGCAACGGATCGGCAGCAAGAAGCTGGATCGGAGCGCATCTTGCCAACGATAAAATGGTTGGATTGACTATCATCGGATTACGAAATTTTGGGACCATTAATGCCGCTTATGGCCGTGCTATCGGCGATGAAGTCATGCGGCGCATCGGCCAACGTTTGATTGCTGAAACGATCAGTCAGTCGCCTGACGAATATTTGGTTGCCCGAATGGACGGCCAAAATTTTGTCGTGGCCAATCTTTTAAGCGAACCTGCGGAAGACATTGCAAGTCGATATGCGCAAAGCACCGAACAACTGCTCATCCGCAACTTTTCGGCAATTGAGATTGAGGGTCGCAAAATCGGTCTTGTCGCTCGTGCAGGTGTTGCTGTGGGCACCGATTCTGCAGATGAAACATTGCTGATCAGACGAGCGAATTTGGCTTTAGCGGAAGCCTTGTCTTCCGATGCGCAGCCGATCAAAATCAGTGATTCATCAGAACATAATATGCTGTTGGAACAGCAACTTGAAAGTGATTTGGCGCATGCTCTGGAGCGTGATGAAATTACCATTGCGCTACAACCGCAAATTAAAGTGGATGGCGGACAGTTAGTGGGTGCGGAAGCGCTTGCACGCTGGAACCATCCACGATTGGGTTTTCTGGGTGCAGCGACGCTCTTTGCGGTAGCAGAACGGGCAGGCTTAATGAAACTGCTTTCGGCCCATATTCATCGTGAAGCCCTTGCTATCGCGGCAAAATGGCCAGATAGCCTTTCCTTCTTACGCTTATCCGTGAATATTACTGCGGGCGATTTAGCTGATAGTAATTTTGCTGTTGATATGATGCAAATTATTGCACGCTCGACATTTCCCGCAGAGAGAACGACGCTCGAGATAACCGAATCTGAACTGATCGGTAACTTATCTAGCGCAGCAAAGCGATTGGCGATGCTAAGAGAGCAGGGGCTTCAAATAGCCATAGATGATTTTGGAACCGGATATAGCAGCCTGTCCTATCTCAAAAACCTGCCTCTGGACTATTTGAAAATTGACAGCGGTTTGACCGGAGATATTAGCGGTTCGACCAAGGATCAAGTCGTTGTAAAGTCAATCATCAGCTTGGCAAAAAGCTTAGACCTTTCAGTAATTGCAGAAGGTGTTGAAACGCAAGCGCAATTGGAAACTCTCGCCGAACAAGGCTGTGAATATTATCAAGGATATTTGCGATCAGGGCCTATCTCGCCAGACGAATTTGAACTGTTTGCATTACGCAGTAATTAGCCGAAAATTTGCTATTTTTGTTGCGCTAATTTGGACAGTCCGTTGCTCAGCTGTGTCAGGCCATGGAGGCGCGAGCGCGGGTCCCGCCATCGGCGCTCGATGAATAGCTTGTTATCTGGTCTAATTTTGGCGGTCCCTTTCAGGCGATCGGCATAGGCGAGAAGTCCAGGAACATTGGGGAATTTGTCTTTGTGAAAACTCACCAATGCACCGCGGGGGCCCATTTCAATTTTCGCAATATGCGCTTGAACGCAATTGAGTTTGATCTCCATTAATTTCAACAAATTGTCCGTTTCAATCGGCAATTCACCAAACCGGTCGATCATCTCTGCAGCAAAGGCCTGTATTTCTTGATGGCTTTCTAATCCATTCATGCGTCGATATAGACCCATGCGCAGAGACAGGTCCGGCACATAGTTTTCCGGGATTAAAATCGGTGCATCTACAGTAATCTGCGGAGAGAAACTCTCAGGTCCAGCGGTGAGACCTGCGCCTTTCGCTTTCGCCTCGACAATCGCATCCTCGAGCATGGATTGGTAGAGTTCAAAGCCAACCTCTCTGATGTGCCCTGATTGCTCGTCACCCAGCAAATTGCCCGCACCTCTGATATCCAAGTCATGACTGGCCAGCTCAAAACCAGCGCCCAGGCTATCAAGGTCCCCCAGAATTTTGAGGCGTTTTTCGGCTTTCTCGGTAATGACCCGATCCTTGGGCGTAACCATATAGGCATAAGCTCGAGTTTTTGACCGGCCAACCCGTCCCCGCAATTGGTAGAGTTGCGCCAGCCCAAACCGGTCGGCACGATGAATAATCAGTGTATTGGCGCTGGGGATATCCAAGCCACTTTCAATGATTGTTGTGGCGAGAAGGACATCATATTTTTTGTCATAAAAGGCTGACATGCGCTCTTCAACTTGCACGGGAGCCATTTGACCGTGCGCAACGACATAAGTGATTTCAGGCGCATATTCTTTGAGAAACTCTTCAATTTCGGGAAGATCGGCAATCCGCGGCACAACGATAAAACTTTGCCCCCCACGATAATGTTCGCGCAACAGCGCCTCGCGCAGCGGTACCGGATCCCACGGCATAACATAAGTTCGTACGGCCAAACGATCGACCGGTGGAGTTTGTATAACCGATAGTTCGCGCAATCCGGTCATCGCCATTTGCAAGGTTCTGGGAATTGGTGTGGCTGTCAAAGTGAGAACATGTACATCGGCCTTCATCGCCTTCAGCCGTTCTTTATGGGTAACACCAAATCGTTGTTCTTCATCGACGATGATGAGTCCAAGGCGCTCGAAATCGATGCTTTTCGCTAAGAGGGCATGCGTGCCAATGACAATATCTATCTGACCATTTGCCAGCCCTTCACGGGTTTTTTTCGCTTCTGCAGATGGCACCAGACGAGACAGGCGCCCAACGTTTAGTGGAAAAGGGCGGAAACGCTCTTCAAAATTAGTGAAATGCTGCCTGGCCAACAAAGTCGTTGGGGCGATAATTGCCACCTGCATGCCGGCCATAGCTGCGGCAAAGGCAGCGCGCATTGCCACTTCTGTTTTGCCAAAGCCAACATCACCGCAGACCAAACGGTCCATGGCTTTACCATCAGCCATGTCTTCTAGAACTTCGGCAATGGCTTGCTGTTGATCCTCGGTTTCTTGATAGGGAAAGCGATCAACAAATCCGGCCATATCTGCGGCTTCGATGCGCGCTGGCGCACCTGGTTGAAGCGCACGCGCTGCGGCGGTTTTCAGCAATTCATGTGCAATGGCTCTGATGCGTTCCTTGAGCTTGGATTTTCGGCGTTGCCATCCTTCGCCACCAAGCCGATCCAATACGACCGTTTCGCCGCCTTCCCCATAGCGACTGAGCACATCAATATTTTCAACCGGCACGAATAACTTGTCGCCACCGGCATATTTAAGGGAAACGCAATCGTGAGGACTTTCACCTACCGGAATGGATATTATGCCTTCGTAAAGGCCTATTCCATGTTCTAGATGCACAACAAGATCGCCTTGGCTCAATGCCGATAATTCAGCGAGGAAAGCATCTCCACTTTTGCGACGTTTGGATTTTCGCACAAGGCGATCACCAAATATATCCTGCTCCGTCAAAAGAGCTAAACTCTCCGTTCGAAAGCCGGAGGCCAGAGGCAGTACCGTCAAAGCAACGCCGGTTTTCTGGTCTTGACAAGATTTCCAGTCATCGCAAAGCTTGGCTGTCTTGACGTCATGGTCTTTTAGCAAATCAAATAGCCGAGCTCGCGATCCTTTGCTGTAACTGGCGATCACCACGTTCGTATCGGACGTATTCAAGATTTGCAGATGTGCAGCCAGTGCTTTGTAGATATTCTCATTTCGCGCCCGTTCGGGGGAAAAATCCCGTGGTGATGAGACGGAGAGGGACAGGACAGATGATGATTCCGGTTCATCAAATTCACTGATGATGTGGATGGGGCACGCATTTTGTTGTTCCGTCCATTCTTCAGGCGTCAGATAGAGCTTGTCTGGTGCTAGCGGACGATAGCTGGACAAATTGGAGACATCAGCCTCATGGCGATTTTTATAATAATCCTGGATCGATGAAAATTGTGCATCTGCGGCTGCCGTTACTGCGGCGTCCCGGATAATCACCGCATCTTCAGTCAGATAGTCAAAAAAACTGGCTAAGCGATGCTCGATCAGCGGAAGCCAATGTTCCATGCCGGATAGGCGCCGCCCTTCGGAGAGAGATTGATAGAGCGGATCACTGGTTGCAACTGCGCCAAAAAGGTCGCGATAACGGGTGCGAAAGCGCGTGATACTGGCTTCATCTAATAAAATTTCTGACACGGGAAGCAGATCGAAGCCATCAATCTTGGCCACGGTCCGCTGGTCTGCTGGATCAAACTGCCTGATTGTTTCTATCTCATCTCCGAACAGGTCGATGCGCAAAGGCAGTTCTGAGCCTGGTGGGAAAAGATCAATTAATCCTCCGCGCGCCGCAAATTCCCCACTATCAGCAACCGTGTCCACTCGAACAAAACCATTGGCATAAAGAAAGGATATCAGCTTTTCTTGTTCAATGACCGTTCCGGGCGCCAATCGCGTTACCAGTTCGGCAATGCGGTCTGGGTCCAAAACGCGCTGTGTCACTGCATTGGCTGTGGTGAGCACGAGTTGGGCGCCTTCATGGGGTGCCGCCAGCTTTGACAAAGCAGAAAGCCGTTCAGAAGTGGTGTGCAGGGCAGGGGATGCCCGGTCATAAGGTAAGCAATCCCAGGCCGGAAATTCGAATATCTCAAGCTCAGGCTGAAAATAGCGCGCGGCTTCCGCAATGGCGCTCATTGCCGCATCATCGGTGGCAATAAATATGGTTCTTTTTTCTGAGCGGACAGCGATGTCGGCCAGACAATAGGGTTTATAGCCTGCGGTTACTCCGGCAAGCGTCATTGAATTTCTTGAGGATAATAGATTATTTATATCAAGCACTTATTGATTCTACATTAGAATTGACTGGAATATATTCATTTGGTGAAGTCAAAATAATCAAGCTTTTGCATGGCTTGCATTTGTTCGGTCTGAAAATGTTCGGGAGGCGTTTGTTTCCCAATTGCCCAAGCCATGATATCAACATCTTCTTCTTCCAGCAGAGTTTCAAACCAATCAATTTCTGCGTTGGACCAACTCTCGCCCCATTTGTCGAAAAAGCCCCCGATCATATTATCAGCTTCACGGGTTCCGCGATGCCAACTGCGGAAATGGAGCCTTTTGAGCCTGACTTCGCGTTCCATAAGAGCTCCTGATTGATTAGATGCCGTCCGCCGCCTGTTTGCGGACTGTGTCTGGTATTGTGATCTCGCTTGCGTATAAGGCGGATAGACATGCGGCCCGAGATTCTCAATCCATTATTTGGCGAAACCCAATCCCTCAAAGGTGTGGGCAAGGCCCTCGCAAAACCTCTTGAAAAGCTGCGCCTTACAAGAGTCAAAGATTTGCTTTATCACCAACCAAGCTATTGGATGCGACGCAAACGGGTTTCGCAACTGGATGAAGCGGATGTCGGTCTCACGATAATTGCTGAAATTACCCCAATGGATTATCGCAACGGAGGACCGCGTAGTCCATTTCGTGTCGAAGCCGCCGACGCTGAAGGCAACATAGTCAGCCTGACCTATTTTGGTCGCAATACAGGCTGGCCGCGGAAATTGCTGCCGCTGGGTGAGCGTAAAATCATATCTGGAAAATTGGAACGCTATGGAGATGAGCTGCAAATGCTCCATCCCGACGTTCTGGAGCCAGCCGAAGAGAAGGATATCGCGCTGATTGAGCCGGTTTATCCACTGTCGGAAGGGTTGGGTAATAAACGTATGGGGCAATTAATCGAGCAGGCTGTGCAATTCGCGCCAACATTGCCAGAATGGATTGAACCCAGCTTGTTGCAATCGAAAAACTGGATCGGTTGGCAAGACAGCATCAATGCTTTGCACGGTCTAGAAGAGAGCAAAGCGGTCGATCGTCTCGCCTATGATGAGATTTTTGCCAATCAGCTCGCTTTCATGTTGGTGCGTGCCAGCAATAGAGGGAAAAAAGGCGTATCCATCGAAGGAGATGGCCATTTGCGCCGTCAACTCAACCTACCTTTTGAACTGACCGGTGCCCAAAAGCGTTGCATCTCTGAAATTGACGGCGATTTGGCCCAATCTTCACCGATGTTGCGGCTCTTACAAGGGGATGTGGGGTCGGGTAAAACGCTCGTGGCCCTGATGGCGTTGTTGAACGCTGTAGAAGCCGGATATCAAGGCGCGTTTCTTGCGCCGACCGAAATTTTGGCGCGGCAGCATTTTGAAGGCCTACAAAAATTATTGGCCGGTTTGCCAGTAAATCTCGCCATATTGACCGGACGCGACAAAGGAAAAATTCGGGAATCCACGCTGATGGGATTGGCCGATGGGTCGATCCATATCCTGGTTGGAACTCATGCCATTTTTCAGGAAAAGGTGCATTATCAAAAATTGGCGGTGGCGGTCATTGATGAGCAGCATAAATTTGGCGTGTCTCAGCGGCTTATGCTAACGCAAAAGGCAGAAAAATCGCCGCATCTGTTGGCAATGACGGCAACCCCTATTCCACGGACATTAACGCTCAGCCAATATGGCGAAATGGATGTATCGCGTATCGATGAGCTCCCACCCGGCCGCCAAGCGATTGAGACCCGAGTCATCGCAGATGCGCGCTTGCATGAAGTGGTTGATGGGTTAGGGCGACACATGGCGAACGGAGGGCAGGCTTATTGGGTCTGTCCACTGGTGGAAGAGAGTGAGAAAACCGACCTTGCTGCAGCCGAAGAACGCGCAGCATCGCTTAAATTGCGTTTCGGTGATCAGGTCGGTTTGGTGCACGGCCGTATGAAAGGTCCAGAAAAAGACGCTGAGATGGAACGGTTTCAAAATGGCGAGACCCGCTTGCTCGTTGCGACAACTGTTATCGAAGTGGGTGTGGATGTTCCCAACGCAAGCTTGATGATTATTGAAGCCGCTGATCGCTTTGGCTTGGCGCAATTGCATCAGCTTCGCGGACGCGTCGGACGCGGCGATGTCAAATCCAATTGCCTTCTGCTGCGCGGAGAATCTTTGAGTGAGACCGCAAGGGCGCGTTTATCCTTGTTAAGGGAAACCAATGACGGGTTTAAAATTGCCGAAGAGGATTTGCGATTGCGTGGCGCTGGTGAATTATTGGGAACCCGGCAATCAGGCGATGCCGGCTTTCGGATTGCATCCCCGGATCAGATCACGCAACTAATCGGAACGGCAACAGATGATGCTCGGTTGCTCCTCGACCGTGATGGCGGACTGAGCAGTGACCGCGGGAAAGCGGCGCGAATCGCTCTGTATCTTTTTGAAAGAGACTGGGGCGTCGGTTTGATCCGCAGCGGATAATCCAATTTTAGGCGGAATGTCCCATTTTATCGAGCAGAGCCAGAAAGTCTGGTTCGCGGATAACGCGCTCAAATTCAAACCCCGACCGCCCACTATGAGACCAGACCAGAAAGGCTTCAATCCGGCCTGCAACCGGTAAACGGATGACCACTCGATCGCCCTTGTTCAATTCAGTCTCGTGAACAAACTGACAACCATGCGCTGAAATATTACTGAGTTTGACAGAAAATTCCCCATCCTTACGGGTTTCGCAAATCGTGTCGAAATCCACAGGAAAGCGTGTTGCGCGGCGTAATTCTGGTACTTGTGTATTCGATGCGCGTGGCATGAGGAACGCTCCGTCAGTTGATGAAACCCTTCATTAACTTAGTTTTCCGAACAAAAGGTAAATCGGCGCCACAAAAGACCACAATTATTAAGCGCGGCGCAACAGACCGTGCTTTTTCTTACCCGCCGAAATTTTGATATCGCAATCGGACAGGGTGATCATCCTGCCGGCATCCTTGATCTGTTCATCATCAATGCGCGCACCGCCGCCCGCAACCATCCGTTTGGCTTCGCCTTTAGAGGCGCAAAAACCGATATTTACCAAGGCGTTGAGAATAGAAATTTCTTGTTCGTTCACTTCGAAAACCGGTAGATCACCTCCCGCGTTGCCGTGTTCGAACGTCTGTTCAGCGGTATTGGCGGCATCGGTCGCTGCATTTTGGCCGTGCGCCATAGCAGTGGCAGCATCGGCGAGTATTTTTTTCGCTTCATTAATGTCGGCCCCTTGCAAGGATTCGAGTCGCGCAATTTCATCCAAATCGATATCAGTAAATAATTTCAGGAATTTGCCAACATCCGCATCCTGGGTATTGCGCCAAAATTGCCAATAATCATAGGGGGATAGCTGATCCGCATTCAACCAAACGGCACCGCTCGCGGTTTTCCCCATTTTTCCGCCATCAGCGGTGGTAATTAACGGGGTAGTCAGCCCGTAAAGCTGTTGCCCATCCATGCGGCGGGATAACTCGATTCCATTGACAATATTGCCCCATTGGTCTGACCCGCCCAGTTGCAGGCGACAGGCGGCGCGGCGCGACAATTCGAGGAAGTCATAGGCCTGCAAGATCATGTAGTTGAACTCGAGAAAGGTGAGGGGTTGTTCGCGATCAAGGCGCAGCTTGACCGAATCAAAAGTCATCATCCGGTTGATCGTGAAATGCGGACCAATATCTCTCAAAAAATCGACATATTGCAGAGCGTCGAGCCATTCAGCATTATCGATGATTATGGCATCGGTCGGACCATCACCAAAGTTTAGAAAATTGTCGAAAATCCGCTTAATGCTGGCAATATTGTCGGCAATATCCTGTGCGCTCAACATTTTCCGGCTTTCGTCTTTGCCGGAAGGATCGCCCACTTTGGTGGTTCCGCCACCCATGACAACAATGGGTTTGTGACCTGATTGTTGCATGCGGCGCAACATCATGATTTGCACCAGGCTGCCGACATGGAGGGACGGCGCGGTTGCATCAAATCCGATATATCCAGGAACGATTGCAGTGGCTGCGAGTTTATCGAGCCCTTCTGCATCCGTTAATTGGTGGATATAGCCGCGTTCATTCAGTAAGCGGAGAAGATCAGATTGATAATTGGTCATGGGGTGGTGCGTTACATGCCGAAGAGGAAACTCGCAATATGCGTTTAGACTTGCTGTGCCATAGTTCCATAGAAAATTGCTCAGTCGCGGGGATTACGCTGCGCTATATTTGGCAGACAGCGGATCAGTTGCGGCTCGAATTTCAAGCTGAAGGTGATGTGGACCTTTGGCAATTACCCGATCCGGTTCTTCCACAGCGCTGTGATAACTTATGGCGCACAAGCTGTTTTGAATTATTTGCTAAAGATCAGTCCACTGGTGAATATTGCGAATTTAACTTTTCGCCTTCGCGCCAATGGGCGGCTTATCAGTTTCTGGATTATCGGAAAGATATGCAGGATATGACGGTGCCAACACCGCCCGTGATTACCAGGGATCAAAGCCTTGCTCATTTCACTTTGAACGTGGAATTGAGGCTTCCCGCCATTTGGAGCAGGCGCACACTCCAAGCCAATTTTTCCGCGATCATTGCAGAAAAAGACGGAACGCAATCTTTTTGGGCGTTAAATCACCCGCCGGGGAAACCTGATTTTCATCACAGGGATTGCTTTACACATCAACTGAAGGCAGCAGAGCATTTATGAAATTTGGAATTGATCGACTTCTCGCTGAACCGGATTTGCGCAGGCCGCTTTCTGGTCGAAGGGTTGCGCTATTAGCCCATCCCGCATCGGTAACAGAAAATTTCACTCATTCGCTCGATGCCTTGGCTCAGTGTGAAGACGTGAATCTAAGCGCTGCTTTTGGACCGCAACATGGCCTGCGCGGGGACAAGCAGGACAATATGATTGAGTCCGCCGATTATGATGATCCGGTGCTAGGGATACCGGTGTTCAGCCTCTATGGCGAAGTCCGGCGTCCCACTCCAGTAATGATGGACAGTTTTGACGTGATATTGGTCGATCTTCAGGATTTGGGTTGCCGGATCTACACTTTTATCACGACCTTGCGCTATATACTAGAAGCCGCCGCGGAGCATGGCAAATCCGTTTGGGTCCTGGATCGGCCCAATCCCGCTGGCCGTCCGATTGAAGGTATGATGCTCGAAGAGGGGTGGGAAAGCTTCGTCGGGGCTGCGCCGATGCCGATGCGACACGGACTGACATTGGGAGAAATGGGACGCTGGTTTGTCAGCTATTTCAATCTTGATGTGGATTACCACGTGATTGAAATGAAGGGGTGGCAACCGGAAGGAGATGGATTTGGTTGGCCGTCCGATCGCGTTTGGATCAATCCCAGTCCCAATGCTCCCAATCTTTCCATGGCAAGGGCTTATGCTGGCACGGTAATGTTGGAAGGCACGACCTTGTCTGAAGGTCGCGGCACCACTCGACCTCTGGAAATTTTTGGTGCCCCGGACCTTGATGCCAAGGCGATTATCGCGGAAATGCACAAAAAGGCGCCGCAATGGTTAAACGGGTGCTATTTGAGAGAATGTTGGTTTGAGCCCACCTTTCACAAACATGTTGGAATGCTGTGCAACGGCGTGCACATTCATGCCGAGGGACCATCCTATGATCACGGCGCTTTTCGTCCGTGGCGGTTACAGGCCTTGGCTCTCAAGGCCATTAGCAAATTATATTTTGGTTATGAGTTGTGGCGCGACTTTCCTTATGAATATGAGGAAGGCAAGCTTGCTTTTGATGTTATAAATGGTGGACCTGGTTTGCGCGAATGGATTGAAAGTCCTTCGACTATTGCCAATGATCTCGAAGCCATCACCGCACCTGGTGAGAGAATGTGGGCTCAAATGCTGAAAGATTATCTGATCTATTAATCAGTACAGCCACTTTGCCAAGCTTATGCTGCAATGCAACATAGCTATTGCGTCAAAAATTGTTTTTGATATTCTATAGCGATGTTAGCGAACAAAGAATTTTTCGAAGGCATCGCCTTGTTAAAATGCGTTACGGCCACTTACAATAAGGGACAAGTTACGCTTGCACCGCATATACTCTATACCCGGCATGATGAAATGCATGTCGATGCCGTCACCGTAGAGCGCGATGGAAAACCGCCACGAGAATTGAAAATCGGAACGTTTAAATTGTCGGGTTTGAAAGATGTTGTAGTGGAAGATCGACCTTTCGAACCGTCTGAACTCTTTGATTCAAAGGCAGATAAATATCAGGGTACGACTTTGTTGGTGGTTGAAACCTGACTTCAAGCTCCGTGTTTACGGGTTAATTCTTTCATCGCATCCCCCAAACCTTCTAGCGTCAGTGGATACATGCGATCATTCATCAATTCTTTGACGATTTTAACGCTCTGAGAATATCCCCATTGTTTTTCCGGTACCGGATTTAGCCACGCAGTAGCGGGATAAGTATTGGTCATGCGCTGCAACCACGTCACGCCAGCTTCTTCGTTAAAATGTTCGACTGAACCGCCGGGATGGGTGATTTCATAAGGGCTCATGGACGCATCACCGACAAAAATCAGCTTATAGTCATGTCCATATTTGTGCAGAATATCCCACGTGTTGGTTCGTTCCGAAAAACGCCGGCGATTGTCTTTCCACACGCCTTCGTAAACGCAGTTGTGAAAATAGAAAAATTCGAGATTTTTAAACTCGCTGTTCGCGGCGCTGAACAGTTCTTCGCATATTTTGACAAATGGATCCATCGAGCCGCCCACATCGAGAAAAAGCAGGAGTTTGACGGCATTATGGCGCTCCGGGCGCATATGAATGTCCAGCCATCCTTGTTTGGCGGTTCCGTTTATTGTGCTGTCAATATCTAGCTCATCGGCTGAACCTTCACGGGCAAAGCGTCGTAATCGGCGCAAAGCAACTTTGATATTGCGCGTGCCTAACTGTTTGGTGTGATCGAGATTTTGAAACTCCCGTTTGTCCCAGACCTTGATGGCCTTTTTTTGGCCGCCTTCACCACCAATGCGCACGCCTTCGGGATTATATCCGCTATTGCCATAAGGCGAAGTTCCGCCCGTGCCGATCCATTTATTGCCGCCTTCATGGCGTTTTTCCTGTTCAGCGAGCCGCTCTTTCAGCGTCTCCATTATTTCGTCCCAGCTGCCCAGCGCCTTTATTTTTTCCATTTCTTCTTCGGAGAGATATTTCTCGGCTACGGCTTTGAGCCAGTCGAGAGGGATATCTTCTTCCTGGGTACCATAATTTGTTTCAATGCCTTTGAAAACTTTTGAGAATACTTGATCAAAACGATCCAAAAGCCCTTCATCTTTAACGAAAGTCGCTCGAGACAAATAGTAAAAGTCCAGCGGACTGCGTTGGATGACTTCTTTGTCGAGCGCTTCCAGCAGCACGAGATGTTCTTTGAGCGACGCGGAAATTCCTGCCGCTCTCAATTCGTCCATAAAGTTAAAGAACATCCGTGTCGCTCCGTTTAACGCGCTTCGCGTTTCGCCATGAATGCCAAGCGTTCAAACAACATGACATCTTGCTCGTTCTTCAGCAAAGCGCCGTGAAGTGGTGGAATGGCTTTGCTGGGGTCCTGTGATTGCAGAACATCTAGTGGCATGTCTTCGGCCAGAAGCAATTTCAACCAGTCCAGCAATTCTGATGTGCTTGGTTTTTTCTTTAGCCCGGGAACATCGCGAACATCATAGAAAATATCCATGGCTTTTTTGACCAAAACGCCTTGAATATCGGGGAAGTGAACATTGATGATTTCCTGCATCGTTTCGCGATCGGGGAATTTAATATAGTGAAAGAAACACCGACGCAAAAAGGCATCGGGCAACTCTTTTTCATTGTTGGATGTGATCACAACAATGGGGCGTTCAGCCGCTTTGATGGTTTCTTTGGTTTCATAGACATGAAATTCCATGCGATCCAACTCTTGCAGCAGATCATTCGGAAATTCGATATCGGCTTTGTCAATTTCATCGATTAGCAACACCGGCAATTGTTCACTGGTAAACGCTTCCCAGAGTTTACCCCGCCGGATATAGTTGGAAATATCATGCACTCGCTCATCGCCGAGCTGGCCGTCCCGAAGTCGGGCTACCGCGTCATATTCATATAAGCCTTGATGTGCTTTGGTTGTCGATTTGACATTCCACTCAATCAGCGGTGCGCCGGTCGCTTTGGCAATTTCATGTGCGAGCACTGTTTTACCGGTTCCAGGCTCGCCTTTCACCAATAAGGGGCGACGCAGCGTTACGGCAGCATTGACTGCAACTTTTAAATCGTCGGTTGCTACATAATCTTTGGTACCGTCAAAACGCATATTCCATTTTCCCTTGCCGTAAACGTCAATGGAGAAGAGATAGGGAAAAGGCCGTTTTGAGGCAAGTTAATCATTTAGTTAAGATGCAATTGATTGCGGAGCGGATGTTATCCTGCATTCCGAGCGTTTCTGCGCGCTTCCAAAAGCTGCCATAAGCCGCGATGTTGGGTCAAAATTTGATCGACACCAAAGTTAATCGCCCTTTCGACCGCACTGGATTGCGCCAGTTCTGCATTCAGGCTTATCGTGGCTTGTGAAGAAGGCAATGTAAGCTCGCGCGGTTCGACGCTGAGTTTGATCGCGATTTTTTCCAGCAGAGGGCGAATCGCTTGCCAATCCAGAACCAATGCAAAAGAAGCACCGAGGGCACATCCATTGCGATCCGATTGAGATAGCATTTCCAACGCCTTGCGCTGCGCCAAAACCGTCGCATTGCTCTGGTCTTCTGCGCGAACACCAGAAATTGGACCTGCGGCAACCGTCAATTTGGTCAAAAAGGCGCGTTCGGCGCTGAAACCATCCATTGCTTCGACCAGCCATTCTCGCGCTTCCATGTCAGCGGTTTTATTGGCAGCATGGTCGACAACGCCCGGATGGCGGCCGTGTAAAACGCACAGAAAATGAGCAATGTCCGCAATATCAATACCGCTCAGCGTTGAAAAATCATCACGAATGAGCTGCATATAGCTGGCGGATTGCGTTCCGTGAGAGGAGACGTGATCCAACAAGCTGGGCCGTGTCGATGGAATCAAATTGGTTTCAGGCATTGCGCTCACATCACGTTAGAGTTTCTGGCATTTTGCTTTGCGTTTCAACGCTCATCAAAACAAAGTGAAACTCGTCACTAGCGCATAATCCTAAAGACCCGGTTTACGCCGCGTTAGGTAAGTGCAAACCATAGAATTTTTGATCCGGTTAACATCCAGCTTATTGGTCGAGGAAACTCCGCATCTTGCGACTGCGGCTTGGATGTTTCAGTTTCCGCAAAGCTTTCGCCTCAATTTGCCGAATCCGTTCGCGCGTCACGCTAAATTGCTGACCGACTTCTTCCAGCGTATGGTCGGTGTTCATGCCTATGCCGAAACGCATCCGCAAAACCCGCTCTTCACGCGGTGTCAGGCTGGCCAGAACCCGCGTCACGGTTTCTTTCAAATTGGCTTGGATGGCGGCGTCCACGGGAATTATTGCATTTTTGTCTTCGATAAAATCACCAAGATGCGAATCTTCTTCATCGCCAATTGGTGTTTCCAAACTAATCGGCTCTTTCGCGATTTTCATCACCTTACGCACTTTTTCAAGCGGCATGGAGAGCCGTTCGGCCATTTCTTCCGGTGTCGGCTCTCGGCCTTGCTCATGCAGGAATTGCCGTGATGTCCGCACCAGTTTGTTAATCGTTTCGATCATGTGCACGGGAATACGAATGGTTCGCGCTTGATCTGCAATAGAGCGGGTTATGGCCTGCCGGATCCACCATGTTGCATAAGTTGAGAATTTATAACCGCGGCGATATTCAAATTTATCAACCGCTTTCATCAAACCGATATTGCCTTCCTGGATCAGATCCAGAAATTGCAAACCGCGATTGGTGTATTTTTTAGCGATTGAAATAACCAGGCGAAGATTGGCTTCAACCATTTCCTTTTTGGCGATACGGGCTTCACGCTCACCTTTTTGGACCATGTTCACAATCCGACGGAATTCATCCAAAGATGTTCCGGTTGCCGCAGATATATCAGAAATTTCTGCGCGAATACGCTCGACCGATACGGCTTCTTTTTCAGCAAAAGCCGCCCATTTCTTGTCCGTTTTCGCCATGCTGGCGAGCCAGCCATCGTCAAGCTCGTGTCCGATATAGCCTTCTAGAAACGCGCGGCGCGGGACTTTATGGCGCTCTGCAAGGCGCAACATTTGTCCGCCCAAAGCAGTCAAGCGGCGGTTAAACGAGTAGAGCTGGTCAACCAGAAACTCGATTTTATTGGCGTGGAATTGCACGCTTTCAACCAACGCCGTCAGTTCTTCGCGCAGGCTGTGATATTTTTTCTCGGACGCTGCTGGGAAATCATCACCAACAGAAAAGGCTTCCATACGGGTATTTTGCAATTTGGAGAATTTCTTGAACACAGAAGTGATCGTTGCAAATTTTTCCAAAGCTTCGGGTTTTAAAGCTTCTTCCATTTGTGCAAGCGACAATGTGTTGTCTTCTTCTTCCTCTTCAACAACCCTTTTGGTCCGGCGTTCGGTCAATTCATCTTCATCATCGCCTTCGCCTTCGGCTTTTTCGGGCTCATCTTCGACTTCATCATCATCTTTAAATGAGGGGCCAGCGGTTTTTTCGCTAATTTCACCGTCATCATCATCGTCATCTTCCAGATTTTCTGGAACCGGGTCTTTTGAAAGCATGGCATCGAGATCAAGAATCTCGCGCAATTGCATCTCACCGTCATTAAGTGCGGTTGACCATTCGATAATCGCGTTAAATGTCGTCGGGCTTTCGCAAAGGCCCCAAATCATCGTGTCACGACCTGCTTCAATCCGTTTGGCAATTGCAATTTCGCCTTCGCGACTGAGCAGCTCGACCGCGCCCATTTCGCGCAAATACATCCGAACCGGATCGTCCGTCCGGTCGCCAGCGGCTTTTTTGGGTGCGGCTGCGGCGGTGGATTTTTTGTCCTTATCTTTGCCGTCAATGGATTCGACTTCGTCGCTGCCCATCTCTTCGGCAGCTTCGTCATCATTTTCGACAATTTTGACGCCCATATCGGAGATGGAGGACATCACATCTTCAATTTGCTCACTGGACATTTGGTCCTGCGGCATGGCTTCATTCAACTCGTCATAAGTTATATAACCGCGCTTCTTCGCTTTCGTGAGCAGCTTTTTAATGCCAGATTCGTTCATATCGATAAGCGGTGCATCTTCGGTCGCCGCTGGTTTTTTTGCTTTACTTGCCAATTCTCAGGGCCCTTATTCTAAAAACTAATCTTCAAAATTCTCACAAATTAAGCGATATCGTCAATTTGTGTCAGCTCAACCAACCGTTCATGAAAATCCTGCTTTGCTTGGCGCAACCTCTGTTGCTCTGCATAGCTTTCTTCATCAAGATTATCTTGTACCCGCCTTGTTGCTTCTGCCAGAGCCGCTTCCAGTCCGGGGCGCGCGGTTATCACTTTAATCGCTTCTGCCAAATCATTTTGCGCCCGTTCGATCACATCTGACGGGGCATCATCTGGCAGTTTGCGGTTGAAAATGAAATTCAGCGCATCGGCCCGTAACAGCCCTTTTGCGACATTATAACAATCTGTCTGTTCCAATATGGTAAGAAGGCCCTGCATATCAAGCATTTCTTTACGCATTGCGATGCCAATCAGCTCTGAAAGCAAGGATTGCATTTGCGAATCGGCGAGCCGCAATATCGTTAACTCTTCAAAATGCTTGGAAATCTGGGACGGATGTCGAAGAAGCCCTCCCAAAATGGCTTTGGCAATGCGCAGATCATGACCGTCAATTAATACCGATTTTGTATCGTCCATCGGTTTGAAACTTTTATATTTCGAAGCAAAGCGATCTTGCGACCGCCCAAATTGTCTTGGTTGGGAGCCATAATTTTGTTTGGTAAAAAAGGCTGCATCATAGCGTTCCTGAAAATCCTGCCGATAATGTTGAGCAATATCGCTATTGCCAATATCTCTGACATGATCGGATAAACGCTTCTTCAGTCCTGCCTTGGCTTCAGGAGTGCCTAAAGGTTCTGCCTCAAACTCGACTTGCCAAATTTTATCACCGAGCATTTGGGGCGTATTGATCAGTTCGGCAAAGGCTTGCGGGCCTTCTGAACGGATTAAATCATCGGGGTCTTTGCCGGGCGGCAAGGAAATAAAGTTTAAACTATGCGCCGGGCGTAAGATTGGCAGCGCCCGTAAAGCACCGCGCATGGCTGCTTTTTGCCCCGCTCGATCTCCATCAAAGCATAATATGGGGGATTCGACCATTTTCCATATACGCTCAATCTGATGCTCGGTCAGCGCCGTTCCCAATGGAGCAACCACGTCTTCAAATCCCGCCTGGGCCAATGCGATCGCATCCATATACCCCTCAACAACAAGAATACGTCCGGTTTGTCGAGAAGCTGGGGAGGCCTTATCGAGATTATACAGCGTCCGGCCCTTGTCAAACAAAGGCGTATCCGGGGAATTGAGATATTTTGGTTCGCCATCCCCCAAGATTCTACCGCCAAAGGCAATGACCCGGCCGCGCGGATCGCGGATCGGAATCATTAATCGCCCGCGAAAACGATCATAGGGATCGCGATCGTCCACTTTAATCAACAGACCGGCTTCAACCAACTGATCAATACCGTGCGACGTCAGTGCATCTTTCAAGCGCCCTCTTGAATCCGGCGCAAAACCAAATCCAAATTCGCGGATTGTTTTGTCTGAAATTCCCCGATTTTTAAGATATTCCCGCGCTTTTGTGCCTTCAATTCCGTTAAACTGGGCGACAAACCATTCTTGTGCTGCTGCCATGACGTCATGCAAGCTAGCCCGTGCTTCTTGCCGCTGTGCTGCCCGCGGATCGGGGGCAGGGACTTCCATTTGAGCTTCTGCCGCAAGATCTTTTACCGCGTCCATGAAGCTGAGACCACGCTGATCGGTCATCCATCGGATCGCATCGCCATGTGCGCCGCAGCCAAAGCAATGATAAAAGCCTTTTTCATCATTAATGGTGAAGCTTGGCGTTTTTTCGTTATGAAAAGGGCAGCAGGCTTTATATTCCCGCCCCGCCTTTTGAATTTTTACAGTCCGCCCGATCAGCGTCGACAAGCTCGTCCGACTGCGCAGTTCATCAAGCCATTGCGGAGAAAGGGTCATAGGCCTCGGATCAGCTGAGCGCGACCTTTACGAGGGCGCTCGCCTTACTCATATCTATTTCGGTGCCATGGCGGGCTTTTAACTCGCCCATCACACGGCCCATATCCTTCATGGATTCAGCGCCAAGCTCGGTTTTAATGCCTGTAATCAAAGCGGCCGTTTCCTCTTCGCCCAATTGCATAGGCAGAAATTCTTCAATGACCGACAATTCCATCTTTTCGCCTTTGGCCAATTCGTCGCGCCCGCCTGATTCGAACATTTCGATCGATTCGCGTCGTTGTTTTGCCATTTTTTGCAGAACATCAGTGACCATGACGTCATCATCGAGGCTACTGTCTTTTGTGCGCAGCTCGATATCCTTGTCTTTGACCTTGGCCAAAATTGCGCGTGTCGCGGCGGTCCTGTCTTTGTCGCCTGCCTTCATGGCCGCAATTTGTGCCGCTTTCACGTCATCGCGAATCATAACGTTCCCCATATTTTTGGAATAAGCTACCAATATAGCCGCAACATATTTTTTTTCATAGATTGCTAGCGATTTTTTCGTCCCCTAGGCACGGCGAAATTTGCTTCAAGCGCAGGCGTGGGTCGCGTGCGCAACAATTAAGGATTGAGCCCATGGCTGACACCAACATTCCCGCAGCCCCCGAAGGAGCAACAGGGATATTGGTATTGGCTGATGGAACGGTCATTTGGGGCAGGGGATTCGGTGCGACTGGTGCAGCGGTTGGTGAAGTGTGTTTCAACACGGCGATGACCGGCTATCAAGAAGTCATGACCGATCCCAGCTATGCCGGACAAATTGTCACTTTTACTTTCCCTCACATAGGTAATGTCGGCACGAATGATGAGGATGTTGAAGCCGATTTGCCCCATGCTCTAGGTTGTATCGTGCGTGAAGATGTGACCGCTCCCAGCAATTTCCGGAACAGTCAGCCGTTTGATCAATGGATGGTTGAGCAAGGGCGGATCGGCTTGGCCGGCGTCGATACCCGGGCTTTGACCCGGCGGATCAGGGAAGCGGGAGCACCTAATGCGGTGATTGCTTATGATCCGGACGGGCAATTTGATATTGACGAACTGCTGGCCAAAGCGCGCGACTGGGCAGGGCTTGAAGGCATGGATCTCGCTGTTGAGGTGACTGGACATCAGACCAAAATCTGGGATAGCGGTATCTGGCGGCTTGGCCATGGCTATGCGCCATTGGAGGATATGGAGACTCGGCCGCATGTTGTGGCAATGGACTTTGGTGCCAAGCGCAATATCTTCAGAAATCTTGTGAAAGCTGGCGCAAAAGTAACTGTTGTTCCTGCGCAAACTTCACTGGATGATATTTTGGCGCTAGAACCCGCGGGCGTATTTCTCTCCAACGGTCCCGGCGATCCGGCGGCGACGGGGGACTATGCGGTTCCGGTGATCAAGGCGCTGCTTGATATGGATATGCCGATTTTTGGTATCTGCCTGGGCCACCAGATGCTGGCGCTCGCGGCGGGCGCGCAGACCGTCAAAATGCATCAGGGCCATCGCGGCGCCAATCACCCGGTGCAACGGGTTGGCGGTGATTGGGACGACAGTGAGGGCTTGGTCGAGATTACCAGCATGAATCACGGTTTTGCGGTCGACAGCGAAACGCTTCCCGACACCATAGTCGAAACCCATAAAAGCCTGTTCGACGGTAGCAATTGCGGTATCAGTATTACCGGCAAACGCGCCTTTGGCGTGCAGTATCATCCCGAGGCCAGCCCCGGGCCGCAGGACAGCTTCTATTTGTTCGAGAAATTTGTCGGAGGATTGGGGTGATGGAGGCAAGTTTCATCAAAAAGTTAATTGTTTTGTTTGGTATAAGTTTTGGTTTGACGGCGAGTTCGGGACCGCCGCCCGTGGTTTCAATCGTAGATGAAAGTCACAAGCATCATGGCAGTTATGTCGTCGATGGGTGGAGAGTAAGTTGCTATAGCAACGAGGAAACCGGGTACTACTGTATTACCCGGCCCGGTAGCACAGAGATTTCCATCTATGATCCGGTGATAGAGGTTTCCAGCGGTGAGATTAAAACCATGGTTTTTACTTCGGTTCCGGCAGATCGCAAGAATTGCAAAGAATCAAAGATAGTTCGGACAGTTGAGCTGGAGTTTTCTGCTTTAAGTAGTCGTACTATCGAGCTGTTAAGTGAATCATTAATCGCTTGCACACAGGCGCAGTTAACCAGCAATCGGATGGCAAATCTACCACAACTACTTGACCTGCTCTTACGAGCTACAGGCGAACGCTAATGCCAAAAAGAACTGACATAAATTCCATCCTGATCATTGGCGCTGGCCCGATTGTTATCGGACAGGCCTGTGAATTTGATTATTCGGGGACACAGGCATGCAAAGCGCTGAAAGAGGAGGGCTACCGGATCATCCTGGTCAACTCCAATCCGGCGACGATCATGACCGATCCGGAAATGGCGGACGCGACCTATGTCGAGCCGATTACACCGGAAATTGTCGAGAAGATCATCGCCAAGGAGCGTCCGGATGCGGTGCTGCCAACCATGGGCGGGCAGACGGCGCTAAATACCGCGCTGACGCTCAACAAAAGGGGCGTGCTCGACAAATATAACGTCCAGATGATCGGGGCGGATGCGGAAGCCATCGACAAGGCGGAAGATCGTGAGAAATTCAAGGCGGCAATGGACAAGATCGGACTGGAAAGCCCGCGTTCTGCCATTGCACATAGCGAAGAGCAGGCGCTGGAGGTGCTCGAAGATATCGGACTGCCCGCGATCATGCGACCCAGCTTTACCATGGGCGGCACTGGCGGCGGAGTGGCCTATAACCGCGAAGAATTTATCCATTATGTCCGCACATCATTAGAAGCCTCTCCAACCAATGAAGTGCTGATTGATGAGTCGCTGATAGGCTGGAAAGAATATGAGATGGAGGTCGTCCGCGACAAGGCGGATAACTGTATCATCATTTGCTCGATCGAGAATGTCGACCCGATGGGCGTGCACACAGGGGACTCGATTACCGTTGCGCCGGCACTAACGCTGACTGACAAAGAATATCAGATCATGCGCAATGCCTCTTTGGCTGTCTTGCGAGAAATCGGAGTCGAAACAGGGGGTTCCAACGTACAGTTCGCAGTCAATCCGAAGGATGGACGGCTTGTTGTAATCGAGATGAACCCGCGGGTTTCGCGCAGTTCGGCCCTCGCATCCAAGGCGACTGGTTTCCCCATTGCGAAAGTCGCGGCGAAACTGGCGGTCGGCTATACGCTCGATGAAATTGACAATGACATTACCGGTGCGACCCCCGCGTCATTCGAACCCACGATCGACTATGTTGTCACCAAGATTCCGCGCTTTGCCTTTGAGAAATTCAAGGGCGCAGAGCCATTGCTCGCTACCGCGATGAAATCTGTGGGTGAAGTCATGGCCATTGGCCGCAATATCCATGAATCGCTCCAAAAAGCCTTGCGCGGGCTGGAAACCGGCTTGGATGGCTTTAACCGGGTTCAAGATCTCATAGGTGCCTCGCGCGAGGAAATCGCTGCTGAATTGGCGCGGCCAACCCCGGACCGGTTGCTGGTTGCTGCCCAAGCCATGCGCGAGGGTTTTAGCAATGAAGATATTTTCGACATTGCGCATTATGATCCCTGGTTTCTCGCTCGTATTCGGGAAATAATCGATGCCGAGCAGTCTATTTTGGACAATGGTCTGCCGAATGGCCCGGAAGCGCTGCGAAAGCTGAAATCCATGGGCTTTTCCGATGAACGACTGGCCAAATTGGCTGTAGATGCCGTGCATGTGGCCGGAGGGGCCGGGCGCGCCGTGGCTGGAAGCGGCGGGCTAATTCATGACGCCGTTGCCGCCATGGCCGGTGCGACGTCGGAAAAAGAGGTCC
The DNA here is from genome assembly GCF_039982415.1 of Parasphingorhabdus sp. GTDB lineage: Bacteria > Pseudomonadota > Alphaproteobacteria > Sphingomonadales > Sphingomonadaceae > Parasphingorhabdus. The sequence goes on from NZ_JBDWYL010000002.1 coordinate 212,180, forward strand.
GGGAACTGCGTCACAGGCTTGGTGTTCGCCCCGTTTTTAAGCGGATCGATACCTGTGCAGCGGAGTTTGAGGCGAAAACGCCCTATATGTATTCAAGCTATGAAGCGCCGATTTTCGGGGAACCGGAAAATGAGGCGCAACCTTCCGATCGCCGGAAAATCGTCATTTTGGGCGGTGGACCCAATCGGATCGGGCAGGGCATTGAATTTGATTATTGCTGTTGTCATGCCTGTTTTGCTTTGGCGGATGCTGGTTTTGAGACCATCATGATCAATTGTAATCCCGAAACGGTTTCGACGGATTATGACACATCGGACCGCCTATATTTTGAGCCGTTAACCGCCGAGGATGTGCTGGAAATCTTGCATGTCGAACAAAGCAAGGGCGAGCTCGTCGGTGTGATTGTGCAATTTGGAGGGCAGACGCCATTGAAATTGGCATCAGCGTTGGAAGATGCCGGTATTCCCATTTTGGGGACAACGCCAGATGCCATTGATCTGGCCGAAGATCGCGAACGGTTTGCAAAACTGGTCAATGATCTCAATCTTAAGCAGCCAGATAACGGTATGGCGCGGACGGAAGAAGAAGCCGTCAAAATTGCCGAACGGATCGGTTATCCGGTGCTAATTCGGCCCAGTTTTGTGCTGGGTGGTCGGGCAATGGAAATTGTGGATGGTCCGGCGCAGCTGGAAGATTATATCAACACAGCCGTACAGGTATCGGGCGACCAGCCGGTTCTGGTGGACCAATATCTCCGTGATGCGGTGGAAGTTGATGTCGATGCTATTTGTGATGGGGATCAAGTCGTTGTCTGCGGCGTGTTGCAGCATATTGAAGAAGCGGGCGTCCATAGCGGGGACAGCGCTTGTACGATTCCACCCTATAATCTGAGTGATGATATTATAGCAGAAATGGAACGCCAGGCTGAAGCGCTGGCGCTGGGGCTGAAAGTTCGCGGCCTGATGAATATTCAATTTGCTGTAAAAGACGGGGAAGTCTATCTGATTGAGGTCAATCCGCGCGCAAGCCGGACAGTGCCTTTTGTTGCCAAAGCCATTGGCGTCCCCATTGCTAAAATCGCATCACGTGTGATGGCTGGCGAAAGTCTGAAAGACTTACCACCGATTGATAGACATATTGATTATATTGCTGTGAAAGAGGCAGTCTTTCCCTTTAACCGTTTCCCTGGAATCGACCCAATCTTGTCGCCAGAAATGAAATCAACCGGCGAAGTCATGGGCATTGATGACAGTTTTGCCATTGCATTTGGTAAGGCTCAATTGGGTGCCAATAACCATTTACCGGACGGTGGAACGCTGTTTGTATCGGTTAAAGAAACCGACAAGAAAGTGATTGAGCCAGCTGCACGTCTGGCCGAAAAACTAGGCTTTAAGATTATAGCGACCAGCGGTACCGCCGATTATCTCAGCGAAAAGGGCATTGCTGTCACCAAGATTAATAAAGTGGCCGAAGGGCGGCCGCATATTGTTGACCGGATTATTGATGGTGAAGTGGACCTGATTTTCAACACCACTGAGGGCTGGCAGTCGCTGAAAGACTCCAAATCCATCCGCGCCAGCGCATTAAACGGAAAGATTCCTTATTATACGACGGCGACTGCAAGTGTTGCGGCAATGGAAGCAATATCAGCCATGCGCGATGAGACTCTTGAAGTTCGCGCGCTTCAGTCTTATTATAAGTCTTAGCAGAATTCATCCCCGACAATCTGTCACGCTGCGGGCGAGCCTTCATAGGGAGGGGCGCCGGGAAACTATTTTTGACACTGCGGCCATGCAAGCCGCCGTGAGTAGTAAGGAAGAAAGGCCAAAAATGGCTGTAGAAAAAGTACCGATGCTGGCGGAAGGCCATGCCAAATTGGAAGCCGAACTCAAAGCGCTGAAAGAAGAGCGGCCTCGCATTGTAGATGCGATTGAAGAAGCGCGCGCGCATGGCGATTTATCCGAAAATGCGGAATATCATGCCGCTAAGGAACGCCAAGGTCAGGTTGAAGCAACGATTAGCGATGTCGAAGACAAGCTGAGTCGTGCGCAAGTTATCGACCCGACAACATTGTCTGGCGACAAAGCGGTTTTCGGCGCAACTTTGACGTTGCTCGATGAAGATGACAAACCGGTTAAATATCAACTGGTGGGGCAAGCGGAAGCGGATGCAAAGCTTGGCAAGATCAGTTATAACAGTCCCATTGGACGGGCGTTTATCGGTCGCAGCGTTGGCGATGAAATCGAAGTCACCGTGCCTGCTGGTGACAAATATTATCTGCTCGAAAAAATCGAGTTTATTTGATCTGACATGAATCTTCCCAACGGAAAGCTCACCAATGGATTGATCATTGCCAATGTCGCGGTGTTTCTGATCCTTTGGATTTTCGGATGGCAAGATGAAGCAGTATTGCGGGGCGGGTTTTTTCCTATCCGGCTGAGTGATGGATTCCCCGAACTGGACGCCATTGGCGGATTAGTTCCGGCTTGGTTGACGCCCTTATCTTCGGCCTTTTTGCACGGCGGAATGATGCATATCGCTTTTAATATGCTGATGCTGTTATTTTGCGGGCGTTTTGTCGAGCAAGCGCTTGGGCCTCAATTGATGGCGTTGCTCTACCTGGTGGGAGCTTATGCGGCTTCTTTGGCCGAATTTGCTTTTAACGGCGACTCCGTCATCCCAGTGGTTGGGGCAAGCGGCGCAATTTCAGCGATTTTAGGTTCCTATGCGCTGCTTTTTGCGCGCAACGATGTGAAGCCCGTTGGACCGTTTCCCGGCTATATGGTGAGAATAGCCTGGTTGACATTGGCTTGGATTGGGATCCAGTTGATGATCGGCATTGCCTCGCGCGGCAGCCTGACCGGCATCGCAATTTATGCGCATATTGGGGGATTTGTCGCGGGGCTATTCTTGACCCGTCCGCTTTTGCAATGGCGGTTTAAAAACGCCTGAACCGATATTATTCGGTTTCCGGAAGCTCGGGTTCCAAAATTTTGTGCAAATGGACGATGACATATTTCATTTCCGCGTCATCTACGGTGCGCTGGGCATTGGACCGCCAAACATCTTCGGCTTCTTCATAGCTCGGATAGATGCCGACGAGATCGACCTGTTCGAGATTCTCATAGTCCAGCCCGCGCGGATCTTTGACTCGCCCACCCATTACCAGGTGCATTTTGCTGCGCTCTTCGTTCATAACTGCCCCATTCTTTTGTCTGTTACTTGCCGGAACGTTCCGATTTTACGGCATCGCCGGCGGCTTCGGCGGCGCTCTTAGCAGCTTCGGCTGCTTTGCCAAGCAGATCTTTAATCTGATCCTGCACATTTTCCTTGCTGAGGCCCAGTGTATCAATCTGTTCCTGACCAGCATCTTTGGCCGCATCATAGGCTTTTTTCGCGGTTTCATTTATTTTTTTGCCAGCGCCGCCAACATATTTTGTTTCTGTTTTGCTTTTCGGCAACAGCGCACCAACCAGAGCGCCTAACGCCAGGCCACCTGCAACAACAGCCAAGGGGCTTTTGGTGATTGTTTCCTCAGACTTGTCCGCGGCGCTTTTTGCCATTTTCTTCGTGGCTGCAACGCCTTCTGCGGCTTTGGCTTTTCCATCACCGAGCAGGGCGGCTGCGCGTTCTTTGCTTTCTGACATTTTTTCCAGCGCCAGACCCGTGCCTTCTCCGGCTTTTTCTTTGGCAGCCTCTAGCCGCTCACGTGATGCGGCCCGCGCCTTTTCAATATTGTCGGTTAATTTGCTCATTATTTTTCCTCAGTGCCGTCTTCGTCAGGGGCATCATTGTCCGCCCGGCGATTGGTCAGATAATTGGTAATCGGTTTACGCAAGGCCAATAGCGCCGCCGCTGCAGCAACCGAGGCGACTTTACCCGGATTGTCTTTGACGCCTTGGATGGCTCCTTCGCCAGTTTTTTGTACTCGGCTAAGCGCTTTCGCTTTGGCTTCTTGGACGAGATTAGCCGGGCGAAGACGTTCTTTGGTCTCGGTCAAATCATCCTGCAAATTTTCGCGCGCTGCTTTCTTTTCGATGGCGAGATTGCGCAATTTGAATATATCGTCATTTTTCTGTGTCATTGGTCATTTTCATCCAAAGGTAATTTACGCGCCCGTTTCAATGCCATATTGACCAATATTGTCGTCACAAGCAACGCCGCTCCGCTCAAAAGAGCTGTCGCCGCTACTGGACCCCAATAATGGGTCATGATCAACAATAGTCCCAAGATCAAAGCAATGGCGCCGGTTATGCCAATGACAAGTCCAGCGCCAAAGAGCATTAATACAGTCTTGGTGGCTGACATATTAACGGACAATTTGGTCTGGTAATAAGCCAGTTCCGCTTCAGCAAGGGTGCGAACATCGGCAACCAAATGCTGTAACTGTGAGCCTATTGACGCTGCCTCTATGGCCTCAGGAGTAGCGGAATCGAGAGATTCCGCGTCCTGTGCCTGCGAATTTTCTGTGGCCATAGAGTTATTCCAGAATTTCAATTAGGTCGCGATAACACCGATTCGATGCTACTATGTCTAGCTGCGATCATCCATCCCGGATTTGATCAAACGTGAAATCAGCAGGCCCACAACCGCTGCAGCGCCAATGGCAACTGCTGGTTTTTTGCGGACAAATTCTCGCGCATCTTCAACCATAGTGTCCACATCTTTGGAATTTACCTTCTCCGCAAAGGAGGATACTGCATCGGCGGCAGAGCGGGCATAGTCACCATATTTTTCACCGACATTCTCGTCGATGGTTTTGGCGCTATTCTCGATCATTTCACTCAATGTTCCAATCGCTTCGCCGGCTTTTGCCTTGCCGTCATTGGCCGTGGAGCGGGCTTTGTCGATTGCGCGTTCCTTGATATCTTCTGCGCTGACATTGGTCTTTGCGGCCGCTGCTGGCTTCTTTGCTGCCGGTTTCTTAGGTGCCGCTTTTTTGGCCGCACTCTTGCGGGCTGCTGGTTTTTTTGCAGTGGCCTTTTTGGCTGCGGGCTTCTTTGCAGCAGTCTTGCGTGTGGTTGTTTTTCTTGTTTGATCGGCGGCCATAATTAAAATTCCTTCCTCAAAACCCTTGCCATGACAATTAATCGATAAAATTATCGATTGGTTTTCCCTGACACCAAGATGGTGGCTAATGCTTATAATTCAAGGGTAAATAGCGACTGAATCGGAAGCGGAATAACAGCTGATGATTGCCACGGGCCGATCATAAGGATAAGGGCTGTGACCCAATGCTAATTTCCACAGGAGCCTTCGCGAAATGACCGCCATTATAGATCTTCACGCCCGCCAGATTTTGGACAGCCGTGGTAATCCAACGGTTGAAGTGGACATTCTTCTGGAAGACGGAAGTTTCGGCCGTGCCGCTGTGCCTTCCGGAGCCTCAACCGGCGCTTATGAAGCGGTGGAATTGCGCGATGGCGATAAGAGCAAATATCTCGGCAAGGGTGTTTTGAAGGCGGTGGAGGCCGTGAATGGCGAGTTGACCGAAGCGCTATTGGGTCTCGATGCCGAAGACCAAGAAGAGCTTGATGCGACGATGATCAAGCTGGATGGGACGGATAATAAAGGAAGGCTCGGCGCGAATGCCTTGCTCGGCGTTAGCTTGGCCGCCGCGAAAGCTGCTGCGGATGCGAGAGGGCTCCCGCTCTATCGCTATGTTGGCGGCGTATCAGCGCGGGTTCTACCCGTGCCGATGATGAATATCATCAACGGCGGAGAGCATGCCGACAATCCCATCGATTTTCAGGAATTCATGGTCATGCCTGTGGGCGCCGGAAGCTTGGCAGAAGCGGTGCGGTGGGGCGCGGAAATTTTTCACACATTAAAAGCCGGCTTGTCCGAAAAAGGCTTGGCAACGGCGGTTGGTGATGAAGGGGGCTTTGCGCCCAATCTTGGTTCCACGCGCGATGCTTTGGACTTTGTGATGGCATCGATCGAAAAAGCTGGCTTCAAGGCTGGCGATGAAGTGGTGCTTGCTCTTGATTGCGCAGCAACCGAATTTTACGAAGATGGAAACTATAATATATCGGGGGAAGGGAAGATTCTTTCTCCGGGTGAAATGTCAGAATATCTTGCAGAATTGTGCAAAGACTATCCGATCAAGTCAGTCGAAGATGGCATGGCGGAAGATGATTTTGAAGGTTGGAAATATCTGACCGACGCTGTGGGAGATACGGTGCAATTGGTCGGTGATGATTTGTTCGTAACAAATCCCGTTCGCCTGTCGCAAGGCATTAAAGACGGATTAGCGAATAGTTTGCTGGTTAAAGTCAATCAAATCGGCACATTGTCAGAAACGTTGGAAGCTGTGCGCATGGCGCATAACGCTTCCTATACCGCGGTCATGTCGCATCGCTCTGGAGAGACAGAAGATGCGACCATTGCCGATTTGGCCGTCGCAACCAATTGCGGCCAGATTAAAACCGGAAGCCTCGCGCGGTCAGATCGGCTCGCTAAATATAATCAGTTGATCCGCATCGAAGAAGAATTGGACACAGTCGCGCATTATGCTGGTCGATCGATTTTTAGCTAAGTTGAACTAGCGAGAATCGAGAATTTCTCGCTCTGGAAAATTTTTTTGCAACAAAAGTGTTAATGCGCTTGCCAGCGAATCAATATTCTGATTCAAGAGCAAATATGGCTCATAAAGAGAAAATCGGTGGACTGATCAAAGCGGCGCTTGGACCGGGTTTTGCTTTGCTCACATTGCTGGCGATTGCGGGCTATGCCGTATTGGGTCCGACAGGCGTTTTGGCTTGGGGCGAATATCGCGCGGCTTTGGATGAGCGGGGCATGCAATTGGCCGCTTTGGAGGCCAAACGTGATGCGCTGAAAAACCGGGTCGAACTATTGGACCCTCGTGGTGCAGATCCAGATCTGGTGGGTGAATTGCTTCGCAAAGAGGGTAATTTTGTCCATCCAGATGAAATTATTGTTCCGCTTAAATAGCGCTATCCACATTCTTCAAAAATTTCTGTGATTTGCGGCCTATAAGGCTTTGGAATCTGGCCGTATCTGGTTATGATGGCGAAAACATAACCATAGAAAGATGCAAGAGTGGCAAAATCTCCCCAGAAAGCCTCATCGAAAGCAAAAGCGCCGGCAAAGCGCACGGCTAAGGCACCGGTAAAATCTACCGCGAGAAAGACCAAGGCGCCGTCAACCAGTCGCCTTCCTGCTTTGAAGACACCCATTTATAAAGCAAACAAAACTGAGCTCATGGAATTTTATGAGCAAATGCTGCTCATCAGACGCTTCGAAGAAAAAGCCGGTCAACTTTATGGTTTGGGATTAATCGGTGGTTTTTGTCATCTGTATATCGGTCAGGAAGCGGTGGTAACCGGATTGCAGTCTGCGATTGAGCCTGGCAAAGATAGTGTGATTACCGGCTATCGAGATCATGGCCATATGCTGGCCTGCGGCATTGATCCAAATATCGTGATGGCGGAATTAACTGGCCGCGCGTCAGGAATATCGAAAGGCAAGGGCGGTTCCATGCACATGTTCTCGGTTGAGCACGGCTTTTATGGCGGCCATGGCATTGTTGGAGCCCAAGTATCGCTCGGAACCGGTCTCGCTTTTGGACATAAATATAAGGAAGATGGCGGCGTTTGCCTTGCCTATTTTGGAGACGGTGCGTCCAATCAAGGGCAAGTCTACGAAAGTTTCAATATGGCGGAACTGTGGAAATTGCCGGTCATATTCGTCATCGAAAATAATCAATATGCGATGGGTACAAGCGTCAATCGATCCTCCTCGGAAGACCAGCTTTATCGCCGCGGTGAGAGTTTTCGGATACCTGGTGTCCAAGTTGATGGCATGGATGTCCTGGCTGTTCGCGGCGCTGTAGAAGAAGCTCTAAAATATGTTCGGGCGGGCAAGGGCCCCGTTTTGATGGAATTGAAAACCTATCGCTATCGCGGCCATTCTATGTCTGACCCGGCAAAATATCGGAGCCGGGATGAAGTGCAGGATGTTCGCGAAAAATCAGACCCTATTGAACGGCTGAAAGCCATGTTGGTGAAGCAGGGCATCAAAGAAGAAGATTTGAAGGCGCTAGATAAGAAAGTGCGTAAGACAGTCTCCGAAGCAGCCGATTTCGCTGAAGAATCTCCGGAGCCGGAAATGCCCGAACTCTATACTGACGTATTGGTGGAGCAATATTAATGGCTATTGAGTTGAAAATGCCCGCCCTGTCTCCAACAATGGAAGAAGGCACGCTAGCCAAATGGCTCGTGAAAGAAGGCGATGAAGTCAGTTCTGGCGATATTCTTGCCGAAATTGAAACCGATAAGGCGACAATGGAGTTTGAGGCTGTTGATGAAGGTGTGATATCGAAAATCATCATCGCAGAAGGGACCGACAATGTAATGGTCGGCGCGGTCATAGCCGAAATGACCGGTGAAGACGAAGACGAGACGTCTGTTCCGGCGGCGGACACGGTAAAAGTCGAGGAGCCGCAATCGGCACCCGAACCTGTTCAAGAAGCACCCGTTGCACCGGTTGTGCAATCCCGGGCTGCGGACCCCGCTATTCCGGCGGGCACGAATATGGTCTCGATCACCGTGCGTGAAGCGCTGCGCGATGCTATGGCTGAAGAAATGCGAGCCGACGATACAGTTTTCGTCATGGGCGAAGAAGTGGCGGAATATCAAGGCGCCTATAAGGTGACGCAAGGCTTGTTGGATGAATTTGGTGCCAAAAGAGTCATCGATACACCGATAACCGAACATGGTTTTGCTGGTATTGGTGCTGGGGCTGCAATGGGCGGACTTAAGCCGGTTGTTGAGTTTATGACCTTCAATTTTGCAATGCAGGCGATTGATCATATCATCAATTCCGCGGCGAAAACCAACTATATGTCAGGCGGACAAATGCGTTGTCCAATAGTCTTTCGTGGACCAAATGGCGCGGCATCGCGGGTCGGTGCACAGCATAGCCAGAACTATGGCCCCTGGTATGCCAGTGTTCCTGGACTAATTGTGATCGCGCCATATGATGCAGCCGATTCAAAAGGTTTGCTTAAAGCCGCTATCCAATGCCCAGATCCCGTGGTTTTCTTGGAAAATGAGCTGATTTACGGGCGTTCATTCGAAATCCCCGATACGGATGACTATGTTTTACCGATTGGCAAGGCTCGGATCATGCGCGAAGGCGCTGATGTAACCATTGTCAGCTATTCCATCGGTGTCGGCCTAGCCTTGGATGCCGCTGATATATTGGCAGGTGAGGGGATTGATGCCGAAGTGATCGATTTGCGGACTTTGCGGCCTTTGGACACTGACACGGTCCTCAAAAGCCTTGCCAAAACCAATCGTTTGGTGGTCGCGGAAGAAGGGTGGCCAACTTGCTCTATCGCAAGTGAGATCATTTCCGTTTGTATGGAAGAGGGCTTTGACGACTTGGATGCCCCGGTGGTGCGGGTCACCAATGAAGATGTCCCACTGCCTTATGCCGCCAATCTTGAAAAAGCGGCGCTGATCGACAGCGATCGGATCATCGCTGCCGCCAAGAAAGTCTGTTACCGCTAGTCGAAAATCAGGTGATTACGTCGTAACGGCTACACAACCATTTCTGTGCGTTAGGAATGTTACTGGCGTTTTTCATCGCGTGATCATTGCGTTCACGGGCGACAAAGGCGCTTTGATAGCGAATGACGATATTGCCAAAAAAGCGGTCAGATACCAATGGTTTATAGTCATATACTACTTCGACGAAATTGACGCCTGTCGCGGAAGATGCCGAGATTTTCTTGCCTGTTGGTCCTATACCTGCCGCCAATGTTGCATTGGTGCGCCCATCATCTTCATTGCCAAAGGATGACGTATAATTGGTGTTACCCCCATAGCAGCGTTGCCAGCGGATCCACTGGCCTTCATTCGCCCCGGCCAAGCCATTATGCTCCAGATTGGATAAAATAATCCGAGCGTTGGGTGAAAAGTCGATACTGCTGCCGGTTAAATGGGCTCCCGTAAAAATCTCGCGAATATCGGCTTCATCAATCGAGTTACGGACGCGTGATGCGTTATCTGCAACGAGCATGGCAACCTGACTCACTTGCAAATGTCCGACAGCAAGATTGGCCGTTTCCATACCCGTTAGTCCAACGGTGAGCATGAACGGCGCAACAAAGGCAAATTCGATCAGTGCCAGACCGCTTTTGTCTTCATGCAACTTTTTCAGGAATCGCCCGGCTTTGCTGCCAGACACAATTTTCTGAGAAGAGATGTTTTCAAAAATGTTGCTCATATCAAGGCTCGCATAATTCTGGATCGGGAACTTGTGACCCATAGGGCTGATTTCTGACGGCGGTCGCATTGTAACTGGTCATTTCCTTGGTACCGCCAAAAAGACCGGCCAAGGGAAATATCCGCGGCGATACAATGGTGATTTCGTAATTCACAATATCATCTGGACCACCCGTGCCGCTGCGACCGGTGTTGACGTCAAACACGCCGTTGCCATTGCCGTCCAGATAACAATCTCCACTATCAAGATTGCCATCGCCATTGCTGTCTTTGGTCAGCTTTTCTGGTTTACCAATGCTGGTAAATTCGAAATAGCTGCGAACCTGCACATCCACTCTCGCATTTTTGAGCAGCAAGGGCCCGATGCCGTCTTGGATGTCGGCCTCAATTTGCGCTACTGTTCGACCGCCAACGGAAGCTTTACGTGCTACTTGGTGCATGACGGATTTGGATAGAGTATCAATATACCCTTGATACCCAATTTCCATAATGCCGAACAGCAGGACAATGAGTGGGCCGGCAATAAGGCCGAATTCCATCAGTGTGGCGCCGTCTTGATCACGGTCAAGCCGTGCGAGTTTGATATGAATATTCATTAGTTAGACAACCTCAATCCGCCGATTTTCTGTGCGATGGTAGAGAATGCGGCCTGTAAAGACGCACGATCGGTTGCTGCCGCCGCATTGCCAGGACTGCTCGCACAGGACAGCATATTGGATGTGACATTGGTGACACCAAACTGCACAACCCATACGGTCCAACCTTTGGAACGCGCCGCCGCACACATAAGCTGGAAACGTTGCGCTTGTAGCGCTTCCAAATCCGCTTCGGTCGCGGGCGCCGCAGTGATGCGTTCATCCAGTTTTTGATATCCATAAGCACCATAGTTGGTCGGACGAATATCCATGCCGCCATCGGTCATGAACACGATGTGCCGCCCAATGGAAAAGCCGTTGCTGCTCATTTGGTTTTCCGTTGCAAAAAGACCGTCAGGAGAAAGCAAACGGTTGCCCCAGATCATGCCAATCGCATGGTTGGTGAAACCAGTATTTTGCAGACCATCAATATAGCTTTGCAGATCGTTAGCTGTACCATCATCGTAAGTGGTATATGTCTGCAAACGCCGCGCTGGTGAAGGACAAGCAGCTGAGGCGCCGGATTTCGGAATTTCCGAGCCCGTCGTCGCCGGATTTGTATTGCTCCGGTCATACATGACGTCCCGCCAGAAAGGCGCCCATCGGGATGCGACATCCGTAGGCAGAAGATCGATATCGAGATCATTTGCTGCACTCGGAATGACTGTCGTGCCCGTTGTTATGCTGAGTGTAGACTGACGTTCTTCAATACAACCATCCCATCTTTCAAGATCCTGAGCATCCGATGTCGGATTTTGAGCCGCATCATTGCTTGGTTTGATAGACCGTACATAGTCGTAAACATTATGGGTGAGCGCATCGTAGCCCCAGTCACTGATGCGCACGGCACCTGACTCCCAAATATCCGTTTGAACAATAGGAATAGTCTCTGTGGTGCGAGTGCGTGTGCGCTCACATGTCCGCCAAAATGCTGACCCAACCGCGTTGGCTGGCGGCGCATTTGTGCTGCCATCCCATGAAAGATAAGCAAATGAATCGGTAATCCGGGTTTTCAAATTACCCGTACGCGTTTCTGATATCAGTATTGGATTGCCAGAAGGGTTGGGGACAAACCATGATGCTACGTTAAGATTTTCTGAATAACGGTCGGTACATTCTGGTCCGTCCAAAAACCCATATGATTCAACAAAATCATTCTCAACAAGACTATAGCCTGCTGCTGTTTTGTCTTCGACCTCAAACGTGGCTTGGCGAGTCTGATAAGTATGGCGATCGCCCATCGAGCCCCCAATCAGCCAGGTTGGATCTTCGTCATAGAGAAGCTCGCCTACGTTAACCGTACTGGAATAGGGGACAAAGCCATAGCGAATCTGTTCGTTGGATACGCCGCCACCGGGGCCCAAAATACCGTAAAAGTCTTCCACGGCGACTTTCAGTGCATCCAATCGGGTACCGCCATCGGACACGGTGGAGCCCATAGAGCCGGTGACATCGAGCACCATCATCACATCAACATTACCAACGTCCAACCGACTGGTACATTCTGTTTCGATGACCATGTTGCGATAGCCGAAAACCCGCATCAAAGTGGTTTTGATGGTTGTTTGCGCTTCGCCTTCAACCACGCGCGCGTCGCTACCATCTCTAAATAGGATTTTATTTTCTGAAACCACGGTTCCATCATCATCGGTAACGGTCGCATCAAACGGTGTCGATCCAAAAGACCCTTCGGGAAAGTTGAAGGCGAAAAACTTAGCAGCTTCCACCCGGTCCGCTGTGGTTAGCGTATCTTGCGTCATGTTCCGGCGTCCGGCCAGCACGGCAGCATCGCATGCCTGCTGCAAGCGTGCCTGTGCCATATAGGCCCGGCCAATATCAACGCCGCCGCCCACTAGACCTACAATGGGAAACAATGCAGCTGCCGCCATAGCAAGCGTGTTACCGGCTACATCTTTGCGTAATCTTTGCAGAAAAGATTTCTGTGATTTCGTCTCGTTGTTATCAACCATGTGCCCCAGGCCCTTGATCTGTGCGCAAAAAATCACGCATGTGGAGTTCAATTCAGCGTGTCTGATAAGGAGAAAAGGGTTAGCGGCTGACCAAAGCCTATGGTTAAAAGGATCTTTACCTTGATTTCCGGTAGAAAACGGTCAACGGCATCGGCATGAGTGACCCTCTTTTACAATTGGATCCGCTGCAACGCTTGATTTCAGCCTACGCAAAAGGCCCGGATCGCTATCGATACGCGCTGGTTTTTGCCCTGGATTCTCGATTGGCCGACATTATTCGATCAACCTCTGAAACATTAATTGGACAAATGCGGTTAACCTGGTGGCGGGATATTTTAACCACGCCGATCGCGCAAAGGCCAACCGGTGAACCTTTGGTTGCGCTGATTAACCAAGCCGAAGAGCGGGGAGGGGATCCAGACCGCCTCCAAACTTTGTTAGAGGGCTGGGAATATCTGTTGGAAGACTTTCCATGGACGGCGGATGAGTTTGACAATTATGCTCAGAAACGGGGTGAAGGTCTGTTTGCCTTTGCTTATGGGGATGATAAAAACCTCAATGAAGCCCAGTTAAGCGGTGCCAGGGCTTGGGCCTTGTGGGATTTTGCGCGACATTGTTCTGACGAATCCATGCGCGATCAGGCTTTTCAAAAATGTCGAGCAAGCCTGGAAAAACAGGAACGACCTGACTTTGACAGAAGCGGTCGACCGCTTTCTATTCTCTGTAAATTAGCGGCTGACGATGTCAACAAAGCAGCGTTAACAGCCGATCTTTATCGTCCAGGGGTTGCGAGTAAGATCATCTGGCACGGTGTAACCGGCTGTTAACACCAGAATGGTCAAGCAAAGAAGGGGCATATGAAAAAATATGTTACCGGAGCGGCAACGATGTTGTTGTTCATGATTGCTGGGCTGTTTTTCTGGATTGGCGCGCAAAGTCAGGATGTGGAAATTCCCGAAGCGCCGCCCCCGCCAGAAAATGTTGCGATTGAACAATTGCCCTTGGCCGTGGAATCGGCTCCGGCTTTTGGTGAGCCGCCACCCAATCCACCCAAAGCCTATAAAGCTTCGCGAGAAGAAAGACGGTTCAACCGATATGATCGCAACCGCGATGAAAAAATAACCCGGTTGGAGTTAATGAGCAGCCGGACAAAGGCGTTTAAAGCGCTGGATCAGGACAATAATAATCTGCTGACATTTGAAGAATGGGCAATCGCAACCAGCAATCGTTTTGCAGATGCCGATCAAGACACAAATGGAGAGCTGACTCGCGCCGAGTTTCGCACAACGCGGCCCAAACGCAGTTCTAATCGCTGCAAATGCTGATGCCATTCATTGTGGTGCCGCTTGTCGCACGTATCGCGTGAACTTTATTCAATGGCTTTAGCTAGTTAAGGCGACCGCTTCTCTTTTGAAATTGTCATCGAACCATTGTGAGAAATCAGCACGTGCGCGTTTGGTATAGGCTTCTTTGCGTTCTTTCTTTTTGACCCGTTGTTCAAAAGGCGGAAAGAGACCGAAATTGACATTCATTGGTTGATAGTCCCGGGCATCCGCGCCGCCGGTGATATGCGCTAACAGGGCTCCGAAGGCCGTGGTTTGTGGCGGATAAGCAAATTTTTCTTGTTTAATTTCTGCTGCCATCATTCGTCCGACCATCAAGCCTACCGCGGCGCTTTCGACATAGCCTTCACAACCGGTAATCTGGCCAGCAAATCGAATATGCGGAGCCTTTTTCAAGCGTAGCTCGCGGTCCAATAATTTGGGCGCATTGATAAATGTGTTGCGATGCAATCCACCCATTCTAGCAAATTCCGCATTTTCCAAGCCCGGGATAGAACGCAGCAATTCGGTTTGGGCACCATATTTCAGTTTGGTTTGAAAGCCGACCATATTCCACAATGTACCCAATGCATTGTCTTGGCGCAGTTGAACAACCGCATAAGCGCTTTCACCAGTATGCGCATTCGTGAGGCCAACGGGCTTCATTGGACCAAATCGCAAGGTTTCTATCCCGCGTGACGCCATGACTTCAATCGGCATGCAGCCCTCAAAATATGGAGTATTTTTCTCCCATTGCTTGAAATCGGTTTTCTCGCCATCAAGCAAGCCTTGAATAAAGGCCTCATATTGATCGCGATTCATCGGACAATTTATATAATCTTTGCCGTCGCCTTCCGGCCCCACTTTATCCCAGCGGCTTTGCATCCAAGCGACTTCCATATTGACGCTTTCCTTGTAGACAATCGGAGCAATGGCATCAAAAAAGGCGAGCGAATCCTCCCCCGTGGCAGCGCCGATACTTTCTGCCAAAGCCATGGCAGTTAGCGGCCCGGTCGCGACAATAGTGAGACCTTCTTCCGGCAAGCGGTCAATTCGCTCCCGATTAATTTCAATATTCGGATGGGCGCTTAATTTCTCCGTAACCGCTGTAGAGAAATGATCGCGATCTACCGCTAATGCTGATCCAGCGGGCAGGCGGTTTTTGTCCCCTTCACCAATGATGATCGAATCCAGATCGCGCATTTCGGCATGGAGTAAACCCACAGCATTTTTGACGGCATCATCCGATCGAAAACTGTTCGAGCATACCAATTCGGCCAGTCCGTCGGTTTGATGCGCCGGTGTCATGTCGCCACTGCCGCGCATTTCGGATAGCCGCACTTTAACGCCTGCTTGTGCCAATTGCCATGCTGCTTCTGAACCAGCGAGACCGCCGCCAATAATATGTACTTGTGTCATGGCCACTCTGTGTTGCGAGTTGGTGGAAAAGTCAATCTGGCAGAGTGGTGTAGAGCATGATAGATCGCTGTCATGAAACGCGCGATTATCGAGTCCCGTCCCTATTTGTTGATGAGCCTGTTGTTCGGCATCAGCTATTTCTTCGTCAAAGACGGCAATATCCCAGGCATGTATCTCATGTTGTGGAAGGGCGCAGCGGTTAGTTTTCTTGCCATTTACGCGTTTCGGCGAGGGCCGGGATTAGACGGCCGACTGATCGCCTTGGTCATGGCTTTCGGTGCCGTGGGTGATATGTTGATTGAAATTGATCTTATCGCTGGCGCAATTGCTTTCACCGTCGGTCATTCTATCGCGATTGCGCTTTATAGCCGTTATCGTCGCTCTGAAATGACATTCAGCCAAAAGCTTTTCGCGATTTTGCTCGTCCCTGTAACAATTTTCATTGCCTGGTCGCTTCCTCATGAACGGAGCGAAGCGCTGGGTTTGGCGGTTTACAGTTTATTTCTGGCAACCATGGCGGCAACGGCTTGGACTAGCCGTTTTCCGCGATATCGCGTTGGCGTCGGGGCTTTGCTGTTCGTGATTTCCGATTTGCTCATTTTTTCCCAAATGGGGTTTTTGCAAAATTCCAATATTCCCGGCTTGACGATTTGGCCCTTATATTATGTTGGACAATTTCTCATTGTAACCGGTGTTATTCGAACATTGCGCGAAGATATGGCAATCCCCAATCCTTAGCTCTGTCAATGCGCGGCAATGGTCGTGCGATGCAACAATCGATCATATCCTTCATAGCCGCCCGTCGCACAATGCAGCACGGATCGATTGTCCCACATAACCAGCATGTCTGCTTGCCATTGGTGCCGATAAATAAATTCTTCCCGGCCTTGCCAGGCATAAAGTTCGGTTAAAAGAGGAAGCGCGTCAGATTGCGGCAAATCCTCTATTCCGATAATATAGCCCATACAGCTGAACAGTCCCAATTGACCTGTTTCGGGATGCGGCCGAATGATCGGATGCAATTGGGTTTTGCGGGCAGATTCATCCGGACGAATGTCCATGCTGCGCCCTTCATCTTTCGCGCCATAGGCGCCATCGGGGGCATAGGCCAATTGCGCGCTGTGTACGGCAATTTTGTTCTCCAGTTTTTCGCGCAGAGCCGGGGGCATTTTTTCAAGCGCCAGATGCTGATTGGAAAATAATGTATCCCCACCGCTCGGTGGAATGATGATGGAGCGTAAGCAGGTTCCGGCAGGTGGACTGGCTTGAAAACTCCAGTCGCTATGCCAGTTTTCAGCGAATAATGGCGATTTTTCATCTGCTTGCCGGCGGATTGCGGCGATGTTTTTTCGACCTTCAATAGGGTCAAAAAAAGGATCATGACCAAATCCACCAAAATAGGTGGTAAACCGTTCCAAATCATCATCGGACATTTTTTGTTCTGGAAAAGACAGGACATGATGGGTCAGCCAGGTGGAACGAATTTCCTGTATTTCTGTATCGCTCAGTGGCGCTGACAAATTCACACCGGTCACGCTCGCACCGCATGCTTGTCCGGAAGGTGTTACCATAATCGCCATCTCTCAATCCCCTTAGACACCGGCAATTGCCAATATTTTACCAAGGCAAACCGCACAAATCTATATAGCCAGCCGCAGGCGCTGGTTTTGACAAGGCTTGAACCATTACGTTTCTAAATGCAAATGGACCCGTTTTTCCGTTTTGTTCAACCTCGAGGCGCCCCTCGAACAGATCAAATCCCAAACTGTCATAGAAGGGGATATTATGATCTTCACAGAAAAGCAGAACAAAAGCCCAATCGTCTTGCGCTTTGAGCATAGCCACTAAATGGCGAATAATCTGCTTGCCGAACCCTTGTCGTTGATAGGCAGGATCGGTCATGACACCGCCAATGCCGGCAATCGCAATATATTGGTTATCCCACAATATCTCGCGTTGATATAGTCCGGCAACCGCGCGGATATCCTCGCCGCTATACAAAAATAGGCGCCGCTCTGCTTGCGCCCATTCAATTGGGCTTTCCAGTTGGTTTGCCGGATAAACACGTTTTCGCAACTCGAGAGTTTCTGGCCAGCTTAGCGCACCGTCTTTAAAGATGAAATGCGCTGCGCTGGATGTCATGTCTCAGGATCGGTATCGGTATCGTCTTGCGGAGGCGGCGTCTCATCTGCAGCAGGAGTGCTTGGCGTTTCGCCTTCTGCCATGGCCAATTCTTCGGCTTGATCATCCGCTTCATCTTCTTCGTCTATTTTTGCAGCGCCCACGACAGTTTCACCTTCTGAAACATCAAAAAGCTTCACGCCCGAGCTGTTGCGACCAATGACCCGCATATCCGCCACTTTCATTCGGATGAGCTTGGCTTGGTCAGTGACGAGCATTATCTGCTCTTCATTTTTGGCCTCAAAGCTTGCAATTACGGTGCCATTGCGGTCGATATTGTCGATATTCAATATGCCTTGACCGCCGCGGCCAGACTGGCGGTATTCAAACGCACTGGAACGTTTGCCATAGCCATTGGCGCAAACGGTCAGGATGAAATCTTCGGATTCTGCAAATTCGGCAAGCCGCTCTGCAGGCAGTTCCGATTGATTTTCATTATCTTTCCATGGGGCCGCTTTTAAGTAAAAATCGCGCTCTTCGGTTGTCGCTTCAAAGCCACGCAATACCGACAGAGAAATGACCTCGTCATCGCCTTTCAAAGCAATGCCGCGGACACCGGTGGATGTCCGGCTCTGGAAGGAGCGCACCGCATCGCCAGCGAAGCGAATGGCTTTCCCATTTTTGGTGGCCAGCAGGACATCATCATTGTCGCTCAGCAGTTCCACACCAATTAAACGATCATCGCTTTCTTCATCGAATTTCATCGCGAATTTGCCGTTGGAAGGAACATTGGTGAAGCTGTCCATGCTGTTTCTGCGCACGCCGCCTTTGGCGGTTGCGAACATGACGTGCAGTTTTCCCCATTCATCCTCATCTTCTGGCAAAGGAAGCACGGTTGAAATCGTTTCCCCATCTGCCAATGGCAGAAGATTGACCATTGGACGCCCTTTGGTTTGTGGTGCACCTTCAGGGAGTTTCCAGACTTTCAAGCGATAGACTTTGCCATGGGTGGAGAAGAATAAGACCGGCGTATGGGTAGAGGTGACGAACAATTCGGTAATGGCATCTTCGTCTTTTGTTGCCATTCCGGCGCGCCCTTTGCCGCCGCGACGCTGTGCACGAAACGTGTCCAATGGAGTGCGTTTAATATAGCCGCCATGGGTAACGGTCACGACCATTTCGGACCGCTCCATTAGATCTTCGTCCTCCAGGCCGTCCCATGCCGCGGTAATCTCGCTAATCCGAGGGGTAGCAAATTCGTCACGCACTGCTTCCAGTTCCTCACGCATTACCGCATATAATTTGACGCGATCAGCCAAGATGGAGAGATATTCTTCAATTGCAGCGGCAAGTTCTTTTAACTCATCTCCAATTTCTTCCCGGCCCAATGCTGTCAATTTCTGCAGGCGCAAATCCAATATGGCCTTCACTTGGATTGCGGATAATTTGTAAATATCGCCTTCTATCTCGGTTTCTGTGGCTTCAACCAATTTGATATAACCGGCAATTTCATCAATTGGCCATTCGCGCGCCAGCAAGGATTCGCGGGCTTCGAGGGGCGTTGATGATCCGCGAATGATGCGCACCACTTCGTCCATATTGGTGACCGCAACAACCAACCCTAGTAATACATGCGCGCGTTCACGGGCTTTGTTTAACTCAAATTTGGTGCGCCGGGTGATGACCTCTTCACGAAATTTAACAAAGGCCTCGACAATATCGCGCAAGTTAAGAACTTCTGGCCGACCACCACGGATAGCTAGCATATTGGCTGGGAAGCTCGATTGGGCCGGGGTGAACCGCCAAATTTGATTGAGTACCACGTCAGCGGTGGCATCTCGTTTAAGGTCAATAACAACGCGAACGCCGGCGCGGCTTGATTCGTCGCGAATGTCCGACACGCCTTCAATTCTCTTGTCTTTGGCGGCTTCCGCTATTTTTTCGACAAGACCGGATTTTCCGACTTGGAACGGAATAGACGTCAGCACAATGGACCGCTTGTCTCCGCGGCCTTCTTCAATCTCATGGCGCGCGCGCATCATGATCGAACCACGGCCATCGCGATAAGCCGCTTTGGCGCCGGATTGACCCAAGATCAACGGTGCAGTCGGAAAGTCTGGTCCGGGGATAATGTCGATAATTTCATCAACGGTAATGGCTGAATTGTCCATATAGGCCAGGCAAGCGTTGATCACTTCGCCCAAATTATGGGGCGGAATATTGGTCGCCATGCCCACGGCAATACCGCCAGCACCGTTGACCAGCAGATTCGGGAAGCGAGCTGGCAACACTGCAGGTTCTTGCCGGCTGCCATCATAGTTGTCGATAAAATCGACCGTGTCCTTGTCGAGGTCATTTAACAGGCTGTTCGAGACCTTATTGAGGCGTGCCTCGGTATAGCGCATGGAGGCTGGCATATCTGGATCCATCGATCCGAAATTGCCCTGACCATCAATCAGCGGAACGCGCATCGACCAATCTTGAGTCATGCGGGCGAGGGCCATGTAAATAGCGCTATCGCCATGCGGGTGATAATTGCCCATCACATCGCCGACAATTTTGGCGCATTTGCGATAGGGCCGCCCGGCAACAAAACCGCCTTCTTGGGACGAGAATAAAATCCGCCGGTGCACTGGTTTTAAACCATCGCGAACATCGGGCAGGGCGCGACTCACGATGACGGACATCGCGTAATCCATATAGCTGGATTTCATTTCATCGACGATATCAATCGGTTCAATGTCAGATGGTTCTGGTGCGGTGGTTTGTTCGTTCACAAACAGGCCTTTTTCTTAGCTTTTGAAGTTGCAACCCTTTTAGGGCAGACCAGTTATAAAAGCTAGCTTTTCAGGCTGGTTTTACGTTAAAATTTATGATCATTTTTCACGGTTTAATTTCTTCGCCATCCCAAGCGAAAATCTTGCCGTTATCTGCCGGTTTCAGTCCATCTAAAACGTCCAATAACTGTAATGCTGCGCGTTCGGAATCGAACAATTTACCAGGTGGTACATTGGCTTGAAACGGTTTGCTCAAATCAGTGTCCACAGTGCCAGGATGGAGCCCCACAATAATCGCACGCTTATTTTTGCGGTGCCACTCAATCGAAAGGTTGCGGATGATCATATTGAGCGCCGCCTTGGCCGCTCGATAGCCATACCATCCGCCCAGACGGTTGTCAGAAACGCTCCCCACGCGTGCCGAGAGAGCGGCGAATTTTATGATATTATCTTTGGGCATTAATGGCAGGAAATGTTTGGCAATAAGAGCTGGCCCAATTGCATTGATTTGGTAATTTTCTTGCATCCATTGCGCGTCGAGATCCCGCATGGATTTTTCAGGACTTTGATCGTCTTTATGCAGCAATCCCGTTGCAATAAAAATCAGGTTTGGGCTTTTTCGTTGATCCTTTATCCATTTTGCCGCAGCAACAATCGAATCCTCTGAACCAAGATCCACGGGCACCGGACTATCTGCTGTGCGGGAGAATCTGACAATATCGTCAAATTCATCCTCTTGTTCCAACATATCGGCCATGGCCTTGCCGATACCGCCATTGGCGCCGAAAACAACCGCGGTTAGGCGGCTCATGACCGGACGAAAAGGAGGCGGTCTTCTGCACTATTCTCGTGATCAAACTGATAACCGTCACTGTCGAAACTTTTAAGCGAATCGACATCACTGAGATGATTTTCGCAAATATAGCGGGCCATAATGCCGCGGGCGCGCTTTGCTTCAAAACTGATAAATTTAGGCCCATCCGGTCCATTTTTGCGGAAATCCACTTCGACGATCCGTGCATCCAATTTGCCAATATGCGGCTTGACCGATGCCCAATATTCGTTGCTGGCCAAATTAATAATGATACGCTCACCGGCCTCATCCAGGTCTTTCGCCAATTCCAAGGCGATTTTATCTTTCCAGAAATCTGTCAATTTCTTGTATCGCGGCGCCCATTTCGTACCCATTTCCAAGCGATGGGGACGTATCGGATCAAAAGGGCGAAGCAAGCCATAGAGGCCAGAGAGGATGCGCAAATGACTTTTGGCGTAGTTCAGCCCTTCCGGAGAGAGGCTTTGGGCTTCAAATCCAGTATAAACATCGCCGCTATACGCAAAAATAGCCGCACGCTCCGGTTGATCGAAAAACGCACTATATCGACCTTGGTTGAGCGCGATAAGATTGTCAGAAACCGGCATGATGGTTTTGAGTTTCTTTTTCGTTAGATTGGAGATGGCACCAGCCAATTTCGCCGTTTCTTCGGGAAATCGGTTTTCGCTGAGTTTGTGCGCCGGTAAGCTGCTTTCAAAATCAAGAGATTTGGCGGGAGAAATAATTGCAATCACGGAAATTTAACCTCTTAGTTTGGGGATTTTACACCCATATACATACATGCATCGGATAACTGCGGCTTAGGGAGTGCCCGTTCAACGTCTATTCAGCGGATTCACCCTATAAAAGCATCTGAAACTTGGTATTAAAGCCAAGACAGTTTAAGGTGCAACCATATTCGGTCACCTACATTAGTTCGGAAATAACAAAGTTTTTATTCGGAGGAATTTTATGCGTTTTCTATCTCATTTTTCTATGGCTGTTGCTCTGGCTGCTGCCGGAACACTCGCCATTTCTGCGGTACCGCAAGAGGCGCATGCTAAGAAAAAGAAAAAAGATAAAGGCGACAAGATTGAAATGAGCAAAGAAGTGCGTCCCAAAGTGGCCGCTATTCAGCAAGCCATTGCAAGCGAGACGCCTGAGACAGCCAAACCATTAGTGGAATCGCTTTTGGCAGAGCCATTGACTGGCGACGATCAATTTGTTGCCGGACAATTGGCCATTCAACTGGGCTCCAAGCTGAAAGAAACAGGCTTGCAAGAAAAGGGCATTAATGCTTCACTTGCCAGTGGACGGACAAGCGCGGAACAATTGCCCGCATTCCTATTCTTCTCTGGCAATTTCGCTTATTCAGCGGGTCGCTATCCTGAGGCTCAACAACGATTTGAGCAAGCATATGCAGCCGGCTATCGTGATAATAATATCGGCGCTTTGATTGCTGAAGCCTATTTCAAGGAAAATAAGATCCAGGAAGGCTTGGTTGCATTGGATAATGCTCTGACCGCACAACAAACGGCGGGAAATAAAGCGCCGGAAGATTGGTATCGCCGCGGTGCCGGTATGGCGATGAAAAACAACGTCAATGGCGCAGCAGGAAAGTGGACATATAAGCTTGTTGAAGCTTATCCTTCGGGTGAAAACTGGCGTGCGGCTCTTTCCGTTTATCGTGATTCGGCCAATCCCAAATTGTCCAATCAGGAAAACCTCGAATTGATGCGGTTGATGCGCAAAGCGGATGCTATGGAAAGCGAACGCGATTATTTCGAATATGCCGATGCGGCGGATCCGCGCCGTTTGCCTGGTGAAGTGGTTTCGCTGTTGGAAGAAGGGCTAGCGAAAGGCGATGTGCCATCGTCCAGTTCTTATGTGAAAGAAACTTTGGCTGCTGCACGCGGTGCTGTCGCGGCAGATAAAGCCAGTTTGCCAGCATCTGAGCGCGATGCCAATCGTTCGGCCAATGGTAAAATTGCGCTGGCAACCGCAGATGCCATGCTTGGTTATGAAGATTATGCGAAGGCTGCTGCTCTATATCAGTCGGCTATCACCAAAGGCGGTGTGGATGTTCCCCGCGCGCAAATGGGACTTGGCATTGCGAATGTTGGTAAAAATGATTGGGCGGGCGCGAAACAAGCCTTTTCTGGCGTGACCGGTTCGCGCAAGAGCATAGCGGATTTCTGGGAATTGTGGATCGACCAGAAAGCTGCGCAGACCAGTGCGCCTGCTCCGGCGCCTGAATTGGCTCCGTCTGCAACCTAAATGGTCAGATAATAATGGATAGAAAAGGGCGCTTCTGGCGCCCTTTTTATTTAATCACCAATGGGCACGCCGGGTAGATTTTTTGCAGATCGAATGGTCAGCGATGTTTTGACGCTAGCGACATTGGGCGCGGATGTCAGTTTGCTGGTGAGAAAACTTTGAAATTCTTGCAAATCTTTCGCCACCACTTTCAACATGAAGTCTATTTCCCCGTTGAGCATGTAGCATTCTCTAACTTCGGGCAATTGATCGACATGGTCTTCAAAGGCTTTGAGATCAGATTCAGCCTGGCTTTTTAAGCTCACCATGGCAAATACTGTGATTGTAAAACCCATTTTGGCGGGATCGACGGCCGCATGATATGCTGTAATAATCCCGCTATCTTCTAAGGCTCGCATTCGCCGTAAACAGGGGGGAGCTGTCAATCCTACGCTTTGTGCGAGTTCAACATTTGTTATGCGACCTTCGTTTTGGAGACGCTCCAAAATTTGCAGGTCAATCTCGTCCAAATTTACATCAGCCATATATGTGCAATTTCCGTTCGCGAATCATGATATCGTTATAATATAATTAGCGCCCCAAGCAACAGCCGCTCACTTGTCCCACATTGTGACGCGATGTTTTCAGGGCTTACGATTTTGAAATATTGCGGTTATCGATTTGTTAACGAATTGACAAAATCTTATTGCCGGAACGATATTTGCGCTACGATGATCGCCTCACCACTGTTTTAAAGGGTCGCCTTCCAGAGGGCAATGCCGCTGCAATGCAATGGCGGCAAGTTGCCGACCTTTTGGCTCAAAAACCGGGGCGACTTGTTAATGATGATGTCCAGTCTGGTTTAACCCGTTTGCGCGACTTGCACGAACGGGTTGGGGAAAGCGAGCGACTGTCTGCTGTGACGGCTCTGGACGGACGTCTGAGATCCGCGCCATTGCTGGTTTATCTGTGCGCGGATAATGATGTGATTTGTGATGCCGCCCTTGAAGCGGCGGATCTGCCAGACGAGATCTGGGCAGATGTCATTCCGCAATTATCCAGCCGGGCTCAAACCCTATTGTCGGGCCGTAAGGACCTGGGAGTTCTGGCCAGACAGGCGCTGCAAATGGATGCTCCCGCAAATTCGGAACCCACCGAGCCATTGACCTTGGTGAAAGAAGACGAATTTACCGAAACAAATGATAATTCGGTGATGGAGCCAACAGAAGAATCTTCGCAAATCAGCACATTGGTTGCAAAAATTGCGGATTATCAAAAAAATCGGGCTAATGACGTTTCGACGCCGCTATCTCCTGAACGGGATCATCGCAGCTATTTTGTTGAAGCCATTGATGCGATTAATTTCGAAACTGATGACAGTGGAACAATCATCTGGGCCGAAGGTCCGCCTAAAGGCGCGATTGTCGGGGTAACAATTGCCGAACCGACTTTCGATGATGGCCCGGGGCCAGATGCTTATGGAGCCGCTGCGTTTCGCCAGAGAATGCCGCTTGAAAATGCACGTATGCGCCTGTGCGGGGCCCCGATTGTTGCCGGTGACTGGCGAATGTCAGCCATACCCTATTTTGGCGAGGAAACCGGTCGTTTTAAAGGATATCGCGGTGTCATGCGCCGTCCAAATGCAGCCGAAGATGCCGGTCATAATGATCTCGACGTGGAACGCCGGGAACAGTTACAACAGCTTATCCATGAGCTTAGAACGCCACTTAACGCCATTATTGGGTTTAGCGAGATAATTGAGCAGCAATTATTTGGTCCGGCTTCCTTTGAATATCGCACATTGTCTCGCAATATTGTGGACGAAGCACAACGGTTGCTGACCGGATTTGAAGATCTGGATATTGCCGCAAAAATTGATGCCGGGCAGGTGGCTAGTCAGTCGGGATTGACCGAACCGGATTGGTTATTGGATCGGTTGTCCCAGCGGTTGCAAAGTTTGACGGAAAGCAAGTCTGTTGAATTGCATATCAGTAAAGCGGAACCGGTCAGATCCTTTGCATTAGACAGCGAATCGGTTGAACGGATTTTCGCGCGATTGCTGTCTGCTGCGATTATCGCATGTGAAAATGGTGAAGAATTGAACGGCAATTTGAGAACCAGAATAGGATCGCAACCCGTCAATCATTTCTCTCTTTCCCGTCCGTCCCGGATTAAAGGTATTTCTGAAGAGGAATTGCTGGATCCATCGCATGGAATAGAAGGGGATGCAGGCGATGCTCCGCTTTTGGGGCTAGGTTTTTCCCTCCGCTTGGTGCGGAATTTGGCAAAATCGGCCAATGGCATGCTGACCATTTCTGATGACAAGATTGGCTTGACCCTGCCAGCTGCCGCGACTAGCGAAATTGGTGTGAGAGAAACAGAATTGGAATAGAGGCTGGGTATGGAATTATACCCAACATTTCCGATCAAACGGAGCCGCAATGACTTCGAGGGCAAATCCAGCTGCTGAAGTTTTTGACCAGCGCGATAATGTGCAATGGTCCGACGATTTTGGCTGCCGCTTCCTTGTCAGCGTTGATACGGAAGAGGAATTTGATTGGAATGGGCCATTTGAAAGAGATGGTCACACCAATGTTTCAGTGAGCAAATTAGAGCGCTTCCAGGCATTTGTGGAAAAATATGAAATCGATCCGGTCTATTTTGTCGATTATTCCATCATTGAACATCCGGAGGCAGCGGCCTTTTTGAAATTGGTAGCGACGGAAAAACGCGCCTCAATTGGCGTGCATTTGCACCCTTGGATCAATCCGCCCTTTGAAGAAGAGACCAATAATTACAACAGTTATGCGGGGAATCTTCCGAAAGAATTGGAAGAACAAAAAATACTCGCATTGCGCGAAGCCATTTCCGAAAAAATTGGTGAGACGCCCATAATCTATCGCGCCGGACGGTATGGGGTTGGACCGAATAGTATAGATATCCTCGCAAAACATGGGTTTTTAATTGATAGCAGTGTGCGTTCTCGGTTTGATTATCGAGCACAATCGGGGCCTGACTTTGCGCATATTGGACCGAAACCGTTTTGGTTGGACGCAGAGAAAAGTCTGTTCGAACTTCCGCTAACCACGGTTTTTTCCGGGCCGTTCAGACAGCAAGCTGATTTTCTTTCGCCCTTGTTTAACCGTTCGAAAATGGCTGAAACCTTATTATCCAAGTCGAAAATGTTTGAGCGTATTCCTCTGACTCCGGAGGGTGTCACAGCGCGTGAAGCAAAAGAGGCAATTGATGTCGCGCTGGATGATCAATTGCAATTGCTGGTATTTTCCTTTCATTCCCCATCGCTTTCAGCCGGACACACGCCTTATGTGCAGAGCAGTGCGGATCTAGACAAATTTTACGACTGGTGGCGCTTGGTCATTGACCATTTGATTGATCGCGGCGTTTCGCCGATTAGCATTACGCAATTGCTTGCCGCTTCTGGTCTGGATCCGGAAAAAAGCTGATATTCCTGTCTCGGGTTTAAACAGTGTGGAATTAATTATTTTAGCCGCTTGCCAAATTGGTCGCCGATCCGCTATCGGAGCGAGCCTTGAACAGCGGCAATTCATTGAAGCGCCGTTATTCTGGGGCCTGTAGCTCAGTTGGTTAGAGCTGGCCGCTCATAACGGCTAGGTCGGGGGTTCGAGTCCCTCCGGGCCCACCAACCTTTGTTCCAATGGGACTAGGCTTGTCCTTTTCAACTAAGGTTGAGAATAGACGTAAAAACTCTTTGCTTTTCCCTAAATCACGGCTAGGGGAAGCGCGCGTCGGGGAGTGGCGCAGGCTGGTAGCGCACCTGGTTTGGGACCAGGGGGTCGCAGGTTCGAATCCTGTCTCCCCGACCATTTTTCGAAATGGTTATTATTCGGACTGAAAAAGTGCAGAACCGCATAGGATGAAGTCCTGTCCACAATCCATCTCGAGCGTTGGGTTTATTTGGCCTTGCCGGCCGTCAGTTCTTTCTCAATCCGGTGTAGCATCGCGGCGCTTTGCATAGATGCGGAGACATCCGACGGTGAATTATACAAGGAGCTGAGCAAGACCAGATCCATTTCGCTTGCTGACGCAGGGATATTTTCATCCGATCCCTTTTGATCGAAGAGGGAAAGGATGGAATAACGGGGTGCTTTCCGGGTTTTGCTGTTCCTCGTATCAATATAGGACCGCATAGCAGCATAGTCAGCGATCTGAACGGTTGTCAGATTGATCAATGCGTCCCTTTCCATTAACAAAAAAGAATGGGTCATGGCTTGTTTGGTTGTCCGTTTGATGTTCGATTTAACGTTGGATTGCATTGTGGCCACTTCAGTCTTGTCAATCTCATCCGACGGCAAAATATCTGTTTCGTCGGAATTCTGGAGCGCTCCACTTTCCGCTGAACCGGTTTGAATGCGTTTCCAAGCATAAGTTGGTCCCCCGCTTCTAGCGATTTGGTCGCGTTGATGAGGGGCGATACCTCCAAAGAGTCGGGATTTCTTTTTGCGTATCAAATTTATCGCTTCATTGCCATCAGCCACGACAATCACGAAGATATTGGGTGTACATTTTTCTCTCGCAACCTGCATGTCGGCCGCCAACGCAATCCCGCGCATCCGTTTTTCAACTTGCTGCTTGTTGCTTGCTGATAATCCAACCACCTTGGGACAAACGGCGTTTGAAAAGCGGGCATATTGGCCTTCATATCGACCACCTTTGGGGGTAGCGATGGTTGCTTGAACAAACTCTGCAATGGCGTCCTTCGTTGTTATTTTACCGGTGACGATAATATCTTGATCTTGTGCACGCGGTTCGGTGAATGTTGCGTGGGAAGAGGAGGGAAAGAAAGCCAATCCCGAAACGGTCAAGGCGAGGGCGGTGAGGGTTTTCTGCTTCATTTCCATGAGATGCTCCTTATTTGGAAAGAAGCTCGCACAATGCAGCTGCAGTGTAAAGCCAGTCGAGTCATCAAACCGGCATCATTATGGCAGTGCCGTGAATTGGGTTTGATCCTTATGCGATGCCCCAGATATCTTACGCATATCACATTCTATAATGAATTTACGCGAAGATACATCTATTTTGGATATAAATGGGTTTGAGGTCGCGTTTTGGAGACCAACGATGCCGACAAATTTGATCATAGGCTATGCAATGATTGCCGCTATCGCGGTCATTTGCGTTGTCGGTGTTATGATCTTTCGCAAGGAACGCAAAGCCAGACGGCGCAGGGATCGTTAGGCTACGGCCAATTATGCGACTTGACCGCGGGACTAGTAGGCGTGCGCAACAGCCCTTTTGCGGTCCAGCCGCTCCATCATATTTTTGATTACCGCAGGATGAAAAGTATAATCAATCTGACAGCCATATTCGTCGTGCTTTTTCCACAAAAGACTGGCGGTTAGTACGTTCATGCTGGGTATTTTCAGCGTGAGGCCCATTTCAGGATTAAGCTGAGCGGCACATTCAATTTTGATGATTGTGTCGGAAATTGTTGTCACAATACAAGGGATATTGGATGAATTGCTTTGCTTCACCTGTGCGTCAATATGCAATGAATCACCGTAAATCATCTGGTATTCTCCCCGTTTTGCGCTTCCAATTCGCTGCATAATTGGTTTCTGAAAAATGGCCGATTTAGTCAAAATAGAGGAGCTGGGCTAAAGTCAGATAGCGAGATATGGTTAATCGAGAGGACGAAGTTTTAACCATGAGCACAGAAGAGCATTGGCCTTAAGAACCGTTATTCCGCCGGATCGGTCTCTTCCTCTTGGGCCGTGTCAATCCCATAGCCCGCAGAAATCAGATCATCTTCAATTTCCGTTTCCAAGACGTTGACAGCTTCTGCTGCCGCTTCCTCGAGTGATTTGGCATCACCTTCTATTTGCTTTTCAATTTCCGCCGCTGCCGCATCATCCTGTTCTTCTATGGGTGTCTCAGAACATCCAAGCAAAAGCAGGAAACTCAGAAGGAAAGTGCGCTTATCAGTCATTATTCTTTGGGCGGCAATGTGAAGTCGATTTCGCTATTGGCAATGATCGATAAAACGGTGGTCCAAGCCGCAACATTTTGACGCAATTGTTTCGGATCAATCTTGTCCAAAGTATCATCCGGTGTGTGATGCAAGTCAAAATAGCGCGTACCATCTTGCTGGAGATCGATAATCGCGAGATTCTGTGCCCCGATAATTGGTCTCACATCCGCACCGCCGCCGGCTACAATCGATGGATTATGGCCTATACCAAGTGGGCCAAGGCTGGAAATAATCTTGTCTTGCGTTTCCTTTGCGGACTCCGGTAAGTTAAACTCCACTCGCCAGACGCGATCCGCCCCAAAATCTGATTCCATCGCCAATGCATGGGGTGTGTCTTTGTGGACAACCGCATAGTCCTTGCCGCCCCATACGCCGACTTCTTCAGCACCGGCCCAAAGCAAGCGTATTGTGCGCTTGGGCTTGATTTCGCTTTCCATGATCAGCTTTGCAGCCGCCGTGATAATGCCGCAACCAGCACCATCATCAATGGCGCCTGTGCCGAGATCCCAACTGTCGAGGTGACAGGCGATTAGCACCATCGAAAGAGATGGATCAGTACCAGCGACTTCGGCGATAACATTACCTGATTCCTGCTGTCCGATATTCTGCGGTGTAAGGACGAGCTTCATTTTGACCGGCTCTTCTGAACGCTCGATCATGCGCCGCAAATTCTCGGCATCAGGGATCGACAATGCAGCGGCAGGAATAGGCGCTACGCGATCTGAGAAATTGGTGTTGCCAGTATGCGGATTGCGACGATAATCAGTGCCGACAGATCGAATAACCATAGCGGATGCGCCTTTTTGCGCTGCAATATTGGGTCCGAAAAACCGCACGGCTCCGAACGCGCCGTAGCTGGATCCATCCTGGCTTCGGCGCATTTGATGGCTGACAAAGGCTATTTTACCATTGAGGCTGCCGTCAGGGACAGCAGCCAATGCGGCTACTGTGGGAAAGAAAACCACTTCCGCTTCTAGACCATTTGCACCTGTGCTGCCTGAATTGCCTAGCGCTGTTATGGCCAACTTCTGCGGAAAAGGTGCTATAATTTCAGCCGTTTCCTCGCCACGCACCCAAGTCGGCATCATGAATTGTTCGATCCGGACCTTTCCAAAGCCCAGATCGGTAAGCTTGTTCACAGCCCATTGGCGGGCCCTTGTTTCGGCTTCTGTTCCGCCCTGACGCGGACCGATTTCCGTCGTCAACCCTTCGGTAATTTCAAATGCGAGATTATCCTCTAAAGCCTTGGCTTGGATCTCCCTAACATCTTGTGTTTCCGCGAAAGCACTTGTTGAAAATATCAGGGTTGAAATTGCGGTTCCGAGGAGCGCGCTTGGGAAATTAGCTTTGGTCATGAAGCCCTGCCTAACTTGCCTTTTGCAGTTTGCCAATGCTCTCTTGCGAGTTCGCGTTCATTTCGCTAGGCGATGCGCAATTCTAATCCCATTGAAATCAAAGGATACCGCCAGATGGCCGTCCAATATAGCTATGTAATGAAAGGTCTCACCAAGACCTTCCCCGGTGCCGCTAAGCCCGTACTTGATAATATCCACCTCCAGTTTCTGCCTGGAACGAAAATTGCCATCATTGGTAAAAATGGTGCCGGTAAATCGACATTGATGAAAATCATGGCTGGTCAGGATGAAGAATATCAAGGCGAAGCTTGGGCAGGTGAAGGCATTCGTGTGGGATATCTGGCGCAGGAACCAGAACTGGATGATAGCAAAACCGTCAAAGAAAATGTCATGGATGGCGTACGCCCGGTCGCAGATCTAGTGGAACGGTTCAACGAAATTTCCACGATCATGGGAGATCCACCTGAAGATGCCGATTTTGATGCTTTGATGGAAGAAATGGGGGCATTGCAGGAAAAAATTGACGCAGTGGATGGCTGGACATTGGACAATCAGCTGGAAATTGCCATGGAAGCTTTGCGTTGTCCGCCAGGAGACAGCCCCGTAACTGATCTTTCCGGTGGTGAAAAACGCAGGGTCGCTCTGTGTCGGTTGCTTCTCGACAAACCCGAAATTCTTATGCTCGATGAGCCAACAAACCATCTCGATGCGGAAAGCGTTGCCTGGCTCGAAAAGCATTTGATCGACTATCCCGGCAATGTCATATTGGTGACCCACGATCGCTATTTCTTGGATAATGTCGTGAATTGGGTGCTTGAGATTGATCGTGGTCGCGGGATTCCGTTTGAAGGAAATTATTCCAATTGGTTGGACGCTAAAGCCAAGCGGATGGAGCAAGAAGAGCGCGAAGACAAAAGCCGTCAAAAAGCGATTGAAAGCGAATTGCAATGGATGCGCCAATCTCCCAAAGCGCGCCAAACCAAATCAAAAGCCCGGATCAAGTCTTTTGATGATCTGGTTGCGGCGCAAGAAACCCGGCAAGTGGGAAAAGCGCAAATTCTTATCCAGACTCCTGAACGTTTGGGATCTAAAGTTATCGAAGCCAAGGGGCTCACCAAGGCTTATGGCGATAAGCTCTTGTTTGAGAACCTCGAATTTTCATTACCACCCGGCGGAATTGTCGGCATAATCGGCGCGAATGGTGCGGGTAAAACCACTCTCTTTCGAATCATAACCGGGCAGGAGACCCCCGACAGCGGATCGCTGGAACTCGGCGATACCGTGCAATTGGGCTATGTTGATCAAAGCCGGGATACGTTGGATGCATCCAAGAATATCTGGGAAGAAATTTCCGGTGGCCATGATTTCTTCACCTTTGGGAAAAATGAGGTGCAAACACGGGCTTATGTGGGGGCATTTAATTTTAAAGGTACGGACCAGCAAAAGAAGGTCGGGCAATTGTCAGGCGGTGAACGCAACCGTGTACATCTCGCTAAAATGCTGAAAGAGGGGGGCAATGTCTTGCTGCTCGATGAGCCGACAAATGACCTTGATGTTGAAACATTGCGCGCGCTGGAAGATGCTTTGGAAACTTTCGCCGGATGCGCCGTGGTTATTTCGCATGACCGCTTCTTCCTCGATCGCTTGGCAACGCATATTCTGGCTTTTGAAGGCGACAGCCATGTGGAATGGTTTGAGGGCAATTTTGAAAGCTATGAAGAAGATAAGCGCCGCCGTTTGGGTGATGCTGCTGATCGCCCGACACGGGTCGCTTACAAGAAACTAACCCGTTAATCAGCGTCTTTACATGGCCAAAGCATAGGATTGAACATAATGAAAATGACACCAGCAAATATTGCTCTTTTTGTCGGCGCAATAATAATTGGCCTTATTCTCGGCCTGCAATTTTCTGGTTTTGCCTGGCTGATTGTTCCGTTGATTATTTTTGTTGCCGTTATATTGCTGCGTAACAAATCAGGTGAAAAAGCGGATGCTGGAGAAACGGCGGAAGCAATGAAAATGATACCCACAAATGGCAAGGCTCGCATATATGTCATGCGCAAAGGCTTTGTCGGCGGACAGCAAGGCATGAATATCACCATAAATGGTGATCTAAACAGCCAAATCAGAAGTAAATATTTTTTGATGGCGGAAGTCGACGCGGGTGATCATGAAGTAACCGCACAAATGTCGAGCGGAAGCAAATCTGCTGCCGTTACGCATGCGCTTACGCTGGCCGAAAATGAAACCGTCCTGTTGGATATGAAAATTAACATGGGCGCATTGCAGGGTAAGCCAGACTTTACCGAAATCCGGGATGCGCGCGAAGCCAATGGCATGTTGACTGGATTGACATTGATAAAGTGGAAGTAGGTGTCGGTTGAACGCCTAAGTTTAGTTTTGGCATCAAATCGGCTGTTTCCGTGCGCCTGTTAATGCCGATATTCCTATTATTGCCAAAAAGGCTGCCACAAATCCGGGTATTATCTCATAAATACCGGGACCGCCCATAAAGCTGCTATTCCACCCCAAAGCGATCCACAGGATGACCACCGCTGCACCGGTCACCAATCCGGCAAGCGCGCCGGATGCGGTCATCGGTTTCCAAGTCAAAGCGAGCAAGATGAGCGGGCCAAATGCAGCGCCAAATCCCGCCCAAGCATTGCTCACCAGGCCAAGGACCTGGCTATCAGGATTTCCGGCCAGTCCCAGAGCGCATAATGCAACCAGCCCAACGAACAACCTGCCGATGTTCACGGCTTCGCGTTCGCTTGCCTGTTTGCGCAGGAAGAGGCGATAGAAATCTTCGGTGAGTGAGCTGGATGACACCAGAAGCTGCGAACTGATTGTGCTCATTATTGCTGCCAATAGGGCCGCCAACAGAAAACCAGTGATAAGCGGATGAAACAGGACCTGTGCAAGAAGAATGAAGATTGTCTCGGGATCATCGAGGGTTACACCATTTTTCTCTACATAGGCGCGCCCCAATATGCCTATACCAATGGCACCCAGCAGGGCTATTCCCATCCAAGTCATCGCAATATTGCGCGCGACCGGGACGTCTGAAACAGATCGGATGGCCATGAACCGCACGATAATATGGGGTTGCCCAAAATATCCCAGCCCCCAGGTTACGGCTGAAAGAAATCCGATAAACGTGAGGCCGTTGGTAAGGCTCAGATAGCCTGGTTCTGCCGCATCAATTTGAGTAAGGGCCGAAACTGTACTCCAATCATCGGCGACAATCACTAACGGCATCAGGATCAATGCAATCACCATGATGCATCCTTGGACAAAGTCCGTCAGGCTAACGGCAAGAAAACCGCCAAACATTGTATAGGCAAGAACAATACCTGCTGTCAGCCAAATGCCTAGCATATAGTCGCTAATCCCGATGTCACCGAATAATCCGGCAAAGCTGGTTTCAAATAATTTTCCTCCGCCAACTAGGCCAGCAGCGGTATAAACGGCAAAAAACAAGACAATGACGATTGCGGAAACAAGGCGCAGAGCTAAGGCTTTATCAGGGAATCGATTGGCTAGAAATTCAGGAATTGTAAGGGCATTGCCCAGTTTCTCGGTTTGTTGCCGCAGGCGGGGGGCAACAATGATCCAATTGAACAAGGCGCCGATAAACAGCCCGATACCAATCCAGGCTTCAACCAACCCGGTCACATAAAGCGCGCCGGGTAATCCCAGAAGGAGCCAACCGGACATATCCGACGCGCCAGCGGAAAGCGCCGCCACAGCCGGACTGAGCTGACGACCGCCCAATAGATAGCCTTCGCTATTATTGGTGGATTTGCGCCAAGCATAAATGCCAATCGCAAGCATCACGACGAAATAAAGCGTAAGCGCGGCTAAAGTACTGGTTTCCATCTGTATCTATCGCAGTCTTTTAACCAAAAGTTGATTCTTTTCATTGCGT
This sequence comes from Parasphingorhabdus sp., assembly GCF_039982415.1. GTDB lineage: Bacteria > Pseudomonadota > Alphaproteobacteria > Sphingomonadales > Sphingomonadaceae > Parasphingorhabdus. The sequence goes on from NZ_JBDWYL010000002.1 coordinate 247,037, forward strand.
TTCGTCTCAAAGTTAGGAACAGCTTCGAACATTTCCGAAAGCCGTGTAAATCCGTGATTGCGAACGTCAAAGCTGGAGCGATTGCCTGCAATTTTACCGACTTCGGATAGGCTGGCAAAGCCTTCCAGGTCCCGTTTGCTCGCTTGATAGGCATCAATCAGCAGCTTCAACAATTGCTCATCCACCTTGCCCGGACCATTAAATTCTTCTTCGGTATCAGATGGTTTTGATGCGGGCACATCCTCTCCGGAACGGGCGCGTTTGTCGGCTTTAATGAGCGCATCTACATCGATGAAGCGGCTGCAAGCCTGTTTGAAGCCGTCGGGCGTTTTTGCGCTGCCAAATCCGTAAACCGGGATGCCTTCTTGGCGGATCCGCATCGCCAGCGGCATGAAGTCACTATCGCTGCTCATGATCCCGAATCCGCCAATATTACCACGAAACAAGAGATCCATTGCATCAATAGTCATTTTCATATCGGTGGCGTTTTTGCCTTTGGTGATATCAAATTGTTGCTGCGGTTCGATGCCATATCTGTGCAATATCTCAATCCAGCCTTTGAGGGATTGTTTACGCCAATTTCCATAAGCGCGTCTAATATTGACGGTGCCAAGTTCCGCGAGGGCGGTCAAAACAGGGTCCAAGCCGACATGACTAGCATTATCTGCATCGATGAGCAGGGCGACATTATCATTATGTAATTGCGTCATGAAGAGGGTGATGAACTTGAGAGGATCAAGCTTCAAGCAGAAAATAAAAGCAAGGGTGCAATCGCGGGAAATGGGCGCTTAAAATGCGGCGGACACGGTTTGATCTTAGTCTTGTAGATATTGGTTCGCACGCTGTCAGGGAACCAACCATTTTTTATCCCACAATTTCTGGTTTGCATCCCAAGAGAATAGGGCCCGCCGATGCCCTGTATGCGCGAGATAGAGCCATTCAATATGTTCTACCTCAATCAACATTATCGCGAAATTCTCGCGTGCCGGTATGACGTCATCGATATCCGGCTTTCGGCCCTCCATGTCTGGATCAAGCCCGGATGTCGGATGATCCACCTCCGTTCCAGGAGCCGGGTCAGCGAGATAGCACCGTTTTCCGTATAAGCTCGCTTCTTGCCAGGCTGCTTCACAATCCTCGGTATCAGTTTCAATTCGGGCTGTGCCTTTCAGACGCAACTGGACTTTCGCGTCGCTGTGATAAGCTAAAATGGAAGCCAGATTCTGTTGAGCTACTTCTGATGTTTTTAGCGCGCGACTATCAGTATGAAAGCGCAGTGCTCGACTATTTTTATTGGTGTCCCGCAAGACCATGATGCGCTGGCTCGGCCCGCCATCTTGAGAAATTGTGGCCACCGCCAATGTGTGCATCGGTGATTTTCGATTGTTGGCCGCATCAAATAACAGTTTCCAAGATTCCTCAAAAGATGCTGATAGATCATCAAGAAATAGATGTTTTTCTTCCGTATTCATTCGATCGCTTCGAATTTTCCACTGGCCTCATCGAGAGTAAATAATGCAGCCTCTCCGATAGCATACCACGCCCCATGTAACTTGATCTCTCCGTGCTTTTCCCGTTCTGCAATATACGGAAAACTGCGCAGATTTTCCAAACTGACCTTGATAGCGGCCAGTTCCAGTTCGCGTTGCGGATCGGCAAAATTGGCATCGATAACCATGTCGCGTGCATCATCGATGATCGACATCCATTCATCGACAAAGTTGTTATGACCCGTTGTGCTTAATGAAGCCCCCTTCAACGCCGCTCCAATCCCTCCACATTGTCCATGTCCCAGCACTACTATATGCTCCACATTTAGGCCGGTCACACCAAATTCAATCGCGGCGGAGGCGCCATGCAGGCCGCCTGTTTCATCAAACGGAGGAACGAGGTTGGCAACATTGCGAAGCGTAAATATTTCGCCTGGTCCGGTGTCAAAAATAGTGGCCGGATCAACACGGCTGTCGCAGCAGGAGATCACCATGAATGGCGGCGCTTGCCCTTCTTTTGCCAAAGTCTCGAAGTGGGCTTTTTGTTTAGGATAATCATCGGTTCGAAACCGTTTATATCCGTCAATAAGTGCACCAAAATCTTGCATTAGAAGCGTTTCCCTCGGATGACCTCGACGTTCGCGATGGTCAATAATAAACTGTGACTATCCAGTAATGGCGCCAGCGCATTCGTCAACTGGTTGGCTTAGTCTGCGTTGTACTGTTGTAATCATAGTTTACCCCAGAAACTTCGCGATTGCGGCAAATCCATCATTGCCGGCGATGAAACCAATGATGAAGGCGCCAAGCAACAAAATCACCGAACATTGGACAGTATTTCGTGCATTAAACACGACCTGCTATCGCTGATGCCATACTCATCCACTTTCAACCTTTGGTAAAAGCCTCGGAAATAGAAAGATTGGACCGAATACAGGCCGCAAAGAAACCAAGAATGAAAAAATAACTGGAGAGGTCAGCGTGTCGACTATCATCGATGCTGACTATCAAATATAGTTGCCCTGGGATCAACAGCCTGATCGTGGTTGGCAAGCAGCCCTCTCGTCGCTATCTAACAGGAATGAACGAGATCACTAAAATACCGGCGCCTTCGGGCAAGCCTGTTCGCCAACGCAAACCAGACTGGATTCGAGTCAAAGCGCCAATGGGCAAAGGCTTTGAAGAAACGCGGAAATTGATGCGCGAGCACAAGTTGAACACGGTCTGTGAAGAAGCTGCTTGTCCGAATATTGGCGAATGCTGGACCAAGAAACACGCAACCGTGATGATTTTGGGAGATGTCTGCACTCGGGCATGCGCCTTTTGTAACGTCAAAACCGGAATGCCAATGGCGGTTGATCCGTTAGAACCCCAGCACACTGCGGATGCAGCGGCAAAATTGGGGTTGGAGCATATTGTGATCACTTCGGTTGACCGGGATGATTTACCAGATGGTGGGGCCAGTCAATTTGTAAAAGTCATCGAAGCTTTGCGCCGCACGACACCCGGTACCACGATTGAAATTTTAACTCCCGACTTTCGGAATAAGGCGGATCAGGCGGTTGAGACAATTGTTGAAGCTCGACCCGACGTTTATAACCATAATCTCGAAACTGTTCCGCGGCTTTATCCAAATATTCGCCCCGGCGCGCGCTATTACGCATCATTGCGTCTGTTGGAGCAAGTGAAGCGTCTGGATCCCTCCATCTTCACTAAATCCGGTATAATGTTGGGGCTAAGTGAACAAAGGCTCGAAGTTCATCAGGTGATGGATGATATGCGATCAGCCGACATCGACTTTCTGACCATGGGGCAATATCTGCAACCCACACCAAAACATGTCAAAGTTGATGAATTTATTAATCCGCAGGCCTTTGATGCCTATGCTTCCATCGCGCGGGCCAAGGGCTTTCTATTGGTTGCCTCTAGTCCGCTAACGCGTTCCAGCTATCATGCCGGCGATGATTTCGCGAAGATGCGGCAAGCGCGTGAGGAAAAACTGGCTCGTGCCGGCGCATAGAGAAACAAGAGAATTACCGCATAGCGCCGCGCAAATGTACGCGCTGGTTGCCGATGTTGGGCGCTATGCGGAATTTCTGCCTTGGGTGGTTGGTACCCGAATTCGATCGGATAGCGATACGGAGATGGTGGCTGATGTGATTGTCGGATTCAAAGGCCTGCGCGAGCAATTTACTTCTCGGGTGGTCAAAAATGCTGAGAAGAAGACGATTGAAGTCGACTATCTCGATGGTCCTTTAAAGAAATTACACAATGAATGGACGTTCCGGGATCGGGAAGGGGGCGGCAGCTACGTTGATTTTTATGTTGATTTTACTTTCAAAAACAGAATGTTCGAAAAAATGGCCGGGCAAATGTTTGCTAAAGCCTTGCACAAAATGACTAGCGCTTTTGTGGATCGGGCTAAGGAAATTTATGGCAGCAACTATTCAGACCTATCCGGCAGCAATAGCTCGAGCGCAACAAGCGCCGCTTGAAGTCTGATATCGGCTCTGCTTTTTTCATTCCCGAAATTGTGCCGATCGGCTACGACATCATCGATGCTTTTTCCTTTTTCAGCTTTGGCAAAGACTACCGTTCCAACCGGCTTTTTCACTGTACCTCCGCCCGGGCCAGCGACGCCGGTAATGGCCACAGACACGTCACATCCTGATTTCTCAAGTGCGCCGCGAGCCATGCCCCATGCGACGGCGATAGATACAGCGCCAAATGTTTCCAGCATATCGTCGCTAACATCGAGCATTTTTTGCTTCGCGCTATTGGAATAGGTATTGTAACCGCATTCGAAAACATCACTGCTTCCAGCAATTTCGGTCAATGCGGCAGCGACCAATCCGCCGGTACAACTTTCCGCGACAGTGACACGGCGTCCAGCGGCACGATTGGCGTCAATGACCTTTTCCGCCAAATTGACGAGCTGTTCGGGCAGGAGATTTTGCATGCGGGCCCGCTAGCCTATTCCGAGGGTGTTTTGCAAATGTTGAAAGGTGATTTGTCACTGGAATTTTCCTCGTCCTTGCCACCCAGTTGGGCCAACATCACGGTAAGGCTAGCCAAATTCACGGTCGGTAAAGGTTCGAGCAAGCGATAAACTTTATTTATTGTTGGGCAGTCGCTGGTTTTGATTTCCTGTGAAAGAAATGCCGGCACCATGGCATCGACAAATGGACGAAAGGCATCCATGTCCATTTCAGCAGGCAATCGATCTCCAATCATCGATCGAATAGCGACACTGGCCTTGGGCCAAGCTTTTTCAGAATCGGTTTGATATTTTTCCAATTGCGGCGAATCCAATTGTAAGATGGCCGCGTCTGCAGGTAGATTGTTGGCGCATTGTTTTCTCACCGCATCAAGTGCACCAGGCAAAACATAGGTGATAAAGGACTGCGCGGTCTCCGGCGAAATACATTTTTGGTTCTGTTGTGCTTGTGCCGCGGTCGCATTCAACATCACAAAAATGGCTGAAACATAGGTTATTTTTTTACGCATGGGTTTACTCCATAGTTATTGTCGCAACGGCTTGGGCTGCGATTCCTTCCTTGCGACCAGTAAAGCCCAATTTTTCGGTGGTCGTTGCTTTCACATTGACCTGATCAGGATTAATATTCAGCAAATTTGCGATATTCATGCGCATCAATTCGCGATGCGGCTTTATTTTAGGGGCCTCGCAGATCACAGTCATATCCACATTATTGATGCGGCCACCTTTCTCTTTGATGACCGATGCGGCAAATTCGACAAATTTATCGGACGATGCCCCACGCCATTGCGGGTCAGAAGGGGGGAAGTGATCACCAATATCACCTGCTCCGACAGCACCCAATAGCGCATCGGTAAGTGCGTGAAGCAAAACATCGGCATCACTATGACCGGCTAATCCTTTGTCATATTCTATTTTCAAGCCGCCGATCCACAATTCCTCATTGGCAACCAATTGATGAACATCATAGCCCATGCCCGTCCGTGTTTCCGTCATAATTTGTTCCGAATGTTTGGCAAAATCAGCAGCATTTGTGTATTTATTGAGGTTCTCGTCACCGTTAATTGTTGCAACCTTATGACCGGCTGCATTGAAAATCTGGGCATCATCTGTGGCCTTTTTATCTGCCGGCCATTGCTTATGAGCGGCCAATAGTTTCTCAAAATGAAATGCCTGCGGCGTTTGCACGCGCCATAGTTGTTTCCGATCAACAGCTTCTTGCACATAGCCTCGGGTGGATTTTATCGTCGTATCAATTGTCGGTAAAACCGGAATAGCTGATTGTTCGGTTAGCAGTTTAATTAGCAATCGATCGATGACAGCGGCGGATAAAAATGGTCTGGCGGCATCATGGATTAAGATATTGTCGGCGCCGCCGGCACTGGCAATCGCATCTAAACCGTTGCGAACGCTATCAAACCGGGTCGCTCCTCCGGTAACGAGCGTGAATCCGGAAAGCTTGTCCAACGCATGCTCCATGGACTGTTCCTGACCAGAAGCGATAACAATCCATAGATGGGAAATGTCAGGATGATCGAGAAAACTCTCAGCGCTGTGGCGGACCATCGCTTTACCATGCAAAAGCGCAAATTGCTTTGGAACAGACAATCCGGAGCGGGATCCTGATCCTGCTGCTACAAGGAGTGCATGATTGGATGTTTTCATTTTGTCAGAATCATTCATTGCGGATGATCTAGCTCAGTCCTTTCTTGCCTACCAGCCAGTTTGGCGATAAAGCCTGCTTAAATTTTAGGCAGATGACATGACGTTAAACCCCATTTCAATCGACAATATAACGATAGACAGCCCTGTATTGCTGGCTCCGATGACTGGTGTGACGGACTTGCCCTTTCGCAAACTCGTGCGGCGCTTTGGATCGGGTCTTAACGTCACAGAAATGATCGCCAGCCAGGCAATGATCCGGGAAACCCGGCAATCCCTGCAAAAATGCGCTTGGGATCCAATTGAAGAACCGGTTTCAATGCAATTGGCAGGCTGTTCTCCGGAGGCAATGGCAGAAGCCGCGAAATTAAATGAAGATCGCGGGGCCCAGATTATCGATATTAATATGGGCTGTCCGGTCAAGAAAGTGGTTAATGGTGACGCCGGTTCTGCCTTGATGCGCGATCTTCCCTTGGCGGCTGCATTGATCAAAGAAACGGTAAAAGCTGTGAATGTTCCGGTTACTGTAAAAATGCGAATGGGCTGGGATCATAACAGCCTAAATGCGCCGGAACTCGCCCATATAGCCGAAGACCTCGGTGCCAAAATGATCACCGTTCACGGCCGCACCCGTTGCCAAATGTACAAAGGCAGTGCGGATTGGACCTTTGTTAAAAAGGTAAAAGAAGCTGTTTCTGTGCCGGTGATTGTTAATGGCGACATTTGCACCCTCGATGATTGCGAACGCGCGCTTGCGGAAAGTGGAGCAGATGGACTGATGATTGGACGCGGCGCCTACGGAAAGCCTTGGCTCTTAGGCCAAGTAATGCATTGGTTTGATCAAGGCACGGTGCTTCCGGATCCTGATCTGCAAACACAATATGCAGTTCTAGAAGAGCATTACCGCGCCATGCTCGATCTTTATGGCGAAGATATTGGCGTCAAAGTCGCCCGTAAACATATCGGGTGGTATACAAAAGGACTGCCCGGTTCTGCTGAATTCCGAAATCAAGCTAATAAGGAAATGAACGCCTCTAAAGTTTTGGAAATGCTCCAGAATTTTTATGAACCTTGGTTGGAAAAAGCGGCAGCTTGATGACGAACTTGCCTTCGGCAGAACAAATTTTTGCCGGTCTTCCGGATGCATTGCTGATCATCGATCACAATCACGCAATCGCCAAAGTAAACCCAGTTGCAGAGAATTTTTTTGGACAAAGTGCGAAGCATCTCATCGGCGATCATATTGGCAATCAGCTACAATTTGAAGATGGCCGTCTTGAACGCGCTTTGGTCGACAAAGACGCCAATGTCGCGGCACGGCGCGTAGTTGCCTCGGTAAAAGGTGAGGTGGTCGGATTGGTCAATTTTGATATTCACACGGTTCCGGCTGATCAACAATGGCGGATCGTCTCCATTGCACCATTGCCGGCCGATGGCCCCGTTGTGGAACAGCGCCAAGGCGAACAAGATCAGTTTTCGGTGCGTGCTCCGGACATATTGGGGCACGAAATCAAAAATCCGCTTGCAGCCATTAAGGGCGCTGCGCAATTGCTCGACCGATCTCTTGATGACGAGAAAAAGCCATTGACGCATATGATTAAGGAAGAAGTGGCGCGTATCGCCAATCTGCTGGATCGGATGCAAAGTCTTTCAACCAATCAGCCCGCCAGCGTTGAACCTGTTAATGTTCATTCGCTGATCGATCGCGCTCGGCAATCAGTGGAGACAGCCAGCAAAGGAGATTTGAAAATTCGCGATGAATTTGACCCTTCTTTGCCCGAAGTGCTGGTTGATCCGGATGCGCTAATGCAAGTTTTGACCAATTTATTGGTGAATGCGGTTGATGCAACAAAAACTATGGACGCCCCAGATATCCGTCTGATTACACGCTATAGCTTCGGCGCATCCTTGTCTGTCCATGGTTCAGACACGATGGTGCGGTTGCCAGTTGAAATCATCGTTCGAGATAATGGGCCCGGAGTACCAGCGGAGTTGGAACGGGAGATATTTTCGCCCTTTGTATCGACCAAAAGGGAAGGGCAGGGGTTGGGGCTGGCTCTCGTTCGGAAATTGATGAATGATATGAACGGACGTGTTCGGTACGAGCGATCAAGTGGATCCCACTACACGCAATTTGTCCTATTTTTGCCAATAGCAGGGCAGGGGTAAGTAATGGCTAAGCAAACCGTATTACTAGTAGAAGATGACCCATCGGTCAGTCATATTATTTCGACCGCTCTAAAGGCCGAAGGAATGGCGGTAGACAGCTGTAAAACCGTGTCGGACCGTGACGCGCTCTTGGCGAGCGGAAAATATGATTTATTGATCACCGATGTCGGGCTGGGTGAAGAAGATGGCATCGTCACGCTCGATGCGGTTAAAGCGCGTGATCCAGACTTGCCAATAATTGTCATTTCCGCTCAAAATACCCTGAATACTGCGGTGAGAGCCTCAGAAACCGGGGCATTTGAATATTTTCCAAAGCCATTTGATCTCGATGAGCTAGTCGAAGTTGTGCAGCAGGCCATGAAACCAAGGGCTGAGGGATTGCCGGCAGATGTTTTGGAGGACGATAATCTTCCGCTTGTGGGGCGCAGCCCAGCCATGCAGGAAGTTTACCGAATGATCGCGCGCTTGTTGCGTAACGACCTGTCTGTGCTGATTTTAGGAGAATCCGGAACCGGTAAAGAACTGGTAGCAGAGGCTATTCACAATTTGGGCCACCGCAAGGCTGGGCCTTTTATCGCAGTCAACATGGCGGCTATTCCTACGGATCTGATCGAGGCAGAGCTTTTTGGTCATGAAAAGGGTGCGTTTACTGGTGCCGTCAGCAGCGCTGCTGGTAAGTTTGAACAGGCGCAGGGGGGAACCTTATTTCTCGATGAAATTGGTGACATGCCCATGCATGCCCAGACGCGTCTTTTGCGGGCTTTGCAATCGGGCGAGATAAACCGGGTCGGCGGTAAAGGGCTCATCAAACTGGATGTTCGGATCGTGGCAGCAACCAATCAAGATTTCTTGAATCTGATCGAGGAAGGTAAATTTCGGGAAGACCTCTATTATCGGATCAATGTTGTACCCATTAAATTGCCGCCATTGCGAGATCGCGCGAGCGATGTCCCAGCTTTAGCCAATCATTTCCTTAATCTCGCGATTACAGAAGGCTTGCCGCAAAAAATTCTCACCGAAGATGGCATGGATTTGCTGTCTCGGCATAATTGGCGCGGAAATGTACGAGAATTGAAAAATCTAATCTACCGACTTGTCGTAACCGCGCGTGAAGAGGAGCTTTCAGAGACCGCTATTCGACAAATTCTACAGTCTCAGCAAGGCGATGAAAAAGACAATAATGGTGAGTTTGAGTTTTCCGACCGGGTCAAGTCGGTTGTCGGCGATTTATTGCTAGAAAAAAACCAAGGAAACTCTCTCTATAACCGGGCATTGGAAAAATTCGAGCGGCCGCTTTTGGAAGAAATATTGCGTAAAGCCAGCGGCAATCAAATTAAAGCAGCAACAATGTTGGGCATAAACCGCAACACTTTGCGTAAAAAATTAACCGAATATGAGATTGACCCTACACAATCACGATAGAATGATAAGTCAGCGCGTCAAACCGTGACATTTATACGTCAATAGTGCTGTTTTTACAACGAAACTGTTGTATCAAGAACACAATGAACGCCCCGCAATCCTCTTTTGAGAAACGAACACCGATGTGGTTGCGGCGTCTATCTTTGCTCGCTGAAAATGACAAAGCGATGAAGCGTGTCGAATGGGCGGTCATCCTGCTGTTTCTGATCATGGCGGGTGGCAGCTATTTGGTATTGAATTCGCAATCTGGCCGGACTGATTTTATCTCACCGCCATTGACCGCGGCTTTGCTCGTCGCCAACCTTATACCTGCCATAATTTTATTGGTATTGCTGGGCCGCCGCATGGCAAAGGGCAGGGCGGCGAAATCGGTCGTTGGTACCAGCGGTCGATTGCATGTCCGTTTGGTTGCTCTATTTTCTCTTGTCGCCAGCGTACCGATGCTGTTGGTGGTCATATTTGCCTCATTATTGTTTCAATATGGGGTGGAATTTTGGTTTTCGGATCGTGCGCGCGGTATGCTCGAAAACGCGAATAGCTTAGCGCGCGGCTATTATGATCAAAATCGCAGGGACGTAGGTGAGGAAACAATCACCATGGCGAGCGATTTGCGAAGTTTTTTGAATGAGAAGGGGATCGACCATCCCGAATTTGCCGAAAACTACTCCTTCCAAGTGTTAACCCGAAAGTTGAACGAATCTGCGATTATTCAATATGGTGAAGATGGTGTGGTGAGGACCGCTGCGGCAGTAAATCCGGACAATAGCGACACGGATGCGCGCATCACGGATGAAGTTATCCAAAAGCTCATGGCCGGACAAAATTATGTGGTAACCGCCAAAGCGAATAAAATTGAAGCAGTGACCGCCTTGGATATTGATTCACAGGTCTTTCTTTATGCAGGCCGGGATTCCGATATGCTGGCGCTCAGTCAGTGGGAGAGGGCGCAATCTGTCTTGGCGGATTACGACAATTTGTTTACCCGATCTCGAAGCTTGCAGCTGCAGTTTAATATTGCTTTGTTCGTCGTGTCTTTGTTCATTGTCGGACTGGCTTTGTGGATTGCCTTGGCCGTCGCTGATCGCATGGTTCGGCCCGTCGGGGAATTGGTTTATGCGGCCAAGCGGATTACTGAAGGTGATCTGGCAACCCGTGTTCCGAGCCCGGTTGAGAAAGATGAAATTGGAACACTGGGCCGCGCCTTTAATCGCATGACCGAGCGACTGGAAACCCAGACAACTGCGCTTTTGACAGCCAATGAGCAATTGGGAAATCGCCGGGCCTTTATCGAAACGGTTTTAGAGTCCGTAACCGCTGGGATTATCAGTCTCGATCAAAATGGGGATGTGCGTCTGGTTAATTCTCGTGCCCAGTCCTTGCTTGCCAAACAAAATGAATATCTTTTGGATATGCAAATTTCAGATATCGCTCCGGAATTTGCGTCCTTGATTGAAGAGGGCGTTGAAACGACCATAATTCAATTTTCATCCGGAAATGAAATTCGCACGCTGGAAGTTAAAATTGTGCAAGGTCCGTCGGGCCATGTCATAACGTTCGAAGACATAACCCAGCAATTATTGGATCAACGACGGGCCGCCTGGTCGGATGTTGCGCGCAGAATTGCTCACGAAATCAAAAACCCGCTGACCCCCATTCAACTGGCGGCGGAGCGTCTGCAGCGGCGTTTCGGCAAAAATATCGAAGAAGGGGCGCCGATATTCTCGCAATTGACCGGCACAATTGTCCGCCAAGTGGGCGATTTGCGGAAGATTGTGGATGAATTTTCTTCTTTTGCGCGCATGCCGAAACCGGTTTTCCGTGAAGAAAATGTTGTTGATATCGTCAAGCAAGCGGTGTTCCTTCAAGAGGTGGCTCATCCGACCATTCAATTCCAATTTGATACCCAGCAGCAGCGAATATCTTTGGTCTGTGATCGTCGCCAATTGGGGCAAGCGCTTACCAATATTGTTAAAAACGCAGTGGAAGCAATTGAGCAAAAAGCGGAAGCCAATTCTGACTTTTCCTTCGAAGATGGCCGCATTAATATGCGAATTGATATGGTCGAAGATGAGATTGAAATTCGTCTGAATGACAATGGGATTGGATTGCCAGCAGAGCGCGAACGCATTGTAGAACCGTATATGACGACGCGAGAAAAGGGCACTGGCCTCGGCCTCGCTATCGTTAAGAAAATTGTCGAAGAGCATTTCGGAATTATAACTTTTTCGGACTCCGACGACGCCGAACAATCCGGTGGAACGTTGGTCGTAATTCGCTTAAATCCAGCAAAATTACTCCGATTGGGTGAGGCGTTCGGCGCCGCGCCGGAGGATGGCAATTCATCCTATGTAACCGAAACCGAAGGCAGCAAAGCCAGCGGCAACACATTCCCACAATCGAATAAATTACCCCCAGTTTAGAGGTCGAAAAATGGCGTTAGATATCCTGATAGTTGATGATGAACCCGATATCCGGGAACTGATTTCCGGTGTTCTGGAAGATGATGGTTATGAAACCCGCGTGGCTGCAGATAGTGATTCTGCACTGGCTGCGGTCAAAGAACGGAAACCGTCTTTGGTCTTGCTCGATGTCTGGTTGCGCGGTTCGCGGCTCGACGGATTGGAGCTGTTGACCGAAGTTAAGAAAATCGATCCAAAACTGCCAGTTATCGTGATTTCAGGCCATGGCAATATCGATACGGCGGTTGCCGCTATTTCCCAAGGCGCAGTGGATTTTATTGAAAAGCCGTTTGAAGCTGAACATCTCATGCATCTAGTTGCGCGCGCAACGGAGACGGAAAGTCTGCGCCGAGAAAATGAAATATTAAAAGCGCGCGTTGGATTTGCCGATGAGCTGACCGGAAATAGTGCGGCTGTAAACACAGTCAGGGCGACGTTGAAACGCATTGCGGGAACCGGTAGCCGGCTCCTGATTTCCGGACCTGCGGGCGTTGGGAAGGAAGTCGCGGCGCGTTTGATGCACAATTGGAGTCAGCGCGCCAATGCCCCGTTTGTTACGATTAGTGCGGCGCGCCTATCTCCTGAAAGCGTCGAAGAAGAGCTTTTCGGAACCGAAAAAAATGGATCGGTCGAGAAAATCGGACTGTTGGAAGAAGCGCATGGCGGAACATTATTTATCGATGAAGTGGCGGATATGCCGCTGGATACGCAGGGGAAAATACTTCGCGTATTGACCGAGCAAAGTTTTGTACGGCTTGGCGGAACGCAGCGGGTTAAGGTCGATGTCCGCGTGGTGTCTGCAACGTCGCGTAATCTGGATAAAGAAATTCATGAGAAGCGTTTCCGAGAAGATCTTTTTTATCGGTTAAATGTTGTCCCGGTTGAATTGCCTCCGCTCAATCAGAGGCGCGAAGATATTCCGACCTTGGTGGAACATTATTCTGCGCGTTTTGCTGCCGATCAACGGCTAAATCCTCCGGAAATTTCGGGTGAAGCAATGGCGGCTTTGCAGGCCTGTGACTGGCCTGGCAACGTGCGTCAGCTTCGCAATGTAATCGAACGCACCATTATTCTTGCGCCGAAAGATAATTTTGCAAAAATTGAAATAGAAATGCTTCCTCCAGAAATTTTGGGCAATAATGAAGATTTGGATCAAGGGGTCGCATCACTCATGGGATCGCCTTTGCGGGAAGCCCGAGAAAGTTTTGAACGGGAATATTTGAAAGTTCAGATCCGGAGATTTTCGGGCAATATATCCAAAACCGCTAATTTCATTGGCATGGAACGGTCTGCTTTGCATCGCAAATTAAAGATTTTGGGGTTGGCCGCGAAAAAGAAACAGGGCGTGGAGTAAGCGCTCTTATGGGTTTGCGGTTGTCGCAGCCGATCTTAATCCATATATGGTCTTAAAGGCGGGCCCCCAACTCAGTAAACCCGTCTGAGAAACCCCTATCTGCGGCCCTTGTGCCGCCAAAAACCGGATGTCAAAAATGGCCGATAAATCAAACAACCTACAAGATCTTTTCCTAAACTCTCTCCGCAAATCAAAAATGCCAGTGACCATGTTTCTGGTCAAAGGTGTCAAACTGCAAGGCATCGTAACCTGGTTTGACAATTTCTCCGTATTATTGCGCCGCGATGGGCAATCGCAACTGGTCTACAAGCATGCAATTTCCACGGTCATGCCATCACAAAATATGGATATGCAGGCTTTTAATGATTTGATGGACCGGGTTAAGGGCCGCAGTGGTGTTCTTCAGGAAGTATTCCTAACCGCCGTACGGGATAGCAATGATCCGGTTACTATGTTCTTGGTCAATGGGGTTATGCTGCAAGGCGAAGTCGCTGCCTATGATCTATTTTGTATTTTGTTGGAGCGGGAAGGGCTAGCGCAATTGGTTTATAAACACGCCATTTCTACGATCCAACCAAGTGGGCCCGTCAATTTGGCGGATTACAATACCGATGACGGTTCCCATTGATTCCATTTGAAAAAGAAAAGCTAGACGGCACACTCGACAAAGCGCTTATCGTTCATCCGGATTTAGGTGCGCTGTCTCAAAGTGCATTAGAATATCGCCTTGAAGAGGCAGTTGGCTTGGCTTTGGCTATTGGTCTGGAGGCCAGTTCCGCGCGCCATTTCAGCGTTCGCGCACCGAAACCCGGCACTTTATTTGGCTCAGGTCAAGTGCAGCAGATTAAGACGATCTTGGCGCAAGAAGATGCGAATATCGTTATTGTCGACGGAACATTGAGCGCAATTCAGCAACGGAATTTGGAAGAAGAGCTCAAAGCCAAAGTCATCGATCGCACTGGTTTGATATTGGAGATTTTCGGAGCGCGTGCCGCCACCGCTGAAGGGCGTTTGCAGGTTGAATTGGCGCATCTGGATTATCAGGCTGGTCGACTGGTGCGCAGCTGGACCCACTTGGAACGGCAGCGCGGGGGATTTGGGTTTCTCGGAGGGCCAGGAGAAACTCAGATTGAGTCTGATCGCCGCATGATCCGCGATCGCATGGCCAAATTGCGCAAGGAACTTACTCATTTGCGCAAAACACGTAGCTTGCACCGATCACGACGACAAAAAGCGCCATGGCCGGTTATCGCTTTGGTCGGTTATACAAATGCCGGAAAGTCGACTCTTTTCAATCGGTTGACTGGTGCTGAAGTGTTTGCCGAAGATCTTCTGTTTGCCACTTTGGACCCGACAATGCGCCAATTTCCGTTACCGGGATATGATAAAGCCATAATCTCTGACACGGTTGGGTTTGTTTCCGACCTGCCGACGCAATTGGTGGCCGCGTTTCGCGCAACATTGGAAGAAGTCACAGCGGCAGATGTGATCATTCATGTTCGCGATATTTCGCACGCGTCGCGAGAAGGGCAGGCGCAAGATGTTGAACAAATCCTTCAAGACCTGGGTGTCGAACTGGAAACAGGCGAGGGCGCGCCGATTATAGAAGCTTGGAACAAAGTTGATCTGATTGATGCGGACCACGCGGATAGCATTCAATTGCCTGACCATATGCCTGATAATGTCTGCCCTATTTCAGCTGCGACCGGGACAGGGGTCAAGGCATTGGTCGAAATGGTGACCACACATCTTTCTCGCCACCATGATATCGAAACAGTGACTTTATCCGTCTCCGATGGAAAACGTTTAGCGTGGCTTCACGAAAATGGTCGCGTGCTGGAATCTGATCAGAAAAATGACAATTTGATTTTAGCGGTGCAAATGTCGAGCCGAAACTGGGGACGGTTCCACGCCCTTTAGTTCGAAAATTTGGCCTTTTGCCATTCTTCTTCGAGTTCTTGAAGCGGCATTTCTTTCATATTCCCGGCAATATTTTCTTCTACCGTATTGAATCTTTTAGAGAATTTATGAGTCGCATCGGTCAAGGCCTGTTCCGCGTCGACACCATAGTGACGCGCCAGATTCACAGCTGAAAAGAGCAAGTCACCGATCTCTTCATGAATATCATCCGGGGTTTGCGCTTGATCGACTTCATCCAGTTCTTCCAGCAGTTTGGCCCTCACCGGCGCACGATCAGGCCAATCAAAGCCTACACGAGCCGCTCTTTTTTGAATTTTTTGAGCGCGCAAAAGTGCGGGCAGAGCTATCGCTACTCCATCCAGAGCGCTGGATTTGCCGGTTTCGGCCCGTTCTTTGGCTTTGATTTGTTCCCAACCAGGAGAATTTTCTGCATCGCCAAAAATATGGGGATGACGTCTTACCATTTTATCGCAAATTGTTTCGACAACATCTTTAAATCCAAAATGATTTTGATCGGTTGCAATTTGGCTGTGAAAAACAACTTGTAGCAGCAGATCGCCCAATTCATCTTTGAGATCAGTCATGTCCTTGCGCTGTATAGCATCAGCAACTTCATAGGCTTCTTCAACCGTGTAGGGTGCGATGGTCTCAAACGTCTGAACCGTGTCCCATTCGCATCCGGTTTTTGGATCCCGCAATTGACGCATGATATCGAGAAGGGGCTCAATCACTGAATATCTATCCTTATTTCAATTAGGTTGATAATATATATTATGTTAAATTATTCTTGTATTGCGCGATCGGGCGGCTCCAGAACCATCTCTTGCCCTTCTACGCGCCAACTCTTCATTTCTGATAAGAAATTCATCCCAATGACATTTGAGTCTCCAAATGCTTCTGAAACGACGATGGATAAATCTTTAGCAATCATTGGACCTACTTTAAGTGAAGAAATTCTTCCGCGCTGCGCTTCGACGGTTCCATTGGCGGTGTTTAAATAGGTCGGGAAACCGCCTTCATTAATTTCTACGTCGGCGGCTTGCGCTGTGCTGAGCGACAATGCAGTAGTTGTGGCGCCGCTATCAATTAAAAACCGCACCGGCATGCCATTAACTTCCGCGTCGGCCCAATAATGCCCATCTGCTGACTGGCGAATTCTTAGCGTGCTTCCGGACACGACTTGGTCATTGGCGCCGGTAAGTTCACCCGTCACACGGTGCCAAACACCGGCTAATTCTCGTTGATAAGAGAATATGACAATGAAAATCGCGAAAATAGCGACCCATCCGAGAACCGAACGAACGATTTCGCCCATTCCGATCCGTCTCGAAAACAAGGCACTGGCAACCAAAATGAGCGCGCCAATGGCAAATATCAAATTGATGTTTTGATCTTCGGTCATTTGCCAATCTCTACCATAAAGCCGTCATAAGCGGGGCGAATATTTTCCGGCAAATATCCGCAGAGTTTTTGATAATCCATGGATTTGTCCATGTGCGTCAGAAGGCCAAGCTGAGGTCGGACTTCGCGAATCAGATCGAGCGTCAGATCGAGATGAGCGTGCGTTGGATGCGGTTTCTCTCGCAAAGCATCAACAACAAAAATGTCGCAATTCCTATAGTTTAACCGCATTTCTTCGGTTACTTCTCCAAAGTCGGTGGCGTAGCAAATGGACGAGCCATTGAATTCGAAGCGCAATCCAGCTGAGGTTATGCTACCATGCGGTTGATCCACAGTTTTGACCATGATGTCGCCGATCATCATTTCATCATCCAACTTACGCGCTTCACATATTGACGGATAATATTTGTGCCCGTGAAAGGCATAAGCAAAGCGTTTTTGAAGACTTTCCAGTGTGAAAGCTCTGGCATAAGATGGAATAGCTTCACGCTTCTGATGGAAAATCTGACGCAAATCATCAATGCCGTGGCAATGATCTGCATGGTCATGGGTCCAGATCACACTGTCTATTTGGGCAATATTACATTGGAGAAACTGACTACGGAGATCCGGAGAAGTATCTACGAGAATGCGGGTGGTTGGACTTTCAACGATAATCGACACTCTGGATCGTCGATTTTTCGGTTCATTGGGGTCACAATCGCCCCAATCATTACCAATGCGCGGCACGCCCGATGATGTCCCACTTCCCAAAATGGTCAGTTTCAACGCCAAGTTCAGGGTTGCGCCTTGTTAAACAAACTATAAAAATTCTCAGCAGTTTTGGTGCATAGCTCAGAATAATCCTCATCGCGGAGTTCGGCTAGAAACCGCGCTGTGTCGGCTACAAATGCAGGTTCACCTGTTTTCCCGCGATGGGGGACGGGTGCTAAAAAGGGAGCATCAGTTTCAACCAGCAGCCGGTCCAATGGTAGTTTGGCTGCGGTACTTTGCAAATCCTTGGCATTTTTGAATGTGACGATTCCGGAAATCGAGATATAAAGACCTAGATTCAATGCTTTACGTGCAAAATCTTCGCTGGCAGTGAAGCAATGTATAACACCGGTATAGACGCCCTGCTCCATTTCCTCCGCCATAATCGCCGCTGTGTCATCTTCTGCGTCTCTTGTATGCACAATTATTGGTAGACCGGTTTCGCGCGCTGCGTGAATGTGGGTGCGAAAGCTTTGTCGCTGTCGATCGCGGTCGCTGTGATCATAATAATAATCCAAACCTGTTTCACCAATGGCGATGACCCGATCATGGGCGCTTTCTTTTATCAATTTTGCCCGATCGATATCAGGGTGAGCGTCCGCTTCATGGGGGTGAATACCAATGCTAGACCATACGTCGCTTTCCCGCTCTGCGGTTGCAACAATATCTTTCCATTCGCTCTCACGGGTCGAGATATTGAGCATCGCGGTGACACCGCTGGCGCGTGCGCGATCGAGCACAGCCCCCTGTTCCTCGATCAATCCTTCATAGTTGAGGTGGCAGTGGCTATCGACAAGCATGGCGTTTAACCTTCCCCTTGCTGCGTTGGCATGTCTAGACGCGGGAAAATACCGACGGGTTTGGGTAGATCCAGTCCGCTGTTAATCTCGGTATCAAAATGAGCAAAATCCCGCGCATTTTGTTCTTGTGCGAGCAGGTCGAGCATTTTGTCACAGCTTTCGGGAATAACCCAGCGCAACATGATGGCCAGTCGTCGGATAGCTTCGGCAGTATAATAGAGAACAGTGTCTGCCCGTGCTGGATCAGTTTTTCGCAATGCCCAAGGCGCCTGATCCGCAAAATATTGATTGGTTGCGCTGAGCCGTTCCCGCAACAAATCAATTGCGGTGTGGATGGGATAATCTTCCGTGTTCATCAGCTTTGTGATTTCCGCAAAACATGTTTGTAAATCTCCAATTAACGCCGATTCCGCATCGGTTTTTGTTCCGGCTAGGGGTACTTTGCCGTCGCAATTTTTAGCTATCATCGACAGACTACGTTGTGCCAGATTGCCGAAATTATTAGCAAGATCGGCGTTGGTTTTGGTCACTATCATCTCGGCTGAATAGCTGCCATCTTTGCCGAAAATGACTTCGGAGAGTAGAAAATAGCGCAGTTGATCAACACCGAAAGCTTGAGCGAGATCAATGGGGTCGACCACATTTCCAACTGATTTGGACATTTTCTCACCACGGTTAAGCAAGAATCCATGGCCGAACACCTGTTTCGGTAAGGGGAGTTGGGCACTCATCAAAAAAGCAGGCCAATAGACGCTATGGAACCGAACAATATCCTTGCCGATTATATGGGTAATATCTCCGCCATCATTCCAATATTTGGGATATAGATCGGTTTTTTCAGGATATCCCAATCCGGTAAGATAGTTGGTCAAAGCATCGACCCAGACATACATCACATGATTGCTGCTGCCAGGAACTTTTACACCCCAGTCAAAGCTGGTTCGCGATATCGACAAATCGTTGAGGCCGCCTTCGACAAATTTTATCATTTCATTGCGCCGGCTATCCGGCTTGAGAAACTCAGGATGTTTTGTGAATAGATCGAGTAAAGGTTGTTGATATTTGGAAAGTCTAAAAAACCAGCTTTCCTCAACAGTCCACTCAACCGGCGTGCCCTGCGGAGATAATTTCTCTTTCGAGTCTTCGCCGACGGCTTCGATCAATTCGCTTTCATCATAATAAGCTTCGTCGCGAACCGAATACCAACCTTCATATTTATCAAGATAGAGGTCGCCATTGGCCTCCAGAGCCTTCCAAATTGCTTGGCTAGCCTTGTGATGGTCGGCTTCGGTTGTCCGAATGAAACGGTCATAGTCAATATTGAGTGTGTCGCACATCTCAACAAATTGCTGAGCCATTTCATCAGCCAATTGCTGCGGCGCTATATTTTTTGCCAAGGCCGCTTGTGCCATTTTCAAACCATGCTCATCTGTTCCGGTTTGAAACCGGACATCTCGTCCAGATAGCCGATGAAAGCGCGATATGGCATCGGCAGCGATCGCTTCATAAGCATGGCCAATATGCGGGGGGCCGTTGGGATAACTGATCGCTGTTGTAATGTATAAAGGTTTGGACATGAACGGCTTTCCCAAAGTTTCAGCCCGAATCCCATCGAGCCACTGGCTGCACGCTCCTCTTTATGCGCGGTGGTCCTGTTGGGCAAGCGATCCCATGAGGCTGCAAAGTCTAAAAATCACGGCTTGGTTGTCCAAAGCTTTGGGTGTTGCCATGATCGCCAATTCCGAAGCTTCTTGCCACAATTGGATAGCTTGGATGCTCCGTTTGTCTCCGGATGACTTTATATGTTGAGCCATGATGCTGGGTGCACGCGAAAGAAACGCTTGGTAGCGCGTCGTCGCTGCTTTGAGGGATAATTTTTTGGCCAGTTCATTTTTAACCTTATTGTCGGGATCGCCCGTTTCCAGGATAGCGCGCGCGAGCTTTTCTAATTCGGCAAGGCCCGTATGAATATATTGCAAGGAGCGTCCAGGAGCCCCCTCTCCGGCTGTAATCAACGCTTCCAATTCCGCAGTGTCTAAATTTGGTGCTTTGGCCATCAGCACGGTTCGCATCTGTTCATCGTCGAGTGAATCAAACCGGAGCAATTGGCACCGTGATCTTATCGTCGGCAATAACCTTTCCGGTGCATGGCTCACGAGAAGGAATATTGTGTTTTTCGGGGGCTCTTCGAGATTTTTCAGCAGCGCGTTAGCGCCGCCACGCTCGAGATCGTCAATCGCGTCAATAACCACAACACGATAGGTTGAAATTGACGCTTGAGTGGAAAAGAGAGATTGCAAATTGCGAATTTGATGAATGGAAATATTCCGCTTCAATTCATGTTCTTCCAGCGCGTGCGCGCCTTCTTCTCTTGCTCTCTTCTCTTCCTTGTCGGTTTTACCGCCGCGTTGAACCAACCGGAAGTCAGGATGACTGCGTGCACTGAGAAGCTTGGCGCTCTGGCTATTTTCGTTCAGTTCGAAATTCTCTCCCGCTGGGGGTGATCGATCGCCGGAATCCAGAAGAAATTGAGCGGCTTGCTTTGCAAAACCGGCTTTACCAATGCCTTTTGGTCCGGCCAAAATCCAGGCGTGATGCAAGGTGCCTTTGTCGAAAGACTGCCGAAAAATGCGTTGGGCTTTGTCATGACCGATAAATGACGTCATAGCGTCAGTTCAACAAATCGGCTAAGTTTTGCAACAGAATTTCGGTTATTTCATTCGGCGATTGTGAAGCATCGACCAGTTTTACACGATCGGGCTCATTTTCTGCATATTGCCTGAATTTGGCCATAACAGCCTGGTGATAGCTGCTATTTCTGCCGCCAATACGGTCGCTGTCCCCGCGATCCCGGGCTTCCGCCCGTCGCGCAGCTATTTCTTCCGGGAGATCAAGAATGAAAGTGCGATGGGGCATCAAATTACCGCTGCCGACATGATGCAGTGCCATGATATCATGATCATTTAATTGACCATCAATGCTCTGATAGGCGCGGCTGCTATCGATAAAACGGTCGCTGATAATCCATTCTCCGCGCGCCAATGCCGGTTGGATTAGTTCCTGGCAATGTTCCGCGCGTGCCGCGGCAAAAAGCAAGGCTTCGGTTCGCATATTCCATTTGTCATCACGGCCGCTGAGCAAGAGATCACGGATGGTTTCTGCGCCGGGCGTACCGCCGGGTTCGCGTGTCAATTGGACCGTTAGTCCCTTGGCTTGCAGCGCGGCGGACAATGCTTTTGCTTGCGTGGACTTTCCGGTCCCCTCCCCGCCTTCCAGACTGATAAACCGTCCGTTCATGCCAAACCGAACAGTGATTTGAGTCCAGCCCAGACCCGATCGAAAAAGCCCGCTTCCTCGATGGTTTCCGCTGCGATCAAAGGCATAGACTGAATCCCGCCGCCATTGACCGTTACCAGCAAGCTTGCCACCTGTTGCCCTTGCGCTATTGGGGCTTTTAACGGACCGTTATAGCGGACCTTCATCGTTATTTTCTCATCAGATCCTTTAGGAAGAGTCGCAAATAAGTCTCTGGGAGCAATTAAATCTACAGATGAACTATCACCCAACTGTACTTCCGCAATCTGCACTTTAGAGCCTTTTTTAAATAAAGCTTTGGGTTCCCATGCATTAAAACCCCAATTCATAAATTTGACCGATTCACTACTGCGTCCACCATAGCTGTCTAGACCCGCCAGCACCGAAATGATCCGCCGTCCTTTCTGCTCTGCTGATCCGGTAAAGCCGAAGCCTGCTTCTTCGGTATGTCCCGTCTTTAAGCCATCTGCACCGTCAATTTTGCCAAGCAACGGATTACGATTGGGCTGGGTTATCGGTTCGCCGCTCCTCGTCTTGCCCCAGGTAAACTCGGTCAGCCCAAAAAAATCTTTATAGAGCTTTGGAAAATCATCATATAGCCGTGCGCCCAGAATCCCGAGATCCCTCGCTGTAACCATGGTTTTGCCTTCATCCGGCCAGCCCGTGCTGTTGCCAAACTGACTGTTTTCCATGCCGATACGTTGGGCTGTTTTAGTCATAATATCTGCAAAATTTTCTTCTGTGCCGGCGACAGCTTCTGCGAGTACCACGCTGGCATCATTGCCTGAAAGCGTAATGACACCGTGCAAAAGGTCTTTCACCGTTGGTTCGTCGGTTGCACTGAGAAACATGGTCGAGCCCTGCCCTGTCCATTTCTGCCAGGTGGCCCTTTGAATTTTGACTTTCTGATCGAGGGTGAGTTTGCCTTTTTCAATCTGATCAAAAGCAACATAGACGGTCATCATTTTTGCCATCGATGCGGGTGGTATCCGCTTGTCAGCGTTTTTTTCGAACAAAACCGCGCCGGAAGACAGGTCGGTCATATACGCTATGGGTGCTTCGGTTTCGAATGTCGGAGATGCGGCGACTGATGGCGACAACACAAAAAGCGGCAGGGAAGCCCATAAAATCTTGTTCATTAAATACCCGGTTCCAGATCATAGATTAGATAGTTCCCACCCGCCTGGTATTATTTCCCCGCGCGTAAGATTCTCGCGTTACTATAACCGCGCTTTTGCGCTTGTGCGAGTCCCGCTTTGGCATCATTTTCACTGGCGTAAGGGCCGTATCGCACGCGCCAGATATTTCCGCTGCCGTTGGACATCACTTTGGCGCCAATTTTTCGTGCCAAAATATTGGCCCGGTTCTTGTCACCGAAAGCGGCAACTTGAACGACATAATCGCCGCTCCTGGAGGTCGCCGGCTTCGCGGGGCGACGTGTGACCGTCTTTCTCGGTTGATTGGCTTCTTCGACAATGAACCGACCATCGCGCGATCCACTGGATCTCTGGGCTGAATCGCCAGTAGGGACATAAGAAGCGCCTACACCACTGGTGTTCACCGGAGGGGACGGTTTGGTACTGCGCGCTTGCCGTACCGGTGTCCGGGCAGTCGGTAATTTGGCGAGATTTTTGCGTAAAATGGTCAAAAGCGAATCTGGCGTTGGAATTCGTTCAGTCGCTATCCCGCCATTGCGAAGAACCTCGCGTTCTTGTTCATTGGGATTGACCTTACGCACGCGGACGCCTGCGACGCCTTGTTGATCAATGCCCAGTTGCTTGGCTGCGCCATGCGACAAATCGATAAGCCGGTCATTGGCAAATGGACCGCGATCATTCACGCGCACCAAGATTGTCCGTCCAGTGTCGAGGGCCGTGACTTCAACATAGCTGGGCAATGGCAATGTTTTATGAGCGGCACTAATCCCTTCAGGATTGAAGCGTTCACCATTGGCGGTGGGATTGCCCGCCAATTCTTGGCCATACCAACTCGCATAGCCCACATTATCATAGCTTGCGACATCTTCCGGTGTGTATGTTTTTCCGCCAATTTTATAGGGTTCACCAATTTTGACCGGTCCATCGGAGACAGTTCCATAAGCGGCATTGGCTGATGGCGCCGGTGTTGGAACACGAACATCTACATTGTCGTTTATCCCATCCATTGTACCGCAGCTGCCTAAAAAGGCGGCCAGTGCACTGACGCTTACTATTCTACTTGCGAATTTCATCTGCCAAAAGCCCCACTGATAACGCATAAAAATTTGAACAATTATAGTCTAATATCACACGATAATTGCCGGTTAGTAAATATGCGGTCTTGCCCGGCCCATCGGGCTCCAGCAATGTCGCCAATGTGTCATTACTCAGCCGCCGTCCGCTGATCGGCGCGACGCCCAAGCTACGCCATTCTGCCATAGATTTCCATTGACTATGGCGTTCATGGACCCGTGGGCAGCGCACTGCTTTTGTTTTGTTTTTAATCGCTTGGCGATTGAGCCCATTGGGCACGCGCACTGCCACGCCCCAAGGTTCTCCGCGCCGCCAACCGGAATTGACAAAATAATTGGCAATAGATGTTACCGCATCGGCTTCGCTGTTCCAAATGTCCGCATAGCCATCGCCATTGCCATCTTTGGCAAGGCGCAGGTAGACCGAAGGCAAAAATTGTGGTTTGCCCATGGCCCCTGCCCAACTGCCTTTCATGGCAGATTGCGGCACGCCGTTATCGATCATTTTCAACACGGCCAAAAATTCAGCTTCAAAAAGCGAACGCCGCCTGCCCTCATAAGCCAAGGTTGCCAAAGCGCGAGGAATATCAAAATTACCCGTGATCCGACCGTAATTGGTTTCATGCCCGTAAATGGCCATGATCATGGGGCCAGGCACGCCAAAATCGCGCTCCACTTGTGCCAGTTTGCCGATGAGTTGCCGATATTTCGCTTTGCCGCCGTTAATCCGCGCAGCATCGACATGGCGTCGTTTATAAGGCGCAAAAGGCGGTATAGCACTGTTCGGCTTGCCGCCGGGTTGTGACTGATCCAGTTGAATAACGCGCGGATTATAGGTGAGGCTAGGCAAAACGCGATCCAATGTGCGTTGGCTGACGCCCTGCCGCAGAGCCTTCTGTCCAACCTGCTCCATATAGTTGCTAAAACCGCTGGACGATTGCGCTACCGCTGCATTGTTATTTGGAGTGGATGGCAAACTGAAAAACGCGAGAACGCCGCAAGCAATGACCGTAGTGAAACGCATGAAAAACTTCCCTTCTTCAGCATGTTGTCGCACAAACCGAGCCGCAGGGGAATCCCTAAATATCGCAGCTAGACAACATATCGGCGGATATTCCAAATTTTAAATCTTTTTACAGCTTTGCGATAATTCGATAAATTCTTTGCGCTTTTAATTTGAGGGCGCTAGGAGGCGTTCGGCTCGCGCGGACAGGTGGCAGAGTGGTCGAATGCACCGGTCTTGAAAACCGGCGAGGGTGCAAGCTCTCCGTGGGTTCGAATCCCACCCTGTCCGCCAGCCATTTTCTAAATTACGCTTGTAGCGCTTTTCCGAAATTGCGGCGCAACCGGTACACCTATGCTTTCTGCAATCTTACAATATTCTCAGATTTGTAGGCTTATCTTCCCATATTTTGGGGAGCCTATGCTCAACCTTCTTCCGGTCAATCTGTCTTTTTTGGCTGAAGATATAAGAATAATAATGCAAGGACCGCCGGCAAAGTTTGGACTATCGCAATGCGCATCGTCACGGTTACCCCACCAAACAGGCCGGCCGCCGCCACAAATAGCAAAAAGCAAGTCGCGACCTTGCGTTGCCAGAGCCTGTCCTTAATCAATAAAGACCATAAGAGACCCGCCGCTAGAAATGCATTATAGAGGCCTTGATTGGCTGCCATAGCGATGGTGGGCTCGAACAAATCCCTAGGAAAGTTTGAAAAAACCTCCGGTCCACGAGACGTCCAGGCAAATATTTCGAACCACGCAATATATAGATGCAGAAGCGCGATTAACCCGATCAAAGTCGCTGCGAGTTTGGACATATTATCATTCTCCCGTGCTGATATGTTCTTATAGGAGCTCTGTTCTGACGCACAATGGCATGCAGTTGGACTACTCATGGAGACGGCAATATGGAGGCTGACAGTTTGAAGAATTATTGTCTGTCTTCTTCCGCGAACGGCATTGGGATCAAAAAAAGTAAGGTGCGCAAATTCACGAAGCCGACTTTTCTTCCCCTACCCTCGAGATTGCACGATTGGCGGCTAATTTGCCTTAGATGCGGGATTTGCACCTTCGATTAGATACCAGGGTGTTTCACCATAGGGGGCAGGTTCGATACCAAATAACCAGTTCAGCGCCTCTCTGGCGCTATGATGATAAATTGTACTGTGCCTGTCCTCTTTCCGGCGATCGACGTAATTCACTTCCAAACCCTTTGACGGGCTTTCCGTAAGCGCCAGCAAAAGTTCGTCCAAACCCTTTTGCATTGTGCCACCTTCATTAGCCATCGTCACATAAAGACGGCGGTCAGCGCTATCGTGTTTTTCCAAGAATGTTTTGGCATTTTTCGCCAGATAGCGATCATCCCACCAGAGGCTGGGAGATATACTGACATAATCATCAAACATATCAGGATTACGTAAGAACACTTCCATAACGAAAAGCCCGGCGAGAGATTCTCCCATCACCACTTTTCTGCCGGTTTCAAATTTTCCTTGAACGAATGGCATAACTTCCGTTTCGATATGCCGACGAAAATCATCTCCATTTGCAGTTTGCCATTCCGCAAATTCAGTCTGATATCGCGGATCGGTTGCTGGATAGCTAATTTCAGGACGACGGTTATGGGTCTTGATTCCGACGACAATCGTCGGTTGACGCTCGGCATTCACCAAAGGCAATTGCGCCAGTCCTGCTATATGATAAAAATCTTGGTCTGTTCCACCGTCGATGAGATAAAGGACCGGCAGTGGACGAGCGAAATAACCTTCGCCCCACTCCGGGATATCCGGAACATAAATATTCACTTCTCTCGGCTCGCCATATATTTTGGATGGTATGAGATATTGTTGGCCGAATATTATCGGTTGTGCCTCGATTGCAGCCTGAGCTTTCGCATCTGATGCCTGGAAATTTTGAACCGAAAAGAGAAAAATTGCGCCAGCGAAAATGCTTGAGATTTTTGTCATGATTAGGGTGTGATGGTAGGAATAGCTGTAGTCAATCCTTAATATCCAGCCATATAGGCCAGATAGGTTTATCACACTTTCACATCCGGTCGTGCGCTCAAAGCGGATATTAGCGATGTGGCGGCTTAATCCCGACAGCGGACATTCGTAAGAGAAATTCCAATAAACTGTCCTGCAGAAAAAATGGTTACTCATGTGAATCTTAGTAACACGATTTTACTAGTCCCTTCTGGCGGGGTTAATTTTCAATGTGCTTATTGGAGGCAGGCGAAAGAAAGCACTCAATATATTTCGTCGGATCCTCGACGGCTTTCCTCCCAAATTGAATGTCGTCGAGGATCAATCTAATGGTCGTTGGAAAAGATTGGCACCAGCTCGGTTAATCCGGCTGATGCATCTTCCCAAAATCGCGATGACCATCGGCATGCCAGCATCGCGTTATTGGCATATCAGACCGTGCGATACCGCGTGTCATTGCAACAAGGGTGGCCTTCGATCACAGGTGGTATTGGAGCAACAAATTCTTTGTAGAGCGCATCTGCGACGTCTTTCAAACGCGCGGCTACAGAGGGCTGCAACGTGTCGTTCATCTGATCCTTATGTTCAGTTATTCGGTGGGTATCGCAATGTCCGTATTTGCGCCCAAAAACCTCTTTTCTTTCGATCCAAAACCCTATGATTCAACTCACATGTTGATCAAATAATATTGGATTTCCATCGGGATCAGCGAGCATGAAACTGGCAGGGCCTTGCCCCTCGGGTTCTGCTTCGCTGAGGAATTCGATTCCTTGCGATTTTAGATTGCGTTGCAATTCTCGAATATCGGTGAAATCCTCCAGCGATTGTGCCTCGTTGTTCCAACCAGGATTGAAGGTCAGCATATTGTTGGGAAACATATCTTGGAACAATCCGATAACAGTGTCGCCATTTTTCAGGATCAGCCAGTTTTGCTCTTTGTCTCCGCCAAAAACTGTAAAACCCAGTTTTTTATAAAAATCTTCCGAAGCGTTCAGATCTTTGACAGATAGGCTGATTGAGAAATTTCCAAGTTGCATAGGATGTTCCTTTCCGATTTCAGGGTATCTATTTCTAATGTGGTGAAGAGATGCTAACCACGATTTTTGTAGGATTGGAAGTCACCCACATGGGTGATTTCGATAGTTTCACCCGTTCAGACCATTGGAGAGGCAGCGTGATGGTCACAATATATATTGCGCTCCTGGTTAGAGCATCGCGTATTTCAAGAACTAGCCGCGTCTTAACTCAACCAGTTTTCAACAGCCTTCTGATGATTTTTTTGCAAATGCATAAGGCCTGTTTCGATCGAACTCACGCATTGTCCAGCGCTGATCCAACGTGTCAAATTGGGTGACCGAAGCCTGAAAATAATGACAGGCCTCCCCTCGCCTGCCAGCCCGTCTGTAGATTTCTCCGAGATCTTTAAGTTGAATTGCGACGTCTCGGTAATAGCCAGATTGATCGGGATGATCGTCCGAAAGGCGCTGGCGAATTGCCAATGCAGCCTTACCGCCCTCTATCGCTTGTTCATATTTTCCTGCCGAAGCAAGCGTCACAGCGCGCTGTCCACCCGCGATGGCTAGCAAACGTAAACTTCCCAAATCATCCTTGTCTGCTTCAACTAGCCGCTTCATTATCGAGTAAGAGGTGTTGAGCGCTGGCAGCGCTTTCTTCGTTTGACCAATCTCATCCAGCGTTCCGCCTCGAATAAACTCCACCCCCGCCAAAGCGCGGTCTATCGCCAGAGAACTATTGCCCTCATCCATGGCTTTCGAAAGCAATCTCCGCGCAATATCCGCTTGTTTGACGGTTTCGAGTTTTTTGTCCTGGAAGTGATAATTTTTGGATTTTAATCGATAAATATTGGCTTCGATCAAGACGGTTTCTTCCTTCTTGCGAACCGCAGCGCTTAACTTGTCTATTTCAACCAGAGCGCGATCATAAGCGACTAAGGAAGGCGGCTGTCGTTCCGACCACATCAAATTTTGCCCCTCGTTTACGAGACCTTTTATACGAGCTGTAATACAGCGGTCGCGATCAGAACAATCACGATCCAGAATGGGTTCAATGGATCGCGCAAAGACAAGGCCCTGATCAAATTTTGAGGTTAAGTGAACCATCGTATTGGAGCGCTCAGCGCGCAACTCAGCAAGCGCTATTGCAACGTCCTCATTGGCCGGGTCTGCGTCGTATAGAGCGGTGAGAATGTGATCGGCGCGTTCGTAATTGGCCAAGGCTTGCTCGCGCAATCCAAGCGTGCCGGGCCCTACCCCTCCTACGACATCGGCTAGTCGCTTATAGCCTGTAGCCGCTTCAAGCTTAACCGTGTCCGGTGAATTGGGATCCGCGGTCAAAGCATCCAGATAATGTTGTGACGTATTGGCCAGTAGGCGCCTCGCTGAAGTGGAGCCTGGCACTGCGTCGACCGCATCGTAAACCTCAAATAACATGACTTTGGCGATGGATCGGGTTTCCGTAAATCTTCTTTCCGCTTCGGCCCGGGCAAATTCAGCTTGGCTATATGCCCAACTCGTTCCCCCGATACCGGCGATAAGCAGCAGAATAACTGCTGCGGTTGCACCGACTGCAAATTTTTGGCGCATGACAAATTTCCGAAAACGATATTTTGAGCTACCCGAAAGAGCTCCGACCGGAAAACCATTGCGAAAATTGGCGATATCATCACTCAAACTCCGAACCGTGGCATAGCGATCCTCCGGCGCGCTGCTGGCCGCTTTGGCCGCTATGGCGTTTAGTTCCTGTTCGCCAAACTCCCGGATTAGAACCTGCAAGATACGACCGAGTGAATAGATGTCAGATAAGGTATTTGCTTCCGCGCCTTGCGATCGTTCCGGTGCACCAAACCCGGGCGTGAGACTGAGGCCGCTAAAGGTGGAGGCCTCTGGACTATCATCTCCCTCTTCTTTCGGTCGGGCAATGCCAAAATCGATCAGCTTGACTTGATCTCCTTCGGTTATCAGCACATTGCTCGGAGTAAGATCACGATGGATTACCAGATTTTGGTGCGCAAATTCGACGGCATCACAAATTTGAGCAAATAGATTTAGTCGCCGATCAAGATCAGGCTTTTGTGCCTCGATCCAGTGAGATAAAGAAATGCCATCGACATATTCCATCACAATGTAAGGAGAACCATCTTCCTGTTCTCCGCCGTCATGCAAATGGGCAATATGCTGATGGTTGAGCTGCGCCAAAATTTGTCGCTCGCGCCGAAAGCGTTCGACCAGTGCATCAGATAGTAATCCTGGCTTGATAAGTTTAATAGCGACAATATGATCGAAATCATCTGATACCCGCTCTCCCATATAGACAGAGCCCATTCCGCCTCGCCCCAATAGCCTTAATATGCGGTAAGCTCCGATTTGTTCTGGGGCATTTTCGACTTCTTCATCCAGAGAGCTGGCGCCGCCGGTGCGAAGGGACATCAGAGAGTTTTTATCTGCTTCTAGGAGCTGAAGCGCGCGTTTTTTTGTCAACTCGTCAGAAGTGGAATTGGATAGGAAAGATTTACGATCTTCGGGCGCTTGTTCCATCGCTAGTTCGAACAGCTCCATTGCAGCCAGTTCCACTGAGGGTTTAGAGCCTGTCATATTTCAATCTTTCAACCGATCATGTAACCAAGCCCGTGTAGATACCCAGCGTCTTTTTACCGTTGCCTCAGACATTTCCAGCACCAAAGCGATGTCGGCGATCGACATCCCGCCAAAAAAGCGCATTTCCACAATTTCAGCGCGCTCTTGATCCATCGTCTTCAATTCATCAAGCAACCAATCTAGAGTGAGAAGTTCAATCGGACGATCCCAAACACCAATATTAGTGACCAACGTAACTTTGGCATGATCCCGTTTTCCGCTATTGCGTTTGCGCGCTTGATCGACCAGCACTTGGCGCATAATCCGCGATGCCAAAGCCAAGATATGGGCTTTGCTCTGCAGGTCGATTTCTTTCAACTTGGAAAGCCGGATAACGGCTTCATTGATCAGATCGCCAGTCGACAATGATGAGTTATTTTCACCGGCCAATTTGGCAGCTGCGATTAACTCGAGTTCTTGTTGCAGATCGGAAAATAGCTTGTTTCCAGCACGGTGATCACCGCTCTGCCATTCATTCATCAACGCCTTATGGTCTAATGCCCCCGACATTCTACACCCCGCAAATTTTGGCCACGTTATTGCAGATTGCGATGTTTTTCTAGACACTTGTCGTTGGGAGGTCGTCAAGAGCGAGAGAATGAGAAAGTTAAACCAAAATTTTAGCCGCGCACCATAGGATGCAAAATAAGCCTGCAAGAGAAGCATCTCCGGACGGTTTACATGATTTTCAGTCCGATGTTCGTTCATTGGAATCTTTCCGGCCTTTGGCTTTTTTGCCCATCTCTCTTGGCGCGAATTTAGGGCAAAACAGGTCAAAGAAATTCGAAGAAATCTTCAATAGTTAAAAAATTCTAAATTTTTTGAGCCGTTTTTGAGCGTTTTCACGCCTTATCGTCTGAGGTCGTATCTTTCGAATGATAAGTTTAGGGGAATTTTCTATGAATATACAGAAGAGCTTAGCGACCATATGCTCGGCTGTTGCGATCGCAGCTGTGGTGACACCAGCACAAGCTGCGACTTTTATCTATAATGTAAATTACGATGACAGCGGCGTGGCAACGCTGGCGCCCGGTAGCGATGATTTGCAATTAATTGATCTCGTGGCCGGTGACATGATCACGTACACGCTTTCGGCAACCGGCAGCAATGGCTGGACTGTATTAAATGACTTTGCGCCGAATTTCACTTTTGCCTTGGCACTTGATCAATCTGCAATTCGGACCGTTGACGTCGATCTGAACTTGAACTTGAACGGCAGTTCGGTTTTCTTCCAAAGCGATACTAACCTTGATAATAGTTTTGTCCATTTGGGACCAAACACGACGCCATTAACGGCGGGATTGCAGTTTAACGAGGTCACCTTTGATCTCACCTTGTTAAGCTCCCTCGATGAAATGGATCCCAATATTGAGATCGATACGCGGGTCGCGACCCTGCTGCCAATTTTTGGAGCACCTGAACAAGAAGCGGGCATTAGTTTCAGCCCGCTGCAGGTTAGCGCCGTTCCAGAACCCATCAGTTGGGCAATGATGATCTGTGGTTTCGGCCTGGTTGGTAGCGCCCTGCGTCGCCGCAAAACTAGTGTAAAAGTGAGCTATGTTTAAAGGATCAACAGTTTGCCCGGTGGTCACATTAGAGTGATCTGACGGGGATTAACGAAGATTATTCGAGAGGAGAAGTCGATTGCCAAGCAATTGACGGTGAACAAGGTTTTTGATGAATTTAGCAATCTGCGACCCGTGCTAATTTCGTCAAAAGTGACGCCAAGCGGGTGTCAGGAGTAGTCGGAACCTCATCCGGCTACTCCATTTTTCTGTTGTTTAGGAATTGCAATTCCGAAATAGTAATCTTTGGGCCGCACCATTGTTTGGAGAATCCATGTTGCGGTCACCTGCGTCAAAATTAACCGTTGGATCTCGAAATCATTCGTATGCGCCAGAAATCCGCCAATCTGGTTTCAGTATCAACAAGATCAAGCTTTTGGCCAGCGGTTCGGCTGCGATATGCGCTCTAATTTTGGCCGGCGTGCCGCATTGGGCTTACGCGCAAGTCGGCGCTCCCAGTGTGAATATTCGCCATTCCCCAATTGATATGCCTGGCAGTGCCCGCGGCCCCATGGTTGCTAAAAATCAATCGCAATTGCAGGCTTTGGATTTGGCCTCGCACGATATTCACATGTCAGCGCCGACAATTCCAATTCAGAATAGCATCTCGGTCAGCACGCCGGTACCGGCTGTAGATCGGCCGCAAGCCTTTATCAGCAATGCCGGAAACAATGTCCGCGCAACCGCTGTTTATGATGATAGGAAAATTAATTTTACGGCAGGTGCAAATGAGGATCTGGTAACAGTTTTTGCGCCGGAATCGATTATTAACTGGACAACCAATGTGTCTGGAGCTGCGGGTACACAAGTCGATTTTCTTCCTGCCGGTGGTCGGTTGCGGTTCTCCGGAGATGGTTCCGATTATACCGTGCTCAATCGCGTCTTTACACCCGGCTTTGACAGTGCGGTGCGGATCGACGGCACGGTAACAAGTGATATTAATGGTGCCCGTGGCGGCAATATTTGGTTCTACAGCCCAGGCGGGATTATTGCCGGTACCACCAGTATTTTTGACGTTGGCAGTCTTGTGCTGACTACCAATGATATTGACACGACAGACGGCTTATTTGGGGACAGAGGGGAAATTCGGTTTCGCGGTGCTGATATTGGGCCTGGATATGCCATCCCCGCTGTCGTGATCCAAAATGGGGCGCAAATAAATGCTGTCAATAATGGGAGCTATCTGGCCGTGGTCGCGTCGCGGGTGGAACAAGCCGGAAGTGTGGATGTCAACGGTTCGGTCGCCTATGTCGCTAGCGAGCAAGCCGATCTAACCATAGATAAGGGCTTGTTCGATATAACGATCCCCGTGGGTAGCGGCACGGCCGACGCCAATGGAATTGTTCACAGCGGAACAACCACCGGCTCCGCCAGTACCAATGAGAGAACAGATGCACAGGCAATCTATATGGTTGCTGTTCCCAAAAATTCAGCTCTCACAATGTTGGTGGGCGGTAATATCGGTTACCAACCAGCGGTTTCGGCGAACATCGAAAACGGCAATGTCGTCCTTAGTTCCGGGTATAATGTTACTGTTGATAACAGGCAAGAACCGATACCCGATATCGCCGACAATCCTGTTCAAGCGCATTCCGGCAATATTGAATTCCGTGCAGGTGGCTTCACTTCCGCCGTCACAGCAGCTTTAAGTGGCGACCTGGCTACCAATAGCGCAGGAACACTAGATTTTTCTGATGATCTTTCCCTAACCAGCATCGCCGATTTTGCTATAACGTTCGATGGTTTGGATCAATTTTCTGTGGGTGGAAACACGAGCATCAGAACTGATGGCGAATTTTCTATCAGCCGGGATGTGGATAGTCTTGGTATATTAAATCCACCGCAAATAGTTGACGGGATGGATATTGTCAGTCCTGGCAATATCGTCATCAACGCAGTCAGAATCGATGTAGGCGATTTGACGGCGGGCGGATTTATTGATCTTGATTCCCAAACCGATATAAATTTCGGGGTCGGATTGGCCCAAACGGGCTTTACCATTAACGCCGCTACCGATCTCACTTTTGCTGAAGCGAATACGCAATCCGGTAATATAAGCATTTTTGCTGACAACATCGCCGGTGGATCTATCCGTGGTGGTCTGGATGGTAGTGATAACGGGAACGATTTTATTTTGGTGGGTGCCGCTGGCAACGTGGCGCTCACCGGTACTGTCGGATCATTGGACCGGACAACCATTACTGCTGGCGGTGATTTGAATATCGCAACCATTCAAAACACCCAAAGTGTTACGCTAACCGCGACGGGCAATGCTATTGTTGATACGCTCAACACAGCAACCGAAGGTGCAATCATCAACGGTGCTTCCGTTATTTTGAACAACGGAGATATTGCTGCCAACCTTACCCTCAATGCCACAACCATAGACGGCGTTGGCAATGACACGGTCACAATAGGCGGGCTAGCAGACTTTAATGCTACCGGTGATATCACCTTTGAAACATTCACCGCTGGCACCGGGTTTGATATTGACAGCACAACTGGAGATGTAAACTTCACCACAGTCAACACGCGGTCTGGCAACATCACCATTGATACACTCGACGGTGATATCACTGGGGCAATCATCCGAGGCGGCTTAGACGGTAGTGACGGCGGCAATGATTTCATTTTGCTCAATGCTTCAAGAGATATTACTCTTACAGACACTGTTGGTTCACTCGATAACACGACAATCACTGCTGGCCGCAATTTGGATATCGCAACCGTTCAAAATACCGATTCTGTTTTCTTGAATGCAAGCGGAGCCGTTGTTGTTGATACGCTCAACACTGCCTTTGGATCGGTGACCATCTCCGGTCCTTCTGTTATTTTAAATAGCGGAGATATTGCCGCGGGCTTGACCCTCAATGCCACAGCCATAGACGGCGTTGGCAATGACACGGTCACTATAGGTGGGTTCGCAGACTTTAATGCAACCGGTAATATCAATATTGAGTCGTTCAACGCTGGAACGGGCATAGATATTGATACAATCGGCGATGTGACTTTTGTTGAAGCGAATACTCAGTCTGGCAATATCAACATTGATGCGAATAACATCACCGGCGGTTCGGTCCGTGGCGGATTAGATGGTAGTGACGGTGGTAATGATTTTATCATACTGAATGCTGCGGGAAATGTCGCGCTCACTGGAACGGTTGGATCACTCGATGGGACAACAATCACTTCCGGTGGTGATTTGGATATCTCTACCATTCAAAATACCGACAATGTTATTCTGACCGCTGGCGGCGTTGCTGTTGTCGATACGCTTAACAGCACAGCCGCTGGGGCAATCGTCAACGGGACGTCTGTGAAATTGAACAACGGCGATATCGCGACCAATCTAACGCTCAACGCGACAGCGGGTGATGTTGCTGGCAATGGCGTTATTAGTTTAGGCGGCTTTGCCAATTTTGATGCCACCGGGGATATCGCTTTTGGAGCTATCACCGCAGGTACCGGTTTCGATATTGATATTGCCGGCGATGTTAGCTTTATTGAAGCCAATACGCGCGCTGGTGATATCACAATTGATGCGAACAACATCACCGGCGGTTCGGTCCGCGGTGGATTGGATGGCAGTGATAATGGCAATGACTTTGTTATTCTCAATGCTGCAGGCAATGTCGCACTCACTGGAACGGTTGGTTCGCTCGACGGAACTACAATCACTTCCGGTGGTGATTTGGATATCTCTACCATTCAAAATGCGGACAATGTTATTCTGACCGCTGGCGGCGTTGC
>NZ_JBDWYL010000003.1:0-5096 GCF_039982415.1 Parasphingorhabdus sp.
GAGAAAGGGTCAAACAACAGACACTTAAACAACGGCGCTTGCTTCACAGCAAGTTAGCCGCCTAATATCAATCAACCAGATGGTGCCAAACACTCAGCTATCTTAACTAGCCATGTGTCTCAAATTATCTGACGACGGACATTCCCGAAAGCGGACACTAGGCGATTCGGCTTTGATTCACGGAAAATTTATGAGTTAGTATGGAGCAAAAACTATAAACCTTGGGCTGCTTCCTTGATTGCTCGTCGGATGCTCATATAGGTCGCACAGCGGCAGATATTGCCACTCATTGCAGCATCGATATCTTCATCACTTGGGTTAGAATTTTCTTCTAACAACGCAGTTGCCGCCATGATTTGACCGGACTGGCAATAACCACATTGCGGAACGTCATTTTTGATCCAAGTCGAACGGATCGCATCGGCTGCGCTGCCTTTTACGCCTTCGATAGTGGTAATTTTTGAGCCCTCCAGAGAATCATGCGGTATGATACAGGCGCGAGTGGGCACATCTTCGACATGGACGGTACAGGCGCCACATTGCGCAATCCCGCAACCGAACTTGGTTCCTGTCATTTTCAGATGATCACGCAATACCCATAGTAGCGGAGTACCGGCAGGAGCATCGACGGTTTCGTTTTTTCCATTGATATTGAGCGTTATGGCCATGAGCTATTCCTGATTAAGAAGTCTGCTTAGTGGGAAGCGACAATTTGCTTCCTGAGGCCCCGATGATCGGCAGTTTGCGGATACGGTGACCGGTTGCATTGAATATTGCGTTAGTCAGTGCTGGTGCGGCAGGCGGCGTGGCTGGTTCGCCAACACCGGCAGGTGCGCTGTTTGCCTTTACGATCTGAACGTTAAAAGCGCGAGGCGCTTCGCCCATGCGCAATACCCGCCATGACGGAAAGTTATCCTGCACAACGGCGCCATTTTTTGCGGTAATTTCACCAAATAGCGCATTGGACAGACCGTAAATCGTGCCGCCCTCCATCTGCGCCTGCGTGTGGCGCGGATTGATCACAGTCCCCGCATCAACAGCAAGCCACACACCAGGAATAGTTAGCGCTCCTTCAGGACTGACCGCAACTTCCACTACTGTCGCGATATAAGACAGGAAAGACCGGTGGACGGCAATTCCCAATCCATGGCCTTCGGGCATCGAGCGTCCCCATTTTGCGATGTCCGCGGCGATATTAACAACGTTGGATAGCCGTGCAGTTTCTATCGGATATTCTTCGATCGATGCGTCATAATTGGGATAGGTTGCCCCTTCACTGCCAAGGTCCAATGTGCGGGCGCCACCGATAAGTTCCAGCAAATAATCTTTCTGATCCCGGCCTGCTGCATGAGCCAGTTCCGCCGCAAAGCTTTGCACCGCAAATGCGTGATAGATATTGGCGACCGAGCGCAGCCATCCGATCCGCAAATGACCTTTGGCATTTCCCGATTCCACTTGTAGGTTCGGCATGTTAAACGGGACATCAGTCGCGCCCATTCCCATTTCACCATCGGTAGGAATATCCATTCCGGGTGAAAATGTAGATGCTATAGGCGGGAAGACTGTGCGGTGAAGATAAGAATTAGCTTTCCCATCTGCATCCAATCCGGCTTCAAGCCGCTGCGCACTCACCGAATGATAATAGCCATGGCGGACCTCATCTTCGCGAGTCCAGGTTACCTTGACGGGACGTCCCACTTCTTTGGCAATGATCGCGGCTTCGACCACAAAGTCTGGTTTTGACTTGCGTCCGAATGCCCCGCCCAGCCAAGTTGCATTGACTGTGATATTCTCTTTATCAATCGCCAATAAATCCGACAGCGTCTGCCGGGTGGCTTGAGGGTCCTGCACACAGGCCCAGCACTCCAGCTTATCACCATCCCACCGCGCGGTGGCGACAGGTGGTTCCATGGGCGATTGCGTTAAATGAGGTGTATAATATTCCGCCTCCACGCGCTTACTCGCGTTCGATAGTCCAGTGGAAACGTCTCCGCGCTTTCTTCTAATGGTTCCGGACTGTTTGGCCGTCTGGATCATCTCTTCGCCGAAGGCTTCCGAATCATAACTGGCATTGGGACCATCTATCCAATCAATCTCCAGTGCATTGCGGCCCTGAATGGCGGCCCAGGTGTCCGACGCAACAACTGCAACTCCGCCCAATGCCTTAAAAAGAGCAGGCGGCGTTGCATCCGGCAATTTGACCGTGCGTATCACCCCTGGAACTGCCAAGGCTTTTGCATCGCGCACCGCTCCTGTTTTTCCAAAAACCTGCGGCGGCCTAGAAACAACGGCATAGACCATATTCGGAATATCGACATCAATCCCATAGGTACTTTCGCCGCGCGTAATTTTGGGAACGGTAAGTGAGGCTATATCCTTGTTGATATACCGCCAATCTTTTGGATCTTTCAGCGAAACCTTGGCTTCTTCGGGAACTTGGAGTTTTGCAGCGACCTTCGCCAAATTGCCGTAGGATAGCGTATCGCTATTCTGATTATTGCTTACCTTACCGAGCGTTGCTTCGCATTCGGATGGGTCCATCTTCCAATAGATTGCAGCGGCTTCCACCAACATCTGCTTCATTGCAGCACCGGCCACACGCAAGCGATGGAAATTATAACGGACTGAGCGCGAACCGTCGGTATTTTGATCACCATAGCGTTCATGGCCAACGGCCTGCACAATTTCTACATTTTCCCAATCAGCATCTAACTCGTCGGCGACAATTTGGGCCATGGATGTCCAAACCTGTTGACCCATTTCAGAGCGATGACAGGTAATCTTGATAGCGCCATCTTCTTTAATTGATATCCATAACGCGGGAGTTGCGTTACCACCTTTCACCTCAGTTAATGGGCTAGGTCCAGCTTTTGGTATATCTAGGCTATCGGGATCTATTTTAGGCTCTACATAGCGAGAACAACCGGCAAGTGCGACACCAACAACAAACAAGCTTGATCCAGCCACAAATCCCCGCCGCGATAAGTTCGTGATATTTGGAGTATCTGAATCGGTTACCTGCTTTTTTTCTCCACCAGGGATAACCCCTATGTCATGCAAGAACATTCATAGTCTCCTAGTCGGTTGGTCGGCATAAGCTGAACGGTCGAAATTCTTATCATAAAAAAGGGGTTGTCAAATTATCGAATCAGCCTATCTATATACAAATAGATTAGATTGTAAAGATTATGACTGACACCAAAACCAAAATATTAGACTTAGCTGAATGTTATACCCAAACGAGAGGGTTTAACGGGTTTAGCTATATTGACCTTGCTGATGCGGTTGGGATTAAGACGTCCAGCATCCATTATTATTTCAAGTGCAAGGATGACCTCGCCGCAGCTTTGGTGGAGCGCGTTCGGAAAGCCCATTCCGAGGGTTTTGATAATATAGAAGTCAGTATTACATCTCCAAAGAAGCGATTGGAAGCTGTAATCGCATTTTTCCAGCAATATGCAGTCGATGAAAAGTTCTGCCTTTGCGGGATGATGGTAGCGGAGCTGCAATCAGTAAGTCCACATGTATCAATCTTGGTGGACTTGTACTTCAAGGATTTTCAGGCATGGCTTGCCCGTCAATTTAAAGAAGCTGGACATACAGATGCCAAGCGCCAGGCGCTCAGTTTTCTTAGTGCCTTAGAAGGTTCGTTGTTGATCGCTCGCGTGCGGCGTGATCCAAAACTGGTTCGCGAGGCTTTAAGAGGTTTTTTGAAGACTTGAATATATTTTTAACTCCATTATCTATGCATATATAGATAGACAGGATCGTGATTATGAACAAAATATTCTCCCTCTTTCCATTTGCCATGCTGCTCATGCTGCCGGTGACAGCTGTACAGTCCCAATCCCCGGCCCAAAGAACAGACATCGTATCAAGTGCTGATATTTCCAAAGAATCCAAGGCGGATGAAGCGCACAGCTTTGTCGAATATAAAGCCGTTAAAGCTGCTTTGCAGCCATATATTCAATCCGCCACAACAGGTAACGGAGAAGTAATTCGCACTGCTTTTTACGATCATGCCCATATTGTCGGTTCGGCAGGCGGTGTTTTTAATAATGTTAATTTGAACACCTTTGCCAAGAATATTAGCGGCTCAGGCCCCTCCCCTGACGTAAAGCACCATATAGCTTGGATTGATATTTCCGGCCCGGCTGCTGCTGCAAAAGTTGAGTTCATTAACTGGCGCGGTAATCGCTTCACTGATTTCTTCATACTCTACAAAAAAGACGGCGAATGGAAAATCAGCGGCAAAGTCTACGACGCTCATTCAAATAACTGATCATAGTGAGGTATCAACGATGCTTTCAACCGAGAAAGCATCTCTGAACCCATTGGAGAAAACCATGCAAGAAGCACTTGAATTTTACATTGATGGTCAATGGCAACAGTCACAAAGTGACGCCCGCATTGAAGTCACCAACCCGTCAACAGAAGAGGCTTATGCCGTCATCGCCCTTGGTGGTGATGCCGATACAAATGCCGCTGTGACCGCCGCCAATACCGCTTTCGACGGTTGGAGCCAAACTAGTAAAGAAGAACGTCTGGCTCTGCTAGAAAAGCTGCTGGACATTTATGGCCGCCGCGCAGGCGAGATGGGTGAAACTATCTCAAAAGAAATGGGGGCCCCGATTGATTGGGCAAAGGGCGCGCAAGCAGGTTCCGGCTTTGGCCATATCAAGAATTTCATAGAAACTTTGAAAGAGTTTGAATTCGACCGGCTACTCAATGACAATGCTCCAAATGATCGCATATTGTACGAGGCGGTCGGCATCTGCGCTTTGATCACGCCTTGGAATTGGCCAATTAATCAGGTGACATTAAAGGTTATTGCGGCGCTTGCAGCGGGTTGCACAATCATTCTTAAACCGTCCGAAATCGCTCCCATGTCTGCGCTTATTTTTGCAGAAATGATCGATGAAGCGGGTTTCCCCAAAGGCGTGTTCAACTTGGTTAATGGTGACGGCATGGGTGTTGGCACCCAATTGACCAGCCATCCGGACGTAGACATGGTTTCATTCACCGGATCGACCCGTGCTGGCAAGCTGATTTCCAAAAGTGCGGCCGACACGGTCAAGCGGGTCCATTTGGAGCTT
>NZ_JBDWYL010000004.1:0-166080 GCF_039982415.1 Parasphingorhabdus sp.
GGCCGAGATTATGCGGTTCGCACCGGCCTCTGGACGAGTGGACTATGTCGGCCCAACCTTCGGATAGCAGTTGTCCGAAACTCGGTCGTTAGCGGAAAGTCTGCTTCATATTATCGCAACGTCCGCTTTTGCGCCCAAAGCCGACATGACTGCTTTATCCCGAAAGCGGACATTAGGAAGCCATGCGTCTATCCGCTTTTGACAGAGCTCTTGGTTTCTTTCATTAGCCATGAGGCGTGTTCGACGGAAATCCCGAGTACATCAGAGATTTCGTCTTGGGTTATCGCTGGGCGTTCCTTCAACAAATCTTCGACTGTCCATTTGAGGCCCGGTGAAGCTGGATCACAGTATATTGGTGCCGTGCTCAAATCCCTCCCTAAGGCAAGCATCCTTTCATATGTGAAGAACAGCTCAGGCCAATCACCCTTCTGAGCATTGTCGAGTTGATGATTTGAAATTCGGTTCAAAAAATAATCATCATAATGGCGGTCATCTTGACCTACCATCCAGAGCGTTTCGCATCGACCGCATTTTGAGATGTACAACCACCACTTTTTCTCGCCGTAGTTTAGTATCTCCGTGAGGTTAGCAAAAAACCTCTCATCATCCCCATCAAAGCCCATGGGAATGAAATCTAAGTCTCGGATTTTCGGGCACTCACATTGTCGATATTTATCGATCGCTTCGGCTACTGATTGCCTTAGCTTCCAAACTTCCTCGCTGTTCGAAAAATCGCAAGAGACAAGTTCGAGGTATAGTTCTTCTCCCAAAAACCCCTCAAGTCCGTCTTGGCTATAGAGCCAATCTTCGAAACCCTTACGCTGCCAGTCCCCGCGTGCAAATTGCCATAGGTGTTTGGTGAAACGGTTCTGCATATAAAGTAGCTTAGATCGAAACGGATTCAATTCAAAATGGAATGTCCGCTTTTGCGCTCAAAACGGACTCAATCCAATACGGGTTGCGGTCCTCGTTCTAACAAGGTTGTCAAAACAATATGGCTTCTGGTGTTGGTGACTTCACCAAATCCTCGCATTCGGATCAAAAGTTCATCCAGTCCATTTGCGTCTTTGCATCGGGCCTTGATCAAAAGGCAGGAGTCGCCCGCCACGCTGTGAATTTCCTCAACATCGGCATCTTTATGCAGCCCGGCAAATTTTTCCCTGGCATCTGCACCTGTATAATTCACATGAATGAAGGCAAGAAACGGACGTCCAATTTTTGGCCCATCCAAGCGAATTGTGTTTTTCGCGATAATGCCGGCGGCCTTCATTTTCTTGACGCGTTCGTGGACTGCCGGTGCCGACAAATAGACTATTGCGCCAAGTTCGGAATAGGATTGCGAGGAATCTTCCGTCAGTGCGGTTAATAATTTTCGGTCAGTGTCGTCGATCGACGGCTCTGATGGCCGTTTTTGCTGAATGCTATTCGTATCTTTATCCATAAGATGAAAATTCCTTGCGACTAAATATTGTTAGTCATATTCTTTATATTACCATACAATATTCAGCAATAGGAAATTATTATGGAACTCGGCATCTATCTGGTCTTTATGTTCACCACGGCGGTCGTGATCTTGACGCCTGGCCCTGCGGCCATAGCTATTGCGGCCCAGGGCGCAGGCAATGGACATCGGCGAGCAACTTTTGGGGTGTTTGGTGTGGCTGCTGCCAATGCCGTTTATTTCATATTGTCGGCAACTGGTATCGCATCGCTTTTAATCGCCTCTGCCTTTGTCTTTGGAGTGATAAAATGGGTGGGGGTCGCGTATCTGGTTTATCTCGGACTATCGGCTATTTTTAGCAAAACCGGCGGCCTTCAATTTCCGACTGGCAAGTTGCAATCTGCTTTTTCATTATTCGGTAAAGGCTTTCTGGTCGAGTTTGCCAACCCAAAAGCCTTGCTATATTTTGCAGCCATTCTTCCGCAGTTTCTTGATGTCTCAAAACCAATATTACCGCAAATTCTCATCATGGGCGGAACGACCGTGGTTCTGGATCTAATCTCTTATAGCATCTATGCATACGCCGGCGATCGGTTGACCAGTGGCAATGTCAAAGAGTGGATTGTGCGGCTCGTCAACCGGGTTGCTGGCGGCGCTCTTTTACTGGCCGGCGCCCGAATGGCGAGTGTCTAGGCCAGCCAAGAGGCGATTGATGGCTGGGCGCTGAATCATTTGCACATTATACAACCTGCTGGATGCATTGGTTAAAGCACAAAGATTGTTAGAAAAAGAAGAGCTGAGCGCGCCTTGTTCGGGACGAGAAGCGGGAAAACACTGCTTGATTATTTGGCGCAAATTATAGCAAATGTTGACGGCTATCCCGCCAGCAGGAAATATACTCATGGCCGTCCCTCCCCCAGATGTAAATTATACTTTGTCCGCCACCGAGCTCGATCAGCTCAAACCCTATGGCGAAATCATCCATCACGAAACCGGAGATATATTAACGCAGGAAGGCGCCCGCAATTTAGACTGTCTGGTTACGCTTTCAGGCCATACCGACATTATCGCTGAAACGTCCGAAGGCGCGCGCAGATTGGGATGGATGGAGGCCGGTCAATTTGCTGGCGACATTACCGTCCTCACCGGACAGGCATCGCTTGTCCGTGTGGAAATGGGGCAGGCCGGTGACGTGCTCCACATTCCGCATGACAAATTCAAACGCGTACTGGTCGAAAATTCCGGACTGTCGGATGTTTTCGTGCGCACCTTTACTGCGCGCCGCCAATTTGGTCACGAATCCGGAATGAGCACCGTTGTTGTGATCGGCGAAAGCTATGACCGGGAGACTTTTGTATCCCGAAATCTGCTCGCCGTGCATGGTGTCCCCCATGTCTGGCTCGACCCGAAGTCTGACGAATTGGCGGACCAGGTGATGCGCGCACGCGGAATTGTCGCTGACGATTTGCCCGTGGTTTTGCGCGGCGCCTCATTGGTGATGAAACAGCCGACGCTTGCCGACTTGTCAGAAGCCTTCGGACTGGATCTGTTGCCCGATGGTGCCTGCGCAGATGTTATCGTTGTGGGCGCCGGACCTGGCGGCCTGGCTTCGTCCGTCTATGCCGCATCCGAAGGACTGTCGGTGTTGACGCTGGATATCCGCGGTCCAGGCGGGCAAGCGGGTACTTCGTCCAAAATTGAAAATTATCTCGGTTTTCCGATGGGCATTTCGGGTCAGGAGCTGGCTGACCGCGCTTCCATACAGGCGCAAAAATTTGGAGCCCGTATCGCCGCTCCAGTGAAAGTCTGTTCGCTGGACCATAATGGCGATGATTATTGTCTTAGTTTGGAAG
Source organism: Parasphingorhabdus sp. (assembly GCF_039982415.1). Classification (GTDB taxonomy): domain Bacteria; phylum Pseudomonadota; class Alphaproteobacteria; order Sphingomonadales; family Sphingomonadaceae; genus Parasphingorhabdus. Next base: position 3,295 of record NZ_JBDWYL010000004.1, read on the forward strand.
ATGGACGCAAGCTCAACAGCAAAGCAGTGGTCATCGCGACCGGTGCACAATATCGCAAATTGCCGCTCGACAAGCTCGCGCAATTTGAAGGGCGCGGGATTTATTATGGCGCAACCGCCATGGAGGCCCAGCTTTGCAGAGCTTCAGAAGTGGCGATGGTCGGGGCGGGCAATAGCGCTGGACAAGGCGCTGTCTTTCTCGCCAAAACGGCCAAGGCCGTCCATCTCGTGTACCGCCGGGAAGATATTCGCGAAACCATGTCGGAATATTTGGTGCGCCGGCTGGAAGAGACGCCAAATATCCATCTGCACCCTGCCAGCCAGATTGCAAAATTACATGGCGAGGAAAGACTGGAGGCTATCGATCTTGAAACACGCGGCGAACCCGTGCTGCTCGAGACGCCTTTTGTTTTTCTGTTCTTAGGTGCCGCGCCGTTCACGGAATGGTTGCCCAAAGACATGAGTTGCAGCGAAACCGGCTTTGTGAAAACTGGTGGGGATTTGGCCAATCTCGATTTGGTCAAGGCTGGTTGGCCATTGGAGCGTATGCCGACAAGGTTCGAAACATCTTGGCCGCGTATCTATGCCGTTGGTGATGCGCGGGTCGGTTCAGTCAAACGGGTGGCGTCAGCGGTGGGCGAAGGTTCGGTCGTGGTAAGCGACATCCATGCCGCTTTGTCGGAGATGGAAGCAAGCTAGCAGCGTTACTGAAAGATCCAGCGGCGCGCCCTATGACCGCTATTCCGCGGCGAGCAATTCCTCGGCGGCGTCGAGATCTACCGAGACCAGTTGGGAAATCCCGCGTTCGATCATTGTGACGCCGAATAGCCGATGCATCCGGCTCATGGTCACAGCATTATGGGTCACGATGAGATAGCGGGTGTTGGTTTCGGCGACCATTTTATCGAGCAAATCGCAAAACCGTTCAATATTGGCGTCATCCAACGGCGCATCGACTTCGTCGAGAACGCAGATTGGAGCTGGATTTGTAAGGAACAGACCAAAGATTAGTGCCACTGCGGTGAGCGCTTGTTCACCGCCGGACAGCAAGGTGAGCGATGTCAGCTTTTTGCCTGGTGGTTGCGCCATAATCTCAAGACCAGCTTCCAACGGATCGTCGCTATCGACCAACTCAAGATGGGCCTTACCGCCGTCGAACAGGGTGGTGAACAGGCGTTGGAAATGTTGATCCACTTCTTCAAAGGCAGCGACTAATCTCTGTCGTCCTTCTCGATTGAGGCTGCCAATGGATCCGCGTAGCTGATTAATCGCTTCGTTGAGCTCATTGCTTTCCTGAGTGGATTTTTCCCATTCTGTTTCCAATTCTTGCAATTCATCAGCGGCCACGAGGTTGACCGGTCCAATCCGTTCCCGGCTTAGCGTAAGCCGTTCCAATTCGGCCGATTCCAGAGCGGCATCTCCGACCGTCTCTTCTGCAAAACCGCATTTTTCAGACAATAACTGCGGCGGACATTCAAATTTCTCTCCTGATATCCGGCCCATCTCTACTCGACGTAAATCTTGGTTTTCGGCGCGCGCTTTTGCGCCGGCTCGTTCTTCGCGGGCCTGACTCAACGCTTCGCTAGTCGCATTGAGGCGATCTTCATGGTCACGCTGTGCCAATTCCGCGGCTTGCTGCGTGTTGCTCTTTTCAGCAACAACCGCATTAAGGGCGTCATGTTGATCTTGGAGCTTGCCGACCTCCACTTCTATAACCCGGGGCCGGTCGGCAAGTTTTTCAACTTCAGCCTCGATGGCAGCGCCGCGCTTGGCCATTTCTGACATTCGCGTGGCGGCTTCACTGGACCGATCTTGCCAGGATTTTACTTGCGCTGCCGCCACCGCTTTCTGTTCTTTGACCTGTGCCAATTTCTGGTCGAGGCCGGACAGGGCAGCTTGTGAAGACATGACCTGTTGTCTTGCGCTATCGCGTTGCTCCTGGAGCGCCGCACGAGCTTTTTCTTGCGCCGCACCATCGGGTTGATTGGTTCGTTCTTTTTGCGCCGTGGCCAACTCCGTCTGCGCGGTGGTGGCTTCTTCTTTCAGCGCCGCTTCGCGTTCGGACAAGCTGGCCGTGCGCTTTTGGAGCCAATGCAATGTTTCTTCTGCTTGGTCCGCCTCGCGCAGGGCCTGGCGCAGCAAATCTTCTGCTTCGCGCCGCGCGCTGCGTGCTGCAGCCAATTGTTGCTCGGCGGATGCAATCGCACCTTGCCGGCTTAACAGTTCGGTTTCTGCCGCCTTAACTTTGGTTTGCGCAGGTTCGAGCAAAGTGGTGAGTTCGGCAAGGCGATTGGCACGGACCAGACGTTCTGCGCTAGCATTTCCATCATCGCGGGCCACAAAACCATCCCAGCGGCGCAACGCACCGGATCGGGTCACCAGCCGCTGCCCAACCGCCAATTCTTGACCTTCGTCATCCTGAACCACGAAAATTTGAGACAATCGGCTATGCAGCTGCTGCGGCGCTTCGACATGGTCGAGCAATATTTCGACGCCGGCAGGCATTTTGCCGGATGCGGACGGGTTGCTGCCGCCCCAATAGCGATCACCATCTTCACCAATTGCGGCGAGAAGATCATCACCCAATGCTGCGGCCAAGGCACGTTCATAGCCCGGTGCGGCTTGCACTTGGTCTATGGCTTTATGGTCACTTTCTTCTCTGGAAAGTTCGCGCTCAAGGGCATCATGTTCGGAATTTAGGCCGGCCAATTGGGCGTTAAGACTTGCCAAGGCGGATTCGGCTGTGTCGCGGTCCTCGCTGGCCGCCAAACGCGCGGCTTCTAGCTTGGTAATTTCAACACCGCTATTATCCGCTCGTTTTTGAGCTGTTTCGCGATCGGCAATCGCGTCGGCAAGCGCTGCTTTCAAGGCCGTTTCATCGCCCATTTCAGCCCGTTCCTGGTTCAAACGTTCCAGTTCGACCGCCAATCGATCAAAGCGTGTCTGTGCGGCGCCCAAAGCGGCATCGGCAACCTTGATTTCGGCTTGAATGCGGGCTTCCTCCGCGACCGCTTTGGCCAGCTCCACTTCGCTATCGCTGGCCGCGCGCTCGGCTTTCTCCGCCATTTTTTCAAGTTCGGGCCGTTCGGCATTCAATGAGGTAAGCTCGTTCGATAGCCGTTCATCATCCTGCTCGAGGCGGGAAAGGGCTTCCATGGCATCGCGGGTCAATTGATCCTCGCGGGCATTATCGTCGGTTATCCGCTGGGCCTGGGCTTGCAAGTCCAAAAGCCGTGACTTGAGATTGTCTCGTTCATTGGTCAAAGACAGCAGTTGATGACTGGATTCACTGGCTTCTTCACGCGCTCTGGTAAGGGCCGCCCGGAGCAGACCTAGCGTCTTGGCGCTTTCATTTTGCGCCTTAACCGCTGATTGCTGATCATTTTGTGCGGAGTTGACCTTGGCTTCGGCCGCTTCAGCTTCGGTTTTTGCCGCATCCGCTGCCGCTGCGGCTTCTTTCCAGCGCGCGAAGATCAAGCGTGCCTCAACGGTGGTTATTTGTCCGCTTAGCTTCTTGTAGCGTTCGGCCTGTTTGGCTTGGCGGCGCAAGGCAGCGGCGCGCTGCTCCATATCTCCCAATATATCATCGAGACGCGCGAGATTTTTTTCTGCGGCGCGCAATTTCTGTTCTGCATCTTTGCGGCGAACGTGAAGACCCGAAATACCAGCCGCTTCTTCCAGCATTTCGCGGCGATCAGTCGGTTTGGACGAGATGACATTGCTAATCTTGCCTTGGCTCACCAGTGCCGGGCTGTGGGCGCCGGTGGCGGCGTCTGCAAAGATCAGCGCAACATCTTTGGCGCGCACATCGACACCATTGGCGCGATAAGCTGATCCGGCTCCACGTTCGATCCGGCGGACAATCTCCAATTCACTGTCATTGTCACCGACATGCAGCGAAGAAACATCATGAGCATCGCGTTCTGCATGCAAGGCCACTTCAGCAAATTGGCGTTCCGGGCGATCTTGGGTGCCGGCAAAAATAACATCTTCCATGCCGCCGCCGCGCATCGATTTGGGGGAGCTTTCACCCATTACCCAGCGGATGGCTTCGAGCAAATTGGATTTTCCACAACCGTTGGGGCCAACCACGCCGGTCAGTCCTTTTTCAACCCGTAGCTCGGTCGGATCGACAAAGCTTTTAAAGCCCGAAAGTTTGAGCTTTTTTATCTGCACGCGGATATGTCCGCTTGGTTGCTAAATATAAGTTGCATGGTTCGCTTCCCCCAAGCGATCAAACGGGCTTACCGCGCACCCGCTTCTTTCAATTTGGTTTCAATCAAATTCCAGCCCGTACCTTCCACTTGCTGCCCGTTGATTAAGAAAGTCGGTGTCCCTTGAACATTGTCTTCATTGGCATAACTATTTGTCCATTCCGTAAGCTGCTTCAGCTTGTCCGTATCGGCCAGACAAGCTTTGGCTTGATCTTCGGAAATGCCTTGAGACGTGAAGGCTGAAATAAGGCCTATTTCTTCTCCGATTTTAACAAAGCGCTCATTTTCGGGAAGTTCGTAATATTTTTGGACTTCGCCAGAATTGTTGAGATCAATGAATTTTTGGAAAAATTCAGCGAAAATTGAGAGAGTGCTTTTGGCCAACGGGAAATAGGCCTGCTCGGTACTGCACCGCGTGAGCAAGGCTGCCGTCAGGTCGGCAGGATCGCGAACGAAGTTACGAATTTCGAAGCTCACTCTGCCGCTATTGACATAATCTTCGCGAATAGAATCGAACGCCTGATCACCAAATTGGGCGCAAGCACCGCAAGTCAGAGACATATATTCAACCAGTTTAATAGGGGCATCTGGATTGCCCATCACATAACCTCCGGCTTCGGTAATGCTGACCGTCTGGGACCATTGCTGTCCGTCCGGCGCCGCCACAGTTTCGAGCGCATCTCCAGAAGTCACACCGCTCTCGGTGTCAGCTGCTCCGCCGCAGCCGGACAACGCAAGTGCCAGAGCGATCGGCGCAAGATAGAGTGATTTAGACATAGATATTTTCCTGCTGTTCATTGGAATATTTTATTCGGGTAAAGCGAGTAGCTGAGGCCGCAGACGTGCCCAATTATGGACCTTGTCGATCGGCTTGTCATTGACGGTAAAACTTGGTGTGCCAGATAGCTTCAATGTTCCGGCCGCATAATTGGTCATCGCCAAAATTGTTTCTTGTGTGGATGTATCGGAGAGACACGCATCGACCTGGTCATTAGCAAAGCCGCGCTTTTGCATCAGGCCATAAAAGCCCGCGGCGCCGGCAATTTTTTTCATCCGTTCCGCAATAGAGCCTTTATTGAGCGATTGCATGACTTCTGGTGATGAGGATTGGAAGGTTTGCATCCAATCGGTTTGAGACGCCAGAATGGCTCGGTGATTTCCAAAAAATTTCGTGCGCCCACCGCAGCGCGCTAACATGGCTGCCGTGAGGTCGATAGGATTGAGGACCAAATTTCGAATTTCAAAGCTGATATGACCTTTTTGCACGAAATCTGTTTTCAGAGAATCATGGGATTCGGCTTCGAAATTTGCGCAATGATTGCAAGTGTAGCTCATATATTCCGTCAATCGATATTTCGCTAACGGATTGCCGACAATATGGCCGCCTTGGGAGGACATAGTTACGCGTTGTGCCCAATCTGAACTCTGCGCCCAAGAAGGGGCGGTACAGGTTAACGCCGTTCCGATCGTTCCTAAAGCAAGATACACGCCTGCTAGTTTCATTCCTTGTCCTTTTCCTGTCCGTTTCGCCGTTTTGCGCCGCCGCCAATTTTCCCCATGATTGCTATGGGTTTCGGTTCCTCTATTTGCGGAGCGCCTTCCCACTTGGCAATAGCTGTTGCCAATGATTCCAGCACCCTGTTCAATTCCGGGTCACCTATATCACGCAAACTGTCACCCAATTCTATCGGTGCCGGCTTGAGTGTGTGGGGCAGTGGTGTCGGTTTTTTCTTAGGTTTTTCAGTATCTTTAGGGGGATTTACAGCTCCTTGCCTGAATCGAACCTGACTGATGGCGCTATAGCCGAAGAAGCGGTTTACGCGTTCAATTATCTCCGGTGTAATATGTTGCATCAGGGTCGAATGGGCGCCTGAAACCAGCAAATGGAGTGTTCCATCCTCTTTCTCTCCCCGGGGGAAGCGGATTGATTCGGGTAACGAGACGCTGGCATATTTCTCGCCCACAATTTCTGGCCATCGGCTGACGACTGAACTTTGAATAAAACCATAGCGCCGGAAGGCGGCTCGGCCGATTTCTGGCATCAGGTCGGAAATGCTTCGGGCATCTCCGCCACGCGGCCGTTGGTATTTGTTTAGCTTTTTTGTCGCAGAGGGGCGACCGGTCGCTTTGCCGGATGGCTTTTTGCTGTCTGGACTATTTTCCTTCGCCATAGCCGTGCATCATGGCATAGGCGACCTATGGGCGTCGACATAATATCCGGTAAAGCAGCAAATATAACCGCCAAAATCAGTGCACATTATGTGGATAACGCGCGTATATTGCCCTGGCGCATGCCTCCACAGCGATCGGCGGCGGGACAGTTGCCTAACCCCTATCATGTATGGTTGTCTGAAGTGATGCTACAGCAGACAACCGTCTCGGCGGTGATCACCTATTTTAGCAAATTTGTTCAAAACTGGCCGACTGTTGCAGATTTGGCCGCGGCGCCAGAGGCTGATATATTGGCCGCCTGGGCGGGGCTTGGCTATTATGCACGCGCGCGTAATTTGCACAAATGCGCCCGCCATGTGGTGAGCCATTGCAAGGGTCAATTTCCATCACAAGAAGCTGAACTGCTGAAATTGCCCGGTATCGGCGCCTATACCGCGGCGGCAATTGCTGCGATCGCCTTCGGAAATCGAGCGGTTGTGGTCGATGCCAATATTGAACGTCTGGTGGCTCGGTTGTTTGCCATCGATACGCCTTTGCCCCAGGGAAAAGGTGAAATTCGCGATAAAATGCACAGCCTAACCCCGGATCAAGGCGCGGGTGATTTTGCGCAAGCCTGCATGGATATTGGCGCCACCATCTGTTCCGCAAAACTACCCAAATGCGAAATTTGTCCCGTCCAAAATAATTGCGCTGCTTGGGAAAACCGAACCCCCGATCGCTATCCGGTCAAACCGCCCAAAAAAATCAAACCTGTGCGCAAGGGGCGTTTTTTTTGGTTGGAACGCGATCAAAAACTTCTTCTTGTCACGCGCCCGCCAAAAGGAATGCTCGGTGCAATGCGAGCCTTGCCAGATGACAATTGGGCCGCCCGCAAGGATGGAGACAAGGTTCCTCCAGTTGCGGGAGATTGGCTGGTTCACGAAAATATTGTTCAGCACAGCTTCACCCATTTTTCGCTTGAAGTTGATTTGGCGGTTTATCAAAGCGATAAAATCGTTATTGACAAGAATGACAATAGTTCGTTCGACAATGGTGCCATGATCTGGTGGCCATTGGATGAAATTGAAGATGCTGGCTTGCCAACCCTATTTGCGAAAGCGGTGGGTTGGGCAATGCGAACAAAGGGAAGGAATGACCATGAGAGAAGATAAATTGGCACATATGTTGGAGCCCACCGGATTTAGCCGACGCTCCGTTCTTGGTGCCATTGGCGCAAGCGCTTTTCTGGCGGGTAATTCTTCAGTAGCTTTTGCCAAATCCATAGCCAGCCCGGCTTCTCCGTTTCCCGGATTGACCAAAATCATCAATGACTATGTCGCCGAGAAAAAAGTTGCCGGCATGTTGGCGGCCATCGGCATGGGGCAAGAGGATCCCTTGGTTATTTCCGCAGGCACACACAAATTGGGCGGCGACAAAGCGGTTGATATTAACACGCTTTGGCGTCTCTATTCACAGACCAAGCCGGTGACCGGGATGGCGATCATGATGTTGATCGAAGATGGTTTACTGAAACTCGACCAGCCGGTTGCAGATGTCCTTCCAGAATTTGCGAACATGCGGGTTTTGCAGGATCCAGAAGGATCAATGGATGAAACGGTTCCCGCTCGAACCCAGATTACTATTCGCCATTTGCTTACCCATACAGCAGGCCTGGGTTATTCCATTGTCAGCAAAGGGCCTATACTTACGGCTTATTACGCCAAAGGGATTACGCCCGGAGTTGTGAGCCGGATGCCACTGCCAGGGACACAGCCCGGGCCACCGACGCCGGATGCAGCGACATTTTCGAAGAATCTTGCTTCTTTGCCGCTGGTTTATGAGCCAGGCAGCAAGTGGAGCTATTCGGTCAGTATTGATTTGCTAGGTTATGTCGTTGAAGTCGTGTCAGGCATGCCGCTGGAAGATTTCTTGCAAAAACGCATGTTTGATCCGCTCGGTATGAAGGATACATTTTTCCGCGTTCCCGCCGATCGGGTTAAAGATTTTACCGATAATTATTCCCCCTTTGGTGGCTCGCTCATTCCAATTGATCCGGCAGAAACAAGCATTTATCTCGATGAACCGGCTTTTGCTTTTGGCGGTGCTGGTTTGGTTGGATCTGGCGGCGATTATGACAAGTTTCTAGCGATGCTATTGGGATTTGGCACTTATAAGGGCACGGCGATTATGCAATCTGAAACCGCCAAGCTCGGTATGTCTAATCTGTTGCCCAAAGGCACCGACATGAGCGGAACTTGGGTGGCCAATCATGGCTTTGGAGCGGGTGGTCGCTCGGGCTTGGGGACAACTGAAAGTCCAGCTGGAACCTTCGGTTGGGGCGGCGCAGCGGGCACTTCGGGCTTTGTTGATACTGGAAACGGATTCCGCGCTGGTGGTTACACGCAATATATTCCGTCCAATTCTTATCCGTTCCAGTCGAATTTCCCGAAATATGTCTATGCGGACCTGTTGAATCAGGCAGCGACTGGTGGTGGAAAAACAAGCCCTTGAAAATCATCAGCTAGTCTATGCTGAGCATTTAATGGACTGTTCTGCGGCGGCATTTGCCAAAGGGAAACACGGGAGAAGAATATGACCACGAGCCCGATTATGACGAGCGATTTGAGCGCTATTGTCCCAACTTTTGCTGGCGGAACAATTGATCGGGCTGATCAGATAAGGGTGAATCCGGAACGACTGAAAGAAACCATGATGCGCCCCAATGCGCGGTTGCTTAAGCTCGACGGGCTCAATCCGGTTTTTGATGATCGGGGTGATCTGGCTTGGGGGCCGCTTTATGAAGCTTCCCCGGACAATGATTTGCTGCTGCTTGGCATTGATGGTGAGACGCCATGTTTTGCTGAATTAAACGGGGCCGGCAGCGCCATGCCAACCGCCGATCCGAGGTTATGGCAGGCTTTGGGCATGTTACCACCCGAGCAAGCGGCCATCTATGCCACTGCGCGCAGTCTGGTAGATTGGCATGCCCGGCACAGATTTTGTGCCAATTGTGGCCAACCCACAGAATCCCGCAAAGGGGGTTGGGCCCGCCAATGCGACAAAGCCGCATCGGGTTGCGGGGCCGAACATTTTCCGCGAACAGACCCTGTCGCCATCATGCTTGCCGAATGTCAGGGGAAAATATTACTCGGGCGGCAACCGCGCTTCCCGCCCAAACGCTTTTCTGCTTTGGCTGGTTTTATTGAGCCGGGAGAAAGTATCGAAGGCGGCGTTGCCCGTGAGCTTTGGGAAGAAGCGGGAATCAAGGTTCGCAATGTTCGATATATTGCGAGCCAGCCTTGGCCTTTTCCCTCTTCTTTGATGATGGCTTGCACCAGTGAAACAGATGATCCGAGTTTGACGTTGGACGAAGAAGAAATCGAAGAAGCGGCCTGGTTTTCTCTGGGAGACGTCCAAGCGGCGATGAATGGTGATCCCGATGCCCCGTTCATTGCGCCGCCGCCTTTTGCCATTGCCTATAATCTCCTGAAAAATTGGCTGGACGAACAAGCGAGCTAAACGGCGCATTGCTGTGCGGTTTCGCTATTAACAGCATGTCCGACTGGCCCCATAATCACCCGCTGATATTGCTTTTTTCCGGGCGCGCTGGAACAAATACCAACCGACCCAAAGCACCGCATAGAGAAACAGGGCTGCGTAAATCGCGGGCTGCGGACTCTCAATCGAGCTTATCGAACCGGCATAGGCGGCAACGGCAACATATGGCAAAGTGCTAAGCGAGAAGAAGAGCAGATAGCGGCCAATAGGCATTTTGGTGACGCCAGCCATGCAGGCGGTGACTTCAGGAACAATGGGCGCCGCGCGCGATAACATGATCATCGCTGGTCCGCTTTGCTGGAAAGCCGCAATCATTTCATCGCGCGCTGGAGCATCTTTGACCAGAAATTTGACGCCCTTGTCGCCCCATTTTCGACTGAGCGCATAGCCGCATAATGCTGCCATGCTCATGCCCGCAAATGCCGCTGCTGCACCCAGCGGGAAGCCGAGGAAGAAGCCAGCCAGAATGGTGATTGTTAAGGTCGGGACGGCGACAAATAAGTCGGAAAACAATAGGGATATGACGATAGCCAGCACCCATAGCGGGTTGATCGTCTGCGCTTCCGTCAACCAAAAGCGGACATTCTCGATGGTCAACAGCCCGAATATGCGGCCAAGAATGAAAGTGGAGGCGAATATGAGGCCCAATATGAGCATGACTTTAAGCAAAGGTTTCATGACAAATTCCTGAAGAAAGATAATGGAGCGCTCAATTGACCTTCATGATCTGACGGGCGAGAGCGGGGAAAAATCGCGCCATGGGACGCAATAATTTAACCTTGCCAATATCAATATCGGCTTGTTTCTGAGTCAGTCCGGCAATGATGGTTGCCGCCACGTGATCGGCGGGGAGTTTCCCCGTCCCGCGCCCTCGGGTCATAGCTGTATCGACCAGCGGCAAAAATGCCTGCTTCACGGTAATGTTCGTATCCTGAAACTGGTGGCGGAGCGATTGTGAGAAAATATTGAGCGCGCCCTTGGTGGCACAATATATGGCTGAGCTTTTTTTGGGGACCAATCCGAGACCAGAATTTACGTTCAAAATTGTCGCTGATTTGCTGTTCAACAGGGCGGGAAGCATTAGGTAGGTGAGGGCACAAATGGATGTGAAATTTACGTCTATTTCGCGCTTGATATGCCGGTAGCAAAAATCATCGTCGAGAAATTTTGGCGTATATTGCACCGCTGCATTGTTGATCAGAATATCAATCGCTTGATGGTCTTTGACAATTTGATCGGCTGCCGCTTCCACTTGGCCCAAATCATGCAATTCTGCTTCATAGACGTGGATGTCTGAATAGGTTGTACGCAATTGGTCGAGGCCGGCAGAAGGCCGTGCGATCACGCTGATCTTATTGTTGTTTTGCAATTGATGGACCAATTCCAGACCAAGGCCTGAGGCACCGCCCGTGATCACAATATGTTTGCCTGCGATGCTCATATATTCATTCCTTATCTTGACTTGAACTTTGCTTTATTGTCCGCCTTGATAAGGCCGAAACAGCCGTCTGAAATTAACCTGGGTTAAAACGTGATGAAATTTTCTGAATTTATCTCAGCGCATGGCGTACCAATGCGCAAAGCGGCCGGTGACCACGTGTTCAACCAAGGCGATAGCGACCAATCTCTTTATATTGTGCAGAGCGGCTTGCTGAAAGCCTATTATCTGTCGAGCGATGGGAAAGAAAATATCAAATCTTTCATTGTGGCGGGTGATAATATTGGCAGTTTGGTCGCGGCTTACGCAAAACAGCAATGCAGCTTCAGCTTGGTTTGTCTGCAGGATACCCAATTGATCAAAGTCGATTTTCAAGCAGTTTATGACGCCGGTCGTGACAATCTGGAAATCGCGTCAACCGTGGTTGATTTTCTGTTGGCTTTCGCGATGAAAAAAGAACGGCGGGAGTTTGAACTGCTCTGCTTGTCTGCTGAAGATCGCTATCGGCTATTATTGAAAAATATGCCGGATATTGCGGAACGGGTAACCCAGAATGAAATCGCTCTTTATCTCGGCATTACGCCCGTGGGACTGAGCCGCATCAAGAAGCGCATACAAGCTGAGCCAAAGTCAATTGTTGGATAGGCCATAATGAAAACAGGCCGGATCGCTCCGGCCTGTTCCCCTGTTAACTCGAACTTATAGTCACTTATCTAGGATCATTTGTTCCCCGGCAACATGGCGAAGCCACCAATCCTGATTGGAAATTTGTTGGCCATTGCGATCAATTACCGTCAATTGCGGAGCAGCATCCGCTTGACCGCTGATTGAAATAAAATCACCGTCAAAACTGGTAAAAGTGGTTTCAATCGGATCGCCATAAGTTGGGGCTTGTTCCAATAAAATCCCGACAGCCACGCGTTCACCCATGCGCATACTATCATAATAGTCGGAATAATAATGGACGCCAGCCATGTTCCGACCAATGGAAATATTGGCCGCGAGCTTGTCCAATTCTCCCTGGATGGTCAGACCACCAGTTGGGAAGTTGCTGTCCGCTACCAACCGATTGCCATTGGCATTGGGAACATAAGCAATGGGCGTTCCGTCGGGTTCCACCAATGGTCTCTCAATGCCGCTATCATTGTCTTGGAACATTTCAAAAAAGGCTTTGACCATCGTGACGCAGCCTCCCGCCACTGTTGCGTGCCCTGCACCATAAGCCGGATGCATGGGCGATCCTTCAGGAAAGGCCATTGGCAGCAACAGGTTGCAGTCGTCAAAATTGCTAAACGGGGTGGAGCCACCAGCGCAATCGGTGAGGCGCATCAAGTTCATCGCGCTGTCATTTTGTGCCTCATTATGCGCAATCAATGCGGCCTTTAAAGCGTCGGGCAATTCTTCGTGCATATTTTCAAATGCAGCCTGAGCAGCGCCCAATTTCTCCGCTTGTCCGCATTCTATCAGTGTCAAGCGGCCGCCCATTAATTCCGGACGTGCTCGGCGATGATAGTTGAATTTTTCGCGCCTGACCGCTTTGAGACACCGGGTTGCAACTTCGGTTACTAGCGACAGGATATGTGGGCCGCCGAAAGTTGCAAAAGCGGTGCGGCGGGCTGAGGCCGTTTCGCTGTCTCGAAATCCTGGTTCAGGAAAGCCTTTGGAGGCCGGAACGCCCATTGCACCGATGATCAGCACTGCATTGAGATAGGCTTCGTAAAGGGCATCAAAATGCACATAAGTGGCTAAATCACGCGGAGTTGTAATGAACCGGCGTTTGTCTTCGAACAGATCTGCGCCGCGGAAATCGGCTCCATTTTGAACATCACGCCAACTTGGCCAATCCGTCATATGATCGAGGCAATTTTTGTGGACGGTTGTGCGCTGATCAATTGACAAGCTGCCATAGCGAATAAATCCATCCTGCAAATCATAGCCGGCATCTTTGCCAGGAAAACTAGCTGCGCCGCCGCCTGGGCCAGCCAGACCGGTATTTCCAATCAGCATGAACTGAGAAATATAAGGACCCGCAAGCGCGCCAGGCGTTGACCCGCGGAAGATAGTTTGCGTGGTTAGCGGGGCTGCAAATGCATCATTATCATCTTGCGTCCGCGCGAAACGCCGATTGCGTTCAAATTTGTTGAGTCCGCTTGCATCGACAAAAGCAGGTGTGGAGGATGTGATTCCCGAGCCATTAAAAAAAGGCATTGTATTCAGCGCATCAACCACTTGTGTAGAATCGAGTTGGGCTTCACTGACGTTGCCAGTACCACAGAGCTGCTCGGCACTGTCTCCAGCACAGATGCTGGTGAAAGGCACATCCCGCAGAATCGCTAAGCCGTAAACTTCAGCCATTTCGGCGGCTTTTTCTGAGGAGCTGACTCGCGGCGCGGGCGACATGCCGACACTGTCCGCATCTGGTCCTTGCAATTCATAAACATGTCCTGCGCGCGGGCTTTCCCATCCCCGCCATTTGGGGATTGCGCTATTGATGGTGCATTCATAGGTTGCCGCGCCGCCGCGGTCAGTTGCATCCAGAACGTGATTTTCAAACAAATTGGTGTCGTCACTATTTATTGCTTCGACAAAAGTTCGATAATCATCACCATAAGATAATATGCCAAATTCATCATGATGCAGGCCTTTGGTGAAATTGGTCGGGAATTTGGCGCCAGCATAGTCAAGCTCTTCGCTGTTATTCCGCGAAGCTGCGTGGGGACGCGTGCGTGAAATTTCCGCGGCCAGTGACCGCAAAGCTTTCGCTTTGTGCGCTCTTTCAGTGCCGTTGGGACAGGGAACATTATGAGGTAGTTTCATTTTTACATCTCCTTGAAAATAAGAAAATGCGACCTGAAGCTATGTCCGAATTCTGGGGGGCGGATCACGGCTTCTGCAGACAGGAATACAGCTTAGTCTTTATTGCCAATTGGAAAAAATCGACATGCAAGCCTTTGCAAAATAGGCGTTTTTATCCTATTTTACAGCTAAGTGAATGAGAATATTGTAAATAATAGGCGACGGTGATCGCTGCGAGAAAATCGCTAATCACTTGATAATAAAGCAAATTAAAATGGTCTAAAAGGCGGGAAAGAGTCCCGGTCGATTATACCAATCCGAGCTTAGACAATTCCCCGAGCATTTCAGCAGGCATTTCATCTGCGCCTTCCGCGCCGTCACCCAGATCAACCGGCGCATCTTTTTCTTCCAAATAGCGCCAACCCTGATGCGCGCGCCGGGGTACGGTCTGAACCGCAATTAACTTGGGCGCGAGCCGAATCCATTGACGTCCTTCTCCATTTTCCATGAAACCCAAAAGTGGACTGCGTCCGACGATTTTCTTTTGGTGAATCCAGAAAAGCGATCCGCCTTCCATTTCTTTGTGTCGCTTGGGTAAATAGCGTGTGGTCAACCGCGCTTCGCCTTGATCTTTGTGCGATTCCAGCCAAGCGCGTAAGCTGGCAGGGCTCTCGCTTCGATAAGCGATTTTTGTCATATTCAACGGCATGCAGACTATCTGTGGGGAGCGGCCGTATTAGTCAAGCGGTGTGCTTCATCCGCGCCAGATGAACAACGAAACTATGTTTGACTTGTTTTTTCATATTTCCAGTTGCAATTGATTATCAATATCATATTATCGCTTTTTCAAGTCCAGAAAAGGAGAATGCAAAATGGGTATATGGTCAGGTAATCTTGCGAAATTGGTTACGCCATTGCCCGACATAATGTCATTGCCGAGCGCAGAGGCACGCTTTGTGATCGCATTGCGGGTTGCCGTGATGAGCCAGAAATCTTATCGCGATGCTCGGCCTTATTTGCTGGATCGATTGGGCAATGAGCGTGCCGTGAATCGGTTTCTCTTGTTGGTGGAGGCCATTGGTGGTGTTTGGCCTGAAGCGGTGATGATAGGCCGAGCCTGCTGTCCGCACACCATGCCAGATGAAATTCTGATATTGAGTTTACTGCGCTGTGCTAAAAATGATCATCGCCCGGGATTTGATGCCTTAATTTGTGAAATGATCGGACCGTGCGGCCGCGACCGAATCTATGCTGATATGATCAGCTTTTCTTTGGCATATAAAGCCTCAACCCTATCGAAGGAGGTTTGATATCAAAAGGCAGAATATCGGATGTCTCTTGGTTTTTCAGAGCGGTGAAGGCTTTTGAGCGGCGCGCTCAAACTTGATCACCTCGCCGTCCTTATAGTGGTCCATTCCGGTTTCCACATAGCACAATTTGCTGGCTAGGCGTAAAGAAGGCTTGTTTTCAGGGCTGATGATACAGACTGTTTTCTCAGGCCCAAATTCTGCTTCAATCCAGTGATGAGCGGCGGTCATTGCCTCCAAGGCATAGCCTTTGTGCTGACCAGCGGTTGCCAGAATCCATGCCGCTTCATGATAGGGATCAAAGCTCGGACCAAGGCCGCGGCGAAAATCACTAAAGCCTGCATCTCCAATATATTGGTTGGTTTCTTTTTCAATAATTGCAAACAAGCCATAACCGAGCAAATCCCAGCGGCCGAAATTGGCGAGAAACCGCAACCACGCTTCGTCATCGGTTGACGGTTTGCGTCCGATAAATTGCATGACCTGGGGATCTTGAGACATGGCTTTATAGCCTGAAAAATCACTGGCAATATGCGGACGCAGCAAAAGACGCTCTGTTTCTATCATTACCGTGCGTCTAAAAACCAACCAGACCGCTCGCTACGGCCAAACCCAGAAATGCGAGAAAACCCATTGTATCGGTAATCATTGTGACGAACACGGACGACGCCAGCGCCGGATCCTGTTTCATCCGTTCCAGCATGACCGGAACAAATATCCCGGCAAAGCCCGCGACGACGATATTGATCAACATGGCCGCCGCGATGACGCCGCCGAGCATGGGATTGGAGAAAGCCAATGCTGTTCCCAACCCTATTAATATCGCCAGAGTTCCGCCATTGAGAATGGCAATCCGAAACTCTCGGACAATGATTCTGCGGGTATTGGAGCGGGTCAGTTCATTCATCGCCAGCGCGCGGACTGAAACCGCCATGGTCTGCGTACCAGCATTGCCGCCGATAGAAGCTACAATCGGCATTAATATCGCCAGGGCAACCATTTGTTCAATCGCGGCACCGAATATCGAAATGACAAAGCTGGCAACCATCGCGGTGGCAAGATTGGCTATCAACCACCGAACGCGCGCTTTGTAACTGTCGCGAATCGGCTCGTTAATATCACCTTCGCCGGCACCGGAGAGCAGCAAAACATCTTCGCTGGCTTCGTCTTCCACAATATGCAGAATATCATCCACGGTGATCATACCGGTTAGCCGGCCGTCTTCGTTAACAACGGCGGCTGAGATGAGATTATATTTTTGAAAGCGCAGCGCGACTTCTTCCTGATCCATATCTACGGGTATCAAGGTTTGTTCGCGCTTCATGATATCGGCGACTGCGATGTCGCGCGGAACCCGCAGGATCCAGCTTAGCTGGCATGTTCCCACTGGTTTATGCGAAGGGTCTACAACATAGACTTCCCAAAATTCCGTGGTGAGATCGCCATGTTCGCGCAGATAATCTATTAACTGGCCGACATTCATATGTTCCGGAACAGCCACCAGATCCCGTTGCATGATCCGTCCAGCAGATTCTTCAGGATATGTCAGCGCGCTTTCGATCGCGGCGCGGTCTTCGGGCTCCAGTTCGGCGAGGACAGCCTGTTGTTCGCCTTCCTTGAGATCCTCGATAATCGCAACGGCATCGTCGGTTTCAAGCTGTTCTGTCAGATCAGCAATTTGGCCCGGTTCGAGAATTTCAATAAGATCTTCGCGAACATGTTCGTTCATCTCCGCGAGAACGTCGGCGCTGACCAAATCGCCCAATGCTCCAGCGAGCGGCGCCCGTTCATCTTCATCGACCAGTTCGAACAAGTCGGCAATATCGGCATTGTGCAACGGATTGACCAATTGCTGCGCGAGGTTGCTATCGCCATCCTTAACCGCTTCGGAAACCGATTGGACAAATGCATCGGTTAGGCGATTGTCATCATCAAGCCGTGCGAGCGCGATATCTTCGGAAACGGGAGCGTCAGTCATCTCTGTCATATTGAGGCTCCCTTCTTTTGGATTTCGGACGGACTGTTGGTCAGGTTTGTAGTAGCTGTGCAGACATAATTGCAATCTTTTGTGACATTTATCGAAAGCAGCGGGTGATTTTTTTGAACGGCCCGCCTATATGCGACGCAGACAAGTTATGAACTGAACATCTTTGAAAAGGAATTGCCTATGGCGCACGAAAAAATGACCCTTCATCTCGACACTGGCGATGTCGAAATTAAATTGCGTCCTGATCTGGCGCCCGGTCATGTCGAGCGGATCACCGAACTCGCTTCGGAAGGCTTTTATGATGGCGTCGTTTTTCATCGCGTGATTGACGGCTTTATGGCGCAAGGCGGCGATCCAACCGGTACGGGCATGTCTGGTTCAGACAAGCCTGATATCCCTGCGGAATTTAGTGATGCACCGCATAGTCGCGGCGTATGTTCGATGGCGCGGACCATGGACCCCAACAGTGCCAATAGCCAGTTTTTCATCTGTCTCGATGATGCTGGATTTCTCGATGGCCAATATACCGTCTGGGGCGAAGTAACCAGCGGGATGGATGCGGTTGATGCGCTGCCAAAAGGCGAGCCACCGGCTGAGCCTGGCTCGATTAAGAACATCACCCTCGGCTAAGCGGTAGATTTGAAAACCGTGAAAGCGATATTTTTCTCCGGCCTCGTTATGAGCAGCATGGCGCTGGTCTCTTGCGCGGCTGGAGAAGAAGATAATAGCAATCAATCCAAATCTGCGGTGGTAATCGACCCGGCGGCGGCGGACACAGGTTTTCTTGCTGAAATGCAGGGCAGCTGGGCGTCCACCGAAGACCCCAAAAACACCATCATGATCGATGGTAGTCGGTTTCAAAATACCTATGATGGCGATCCGCAATATGACGTGCCGATCATATTTGTGGACAGCTGCAAAACGCAAAAGCCGGATCTGGAAGGCAAAGCATTCGTTTTGCACGGCAAAGAAAAACAAACCTGCTATCTGATGTCTTCGGTGTCAGAAGAAAAGCTGAGCTACATTGATGGCTTGCGCGGGAGAACATCACGTTTCCTCCGCAAAAACTGAACTAGATTTGGAGATATGCCCATGACCGAGAACACAACTGAATATACCCCTCCTAAAGTTTGGACCTGGGACAGTGAAAGTGGCGGGCGTTTCGCCAATATCAACCGGCCAATAGCGGGCCCCACCCATGATAAAGAATTACCGGTCGGCAAACATCCGTTTCAACTCTACTCGCTAGGCACACCCAATGGTGTGAAAGTGACGATCATGTTCGAAGAACTGCTGGAAGCCGGTCTTGATGCCGCCGAATATGATGCGTGGTTGGTCAATATTGGTGAAGGTTCGCAATTCAGCAGCGGCTTTGTCGATATTAATCCCAATAGTAAAATCCCGGCGTTGATGGACCATAGCACCACCCCGCCGACACGGCTTTTTGAATCCGGTTCGATGCTGGTTTATCTAGCCGAGAAATTTGAAAAATTCTTGCCAGCCGATCCGGCAAAGCGGACCGAAGCAATGAATTGGCTATTTTGGCAAATGGGCAGCGCACCATTTCTGGGTGGCGGGTTCGGGCATTTCTATGCTTATGCGCCGGAAAAATTCGAATATCCGATCAACCGCTATGCAATGGAAGTAAAGCGGCAGATGGATGTTCTTGATCGGCATTTGGCTGATAACGAATATTTCGCCGGGGACGAATATAGCATTGCCGATATGGCAATTTTCCCATGGTATGGCGGATTGGCGCGCGGCGTTCTTTATGAAGCGGGTGAATTTTTGTCTGTGCAAGACTATAAAAATGTTCAGCGTTGGACCGCGCAGCTGGGCGAACGTCCAGCCGTAAAACGCGGTATGATGGTCAACCGGCCCTATGGTGAGCCGGAAACCCAATTGCATGAACGCCATGATGCCAGCGATTTTGAAACCAATACGCTAGACAAGCGGATCGCGCGCGGTGAAGTCGCTGCTCCGGAATAATGCGGTTAAATCAACCGCGCATAGGACCGCTCGATGATGCAGAGATGAATGATGAGCAACGGGCGATGTTGGGTGAACGGTTCCAACAGGGTCCCGTGCTCAATATTTTCCGAACATTGGCCAAGGCACCAAGAGCATTCAAAGCCTTTATGTGGTGGGGCGGCTATATGTTATCGCGCCACAATAGTCTGCCTGAACGCGAACGGGAGATGATCATTTTGCGCACCGGATTTAACTGGAAATCCGGTTATGAATGGGCGCAGCATGTTCGTATTGGGAAAGATTGCGGGATAAGCGACGCTGAAATTGAGCGGATCAAAGCCGGGCCGGAGGCTCCAGGCTGGACAGCGTTGGAAGCCGCCATGTTGCGGGCGACGGATGAGCTGACAAATGACAGCTTTATCTCCGATGCGACATGGACTGACTTGGCAGAATTGACTGAAAAGCAGCGCATGGATCTAGTGATGACCGTGGGGCAATATACGCAGGTATCGATGATGTTGAACAGCTTTGGCGTGCAATTGGACGATGGCTTGAAACTCGACCCGGATTTGCGGGGATAAGCAAGTTTCAGGACTAGGTGGTCAACGCGCCGAACGGAACAATTTTATTATCGACGTCATGACCGATATCAGCCGTGCCAAGAAACGGAATATCAAAACGCGCGCACAGCCGTTGGACAATATCTTCGGCCTCCTCGCCAAAGGGACGATTATTTTCCGGTACTTCACTAACCCGGCCGAGACGCAGACCAGCCAAGCCCTTGCCAGCCAAATGGCTAGTGACGTTAAACAGCGCGCGGTCAAATGCATAAAGATATTCGGCAATTTCCTCGATCATCAAAATATGGCCATCCAAATCGGGCAAAAGCGGTGTCCCCACCATCATGGCAAGAGTCATTAAGTTAAAGGCCGCATATTTCTGATCGGATTGGACATGCGCTTCAAGGCTCGATTCATCTTGGTGGACCAACCAATTTAATCCGCGCTCGACCGCTGCCATACCGTTTTCGCGTCTCATATCCACCGGCATTGGTCCGTGCGCCTGTCTGCCAATATCTGCTTTGTACAGCGCTCCTAATAAATTCCCGCCATCGCTATAGCCCATATATTGTTTGTCGTGCGCGGCCGGTTGTAATCGCGACAAAATCGCGTCGGCAATGCGGGCGGCCCCGTAGCCTCCCCGCGCAAACCAAAGGGCATCAATATGACGGTCATTGGCCAGCGCGACAAAAGCATCGGAGCGCAATTGATCAGAGCCAGCAAAATGGCCTTCAATGGCAAAGCATTGGTCGTGAAAAATTAACTCGGCTGCGGGGTGACTTTTTCGGGTCGATACGATCAGCTGTTCTGCTTCTTCGGGATAGAGGGGCGTGGAGGGCGCGCAGATTCCAATTCTGATCTTTTCCATAAAATTTGATCCCCCTACCGGATTTTTACGCCAATATAATTGCCAAAAAGCTGCCAAGGCCATAGCGGGGGAATATGACCAAAGACAAATCCTATTATTTTTGCGGCATTGGCGGATCAGGCATGCTGCCTCTGGCGATGATCGTACGAGAAAATGGAGCGCAAGTGTCCGGATCAGACCGCGCTCTGGATCAAGGGCGACTGGCCGCCAAATTTGAATGGCTGCAAGCCAAAGGCATCGGCTTATTTCCCCAAGATGGCAGTGGATTGCATTCAGCTGACCAAATTTTGATCGCTTCGGCAGCTATTGAGGATACCGTTCCGGATGTGGCTCAAGCCAATAGTCTCGGCTGTTCGCGTATGACTCGGGCCGAATTGCTGGCTGAGCAATTTAACGCGACGGCACGCAGCATCGCGATTGGCGGGACAAGCGGAAAATCTACGGTAACCGGAATGATCGGTTGGATTTTAACCGAAGCCGGATCAGACCCGACCATCATGAACGGCGCAGTCATGAAAAATTTTGTTGCCGACGATGCCCCTTTTGCCAGTTCTCGAGTTGGTGACGGTAAGTTCATGGTTAGCGAAGTGGATGAAAGCGACGGATCCATCGCGCTTTTTGAACCGGAGATAGCGGTGCTGAACAATATCAGCCTTGATCACAAAAGTTTGGAGGAACTGCGCCAGCTTTTTGGTGATTTCGCTGGCGGTGCTGAACAATGTGTCTGGAATAAGGATGACGCAGAAACAGCGGCTTTGATCGCCGGAATGGCAATGGAAACGGGAATAAGCTTCGGCTTTTCACCAGATGCCGATTTCCGGGCATCCCACATAGTCGAAGCTCCCATAAGTAGCCGCTTCACATTAACCGTGGACGACAAAGATTATGCGGTCAGTCTTCAAGTTCCCGGGATGCACAATATTGCCAATGCGCTGGCGGCCATAGCCGCCGCATCGGCGGCGGGAATTGCGGTCGCCGAGAGTGTCGCTGCCATGGCCAAATTTACTGGGCTCGCGCGTCGCTTCGATATTGTGGGGACCGCCAATACTATCAGTGTGATCGATGATTTTGGGCATAATCCCGATAAAATTGCCGCGACGTTAAAGACGATGAAAGCCTTTCCTGGACGCGTAATTGCGTTTTTCCAGCCGCATGGCTTTGGTCCTATTCATAAAATGGGAGCAGAGCTTGCTGAAACTTTTGTTGAAATATTGGAAAAGGATGACCGGGTTATATTATGTGATCCGGTTTATTTTGGCGGTACTGTTGATCGGTCCATCGGCAGTGCTTTCATCACCGATGCGGTAAATGCGGCTGGGGGTTTAGCCCTCCATATTGCGGATCGAGCCGAATGTGGTGCGCATATCGTGGATATTGCAGAGCCGGGCGATCGGATCGTCATCATGGGTGCAAGGGACGATACGCTTAGTCTTTTTGCGGAGGATATATTAGCGCAACTGCACAGTTAAAAATCAGTGCAACCAAATCAGGCCTCGAAATCGAGGCCTGATCATGCGTGAACTATCGGATGGATATTGAGGCTAATCGCCGCAATCAGGGACTGACCGGTGCATCATCATCATCGTCGCTGTTGACGATGGTCAGGGTAATAAACGCGATCGCAATGGCTCCTGCCAGCACGGCCAATATTGTATCGGTCCCGCCACCAAGATTATTCTCTTGGTTTTGCGTGGCAGAGACGCGCTCAACTTTTGCGCTGGACGCCGGAGCGAGCGATTGTGACTGGGCCAGAACCGGCGCAGTAGAGAGGGAAAAAGCTGCTAAAACAGCTAAAGTATTGAAACGCATTTATTATCTCCAACTATTTAATAATCAGTATTAATCTGTAATAAAATACAGATTAAAGGCTAATTATTTGGTTTAACGGCGTTTATTGCCGTAAATGCGTGACGATTTTTTGTATTTACCACATATTGATGCGAAAGTCATCGACGGCCAGCGGTCAAATCAGCACGGTTGGTCGCTTAAAGTCCCGCTTTTACAACCCAGTCATGGAAAATTCGAACAGCTCGGTTTTTCTTGTCGCGTTTGCGACAAACAAACCAATAAGAATAGGGGCTATCAATATCATAGTCGAAAAGCCGAGCGAGTCTTGGATCATTGGCATCTGAAAAATGGCCGCCATGCATGATAGCCACGCCCAATCCTTGAGCCGCCGCTTCGAGCATCAACGGTCCGCTGTTCATCTGGTCGACACTTGCGGGCTCCAAATCGGGCAAGCCAACCGCTTTTTTCCATTGATCAAAAGCT
This sequence comes from Parasphingorhabdus sp., assembly GCF_039982415.1. Classification (GTDB taxonomy): domain Bacteria; phylum Pseudomonadota; class Alphaproteobacteria; order Sphingomonadales; family Sphingomonadaceae; genus Parasphingorhabdus. The sequence continues at coordinate 26,415 of NZ_JBDWYL010000004.1, forward strand.
TTGGCCATATCGCTATGAATCAACACATTGTGGTGTTTTAAATCTTGCGGCTCTTCAATGGCATTGGGGCCACTGATTAAATCGGTCGAGGCAATTGCAAAGACTTTGTTGCTATCCAATTTCACGGCATAAAGATTGGGATCGACATGATCGGCGATGATAATTGCGGCATCAATAACATCACCCAGCATATTCTCGGCATGGGTGGATGTGTCGACATCAATATGGAGCTTGGGATATAATTTTCTGAGTTCCGGTAAGCGCGGAACCAGTCGCGTCGCGCCAAAAAGAGGCAGGACGCCTAGCCGAAGCCGCAGATCGCCGCCGCTGACGGTCATTTGATCCACAGCTTCACCAATGGTTTCTATCGCCGGCGCCACGGCTTGCAGCAGCAGCTCGCCATCGTCATTGAGCAGCATGGATTGATTGCGGCGTTCGAACAATGGCTTACCGATATGATCTTCAAGAGATTTGATTCGCCGACTCAAGGCCGGTGCGGATAGCGCCAATTCGGCTGCTGCTGCCTTTGATGAGCCGAGTCGTGCTACACGAATAAAGGCTTCCAAGGCGCGTAGGGGAGGTAAACGTCGCATTGCGCGCGCAATATCCAACGGAATTGTGAATTGTGCAACGCAAAATTACACTTATTTTACAATAATTGGCTAATTTCCGTCACAAGTGTGTTTTTGGAGTTGCATAGAACGCAACTGGCGATGTTCTTTTCGCACTTGCAACATAAGCCCTTATCCGCCATTTAGAACAGGCCTTTCAGGCATCCTCTCCTAAAAACTTTTATAGGCCAGTCCTTCGGGATTGGCCTTTTTTTTGCCTGAAATCCTCCATTCCTGCTGGCCTTGGTCAAGGTTCATTCAGATTCGGGGTCGCATTTTGTGACTCTATCCTTATCTTATTGGAAACAATAAGAACGGCAGGAGTATTTCCCCTAATGTCTGATCCAAAATCCGATTCCGATTCCGAGCAGAAAGCGGATTCTCAAATTTTAAAATTGCAAGTGGCCAATGCGCGGCCGGAAGATAGCGGTCGCGGGCTTGCCCGTTTGTCTCGCGACAATTTAAGCAAATTGGGTTTGATGGAAGGCGATGTCGTCGAAATTGGCGGCAAGCAAGCGACTCCTGCGCGGGCGGTCTTGCCCTATCCTGAAGATGAAGGTCTGGATTTTGTCCGCCTTGACGGTCTCCAGCGCGCAAATGCGGGAGTGGGATCGGGTGACTTTGTCGAAATTCGCAAAGTGGATTCCAAGCCAGCCAAGAAGGTTGTCTTTGCTCCGGCGCAAAAGGACCTGCGTTTGCATGGCAGTGGCGCGGGACTGAAGCGCAGTTTCATGGGCCGGCCGCTAAACGCTGGTGATTTTGTGGCTACTCACGGACAGCAGCAAGTCGATCGCAGCGACATGCCACCGCAATTGCAGCAAATGCTCGCGGCTCCTGCCTTTTCGCTGACGCAAATACGCCTGATGGTGGTGTCTACTGTACCCAAGGGCTTTGTCCATATTGACGAAAATACGGAAGTGGAACTGCGTCCGGAATATGAAGAATCAACCGAGCATCGCCGGGCCGATGTAACCTATGATGATATTGGCGGACTGCATCAGACGATTGATCAGTTGCGTGAAATGGTCGAGTTGCCGCTGCGCTATCCGCAGCTCTTTACCCGTCTCGGAGTCGATCCACCACGCGGTGTCTTGCTCCATGGCCCTCCAGGCACCGGCAAAACCCGCCTAGCGCGTGCGGTGGCGAATGAAAGTGATGCTGAATTTTTCCTGATCAACGGGCCTGAAATCATGGGTTCCGCTTATGGCGAATCCGAAAAGAAATTGCGGGAAATTTTTGAGGCGGCAACCAAGGCGGCCCCGTCCATATTGTTCATTGATGAAATTGATTCTATCGCACCGAAGCGCGGAGAAGTGCAGGGCGAGACCGAAAAGCGTCTTGTTGCTCAATTGCTAACCTTAATGGATGGGTTGGAATCCCGGCTAAACCTCGTGGTCATCGCGGCAACCAATCGTCCCGAAGCGATTGATGAAGCTTTGCGCCGCCCCGGCCGTTTTGACCGGGAAATTGTGGTCGGTGTTCCGGATGTCCGCGGACGCAAAGAAATTTTGGGAATCCATACGCGCGGCATGCCGCTGGAGCCGGCAGTTGATTTGACCGCTTTGGCGAAAACGACTTATGGATTTGTCGGCGCGGATCTTGCTGCTCTGACGCGCGAGGCCGCGATTGAAGCGGTTCGCCGGATCATGCCGAAACTGGACTTGGAAGCCGAAGCGGTTCCTGCGGATGTGCTAGAAGAATTGGTCGTCCGCCGCGATGATTTTGTCGAGGCGCTGAAGCGGGTTCAACCATCGGCTATGCGGGAAGTCATGGTCCAAGCCCCCGATGTCCGTTGGGAAGATATTGGTGGTCTGGATGATGCGCAAATGCGGTTGAAAGAAGGCATTGAATTGCCGATGAAAAATCCCGAAGCCTTCACCAGATTGGGCATCCGGCCAGCCAAGGGATTTTTGCTCTATGGGCCTCCGGGGACCGGAAAGACGTTATTGGCTAAAGCCGTCGCGCGCGAAGCAGAAGCCAATTTTATCGCGACCAAGTCGAGCGATCTCTTGTCCAAATGGTATGGTGAAAGCGAGCAACAAATTGCGCGGCTTTTTGCCCGGGCGCGCCAAGTGGCACCGACGGTCTTGTTTATCGATGAGATTGATAGTCTCGTTCCTGCGCGGGGACGCGGCATGGGTGAACCGCAAGTGACCGAACGTGTGGTCAATACGATTCTGGCCGAAATGGATGGGCTCGAAGAAATGCAATCGGTCATCCTCATCGGAGCAACCAACCGGCCCGGTCTTGTTGATCCGGCCTTGCTCCGTCCCGGCCGGTTTGACGAACTGGTATATGTCCCTGTCCCGGAAAAAGATGGGCGCCGCCGGATATTGGCTATTCACACGGCCAAAATGCCCATTGGTAAAGATGTCGATCTCGATGAGATTGCTGAACGCGCTGAGCGCTATTCAGGAGCGGACCTAGAAGATTTGGTCCGACGAGCGGGCCTCTATGCCTTGCGCGAACATGGCGGATTGGTCGAAACCGTGTCGATGAAACATTTTGAACGCGCTTTGCAGGATAGTCGCGCGTCGGTAACGCCGGAAATGGAAGAGGAATATTCCAAGATGGAGGCGGAATTGAAGCAAAATGCGATGCGCGCCGAACCGATTGGCTTTGTGTCACCCGGCATGTTGACGCCGGTCAAAGATAGCAAACATGACATCTGACCCGGTCCGCATAGCCTGGGTTAGAGGCTAGATATTGGCCGGATCAGGGTTTGGCGTCGATCGCTTGATCATCATCCAGTTGCAAGCTCTTGAGGCCCCAGCCGAATATGAACAGGCACATGGTCACAGCGATCCAGAAGGGCAAGGCGCTATTATAGGTGTAGATGAGCACGCCCAGAGCGGGTGAAGCAATAAAGGCCATGCCGTTGACCGATGCAACAATGCCGGCCACACCATTTTGTTCGGAACGGTTCACCGCAAGCGATGCGCCTGCGGTAAAGCCTGGGCGGAACAGACCAAATCCCAGTGAGCTGACAGCAAAGCCTATTATGATTCCGAACAGGCCGCTGGACAAGGCAATGGCAAAGCAACCCAAGCCTGCCAACAGCATACCCCACAAAACCGAAGAGCGCGGTCCCATTTGCAATAGCGGAATAAGCCCCCATTGGGCCAGCAAGGTTGCTGCAGCTCCGGACATGAGAACAATGCCGGTCATTTCAATTGCCGTTTTGGGATCTTCTCTCAGGCCCAAACGGTCGAGAATCAGAAACCCGATCACTCCCAAAACAACGGCATGAGCATTGCCGCCCATGATACCGGTTATCAACCAGGGCTTGATCCGATTATCGCCCCAACGCAATCGCGGAGGTATTGCGCTTTGCGAAGGCTTGCCAATCGGTTGATCCTCTTCACCATCATCTTTCAAACTGCCGGATGAAGGGGCCGAGCTATAGGGTTCTGAGGTAACCACACCGCGGGCTTCAAAGCCGGGATCATCATTGGGTAGTTTGAGCGCTAGGGCGATCATCACCGCAATGCCGATAAGGGCAAAAGCAAGCATCGGGCTGGAGAGACCGAGGACAGGCAGGATTAACAAGGGGGCAATTGCAGGCCCAACAATGGTGCCGAGGCCAAAAGAGGAAGAAATGAGCGAGAGCGCTTTGGTGCGATCGGCGCGCGGCGTTCGGGCGGCGACATATGCCTGAACCGCCGGCGGTGCTGCGGATCCAAGCCCGCCATAGAGACTGCGGAATATCGCAAATAATATGAAGGTCCACAGCGCGCTATACCAGCCCAGAAGGCCAAGGAAGAGTGCTAGGCCTGCCAACGCCATGGAAGCGGTAAATCCGATCATGCCCAATCGCATCAACGCTTTGCGCCCGCGATGGTCGGAAAGCCGGGCCCATTTTGGGGCTGTGTAGACCCACAATAATGCCGACCAGCTAAACGCGGCGCTGACCCAGAAATCGGGAATATTTAGCTGTGTCCCGATGGTCGGCAAGATTGATTGCATGGCCGTATTGCCCGATGCCGTTACCAGCATCACCGCAAAAAGCACCGTCATCCGTGTATTGTCGATTGTCTTATGCTTTTTTTCAGCAGATATGTGGGAGGAAGAATCGGCCATCAGCGCTCTATGGCACGCTATTTTTTTCAATCCCAGATTTATTCCAGTCATAGCTGCGTTCAATGCGGGCGACATGTAGGGTATAGCTTTCATACCATTTGCCGCGGCCTTGATCTCTGATCGCACTGTGCACAGGGTGATCGCGCCAGGCTTGCGCAGCGGCATCATTTTCCCAATAGCTGACCGTGATGCCAAGACCATCAGCCGATCGGGTGCTGTCCTGTCCGAGATACCCGCTTTGTTGAGCGGCTAAATCGCTCATGACTCCGGCCGCTGCGGCATAGGCTTCGTCATCAACCTTTGTCCGTTGAGCACAAAATATTACTGCGATCGAACCGGGGGGATATAATTCCATTGTTCCTTTTAGCCTTCTTTGTGCCCCGGACAAGCGCGAAGATGTTTGATACGCTGACTGTTCTGGTTTAATAGGACAGTGATAGGATGGCGGGAGATTTTGGTTGACCAATAGCATAGCAAAAGCCCCAGTTTGGGACCGAATCAAACTGCGCGCAGCGCGCACATTTGGGGCCTGGGGAGTTTTTTTTAAAGGCTTTGTCAAACATCCGGTTATGGTCGGGTCGATTATTCCATCCTCTGCCACAACCGTGAAAAAAATGCTGGAGCCGGTCAATTGGGCCGAATGCGACGTTTTTGTCGAATATGGTCCGGGCGTAGGGACATTTTGTCGGCCGGTGCTGGAGCGTTTGAAGCCAGATGCAACTTTGATCGTGATAGATCTTAACCCCGATTTTATTGGCTATCTCAGCAAGACAATTGGCGACAGTCGTTTTTATCCCATTCACGGGTCAGCTGCTGATGTTCAAAATATTCTGCGGGATCTCGGGCATGAAAAAGCGGATTATATTTTGTCCGGCTTGCCATTTTCTACTTTGCCCAATCAACTGGGGCCGAAAATCGCTGAAGAAACTTATGCAGCATTGCGGCCAGGCGGCGCGTTTCTTGTCTATCAATTTGTCAAGCGCGCGCGGGATTTTATGGCGCCACATTTCGATCAGATCGACAAAGGCTATTCGCTTTGGAACATCTTGCCCTGCCATTTATTCTGGGGCTGGAAGAAGGAATAGACATTCCTGTTCGTCTGTGTCGTTGGTCGACATGGATATGTTGTTCGTCGAAGATCAAACAGGACTTGCGCGACAAGTCCGAACGTTCATAGTAGTTGCGAACTATACCAAATTTTGAAGAGGATATCCGGATGTCACGCTTTACCCGCACGATTGCTATCGCGCTCACTTCAACCGCCTTGAGCTTTGCGGCCCCTGTTTATGCCGATGATCACAAAAGCGCGAAACCAGCGCCTGTCAGTGCACTGGTTGATGCTGTTGATATTCCTTATGAGCGGTTCACGCTTGATAATGGCTTGAAAGTTCTGGTCCATACGGACCGCAAGGCGCCGATTGTGGCCGTCTCCATTTGGTATGGTGTTGGCTCTGCCCATGAACCCAAAGGCAAGACCGGCTATGCGCATTTGTTCGAGCATATCATGTTCAACGGCTCGGAAAATGCACCAGGAGATTATTTTGAACCGCTACGGCAGATCGGCGCAACCGATCTCAACGGCACCACCTGGCTTGACCGCACAAATTATTTTCAGACCGTTCCGAAATCTGCTCTTGAGGTGGCGCTGTTTCTTGAAAGCGATCGCATGGGCCATTTGCTGGGCGCGGTCACCCAAGAAAAACTCGATAATCAGATAGGCGTGGTTTCCAACGAAAAACGGCAGGGTGATAATCGGCCGTACGGGTTGGTCAGCTATCGTCAGACCGAGCTATTATTTCCCGATGATAGCCATCCTTATGGTCATAGCACTATTGGTTCGCTGGAAGACCTAGAGGCCGCGTCGCTGGATGATATGAAACAATGGTTCACAGATCATTATGGCCCCAATAATGCCATTTTGGTTTTGGCCGGTGATATTGATGCCGCTTCGGCAAAACCATTGGTGGAAAAATGGTTCGGGGCGATTGCCAAAGGCAAGCCGATCCCTCAACTCAATCCGGCATTGCCGACCTTGGACAAGCCGGTTTACGATGTGATGCAAGACAAGGTCGCCACCACACGTATCTATCGCAATTGGGTGGTACCGGGGCTTAATGATCCGGATTACACGCCGCTGGATGTTGGGCTGACCGTTTTGGGCGGACTGGCCAGTTCGCGGCTCGACAATATCATGGTCCGCGAAGAGAAAAATGCGGTTGCTGTTTCCGCCTTTATCATACCCTTTGTCCATGGCAGCCTGGTCAACATTCAAGCGGATGTAAAACCGGGTGAAGACGCGGATGTGGTTGCTAAAAGACTGGATGAGATTGTCGCGGATTTCATCGAAAATGGTCCGACAGAAGATGAAGTGCAGCGGGTCGCGACCCGCGATGCTGCCGCGCGGATTTCCGGCCTCGAACAAGTGGGCGGTTTTAACGGCAAGGCCACGGCTTTGGCGCAAGGTGAATTATATTCGAACGACCCAGAATATTATAAAAAGGAATTGGTGCGATTGGCTTCCGCAACGCCAGCTTCGGTCACCGCAGCGATGAAAAAATGGCTGACGCGTCCTGTCGTTGGACTGCGCGTGGTACCTGGTGAACGCGAGGCCTATCAAGAAGTGCAATCTGGGCAGGGATCACGCACTGGCGTTTTGACGGCACCCGCATTTTACACCCAAGATGGCAATGCGCAGTCCTCCAATGTTGTGGTTGATCGGTCTTCACTGCCTCCGGTTGGTGAAGTGCCCAATGTCGATTTTCCGGACGTGGAAACTGCGACTTTGTCCAACGGAATAAAAGTCTATTTTGCGGCCCGTGATGCGGTTCCGATGACGCGGATAAGCTTGTCCTTCAATGCCGGCGCGACCGCAGACCCCGCTCATAAAATTGGATTGCACAATTTCACCACCGCGATGATGGAGGAGGGCACAACCAGCTTGACTTCGGTTGCCATTGCCGAAGAACAGGAGCGCTTGGGCGCGAATGTGAGCGTCGGCGGTGGACGGGATCGGACCAGTGTCAATCTCAGCGCGGTCAACCCCAATCTTGATGCCGCGCTCGACCTGATGGCGGATATTGTTAAAAATCCTGCTTTCAATGCCGAAGATATTGAACGTATCCGGGTGCAGCAATTGACAGCGATTGACCGGGAAGAGAGCAATCCGCGCAGCGTGGCAACCAATGCGCTGCCACCACTCATATTCGGCACGGCTCATCCTTATGGACGGGGGCTTTCCGGCAATGGGACAAAGACATCGGTATCAGCGCTCACCCGAGACGATTTAGTGACCTTCCATCAAAGCTGGATGCGCCCAGAAAATGCCACCATCTTTGCGGTGGGCAAGATTGATCGCCAGGCGTTGATCGAGAAATTGGAGATGCGCTTTGGCCAGTGGTCCGGGACCGGTCCGATGGCGCCAGCGAAAAATTTCGATGCGGCTATTCCAGAAGCCGAAGGCAAAATTGTGGTTATTCACCGCGCCAATTCCCCGCAATCGTTGATTTTGGCGGGGCAGGTCTTGCCGGTAAAAGGGACCGACGATCTGCTTACCCTCAATGCCGCCAATGAAATATTGGGCGGAAATTTCCTGTCCCGGATCAACATGGATTTGCGCGAGACCAAGGGGTGGAGTTACGGTACGCGCAATTCGATTTTGCGCGGCGAACACGATGTTCCCTATATTATGCGGGCTCCGGTGCAAACCAATCAAACTGGTCCAGCGGTCGCTGCAATCATGAGTCAGGTAAAGGATTTTCTTGGTGATAATGGCGTGACTCAAGCGGAACTGGAGCGCACAGTGAACGGCAATGTCCGCCAGCTTCCCGGTCAGTTTGAACAATCTCGCCGCGTGCTGGGACAAATGCAAGGCGACGTCATGTTCAAGCGTCCGTCTAACTATGCCGAAACCGTCGCCGATCGCTACAAGAAGCTGACGGCTGATGATCTCAACACAGCAATGGCCGGCGCAATCGACCCCGATAAATTCACTTGGGTCATTGTTGGCGATGCCGACAAAATTAAATCGCAACTGGAAGCGCTGAATATGCCGATTGAATATCGCGGCTATGAAGCTGGTGACACTGATGTTAGTAAGGCAACCAGTGCTAATGATTCGGCGGTTGGTCAAGATTGATCGTTGGATCAAGGTTCTGAATTAAAAGGAGAATGATATGTCTATTGATGGTTCTTATGATTGCGTAACCAAATCCCCCATGGGCGACCAAGCCTCTGTTGTTACCATTGTCACCGATGGCGACACTTTTACCGGTAAAAACGAAGGCGCTATGGGTTCCATGGAATTGGAAGATGGCAAGATTGATGGCAACACTCTAACATGGGTCATGAATATGACCGTGCCAATGCCGATGAAGTTGGAAGGCACAGCAACCATTGAAGGCGACACATTGACAGGTTCTGTCAACGCGGGTGCTTTTGGTGAAATGGCTATGACCGGTACCCGGAAATAAGCTTTTAAATCAGATAGGAAAAAGGCCGCTGCCTAATCGGGTTAGCGGCCTTTTCTTTGACTGGGATATTAGATTATTGAACGACGATGCTCACCGCACGGCGATTTTGTGCCCAAGCTGATTCGTTTGAGCCGAGCGCTTCGGGCCGTTCCTTACCGAAGCTAACCGTCGTCATCCGGTTCGGACTTACGCCCAAGGATGCTAGATAGTTTTTAGCGGCATTGGCGCGGCGTTCGCCCAAGGCCAGATTATAGTCCCGGGTTCCCCGCTCATCGGCATGGCCTTCAATAGTAATGCGCGCATTGGGGTGCTGAGCCAACCATTGGGCCTGACTTTGCAAGACCACTTGATCTTGAGAATCAACATTATAGCGATCGGTATCGAATAAAATTCGATCAGACATGGTGTTGGCTAGAAAGTCGCCTTGGGATCCTGGTGCATAGCCAGGGCCAGATGGCGCGACAGGGGCCGTCGGTTGCGCAGTGCCCGCAGGCGGCGGCGGCAGTTCATCGGGTGCTTTTTTCGCACAACCGGCCAAAACGAGGCTGGTGGTGATCAGCAGGGGGGTCGTATATTTTCTCATATGTCTGCTCCTAGTCTATTGCCCTTGGGGTAGTTATAGCTTTTTTTCAGTGGCTTGTCTCAAATTTGTTGGAAGGTCTTGTTACGGAAGCAAGGGTCCCCATGCGGGATCTGAACCATTGACCGGAGTGGGCAATTGCCGCTCATTCTTCCCCGTGAGATCGACTTGCCAGATTCCGGTTTTGCCGCTGCCGCGTGTGGTGCGGAAAAATTGGATGATCCGGCCATTGGGTGCCCAGGTCGGTGCTTCATCCTGCCAGCTATTGGTCAACAGCCGCTGTCCGCTGCCGCTAGGTGTCATCACTCCGACACGGAAATTACCGGCAATTTTGGTAAAGGCAATTAAATCTCCACGCGGACTCCATTCCGGCGTTGCAAAGCGGCCGCCGCCAAAGCTGATCCGCCGTTCGTTACCGCCGTTGGCGCTCATCACATAAAGTTGCTGGCTGCCCGATCGATCACTTTCAAACACAATCCGACTGCCGTCGGGTGAAAAGCTACCACCAATATCAATGCCCGGCGAAAAGGTCAGGCGGGTGGGTTCACCGCCTTGTGCAGATACTTTGTAAATGTCGGTATTGCCGGCAATGGCCATGGAATAGAGTATGGTTTTGCCATCCGGAGACCAACGCGGCGCAAAGGTTGGATTGGTGCTTTGGGTAATCAGCCTCTGTCGCCCGGTGCCAATTTCATAGACATAGATGCGCGGATTACCGTCGAGAAAACTCAAATAGACAATCTGCTTATAATCGGGGGAAAAGCGCGGGGTCAGCGCCGTAGCCTGGCCGTTGGTGATAAAGCGGTGATTGGCTCCGTCGCTGTCCATAATCGCTAGTCTTTTACGGCGATTATCTTTTGGACCGGTTTCTGCAATATAGGCAATGCGGCTGTCGAAAAACGGCGATTCACCCGTCAAACGAGAATAGATGCTGTCCGCGCATTTATGAGCAGCGCGGCGCCAATCGCGCGGATTGACAACAAAGCCTTGCCGAGTCAATTCGCTTTCCAACGCGACATCGTAAAGATAACAGCCGACGGTCAATTTGCCGTCATTATTGGAGCGAACAAACCCTTGGATCAACGCCGATGCATTGGTGGTCGTCCAATAGGGAAATTGCGGTGCAGTGACTTCATTGAAGCTGATCGTCCGCACTTGGCTGCGGCCAACGGGTTGAAACAATCCGCTGGAGCGCAGGTCGCTGACAATCACATCGCTAATCTTATTGCCCAGTTCGGCCGTCGATCCAGCGGCAGTGTTCGTGCTTTGGGGGGTGGGCAATCCGGGAACGGCAATCACCAGTTGATTATCGCCTTCTGCGGTCACCGAACCGGTCAGTTGAGCGGCGGCCGGCGTGCTGAAGAATAGCGCAATAGTCCCGGCAACGGCGGAAAGGGTGCGGTCTTTGAACAAGCTGAAAATCATCATGTTTCCCTCTCCTTAGCGGGACAGTCTTTTATCAAAATCATAGGTAATTTGTTTCCACTCATTGTAGAATTTTTCGGGAAGCCGAAATGGTGCCGCACGGCGGACGGCCGCAACGGCACGTTCTGCGTGCAAGCTGAGTTGGGGGGCGTTGCTGGCGGTGCGACCCGTGGTTCCCAATATGGTTGGAGCCCCGACCAATGCGCCGTTTCGATCGAGATTGAAACGCAATTTTGTCCGCAATAATTCCGCATCCGCACCGGTGGGCGCTAAGCGCTGCCAATGGGGTTTGAGTTGGCGTGTCACTTCATTTTGGAGAGCAGCGACCGCTTGGGGCGATGCTTTGGACGCCGCAATATTCTGATTGCGGCTGACCGATGATTGATCGGTTACGCCTTTCAGAAAATCTTTACCCAAGCGCGACCCTTTTGGCTTTGGCTTGGGTTTTGGCTTCGGCTTGGCCTTGGGTTTTGGTTTGGCTTTTGGCGGGGTCTGCGCTTTGGGTTGGGCTGCGGGTTTTTGTCGCGGTGGCGTCGGTGTTACTTCCGGCGCCTTGGTGAGTTCCAATGGTTCGGGATCGCTGAGTTCGGCGGGATCGGGATCTCCCAATTCCGGGGCCACGCTGGTAGCTGGCGGGGCCAAGGCGGGATTGGGCGCAGCGCTTTCCAAGCCGACGTCATCAGCGATCATGACTTCAATCGGCTTGGCCTTATAGGCTTCATCAGGCTGAGAGAGCAGACTCAGCGATAGCACACCGAACAGAACAATATGTCCGCCCGCCGCGACGCCTAAGCCAATTTTTTCAGCTCTTTCCATAACAGCCTATAATTTCTAATTTCACTCAGATGAACCTGTTGTGACTAAGGACACTCGGTTGAGACCGGCGCGGTTTAATTCACCCATAACGCCCATAATCAGACCATAATCGAGACTCTTATCACCTCTCAGCATGATTTGCCGTGGATTTTCAGGCGATTGCTGCGCGGCTATAGCATTTAACCGGGCAGATAGATCGTTGCGACTCATCTCTTGATCATCAAGATAGATGCGGCCTTGTTGATCTACCGATATCTGAACCGGTTCTTGTTCTTGATCCAGCGCATTAGCCCGGCTTTCCGGGAGATCAACCGGTATGCCCGTCACCAGTAAGGGTGCCGTAATCATGAAGATAATCAACAAAACAAGCATGACATCAACAAAGGGCGTGACATTGATTTCGGACATGGGGGCCCGTCCGCGACTGCGGCGACCATTGCCTGGGCCAAGGTTCATCGCCACGGCTTAGTCTCCCAATTCCAGCTCGCGGCTCAATGTCGCATGAAAGCCATCGGCAAAGCGTCCCATGCGCGACTCCAATTTGTTGAGCCGGTGCGAGAAACGGTTATAGGCAATCACGGCTGGGATAGCGGCAAAAAGCCCGATTGCCGTGGCGAACAAGGCTTCTGCAATACCCGGTGCAACGACCGCAAGCGAACTATTCTGTTCAGCCGCTATGGCAGAAAAGCTGCGCATAATGCCCCATACGGTGCCAAATAGACCCACAAAGGGGGCAACGCTGCCGACGGTGGCAAGGAAATTCAAGCGATCCGCCAATTTGTCAATTTCATGGGCGATGGTTGCATTCATAGCGGTTGCCAGACGCTGCCTTGTGCCGTCGCGGTCAATCGGACCACGGGCAGTTGATCGCCGCCATTCGCGCATGCCTGCTGATAAGACTTTGGCCATCGGCAAGCCCGATTTGCCATGGTTATCATAAAATTTGTCAACATTGTCGGCTTTGGAGAAGCTTTGTTCAAATTTTTCGGATTTTTTCGCTATCCGCCCAATTTTCATCGCAAAGCTAACAATGATCATCCAGGTCCATATGCTGGCCAGGAGCAAGCCGATCATCACGGCTTTGACGATGATATCCGCCTCCAAAAAGAGAGCAAATGGAGAAAACTCACCTGAAACGGCTTGTAAGGAAAGGCTGTCTAACAAAGAAATATCCTTTATTTTTATCCGTCGTCCATGATGACAGCGGCAAATGCGTCCGTCCATGCTTCGGGCTGTCTTCGCGGTCGCCCGGCGGGCGTAAGGAACGCTGCCTGAACGGTGGCTGACGCTATTTTTTCATCACCGCGCATGATCAACTGTGTCAACTCGACGCTCGCTCTGCGTAATTTTGTGGCAAAGGTAATGACCAGCAAATCATCCTGAAATTTCGCCGGTGCAATATATTTGATATGCATATCGACAACCGCATAAGCCCCTTCATTGGCTTCAAAGGCGGCGCGTTGGTCCATCCCCAATTGATCCAGCATGTCCGACCGAGCCCGTTCAAAAAACTTTAAATAATTGGCGTGGTAGACAATTCCGGAAAAATCTGTGTCTTCATAATAGACACGGCAAGCAAAATAATGGAGGCGATCGCGAAACATCCCTTCATGCGGGGTAATATCGGTTGGGACTGACCGGCTCACATCCATTGGCGGGATATTAGTGTTTTGAATTCAAAGGGAAAGCAAGAAACGATCCGTTCAGCGTAAATTTGAGTCTATTTGACGGTTAGAGCGCCCATTCACGGCCATTGGTCATCGGATAGAGTTTTCCCGGCTTCCAGTAGACTCTTGAGGTTGCTGAGAACAGCCGGCCATCCTTCGCGGACACTGATATCCATATCTGAACCCGGTTCCAATTCGCTATGAGTGATGGTCAATTTGGTATCCGGGCCCAAGGCCACGAGATCAAAGGTCACGCGGGATAGTTTGGCGGGCTCATCCGCTTCGGCATCCAGCGCCCAACTCCAGACCATTTTGTGCGGTGGGTCCATTTCGATAATCTGTCCGCGTGTATCAATCTTTCCGCTGTCATCACTACGGATATGATCCCATCGTGAACCAACAGTCCAATCAGAAACATTATAATGGCCCCAATAGGCTTTGGTCATGTCCCGATCTATGAGGCCTGTCCAAACTTGTTCCGGCGTTGCAGTGATATAAATCGTGTAGACAAAATCCGGCGCGCTTGGTTTGCCGGTTGATGATCGTGTTGCTACAGCGGCACTGCCGCTTGGCGTTTCTGAGGGGTCAGGCACGTTTTTTCTCCTGTTTGGGCTTGGCGTCCAATTCTATTTGATCTTTAAATGAGGTCAGCGCGGCCAGGCGCGCATCTTCGAACTTACCGACCCAGCGCTGGACAATATCCGCTAGCGGTACCGGATTAAGATAATGCAGTTTGTTGCGGCCCTGCCAATATATCGACACCAAATTGGCTTTTTCCAAAACCACCAAATGTTTGGCAACGGCTTGGCGCGATATTGCTGACTGTTGGCAAAGCTCGGTCAAGCTCTGTCCGTTATTGGCAAAAAGTTGGTCGAGCAATTGTCGCCGGGTTGGATCGGCCAGAGCTTGGAACACATCGGTCATATTCCTATTATGCAACCATTAGGTTGCATGTCAAGAGTCAATCCTGTTGAACAGATGATTGGGGCAAGATAATTGGATTCACCAAGCTTTATCTGGTGGGCAATGACATGGCAGCGGTGTCTAGTGCGCGCATTGAATGCAGAGCGATGCTGCAGGATCTATTTCAAGCCGGCGATAGGCAATGGGTTCCCCACATTCCGCACACCAGCCATATTCCTCTTGCGCTATCCGCCCGAGCGCCGCTGCGATACGGGTGCGATCAAGGACACGCCTCCGCCCTTCGGCTTGCGCCATTTCTTGTTGCTGCATCGCATCCATGCGGGACAAGCGGCCGACACTTTGTTGATCCAGTTCCACCGTGCTGCGCCATTCTATTGCTTCGTCATCAAGTTTTTTCAATTCTGCCTGACGATCGGTAAGCAATTTTTTTAGCGCTGCAATCTCGGTCTTGGACAGCTCATCGGTCATGACATTTATGGAGTTTTCGGTGCCAAAAGATCGAGCGCCGCCGCGGTCATGGCTTCGGTACCCAAGGTCACGGATTCTCGCGGAGCCACTTTAAAGAAAGGGGAATGATGCGACGGAACAG
This sequence comes from Parasphingorhabdus sp., assembly GCF_039982415.1. Classification (GTDB taxonomy): domain Bacteria; phylum Pseudomonadota; class Alphaproteobacteria; order Sphingomonadales; family Sphingomonadaceae; genus Parasphingorhabdus. The sequence continues at coordinate 41,576 of NZ_JBDWYL010000004.1, forward strand.
GGCGTCCCCCAGCTTCTTCGGCATCGAAATCCGCTTGCGGTGTACCGCCGACGTTGAAATAGACACCAGGCACGTCAGTATTGGGTGCAACAAAATAGGCAAAATCTTCTCCGCCCATGCCTTGGCGGGGTTTATTGTCGAACACATCCGCGCCAAATCGATCGGAAAACAGCTTTTGTATCCGTTGGGTCAGCGCGGAGTCATTATAGACCGCTGGTGTGGCTTCATGGGAAATTTTGACCTCCGGAAGCTTATCTTCGGGCAGATCATTCATTCTGCCAACATTAGCTGATATTCGCTTAATGCCGGACAAGAGTTTTTGGCGGGTTTCATCGTCATCGGATCGCACCGTCAATTGCATCACCGCGCGATCGGAAATAATATTATGTTTGAATCCGCTGTGAAAAGAACCAACGGTTATTACCGCCGGTTTGAGCGGAGCAATTTCGCGGCTGACAATTGTTTGCAGGCCCATGATAATTTGAGCCCCCATCACAATAGGGTCTTTCCCGCGATGGGGAGAAGCGCCATGGGCGCCAACACCGTGAACAATGATATCCACAGTATCAACGGAGGAATAGCTAATGCCCTCATTCAGCGCGAGCTTTCCTGTAGGAGTATCGGCGGAAACGTGAAAGGCCATCGCAAAATCCGGTTTTGGAAACCGCGTGTATAAACCGTCGTCCATCATCATTTTAGCGCCGCCGATGCGTTCTTCAGCAGGCTGCGCGACCAAAACGATGGTTCCGCTCCACCGGTCTTTCATCGCGGACAGTCGCCTTGCGGTTCCGATCAGCGATGTAATGTGCACATCATGGCCACATGCATGCATAACGGGCTTTTCCTCGCCATCAATGCTGACTTGTGTCACTGTTGATTTATAGTCCAGTCCGCTGTCTTCGACCAGGGGCAACCCATCCATGTCAGCCCGCAACATTAGCGTCGGACCAGCCCCATTTTTCATTACGGCGACAACACCGGTCCCGCCTATATTTTCGGTCACATCCCAGCCGACCGCGCGCCATTCATTGGCGATGATCTTGGCGGTGCGTACTTCCTTGTAAGACAGTTCCGGGTTGCGATGAAAATCGATAAACAAGGCTTCGAGCTTTTGATCATAATCTGCCGCGATAATTTCGCTGAGACTAGCAGCCGACTGAGATTGAGCAGATAGGGGTTGAATTGCAACCAACGCACCGCTTGCGGCCAAAGCCCATAGATATTGTTTCACGATTTTCTCCTTGTTTTCACTTTATGCCAGGGAAGCGATCAAGCTCCAAATCGAAAAGCGCATAATTTATTGCCCTCTGGATCGCGGAAATAGGCGGCATAAAAGGCTTGTGGTCCATCATCGCCGCGTAGTCCCGGGGCGCCTTCATCGCTGCTGCCCAAAGCCATGGCTTTTTCATAAAAGCTGTCGACTTGCGCCCGCTCGTCCATGGTGAAAGCAATCATATTGCCATTGCCGGGCACCGCAGCCTCGCCATTATACGGCTGGGTAATGGCTAAAGATGGAGCTTCCATGTCCACGCCGTAAAGCGTGAAGCCGCCTTCTTCGAGTTGCATCAGCCGTTTGGCTCCGATTTCGCCGAGCAGCGCATCATAATATTCCCGCGCTTTTTCGACATTATTTGTTCCTAATGTTGCATAGCCAATCATTGCTTTATCCTCCCATATTCATTTTGCAGACACATAATTTATTGCCATCCATATCGCGGAAATAGGCGCCATAAAAAACATCCGGCGCGCGCCACCCTGGTGCGCCTTCATCGGCTGCGCCCAAAGCCAACGCTTTGGCGTGCAGAGCGTCAATCTGATCAGTATCGTCAAAAGAGAGGGCGACCATCGTGCCATTACCGAAACACGCCTCTTGGCCATCATAAGGGCTAGTGATGCAGATCATCGGTTGACCGGGCTTCTTGCCATAAAATTGACCTCCCAAAGGGGTTTGGAACAATTTTTTAATGTCCGTGCCTTCAAATAGCGCATCATAAAATGCGACGGCTTTGTCTTTGTCATTGGTTCCCAGCATGGTGTAAGCGATCATGTGTTTCTCTCCTGATAATTGGGGTTGCGCTGCAATTGATTCGGTTTCGGAGTGAAACCTATCACTCACAAAAATAGATGCAATGACCCAAGAGGTCATTTTCTGGAACCGCGGTGCGATAAAAGACAGTGCCCCGTCGGCTTTGGGGGTTGATCCAAAAGCCGGACTTGAGTGCATAGGCTTCGCCGCTATGGCCAAAGCGCGTTTGGTTATCGCCAAACGGATCATCGCGGCAGGCCGCCGGCCGGCCCGGAATCGCGAGAATATGAACGGCGAGGCCATATGCGCAGAAATAGCCCTTCTCGCTATCACCATTGGTGCCATCATATTGCCAGGCCGGCCGCGTCATAGTTGCCAGGGCGGCTTTGCTGAGAAATTTCCCATCATTTTTGAGCAAAATTTGACCGGTTCTGGAAAGGTCGCGCGCGGAGATACGCAGCCCCCCTTGCGGGCTGAATATCGATCCGGTTTTCCCTAGTTGATAGCGATTTATGTCGCAGCTGCCATCTTGCGCGGGGACTAAAGGGCAGGGCTCTCTCACGCCGCGTAAATCATCGCGGGCGACTTCGCCATTGGCTCGGTAAAGGGTGACGGCCGCAGTAATTTTTGGATCGCTGCACAAGGTCCAGTTGAAACAGGCATCCAATTGTAATGGCGTAAATATTTCGGCTTGCATGATCTGGTCAAAGCGCGTGCCCGTAACCGCTTCCATAATCGCAGCGATTACCGGAAAATTAAGATTGGCATAAGCAAAATAGCCGCCGGGTGGATGGTTTTGATCCCAAGCGGCGGGATCCTGAAGCGCGCTTTCAAGCACGCTATCCATGGGCAGGGCATAATTTATCCCGTCCCGCAATCCGGATTGATGAGATAATAATAAGCGTAAGGTTATGGGATTGTCCGGGTAATCGGGATGGCGCAAGGTCCAACCGAGATAGGCTGAGACGTCCTGATCGAGCTGCAGCTGGTTGCGATCAACCAGACGCATGACTGCAAGTCCGACGAAAAATTTCGATATGGACGCGATCCGCACCGGGTCATCGGGCATCAGCGCGCGGCCGGTGGTGCGATTAGATAAGCCCTGAATGGAAATAGTTGCGGTTTTTTCTGTGTCGAATGCGAGCAATATGGCTGCAGGAGGCGCAGTGTTCTGGGCGCTTAGCGAGGGGGCATACAGAATCAACTGAGCAAAAAAAACGAAGCAAAAGCGCCAAGCCCTTGCTCCGTTTTGTGGAATATTGAAAATCACGCGCTTAGCCTGCGGGGCATTCGCCAATTCGCTTGCCGTTATTTTTGGCGGTGATATTCATTTTCATGCCACCGGCGCCGCCGTCCATGGTCATGGTCATTTCATAGCTACTCGGACCATATTGGCCATTCATCGCCATGTTCATTTCGCCGGGCGCACCGACATTTGAGCAGGACATTTTGGAGTCAATCGCGCCGCCGCTCATGTCGAATTTGGTGACTTTGCAATCCGTCTGTTCTTGTGCGGCAAAAAATTCGGCACCAGGATTTTTGGCTTGCTCTTCCGTGATGCAAGTCTTGGTCACAGTGGTTGTTTTCATTTGGTCGGTGAAATTGGCGGGCGCGCCTTCGGGCAAGCCTTCAATTTTAACATCGACAATCTCCACTGTATTTTCCCATTCGCCGGGCTCCAGTGCGACTTCATTCATTTCTTTCGCTACTTCATCTGCGGTGATTTCGCCATCGCCATCCGCATCTGCACCATTGCTGGAACAGCCGGCTAACAGCGCAATGGCCGCACTTGTTAATATAATTTTTCTCACTTAATCTTTTCCCTCTTTGATTAATTGATCGCTGTCGAATTTAGATTGATTGCTCAGACTTGTAAATCATCTATTGATCACCCTTGCCCCCGCAAATTTTCCTCCAAAATCTATTCTTCCGCTACACAGTCGCCTAGGCGTGATCCGCTCATCCGCATGGACGATATCATCTTGAGCCCCTTCACCTCTAAGGTCGAATTGTTGACAATATCGACTTTATCCGCAGTCACTTCCCCGATAGTGGTCCGTTTTTCGGTCCCCATCGGACCGCCTTCGACGACAGTTTTCTGGCAGGTCATGGAGATATTCACCTTGTCGCCATTCTTGTCCATTTCATCGAGGGCGCATTGTCCGCTGTCGGCGTTCGGATTGACCAGAGCGCTGAAATCTTTTGCAATTTCTGGTGTCAGGCACCGTTCTGTGGTGTCCTTGCGGCCCTTCATCGCTGCGAAGCCTTCCGCCATATTGGGTGGCATGCCAGGCAATGTTCCTTCCAGTTTGGAATCGAGAATTTCAATGGTCATGGTCCATTGGCCGGGCGTGATTTCAGGGAAGCTTGCTCCCTCTGTTGTCGCGCTGTCATCCGCACCATTTCCCGCTTTTTCCGCGTCATCGCCTGATGAACAGCCGGCCACGAGCAGCAAAGGTGCCAAAGTCATATAGAGTCGGCTGAGCATTTAGATTCTCCCGCAAATTTTTCTCTGTTAACCTGTGTCGATAACAGTATTGGCGCCATTGGCAAAGCGTTCGTGCCGGTCGCCGCGCCGGACGGTAATCGGGGGATGACTTTATCGGCTGCTTTCCCCATATTGGCGCTATGGCAAAACTGGTTATCAGAGAAGGTTTAGCGGAACCGCAGACCGATGAAAATTTTGTACCGCACAAACCGGTGCGGCCAGACAAGCTGGAAGGCGGCAAAGCCTTTGAACTGGTCAGTGATTTTGAACCTTCGGGCGATCAACCCACTGCCATCGCGGAATTGGTGGAAGGCGTGCGCGATGATGATCTCGATCAAGTTTTGCTGGGGGTAACCGGTTCGGGCAAAACCTTTACCATGGCCAAAATCATCGAGCAGACTCAGCGCCCGGCTTTGATCTTGGCACCAAATAAAATCTTGGCGGCGCAGCTATATGGCGAGTTTAAGTCTTTCTTCCCCGATAATGCGGTCGAATATTTCGTCAGCTATTATGATTATTATCAACCGGAAGCCTATGTCGCGCGATCGGACACTTATATTGAAAAAGAAAGTTCGGTGAATGAAGCCATTGACCGGATGCGCCATAGCGCGACCCGGTCTCTGCTCGAACGGGATGATGTCATTATCGTTGCGTCGGTTTCATGCCTGTACGGTATCGGTTCGGTGGAAACCTATTCGGCAATGATCTTTGATCTGAAAAAAGAACAAGCGGTGGATCAACGCGATATCATCCGCAAATTGGTGTCCTTGCAATATAAGCGCAATGATCAGGCCTTTGCGCGCGGAAATTTTCGGGTCCGAGGTGATAATCTGGAAATTTTCCCGTCGCACTATGAAGATATGGCGTGGCGCATTTCCTTCTTTGGCGATGAGATTGAAGAGATTGTAGAGTTTGATCCCCTGACCGGGAAAAAAGGCGCTAGCCTCAAGCAAATCCGTATTTTTGCCAATTCGCACTATGTCACGCCGGGCCCGACCATGAAGCAAGCCATGGAGGCGATAAAATTGGAACTGGGCGTGCGGTTGAAAGAGCTCGAAGCCGAAGGAAAATTGCTCGAGCATCAGCGGCTCGAACAGCGCACAAATTTCGATCTGGAAATGATCGCTGCAACTGGCAGCTGCGCCGGTATTGAAAATTATTCTCGTTTTCTCACCGGTCGACTACCGGGCGAACCACCGCCAACCCTGTTTGAATATCTGCCTGACAACGCGCTCTTATTTGTCGATGAAAGCCATCAAACTGTGCCGCAAATTGGGGCCATGTCAAAAGGCGATCATCGGCGGAAAATCACGCTCGCCGAATATGGTTTTCGCTTGCCGAGCTGTATCGACAATCGGCCACTGCGTTTCAATGAGTGGGATGCGATGCGACCACAAACGGTCAGCGTATCGGCGACGCCGGGCAAATGGGAGATGGAACAAACCAGCGGTGTGTTTGCCGAACAGGTGATCCGTCCGACAGGATTGATCGATCCGCCGGTAGAGATAAAACCGGTCGAAGATCAAGTGGATGACCTGATCAATGAATGCAAGAAAGTGGCGCAACAAGGCTATCGGACCTTGGTGACCACTTTAACCAAACGCATGGCTGAAGACTTGACCGAGTTCATGCACGAAGCGGGATTGAAAGTCCGCTATATGCATAGTGATGTCGAGACATTGGAACGGATCGAATTGATCCGTGATTTGCGACTAGGCGTATATGATGTGTTGGTCGGGATTAACCTGTTGCGCGAAGGTTTGGATATTCCGGAATGCGGCCTCGTGGCGATATTGGATGCCGACAAAGAAGGGTTTTTGCGGTCTGAAACATCGCTTATTCAAACCATTGGTCGAGCAGCGCGCAACGTCGATGGACGGGTCATTTTATATGCGGACCGTGTTACCGGGTCGATGGAACGGGCGCTGAATGAAACCGGGCGGCGCCGCGAGAAGCAAGAAGCCTATAACAAGGCCAACGGGATTACACCGGTCACGATCAAGAAGAATATCGGCGATATTGTTGCCCATGTCGCCAGCAAGGACCAGGTGACCGTCCCAATTGACGATGACACAGAACATCTGGTGGGTCACAATTTGCGGAGCCATATTGAAAGTTTGGAAAAACGCATGCGCGATGCCGCTGCTGATCTAGAATTTGAAGAGGCGGGACGGTTGCGAGATGAGATCCGCAAATTGGAAGCAGATGAATTGGGTGTTCCGGCGGATTTGCAAGTGGCCGCACCCAAGGGACGCGCGACTGAAGGCAAACCGGGCACGCGCAAAATGGGCTTTGGCCGCACTCAGAGGAAATTTTAGGCGCCCCGAATAGCGGATTATTCTCGACCAACGGTCATTCTCCATAGACTAACGACATGGGCGCACCTTGAACGCGGCCGAAACGGGGCGCATGCTTCTTCCATTATCAGAGGAGATTTTTCATGCGCGCGCTGTTTCTAACAACATCGGTAACCGTGGTATTGGCCTTAAGCGGCTGTTCTTATGACGAGGCGGGTACAGCGTCGGTTTCATCGCAGGTGAACGAAAAAAGCGTACCCGATTATGCTGCTGCTGTTGCAGCCACGGGGCGGACCGAAGCAGATATTAAATTGGATGAGAGCCGAAAGCCTGCTGAAATCTTGGCCTTTATGGGATTGCAACGCGGGGATGCCGCACTCGATATTTTTGCTGGTGGCGGATATTATAGCGAAATAATGGGCGCCGCAGTGGGAACTGCCGGATCGGTTGTGGCGGTGAATCCGCCGCAATTTGTGTCCAGCGATGCGGCTAAAGCTAAATGGTCTGGTATCGCCACACGGCAGATGGGCGTGACCATGGTGCCATCACAATTGGCTGATTTTGAACCGCAAGCCAATCGCTTTGATTTTGCCATGATGCATTTGATTTTCCATGATCTGTATTGGGAAAGCGAACAGTTCAAAATGGCGCGCATGGATCCAGCGGTTTTTCTCAGCAAGCTTTACAACAGCATGAAGCCCGGCGGGATTGTCGCGGTCATCGATCATGTGGGCAATCAGGGCGATACTCGTGCCATCGTCGAAAAAACGCATCGCATTGCGCCAGCAACAACCCAGGCCGATTTTGAAAAAGCGGGTTTTATCCTCGAAACTCAAAGCAACATGTTTGCCAATCCCAATGATGATCTTGAGAAAAATGTTTTCGATTCATCGGTGCGCGGAAAAACCAATCGTTTTGTGATGAAATTCCGCAAACCCACCTAAACTCCGCAACAGGCGTTAAGTCAGTAGTGGATTAGTTAAAAAACCAGCCAGCGCGAATCGATTCGCAGGTGATTTTTGTGCAGTGCAGCATTTTTCTGTCGACCGAGCGCAAATTTGCCGAAAAGATTACACAAAATTGTAATATAATTTCAATGCGTTACGAATCGTTACAATAGTTTACAAGACAGTTCAGGCCCGGTTCGGCTAAAGAGTTCTACATAAGTTGCGTAGTACGAGCTGACACGAACAGGACAACCTCTGGCGTCATATAAGCCACGGTCAGCATCTCGGTTTTGGACAGAGAGGTTCTCATGGAGCTTGTTGTGAACAATGATGAACAAATGAAAGCCGGCATTATGGCTGCGTCCGGTAAATCCGGTCGCGTGAATGCAGCCGATTTTGATTCTGCCGAATTGCGGGCGGGCCCAACCTTGGGGCAGGGGCTATACCTGATTGTTTCAGGACCAATGCCGCAGCCCGGGGCGCATATAAAGTTTTTACCGGTAGTGGGCGATTTCCAGCCTGACTATCAACAGATTGAATTGGCGTGGGAAGCGCGCGCGGCAAATGACCATGATGGTACGGTGGATAGGACCAGATCCGGCGGGACCGACCGTTATGAGAAATCAATGCCGCTTTCTGGCCTGTCGGGTAAAAAGGGCATTGAACTTATTGGGGCGAACGCGACCAAAAAGTTCAACCTGACAGGCCACTAGTTTGGCCGGCGGCGGCTCAGGGTCGCTTGCCGTCGGAACAAAGGCGGGGGACAGATTTGTGTTGTGTACTAAGTCTGTCTCCCGATCCTTTGATCAAGAATAAGATGATGACGAGTTTCGTTTAAGTCCGGCTAACCGTTATGCGGGGGCTTTCAGGGGGTTGTAAGCCGCCGGACTTTTGGGAGTAGGGCTGGCGCGCTAGTAGTGTATCGCGCGACGGCTCTACTTTTCCCATTTTTGCAAGCCCAAAGCTTATCCGGCATATTTTACCGAGCATCCATATGGTCGGGATTGCGCCACGCTTATTGTCTTGCCGGCTTTCAGCTCGTTCAATGCAGCGGTTACATGATTGCGCGCGGATTTTATATCTGCAGGATTGGCCGTAGGCTTACTGTCGATACCGCCTTGATATACCAATTTCCCCGTTGCATCGATGATATACATATGCGGCGTGGTCTTTGCGGCATAGGCCTTACCAACAACACCTTTGACATCGAGCAAATAATGATCGGCATTTAAACGCTGTTGTTTGACCAGTTTCTGAGCGGCCGGGCCTTTCATATAGCCTTGCTTTCCTGGCGCCCCGCTGTTGATCGTCAGCCAAACCACACCTTGTTTGCGCGCAGCGATCTGTGTTTTTTGCATATTGCCGCTGTCATAATGTTTGACCACAAACGGACATCCCGGATTATGCCATTCCATGACCACCGTTTTGCCGCGAAAGCTGGAAAGTTGTACGGTTTTTCCATAAATGTCCGTCAGTTTGAAATCCTGGGCTATCGCACCGGTTTTCTGGGCGGCCGCCAGCGGTGTTGCGCTGCTGATCAGGACTATTGTCGCCAAAGCGGACAGAGTGGATTTATAAAACATAGCGATTCCTTGTTCCTTTCACTGGGGATGAAAATGTCATTATGTTACCAGATCGGTCAATGTGCCCACAGTTAATATCTGGGGCAATATAACCGGTTCTTTGCCTGGTGCATAATAAAGATAAAGCGGAACGCCGGCACGACCATGTTTTTCAAGAAACTTACTGATCGCCGGATCGGGCCTGGTCCAGTCGCCCATAAGAACAGCAACATTGGCATCGGCAAAGGCATCGGCGGTTTCCTGGCGCTGGACCGCTGCGGCTTCGTTGGCCTTGCAGGTGATACACCAATCCGCCGTAAAATAAGCGAATACCGGCTGTTCGGTGGCCCGCAATTCGGACAGTCTGGTTTCGCTAAACGGTTCGCTTGGCAAGGTTGCGGTAGACGCCGTTGCCGACCGTTGGCTTTGCATCACCTCTTCGCTCGGCAGCAGCCATATTCCGCCCGCCAGACTGGCAACCAGGGCTGCGCTCGAAATTGCGCCGCGCCCAATGCCTTTTGTCTGGCCGCCGCCAAACCACCATAAGATTAACGCAACCACCAATAGCATGATGAGGGAAAGGGCCAGTCCATCTTCGCCAATTTGCCGGCCCAGCAACCAGATCAGTCCGATTGCGGTGAGAAACATCGGAATCGCCATGGCTTTACGAAAACTGTCCAGCCACGCACCGGGCTTGGGCAAGCGATTACGAATGGCTGGCACATAAGCAATGAGCAGGAAAGGCAGTGCTAGACCGACGCCGAGCCCCGCAAAAATGATCAGTGCGGCAATTGGCGGCAAGATTATAGTGGCGCCCAAAGCGGCGGCCATGAATGGACCGGTGCAGGGGGTTGCAACAAAGGCGGCCAAGGCGCCTGTCCAGAATGATCCTGCCGCGCCATCTTTGCTAGCGAGCTTGCTCCCGAAATTCACATTGGGCAATTCGAAAAGCCCAGCAAGATTAAACCCGATGGCCGTAACCAGAGCGAGCAAAATGAAGATGATTTTCGGATCCTGTAATTGAAACGCCCATCCCACAGCCGTACCGCTGGCCCGTAACGCGAGCAATATGGCGCCCAAAGCAGTCGCGACGGCAACGACGCCCGCGGTATAGGCAAGAGCATCGCGGCGCACGATGCTTTCATCGCCGCCGGCTTTGGCGAGACTGATTGCTTTAAGGCTGAGAATCGGGAAGACACAGGGCATGAGGTTGAGTAGCAATCCGCCAATCACCGCACCGCCAAGGGCCAAAAACAACAGCGAGGCGGTGGATTGGTCACCACCACCAATAAAATTTCCACTCTCTCCCGGGCCGGCCAAGGGCGATCCGGACATTTCGACGGCGCCGCTCGCGGCCTTCAGGGAAAAGCCATTTTGCTCTCCAATTTTAAGAATGCCGGAAATCGTGTCGAGACTATCACCGCGCGCGGCTGTTTCGATGAGCAATTGGTCGCCATCCCGGTTGACCTTTTGCGGCGCGGCATAATCGATAATGCCGTCTTCCTTGATAAAGAAATAAGCTGAATCGACGTCGACCGAGGCGGGGAAAGGAATAGCCAGACGAAACTTATCCTCCACAACGGAGAATGTTGCTGCGCTACCCAATTGCCGAGGCAAGGCTTCGCGATAACCGTTAAACGCATTGTTGAGGGATACCGCGGCATCCTTGCCGACAACCTCTAGACTTATCGACAGTTCGTCTTGTTCCGGAACACAAATTTCATCGGTGCAAGCGAGCCATTCTGATTTTACGCCGATGGTCAATGGGCCGGGTTTTACGGTCTCAGATACCACCAGATTCACAAGAACGGCATAGTCGCCTTTGTAAATATAGTTCATTATGCCGGAGATCAGCAATCGGTCGGGCACGGGATATTGGGCTTTTCCGGCTGTTACACCGTCTGGTAACTGCCAATCAAAGCTCATGCCGATTCCAGCATCTCCGGGATTTTCCCAATAGCCATGCCAGGTGGGTTTGGGTGTCATGACAAAGGCCAAAGTGACGCTTTGCCCGGCCTGCACCTGTTGGGATTCCGCAACCAAAGTGGCAGGAACATTAAGTGTGCGTTGGTTGAGATCAACCTGCGCGGTGGCCGACAGAGGAGCAATGAGCACGGTCAGTACGAACACGGCCAGGATAGCATATAAATGCTTCCATATTGTCCGCGATGCGATTGGAGATATCATAAAACCCACCATTAAATTTGGACGCTGTTAGGCGATAAATAGCGCTCAGGCCAGAGCGCCTTATAGCTTGGTTACTGTTCGCGTCTGCGCCTAATTATGTTACAAGTCAGGCCGCTTTAATAGCTTTTTTTCATATTGCCCATGCGCCAGATCACAGGCCATTTCGCTAGCGATCTGCTTCTCCGGTTTCGGATGGCAAAACCACAGGAAATGAATCGGCGCCATAGCCCGACCACAAATTGCTGATTTATCTGTTTTGGGAAACGGTCTCCCAAGGCTTTACCGCTTTTCGTAGCGGGTTAGGCCGCGGCCCAGGCTATTATTGGCAATGCGCATCCGATCGCCACTCCAATCCGCAACAAACCAGGTATTGCGTTGGACATTTTTAGCCAGAGATGCGCTGTTGGAATGTATATTGAGTCCAGCGGAACTGTTTTTCTTACCTTCTGCTGCAACCGCGATAAAGGCGCTCCAATTTTCTTTGTTTTCGCCTTGGACAAAAACATTGCCGCTGATCACGCCAGACGCACCGGCCGGCAAATCAATCATATAGTTGGTTGTCCGTCCTTGCGTGTCGTCAAAGCTGCTGTTGGTCACGGTCACCCGCGGCGCGCGGCTTTTGACATAATGGCCACCACTGCCTTTTTCAAAGCGGCTGTTGGTCACCCGCAAAGAGCCATAGTCGCCAATATATATGCTGTGGGCGCACGATAGCCCGCGATCACACCGGCCCAAACGTTGGAAAGTGGATCGGTCAATGACAATATTGCCGCTGGCATCATCCGCAGTCAACAATCCCTGCTCGCTATTGCGGAACAAGGCGTTGGAAATTGTGAGATCGCCGCGCTCCAGACGAATACCGGCGCCATTGCCATCAGGCACGCGCTGGTTCTGAAAGATAATCCCTTCCACTGTCGCTGACTGGCCGCGCAGCACCAACGCCGCTTTGCCTTCACAAATCCCGCCATCCAATATGGTTTGCCCCGCTATAGAGGCGCGATAGGTGATCTGACCTTCTTTCTGAACGGCACAATCGCCATAGGCCCCCGGTGCGATGATAATCGTGCCCGAACGCGCGCCAATGGCTTCAACGGCATCAGAAAGACGGTTAAAGCCTTGCCCATTTTCAGCAATGGTAAAGGGGGCGTTGCTTTGTGCGATCGTCGCAGTGCTATTGGCAACAGCCAATAGGGTGGCAACAAGTGTTGGGACGGATAATTTCACTGCAAAGCTCCTGAAAAGTGGGGGATATGATGATTATGCCATAAGTTGCTCATGTCCCCGACACAACATGTTGCAAAGCCCTGTCCCAAATGAAATCAAACCTGTTTTAAAAGGTTAACAGCGGCCTTGGGACGAAGTTACCAATGCAGGGAAAGTGTAAACATTTATCAACTAGACCGGAGAGAGCTGGCAACCCGTCCGACCAAACGGTAACGTGAGGCCGTACAAAGATAAAAAAATGTGAGAATTTGCTCACCTAGTAAGGAAGACATTATGCGTAAATTTCTGATGGCTGCAGTTGCTGCCGGAAGCTTGATTTCAGCGGGCTCTGCTCATGCTGCAGTTATATTTGGCGATCTGACGGGTGGTTCTGCTGCCACAAATGGCGGCGTCTTTGAAGAATTGGATCCCGCTCCCGGATTTGCTGTGGGCAATAACAACCAGCAATCCAATAATCTTTTCGCTTTTAACGAGCAGCAAAGCGTGACGCTAACTTCCGCGGTGGGCAGTTTGGCTGCTGGTACGGTTGTAAACAGCCACTATGTATTTTTTGATCCCGGCCCGGGCCGCAGAGCCATTGGCTTTGTCGACTTTGATGGCGATATTCTGGAAGTTTTGGATAGTCGCAATATCCTCAATTCCACCGACGCGTTGCTGGGTAATGCCAATGTAAACTATCTTAACCCCGGCTCACGCGGGCTGGAAAATAACGATCAGTTTAACATTGCTGGAAACCGGCTCAACATTGACTTCCGAGCCTCATCTCCGGGCGACTTTGTACGCGTATTGACGGTTGCTCCATCGGTTCCTGAACCCGCAAGCTGGGCGATGATGATTGGTGGATTTGGCCTGGTGGGCGGTGCCATGCGTCGTCGCCGCAAAGCCAATGCGAACGTCAGCTTCGCCTAATATCTTTTAAAGTTTGGAATGAAAGCCGGTCTCGTAAGGGGCCGGCTTTATTCGTTTAAATTGGGTCGCAACCATTGGCGTGCCCGATCGAGCGAGATATCCCGTCGAGTGGCATAGTCCTCGACCTGGTCCTCGCCAATACGCGCGACGCCAAAATAATCGGCTTGCGGGTGGGCGAAGTAAAATCCGGATACAGCGGCAGTGGGTGTCATCGCAAAGCTGCTGGTGAGCTCGATGCCGGTATGCTCGGTAGCGTTGAGCATATCGAATAAAATCGGTTTGAGGCTATGATCCGGACAGGCGGGATAGCCGGGCGCTGGCCGAATGCCTTGATATTGTTCCTGAATCAGCGCCTTATTGTCGAGATTTTCATCCTCGGCATAGCCCCATAGATCTTTTCTGACATGTTCGTGCATGCGTTCAGCAAATGCCTCGGCGAGCCGGTCTGCCAGAGCCTTGATCAGGATGCTGTTATAGTCATCCTTATCGGCTTCAAAACGGGCGATATGCTCGTCAATGCCATGGCCAGCAGTGACCGCAAAGCCGCCCATCCAGTCATCAGAATTGTCGATAAAATCCGCAAGGCAATTGTTGGACTTGCCCGATCTTTTGCTCACCTGCTGGCGCAGCATGGGCAGCGCTATTTCCTCATTGTCGGGCGAGACCATGATATCATCGCCATCTCGCCGCGCGCGCCATAAACCGGCCACGCCCTTTGCGACGAGCCATTTTTCCGCGATGATTTTGTCGAGCATGGCTTGAGCGTCTTTATACAAGTCGCTGGCGCTTTCGCCGACAATATCATCGGTTAAAATTGCCGGAAACGTGCCGGCTAATTCCCAGGCCCGGAAAAACGGAGTCCAGTCAATATACGGACGCAATTCCGCCAGATCCCAGTCTTCATAGATATGAAGGCCCGGTTTTTTCGGAGCCGGCGCTTTCTGATTCATGTCAATTTCAGCACTATTGGCCCGCGCTTCATCAAGTGAAGCCAATTTTTTGGCGGTTTTGCCCGCACGCGCAATGCGTACTTGTTCATAGTCTTCGCGGGTATTGGCGATAAAACCTTCAGCCTGTGTGTCGCTGACCAGTTGTGATGCAACACCAACGGCGCGGCTGGCGTCGAGCACATAGACAGTTGGCCCCGAATAAGCCGGTTCGATCCGCAAAGCGGTGTGGGTCTTGGATGTTGTTGCCCCGCCGATGAGCAGCGGCATGGTCATTTTAGCGCGCTCCATTTCTTCGGACACGGTAACCATTTCGTCGAGTGACGGCGTGATCAGCCCGGATAATCCGATCATGTCGGCATCATTTTCATTGGCCGCTTTCAATATATCGGTCCACGGCACCATCACGCCGAGGTCGATCACTTCAAAGCCATTACATTGTAGCACGACGCCGACAATATTCTTGCCGATATCGTGCACATCGCCTTTGACGGTCGCCATGATGATTTTGCCTTTGCCCTTGGCGCCCTCTGCTTTTTCCTCTTCGATATAGGGGAAGAGATGGGCCACGGCCTTTTTCATCACCCGCGCGGATTTCACGACTTGCGGCAAAAACATTTTGCCTGATCCGAACAGGTCGCCGACCACGTTCATACCGTCCATTAATGGACCTTCGATAACCTCGATCGGCCGACCACCGGCATCTTTGACCGAAACCCGCATCTCTTCCGTATCTTCAATTATATGGGCATCAATGCCTTTGACCAGCGCGTGTTCCAATCGCTTGACGACATCATAGCCACGCCATTCGGCAGCCGCTTTTTCAGCGGCTTTGTCGGTGCCTCGGAATATTTCGGCGAGGGTGATTAATCGGTCTGTTGCATCCCCACCATCTTTGGGTTCGCGGTCTAAAATTACATCTTCACAATGTTCGCGCAGGATCGGGTCGATATCATCGTAAATATCCAACTGACCTGCGTTGACAATGGCCATGTCCAGCCCGGCGGGTATGGCATGATAGAGAAAGACGCTGTGCATGGCCCGGCGCACCGGTTCGTTACCGCGAAAGCTAAAGGACAGGTTGGAAAGGCCGCCCGAAAAATGCACATGCGGACAGCGGGCCTTGATTTCCGCCACCGCTTCGATGAAATCCAGTCCATAGCGGCGATGTTCGTCAATTCCGGTGGCCACCGCGAAAACGTTGGGATCGAAGATAATATCCTCAGGCGGAAAGCCGATTCCGGTAAGCAATTTATAGGCTCGCTCACAAATCTCAATCTTGCGCTGCTTGGTGTCTGCTTGCCCGGTTTCGTCAAATGCCATGACCACGATCGCGGCGCCATAAGCCATGCATTTGCGCGCATGAGCGAGAAATTCCGCTTCGCCTTCCTTCATCGAGATGGAATTGACAATCGGTTTGCCAGACACGCATTTGAGGCCCGCTTCGATGACCGACCATTTGGAGCTGTCGATCATCACGGGGACGCGGGCAATATCCGGTTCTGCGGCAATGAGTTTGAGGAAGGTCGTCATCGCATGCTCGGCGTCGAGCAGGCCTTCGTCCATATTCACATCGATAATCTGCGCGCCATTTTCAACCTGTTGCCGCGCGACTTCCACGGCGGCTTCATAGTCATCGTTGAGGATAAGTTTTTTAAACCGCGCAGAACCGGTAACATTGGTGCGTTCGCCGATATTGACGAATTGCGCGGAAGAGGAAATTGAGTTCATTTTTGTTATTCCGTTAGCCCTGACCCTGTCGATGGGCGTTTCACGATAATCATCTGCTAAGCTGCGAGCGTTGGGTTTCGCCCATCGGTGTTCACGCCGCCATGGTGAATGGCTCCAAGCCAGACAAGCGCGTTTGCACGGCCGGATTCGCAGCCATTCGAGGTTTGGCGCTGGCCACTTTTTCGGCAATGGCCGCGATATGCTCGGGCGTCGTACCACAGCATCCACCGACAATATTGACCAGACTGTCATCCAACCATTCGGTAATCAGCGCCGCGGTTTGATCCGGCGTTTCATCATATTCGCCCAGCTCATTGGGCAGGCCGGCATTGGGATAGGCCATGATCAAAGTATCGGCCTCTTTAGCCAGCATCGCGAGATGGGGCCGCAGTTGATCAGCACCAAAGGAGCAATTGAGACCGATGGTTATCGGTTTCAGGTGACGCACCGCGTGCCAGAAAGCCTCGACCGTATGACCGGACAGATTGCGGCCTGAAAGGTCTGTGAGGGTCATCGAAATCATCAGCGGCACATCGCGATCACAAGCATCGGCCGCTTCTTGGGCCGCCATGCCCGCGCATTTTGCGTTGAGTGTATCGAAGATTGTCTCGATCAACAGAAAATCAACACCGCCTTCGATCAGGGCATCACATTGTTCGCGGTACACGCCTTTCAGATAATCGAAATCAATCTCGCGAAAGCCGGGATCATTGACGTCCGGCGACAGCGACAGCGTTTTATTGGTTGGACCAATCGAGCCAGCTACAAAACGTTTTTTGCCATCTTTGGCCTCGGCCTTGTCGCAAGCGCGCCGCGCGATTTCGGCAGATTTGATGTTGATATCTTTGACCAGATGCTCGCAGCCATAGTCGGCTTGGCTAATCTCGGTGGAACTAAATGTATTAGTTTCAACAATATCCGCGCCCGCTTCCAGATAAGCGGTATGAATGCTTTCGATAATATCCGGCCTGGTCAGGCTGAGCAGGTCATTATTGCCTTTTTGATCGTCAGTCAGTTCCAATGTGCCGCGATAGTCGCGCTCCCCTAAGCCATGATTTTGGATGGCCGTGCCATAGCCGCCATCGAAAACAAGAATGCGTTCTGCAGCGAGACCGCGGAGTTGTTCGCTGGGACTTGTCATGCCGCTTTCTCCTGTGCGGAACCGGAGGGACGTTTGCCGAGTAAATGGCAAATGGCATAGCTGAGCTCGGCTCGATTGAGCGTGTAGAAATGAAACTGGCGCACACCGCCAGCATATAATTTGCGGCACAGTTCTGCGGCCACTGTGGCGGCGATAAGTTGGCGGGCAGAAGGATGGTCATCCAGACCTTCAAACAGATCATTCATCCACACTGGTATTTCAGCGCCGCACATGCCCGCAAATTTCCGCGTTTGGGCCACATTGGATACAGGCAAGATGCCTGGCACCAATTCTGCATCAATACCCGCCGCTGTGGCGGCATCCCGGAATCGGAAAAAAGCTTCGGCAGAAAAGAAAAACTGTGAAATTGCACGGCTGGCACCGGCGTCCAGCTTGCGTTTGAGATTATCGAGATCGCTTTGCGGACAATTGGCCTCGGGATGGGTTTCGGGATAGGCGGCCACGGAAATTTCGAAGGGCGCGATATCCTTCAACCCTTTGACCAATTCCGCTGCACTTTTATATCCTTGCGGATGGGGTTCAAAGGCTTGCCCTTCTGCTGGCGGATCACCGCGCAGCGCAACAATGTGGCGGACACCCGCTTCCCAATAGGATTGGGCGACTTCTGCAATTTCTGATTTGCTTGCTCCCACGCATGTCAAATGCGCCGCTGCCGGAATATGCGTTTCTTTGGCAATGCGCGCCACAGTGGCATGGGTCCGCTCGCGGGTTGAACCGCCTGCTCCATAAGTAACCGAAACAAATCGCGGGTTAAGTGGCTCCAGCGTGACGACGCTATCCCACAATGTTTTCTCCATTTTTTCCGACTTGGGTGGGAAAAATTCAAAGGATACATCTGCATCACCGCTTAATCCGGCAAATAGCGGGACATCGAGCGCTCGTTTCGCTTCTTCCAATTCCGTTAAGCCTAAGGGTCTGTTCAGTTCGGTCATAGTGAAACTCTTTTGTGCGATCGATTATCGGGGGAAGGCGCAGTATTGCCGGGATGGATTTGTGGTAATTCGGATTTCCTGCCGACCCAGATTTTCACGGTTAGCTGGCCGCCGTCGAGCGTGCGGCATTGCACCATGTCAATTTGCGCATCGGCAAACCATCTTTTCATCCGTTCATCAGAAAAGCCCAGTCGTGCATGCGCATGGGTCGTTCGCAATTCTTCATGATCATGTGGTGCGAAGTCAGCGATCATCACCGTTCCGCCGCTGCGCAATACTCGCGAGACCTCCGCAAGCACGGCTTCTGGATGCGGCGCATAGTGCAGTACTTGATGCAAGAGGACGCTATCCATTTCGGTATCGGCGATAGGCAGGCTGTTAAAATCACCGAGCTTTAACTCAGTTTTTTGCGCCAGCTCCGCTTGCGGGGTTTTTTCGGTTTCATTTCCTAAAAGTTTAGCCCGCGCTAGTCTCAGCATTTCCGGGCTTTTGTCCAATGCGGTCACTTTTCTGGAATGAGGCCCAAAAATTTCCACCATACGCCCAGTCCCGGTACCGATATCCAGCATATGTCCCAAATCAATATCTTTGAGCAGCGCAATCATCGCTTGTTCGACATCATCTTCCGGCAAATGCAGCGATCTTATCGCATCCCATTCTTGCGCATGGGCTTCAAAATATCGGTCGGCCATTTCTGCCCGTGCTTTGCGTATCAAGGCCAATTGCGCTTGATCAGCATCGGCTTGCGTGGATGATATGACAGATTCAGATCGAAAAAGCCGGCGCAGCAATTCCAGTTCCGGGGCTGGACCGGGGCGTAAGAACACCCAGCTTCCTTCTTTTCGGCGTTCTGCCAAACCGGCTTCGTCCAAAATTCGGATATGGCGGGATATTCTTGGCTGGCTTTGATTTAAAATTTGCGCCAGTTCGCCAACAGCCAGCTCCATTTGCAAGAGCAAAAGCATGATTCGAATCCGCGTCGGGTCTGCAAGCGCTCTAAATATGTCTAAGATCTGGTTCATTGGGTCAATCATATAAAGAATTCTTTATATGTAGTCAATCCATTAGATTCACTAGCTTTGATTATTGTTCTGCATGAGATTTTACAAAATATAGTATGATCCTGGCCCCGTGCGGCAGGTTCTTCGTTGCCATCCTTTTTTTGTAGCGGTAAAGATAAAGTGCGCGGGTGGATCGAGGGAGTAATCGGATGTTCGCGTGGTTTTTATGAGGAAAAAGTAAAGGGTTTACCCAATGAAAAAAGTAACAACATCAATCGCGCTTGCTGCTGCGCTTGGTCTGGCTGCATGTTCCGGTGCCGCTGACGATGCAGAAGCCGGTGCTGAAGAAGCTGTAGAAGGTTCAGAAGCAACTGCTGAAGAAGCTGCAGAAGATGCTATGGACGCTGCTGAAGGTTCTGCTGACGCTATGGGCGAAGCCGCTGCTGAAGCAACAGATGAAGCAGGCGAAGCTGTCGAAGGCGCTGCGGACGCAATGAGCGACGCTGCAGGTGAAGCTGCCGATGCCGCTGAAGGTGCTGCAGACGCCGCTGGCGACGCTGCCGGTTCAGTTGCTGATCAAGCAAAAGACGCGGCTAAAGGCGCGGCTAACGATCTTATAGAAAAAGGTGCTGACGCTGCAAAACGTGCAGTTGAATAGGTCTTTTCCATAGATTAGAAAAAGGGCTGCCCCACGGGTGGCCCTTTTTTATTTGATCTTCGATCGCGTGTAACTTTTCATGCTCGGCCGAAACAGGAGCAGATCTGCATATGTTGAAACGATGTCTTCCGTTTTCTATTATCCTGCTTTTGATGGCTTGTGGACCAGCACCCAATGATCCGGGACCCGGCGGCGTTACCGTTGGTGAAGCACAAGCTCTTGATGAAGCGGCAGAAATGCTGGATGAGCGCAATATTCCGCCAGACAATGAGCAGGCTCCGGTTCCGCCCAACACGCCATAAGCGCTTATCTATTGTGGTAGCGGGCGACCGCGCGCGTCACCGCTTGCATCATCTCCATGCGTTTGGGAATGGGAGCCGTGGTATCAGCTAACATAACGGCTACAGCATAGCGGCTGCCATCCGGCGCTGTCATGATACCCACATCATTATAGCCGGTCGATGTGCCTCTCAGCACTTGACCCGTTCCAGTCTTATGCAAAAATTCCCAATTTGATGGGACGCCGGCTTTCAATCGGTTAGGTCCACTGCGCGTTCGCTTGAGAATGGATTGGAGCAACCGCGTTGAATTGGATGACAAAAGATCGCCTTTGGCCATTTTGCTGAGCGCATTCACAATTGCTCCAGGGCTGGCTCCATCAATCGGGTTGGCCAAATAGTCGGCAAGGGCTTGACGGCGGCGTTCAATGGGTAAATTGGCGCGGGCGGTATAGAATTTACGGCCCTGCGAGAGGCTCTGATTCCATTTCAGACCAGCAATTTGGCTCTGCATAAGCCGTTCACCGGGACCAAATTTGATTTTTCCCAGCTGGCTGCGCCGGATAAAGTCATTGACCGCATCAGGGCCGCCTGCATGCCGAAGCAGCGCATCATTTGCGGTATTGTCACTATAAGCCAAAGCGCGCTCGAGTAGCGTGTAGACACTTTTGATGACAGTGCCTTCTCGATTCACTTCGGCGGCCATCGGTTGATAAAATAACGTGAGATCATCCGGCCCAATGCGGATCGGATCGGAAAGAGAAATTCGGCCCTGATCAACTTTGTCGAGCACAGTCATTGCTACCCACAATTTTGAAACGCTTTGCTGCGGGAAATTTTGATCGACCCGGTGGCCGATACTCCATCCCTTGTCGATACTCTTAATCGCTATTCCGGTTTTGCCGGGGAATGTGCGCCACAGGTCAGCAATTTGGCGTTCTAGGGCTGCGTCCGGGCGATTTCGCGATGACGCAGCGCTTGGGCGTGCGGGGGGAGGCGGATTATATCGTGGGGGCTGGGATTCTGCGCGCGGTGTTGTCAGATCCGGCCTTGGCCCAGAAGGCGCAACACAGGCCGTCAAGAATGTCACAAAAAACACTGCAACGAATGTATGAAAACGCATCATAATACTAAACATTCCCTGTTTCAGGTGCCACCGATCAAATGGAGATTGATTACGCACACCGCAGATAATCTCTCTACGTAAGCGATTGTCCCTGAACAGAGGCGGAACCATTGTTTGCGGTGAACGATTCTGGACGTGCGACCAATGGCATTGTTTACTTCTTTACACCAAAGTTCAGGCGGCGCGTGACCGTATAGTCCAGGGTGTTGACGATGAAATAGGACAAAAACCATCTTATCCGGTTGAGAAAACTTCGCCGTTCTTTATGCAATTCGACCGAAATGGGACGCGACTGATGGCTGATGTCATCAACCATCAGCCGTGCATGTTTAGCGAAAGCAGCGTCTTCGATCCGCAACATTAACTCGACATTGATGAACAAGCTGCGCAAGTCAAAATTAGCGGACCCAATATAAACCGCATTGTCAACAATGACCAATTTCATATGCAGCCTTTTGGGCTGATATTCATAAATATGGGAATCGCGTTTGAGGAGATAGCCATAAAGCAGGCGGCTGGCACCAATCGTGGCGGCATTGTCTGTTTTTCCGGGTAAGATGAGCCGGTTTCCCCCGCCCCATTTGGATAGCCGTCCAATCCGGCGCAACAAACCCTGTCCAGGAGAGAAATAGGCGCTAACCAAGTCGAGCCTATGGCCGGTTTCGAGATCTTTCTTAATCGTCCACGCCCACCGGCTTAAGCGATTGCTCGGGCCGCCCAGCAACCATTGAAATGGCCCATAGCCCGGGTCCCAGTTGCGGATCATCTTGCGCAGCAGCCGGATATTTCCATTATGATTGTGAACCCATGTGGAAAGCTGATCATAATAGCGTGAAATAATCTCTGCCTGCGGTCCGGTAATGACCAATCCGAGATCTTCCCAATTGGCTTCCAAATCCTCTTCCGGTTGCTGGGCAGGGCGCTGATCAAAATATTGATTGGCTATATTGAACCCGCCAATCAGCGCTTTTCTGTCATCAGCGATCAGCATTTTTTGGTGGTTACGGACAAAATAACTGGTCGAGAACCGCGGGCTGAAAATGGCAAAACTACCGCCTGCTCGGACAAAAGGGTCGAAAAAACCATCGGGCGCATCGTTGGAGCCAAAGCTGTCCACGATTAACTCCACATCAACGCCGCGCTCACAGGCATTGATCAGTTTGTTCAAAATGAATTTCCCCGTCTCATCGCCTTCAAACATATAGTAGAACAGCTTTAATCGGGATTTCGCCTGATCGATAAGCGTCGACAAAACGTCAAGTCGGCGGGCGGGATTGCAGATTAACTGCAATTGATTGCCGGCTATTTCAAAGATGTGATGGTCCTGAAATTTATCATTGCCAAGAGGGGAGGAAGAAGCAGAAGCAACCATAAACCCGTCTTTAGTTTATTCCGGTTTATCCTACAATTGTCCAAGCTTGTGCAGGCGATTGCACCATCGATTTTGTTGACAAAAGCGCGTCTCATCCTTAGATGACAGGCTCTTTCATGAATTTTAGAGAATCAGGAGCGCCTTATGGCTCGCGTTACCGTTGAAGATTGCGTTGATAAAGTAACCAATCGGTTCGATTTGGTCTTGTTTGCGGCGCAACGTGCCCGTGAGATTTCTGGCGGTGCCGAACTGACCATCGATCGGGACCGTGATAAAAATCCGGTTGTGTCTTTGCGCGAAATTGCCGACGAAACGATCAAACCTAAAGATCTGGAAGAAAGTCTCGTTCAATCCTTGCAGAAAGTGCAAATTGACGATGATGATACGCCTGATGAAATTGGTTCGATCAGCCAATCCGCTGAAGCGCTTCGCCTCACGGCTGCGGCGCCGCCGCGCAGTGCGGGTGTATCCAATGAATATGGACGGCGTTAAGCGCACCAATTCTCCATGAGTAAAACCGGGCGGCGCTCTGTAAAGAGTAGTCGCCCGTTTTTTTGGCCGTTTAATTCCGCCGAAAAGGGAGGAGCAAACTCCACAGGAGGTTGGCCGGTTGATCGCTCTGATGCTCGCTCAGCCCGATTGTCATTCCGTCATGTCCCTTTTCAGGTTGGGGAATATAGGTGCGGAATACGCGATCCCAAATTGTCAGGAAAAAACCGTAATTGCTATTGGTTTCCCGTTCGATGATCGAATGGTGAACGCGGTGCATATCCGGTGTGACAATGAACAAGCGCAACCCTCGGTCCAGCCCTTTGGGCAAATGCACATTGGCATGGTTAAACATGGACGCGGCGTTGAGTATCACTTCAAACAGGAAAACCGCGAAAGCAGCGGGGCCGATGACGGCAATGCATAGCAATTTAAAGGCCATGGATAACAGGGCTTCAAACGGATGAAATCGCGCGCCGCTTGTGACATCCAGATCGCGATCGGCATGATGCACTTTGTGCATGCGCCAAAATACGGGAATTTTGTGGAGTGCCACATGCTGCAGATAGATCAACATATCGAGCAGCAAGAATGCAATAATAACCTCCAACCAAAACGGAAGATCGATCAGAGCAAGCAAGCCCCAGCCTTTTGTCGCGGCATAGTCGGCCATGCCAACCGCTAGAATCGGCAAAGCGAAACGCAAGGCTAATGTGTTTATCACCACAAGGGAAATATTGGTGAACCAGCGTCCGCTGCGTGTTTGAACCCGCTGTTTTCGGGGGACTATTATTTCCATCATCGCCATGACAAGGAAGACCCCCGCAAAGACGCTCATTCGGATCAATGCCTCATATTGTTCAAATGCAACCATAGTCTTTTGTCGCAGTTAAGCGGGCGGTGCGCAAGACCAAGCCGATGAAATTATTGAATAAACATCTACCGCAATTACCGCAATCGGCCCGCTCAGCATGGGTATTTTTTCTTCATATAGCCATGAAAAGCCGACTGGACTTCCATATTCCGCTGCGCGGTCGGGATGGATTTTAGATGAGCGAGAAATTCTTTTGCGTTGAGATTGCCTTTGCCTTTTGGCGGTGGGCAGCTCGATGGAGACCGACCCGCTGCCCGTGCCTTTTCGATGTCAGAGCGATAGCCTTTGGTCACTTTTTTCATTTCCGCCATTACCGGTTTGCGATGTTTTGAAAACATGGCGCCCATGCCTGAATTGACGAGCTTTTCGGCCTTGGGGAGAAATTCGGATACTGGCATTGCGAGGGCCGGCGTGGGAAGTGATAAAATCGCAGCGCAAGTCAGTGCGGAAAGAGTGCGGTACATAAAAAGGCCTCCATCAAATTCGATGGAGGCCTTGTGTTACCTATTGCCTGAATAAAAGGTGAATTATCTCCCTAATACAGCCCTTATGCCCCTTGCGGTTTGGGATCGCCAAATGGGCCTTTCCGTTTTTTGCCAGATTTGGGAATAGATGTCCCGACCGTAGGTGTTGCTGACGGTTTGACAACATCACCATCCGGGCGTTCAAATTTTCCATCCTCAACAAGCGAGTCAATCTCATCGCCCGACAGGGTTTCATATTCCAACAAAGCATTGGCCAAAAGGTGCAACTGATCTTCATGGGTGGTCAGCAAATCTTTCGCACGTTCATAGCCAGCATCGACCAAGCCGCGAATTTCGCTGTCGATTTTCTTAGCCGTTTCATCGGACATATGGGCGCGCTGTGATTGGGAATAGCCAAGGAATGTTTCGCCCTGTTCTTCTTCATATTGCAACGGCCCCATTTCATCGGACATGCCCCATTGCGTGACCATATCGCGCGCCAATTTGGTGGCATATTGAATATCACCCGAGGCGCCTGATGAGACTTTGTCATAGCCGAAAATAATTTCTTCCGCGACACGTCCGCCCATGGATACAGCCATGTTCGCATGCATTTTATCACGGTGATAACTATAGCTGTCGCGTTCTGGTAAGCGCATCACCATACCCAAGGCACGGCCACGCGGAATGATTGTGGCTTTGTGAATCGGATCGGAAGCCGGTTCGTGGACGGCGACAATGGCGTGGCCCGCTTCGTGATATGCGGTCATTTTCTTTTCGTCTTCGGTCATAACCATCGATTTGCGTTCGGTGCCCATCATGACTTTGTCTTTGGCCGTTTCAAACTCGTCCATAGCGACCAGTCGCTTGCCGCGGCGCGCTGCCATTAAGGCGGCCTCATTAACGAGATTGGCGAGATCGGCGCCCGAAAATCCAGGCGTGCCCCGCGCAATTGTACGGGCGTTCACATCCGGTGCCAAAGGCACTTTTTTCATATGTACTTCTAGGATTTTCTCGCGCCCTTCAATATCAGGATGCGGGACAACAACTTGCCGGTCAAATCGACCAGGACGCAGCAATGCGGGATCAAGAACATCCGGGCGGTTGGTGGCCGCGATGATAATGATTCCTTCATTGGCTTCAAAACCGTCCATTTCAACGAGCAATTGGTTCAGCGTCTGTTCGCGCTCATCATTGCCATTGCCTAAGCCGGCGCCGCGATGGCGACCGACGGCATCAATCTCATCGATAAACACAATGCACGGTGCGCTTTTCTTGGCTTGTTCAAACATGTCACGCACCCGGCTGGCGCCGACCCCGACAAACATTTCAACAAAGTCCGAACCGGAAATGGTGAAAAACGGCACACCCGCTTCGCCAGCAATGGCACGAGCAAGCAATGTCTTACCGGTACCGGGCGAGCCAACCAGCAAGGCGCCTTTTGGAATTTGTCCACCCAGCTTGGAAAAGCGGCTGGGGTTTTTCAAAAACTCGACAATTTCTTCCAATTCTTCGCGCGCTTCATCAATGCCGGCAACATCTTCAAAGGTCACTTTGCCCTGTTTCTCGGTCAGCATTTTCGCTTTTGATTTGCCAAAGCCCATTGCGCCGGAGCCGCTGCCTTTTTGCATTTGCCGCAAAACAAAGAAGGCGATACCCAAAATCAACAGGAATGGCAGAGACTGGATCAGCAAATATTGCCAAATGCTCGGGCTTTCTTCGGCCTGACCGCTATATTCAACCCCTTTTTCGTCGAGGAGTTTGACCAAGCTGGGATCATTGCCAACCGGGGTGGTGGTAAAATTGTCGCCATTGGTAAGCTGTCCGGTAATTTTATCGGGTGCAATGGCAACTTTCTCGACACTGCCTTCAGAAACTTTGGCACGGAAAGACGAATAGCTAATGGCGTCGCCAGCATCATTGCCAGCGCCAGCGCCGAACATTGATACGGTCAACAATAGAGCCACGATCACGCCTGCCCAGATGAGCATGCTTTTCATCCATGGATTGTCCTTGGGATCCTGTTCGTCGTTCATGGTCACTCTTGTCCTGTGTTGGTATCGTGGGCTTACATTTCGGCCCGAATCTATCCCTTAAAGATAGGGGTTTTGTGCGGGATAACAATATGACGGCAAATGTTTTTACCAATCACTGTGATCGTCTATCGGAATTTACGGTCAAAACCTTGAGAAATTTACCTATTGTTTCGTTTTGGCGCAGGTGAAAACCGCCAGGTTAACCCGCCTCTGCACAATATATTGCCGATTGTTGCTGTTTCACCACGGCGGAGCGTGGCGATGAGCGTTTCCAGCTGGTTGCCCCGAGGTGACAGTGATGGATCGCACATATGGAGGCATTTCAGCAGCAAACGCCGGACAATTTCATGCGGAAAATCATGCTTGTCGAGCGTCGATCCGTCCTCGTTGGACCGGATATGCAGAGCCGCCAGTTCATCAACCATCCAATATATAGCCAAACGGGCATCATCGAGCGCTGCGGCACTTTGGCTTGCTTGCGCGACATCAAAGCCAGACAATTTGGACAGCGCTTCGCGCACGCGCACGCGATCAAAACTTCTGTCTTGATTAGATGGATCATCAACCGCAATAACATCTTGATTTTTAACGAATTCTTGTAATTCTGCTTTGGTAAAACGGAGCAAAGGTCGGACGATCTGGCCGCGCCGGGCACGGATTGCTGACATTCCATCGATTCCGCTTCCGCGCAATATCCGCATGATCAATGTTTCCAGCTGATCATCAGCATGATGGGCTGTGGCCAACCAGTTTAATTCTTGTCGTTCAATCCACATGTGAAGCAGTGCATAGCGAGCCTTTCGGGCTTCCATCTGAATGCTGCCGCGAATGGGCGTAGTGGGCTTTAGGATTTCATGTTCAATCCCATATTTTTGGCACAAAGCAGCGACAAATTCACATTCGTTTTGCGCTTCCGGGCGCAGGCCATGATCAACGCTGGCGGCGGAAATTTGATCGGGAAAGCAGCGATGTGCCAAGAGCAGCAATGCGACGCTATCGGGGCCACCGGATACGGCAAGCCCCAGTCGCTGATCGCTATTTTCAAATTTTGGAATCAACACAGAAAATGTTTCCCGAAAACGGTCGAGAAGGTCGCTGTCACTCATTGCTGGTGATGGTCTTTATTGGTGATTAATTGCAATCTGCTGCACCCTTGCCGCGCGCTACCCGAGCGCTTAGCCGGCCGGTTGCCACGCTGGGATATACGTCTTCCAGTTCCGATAAGGTTTGGCAGGCCTCGGTTTTCTTGTTGAGCTGAACCAGCGCTGTGCTGAGGAAATAGAGGCTGTCAGGGGCCCGCTCGCCGCGCGGCAATTCCTGATAGTTTTCGTAAAGGGCAATGGCCGCCAATGCCGGTTTCCCGTCATCCAGATAGGCTCGTCCCAACAGGTTTTTGGCAAAGCTGGCACGGCGATGCCCGGGGTGATCCGCCGCTGCTTTTTTCAATTGGGTTTGCGCTTCGGGATAATATTTTTCAGCCCACAGACGATATCCGTAAATATAGGCATCTTCCCCGTCATCACCGGTTTCAGGCATAATGATCGATGCGACACCGGTGACCCGTTCCGGATCGGGAGCGCTGGCCGTGCTGCTGGTCTCGGCGGTGAGTGTTTCAGTGCCGGCGGTACCAGATGATGGCGCTGCCAATGGATCGGGCGCTGTAGTGGTAGCCGCTGCCATTTTGTCTTCAATCTGTTTGATCCGGAAATCATTTTGTTCCACCTGTCCGGTTAAGTTGGCCAAGCTGCGTTCGAGTGCATCGACACGGGTAATCAAATCCGAGACCGCCGATGTCGTGGTCGAGGTCGTCGCTGGGGCCGCTGCGTCGGGCCGAATATCTGGTTCAAAAAATCTGGAAGACCCACCAGGGAAAACCTTGCGTTGGACAGCGCGCATTTCTTGCTCCAGTCGCTCCACTCGTTTGTCAACATTGCGGTTTTGGGCCGTAGCCGGAACCGCACAGAGCAAGCTCGCGGACAAACTAGTGACGAGAGCCGGTAACAGGATGGATTTCATAACGTGCCTCCAAATATCATTGGTCTTGTTAACCATATATGCCGTGGCAAAGTAAACAGATTTAGGACGAGATAAAGCGAATGATACGGATCATAAGCTGCTGGCGCGAACCACAATCTTTACGGATTATTGGAAGCGTCCGCATCTTGTGATTCATCTGCCCCGGTCGAAGATCCGCCGGGATCGGCCCGAGCGAGCAAGGCCGCAGCGCTAATGCCGACATCTTTGATTGTGCGATCTGCTGTGCCCAAGGGAGCCACTACGGCACCATCAATGGTCACGGTCAGCGCATCAGGGCGGCCGGTTAAAATCTGCGGACCCTGCGCGTCTGCGGGAACGGTATATTGTTCCCCCGCTGCCATTTCTTTTTCAAATAACCGTTCGCCTTCTTGATCATAGACTTTCAACCAAACCGTTGCGGTTGCAGTCAAGATGACCGTGCCAGTGGATGACGGGCTTGGGCCGACCGGTTCTACGCCGGCTTCGCTGGTTTCTTCTCCGGTTCCGGTTTCGGCTAAAATGCTCTCTGAGTCATCGGCTGCAAAATCAGTTGGTTCCAGAAACAGCGTCCGCCAAACGAGAAAGCCGACAAGTAAGATTGCGGCGATAGCAGCGGCGGTAAAAGCCAAATATTTCGGCGGAATATTGCTGGGGTTGGCTGGCGAATAGCCGCTTGTTTCGGGTTCATAGGCCGTGTGACCCCGGTCATCCATTTCCTCGCGCAGCTGGCTGCCGATAGTGACTTCGCTCAGTCCCACTGTCCGGGCGTAGGATTTGGCAAATCCAATTGCGTAGGTGCGGCCAGGCAAGGCGGCAAAATCTCCGGACTCGATCGATTCCAAATGGCGCTGGGGAATGCGAGTTGTCTTCGCAATATCTTCAATATTCAGGTTTTTCTGCTCGCGGGCTTGGCGCAACAAGTCGCCCGCGCTGTGCAAGCTGAGTTCGGCATTTTCTTCGCCTGATTCTTCTGCGTCCTTTTCTTCGGCCATTTTACTCTCCTCTGGCCGGTCCGCGGTGCGACCCCGATTTTACAGATCGCATAGAAAAGCCATTAGACTGATGAAAAGTCAATGATTATTGATATTTCTGCTGTTGCATTATTCTTCGAATCATAGCCCCGGTGCAACCCTTGATACAAGATGTTACACCAAGATGGTCAGCCTAGGTCAACATCGTGATCCACTGCCCATTGTGTGAGAGCCGCTCGGGGATCAGATGGCGGGCCGGATAGCATGGCCGTGAGCTGCTCTTTGGCGGCATTCAGATCAAGAGACCGGATCATGGCCTTAATCGGGCCCACAGAAGCCGGCGTGATCGACAAGCCTCTAATGCCCAGTCCAAGAAGCGCTAGAGATTCCAGCGGGCGTCCGCCCATTTCTCCGCATACACTAAGTTCGATCCCGAGCGCGTCGGCTTGATTGGAAACGCGCCCTAAAAAGCGTAATATCGCTGGGCTGAGCCAGTCAAAGCGCTCCGCCAGCTTCGGGTTGCTGCGATCAGCGGCAAACAGAAACTGCGTAAGATCATTGGTTCCGATCGACAGAAAATCGAGCCGCGACGCCATTTGATCGAGACATTCGGCCAAGGCCGGTACTTCCAACATCGCGCCATAACGAATGGAAAGCGGCAGCTGCTTCTTGCGGGTTCGAAGAAAATCGAGTTGCTTTTCGAACACCGCTTTGGCCCGATCAAATTCCCAAGGTTCCGCAATCATGGGAAACATCACGTTGAGCTTGCGGCCCGCTGCCGCTTCGATCAAGGCGCGAGCTTGCACCTTCATCAACGCATCGCGTTCCAGTCCGATACGCAAAGCGCGCCAACCCATGGCGGGATTTTCTTCCTTGACCTCACTTGCCTGGAAATAAGGCAGGGGTTTGTCACCACCAATATCAACCGTACGGAAAATTACCGGCTTGTCTCCGGCGGCATCCAAAACATCACGATAAAAGCGCAATTGTCCTGCGCGGCCCGGCATAGTTGCGGCTACCAGAAATTGAAATTCTGTGCGGAACAAACCGATTCCATCAGCACCGGTGAGATTTAACATGGCCATGTCGTCACGCAAGCCCGCGTTGATGTTTAGCTTAATCCGTGTGCCATCTTTGGTGATCGGTTCTTCTTTGGTGAGCGCGGAATAGGCGGCTCGTTTTTTCTGTGTCAGCTCTATTTGCGCTTCAAATGCGTCTTCCATTGAGCTGCTTGGACGGACGAATAGGGCGTTGTCGTCAACGTTTAATAGCAGATGATCATTTTCGCGGACGATCTGACGAATATTTTTAACCTGACCGAGGATCGGGATATCCATGGCCCGAGCGATGATCGTGACATGAGCGGTCAGCGATCCCTCCTCGAGCACTACGCCTTTTAATCGGCGGCGATCATATTCAAGCAACTCTGCCGGCCCCAGATTGCGGGCGAGCAAAATCGTATCCTGCCTTAGCCCCATCGTGGCAGCGGTTCCCATTTGACCGGACACAATGCGAAGCAACCGATTGGCCAAGTCTTCCAGGTCATGCATTCTTTCCGCAAGCAAAGGATCGTCAATCTGCCGCATGCGCATACGGGTATGTTGCTGAACCCGTTCAATTGCAGCTTCTGCGGTCAGGCCACTATCAATGGCTTCATTGATCCGCCGGCTCCAACCTTCATCATAGGCGAACATTTTGTAGGTTTGGAGGACTTCTTCATGCTCTCCGCCTACGCCAAATTCTGCTTGATTGGTCATTTGATCAATTTGAGCACGCATTTTGTCAAAGGCGGAATATACCCGGTGTCTTTCTGCCTCAATATCTTCGGCAACCGTATGTTCAATTTTAACCCGTGGTTGATGGAAGACCGCAAATCCGCTGGCTTTGCCTTTGACCAATTGCAATCCGGTTAACCGATCCGCGCCGTTATTATAGGCTTGCGGTGCATCCACAGATTCTTCATCGATCAATTCGGCATTGGCGATAAGTTCTGACAAGACCATCGCCGCCGTCTGAAAGGACTCGATTTCTTCCTCGGAATATTTGCGCGGTTCAATATGTTGAGCGCATAAGACGCCAACTGATTGCTGGTTGCGAATGATCGGAACGCCGGCAAAGCTGTGAAACTTTTCCTCACCGGTTTCCGGACGATATTGAAAATCTGGATGGCTTGCCGCTTCATCGAGGTTCAGTGTTTCCACGTTTTTTGCAATATAGCCGGTCAACCCTTCTCCAAAAGCCAATTTGGTAACATGAACGGCTTGTTGGTTGAGGCCATGAGTTGCGTAAAGTTCCAAAACGCCTTCCCGGCGCAAATATACCGAGCAAACTTCACTGCTCACTGCATCGGCAATAGTTTCGACCACATGGTTTAATTTGGTTTGTGCATTGCCCGGCGATGCCATGATCGCTCGGAGTCCGGTCAAAATATTGCGAGCGGTTACAGGACTGGACGTAGTTTTGGAGGCCATAGTCCATGCCTAGCAGAAACCATGCACGGGCGCGATAAACAAAACAGGCCAGTCACCAGAAACTTTCCTGATGATAGCCGGTCATGACAATTTTCGAGACTTAGATCGGTTCCGGACCAAATTGAACGGCCAGTTTGCCTAAATTGGCACCAGTAAACAACCGATCAATGGATGCCGGAGCATTCTCAATACCTTGTACAATATCGGTTTCGAACTTGATCTTTCCTTCCATCAACCATCCTGCCATGGCTTGCGCACCTTCTGGAAAGCGGTCAAAATAATCGAGGATGATAAAGCCTCGCAGCGTGGTCCGGCGCATCAGAAAATTCGCAAAATTGGCGGGTCCCGGGGATCCATCCGTATCATTATAGGTGGAAATCAAGCCGCACAGGGGCATACGCGAAAAGTCGTTGAGCCGCGCGATTACCGCACCCATGATTTCGCCGCCAACGCTTTCAAAATTAATATCAATGCCATTGGGGCAGTGGGTGTCCAGAGCATCGCCGACATTTTCGGTCTTGTAATTTATCGCAGCGTCGAACCCGGCTTCTTCGGTGAGCCATTGGCATTTGTCATCAGAACCCGCAATGCCGACGACATGGCATCCGTGAATCTTGCCAATTTGACCAACCATTGATCCGACTGCACCAGCGGCAGCGGATACGACCAACGTATCGCCTTCCTTTGGTTTGCCAATATCCATCAATCCAAAATAAGCGGTCATCCCGGTTGCACCCAATGGTCCCATAAAGGCGGTGAGGGGAACGCCGGGGATGGCAGGCAAGATATTGGCCATTCCGCCAGGAATATCATTATACATGGCCCAAGTAGACAAGCCCGTATTGATCAGGCTGCCTACCGGCACGGAGTCAAAATTGCTTTCTTCTACGACGCCAATACCACCTCCGCGCATCGGATCATCAATTGGTACGGGCGGCAGATAACCGTCCATATCGCTCATCCAGATACGGTTGGTGGGATCGAGTGATAAGTAAATTGTCCGCACCCGAACCATGTCCGGACCCAAAGGGGCCATTTCTTCGGTCACAAGTTCCAAATCGCCATCGGCTATTTTTCCGACGGGGCGTTTGCGCAGGTACCAAATCTGGTTCGTGGTCATCAGACTATCCTCTCAGTTCAATTTCATCGAACCTTGGGCAATCCGCAGGGTAAGTCAATGATTGGAATAATTTAGTCGAATATGTTGGTGTCATTTAAACCATTTGCGGGTGTCAGGGGCGATGCTATTGATCGTCTCAATTTGAGTTTAAATGCGCAGGCGGCAGCTAAGCGTCCGTCAACAACTCATCTTTCAACCGCAACTTCTGTTTTTTCAGCTGATGGAGTCGAATCGTATCTGGAACCGGGCGGGCCTCTTCTTCATTGATCTGGCGATCGAGGGCTTCGTGTTTTCCGCGCAAGGCTGACAGATGATTCTGATCCATAATATTCTCCTGATTATTATATAGTTGCTGATTTGAAACTGGTTGCGGGTGTCCCTTTCGTTTCAATCGGGCGCTTGTGCTCAAGTCGCCATTGGCCATCATGTTATAATTGTCTTGGTTTCGACAAGAACCATGAATAAAGTGAAGATTACAAATTTGTTGCAGTCATGCAAGGGGCGAATGAATCCAATATGGCGATATCCGATCAAGAGTTGCGTCAGCGGCTCGAACTGTTGAAGATTGAACATCGCGATATGGATGAAGCGATTGCGGCCCTCGTTGCTGCTGGAGGGCATGATCAGCTCAGAGCGGCCCGTCTCAAAAAACGAAAATTGCATTTGCGCGACCGTATCATACAGCTGGAAAACCAACTGATTCCGGATATTATTGCTTGAGAATGGCGCTATGCGCCGGTGGCAAGACCATTAACTGATTTTGTCCATCAGTTAACTCCTTGATCTGCGACGTTTCACATTGAAACATGTACCGCATTAACCTTAGCGCGCGCAAAATTTAACTGTTCTTACACATGAAATATTTGCTACACATTGCTCATGGCAGAGACTGAAGCATTATTGACGCCCAAATTACTGGATGCGTTATACACCGAATCCATGGTGTTAGCGGATGAAGCGCGCTCCTATTTTGAGTCGGGTCGATTCAGTGAACAATCCGAGGGTGATGCTTCATTGTCGGTAGGATTTTCATGCGAATCTCTTAAAGTGACCACGCGTCTGATGCACTGCATTGCATGGTTGTTAAACCAGCGCGCGCTCCACAGTGATGAAATTACCGAGGGCGAAGCGTGGAATCACAGCCGAGAACTGGGCTATGCGGCAGCCAGCGATGGCCCCCTGGTGCAATTTTTCCCCGAAGAAGCGCGTCAGATTATCACCGCCAGTGAAGAGCTATTTGAACGCCTGCAGCGTTTGTCGGCCCGAATGGAACTGCAAGAAACAGAAGAACCGCCGGTCCATTTCATGTTCCGGCGGCTCGAAAGTTCTTTTTAGCGTCTCGTTTCTGCTAACCGGCTAGCGCTTTACCCGCTGGCTTGATCTTTCTCCAACGCCAATTGATCAAGCGTGGGATAATCCGTGTAACCTTCCGGTCCTTGGCTGTACCAAGTGGGCGTAAAGTCAATTGGGTTTAGCTCCGCGCCGGTGCGAAAACGTTCCGGGAGATCCGGGTTTGTCATGAACGTACGCCCAAAGCTGATCGCATCGGCATTATTTTGTGCCAAGGCCTCGGTGGCATTGTCATAAAAATAATCGCTATTGAGAACCAGCGGTTTGCTAAACACCGGTCGGATGTCAGGGCTAACCCGCGGTACGTCGGTATTGCCATATGTGCCGTGCGGTGGCGGCTCGCGCAGTTCCAAAAATGCAATGCCAATGCTGTCCAATATTTTTGCTGCGGCGGTGAATGTTTCCACTGGCGTTGCATCATCCGCACCTTGAGAATCGCCATTGGGCGACAAGCGAACCGAGACCCGGTCGCTGCCCCAAACATCGACCAGACGCTGGGTTACTTCGCCGAGCAACCGGATACGGTTTTCAATGGATCCGCCATATTCATCGGTTCGGAAATTGGTTCCAGACCGAATGAACTGATCGATTAAATAGCCATTGGCGCTGTGCAGCTGCACACCATCAAATCCCGCTTTTTTGGCATTTTCCGCTGCATTGGTATAATCATCCAACAGGCTTGGAATTTCGTCCAATTCCAGGGGCCGCGCTTCGACATAGTCGCGCTTGCCTTGATAGGTTCTTACGCTTCCCGGCGCAGTAGTTGCGGAAGAAGAAACCGGTTTTTCACCGCCCAAAAAATCGGGATGAACAATGCGTCCCATATGCCAAAGCTGGCAAATAATACGGCCGCCTGCGGCGTGCACTTGCTCAACAATCGGTTTCCACGCTTCGGTTTGTTCTTCATTCCAAATGCCTGGAGCAAAGGGTGTCCCCAAACCCTGCTGACTAATGCCAGTCGCTTCAGAGATGATCAGTCCGGCGCCTGCGCGCTGCGCATAATAATCGCCCATGAGCGGTGTGGGCACATGGTCCATAGTGGACCGGCACCGAGTTAGCGGCGCCATAAGCATCCGGTTCGGTGCGGCTATTGCGCCCAAAGTAATAGGATCAAATAATGTGCTCATATAAATGCTCTTTCGCGTTGTTTAACTGCTTGATGAATAGCTAGTCAGGCTCGCCTATCATTGCAATGCAATGGTTTGAAAATCTTTTCTTTCAGCCTATATCGATATTATTGACCGCTCGATGTGCAAGGATCGTATATTATGCCAGCAAAACCATCTGGGCCCTTAAGAGAAGACCCGACGCTTGACGAAGTGCGTGCTTATCTTGCACCGCAACTGGCATCTCAGGCGGCTTTTGATGGTTGGAACGAGCAAGCGGTTTTCGCGGCAGCCGAGCAAGCCAATATTGATCCGGAAATAGCCGGACTGGCGTTTAATGCCGGTCCGGTGGATATGATCGATGCCTGGTTTGATTCGATTGATGGCAAAATGGCGGAGACCTATTCCGATGATCAGCTCGCAAAGATGAAAATTCGCGAGCGGATTACCGCGCTGGTTGTTGCGCGCCTCGAAATTCTCGAAGCGGATCGCGAAGGGCTGCGGCGGGCGCTTGCGATACTGGCGATGCCGCCCAATATTCCATTGGCTGCCAAACTGGGTTGGCGGGCGGCAGATAAAATGTGGCGACGAGCGGGCGATACGGCAACCGACTATAATCACTACACCAAGCGGACCTTATTGTCGGCCGTTTATGGAAGCACAATCAGTGTGTTTCTCGATGATGACAGCGATGGCTATGCGCAAACCAAGGCCTTTCTTGATCGCAGAATCGAGAATGTCATGCAGTTTGAAAAGGTCAAAGCCAAAATCACACGCCCCAAGGGAGATCGTTTCAGCATGGCGCGGTTTATCGGACGCCTGCGCTATCGTGGTGCCTGATCAATATTCCGTTTGTTGCAATTGAGAATTCTGTGCCCGGATTTGTTTCTCACAACGCGGGTGGATGATTGGCGGCGCAGCACTAATTCTTCGATCACTGATCTTGTCGGTTAGCCTTTTTTAACCGGTTTCTCGATCGGCCGGGATTACATATTGGAGAGCCGTCGCGGTCGGTCTATAGAGCCTTCAGAGACTCGAAAAACATTACAAAATTCCAAGGGGAAATATAAATGGCTGGCGGCATCAACAAAGTAATTATCGTAGGAAATCTTGGTGCCGACCCAGAAGTGCGGACGTTTAATAATGGCGGAAAAGTGTGCAACTTGCGCATCGCAACTTCGGAAAGCTGGAAAGATCGCAACACCGGAGAGCGGAAAGAAAAAACCGAATGGCATAGTGTTGCCATTTTTTCCGAAGGGCTTGCAGGTGTCGCTGAAAAGTATCTCCGCAAAGGCAGCAAGGTCTATATCGAAGGCAAATTGCAAACCCGCAAATGGCAAGATCAATCCGGCAATGATCGCTATTCGACAGAGATTGTCTTGCAAGGCTTTGACGGCAAACTAGAAATGCTCGATTCCCGCCAAGGTGGCGGTATGGGCGGCCAAGGCGGCGGCAATGATGGATGGAGCGGCGGCGGATCGGGCGGCGGATCGGGCGGCGGCTCTAATGATGGTTGGGGCAATACCGGCGGCGGATCTTCTGGCGGCAGCCAAGGCGGCGGTGCTTTTGACAGCGACTTGGATGACGACGTCCCGTTTTAGTCAACGCTGGTCTTCTTTCGCGGTGACTGCCATTTGCCCGTAATCCAATGAATTGGCCAGCTGAGCACTGGTCGCGTGAAACGCGCCGATCTGTCGGCTAGATCACGTGCATTTTAACGCCTCGATCAAGTCGGGGGATTAACCCTTCCATGGCCGGCCGGTCGATTGCGATACAGCCTTCAGTAGGCCGCGCTTCATTCCAGATATGGAAGAAAATGGCGCTGCCTTTTCCAGGGATTACCGGCTCGTCATTGTGACCAAGGATGATGATAATATCGTAAAGCGGGTCATCGCGATTTAGGGATTCTGCCCCAAATTTGTGCGGCAAGCGAACGGGACGATTATAGCATGGATCTCGCGGCGTATCCGACCAACCGTCTTGGGCATTGATCCAGCGCCAGGGCAGCTTTGTGTGCGGACGCTGAACGACCCGGTCGCGATGATATAAAATCGTTCGGAGTGTCCACAGTCCGCGCGGTGTAAATCCATCCCCTTCGGTTTTTTGTTCCGCAGAACAGGCCCCGGATCTCCCCATGGCGCAGCGGATCGATTGATCTCTAAAATGAAGATGACGGGTTTTTGTGTCGACTGTTATCAGGCTCAAAGCTTGTGCCCGGTCCGATCCCGCTTGGTATCGAGATAAAATTCATTATACGGATTGGCCACGATTTGAACGGGAAGGCGCTCTTCCACATTGATATTGCAGGCCGCAAGCCCGTCGACTTTTTCAGGATTGTTGGTCAATAGTTTGATTGTCGGAACGTTGAGCAATTCCAACATGCGCGCGGCGATTGAAAAATCACGGGCATCAATAGCAAAGCCAAGGCGTTCATTGGCATCTACCGTATCAAAGCCCTGATCTTGCAACGCATAAGCCCGCAGCTTGTTGATCAAGCCAATGCCTCGGCCTTCCTGGCGCAAATAGAGTAATATTCCCCAATTGGCGCCGCTCATTTGATCCAATGCCGCGTGCAATTGCGGACCGCAATCGCATTTCAAACTGCCCAGCACATCGCCGGTCAAACATTCACTGTGCAAGCGAACAATCGGGGTTGATTGATCGCGTTCACCGACGACAAGCGCGATATGATCCGTGGAATCAGCATCGCTGCGAAAACCATAGATATGGGCTTTTGCATTGGCTGCGACCGGCAATTTTGCATGGGCGCTGATGACCAATGCGGTGGAGTCAGCATAGGCTTTGCCATCGTCCACGTGCAGCACATCTTCCGCGGGTTTATCGATGACCAGGAAAGCGGGAAGCAATCCTCCTTGCCGGGCTAATTCCATAGCTGTTTTTGCGGCTTCTGGATGGTCAAGCGGTTCGCTTTGAAAAGGCCCCTTCATTGGATATCGCATGTCGAGCACCGGATCGGCAATCGCAATGATTTCTGCGCTCGTCATCGGGCCTTCAAGACGGATTTGAACGGGCAGGGTAGGATCACCTGCTGCGCGCTGGTTCATCAATTTGAGGGTATCGGCGCGGCTCGATGAAATGAGCAATGTAATTGCCGACTGCGATGACAGATGCTGATCGAGATTGGTGGTTTCTACCGGAACAATATTCAACGTTCCTTCATTGCCTTCCACACCGATCGACCATCCACGTCTCAGCGCATCTATTGCTCTTGCGGCGCGGCGAGCGCTTTGGCTTTCAGAGGCGACAGGCGTAAGCATTCAAAATGTAAATTCCGTGATCAACGGGGCATGATCGGAAGGTTTGGTCCACCCCCGAGCATCTTCATGTACCAGATGACTGGTGGCTTTTTTCGCGAGTTCCGGACTCACCCAGACATGGTCAAGCCGGCGCCCCTTATCTGAGGCGCGCCAATCGCGTGCACGATAACTCCACCAGGTGTAAAGCCGCTCGGGATCAGGTATGAACTGACGGCCGATATCCACCCAATTATGAGCCGCCTGAAGCTTGGCCATGATATCAATTTCTATTTGCGTATGGCTCACGACATTGATGAGTTGTTTGTGGCTCCAAACATCGGCTTCAAGCGGAGCAACATTAAAATCTCCAAGCAAGATAGTTGGTGTGTCCAATGTTGCTGACCAATCGGTCATCCGCTGATAGAAATCGAGCTTTTGCCCAAATTTCGGATTTTCATCGCGATCCGGAATTTCGCCTCCAGCCGGAATATAAACATTCTCGATCCGGACACCATTTTCCAATCGCGCACCGACATGGCGGGCTTCGCCATTGGCCTGCCAGTCATACCGTTCTTCCTTGTGAAGAGGAACACGGCTGATCATAGCAACCCCGTGATGCATGGGCTGTCCGTTCAAGACCAAGTGGTTATAGCCAAGCTGACGAAATATACCTTCAGGAAACTGATCGTCTCGAACCTTTGTTTCTTGCAGGCACAAGACATCCGGTGCTTCTTCTCTTAAGAAACGTTCGACGATTTCAATGCGGGCTCGGACGCTGTTGATATTCCAGCTCACGACTTTCAGGGTATCACTCATGGCTCAACTCCTAGCCATGATATTTGGGAAACCCAAGTCAAAAGGCCAAAAAAAGCCATAGAAAATCATATATTTTTAGATAGTTTAGAAGCGAAAAACCCTCACCTCCGGGGGCATTTAGGAGGTGAGGGCTAACTCGCGTTCGTCACGCATAGAATGGTCAGAAGTTTGTATAATCAGGTAACAGGGGGAAAACCTGATCGCTTCATCTCATCCTGTTTCCGTTATAGAATTGTGTTTCTGTCGCTTAGATGAACAAAAGCGGTCGGCGCTTCCGCTGGTCGAAGGCGCGCCTCCATTCATCGCCTGCCGCGTCTTTTTCGTCTGGGATCCGTCCATTTAAACGCACCATTGGCCACCGGCACACCGAATTTCTGGTTGGTGAGCCGGATTGAGGTGCGATTATTCTTCGAATCGAGCGAGACCCATCCGTCCAAACGCAATCCGGCTGGCGCGCCAGCTATTTTGGTGAAAACCATTGTAATTACACCATATTCTGGGCGTTTTGGATCCCGGACTTCGATGCTTAAAACACGTGGATTGCGAGTCGGGATGATTTTGCCATATTTGGACAGATCCCGTTCGGGATTTAATAAGGCGCCCAACGGGCTGTTTTTGATCGGCCAGCGTTGCACTTGATTCACATCATAATCGATTAAAGTCAGTGCTTTACCATCGCCAACAATTAGCAAATTGGCTTCTTTACCATATTGAAAACGAATGCGACCGGGTTGCTTTAACGTCAGCTTGCCCGGCAATAATTGGCCGCTGCGGTCAGTTTGCGTAAAATTGGCCGTCATTGTCGTCATTGCACGCAAGTGGGCCGAAATAGCCCCAATATCATCAGCCGGGCTTTGTTGTGCGGTTGCAGGCACAGTTGCGGTGAGAAGCAAAGGTGATGCGATAAGGGCGAGACCATATCTCAACATATTGAAAACTCCTGAAAAAACTTCCCGATATATAAGTGAAGACGATTGAACATCACCTGAATTGATCGATAGATCAGATCACTTCGCCATTTTGATCGCGCAATACTTCACGGCGACCAATATGATTGGGCGGACTGATAAATTGATCTTCTTCCATGCGGTCGATGATCCGCGCGGCGGTATTATAGCCAATTCTCATTTGCCGCTGCAGCCAGCTGGT
Source organism: Parasphingorhabdus sp. (assembly GCF_039982415.1). Lineage (GTDB taxonomy): Bacteria > Pseudomonadota > Alphaproteobacteria > Sphingomonadales > Sphingomonadaceae > Parasphingorhabdus. The sequence continues at coordinate 82,542 of NZ_JBDWYL010000004.1, forward strand.
CGAAACTTTCTGGCTTTCAAAGATAATCTGACAGGCCTGGGCATATTGGCGATCTTCTTTGCTGTCGGAAAGATCTGCACCGTCAAGAGCATAGCTGCCATCTTCCGGTTCCTCGGTCACCGCTTGAATATATTCTGGTGAACCTTGTGCGCGCCAATGATCGGCAATTAATCTGACTTCGTCATCGGAAACGAAAGGCCCATGAACCCGGGTCAGTTGTTTGCCTCCGGGCATATAAAGCATATCGCCTTTTCCAAGCAATTGTTCGGCACCTTGTTCGCCCAATATGGTGCGAGAATCGATTTTGGAGGTAACATGGAAACTGATTCTTGTCGGCAGGTTCGCTTTGATCACACCGGTAATAACATCCACCGATGGGCGCTGTGTCGCCATGATCAGGTGGATGCCAGCGGCACGGGCTTTTTGGGCCAGTCTTTGGATTAAAAATTCGACTTCCTTGCCGGCGGTCATCATCAAATCAGCCAACTCGTCGACGATAATTACAATTTGCGGCAAGACTTCATAGTCGAGCTGTTCTTCTTCATAAATGGGTCGGGATGTTTCGGGATCATATCCCGTTTGCACTTTCCGCCCGAGCGGTTCGCCCTTTGCTTTGGCGCTTTTAACTTTCTCATTATAATTGGCAAGGTTGCGAACCGAGATAGACGACATCATGCGATAGCGTTCCTCCATCTGCTCCACTGCCCATTTCAGCGCGCGGACCGCTTTGGTCGGCTCGGTCACAACCGGCGACAAAAGATGCGGAATATCATCATAGGTGCTGAGTTCCAGCATCTTAGGATCAATCATGATCATCTTACATTGATCGGGCGTCAGCCGGTATAGTAGTGAGACGATCATACAGTTGAGGCCCACGGATTTACCGGATCCGGTGGTACCGGCAATCAGCAAGTGAGGCATTGGTGCCAGATCAGCAATTACCGGATCTCCGGAAATATTCTTACCCAATATTATCGGCAATTGGCCCGTTTGATCTTGAAAGCTATCGCTGCCAATCATTTCATGAAGCACCACGGATTCCCGCTGCGCATTGGGCAATTCTATGCCCATAACAGTCCTTCCAGGGATTGCGGCAACGCGCGCCGACAGCGCTGACATGTTTCGCGCAATATCTTCGGCCAGTTGAATAACCCGGCTGGCTTTAATTCCAGGAGCGGGTTCCAGTTCATACATGGTGACCACCGGGCCGGGTCTCACGGCATTGATCGTGCCTTTGACGTGAAAATCATCCAAAACCGATTCCAGCAACCGAGCATTGCGCTCCAGTCCGGCCTTGTCGATCACATTATTGGCTTCTTCGGGACGCGGTGTCAGCAAGTCAATTGAAGGCAGGGAATAAGGGCCGAAAAAATCCCCCTGTTTGCCGCTCGAAAGACTCGCTTTTTTGGGCGGCAAAGCGCGATCACTAATTTCTGGCGGTGGCCGATTGTCGGGCTTGACTTCCTTACGGGGTATCGGCGCCTTTTTGGCTTTAGTCGGCGCTGCGCTTTCCGGTTCGATGACCAGGCCGCTATCGTCTTCTTTGGATCGCAACCGGGGCAATTTGAGTTGTGGAAGGGAAAATAGCGGTTTGTCCAAGCGCAAACTAAAATAGCCGAGTACCAGGCCGCCGGTGATGGTCATGGCGGTTAAAAGCCCTGACGCCAGCCCGCTCCAACTTTCAGAAATTGCATTGAGCCCAGCGCTAATGGTTTTTGCCGTAACCAGGCCGGCCAAACCGCCCCAACCGGAGGGCAAATCGGCCTGGCTATCGTGAAACCATAATGAAAGGCCGGTGCCAATGAGAAAGGCGGCCAACAGGCACCATATCAGCTGTTTTTTCCAATCGGTCTGGGGAATGTCCCGCCACAAGCGATTAGCAAAAACCAACAGTAACGGGAGTAATATGATCACTGGCATGCCCAACAAAGACAGCAACAGATCGGCGCTATAAGAACCAGCAACTCCCATCCAATTATGTTCTACGCTGCCCGCGGCGGTGTTCAAAGACGGGTCGCTGGGTGAATAGCTCCACAAGGCCAGCAACAGGAAAAGGGTCAATATGGCCAAAGCGATCGCACCGATAAGTGCGCCGCTTCTCAGCAAGCTGAGCCGCATCACTTCACGCCAATTGGCTTCTTTCGCTTTTCCCGCCATAGTCTACTCCTAGGAACCAGTAGCAGCCATGCCACGGTCCATACCCACATCGTCTTATTCTCCTTTGCGCGAATCGGTGACTCCGCGTCAAGTTTTGCAGAAAAGTTTGTTGACCGGCCAACGGCGGAACAGGCTTTCTTTTCGGTCATCCGAGCCCTATCTTGGCAACAGTAAAATCTTGAAACCAAAGGCGCGCTCATGACGGATGGCAGAAATGAAAGTGATTTAATCATTTTGGGCGCAGGTCTGATTGGATTGAGCCAAGCCTTGTCGCTCGCAGCTCATGGCTTGTCGGTCGCCATTATCGATCGCGCCGATCCTGATGAAGCTGGTAAGGGGAGCAGCGATAGCCGCGTGTCATCGATTAACAGCGCGAGCTGGAATATGCTGACGGCCCTTGGATTATCAGAAAAATTGAAGCCTGATTGCTGCGCTATTGATAAAATAGTGATTAATGATGGCCTGAAACCGGGTACACTTGACTTCACTCCTGATGAAGCGGACGGCCAACTGGGCGTGATGATCGAGAATCGCATTTTGCGAAATGCTTTGCTCGAACGGGTAAAATCTGATCCTTCCATTGCGCTGCACATGCCGGCACAGGTGACGAATATTGATCGCGGCGATCATGAAGTAGCCGTCAGTTTACAGAGCGGCGCTGCCATCACTGCGCCTCTATTGGTCGCTGCTGATGGGCGGGGCAGTGCGGTGCGGGACAGCGCCGGGTTCACAATGGCGCAATGGCAATATGATCACAGCGCTATAAACTGCACCGTGACACATGAGCAGTCTCATCAAAATACCGCATATGAGATATTCTATGCATCGGGTCCTTTTGCCATTTTGCCGATGCGCGATGACGCCCGCGGGCGGCATCGATCCGCTATTGTGTGGACGGTTGCGCGTAAAGATGGCCCCGCAATCGCCAAGCTCAACAAACGGGCGTTACAAGCAGAACTGATGAAGAAAACGGGCGGGTTTCTGGGGGAGATGCAGCTGCAATCAGAAGCGATAACATATCCGCTTGGCTATCATCACAGCGCCAGTTTGAAAGCGCAGCGCCTGGCCTTGGTTGGCGATGCTGGTCACGGCATTCATCCGATTGCCGGTCAAGGATTGAACCTGGGCCTGCGCGATGTCGCCGCCTTGACTGAATCCGTGGTCGAAGGAGCGCGCACGGGTCTGGATCTGGGCGACACACAAATTTTGGCGCGCTATGACCGTTGGCGCGGACTGGACAATCTCATGATGGCCGCAGCGACCGATATTTTAACACGGCTATTTGGACTGCCGGGGGATACATCTTCAGCAATCCGCCGCTTTGGTATTGGTCTTGTGCAACGTATCCCGCCGCTTAAAGAGCAAATCATGACAGAAGCCCGAGGAGAAAGCGGGGAATTGCCAAAGCTGTTAATGGGTGATTTAATCTAAGCCTATCGTGGGCCTTGGCCGTCATCGACTTTGATAATCGTCCCGGTAACGGCTTCGGATGCCGGTGATACCAAATAGAGTAAAGTGCTGTCCATCTGATCGGTGGTGCACATGCGTTTGCGCGGGAAATGCTGCGAAATATCGCCCATCCGTGCGACCATGCCATCCATCATTTCGGTTGAAAAAGCGCCCGGTGCAATCGCATTGACATTGATGAAAAAGCGGGACCATTCCACTGCCAGCGCCTCCGTCATGCGCGCTAGCCCAGCTTTGGTAGTTGAATAAAGCGCGGCACCATTGCCATCATAATGATAAGCCAATGTCGAAGCGATATTGACAATACGACCGGGTTTTTTGGTCTCGATCAACGGACGCGCGACTTCATTGGATAGGATGTAAGCGCTGCGCAAATTTGTATCAAGCATATTGTCGATAAATTCAGATGACATGTTGATCGCGCGTTGCGCATCGGGAATTCCGGCATTGTTGACCAATATATCCGGTTGACCCAGGGCGTCTGCAACAGTTGGTACAATGGCTTTGAGTTGATCGGCATCGCGGACATCCAGATCAAATGCTTGCGCTTGGCCGCCATCGGCAGTGATGGCACTCACCAAAGTGTCGAGTTTTTCGCGGCGCCGCGCGGTACAGGCGACTTTAGCTCCACAAGCCGCGAGCACTTGAGCGAACCGATGACCAAAGCCGGATGACGCACCGGTAACGATGGCGGTCTTACCGGTCAGGTCGATGGAAAAATTGGGTTTGGTCATATGCGGGCATCCTTATCTTATTTGAAGATAGGGATGCCCGAATCTAGACGAAGATAGCAAGCCAATAGTGACTATATGCTACTCAGTTTTATAGATCTTGCTGACGTATAGGAACGATTTTCAATTCCACCCGGCGATTGGCGGCTCGTCCTTCTTCGGTGCTATTGCTCGCAATAGGCTGACTTTCACCAAAACCGCGCGTTTCGACACGCGCTTGTTGCACACCGCTATTGCTCAGATAATTGGCAACAGAAGATGCGCGGCGTTCGGATAGAGATTGATTATATTGGTCTGTTCCCGTGCTGTCGGTATGACCATAAATATCAATATAACTTTTCTCATATTGCGACAATGTATTGGCAACTTCGCTCAGAGTTTGTTGAAATTCTGGTTGAATGGCTGCGCTATTCACTGGAAAAGTGACATTGGAAGGCATGTTTAAAATCAGATTGTCGCCATCACGGGTGACATCAATACCGCTACCGGCGGTCTGTTGGCGCAGTTTCTTTTCCTGCTCATCCATGTAGTAGCCCACACCGGCGCCTGCTAAACCGCCGAGGCCAGCGCCGATAATCTTTTCGGTCCGATCATTGCGGCCACCGATAATATCACCCAATAGATATCCGCCCAGAGCGCCGCCAATGCCGCCAATTGCGGCCTTGGAAACCACGCGGTTTCCGGTTTCCGGATTGGTTGTACAACCGCTCGTCACGGCTAAGGCGCTTATGCAAATTGCTGCAGTTAAAGTCTTGGTACGCATGTTTTGATCCCTCATAGTGACTGTTCATGAATATATCGCATCTCGTTTCGATCCGATAATCATGGTTAATGCGTGCAAGATAAGCAGCAAATTATGAACCGTAACTGACGAGAAATTTGATATTTTGTAAAACATATGACTATAGGGATTCTTTCCAGCTTATTCCTTTCTATTGGATAATATGACAGCTTTTCCTTGGTTTGACGTCGCAATCATCGTGGTGCTGGTGCTAATTAATGGCCTGTTCGCTATGTCAGAGCTAGCGATTGTCTCTGCGCGCAAGGCCTATCTGCATTCAGCTGCTGATCAAGGAAGTCGCGGGGCGCGCATTGCCTTGCGGCTTGCCGGTGATCCGGGGAAATTTCTTTCCACAGTGCAAATTGGTATTACCCTTATCGGAATTATTGCTGGTGCTTTTTCTGGTGCCAGTCTTGGTGGTCCGGTGGCCGAACGATTGCAAGTATTCGGTATGTCAGAGGAATTGTCGGTTAGCGTCGGTTTTGCGCTTGTTATCGGCCTCACAACTTTCGCATCATTGGTTATCGGAGAGCTGGTGCCGAAACAATTTGCTTTGCGTTCAGCCGAAAAAATTGCGGTCATCATGGCTCCCCCGATGGACTTATTAGCGCGGATCGCGGCACCTTTAGTATGGCTGTTGGATGGGACCAGCGCTTTGATTTTCCGGATGCTCGGATTGAAGCGCGATCAAAAAAACCATGTCACTGCGGAAGAATTGCAAATGGTATTTGCCGAGGCCACGCGGTCGGGCGTGATAGAAGAGCATGAGCGTGCGGTTATTGCAGGCGTTGTTCGGATGGCCGATCGACCGATTCGCGAAGTTATGACCCCGCGGACGGAAGTGGACTGGTTGGACATTAATGCCACGACAGAAGAAATTCACGCGATGTTGATTAGTTCTCCGCATAGCCGCTTGCCGGTGGCTGAGGGTTCCGTCGATGAAATAAAAGGTGTCGTGCAAGCGCGCGATATCGCCGCTGTTCAGTTTAGCGGTAAGCCTTTGGATTTGCATGAATTGATCCGACCTTTGGAAAAAGTCCCGGACCAGCTGGATGCGCTGGATGCGCTCGATATCTTACGAGAAGCGGAAGTCCCGATGGTTTTGGTCCATGATGAATATGGACATTTTGAAGGGGTGGTTACACCCAATGATCTGTTGAGTTCCATTGCCGGCGAGTTCGTTTCAGATCAGGATGAGAAAACCCAACGCAGTTTGATAGAGCGGGCCGATGGCAGTTTTTTGGTTTCCGGCGCTATGTCAATGGATGCGTTAGCAGACCGACTTGGTATGAAATTACCGGATGATCGGGACTATGCGACGGTGGCAGGCCATGCCCTAAACCTATTGCGGCATTTGCCCGAAGAGGGGGAAAGTTTCGAGGATCAGAACTGGATATTCGAAATCATGGATATGGACGGCCGGAAAATTGATAAATTGATTGTCAAAGCCGCCCAATCAGAGCCGCTATAGCCGCTGATAAACATTGCCGATGTTACTGACAATATTGGTTATCAAAGCTTACCATATTTTTTTTCAAACCCTGCGATATCATCTTTCGCAAGATATTTGGCCTGATCAATCCAGGAATCACGGGTAATACGGCCGCTGAAGCTTTCTAGATATTGATCGACTTCTTCAATCTCGGCTTCTTTCCATTCTGCTATTTGATCAAAACGGGTGACACCCAGATTGTTGAGCAAGCTGTTGAGCTTGGGCCCGACACCTTTGATCAGTCGCAAATTATCAGGATCCCCTTGAGCGGGCGCAATTTTCGGTTTGCCCGGTGGTGGCGGCGCCGGTTTATCTTCGACAACCGGCCGTTTGCGGGGACGCGGCGCAGCAGCGGGTTTCGCCGTTGCCGTAGCTGCTGTGGCTGCCGCAGTAGCGGTCGCAACCGGAGCGGCGGGTTTAGGCGCTGGTGTCGGTTTTGCCACTGGAGCAGGCGCCGGTGCTGGTGCCACGGGTTCTGTGACAGGCGGCACCGCATCACCCGCTTTTTCCAGCAAACCATCATCCGCGTCAAAATATTCTTCTTCGCCTTCGCGTCCTGACATAGCCCATGCCCAGAAAGCGGTGGCTACACCAATGAGTAATGCGATCAAAAAGAGCAGCCAATTTGCTGAAATCAGCGATATCATTTTATCAAACCCCTATATTCAAATTAAGAATGGACAGTTGCGAAGCTTAATTGCTCGATCCGCCTGTCCATTTGGAATTACAATTATACTTCGTCGCGATCACGACCCCAGAAGAGCCAGCCAATTCCGACGCCAATTGCAAATGTCACAAGCAGGAGCAACAGATTTTCGACTAATAGCGGCATGGTTCATTCCCCCTGTTGCGAATTCGCATCATTTTGTTTTGTTTCATTTGCGGCTTGTACTTTAAATTCAATCCGCCGGTTTTGAGCGTCTGCATCTGGCCCATCGGCAGCGGACAAAGGTTGTTCCGCGCCGAAGCCGGTTGCGGAAACCAAATTTTCACTCAGACCGCGCTCGACAAGCCCGGCGCGGACGCGATCGGCCCGCTCTTGCGATAGGATTTTGTTGACTTGGGCATTGCCATTATCATCCGTATGTCCGCCCACGGCAACGGCGAGACCGGAACATGGTTTCAAGGCAGCTGCCACTTCGTCCAAAATTTTATTCGAGGCGGGCGATATATAGGCGCTTCCTGACCGGAAGCTCAATTTTTTGCCTTCAATCGCTTTGTCAACGCCGCCCTGACATTTGGCGACAGCCGCTTGTGTCTCGGAATCCAAGCCGTTCTGACCAGCATTGTCGCCACTTTCTCCGTCGCTGTTGCTGGCTTGTGGCACCAAATCGCTGCCAGCCCAGGCAGCGCCTGACAGACCGGAAATACCGGCAGCAGCATTTAGTGCCTTTTGTTTGACATCGTCTGCAACATCACCATCCAAGATCGCTTTGCGCGACAATGGGTCTCGGGAAAGCGAGACTGTGACATCATCAAAACCCTGTGCCTGCATTTCGGTTTGCACGGTTTTTTCCAATCCAGAGATATAGTTATCGCCCGTCACATAATGTCCAACCAGCGCCAAAAGCGCTGTGGCGACTGCACCTGTTAGTATCTTACCCCCAACTTCCATTGCGGAACCCCTTGCTACATTTTACTGTCTTTTTGATCCTCTAAAATGGAGGATAATTGGGGCCAAGTCCAGTTTAGCAATGTCCGATAAGGACCAATTATCCGATGAGCCGGTCTGATTTTGTCCCCATATGAGACACTTGCTTAGCAAAGATGGTTAACAGAAGTCACACCGGGCGTGAATTCTGCTCTTTATAGCGAATCAAATTTAACTCTGATTTTGCGCCAAATCATTCAATTTGCGGAATTCTTGGCGCCAAAAATTTCCGCCATTGCCAGATAATTTTTGAATTCTAGTGAAATCAAATTCTCCAAGATATTTGTCCCCCCGCAATTTTTGCCCAAATGCAGCAACGGCAATCGCGAAGGCCATATCGCCAGTTGGGTCTTTTGCATCGACCAGGCCCTGCGCTGAAATTTGGTGCTGGATAAGGCGGGATTTATCGCCATTGGGCAATTTGAACCGCAATTTAATGTGCGCTAATTCCCCTTCAAATCTGCTTGTGTTCACGGTTGTGCGATTGGCAGGATAACGACGCTCGGCGAGCCAGCCGCGCGATTGTGCAGGCATGATTTCATATAAAGCAGTCACTTGGTGTCCGGCACCAATATCGCCGGCGTCAATCTTGTCATTGTCAAAATCCTCTTCCGCCAATAACCGGTTTTCATAGCCAATCAGGCGATATTCTTTGACGTGAGTGGGGTTAAATTCAATCTGAATTTTGACATCTTTGGCGATGGTGAACAATGTTGAGTTGAGCTCGTCGCCGAGTACTTTTTGGGCTTCCATGGCGCTGTCGATATACGCATAATTGCCGTTGCCAACATTGGCTATTCCTTCCATCAGCTCGTCCCGGATATTACCGGTACCATAGCCCAGCATTGTTAAATTTACGCCGGATTCGCGTTCTTTCGCAACAATTTTCTTCAGCTGATCGGTATTGGACGTGCCGACATTAAAGTCGCCATCTGTCGCCATGATGATCCGATTAATACCGCCCTTTAGAAAATTCTTGCGGGCCGTCGAATAAGCCAGTTTCAAGGCGTTTCCGCCTGCGGTGGAACCTCTTGCATAGAGGCAATTTACCGCCTCTTTGATATGCGTCTTGTTGGATGTCGGCGCTAGCAGCAATCCGACCGTACCGGAATAGACAACAATCGAAACCCGGTCATCATCGCGCAGTTCATTGGCGAGCGCAGTCAATGTGGATTTCACCAGAGGCAGTTTATTGGCGCTGCCCATCGATCCTGAAACATCGACAAGAAAGACCAGATTGGCGCGGGGGCGCGAATTTGTATCGGCGTCATAACCTCTTAAACCAATCCGCAATAACCGACTGGCTTTGTTCCAAGGCGTCGCAGACATATCTGTGGTCAGGCTGAATGGGACGGATCGACTGGACGGTGCGGGATAATCATAACGAAAATAATTTATCAGCTCTTCAGTGCGCACGGCGGCTTCCGGCGGCATTTTCCCATCGTTCAAAAACCGACGCACATTGGAATAGCTGCCAGTATCCACATCCACAGCAAAGGTCGAGACAGGTTCATCGGCGACGCGCTTAATGTTGGCCACCTCTTCTCCCGCATATTGTTCGCGGTCTTCAGATTGCGGTGGTCGGGGATAGGGATAAGGATAGGGGTAGGGGTAAGGCCGAGGACCCGGACGGGGACGGACTGACGATTGTCTTTTTGGTGCTAGTGATGCGCCGATTGCATTGGTCGCAGGTCGCGCCACGGGAGGGGGCGGTGGTGGCACAATTGAGGCCGCAGGACCTCCCGCCCGTTGCCGCAAAATACCAGTTTTACCGATTGTTCGGTCGCGATATTCAAACAGGCTGCAATTGACCGGATGTGAGGGTGGATGCCGAACGAGATCAGGCCGTTTTCCTTGTCGGGTTTGGGCGTCTAAAGGCGTGGATATGGGTGTGCCGATCAATCCAATAGCGGCGATACCGCTCAAAATTTTCGAGAATCCAGAAACCGACCGCATGTTATTCTCCCATCCATTGCTCCGAGACAGAAGGTGGCTTACATAAGCTGACTGGATTATGAACATATGATATAGTGCTTCATTCATGTTCCAAAAGCGTCAAAAAATTGGGGGTAAAGCTTGAATTCAAGGGGGAGGGGATAATGAGTTTTGCAAGTCCATCCCTCATGCAAGCGGCGCTTGATTGGCCCAAGTTCATCATGATTTTTACGACATCGTCATCGCGCGCATCGAACAATCGATAGGCTTCTGTACTGTCTGACAGATCCATGACATGCTAAAACAGGGTGTTTCTTTTGATTAAGCTATTTTCAGCTATTCGGCGCAGCATTCCATCCCGCTCCTGGACGGGCATATTGACCGATTTTGAACTTGCCGAGTTGGGACGCATGCACTTCGTCGGGTCCATCGGCTATGCGAATGAAGCGCTGGGTCGCCATGATACCAGCAAGCGGCACGTCATCGCTCACACCCATGCCGCCGAAAATCTGGATGGCGCGATCAGCGACCGTTTGCGCCATTTGCGGCGCGACTACCTTGATGGCGCCGATTAGATCCTTGGCACCTTTCGCACCTACACGATCCATCGCATCAGCGGCCTTCAGCGTCAGCAACCGCGCCTGTTCAATATCGCAATAGCTGCGCGCAATCTCCATACGAATGCTGGAACGATCGGACAGCATGCGGCCGAATGTCTGGCGTTCGGTTACCCGCTGGCACATGAGTTCGAGTGCAAGTTGAGCCGAACCAATAGAGCGCATGCAATGATGAATCCGGCCGGGGCCAAGACGCCCTTGTGCAATCTCGAACCCACGCCCTTCGCCCAGGATAATATTGGATTTTGGAATGCGCACATCTTTCAGATGGACTTCGCAATGTCCGCCTGGGGAATGGACATCGCCAAACACTGTCTGCGCGCGGACAACTTCCACACCGGGTGTATCACGCGGAATGATTACGGTCGATTGCTGGGAATGGCGCGGATTGTCAGGATTGGTCTTGCCCATCAACAGTAGCAATTTGGCGCGCGGGTCTTTTATGCCGGAGATCCACCATTTCTTACCGTTGATGACATAGTCATCGCCATCGCTGCGGATTTCGGTTTGCACATTTGTTGCATCTGAACAGGCATGATCCGGTTCAGTCATCATATAGACAGATCGGATTTCGCCATTGAGCAACGGATTGAGCCACTCATCTTTTTGCGCATCAGTGCCAAATTTGGCGAGCACTTCCATATTGCCGGTATCAGGGGCGGAGCAATTGAACACCTCTGATGACCACCCCATGCGGCCCATCATTTCGGCAAGCGGAGCATATTCCAAATTGGTCAGACCAGGACTATATTTGCCATATTCTTCGGGAAGGAAAAGGTTCCACAATCCTGCGTTTTTCGCGTTTGTCTTGAGGTCTTCCAAACCGGGCCAAGGCTTCCACAAATTGTCGGGGTTATGATGCCATTCATGGGCTTCGTCGTTATTGGGAATGATATAAGCATCCAGAAAGGCTTGCAGCTTTTCAATCAGAGTCTGTGCTTTTTTGCTATATTCGAAGTTCATGAATTATCTCCTGAAAATTTGAGCTTTGCTCAGAGCGTAAGGCCGCCGTCGGCTATGATCGTGTGGCCTTGAACATAGGCCGCTAGGGGGGAAGCCAGGAACATGGCCACGCCGGCCATATCTTCTGGCGATCCGTAGCGGCGGACGGGAATGGCTCTCAGCGTCGCCTTGCTGCGCTCCTCATTTTCGGTAGTTACAGCGGTCAGTTTGGTCGGAACCAGTCCCGGCGCGAGGCCATTGACCCGAATGCCGTCTCGCGCCCAAGATTGTGCAAGTGTTTTGGTTAAACTCACAGCACCGGCTTTGGATGCGGCATAAGCTGGGTTTCCAATATTTGCCTGAAACCCTGAAACCGAACTGACGATGATGATCGAACCTTTGCTGTCGCTCAGCATTGGCTTGAATTTTGTGGCTGTATGCATCACCGAATTGATGTTGATATCCATTACATCATCCCAGCCTGGCTTTGCATATTCAGCCTGTTTGTAGCGAACAAAGCCCTGCGACTGGACAAGCACGTCCAGACTATCAAACGGAGACTTATAGGCGGTAAGTTCATCATAATCGGCAACATTGACCTGAGCATAATGCAGACCATCAAGATCAGACCCGGCAATGCCGCTATAATCTTCTGCCGTAGGGCGCGTGCCCCAAATATGCACTTCTGCACCGCGCTGACGAAAACCATGCGCAATACCATTGCCGATCCCACTCGATCCGCCAACGACAAGAACATTTTTACCCGTAAAGTCCAGATCACTCATAATATTGCCTTTTCCTAATTTTCGGCGACGAGCCGATGTGCTTGTTTAAACAAAGCGATGGTCATCGCGTGCAGGAAATCGCCGGTTTCCTTGGGCGCTTTGCCCGCACTGGCACGCGCGTGGGTGCCTTCCAATATCGCCCCAAGCTTGAAACACCCAAGAACACCATACCAAGCAATCGTATCCATATTGCGCGACGAGCGTTCGCCATAATGGGCAATCAACTCATCCAGTGTTGGAAATCCTTCCCAGGGCTGGATGACAAATACTGTTTGTTGATCCTTATCGGGCCAGGTTGCGATCACCCATCCTAGATCGATCAACGGATCACCGATCGTTGCCAATTCCCAGTCAACAAGAGCCGCAAGTTCGGCGCTGTCCTTGTGGAACATGGTATTGGACATGTGACAATCGCCATGCATGATGCCGGGACTAAAATCATCCGGCATATGTCGTTCGAGCCAATCCACAATCCGTTTCACATCAGGAAGTTCATTGAAACCCGTCCAGCTATCAACGGCTGCATAGCCTTCTAGCTGACTCATCCAGCGTGATGGCTGACGTTGTAAAAACCCATCGGGCTTACCAAAGCCTTCAAGACCCACTTTCTGATAATCTAGCGCGCCCAATGCCGCGATCCCTTCAATATAGGAAAACCCCATGCGGCGACGAATGGCGGGATCACTGGCATGAAAATCAGGCAAACCATTGCTCGGATTAAATCCTTCAATGGGTTCCATCAAATAAAAGCATGCGCCCAATATGCCGTCGTCATCACAGCCAGCGATAAAACCGGGATGCGGAACATTAGTGCCCGATATTGCTTCAAGGACACGCGCTTCGCGTTGCATTGTTTTGTTACTGTTCTTGCGTAAATGCTCAGGAGGCCTACGCAGAACAAAGTCACGCCCACCGCGTGTGAAACGCAATAGTATATTCTGCGTGCCACCGGCGAGCAGTTCAACATTGCCCAACGGACCGAATTCCAGTCCTTGGTCGTCCATCCAGCTGCGCAATGCCTCAAGATCGACCGGGGCGTTATTTTCTGCAGTTTCTTGATTCGGCATAATTCAATTGTATTAATCAAATGAATTATTGCAAGCATAATATTTGCTGCCTATATTGCTGGTGATGGAACGACTAATCTCAAAAGCCGATAGCCCCTCGGTGGCGCGACTAAAAAGGGAGGCCCAGCGTCTCTTCGCGCGCAGTGGAATCGATGGGGTTACAGTTCGCGATATTGCCAAGGCCGCGGGACAGAAAAATCCTGCTGCGGTCGGTTATCACTTTGGCTCGAAGGAAGGATTGATCCGCGAACTGGTTGTTGATGGCGCAAAAATCATTGATGATCGCCGCAATGCCGAACTCGATGCGCTGGAGGCCAATGGCGGTCCAGACAACATAGCCCAGATTGTGGATATTCTCCTTTATCCGTCGATCAACCTCGCCGCACCGGGAGAAACGGACAGTTTTAATCGGTTTTTGAGAATGCTCACCATGTCGCAACGGGAACTATTTGTTGATGCGCTCGAAGGCCGCTGGAATTCCGGCTATCAGCGCTGTCTCGAGCAATTGCGCCAGCTTATGCCCAAAATGAGTCGAGCGAAGCAGAACCAGCGATTTATCTTTATGGAAGAATATCTCAGCGGCATTCTCACGGCGCGGGAAACGCGGCTTGAAAATGTCTCGCGCAATCATCCCACCTGGAAGGATTCTTCCATCCTTAAACATTTCGGATTCACAATGGTCCATATGCTCGAAATGCCGGTCGAAAAATGAACAAGTTAAGTGCACAGGATATCGAACGACGGTTGGCTGAGGCCATCGCTAACCGGACTTCCGTGCCGCCAAAAAAATTGATCTCCGATTTGCTCGCCACTTTCAACTTATCCGCAACTGGCGGTGAAGACGAGTTTATCTTCCCCGCCCGGAAAACAACGGTCCGAGAACGGATATTTGGCGGCCAAGTGATTGCGCAAGCGATGATTGCCGCGAACCTTACTGTAGAGGATGTGAAGCATATACATTCGCTTCACAGCTATTTTCTCCGCGCAGGTAGTGAACCGAAAGACCTGCATTTCAAGGTGCATCGTGATTTTGACGGAAGAACCATATCCAACCGCCGCGTCGTCGTGCGGCAGGATGGAAAAGTCATTTTTAATCTCACAGCATCTTTTCAAAAGCCTCTGGAAGGTCTGCATCATCAAGTCGCTATGCCTGAGGTTTTGCCACCCGAAGATTGTCGGGGCGGCGAAAAGTATCTCGAATATGTTGCGCGCAATCCTTCGATTCCTGATGGTAAGATCAAGCGGATGACCATGCCGCGCCCGTTTGAAATATGTCATTCCCGGCCGCAGCGCGATGAGCAGTCCACACGTCAATATCAATGGTTCAAAGCCATAGCGCCGCTTCCTGATGACCCGCTTATTCACCGCGCGACTTTGGCCTTTGCATCCGATATGGGACTGTTGTCGACATCCATGTTGCCGCATGGATTGAACTGGACCACGCCGGGCTTATTCTCGACCAGCCTGGATCATGCGATGTGGTTCCATGATCATTTTCGGCTTGATCAATGGGTGTGCTATATAATGGATAGCGACTGGACGGGCGGTGGGCGTGGACATAATCGCGGAAGTTTTTTCACCAGTGACGGAAAGCTGATCGCCTCTGCAGTGCAAGAAGGCATGCTGCGGATCAGTTAGAAAAAATAACAATCGGCTTGATGACTGCCGTTCACACACGGCTCTGCAAGAGACCAGAAAATCATTGAATTTCAAGAGACAGCGTGGTGACCCCTACGGGAATCGAACCCGTGTTTCAGCCGTGAAAGGGCCGCGTCCTAACCGCTAGACGAAGGGGCCATCGTGATGCGCAAAAGCATCTCTGATCAGCAGAATTGGGCGATTAGGGATATCCGGTGCGTTGGTCAACCCTTTATTGGCGGATTCAGATGAGAAGCGGGCAAATTTTTTACAAGCTTGGAATCGTCGCCGATTAATCCGCCCAGGCTGCATCCTCCACGTGAATCTCGGCGGCCGGGCGGCTGCCCCAATCATCTATCTTGGCTCGGCCCGCTATCCATAATTTCCGATTCTTGGGAGCGCTGAGCAAGGCTTGGCCTAAATCGGTCTCCGCAGCGCGAAAGGCGATGGTTTTTATCGAACCGCCATCGTCTCCAGCGACAATCATGCGAACATGATCCTTGCCGACAATATCGCATTTTATAATGCGTACCGGACCAGCGGCAATGCGCGGCGCGGGCCAGCCCATGCCATAGGGGCCTGCTCCATCAATAGCCTCTACAAAATGCGGGTTCACCCCTTTTGGCGACAGCACCGCGTCCAGCAGCAACGCTTTGCCAGCTTGTGCCTTAGTGACCGTCGCGGCGAGCCATTCGTTTAGAAACTCGGCCAATGCAGGTATTTTGGAGGCTTGAATGGTAATGCCCGCGGCCATGGCATGACCGCCGCCCGCGATCAGCAATCCTGCTTCTTTGGCCGCAATAATCGCTGCCCCCAAGTCAACGCCGGAAATAGAGCGGCCCGACCCTTTGCCGACACCGTCTTCATCTTCGGCGATGATAATGGCCGGCCGTCCCAGCTTTTCCTTAATGCGGCCGGCGACAATACCGATAACACCGGGATGCCAACCCTGCGCTGACAATATCGCGACAGCTTGATTTTCCTGCGATGCGCACATCTCTTCAGCCTGCTCCAAAACATGCGCTTCAATCGCTCGGCGTTCTTGATTGAAGCGATCCAGTTCTGCAGAAATTTGCTGGGCTTCTTCGGGATCTTCGGTTGTCAGCAAGCGCACCCCCAAATCCGATTTCCCGACGCGTCCGCCTGCATTAATGCGTGGGCCCAATGCAAATCCAAGATCAGAGCAAATCGGGGCCCGTTTCAATCGGCTGGCGTCGATCAGGGCTGCCAGCCCAATATTTTTCCGGCCAGCCAATATTTTCAAACCCTGGGCAACAAAGGCCCGATTCAGACCACGTAATTGCGCAACATCGGCGACCGTGCCGAGGGCTACAATGTCCAGCAGTTCCAATAATTTGGGTTCGGTGCGGTTTTGGAAAAATCCCTTCTCGCGCAGGTTGCGCACCAAAGCGGCTCCCAATAAAAAGGCCATGCCGACAGCAGCCAAATGACCATGTTCGGCGCCCGCATTGCTTTCATCGAGCCGGTTCGGGTTGACCAAGGCGCTGGCCTTGGGGAGCTCCGCGGCACATTTATGATGATCCACGACAATGACTTCCACGCCCGCTTGATTAGCCATATCCAGCGCATCAAATGCCATGGCGCCGCAATCGACGGTGACGACAAGATCAGATCCTTGTTGCCCGAGTTTAACCAAGGCTTCGCCCGACGGCCCATAGCCTTCCATCAACCGGTCAGGAATATAATAGCCGGCTTCCAGACCAAGATCGCGAAGTAAACGGATTAGTAGGGCTGCACTGGTAGCGCCATCGACGTCATAATCTCCGAATATCGTCACTTTATCGCCGGCAATCACAGCTTGTGCCAAACGCTCAGCCGCCTTGTCCATATCCTGGAAAACCGAAGGATCAGGCATGAAACCGCGAATGGTCGGTTCCTTGTTAATATCCAATGTTTCTCGTGTGGCACCGCGCGCCAACAACAGCTGAGTAACCAAGTCATCGGGTTGAAAGCTGGGATCGCGGGCATCGGCACTGGTGCTGCGCCATTGCCAAGACTGACCGGAAAGCGATTGAGTGACATTGAGGACGGTATTCATGAAGACTGCTATGCGCGAACCATGATCCGCTGACAATTGCTTTGATGCCTGTTACGACAGGATTTATGAAACGCTTGCTCATCATATATCACAGCACGACGGGTGCGACGCAGCAAATGGTCGATGCGGCGTTGGCTGCTGCTCGAGAAGAAGAGAAGGTCGAAACCCGCTGCTTGCAGGCGCCAGATTGCCAGCCTGATGATATGCGCAATGCGGATGGTTTTATTTTTGCCACGCCAGAAAATCTGGCGGCCATTGCTGGGGAAATGAAGAGCTTTTTCGACCGTTGCTATTATCCGGTTCTTGGCGCGCTTGAAGGCCGCGCTTATGCGGCGATGATATGTGCCGGATCAGATGGCGACAATGCCCGCAAACAAGTGGAGCGGATCGCAACGGGATGGCGATTGAAAAAAATTATGGATACTCCGATCATTTGCACTCATGCGCAAACACTTGAAGCCATTCTAGCACCCAAAACGATCGGTCAAACCGATATCGCGCGTTGCGCAGAGGTTGGCGCGACCATGGCCGCCGGATTGTCTATGGGTGTTTTTTAATCAGCGATGCAACCCGATCTTGCAATTGGGGGATCACCTCGTCTTCAAACCAGGGATTGGCTTTGAACCAGCGAATATTGCGCGGACTGGGATGCGGCAAAGGCAGAGCAAGGGGCCAAAATTCCTGCCACCGTTCCACTGTTTTTGTCAGCGTTTTCGATTTGCGCGCACCCAGATGCCAATCCAGTGCATATTGACCGAGGATCAAAGTCAATTCGATATTTTCGACCTCGTCTAGCAAGCGATTACGCCATTGATTGGCGCATTCTGGACGTGGCGGTAAATCACCGCCCTTGCCGGTTCCAGGAAAGCAAAAGCCCATCGGGACAATTGCGAAAAGCGTAGGGTCGTAAAACTGCTCTTCTGTTACACCGAGCCAAGAGCGCAAACGTCGCCCGCTCAGATCATCAAAAGGGCGCCCTTTAATATGAGTCTTGCTGCCCGGAGCCTGTCCAGCAATCAAAATTTTCGACGAAGAACCGGCTTGCAAAAGCGGTTGCGGGCCAAGCGGTAAGTTTTCGCAAATCTTACACGCTCGAATATCACTGAGCAGACTTTGCAGCTTGCGAGAATTGGCAGGCATCAGCCGCGATCACGCTGGCACATCGTCAAATGATCGACTTCATCATTATCGGCTGGCGCTAAAGTGAAAACATAAGATAGGTGGGTCGGTTTGCGGCCGTCTATGGCGCCGCGCATTCCGTTGACGACCGCAGCGAAATCTTGACAGGCGGCGGCGCTTTTCAAATAATCGCTATGGCCCACCCGGCCTTTGCTGACGGCCGTTGTGTCGACAATGGTCAGACCGCTTTTTTCGGGCGGAATATCATATTCCGATTTCGCCGCATAGCAACGCTCGGGCAGTCCTTTCGCTTTGAGATCAGCCGCTTTGTAAGGATCAAAACAGCGCGGATGACCGAGCCGAGGATAGCCATGGACATCGTCTGAAAGGGACAAGGCGCTGTCTTTTGCCGAAGCATATACAGTGATTCTGCGATCATTATTCACACGTCTTGCCGAGAGTATTTCTTCGGCAATATCCCGCTCAAAATCTTGCCGATCAACATCAGGGGAGGCTAAGATTATGTTCGAAATATTGCTCGAATCGGCGTTGGAACTGTTACGATCAACAAATTCCACGGCGGGTAATATCAGGCGAGCGCCGAGCGAATGGGATACCAAAATAATTTCTTTGGTCCATGATTGCTGCGCCAATTTGGTCAGAAATTTACGGAAATTGCGCTCATCCCAATACATGTTGGTTTCATCCACCGCATATTTCAGCAACTGTCCTTGGGATGGCCAGCTATATTGAATGACTGGTCCGGTAAATTCTGTAAGCCGCGCGATTTGGGCACTGTCGCGAGAACTGGTGAAAAAGGTTTCGCGATAGCCATGCACATAGAGCAGCACCCGGCCATCCCGGTTGCCCATTGTCTTCGACAAATGGCTCCACCATTGGCTCTCATTGGACAAGGAAAAGGGGATGGTGCGGCCATCCCTTTTTCCTTTGGCATTGCGATTGTCTTGCGGCGCGCCAAATCGGCCGAAGCGCAATTTATCGCCGCGATGGTTGAGCAACTTTATGACTTCCGTGCGGCAGTCGGGCAGCCTACTGGTGACCACAAAAAAAGGCTTCTGCGACACGGATGTGTCCGCATTTAGCGGATTTTCTGCAGAAGGATCGCAGCGGTCATTGGCTATATAGTCGGCGTGGCGAATAGGCCCGTAATCGACCGGTGAAATACAGGCCGTTGCGAGTAAGAATAAGCCGACGATAAACGGTTTGAACCGATCTGCTTTTTCTATCAGCTCGCCCGCGGTCATAGGCTAAGCGCGGTGCTCGCTTTTAACCCAGCGCACGGTGCCGGACGAAGCCCGCATCACAACGCTTTCTGTCGTCATAATGCCGCTGCGAAGTTTTTTGACACCTTCGAGCAAAGATCCATCGGTGACACCTGTAGCGGCA
Source organism: Parasphingorhabdus sp. (assembly GCF_039982415.1). Taxonomy (GTDB): domain Bacteria; phylum Pseudomonadota; class Alphaproteobacteria; order Sphingomonadales; family Sphingomonadaceae; genus Parasphingorhabdus. The sequence continues at coordinate 102,390 of NZ_JBDWYL010000004.1, forward strand.
AAAATCACATCGCCTTTGGCCAATTCTTTCAGGTCATAGATTTTGTCGAGATCTTCAATGCCCCATTTATGCGCACGATTGCGTTCGTCTTCGTTGCGGAAGGTTAGCCGCCCTTTAAACTGACCGCCGACACAGCGCAGCGCCGCTGCCGCTAGCACACCTTCAGGTGCACCGCCGCTACCCATATACATATCGACCGTAGTTTCTTCATCGGTCGTGGCAATGACGCCGGCGACATCGCCATCGGGGATGAGCATGATCCCGCAGCCGATATCGCGCAGTTCCGTAATAATTTTTTCATGCCGAGGGCGGTCCAAAACGCAAACAATAATCTCCGCCGGATCGACGCCTTTTTCTTTGGCTACGGCCGCAACATTTTCGCTGACAGATTTGTCGAGATCGATAATATTCTCTGAATAGCCTGGTCCGACGGCCAATTTGTCCATGTAGACATCGGGTGCATTCAGCAGATTGCCTTTTTCCGCGATTGCGAGGACAGCAAGCGCATTGGGGCCTGCCTTGGCGGTTATCGTGGTTCCTTCCAGCGGATCCAAAGCGATATCAATCTCCGGTGACTCGCCGGCACAGCCATGGCCAACTTTTTCACCAATAAAGAGCATCGGGGCTTCGTCTCGTTCGCCTTCACCGATGACGACCGTCCCGCAAATGTCGAGATTGTTTAAGGCTGTGCGCATGGCTTCCACCGCCGCGGCATCTGCTGCCTTTTCATCCCCGCGCCCGATAAGCTTTGCAGCCGATACCGCTGCAGCTTCGGTTACACGGACCATTTCCAATACCAGGATGCGTTCCAGAATATCACTTGATTTGGGCATATGAACGTTTAGTCCTTCTTGAAGGGGTAATTTCTGAACTCTCGATAGGGGAGCGATATGACAATGTCGAGAAGGCTTGTAATCTTCTCCCTGTTCGTGGTGTCAAGCTTGACTGGTGAAATGGCGCAGGCACAAAATGAAACCGAAGATCGGACAGAGAAATTGCTGGAAAATGCAAAACGACTGGTGGCAGTTGATGCCGATGGTTGTCTCAAAAACTCCCGTCCGGATGAAATTGTCGTTTGCGCAGCCTTTGACGCCAATCGGCAACATCGTTTGCCCTTTCCCGAACTTTTGGACAGAGGCGAGAGAGTGCGAGAGCCGTTGCCGACTGCGAATGCAGACTATATCAATACCGGGCGATGTTATGTCGATTCAAGCGAGCGCAAATGCTTCAAAGGTTTGCCGCTGGTCACGATTTCCTTCGGCGGTACCGGCGGCGGCGTTGGGGGGCCAGCCGGTAAGCTATGGCGAGTCATTGAACCGACCGTGCCTGACGAGGATTATGTCAAGCAGGCGCAAGTCCGCCCGATTGAAGCGGACTGAAAACCGATTGTTTTTGGGATTTCAGTCTTCGTCGCTCAGCAGATGCATGACCATTGGTTCGGCCTGCAAACTGCTCGATCCCGACAGTTTCTCTAGACTTTGAACAACATCTCTTTCCCGGCTCTGATGCGTGACCATTGATATTAGCACCAATCCTTCATCGGTTTTTTCAGTTTGGATGAGACTCTCAATTGAAACATTGGCATCGCGCATGGCTGCGGTAATTTCGGCGAGCACACCGGGTTTGTCTGCGACAATGAAACGAATATAGCTTTTACCAGTGCGGTTGCCGCTTTCAGCACATTCGCTTTTCTCCATTTGATCAGCGGGCACGGCAAAAACAGTACCGCAATCACCGCGCGCGATATCGATGAGATCGGCGACGACAGCAGAAGCGGTTGGGCCATCACCAGCGCCCGCACCTTGGAACATCAGGCGGCCGGAAAAATTTCCTTCCGCGACGACAGCATTTGTGGATCCTTCGATATGGGCAAGCGGGTGGGATTCCGGCACCAAATACGGATTAACCCGTTGGAATAGCCGGTCCCCATCAATGCGGGCCATGCCCAGCAAACGGATCCGATAACCCAGCGCTTTGGCTTGGCTGATATCAGCGGCCAATACGTGCCGGATGCCGGCAATCTCGACATTGCCGAAATCGACTGCCGTTCCAAAAGAAAGGGCGGCCAGAATCGCTAATTTATGGGCCGCATCAACACCATCAATATCAAAGCTAGGATCCGCTTCTGCATAGCCAAGATCTTGGGCATCTTTTAAAACCGCATCAAAGGCGCTGCCATGTTTTTCCATGGTTGCCAGAATATAATTGCAGGTTCCATTTAAGATGCCATAGACGCGTTCCACGCGATTGGCCGAAGCGCCGTCCCGTAATCCTTTGATCACCGGAATGCCGCCTGCGACAGCCGCTTCATATTTTAGCGCTACATTCTCATTTTCTGCAATCTTGGCGAGCTCCATGCCGTGATGCGCAATCATAGCCTTATTCGCTGTCACGACGGATTTGCGATGCTGCAAGCTGTTGCGCGCCAGATCCAACGCTGGACCGTCGGCGCCGCCAATCAATTCAACGACGCAATCGACTTCTGAATCCGCACCAAAATCGGCCATATTATCGACCCATTTATAGGGGCTGATATCAACGCCGCGGTCTGCATTGCGATTGCGGGCGGAAACCGCGACAACCGAAATTGGTCGGCCGGCACGCTGCGCAATCATCGCGCCATTCTCATTGAGGAGGCGAATCACTCCCGATCCAACAGTTCCGAGGCCGGCCAGAGCAATGCGAAGGGGTTGTGTCATGATGGAAACCTTGAATACAGGCAATGCGCCTGGTGATCGTTTAAGAGATCCCGTTTAATAGCGCCGCTGTTTCAATTTGCCAGTGGGTATGTGTCATGGGCGTGGAAAATTGACGGGGTCGCCAAAAGAGGCGCTCTTAATTCACTGATAGCGGCGCTATTATGGGACTGTTTTATAGGTTTATTTGGGGCGATAGGCAGCGGGCCGAGAACGCGGGCAATTGCCCAAATCCCGAATCACCAGATCATAATCGCGCCGCGCTTGATTGGCATTAGCCGCCGAATCGCCAGTGAGTGATTGTTCGGGCAAGGTTTGCGGTAAAAAGCAGGCGAGGCGATACCATAATAAGCTATTGCGAACCGGGGCTCGCGCGGCTTCATCGACGATTTCACTCAGCGATACCGCCCATATTTTTTTCTGATTTTCGCGGCTCAAAATTGTGATGGACACCGGAGCGCTTGTATCTGTCTCCAAAAATAACTGCGTTTCGCCTTCGCCGATAATGGTGCCAGGAACATGAAAAGCGCTGCCAATCCGCGCGATGGCGGGCGGCGCGTCGCGTGCGACAATTTCTCTGACCAGACGGCGCACCCTTTGATCGCGCGCGGGGGTCCAGGAAATTTGGGCATCCGGAGCGGCCAATTGAATATTGCCGTCCCGGGCCAAAAGATTGCGGGCAAAGATGATAAACGGTTTCTTCTTTATCTTGGGCGCGCGTCCGCGTTCATTGAGCGGCAAGTCGATTATATAGCGAATCGTTTCCGGTAACCCACCTTGACCGCGAATCAATGCATTGGTCGTAGCCACAATATAGTATCTTTGGGTTCCCGGAGGAGCATTTGGAGCCCGTTCAGGATCGACTTTGATCGCTTCTTTAACCGTAATATGAGCAATAATTGGTGCACCGTCACTGAGGTCAGCCAGATCGGCATATTGCAGTGGATCTACTGGGGCATTTCTCTGAGAAAAAGCTGTAAAATCCGCTGTTAACGCCCACAAAATAGCGATGATTATAAGTGTCAATTTCTGCATGATTTTCCCGTTAATTCCCGCCTCGAAAGGGTCTGTTCAATAGTCTCATTCTGAGTTTTTTGCAGCTTAATCAATGCTGAACTAACAAAGCGATTGCCTGCATCCATCTACCACGTTAAAACATTTTTAAGACGGCTTTCATCCCAACGAAAAGCTGTCATGGGGAATCAAGGGATCGCTGTGGTTAACTTTCCAACAGTTCTCAACACAAACCTTTAACGAGGTTTCGATTCCTGAGGGAAGAAAAAGGAGTTACGTTTCTGAATGGCTTATGCTGACCCACAACAAATGAGTTCGAGCAAGCTTGTATCTATTGTGCTTGTCGTGCTGATTCACGCGCTGTTTGGATATGCTCTGGTGACCGGACTGGCCTATAGTGCCGTCAAGAAAGTGGCCTCAGAGCTCGATATGATCGATATCCAAGAAGAAGAACCGCCCGAAGAAATTGAAGAGCCGCCACCACCGCCGCCGGATCAGCCTATTGAACCGCCGCCAGTCGTGACACCACCGCCCATCGTGCAGCCACCTGCTGCGCCGCGGCCGGTTATTTCGCAGCAGCAAACGGCTCCGCCGCCACCACCACCCGTGGTCGCTGCGCCTCCACCACCTCCACCACCTCCACCGCCGCCGCCACCGCAGCGCGCAAATCCGGAGCCACGTGGAAATCCAGGAAACTGGGCGAATGCCAACGATTATCCGTCACGCGCACTGCGTGAGGAACGCGAAGGCACAACCGGATTCAGGGTTACTGTGGGCGCGAATGGCCGTGTAGCGAGCTGTCAAATCACCAGTTCGAGTGGCCACAGCGATCTTGACGCTGCAACCTGTAAGAATATCAAACGGCGTGGGCGCTTCCGTCCGGCGTTGGATTCCGCAGGCAATAAAATGACGGGTACTTGGGCCAGCCGAGTGCGTTGGCAGATACCAAAATAATATCATCGCAGCGGAGCGGCATTCCGGTCGTTTCGCTGCAAAAGTTTAATGTCTAATCCATCCTTGAGGGGAATATATAATGTTTATTGAAATTTTAGCGGCTGCTGGAGCAACGGCGCCAAAAAATCAGTTTGGTTTCATGGAAGCTATGGAGCAGGGTGGTGTCATCGCTTGGTTCACTCTCGCCATGCTGGCTATCATGTCTGTGTCTTCTTTCTACATCCTGTTCTCAAAATTGTTTGAGCAGAATAAAGTGATGAAACAAGGCCAAGCTGCCCGCGCTTCTTTCTGGAAAGCCAATAGCTTGAAAGAAGGTGCTGCGAAGCTCGATAAAAATAGTGCTTATCGTCAGATTGTTGATGATGGCATCAAAGCTGAAGAAGATCACGCCCGTTTGACCGACCCTGTGGAAGCGCATGATTGGTTGCACGGATCTTTGGATCGTTCGCAAGGATTGATTAACTCTAAATTGGCAACTGGCCTGCCTTGGTTGGCAACGGTTGGTGCGACCTCTCCGTTTATCGGATTGTTCGGTACGGTTATTGGTATTTACCGCGCGCTGATCAAAATCGGTATTGCTGGTCAAGCATCTATTGATGCTGTTGCTGGCCCAGTTGGTGAAGCGCTTATCATGACCGCACTTGGTCTTGGTGTGGCTGTTCCTGCCGTTCTTGCTTATAACTGGCTGCAAGGTCGTAACAAGCGTATCGCAGAAGATCTGAGCGACTTTGCAAATGATGTTCTGGGTTACATTTCATCTGATGGCGCTGTTAAACCATCGGCTGCAAAAGGTGGCGCACCTGCGAAACCAGCAACGGCTGCTGCAGCGAAGCCAGCTGCGAAGAAATAAGGCGTTAGCTCAGCCATTTCTTGGGGCGTCGACCGTCCTGTAAATGGCTGAGCTACCCCTCATTTTCGAACTTGCTGGCTGATCCAGCAAATTCGATAGAGTAATTTTTTGAGAGGATAGAATCTTATGGCGATGAATGTTGGGGGCGACAGCGGAGAAGAAACTCCACTATCGGACATTAACACGACCCCGCTGGTGGATGTCATGCTGGTTTTGCTGATCATTTTCTTGATCGCGGTCCCAGTGGTTATCCAGACAGTGGAGCTGGAACTGCCGGTTCTACCGTTTGAAGTAACGACCACGAAACCGGAAAATGTTTTGCTTGCTGTGACGACGACAGATTCAGCAGGACGCGACCCTGGAGACCCGGAATTTTCTGGCGCTAATCCAGGGGGCAATTGCCGGATCTACTGGAATACCACGCCGATTGACTCCTCGGAGTTAGTGCAAAGAGCGGTTACGCAATTGGAAGTTCAGATTGAATCCTTTGGTGGCGTAGAAAATATGACGCCGGAAGATATGCCTGAAGTGCATATCCGCGGTGATATTAACACGCCATATCGGTGCATTGGTGGCGCGATTTATGCCATGCAGCGCGCTGGTTTTGCCAAGGTTGGATTTCTGTCAACACCGGTTGCAATTGAATAGCCTGATCAGGCATCAAGTTTAGAGTATTAAGGAGACCCACTAATGGCAATGAGCGGCGGCAAGGATGATGGTAAGCCGATGATGGAAATGAACACGACGCCGTTGATCGACGTCTTGCTCGTTCTCCTCATCATGTTCATCATCACGATCCCGGTACAGACCCACGCGGTGAAATTGGACCTACCTGTTGATGATCCAAATCCACCTCCACCACCAGAGATTGACCCCATTAAAAACCGTCTTGGTATCACAGCTACAAACCAGATTTTGTGGAATGATACACCGGTTTCACTGAACCAGGTCAAAACCTACTTGGCCCAGACAAAGTCAATGGTTCCGGAACCTGAGTTGCAATTTCAACCAGATGCCGTCAGCGCCTATTTGACGGTCGATCGGGTTCTTGCAGAAATCAAGGATAGTGGTGTCAGCAAATTTGGATTTGTTGGTAACGAACAATATAGCAGTTTTGGCAAAGCAGCTCGCTTGCCCAATTAATCTTGCTATCTTTATCGAAAAGGGCGGTGGTGCAATCCATCGCCCTTTTTTTTGCCTGCGTCTGTCCGAACGATAAAGGCGCAGCCGGATCGCATGCGACTTTTTGGGGGATGCAAGGCGCCATAAAATGAGCGGGTTAGTCCTAAGGCTATTCGCTGTCCATCGCCCCCCAAAACATAGATCTGCGATAATTTTCGAACCATCGGCTGCCTTTTGGCCCGTTGAACCCCACCAGGCCTGATAACCAGGCCTATCTCTGCCCCCAATATGTAGCAGGCGGGATTGTTTAACAGGCTTTCTAGCGATGGCAGAGCGGTAAGATATTGGCTAAAGCGCGAAAGCAGTTTTGGATTGTTCGCCGCCATTAAACTGCAATTCTGCCAGTTTGGCATAAAGACCATTTTGCGCAATCAAGCTGTTATGATCACCTTGTTCTACAATTTCGCCGTCATCCATCACAATGATGCGATCCGCGGACCGAATTGTGGCGAGGCGGTGCGCGATTACAATTGTTGTCCGGTTTTGCATCAGCCGATCCAGTGCATCCTGAACCAATTTTTCGCTTTCTGCATCCAAGGCTGATGTGGCTTCGTCGAGCAATAATATTGGCGTTTCACGCAACAAGGCGCGCGCTATGGCCACCCGTTGCCGCTGTCCGCCGGACAAGCGGGTACCCGCTTCACCCATGAAACTGTCGAGGCCATCGGGCAGTTCCAGGAGGAATTTTTCGGCATTGGCAGCCCGTGCAGCCTCCCAGATTTCTTCATCCGTGGCGTCCCATTTACCGTATCTCAAATTGTCGCGAGCCGATGCTGCAAATAATACTGTATCCTGTGGAACCAGAGCCATTCGTTGCCGAATATCTGCAGGATCGGCAGAGGGCAGGGCGACGCCGTCTATGCGCACGCTGCCGCCTTGGGGATCATAAAAGCGTTGAGCGAGCTGAAATAATGTGGATTTTCCTGCACCAGAAGGTCCAACAACTGCAACCGTTTCGCCGGGAGTCACCTTCAGTGAAAAATTCTTTAGGGCTTCCGTTTCAAGCCGTGTGGGATAAGCAAAGGTCACATTGTCGAACGAAATCTGACCGCGTGGCGGTTCCGGTAAGGCAATGGGTGACTCCGGCGCGGCGATGCCCGGTTTTTCTGAAAGCAATTCGGCGAGACGCCCGGCGGCGCCGCCAGCGCGCAATAGGTCGCCATAAACTTCGGTTAAGGCTCCGAACGATCCTGCAACCAATCCACCGGTCAATACAAAGGCCGCGATGGTCCCTTCCGTGATCGTGCCATCCGCAACGCCCAGGGCACCGCGCCACATGAGCAAGGTGATGCCGGTAAAGACCAAGGCAATAATAACGGCAGTCAGCGCGGCGCGCAGCCGGATGCGTCTTTTCGCCGTATCAAAGGTGGTTTGAACAGCGCCGCCAAAGCGGTCATGCTCTCGGTTTTCTTGACCAAAGGCTTGGACAATTTTCATTGCGCCCAAAGTCTCGGAAACCATCGCGCCTACATCCGCAACCCGGTCCTGACTAAAACGCGAGACATTGCTCAATTTTCGTCCGATAAAGACGATTGGCAAGATAACGATGGGAATGCCTAAGAGCAGCCCAGCGGTCAATTTGGGCGCCAATGTGAACAAATAAATAATGCCGCCAACGCCGATTATGATATTGCGCAAAGCAACCGACACGGTAGTGCCAACCACTTGCTCGATTATCGCGGTGTCCGAAGTCATACGTGAGGCAATTTCGGACGGGCGGTTTTCTTCAAAAAAGGCTGGGGCGAGCCGCAACAAATTGCGCTGTACGGCGAGCCGGATATCGGCAACAACCCGCTCTCCCAGCCAACTGACAAAATAGAATCGAAAAGCTGTGGCGACTGATAATATGCCAACAATCACCAAAAGCGTGTGAAAATACGGCGCTATGTCGTTACCGCCTGCTGCAAAACCGTCATCAACGATCGATTTAAATCCCCAGGGAATAGCCAATGTTGCCATAGCCGCAACGAACAAGGCGATCGCCGCAAATAAAATTTGCTTGGGGTAACAAATGGCGCGTTCCCAGACCATGCGGAGATTGCCAATTTTCTTAGCAGATGGTTTTTCAGGCTCTGACGGCTCGGCAACAGGAGCATTGTCATTTGTCGTATCACTCATACCCAAAGCCCCTAGCAGCCCGATCTATGAGCCACAATCCTGTTGCCGGTCGCATGTCCGCAGAAAAATATTCTGTGATCAGACCGGTTTTATATAAGATAGGGTTTATTTGCGCGATGCCAAGCGTTGAGCGTGCGAAACACAGCAAATCAGGCAAGAAATTCTGCTCGACCCAACATGCTGGCAAAGCTGTGCAATATTGCCTAATAAACCTACAGATATAGCGGACTTCCGCTGATGATTCGCTCTGACTTGTGCAAGCAAGGAAGAGCCTGTGGGGTAAAGGAATGCAACCGTGAACCAGATAGCATCCAAAGGCCAATTGCGGATGTCGCTTTTGCGCTGGGCTTTGTTCGTTGTGCCCTTAATTGTTTTATTGGGCTTTTTGTCGGGACAAGTAGCAGGTTCTGGCGAAGAAAACCGCTGGTTTCAGGCGCTGACCAAACCGGATGCACAGCCGCCAGGATGGATGTTTGGGGTCGCTTGGACCATTTTATATATTATGATGGGCATTGCCTTCTCGATGATTTTGCATGCCCGCGGTGCGCCGCTTCGCGGTCTGGCGATCATCCTATTCTTGGTACAATTCGCGCTCAATCTTTTTTGGTCTCCGCTATTTTTCGGCATGCACCAAATTACCGCTGCCTTCTGGTTGTTGATTACGATATTTGGTACAGCATTTTTGACCACATTGGTGTTCGGGCGGATTCGAAAGGCGGCCGCCTGGATGATGGTGCCTTATTTGGCATGGCTGTGCTTCGCCGCGATTTTGAACAAGCAGATTGTCGATCTTAACCCCAATGCAGAAACCCTTGTCGTACCCGCAGCGAGTACCCAAATTTAAACCCTCTATATCCCGAAACCGTCCCCTTAAGGAGTATTTCAAAATGCAAAGCCAGAACAGATTTTTCGATGACCTTTCCAAAGTATTGAACGGGCTCGCAGGAACTGTAGCCGGCGTTGGAAGGGAAGCCGAAGCCGGTGCGCGTGAACGGGCCAAAGAATGGTTTGGCGGTATGGACTTTGTATCACGTGAAGAGTTTGAAGCGGTCAAGGAAATGGCCTCCAATGCCCGCGCAGAGGCAGATGCGCTCAAAAAGCGCCTTGATATTCTGGAGAAGTCCGCAGCAACCAAACCAGCAGCGCGTAAAACCGCGGCTAGAAAGCCTGCGACACGCAAGCCCGCGGCGCGTAAGCCAGCCGCGAAGAAAGCTACGCCGCCCAAATCTGACGGTTAGTCACGGATAGGAACGACTGTTTCACTAGCGATTGTCGCTCGGAATATCTCGGCTGATTATCCACAGTCTGCCCACAAACAATATCGGTCAAGGCTTCTCCCTTGCTTGCCCTGCATGATGGGCTGGGCCACTAAGGCAAATAGTGCAGGGGCAAGAACGCAATGATGTGGAACCGTAATGCTTGACGATATTTGGTCAGAGCTCGATCAAGAAGAGGCGCCACCCGTTGATATGCTGGTCGCCTTTTTTGAAGCGCGCGGCTGGTCAGTGCATCATGTCAGCGAAGAGGAAATCTCGGTCGAGATTAAGGGCAATTGGACCAGCTACCAATTGCGGGCCATCTGGCGGAATGAAGACCATGTCTTGCAACTATTATTGCTGCCCGAATTGCGCGTTCCAGATGACAAAAGAATCGCCATTTATGAAACACTGGGCCTGATTAACGAGCAGCTTTGGCTGGGCCATTTTGACTTTTGGTCGAGTGATAATATTTTGTTATTCCGTCACGCAATCATGCTGGGCGGCAGCGGTTTGCTCGGGCTTGATCAAGCGCAAGCCATTGTGGATATGGCGATTGACGAGTGGGAACGTTTTTACCCGGTATTTCAGTTTATATTGTGGAGCGACAAGAGCCCGAAAGATGCCATTGAGCATGCGATGATCGATACGCAGGGCGAAGCCTGAACGCATATCGGGGCTGGCGGGAGCGCTTAACCGGGAAGGAAAAAGCATGATCGGACAAAGCTATGGCAGCATTTGGTTTATCGGCTGCGGCAATATGGGCGGTGCTATATTGCAGGCATGGATCGACAAAGGGCTGGATCTTACAAAAGTCACTGTAATCAAACCGAGTGCGTCTGCATTACCCGGCGGCTTGCAATCGCGCTCCGATTATCCCGACAGCCCTCCTCCCGATCTGGTCATTCTGGCGATGAAGCCCTATCAACTCGATATCGTTGCCGAGCAATTGGCGCCTCGCATAGCGGCCGACAGTCAAATTGTATCAATCCTGGCAGGTACTGAAATTGACATGTTGCGGCAAGCCTTTCCGCAAGCGGGAGAAATTATCCGGCTCATGCCAAATATGGCGGTGACGGTGGCAAAATCACCGATGCTGCTGATTAGCGAGTCTGGAGAAGCAGCAGTGAAAGATCAGATGAATGAACTGTTCGCCCCCTTGGGACCGCCGGAATGGTTGGCGAACGAAGATCTGATGCACATTGCCACCGCTTTGTCGGGATCGGGACCCGCTTTTTTATTCCGCTTCATTGATGCGCTGGCGGTTTCGGCCAATCAATTGGGTATGGATCAAGAGCAGGCCGCGCGGTTGGCGCTCACCATGGTCGACGGTGCCGCCACCTTGGCAGCGATTTCAGATGTCGATCCGGGCGCCTTGGCAAATCAAGTGGCAAGCCCCAATGGGGTCACTCGTAAAGGCCTTGATGTGCTGGATGCCGATGATCGGGTGAATCGATTGCTTCAAGATGTTTTGCGGGCTGCGATGGAACGCAATCGGGAAATGGCAGAAGAAGCCAAGACAGCATCCGCGCCTTGATGCTCAGCTTTGATCTTTCCTCAGATCAAAAACCATTTGGCGATCATGTTCAGGCACCAGACCTTCCAATACATGCCAAAAGCCGGTCACAGATTCCTGACCTGCCGTGACATAAGCGGCCGATAGCCGTTCTCTCAATTGAGCGAAGAGATCCGCTTCTAGCGCGGCGCCTTTGTCGGTTAGACGCAGCAATTTCTGTCGACGGTCCAAGGGGCCGGTTTTGGTCAAGACGAGATCGCGATCATGCAATTCCTTGAGCACACGGCCAAGAGATTGTTTCGTGATGGCCAACAAACGCAGCAATTCTCCCACCGTCAAGTCGGGTTGTCGGGCGATAAAATAGAGCGCGCGGTGATGGGCTCGGCCCAGGCCTTGCTTGGCGAGCACTTGATCTATCGCATTGGTGAGCCGGGTATAGCCAAAATAGAGCAATTCCACGCCGCGCCGAATCTCGTCTTCGCGGAGAAAAAGCGGAGAAGCTCCTGGGGAAGCGGAAGGGCGAGATATGTCAGCCATGTTGACGTATCTTGACATGCTGTTTAGGTGATTGCAAGACAATCTGGTTAAGCTTTTTATCCTCCCGTCAGTCCGATGAAAGTGACGAAATATGGCGCAAGACGATAGTCTCGAAATTATTGTTCAACGGAATCAGGATCCGGTTCCTGCATCGGACCGGATGAAATTGTTAGATGATCCTGGATTTGGCAATCTGTTTACCGACCATATGGCGGTTATAAGATATCGCGAAGATTTGGGGTGGCATAATGCCACTGTCGAAGCGCGTGCTCCCATCGCCATGGATCCGGCGTCGAGTGTTTTGCACTACGCGCAGGAGATTTTTGAAGGAATGAAAGCTTATCGTCTGGCAGATGGCGCGACGGCTTTGTTCCGGCCCGAAGAAAATGCGCGCCGGTTCCAAGCGTCTGCTCGCCGAATGGCGATGCCCGAGCTACCCGAAGATATTTTTCTGAAATCAGTGGAAACGCTGGTTGATATTGACCGTGACTGGTTTCCGTCTGCTGAAGGTGGGTCGCTTTATTTGCGTCCCTTCATGTTTGCCAGCGAAGTATTTTTGGGTGTTCGGCCGGCCAAAGAATATCTCTATATGGTCATTGCTTCACCGGCAGGCGCCTATTTCAAACAAGGGGTTTCGGCGATTTCGATCTGGGTATCGGAAGATTATAGTCGAGCGGCTCCCGGCGGCACAGGCGCTGCGAAATGCGGTGGAAACTATGCAGCTAGCTTGGTGGCACAGGCCGAAGCCATTGCGCAAGATTGCGATCAAGTGGTGTTTCTCGATGCGGCAGAACAACGCTGGGTTGAAGAATTGGGCGGCATGAACTTGTTCTTTGTGATGGACGATGGGCGGCTGATCACACCACCGCTCAATGGCACGATATTGCCCGGGATAACACGCGAATCCATCATGATATTGGCGCGCGAAGAAGGTTTGGTCGTGAGCGAAGAAGCTTATGCGATTGATCAGTGGCGCGCCGATGCAGCGAGCGGCAAGTTGCGGGAAACATTTGCCTGTGGAACCGCGGCTGTGGTCACGGCTGTTGGTACCGTTCGATCCCAACAAGGCGCGTTTACCATTGGCACTGGTGGGCCTGGACAATTGACCGAAAAGCTTCGGATGCGGCTCGTTGATATCCAGCGCGGCCTTGTTGAAGATCAGCATGGGTGGGTGAAGCGGCTATTCTAAAAAGCCAATCTCGAACATTGTTTGCAAAATAGCTGTAACTGGCTCTTGCCCCATGGGGGTAAGTTGGATATTAGGCCCCTTCGCTGATGATCGAAGCAGCCTATATTGGGGTGTCGCCAAGTGGTAAGGCAGCGGCTTTTGATGCCGCCATGCGCAGGTTCGAATCCTGCCACCCCAACCAAATTTTATCAAAAAACGAATCGAAATCGAATATCCGCAGGTAGTGTCTCGTGGCGCAGCGGGCGGTTTCCATGGCGCATCGCTACAATTTTCAAGCGGAAAAGCCGATTTTATCCCCGATTTTACAGAATTCATCCTGATTTGTGTAAATGAATGTAAAATACAAACTGTAGTTCTGGTAAAGTCCACAAAAATAGGGGTAAACAAACTTCGGGTAGGGAAATTTAATAAGGCGAAAGCAGTGAAATATTGCTATTCGCCACCGGGGAAACTGTATGCGAGTAGCAATTGCGGATGATGATAATGAAATCATCGAATTCTTAGGCAAAATTGTAGAAGGTCAGGGGCATGTTTTCGTCGGATATGGCGATGGCAATAGTTTGACCAACGCTCTGCTACGAGACACTTTTGATTTGGTCATTCTGGACTGGAACATGCCAGGCAAAACCGGAATTGAGATTCTGGAATGGATGGAAGGCGCGGTTGATGATCGTCCACCTGTCATCATGATGACCAGTCGCACCGCAAAACAAGATATTAGCGATGCGCTCAATGCCGGTGCAGATGATTATATAACCAAGCCTGAAGACCGTAATGTCATTGCAGCACGGATCAACGCAATCCTGAGGCGCGGTGGCGGAGCTACGGCGATGGAAACAACCGCGCAATATGGTGACTATATATTAGACCGGATTGAGCAAAAGGTACGGCATAATGATACTGAAGTATCGCTGACCGCCAAGGAATTTGAACTAACCGACCTGATGTTTCGCAATCGCGACCGTACATTGTCGCGGCGCTATATTATGGAGACCGTTTGGCGGACCAATGCGCATTTGGCGACGCGGACATTGGATATGCATGTCTCACGCATTCGCTCCAAATTGTCGCTAACGCCTGAGAACGGGTTTCGGATTTTCACCGTTTTCGGCTATGGCTATAGGTTGGAGACTTTAAGCAACGGGGTATGAATATGACCGGTGGCAAAAATAAAACGTTTTCATTCCGTACCTTACGGGTATTTTCGTTTGTCTTGATGGCCCCTGTCACCATTGCTCCCTTTGCTGCGCAGGCGCAAACTTCTGCGGATAATGCGCGTGTAGAATATGTGTTTAAGCGGGGCGATACATTGGTTGCGCTTGCCGAGAAATATATGCGCAAGCAATCTGACTATGTCACCGTTCAACGCTTGAACCGCATTTCTAACCCCCGGCTAATTCCCGTGGGTAAAACGGTCTCAATCCCCTTTCGGTTGTTGAAATATAGGTCTAGCGAAGCCAGCTTAAGCGCTTTTCGCGGCAATGTTTCGATCGCGCGCCGCGGGCAAACGCTGAAACCCGCAAAAGGTCTCGAAATATCCGAGGGCAGCCGTTTGGCAACTGCCGCGGGGAGTTTCCTGACATTGCAGTTGGAAGATGGTTCTCGAATCTCCATGCCGTCCAATAGTAAGATGCGGATCACGAGATTGCGCCATATATTGCTGACCGATAGCGTTGACTATGAACTGGCCGTCGACAGCGGCCGTATGCGTTCGAAAGTAACGCCTTTTGACAAGAAACATGACCGTTACCGTGTGCGTACACCGGTTGCTGTCTCTGCAGTGCGCGGGACTGATTATCGGACCCGGGTGGACGGCGAAACCGGCACCGCATTTTCCGAAACCGTCGAAGGCGCGGTTGATGTAGCAGCCGGAGATTCTATTGATGATGCACAGGTTGTTGCCGTTCCAGCTGGTACCGGTGCTGCTGCGACGACAACAGGAGCGTTGGAAACGGCTGAATTGCTCGCGCCGCCAGAGATTTTGGATCCAGCAAAAGTACAATCGGAAGAGACGCTGTCTTTCGCGGTCGCTCCGCGTGATGCGGCATCGGCGCATCGTATAATAATCTCGTCTGACGCCGGTTTTGTGGATATTGTGGCCGAGAAATTGGTCGATAGCCCGGTCATTGATTTGCCGGCTATTGAAGATGGTCGCTATTTCGCCAAAGCGACGGCGGTGAGCAAGGATGGTTTTGAAGGCATGCCCGCGGCCTATTCTTTCAAACGGCAGTTGAGCACCTTAAGCGGCGGAGCTGGCCAAGGCGATTTTGGATATCGCTTCAAATGGTCAGGCGCTGGAAAAGGCAAGCGGCTCTATCGTTTCCAACTGTTATCGGGTGACAAAAAATCTCTTCCCGTTGTCGATGAAGCCGGATTGACGGAAGATGTTATCACCCTGTCGGATTTACCCGATGGCGAATATTTCTGGCGCATTGGCGTGACTCAATATTCCTCGGATCCGAGCGACAAAGAGATATTCCAGAAATGGACAGATTTTGAAAAATTGACGGTGGCCGGTTAGAGGCTTAATGGCCCGGTTTGAAATCGGACCTAATCATCTTTAGGAGACCTGACTGTTCATGAAACTGCGCCGTCGCCTGGGGATTGAATGGGCTGGTGTTGCGATTATCGCCTCGTTAATTGTCACAGCGCTTATATATTGGGACAGCCTCTCCGATTTTGATAATCTGCTATATGATCAACTGTCCGAATATGATCGGCCAGAAGCATCGGAAGATATTCTTATCATTGCGGTTGATGAGGATAGCCTTGCCGCATTTGGAAAATGGCCATGGTCACGGAATCGCCATGCCCAATTACTCAATATCCTTGCTGATGCTCGGCCAAAAGCCATCGCCTTTGATATTTTATTGAGCGAACCCGGCGAGGCCGAGGCGGATCAAGCCTTGGCGGATGCTGCGGCAAAAAATAACAATCTCTACCTTCCATTGCATTTTGTTTTTCCCGGCAGCAATGGCCAAGCCTTTGACGTGAAAGAGCCTATTTTACCGTTTAAGCAAGCGGCCCAGGCGGTTGGTCATGTAAACCTGCAATTTGATCGGGATGGGGTGGTGCGCCGCACTGCGCTGTGTTTTGGAGATACTACACCCATTTCCGAAAGCATGACAATTTGGCCACATCTCATGGAACAGGTTTATCGCGGTGTGCATGGCGTAAACTCGCCAGTCTTTGACCGTCAGGATGATTGCCAGCGCTCGTTGCTTATGTCTTACACGAACCGGGGTTCCTTTGCCCAAATTTCCTATGCAGCGGTCTTGAACGGAGAAATTCCGGCAGCCTTTTTGACCGATAAAACCATATTGGTTGGCGCCACCGCGCAAGGCTTGGGTGATCAGCATCCGGTCCCGCTGGGTGATGGCGGAACCATGGCTGGCGTAGAAATCATGGCCAATATGCTTGGCAATATTACCGCAGATAATTTTCGAGCGCCGGTGTCATGGGGCACCCAGCTATTGCTCTCCTTGGTTCCCACGTGGATCTTGCTAATCGGGTTTTGGCGCTGGCGTCCGCGGACAATCATATTTGTTTCGGTGGGATTGGTGGTGTTCATATTATTTTCCAGCGCATTATTATTATCCTTCCAAATCTGGTTTGCTCCCGGTGCGGCTTTGGTAGGGCTGGCGCTGGTTTATCCGGTTTGGGGCTGGCGGCGCTTGCAAGCGACCAGTGATTTCATGGATGATCAGCTGCGCAACTATCAACTGGAAACACCGGATATACCGGTCTTACAAACCCCGCTGGGTCCGGTTGATATCGTCACCGAGCAAGCAGAAGAGCTCGCACATGCAATTCAGCATGTGAGGGATTTGCGGCGATTTATTTCCGACGCGCTTACCAATTTGCCGGATCCCATGTTTGTGACGGATCTTGATGGCAAAGTGAAATTTGTGAACAAGTTGGCCCAAGCGGGTATCGAAGATGGCGCCCAAGATCTGGCCTTGGTGGATATGCTCCATCGGTTTGTGGTGCCTGAAGATCTGACCGAGGTGCAAGAATATCTGGCGCTTGATCAGCAAATGCGCGAAAATGAATATGTTGATTTCATTTCGCTAAATGATGAAGTCTTTGCAATGCGCAGAGCCCGAGTATTGTCTGATGAAGGTCAATTGCGGGGGCATATTCACTATCTGGCCGACATCACGGCTGTTGCCAATGCGGCACAAGAACGGGAAGAAGTTTTGCAGCTCTTGTCGCATGACATGCGCGCCCCGCAAGCGGCGATATTGGCCTTGTTGGATGGCGAGAAGCCCACCGATAATCACAAGCGCATCGAAAGCCATGCGCGGCGCACATTGGCCTTGGCGGATAATTTCGTGGGATTGGCGCGGATCAAATCCAGTGAATTTTCCGGCGAAGATATTTTACTATCGGATCTGGTGATTGAAGCCAATGATAGCCTTTGGCCTTTGGCTAAACAGCGCGGTATAAAATCAACCGTTCAAGATCAGTCGGATGGTGCGTTTATTGTCGGTGAGCCGTCCAGTCTTTATCGGTCCTTCGCAAATTTGATTGATAACGCGATTAAATACAGTCCTGACAAAGGCAAAATCGCGATTGTCATTCGTGATATTCTGCTCGACCAGGACCCGTTTGTTTCTCTTACCATTACCGATCAAGGAGAAGGGATATCCGATGATATGCTAGATCAGCTGTTCGATCGTTTCGTCAGCAATGATGCAGATTCTAAAGGCACGGTGCGCGGCGCTGGTTTGGGATTGAATTTCGTTGCTGCCGTGATCGAGCGCCATGGCGGCACTATTCGAGCCGAAAATATTCGTGATGGAGGGGCCCGGTTTACAATTTTATTACCGCTCGCGCCGGAACCGGACGAGAGCGACTGAACATATCATTCAATGCCAGCACGGGTGCGCGTTTTTTCCTCATTGACGGAATCGCTTCGACCCAGATTGGACAAAGCGCCGTTGACCAGATGCGGCAAGGATTGGCTCATTGTGCCCTTGCAATGATATTCGGCGGCGCTGCCGAAATAAACGGTGGCGCCATCCGCGCTGTTGACCATGTTGATGATCAAGCGATGCTCAACATCGTCGCATGATTGCAACGGCTTGCGTTTTTTTGGAGCAGCAATGGTTTTCAGATTATCTTCCGATCCTTTGGTCAATGCGATCGAAGCCGGGCGACTGGCCAGTGCAATATGGACCAAAATCGGGGCATCATCTGCCATGGAAAAGTTTTTCTCGGCCAATGCGGCGGCAACGGCTTTGCGTGCGGTCTGGTAAATGGCGCTGTCTTGTTCCGGCTTGGCGGTAAAATTATACTGTTTTTGTGCGGGCAAGGTCGCGCCGGACTGGGTCTTGATGCGGGTCTCAATCGGGCCGCTGCAACTGGTGCATAGCGCGACAATCGGTATCATCATGATAGAAAGGCGGCGCATAGCTATCCCCGAGCATTTTATTGACCGGATGTTACAATAGTAACATCCGTTTGAAATGTCACGACAATAGGGAATCAATTCGTCTATTTTGGGATTTAGCGCCTATCGGGTCAACGCGTAATAAATGACATAGAGCCAGGATAGAAAGCCATGAATAATCGCCCAGATTATAGACTTGTGCGTCGTAAAACTAATAGCAATAGCGAGCGCACTGCCAAAGCCTACGCCTTTGCTGACAATTTCCTTGCGTACATAAGTGGCACCCCGGCTCATTGGTGATTCTCCTTGGGCATAATCTTCCGGTCGCATGCGTTCGGGTCTGATTTTTTCAGCCATGGATCAAGCGGCTTCCTGCGCGCGGTCGGACAATTCCTGATTGAGCATTTCCGCTAAGAGAAAAGCCAATTCCAACGATTGCGCTGCATTTAGTCGCGGATCACAATGGGTATGATAACGGTCTCCGAGCGCGGCATCGGTAATCGCGACGGCACCGCCCGTGCATTCCGTTACATTTTGCCCGGTCATCTCGCAATGTATGCCGCCGGCAAAAGTGCCTTCGGCGCGGTGAACTGCAAAGAAACCGCGCACTTCAGCTAAGATCCGTTCAAAGGGCCGCGTCTTGTAGCCGCTGTCGGATTTGATGACATTGCCATGCATCGGGTCACAGGACCAGATCACGGGATGTCCTTCTTGCTTTACAGCCCGGACGAGAGGCGCGAGGCCGCTTTCCACCTTATCATGCCCAAAGCGGGAAATCAGGGTAATTCGGCCAGCTTCGCGGGCTGGATTTAACAGATCCAGCATTTTCAAAAGGTCATCTGCTTTTAACGATGGGCCGCATTTCATCCCGATCGGATTGCCAATGCCTCTCAAAAATTCAACATGGGCCGAGCCTTCAAAACGGGTGCGATCACCAATCCACAAGAAATGAGCGCTTGTGTCATACCATTCTCCGGTCAAACTATCTTGCCGGGTCAATGCCTCCTCATAAGGCAGTAATAGCGCCTCATGACTGGTATAAAATGAAGTTGCTTTCAATTGCGGCACAGTGTCCGGGTTGATCCCGCAGGCTTCCATGAAAGATAGCGCTTCACCGATGCGGTCAGCCATTTCTTCATATTTTTTTGCCCAAGGGCTGCGATTCATGAAATCATGTGTCCATCCATGAACTTGTTGCAAATTGGCGTAGCCGCCGGTGGAGAATGCTCGCAGCAAGTTTAAAGTGGCGGCGGCTTGATTATAGGCGCGCACCATCCGATCGGGATCAGGCTGACGGCCGGTCTCTTCAAACTCAATACCGTTGATAATATCCCCGCGATAACTGGGCATTTCAATCCCATTTTGCGATTCCGTTGGTGCAGATCGCGGCTTGGCAAATTGCCCAGCCATCCGGCCCAGTTTCACGATCGGCATTTTGGAGGCATAAGTAAGGACCACGGCCATTTGCAAAATGACCCGGAACGTGTCGCGGATATTATTAGGATGAAATTCGGCGAAACTTTCTGCGCAATCACCGCCTTGCAGCAAAAACCCTTTGCCTTTGGCAACTTCTGCGAGATCCTGTTTCAGGCTGCGGGCCTCACCGGCAAAGACGAGGGGCGGATAGGTACCAAGCAGCTCTTCCGTTTTCGCTAGCTTTCCAGCATCGGGATAGTCGGGCATTTGCAGCCCTTCAAAATTTCTCCAACCGTTCGGCGTCCAATTTGTCGCCATGAGCATACTCCAATATTTTGGGTTCTTCATTTAAAATCGGGTGGCTTTAGGCTCGATTCAAGGGCAATGGCAAGCAAAAGCACGTATTGGTTGCGTCCGAAACTAACCGAGGTAAATTTGGAACCGTCAACTTCCCGGTTTGTTTTTCCACGTGCCGGCATTGCGGTATTCCGGTTTGATGCGCCCAACATCCGGTAATTTCTGTCCTGCAAAAGCTTTTTCACCGCCTTTTTTAATCGCCTCTTTGCTATAGCTGGGGGCTTGGTAGCTCTTGGGTGCGCCTGTGTTAATCGCTGGCGTTGGGAGACTGTGGCGCCGTGCATTGTCGGCGGCCAGAGCCGCTGCTTTTTCAGCCTTAACGGCTTCTTCCTGCGCTTTGCGCCGTCCGGCCTCATAGGCTTTTTCTAAAGCAATCGGATCCAACGCAGAAGCAGGAACCGGGTTATATTTACGCGGCTTGGGTGCTGGCAATGGTTCGCCGCCCCGGTAATTTTGACTAAACGCTTTGGCTTGACCTGCCCGGCCTTTCCAGCTGTAAAATCGATGAGCGCCGATAGTGCCCAGGAAACGCAAGCTGGGCGCCCAATAGGGGTAAATTTCAGTCGTGTGATAATGGGTAGCGGTGCCGACCGGTGAAGCAATTTTTCCGGATAGCGCTAAGGCGGCAACTTTCTTGGCGCGATTCCAATGGAAATTGGACGGCTTCCGGCGAAGTGACCCGTCACATGTATAGGAAAATTGGCAACCGGTGCTGCGTTCACTGCCCTGAAAAACCACGCCGCAAACGGTGCGCGGATAGCTGGGATGGCGCACGCGGTTGAGCACGACCTGCGCCACAGCCCGTTGTCCGGCATCAGGTTCAAGGCCGGCCTCATAATAAATGGCAGAGGTCAGGCATTGTAGCGCCCGGCTATTATCCGTCAGTGATGCACGAAAGGCGACAGGCTGGATCAAATGGGCGGAGGCAGTCCGGTCTCGGCCAGCGGTTGGGTCGCTTCCACCGGATGTCAGCAAACCGTCTAACCCGTTATCACCTTGCTCTGCTAACGGATCGATCGCCAAGTCCGCATAATTTTGCGGAATGGCATAGCCTGGATCAATAAAGTAAAAAGCTGATCCAGCAAAATTTTCTTCGGCGCGTTCCACAGGCTGTAAATTGGGGTCGCTGGGATTATATTGCTGCGCATCCAGGCTGGCTTGCGGCATAGTTGCCGGAACCATCAGCAGGCTGAAGATCAGTAGCCCGAGCAATATTCTTTCTCGGATGTTGAGGACCAACCAGGATGGTATTGTCCAAGCCGATTTTTTCTCGCTAGGATTTGGAATCGACGCGCTGACAACTGTTTTCGGCTGGGCAACAGCAGGGGCTTGCCGTTGCGGTTTTGGATTGTCTTTTCGATGTTCGGATTGCTGCTCATTTTGGTAATTGGGAGACGGCGTAACCGCATAGCCTGCCGGTCCGACAAGAGCCGAACCGCCGCTGCCAAGTTGCGGCACATAGGGGGGAGGAACACGAACGGAAATTGATCAATACACCTGTAGCTGCCCTTCTGGGCTGGAACGCTGAGAAATACAGGCTTTTGGGCGCAAGATGCGGATCAATTCGCGATTGTTTCAAGATGGGACGGGGCGCTATCTAGGGTTAATTGGTTAACGTCGTAATTCTGCGGTAAATTGCTTAAACCCCGTGATAAACCCCTAAAATCAATTGGTGGGCAGGACATTGCCAAGGCTTGAAACTGGCTATTTCGGCCGGTTTAGCTTTGCGATTAGTGATTCGATTCTTGCATCGTAACCAGCCGGCTAGCGATGTAAAAGCCAATCAGTCCGAACAAGACACCGCCGATAGCGGGACCGATGACAATGCCCTCCAAACCATAAAGCGCTCCGCCAATCCACAGAAAGGGCAATATGCCGAGCGTGTTGCGAAGCCAATTCATGATCATCGACCAGGACGGGCGTTCGAGATTATTGCAGGCAGCATTGGCGATGAACAAAATACCGTTGAAGAAGAATAGGGGGGTTAGATAAACCGCGAAGATCCAGAAAACATCGCGGCCTTCTCCCTGCAATTGAAACACGTCGCTAATCGGACCATGAAACAAGACCAGCAGCGGCCAGATCAACAATGTATAACCCAGCGCAAAGCCGGTTGCTTGATTGATGGTCAGACGAATCCGTTCAAATTGCAGCGCACCAAAATTTTGACCGATGATCGGACCAACCGCGCCAGAAAGAGAAAAGAGCAAGCAAAATGCGACAGGCACAACGCGGCCCATTACCGCAAATCCCGCAATCACTTCGTCGGGATAGCTCGCGATGAACCGGTAAGAGATAAAACCGCCGACCGGAGTGGCAACATTGGTCATGATTGCCGGCAGCAAAATTGCCAGAACCGGTTTCAAGTCCTGCTTGAAAAAAGGCACGGACAATTTTTGAAAGCCGCCATAAAAACGGATGATCGGAATGGTCGCCAGCAAAGAGGAGACAATCGCCGCACAGGCTGTCGCCATCGCGGCGCCATTGACGCCGAGACCCAATCCGAAGATGAAAATGGGATCCAAAATCGCATTGGCGATGCCCATGCTCAACGTCACATTCATTGCGCGTCGCGCCGCGCCATGGGCGCGCAGGAACCCTGAACAAACCATCGCTGTCACGCTGAAGGGCATGAACGGCGCAACTATTCGGATATAGCCGGTCGCGGCTTCTTTCGTAGTCCCTTTAGCGCCTACAAGCTCCAGTATCTCGGGCGCGAAGACAAAGAAGATGATTGCAAGCGGGATGATGAGTATCATGCTCAGCGCCAAAATATTCGTCAGGTAACGGCGTGCATAATCGGTATCGCCTTGACCAATTTTTCGCGCCGATAGAGCGCTTGCGGCAATCATCAAACCAATGTTGAAGGCGGTTCCGAAGAATAAAATTGTCGCCGCAAAGCCCATCGCGGCGGTGAGCGCATTGTCCCCCAATTGCGCGATGTAAAGCAGATCCACAAAATCCACGACAAACATGGTCAAAAGACCAATGCTGGCGGTCAATGTCATCACGGTAATATGGCGCATAGGGCTACCAGTTAGAAAAAGAGCGGATGAGCTAGAAATAATATGATCCTGAAAAATGAATATCTTGGCCGGAATCGACCAAATTCTTTGCGCTATTTGCCCTATAGCGTTTTGCCATAAGGTCAAATCCCCTCTATGTTCCATGCGAACATTTAGGAGCCCTCTATGCCTGCACGTCTATTCGCGTTTTTCTTGACGATAACAATTTTATCGGCCTGTTCCGTCAATGAAGAGGAAGGACAATCAGATCGGTCTGAGCAAGGATATTTTGAAAGGAAAAATATTGCGCCGGATCCAGCGGACAATGTTCAGGCCCCCCGAAAACCCGAACATGCTTATGCCCGCATCGCATTGGATTGTATCAACAAACAATTTCCCAACAAAATCAGTCATGTGATGAACAGCGCTAATGATGTTCAGCAGCCCGTGGAACTCACTCCGGTTTTCTATGGTTGCTTTGACTGGCACAGCGCGGTGCACGGCCATTGGTTGCTGACGCGGCTGTGGGGACAGGATGCTGTTCCAGAAATGGATGCAGAAATTAAAGCTGCGCTCGACAATAATTTCACAACAGAGAAAATAGCTGGTGAATTGGCCTATTTTAATCAGGAGGGACGCGCCTCCTTTGAACGGCCTTATGGTCTTGCCTGGTTTTTGCAACTCACCGCCGAGCTTACAGAAATCGCGCAGCGTGAGGACGACAAGGCAGTCCAAGCGCAAATCTGGCTTGATCGTTTGACGCCGCTAGAAACGATAATCGCGAACCGGATCAAGACTTGGGTTCCGAAACTGGCTTATCCCATTCGCTTGGGAACGCATAACCAATCGGCTTTCGCGTTTGGTTTGATTTTGGATTGGGCGCGGACCCAAGAAGACACGCAAATGGAACGATTAATCACCGATAAAAGCCTCGCTTTTCATCAACAGGATCGGAATTGCCCATTGGCTTATGAGCCTTCCGGGGAAGATTTTCTGTCGCCATGTTTGATGGAAGCAGACTTGATACGGCGGGTGATGACGGATGCCGAATTTGCCGATTGGCTCACACGGTTTTTGCCGCAAATTCCAGAAGATGGCAGCGATGAGTGGTTGTCTATCGGCATTGTTAACGACCCCACGGATGGAAAGTTGGTTCATCTGGACGGGGTTAATCTGTCCCGGGCTTGGGCGTTGGAAGGCATAGCAACGGCTTTGCCCGCGGGAGATGCACGGAAATCGGCCTTGCTGGCGGCGGCCAAAGCGCATGGCGATGCGGGAGAAAAATCGGTGCGGACGCCGCATTATGCAGGAAGCCATTGGCTGGCCAGTTTCGCGACCTATTGGCGAACCGAACGCGGCTTAAACCGTCCAACCGCTTCTCAGGAATCGGCTAAAGCAACCGATCCGGCGTCAGCTGAACTGACTGAAAAGAAACCGGCAACGGAATAAAAAATGGCTGCCCGCTCTCTTCCTGTTCCGGAAAATTTGGCTCCCACCGTATCGCCGTTCTGGCACAAGATTTTTCCGGTCAATATAGATTTGGCAGTAAAGACCATTTTGGGCGTCTGGAGCGCTTATTTTATCGTCAATGCGATCCGAGCGCTCTTGTGGGGCGCGCCCGATCATAGTCATGATTTAATCGTACATATGGTGACCGCGATTATCGCCGTGACGGTGACCTGGGCGCTCTATCGATTGTTGATCATGGTCGGTGAGCGAACCGCCTCGATGGTGTTCATTTTGACCATCCCAACAATATTTCTCGCCCTGGGAATAGCGTATTTAACCGATCTTTTCTTGGCCTATCCGCGACCGATTCTGGAATATATTGGAACCGTACATGGGGTTTCAGAACATCAGGCTTTGTCGCATTTCTTCGATACGGCCTTTGTCGATTATCTCATGTTGGTGGGTTGGGGCGGCATTTACTTGGCTCTGGCCAATAGCCGAAAAAGCCAGGTGGCATTGATCCACAGCCGCAATCTTGAAAGGGCCACGCGCGAGAGTGAAATGCGGGCGCTGCGCTACCAACTTAATCCGCATTTTGTATTTAACGCACTCAATTCGGTTAGCAGTTTGATCATCGATAAGAAAAATGGCCCAGCTGAAAATCTGGTCGATGGTCTCGCTGAATATATGCGTGCGGTGCTAAATGATTATGGCGCTGACATGATCACCGTCGAGCAGGAAATTGCGCAGCAAATTCGCTATCTTGAGATTGAACAGGTCCGCTTTCCCGATAGATTGAGTATCGATGTGAAAATCGATCCGGATGTGCGCAAATGGAAAATCCCGGCTTTGATCATCCAACCCTTGATCGAAAATGCCATTAAACACGGGGTGGCGCGGTCGTGTGAACCCGTCTGTATCCGCATTGTTGCGGCTCGCGATGGTGACCATTTGAAACTATCCGTGGCCAATGAAGGAAAAATGCGGGCGGATTATCAACAGAATGGCAGTACCGGAACAGGGCTGGCGAATATCAAGGAACGGCTCGCAGCGCTTTATGGTCCGGCAGCGGCATTATTTGCTGGCAATGACAAGAATAAGAAAGTTGTTGCCACCATCATCATTCCCGATGAAAATCAGATTTTCCGAGATTATTGCTTATGATTGCGGAAGAAAAATTTAACGTTCTGATTGTCGATGATGAGCCGCTGGCCCGCACCCGGATTCAATCGCTTTGTGGACGGTTGCCCAATGTCAATCATATTGATCTTGCAGGCGGTGGACGGGAGGCGTTGGACATAGTTGCGCGCGATCGGCCTGAAATCATGCTGCTCGATATTGATATGCCGGATTTGTCTGGCATGGAGGTCGCCGATCAATGCCGACAGTTTAGCCAGCCGCCAGAAATTATTTTCACCACAGCCCATAGCAAATATGCTGCGGATGCATTTCGGTTCAACGCCGCCGATTATTTGCTGAAACCGGTCAAAGAATGCGAATTGATCGAAGCGTTTGACCGGGTAAGTTTGAAGCGGCAAATGCATAGCGGACGCCGAGCAAAGGCCGAGCATCGGATCTGGGTACAAGACGGCCGCGGAACGGTCCAGATCAGCAGCGCTGATATTGAATGGATCGCTGCCGACCGTGACTATATGCGCTTATGTTTAGCAGACAGAAATTACATGGTGCATGAAGCCATGCAATCTTTGTTGGAGCGATTGCCGCCGGCAATGTTTCTGCGCATCCATCGTTCGGCGGCGGTGCGCCGGGATTTTATCCGCGATATTCGCCGCAGAGGCCGCCGCAAATATGTAATTTTGCAAGATGATACCGAACTGACCATCGGCCCAAGCTATGTTCCCACTGTGATGGGCGCGATTAGCGGGTGACCGAACGCATGTTAACCCGCCGCGCCCGGCTAAGCCGGGGGCTTGGGCTTGTCCGATTGGGTGACGGAATAGCGCGGCGCCGGAGCGGGCTGTAAATGCCCACCTACATCCACAAATGTCTCCCGTTCCATATTATGCGGATGCTGTTTTGCTTCTGCCAATGACAATACTGGAGCGAAACAAATATCCGTTCCTTCCATCAATCCACACCATTCTTCCCTAGTTTTGGTTTTGAACAAACTGGTCAGTTTATCCTTCAATGGCCCCCAAGATTTCGGATCCATTTGAGCATCAAAGTCAGCATCGTCCTTGAGCCCGGCAACATCACGCAATTGGGCATAAAACTGGGGTTCGATGGAACCAATTGAGATATATTTTCCATCCGACGTTTCATAGCTGTCATAAAAATGCGCGCCGGTATCGAGCAAATTGACGCCGCGGTCATCTCGCCATTGACCGATATTGTGGAAGTCAAATATCATCGCCATTAATGCCGCGGATCCGTCGGTCATGGCGCAGTCAACAACTTGCCCCACGCCTCCGGTTTTGGCGTGCAGCAAAGCGGATACCATGCCGAGGGCCAGCATCATCCCACCACCACCAAAATCTCCCACCATATTTATTGGCGGTGTTGGTTTATCGCCCGCTCGGCCATAGCCATGTAATGCGCCAGAAATGGAAATATAATTTATGTCATGGCCAGCAGCATGAGCCAGCGGACCATATTGCCCCCAACCGGTCATCCGTCCGTACACCAATTTGGGATTATCGTTCAAAAGCACATCTGGTCCCAGGCCCAAGCGTTCCATGACACCGGGTCGAAAGCCTTCAATCAAGCCATCGGCTTGTTGCACCAATTGCCGGGCCTGCGCGATACCTTCTGGAGATTTCAGGTCTATCTCTACCAGCTTGCGTGAACGTGACAAGGCCAGCCGTCCATCCGGTGCGCCGCCGGGGCGATGGAGCACCGTCACCGTCGCGCCTTGGTCTGCTAGCATCATCCCGCAAAAAGGACCGGGGCCAATACCTGCAAATTCAATGATATTAATACCTGCCAGAGGTCCGGCCATGTTCTGCTCCTATTTAATCAAACGATTAAACAGTCCTATGCAGGTGCCAGATTCTAATCAAGCAGATTATGCTATGTCTTAGCGTGGACGCTGCCCATGGCGGAGGGGCGTCTGTTTGTTATGCTGCTTTAAATAATGCGGCAATTCTACCTTGGTTTGTCCGACAGGTTTGCGGGCTAATTTTGGATCGATCGGATGATCAAAGGCAATGCCGAGACGGCCTTGTGCAACCCAAGCGACATAACCGGATACACGGCCAATATTGCGCAGTTCCAACTGGACTTTGTCGCCTCGCTTCGCAATGACAGGAGCCTCTGCCATTAACCCGCCTGCCGACAAATTACGAATGCGAACTTCACCGCAATCGTCCCCGTTTACAAAGCGAAGAACCGCCTTGAGAAACAGGCTATCACGATCGAGTTCACGTTTGGGTTGGCCACTGGTTTGGCTGTTTTTTCCCAAATTATCGTCAAAAGGTTCTCTCATGTGAATCCCGCGGGTTAAATGTAAAATTCTGTAGCTCGCCACGGATAATAGAGCAGAAAAGGTGGAAAATTGGTTAATATAGTTCGACTTGTTTGCGCAGGAGATGCCATCGCTCGCAAACAATGTGGCTGATAGGATAAAGGCCCTATCGCGCTTGTTAACGCTGTTCGACGCAACCGGGGATGAAGCCAACAGACATATCAGGCGTATAGCAAATTAGCGAAAGCTATTGATCTCGCGAGATTTTCTCATTCCGCTCATGCGCTTCTTGCGCTTCGACGCTCATGGTTGCGATGGGGCGAGCCTCGAGCCGTTCGAGGGAAATGGGTTCGCCAGTAACCTGACAATAACCATATTCGCCTTCTTCCAGTCGCCGCAAGGCCGCATCAATTTTGGAGGTGAGCTTGCGCTGCCGGTCCCGTGTGCGCAATTCCAGGCCCCAATCGGTTTCACTGGACGCGCGATCGTTTAAATCCGCTTCTTGGATCGGCCCGTCTTGCAAATGCGCCAATGTTTCTTTGGATTCTTCAATAATATCTTGCTTCCAGCGTTCCAATGCACGCTTGAAATAGGCTTGTTGACGCTCGTTCATAAATTCTTCGTCCGCACTAGGACGATAGCCATCATCGAGCACTATGTCGTTTTTGGAACCACCGTCGGAGGCGGATTTCTTGTTCGCTGTGGACGCCAAATATACTCTCCAACTTTCGCCCGGCGGCCCAATATGGGGCGCCGAAAGCGCGGTCATGAATCGGGCCTATAAACTCGGCTTTCACCTTAGACAAGATGCAATTTGTCGCAGCTGAACAAATTCCCCTTTTCTAGCGATCTAGAGAAAAAAAGAGCCTTTTCGCCGCTATCATGGCGCGAATCCCTGCGACTCACTCCCATTGAAAAGAAGGGCTTTTTCCGCAAATTTGCCGCCGCCAATATAATATATGCTGTGTAAAGGGTTCCAATTCGGGACATTAACTCTGCTTGAAGAGAGGTTGGTAAGGATTTTTGTGCTTTTTCTTCTGGAATCAAGGTTAACGCAATTGTGATGATCATTGTCTTCTGCGCTTTTGGTGTCTGTCGGAACCCCGAACAGAGACCTTGCAGATAATTGCTGGCCCCTAGCAACGGTTCCAAAGCGGAAGAGAGTGAATACTATGTCGGTACGGATGGCTTTAGCAAAATTATGCGCCTGCACTTGCGGCGGAGCGTTAATTGGAGGCGGTGCGGTGCATGTTTCAGAAGCACCAGCGGCTCCTTATATCAAAAAGGTCACCAAGAAAAAGAACGTTCGAGCGCGTGTTCTGAAACGCGGCCAGTCGGCACGTAAGGTGAAACGCATCCGGCGGACGGTGACGAAGACCGTGACAGCCTGTGCGCCATCGGTGGTCACCATTGCGCAGGCTCCTCAACAGCCTATACCTCTTCCGGCTCCTGCTTACATCCCGCCTCCTCTGCCTGAGATTCCAGTTTTGGAAAGCGGCGGTGGATCAGTCCCAGTTGTCATCGGCGGTAGCAGCGGCGGTTTCGGCGGCGGCTTTGGCGGCGGCTTCTTTGGCGGCTTTTTCGGCGGCGGCGGCGGATCAGGCGGCGGTTCCGTTGTCATTTCGTCCACCAGCAGTGGCGGTTCGACCAGCACATCTTCGGGTGGTAGCTCGACCAGCGGTGGTTCGACCAGTACATCAACCGGCGGTTTTTCAAGCACTGGCGGTTCAACCAGCACATCAACCGGTGGGTTAACCAGTACGGGCGGCTCGTCCAGCACGTCCACGGGCGGCTTTTCCAGCACCTCGACCGGCGGTTCGACCAGCACCTCTTCTGGCAATATCAGCACGTCCACCGGCGGTGTCAGCACCTCGACCGGTGGAGTGAGTACATCGACAGGTGGTGTCAGTACCTCTACCGGCGGCGTTAGCACGTCCACCGGCGGTGTCAGCACCTCAACCGGAGGCAGCAGTTCTTCGAGTTCATCGAGCAGCTCCAGTTCGTCCTCTTCGAGCAGTTCCAGTTCGTCGAGCTCGAGCGGCAATACGTCCAGTGGCATGACCTCTAGCGGCAACACGTCAAGTGGTCATCCCGGTACGTCGACCAGTAGCGGAAACACCAGCACAGGAAGCACCGGTTCTTCCGGTAGCTCGGGTAGCTCAGGCAGTTCCGGTAGCTCGGGTTCTTCCGGCGGTTCATCGAGCAGCTCTAGCTCATCAAGCAGCTCGAGCAGTTCCAGTAGTGGTGGATCGAACGGCAGCTCAGGTTCAACCGGCAGCACGGGCTCAACCGGAAGCACTGGTTCAACCGGCAGCAGCGGATCATCCGGCGGCTCATCATCCAGTTCGAGTTCTTCTAGCTCCTCCAGTTCGTCCAGCAACGGTGGTTCAAACGGCAGCACCGGTTCGACTGGTAGCAGCGGATCGTCTAGCTCGACTTCAACCTCATCCGGGGCCAGCAGCACGTCTTCGAGCTTTGGTGGCAACAGCTCCTCCAGTTCGACGTCCTCGAGCAGCAGTTCGAGTACATCTTCTGGCGCGAGCAGCGGCGGATCAACCGGTGGATCAACGGGCGGAACTCCGGTTCCCGCGCCACCAGTCGTCTTGCTCTTCGGCGCAGCCGCAGCGGCTTTGTTCGCGCGAAGCCGCAAAGCTAAGAAAGCTGTCGCCGCTTAAATAGCCACGGTCTTTATCGAATAAAAAGAGCGGCCCGTTAATTTGGGTCGCTTTTTTTGTGACACTTGCTCCGCTCAGCACTTGAACCGGAGCGCGTGTCTCGGCATAGCGTCTTGCCATGCATGATCTGAGAATGATAAGAGAAGATGCGGCTGGATTTGATGCCGCCTTGGCCCGCCGAGGGATTGAACCGGTGGCAGCTACGATTTTGGCGCTGGATGAAGAGAATCGGAGTCTCGCAACCCGATTGCAAGAAGGCCAGGCGCGGCGCAACGAAGCTTCCAAAGCCATTGGTAAGGCAAAAGGCCAGGGGGATGAAGAAACCGCCCAGGCGCTCATGGCCGAGGTTTCTGAACTCAAAACTAGCCTGCCGGCGCTAGAGGAGCAGGCGCGGGCTGCAACGGAAAAGCTACAAAATGTGGTCAATGCTTTGCCGAATATTCCTAGCGCAGAAACGCCAGATGGCGCTGATGAAGACGATAATGTTGAAATTAAGCGCTGGGGCGCACCGCGAGAGTTTAATTTCGAGCCACGCGAACATAGCGATATTGGACCCGCTCTTGGTCTGGATTTTGAAACAGCCGCCCGGATGTCTGGCGCGCGCTTTGCCTTTCTTCGCGGTCAAATGGCGCGGTTACAACGCGCCATTGGTCAATTCATGATTGACAAACAGACAATGGAAAACGGGTATACCGAATGCGCGCCGCCGCTATTGGTTCGCGAACAAGCTGTATTTGGCACCGGGCAATTGCCCAAATTTGCCGAAGATCTTTTCCAGACCACTGATGGCCGTTGGCTGATTCCCACCGCCGAGACCAGTCTTGCCAATAGTGTGCGGGAGCAAATTTTGGATGGTGCTGATTTACCGTTGCGGATGACGGCGTTGACGCCGTGTTTTCGATCTGAGGCTGGCTCTGCAGGCCGAGATACAAAAGGCTATATTCGTCAGCATCAGTTTGAAAAGGTTGAGATGGTTACGGTTGCACAACCGGATCAAGACGAAAGCGAATTTGAGCATATGCTGCATTCGGCTGAATCGATATTGGAAGCGTTGGAGCTGCCCTATCGTAACCTGATGTTGTGTGCGGGTGATCTTGGTGCGACGGTTCGCAAGACCATCGATCTGGAAGTCTGGCTACCCGGTCAAGGTGCTTATCGTGAGATTTCCAGCGTTTCTACATGCGGCAGTTACCAGGCCCGCCGGATGAATGCACGGTTCCGGGCCGAGGGCGAAACCAAGGGTACGGATTTTATTCACACCCTGAACGGTTCTGGCCTCGCCGTAGGCCGGACGTTGGTTGCGATATTGGAAAATTATCAGCAACAAGATGGGAGCGTTCTTATCCCTGACATACTCAAGCCCTATATGGGCGGGGTTGAAAAGTTGGAGCCTGCAAACTGATGCGTATTTTGCTGACCAATGACGATGGATTTGATGCCCCGGGGATGAAGGTGCTGCTCGATATTGCACAGCATTTTTCGAACGATATATGGATTGTCGCCCCTTCGGATGAAAATTCAGGAGCCGGCCATTCCTTGACGCTGACGCGGCCTTTGCGGATCCGCCAACGCGGGGATCAGCAATATTCGGTCGACGGTACGCCAACCGATAGCGTGATGCTCGCCGTTGCCAAAATTATGAAAGACGGGCCGCCGGATCTTATTCTCTCTGGCGTGAATCGCGGTGCAAATCTGGGTGAGGATGTCACTTATTCCGGGACGGTGTCTGCGGCGATGGAAGGTGCTCTCGCCGGGATCCCGTCTATCGCCTTGAGTCAAAGTTATGCGCGCGGTGACATGGCCGACGATGTGCCCTTCGAAGCAGCATTGCAATGGGGCGAACGGGTATTGCGGCCGTTGATCAAGAAAAGTATGGACCATCGCACATTAATCAATATCAATTTTCCTGCCGTGCCGGCCAGTGATGTAAAAGGCATTCGCGTGGTTTCCCAAGGCATCCGTGATTATGGACGTCTACAAATTGTCACCAATCGCGATCCCCGCGGGTTTGAATATCATTGGTTCGGTCTCGGCCCGATGGTTGAAACCCCGGCTCATAGTACAGATTTGGAAGCCATTGCCGATGGTTATGTTTCGATCACACCTTTGCATCTCGACCTGACCCATTATGAATCCATGGATATGCTCGGCAAGCTCTATAAGTAAGAATTCACGCTTACGATTCTGGTTGGTTTTTCCATTCTGTTGAGCGATTATCTGCAAATGCCCAACGTTCCGCTGGATGCGCAATATGCTCATTATTTCCGATTGAAGCTAATTGCTCTGATATCGCGCGCCATTTGGGATTGGCGAAACCCTTTTCCGGTCAGTAGCCTTTGAAAATCTGCGACATTGTCGAAATGTTGTAATTGCCGGTGATAGTAATTTATATATTCCAGAACTGCCAGCACAGCGGCAATGGTGGCACATATTTTATCGGGTTGTCCTACTGCAAAGCCTGGTATTATCCAAGCGAAGGCGGTTGATATGATTGCGATAAGGGTCAGTATCTGGACCGGAGTTCTTATTCTTGCAATGGCATGAATTAAGCTTGCAAAATCATAATCGGACCTCACCAGGCGGAGCAGCTTGCCTCGCCAATAAAGGGCACCAATCCCCAGCATCAGCATCATGGGTAAACTGGAAATAATTGTCGCCCAACCAAGATTGGCCTTGGTTATCAAAGCCATTGTCGCCGGGATTAAGATCACTGCGGATGCTTCCATTTTCCAATAGGGCCCAAGTCTGGCAACCAATTTATGAACGTTTTTTTTGGATTGCTTCGCCATATTTTGCTTGCTCATATTCGCGATTGGATGTCTTTCTTTGGTACTATTCTCCGATGGCCTGATGTCCAACGGAATCTTTGCCGCCATCATCCAGATGAAAAACGAAAAATAAGCGGGCAACGCTAAGCAATTCCTTAAGACGCCTTTAACCTTATTGACCTAACCCGAAAGGGCAGAAGCGCGTGGGGGTAGATGCAAACTCAGATTCTTGGACTGGTGACACCAATTATGGCGCTGTTTTTCGCGGCGACATTTGTTGTGCTTTGGCGCGTAGGCCGACTAAAGCGACATGTGCTGGGCTTTGGTTTGGCCTATGCCTTTTCTGCCATCGGATTTCTGATCACCCACTTTTTTCCAGCTGACGGTTTTTATCTCTTCCATATGACCCAGCTATTCTACACGATGGGGTCTATCGCTTTATTGGCTTCGGTTTGCGAGCGGGCTGGACAAAAGCTACATCTTACAAGCTTTGCCGCAGTTTATGTCGTTAGCGCGCTGGTATTGGCCTTGGCCGTCAATCTCTCCAATGATGTCGGCCCACGACTGGTGATTGTAAATATGGGCTATGGTGTCATGTTCATTATTGGAATGACCGCGCTTCTTACCGCCCGCCGTCGTAACGTGATTGATGTCGCCATCATTGCTGTCATCGCCTTTCAGGCGGCAGACTTTCTGGTCAGGCCCAGTATAACCTTGATGTTTGAGCGCTCAATTCCGGCCGAGGCGTATCGAGAATCGATCTATTATTCGCTGATCGGGTTGGTGCTTGGTGTGAAAGGCGTGGTTACCGCCATGGTCCTGATCGGTGCTTCCATCGCCGAATGGACTACGGCATTGAGAGAAAGCAGCGAGCGCGACGGTTTAACTGGTTTGTACAACCGCGGTTCTTTTGAACAATCCATGCGCAATCTTCTGCCGCGTGCGCAGACGGAAGGACGGGCGCTGAGTTTGGTCGTGGCTGATATCGATCACTTCAAGCAGGTTAATGATATTTGGGGGCATCAAGCTGGCGATCAAGCGCTTGGTAATTTTGGTGCGCTGATTAGCAAGATGGTGCGCGGGTGCGACAAAGCTGGTCGCATCGGCGGAGAAGAATTTTGTATCGCGGTTTGGAATTGCGAAAATGATCCTGCTCATCGACTAGCCGAACGGATCCGACAAGGCTTTGCTAGCTTGCAGCATTCTGATCTCGGTGAAGATATCCGATTGACGGCAAGTTTTGGCCTCGCCACGGCGCGCGAAGGCGAGACCTATAAGCAACTGTTCGCGCGAGCCGATGAAGCATTATATCGGGCAAAGTCGAGAGGCCGGGACCGTGTTGAAAATGCAGAAGAACAGCGGCTGGACGATAGCTTCTCGGAACCGCAGTCAAAATTGGTTGCTCTAAATCCTTCCTGGCCTGATCCAAAGCGCGCATCAGTGCCACGCGTATCGCACCGTGATAACGGATAAGCTTTTGCGCGGGCAGAAATTTTAACGGTCAGCGAGCACCAGCTCGTCAACGGTTCCTGTCGTTACAGAATGATATCCGCCGCGGGTTTGGGCGTAAATGCGTTTGGCAATGGGTGTGCCCCAATTGTCCTGTTCCATCAGTGTTTCAAACAATGGTGCCACAAATTTGCGGCGGCCTACGGTCGCAAGGAATTTTTCTGCTGAAGGTACGGCAGGGGCATAGCGGTTCTGCAGTGCCAGATTAAGCCAGGCAAAGAGAATCTCGTTATTGGTTGAATTTGTCAAACCAAGATCATTATCCAGCTGGGCCAACTCTTTCGCTGACAATTTTTCCGGTAATTTATTCAGCAATCGCAGGCGTTCAGCGCTGGTCCAATTGCGCCACAAATTTTTGTCCAGTGAACGGCGGCTGGCATAGTCTTTAGCAGCAGCATCCACCTCGGCAAAAGCCGCAGGATCAGGGCGTAACGCATTGGATGGCAGACCGGGCTGATAGATCCAGGCATCAAGCATGAGTTTTGCTTCCAATTTTGCATCACCCTTGACCAGGTTTTTGCGCATATCAGCAAGAAACAAGGCCGATGTCGCCGGTTGAAAAGCATGTCGATCGAACCAGCTTTCCAACCATATATCAAATTTTTCTCGCCCGACTATCGCTTCGACGGTGTGTAGGAAACTCGCGCCTTTGTCATAAATGACGCCGCTTACACCGCCTTCAGGGCTCGCGTTTTCGCCGGTCAGATGCAAGGCGGTTATGTTAGAATCCGAACCGTTTTCGGCAATTGTTTCTTCCATTCCGGCAAAATTTAGCGCGCGCTCTTGGTTGGCGCGTTTCTCGCCATATAACTTTTCAATAATCCTGTTCTCGAAATAGCTGGTCGTGCCTTCATTCAACCAACTGTCCGACCAATTGGCATTGGTTACCAAATTGCCCGACCAGCTATGCGCCAATTCATGCGCCACGAGGCCCGTCAGGCTGCGATCACCGGCGATAAAAGTTGGCGTCAAAAATGTCATGACCGGGTTTTCCATGCCACCATATGGAAAGCTCGGTGGCAAGACGATCATATCATAGCGGCCCCAGCGATAAGGACCGTACAACTCTTCGGCCGCGTCGATCATTTTTTCGGTGTCGACCAATTCGGCCGCCGCTTTGTCGAGCATGACAGGCTCTGTCCACACACCGGAACGCGGTCCCAGCGCCTTGAACACAATGTCTCCTGCAGCAATGGCAATCAAATAGGGCGCGACCGGTTTGTCCATTTCAAAATGAAAGGCGCGCCGCCCTTCGCCAACATCTTCCGGTTCTTGGTTAGACAGGCCGGACATGACCACGGTCAATGGCTCGGGTGCGGAAATTTTCGCTTTCCATGTTTGCCGAATACCCGGGCTGTCTTGTGTCGGAATCCAGGTACGATTCAAAGTTGGTTGTCCTTGGCTGAGCAGATAGGGATGTTGACCGCCGGCGGTTTGCTCGGGAACGAGCCATTGCAACGCTTTTGCATTGGGCCCTGATTTATAGGTGATTACTATCTGCCGCTTGTCGCCCATGACAATTTCGAGCGGCGATCCCTTGCCCTCTTCAGCTTTGCCTAACGCATAGGAGAGAGCAGTGCCGTCAGCATCGGTAACAGAGAAAATTTCCAAATCCAAAATGTCGAGAATGACCGTATCGACACCATCATTTGCCAATATGTCCAGCGACGCCGTGCCGCTCACATTCTTGCTTTCGAAATTGAGCGCCAAATCGAGATCAACATGGGTCACTCGCGCGATTTCGGGCTGGGCATAGCTATAAGGGTCTTTAGCATCCTCACTGGAAATAATGGGAGAGATGATTGATGTTTCGTTGTCGGATTTCTCTGAAGCATTATCGGCCGAACACGCCGCCAGGGTGGCGGTCGTGAGGATCATTGTTAAGATCGCGAACAGGCGCATCACTTGTCTCCGAAAATAGAATATTATTATCGTCCCTAAGATCCGAAATGGGCGGTTGCAAATGATATTAAGATAAATGCGGATTAGAATCGAGGCGCGAGGCTTGGTGCTGGATATCTTCCGCTTCAAAAGCGGGCTGAACGCCAGGGACTTTCAGAAAGAACAGTAAATTGTAGCGATAGGATAGACCGCAAGACCGGACAAGATGGGGACGTTGATTTTAATCCGAAATTAAGTATATTTTCCTAACCCTGTTTGGCATGGGCCAAACTGATAAATTGTGGGATTTATTCGGACTTGTACACCAACCCGGTGATGCCGGTGACAAGGTGTTGGAAGTGCAGTTCCGTGCCTTGAAAAAGGGAATTCCATGGCTCTATCTGGTCATGGTCTTCGACATATTTTCCTGTATTTATGCCGTCACAGATTCCTCGTCCATCTGGCTGCGGGTTATCATTCCGATTGTGGTAACCACCGCCTTGATCGGGCGCATGATCTTGTGGGTGCGTCGTCGCCATGACATTTTTGAACCGGAAACCGCGCTAAAATTATTGCGCAGCGTTGCGGTGGCCTCTGCTATTATCGGATCGCTTTGTGCATTTTGGAGCGTATTGGCCTGGCAATCGGAAACCAGCAGTTTCCGTTATTATATCCCAGCCTTCATGGCTCTGGGTGCTTTTTCCACGGCCTATTGTTTTTCGCTTATGCCGCGATCTGCGATATTGAATGTTTCCATCGGTATCCTGCCGATTTGTACTTTGCTTTTAACCTCAGGCATGATGATTGATATTGCCTTGGGCGCGACGATGGTTGCATCCACTTTATTCCTGGTTGGCCTAGTTCGACGGCAACATCGTCAAATGGTGCAAATGATCGATTTGCAGCGCAAAATGCATGACATGGCGCATACCGATGCTTTGACGAATCTGTATAATCGGCGGGCGTTTCATGAGCAGCTAGACAATGCCTTGAGGCAACATCACAGCGA
Organism: Parasphingorhabdus sp.; assembly: GCF_039982415.1. Lineage (GTDB taxonomy): Bacteria > Pseudomonadota > Alphaproteobacteria > Sphingomonadales > Sphingomonadaceae > Parasphingorhabdus. The sequence continues at coordinate 140,590 of NZ_JBDWYL010000004.1, forward strand.
ACATGGTCTAAGCTTGGCGATGTTTGACCTCGACAAATTTAAACATATAAATGACAGCCATGGCCATATGACAGGCGATCAAATTTTGCAGATTACTGCAGAGCGCCTTCAGGCAACCATCGGTGAATTTGCCATGATCTCGCGCCTCGGGGGAGATGAATTTGCGGCGCTGTTTGTCGATCAGCCACCTCTGGTCTGCCATCAGCTGGTTGAGGCGGCGGTTCAGAAATTGCAAGAACCCGTGCATATTGATAGCAATCAGCTGTCGATCGGCGCTAGCTATGGCTTAAAAAGCATTGGCCCTAATGACGATATGCAAGCCATCGAACTGATATCGAAGACAGACTTGAGCCTTTATGAGATGAAGATTGAGAAATCCGGAGCAAAGGCGCCAGCGGATCGGGAAGCCGCCGCTTCAGGCAGAATTTACGCTGCTTAGTCAGATAGGATCTGGACCGCTTTGGGGATTGCCAAAATTTTTTTCTAGTTCGCCATAATCGCATTCACCTCAGCGATAAAGAGGACCAGTCGCGAAAAAGCGTTAATCTGCTACGGTAAACGAGACCGATAATTTGCTTTCGATAAAATCGACCAGCAATTGCTTGGCTGAATCGGTCAGCAAATAACCTGTATCGCTGGGCGCCAACAGATCGCAACTTTGCATCAGATCTAAATGGCGTTTTGTGGTGCTGCTCGTCAGAGACAGTCTATCGGAAATAGTTTCGATCGCTATTTTATCATCGGTGTTCGACCCCATGAGCAATATGTCGAGATAGGGATAGGCAGGGAATCCATATTTATTGTAGAAAAATTCGTCGACATAACGGCGGGCGTCCAACAAGGAGGTCAAAAAACGAGAATATTGTTGATCATCCATATCCGAACGCACGGTCTGTTCCGGTTCAAAAAAGGCTGAGTTCGCGCCGGGATCGCCCGATGGATTGCCTAATTTGCGTGCTGTCATGCCCCGGTTCCTACTCTCAAGTCAGGAAAATAGCCACGCAATTGAAACAGATTTGCCCGGCAATGTGTGACGATAGCGCGTCAATCCGACGCTGGATTGGATAAATTCGCCGCAGCCTCCTTTGCGGCCTACCTTTCATGGTATCCCGGCGAAAATCGCAAGCCTGAACGCCAAGCAGTTCATCTTTCAAATGATGGCGATATTATCTTTATCTGGGCTTGTGAGATCAAATTGACCTTCTCATGCCATACGCTCTGAGCATAAGGAGAAAAGGCCAATTGTTGGAACTTGTGGCCGGCAGGGCTAGCCAGCAACGGAATAGATGCTAGAAAGGGCCGTCTTTCAGGGGTGAGAGTCAGCGTATGGGGCCTAAGATGCGTAAGATTTTTGTTGGTATTTTGTTATGTTCGCTGTCTGCCTGTATTCCTCCAGGCCGCGACTATAGCTGGCCCCAAAATGACGCGGCCAACGCTCCTGTTCCAACCCTTGAAACAGATGCCTCGGTCTTTGGTCAAAGCCCATCTCAAGCGCCGCCGCCCGTCTGGACCGCGCAGCCAGTGACGCCCAATGCCGTAACGATCGACAGCGGCACCTATATTGTTAAAGCCGGAGACACACTTGGTGGGATCGCGAATATAACCGGCGCGAGCGCACAAGTTATTGCGGCGAACAATGATCTGATTGCCCCCTATGTAATTCAGCCCGGCCAACAATTAAATATTACCGGCGGCCGGTATCACCGCGTAAATGGCGGCGAAACCGGGATAGCGATCGCACGGGCATATGGCGTACCTTGGCGGGATGTGGTTGCGCTAAATGACCTAGAAGAACCCTTTATTTTGCGGGTTGGACAAAATCTCATGTTGCCGGCTGCGGCGCCGGTTGATCCCCAAGCCATGACCATAGAAGAACGCGCCGCGGCCTTTGATCTTGATATTGATGATATTGTCACCGGCAGCCAACCGGCAATGGCTGCCGCTGGTGACCAGCCAGAACCATCGGCTTGGCGCAAAGCCATTGCCGAGAAAAAAACACCCAAAGCAATTGCCACACCTGCGGCTTTTACGGGGCGTTTTAACTGGCCGCTTGAAGGCAAATTGCTGTCCAGTTTTGGCAGCAAAGGCGGCGGTAAAGTCAATGACGGGCTCAATATTGGCGTGGTCAAAGGCACACCGATCAAGGCTGCTGCTGATGGTGTTGTCGCCTATAGCGGTGATGAAATAGGCGTTTTTGGTGGTCTGATCTTGATCAATCACGGCGATGGCTGGGTCACGGCCTATGGCCATGCCGACAAATTACATGTTACGCGTGGACAAAAGATTGCCGCCGGTGATATCATCGGCCTGGCTGGAGACAGCGGCTATGTACAGGAACCGCAATTGCATTTTGAAATTCGCAAAAATCGAAAGCCGGTAAACCCCGTCTCGCATTTGCCGAAACGGACCTGATCCATTTATGGCCGGCCGCGCTCCTCGCAATCTTTCTAGCTATTTGACGCTGCGGCGCCAATCCAGCCTTCCTATTTGGCTGGACATTACCTGGCGTGTGATGTTTGTATTGGGCCTGATTGCTATGGCTGTCGCGGTGCATTGGTTTGATCGCAACGGATTGCAAGACAGCTATGACGGCGATGTCAGTTTTCTGGATGTGGTCTATTTTACCATGATCTCGATTACAACAACGGGCTATGGCGATATTGCACCGGTCACCGAACGCGCGCGGATGTTTGATGCGTTGGTGGTGACGCCGATCCGCATTTTTGTTGTGCTAATCTTTGTCGGCACAGCCTATAATTTCGTATTTAAGAGAACCTGGGATAATTGGCGTATGAAAATCATCCAGAATAATCTGCACGATCATATTGTAATTGCTGGTTTCGGAACCAGCGGCAAAGAAGCCGTACAGGAGCTGATCGAGCGCGGGACTAATCCCGAAGAAATCGTGGTTGTCGATCCATTGGACGAAGCCTTGGCGCAGGCCGAGAAAATGGGCTGCGCGGTGATAAACGGCGATGCGACGCGGGACGTGACCTTGATGAACGTCAAAATATCGCGCGCGCGCTCGATGATTGTGTCGGCTGGGCGCGACGATACCAGTATCTTGATTGTTTTGACCGCGCGCCATCTTGCCTATCATTTGCCTATTAGCGTCTCGGTTCGCGCATCAGACAATGAGCTTTTGGCGCGCCAAGCCGGCGCAACCACCGTGATCAATCCTGTCAGCTTTGCTGGCTTGCTGCTGGCGGGAAGCTGTGAAGGCGCAAAAATATCGGACTATTTGAGCGATCTTGCATCGGCAACGGGCCGCGTCAAACTCGTCCAGCGCCCCGTGGAAGACAAGGAAGTGGGCATGGCCATGAAAGATATTGTCAAAGATGGTCTTGGCGTGCGCATTTATCGGGACAATAATATGTATGGGTTTTGGGAAGAAGAAACCAAAAAGCTTGAAGCGGGCGATATTATTGTGGAAATCATGCCTGGAAACGGTGCCATGAAGGAAGGAACAGAAAACTTTTAAGCAGAAATGTTGCACCTGCGAACAAGTTTCGTGTAGGGCGTAAATCAGCATTTTTGTAGGAGTAGTCTGATGGCCAATGCGATCCCAATGCCGCGTGGCTTGCGGCCCCCTAATCGTCTGACGCAATTGAGTGAATTGGCATTGCCACTCGATCTTCTGGGATTTGGCTTGCAATGGCCGCGCGTCGTGACCGCGCCAAAAGGCGATGGTCGGCCCATTTTTCTGATCCCCGGCTATGGCGGCAGTGCATTGTCAATGGCGCCGCTGAAAGGGTTTCTCGATCGGCTTGATTATACTGTCTATGATTGGGGTTTAGGCCGTAATACAGGTTCGGTTGACCGCGATGTCGAACTGTTTACTGCCATTGCGCGGGCGCAATATGAGCGCAATGATCAACAGCCGCTCACGCTAATTGGTTGGTCCCTGGGCGGGATTATCGCGCGTGAACTGGCCCGTTTGTCGCCGGACATCGTGCGCGAAGTGATCACAATGGGAACCCCGATAATCGGCGGTCCCAAATATACCACGCCGGGTCAACGTTACGCCCAATCCGCGCAAATTGATCTCGACAGTTTCGAAGCGGAAGTGCACGCGCGCAACAGCATCGGATTTGATCAACCACTAACTGTATTTTATTCCTTACGCGATGGGATTGTCGGACCCGAAATCGCAAAAGATATTTACAATCCCCAAGCGCGGAACATTGAAGTTGACGGCGGACATCTCGGATTGGGTTTTAATCCCAAAATCTGGCGCATCATCGCGGACACGTTAGCCGAACGTGCCTGACATTACCGGTGCTGGTCGGCCAGACTTGTCACAATAGAAAATTGGTCATATCCTTCCAACAGGAGAGACATATGGCTGAATTGAAAAGACTATCTGCCGCAGAAAAACCGGAAACACTGGCGCAAACCTTACATGACGACGGTGCGGCAATTGTTGAAAATGTGATCGATTCTGCCGCTCTGGCACAGCTAAAGTCTGAAATTATGCCCTATGTCGAGGCCACCGATTTGGGGCGCGATGATTTTACTGGTCGTCATACCACGCGCACTGGCGCCTTGGTCGCACGTTCAGAAATGTGCCGCAATCTGGTGATGGACCGCTTGATTTTGGATGGGGCTAAGCTTTTTCTCAAACCATTTTGCGAACGGATCCAACTTCATCTGACGCAGCTTATTCGTATTCAGCCGGGGCAGGTGAAGCAGCCACTGCATCGCGACCGGCTCGCTTGGGGAGGCTTTCTGCAGGAAAGTATCGAGCCCCAATTTAATACGATTTGGGCAGTAACCGATTTTACCCAGGAAAATGGCGCAACGCAGGTTGTTCCAGGTTCCAATCACTGGAAATCCGGGCGCGAAGCCACGCCTGATGAGATCCAATATGCCGAAATGAAAGCCGGATCTGTTCTCATCTATTCGGGTTCGGTCATCCATAGCGGGGGTGCCAATACGGCGGATCATGACCGAATGGGCCTCAACATCACCTATGCATTGGGGTGGTTGCGGCAAGAGGAGAATCAGTATCTTTCCTGTCCACCGCATATTGCCAAAGATTTTGATCCGGAATTGCGGGACTTGCTCGGCTATTGCATGGGCAGCTATGCGCTTGGCTATTACACACCGCCTACGGGCCCAGGCGAAAGTCCCGAAGTGGTGCCGCCCGAGTTTTTATTTTCCGGAAAAGTGACAGACTGGAGCGATGGAGACGATCTTTATAAAAGCGTCAGCCAGCGCTCCAGTGAGTCTGTCTAAGCGTCTATGGCAACCAAGCGTGAACCGCGCCCATGGCCGTGTAGAATAGCAACCAATAGCCGGCATCGATGAAAAACAGCGCCTTGCCCTTTTGCGAGAAAAGATAGTTGGTGCCGATAGCTGGTACAATAAAGCCAAGCGCCACGCCAAGGGCTGTTAATATTTTGACGGTGACGGTTAAGTCGGTGCCATAGCTTGAAAATGTATGGGCCAATGTCCAGGAAGCCACCAGACTGAAGGCAAAGGCACCGCCATAGATAACGCCCATATTGCCTTCCTTTATCTGTTCTTCCGTAAGGCCAACGGCACCCATCCATTTCTTGCCCATCACTGGACCATACCAGATACCGCCAACGAAGAATCCCGCTAGGGCCGCAACGACAATTGCAATCCAATTTACATCCAATAAATTCATTCCATCCTCCCTGGTTTTGTGAACAGCTTGTTTTTACACTGAAACTGCCGAAAAAACCAGCCGGCGGCTGGTCGGCGCAAGGCTCTGGGCAATTACCGGGGCATTGGAGGCGTGACTCATCGGAAAATAGCAGGTAAGGGCGCTGCCATCATGGCAACCGCAATTCCTTCTCCGCCCAAAGTCGGCATGGTGTCCCTTGGCTGTCCCAAGGCGCTTGTCGATAGCGAACGCATTTTGACGCAGTTGCGATCCGATGGCTATGACATGTCGGCTGACTATGCCGGCGCCGATGTGGTTTTGGTCAATACCTGCGGCTTTCTCGACAGTGCAAAAGAAGAGTCGTTGGAAGCCATTGGTGAAGCCATGGCCGAAAATGGCCGTGTGATCGTCACGGGCTGTATGGGCAATGAAGTCGACACGATCATGAATCGCTTTCCTGATGTATTGGCCGTCACCGGCGCGCATCAATATGAAGATGTTGTCACAGCGGTCCATGCGGCGGCTCCCGCTGCTCGCGGCGCTTTTGTTGATCTGGTCCCCGATGCGGGGCTGAAACTGACGCCCCGCCACTATAGCTATTTGAAAATTTCCGAAGGCTGCAACCACCGCTGCTCCTTCTGCATCATTCCATCCTTGCGCGGCGATCTCGTGTCGCGGCGACCCGATGCAATTCTCCGTGAAGCGGAAAAGCTTGTTGCCAATGGCACCAAGGAATTGCTGGTCATCAGTCAGGATACCTCGGCTTATGGCGTCGATATCCGGCATCAGCCGCAGATATGGAATGGACCGATCGGGCAGGGCCGCGAAGTCCGCGCACATATGACGGATCTGGCCGTTGCACTGGGTGAACTAGGCGTTTGGACGCGTCTTCACTATGTGTATCCTTATCCGCATGTCGACAAGGTCATACCGTTAATGGCCGAGGGTAAGATTACGCCTTATCTCGATATTCCCTTTCAGCATGCCGCTCCTAATGTATTAAAGCGCATGAAGCGGCCGGCCAATGAAGCCAAGGTTTTGCAGCGGGTGAAGAGCTGGCGCGATATCTGCCCAGATCTGACCATCCGCTCTACCTTCGTGGTCGGTTTCCCAGGTGAAACCGAAGAAGACTTTCAATATCTACTCGACTGGTTGGACGAAGCGCAACTTGACCGGGTGGGCGGCTTTCGTTTTGAACCGGTCGAAGGGGCTGCTGCTAACGCCCTGGATGGCGCTGTGCCGGAAGAGGTCAAAGAAGAACGCTATCAGCGACTGATGGAAAAAACCGCAGCGATTAGCGCTGCGCGATTACAAGCCAAGGTCGGCCGGACGCTTCCCGTCATCATCGATGAAATTGGCGAACCGGATGAAGATGGTGACATAGGCGCAACCGCAAGATCGCAGGCTGATGCTCCAGAAATTGATGGCAATGTCTTTCTGCGCGATATTAGTGCGGATGTTGTGATTGGCGATATTATCGACGCGGTGATTGAAGAAGCCGACGCCCATGATCTGTTTGGCGCGCCGGTAAACGTTTGAAGCAAAGCCATAAAAAACCCCGCTGGATCGGCACCAACGAGGCTTTTTAAACTTGTTCGGTCAAAATCGCTTAAGCGTAGCTGACTTTCACATTGGCTTTGCGGTTGCGACGAAGCGCGCCGCCAATGGCGCCAAAGCCAAAGATCATGAATGCCCATGTTGCTGGCTCGGGAACCGCGGCCACGTTAGCGATTCCGAATGACAGGGCATCAAAACCTACTTCCGGTCCGCCAGACATGTCGAATTGCAATGTTGTAAACGCTGTATCCGAAATGAGACCAAAGAATGTGGGTGTATCTGCGCCGAGCGCGAAGGATCCTGCCGCACCGCCTGAAAAAGTCATCGTGCCAGCCGCCGCCGCCGCAACGTCAAATCCAAATGCATTTATTGGCGCATCAAATACGAAGGTTGCCAAGCTGCTGCCATTGTCATCAAACCAGATGGAATTGGCGCCATCTGATGTAGCAGAGGTGAAAAAGCTGTTGATCGATGTATGTGTAATGAAATCGAATCCGTTTGATTCCGTTACCGAAAAACCAGGATAGTTTACCGTAGCGCCCGATTGTTCGGTTTCGAAACTTTCAAATGTCAGGCCGGCACCAGTGGCTGCATCAAACGCTGTTCGATCGGTGAAAATGACTTCCGCAGCTTGCGCCGGAACGGCCGAAAGTAACGCGATAGCGCTACCTGCAAAAAGATATTTTTTCATGGAAATAAGCCCTTTTGATTTACTGGACATGATGCCAGCGGGAATAAAGACATCCCCGAGTTTTGCGAACCCTAACGAATCATTAACGGAATTTGCGGATTTTCGCAACAAACCAAAAATGCTGCCGTGCATTGTATCAAATTGAAACAATATCCAACGGACTATGAAGATGGTTTAACGGCCTACTATTTCCTCACATCCCCATATAATCTTTCTTGCCGACGGCTACGCCTTGCATGCGGAGCAAGTTGTAAGCGGTTGTGACGTGGAAGAATAGGTTGGGTAGGAAGAAGCTCAGGACATAACTTTTGCCATCTATATCTAATGCCTGGTCCGGGCCTATAGGCATGGAAATTTGCATCTCGGCATTGCTATTAATTGTCGCATCATCCGCTTGAGCAACCGTTGCTCCACATTCCTCAATGCGCGCAATCAAGGCGTCAAATGTGTCGCCTTCCATCGGTAAGTTCGGTAAATCATCGGTGGCTACACCAGTCATCCGCGCTGCTCCGCGCACTGCAAATTCGGTGATCATCTGCACTTGCCATTTCATATCGTTCATGTCGGGAAACAGGCGGTTATCGAGAAAAGCCTGTTCTGACGCGCCGGTCGCTTCAGCATGGGCTTTGGCTTTGATCAAAACAGTGGTCAAACCGCGAAAGGCTTGGGCGGTTGAACCTTTGAAAATATCGGCAAGTTCTATGGACATTTCGGGATCCCCTCAAAAATTGTGACAAATGTTGAATTTCAAACTAGCTTGATAAGCATTAACACGCCGAGCGCAAGAAAGCTGAGCAACGTGCCAAGAGCGCCGATAATCCGTGCAAGGACAAATATTTTTCCGCCTTCAGCACCATGCGATCCCGCTGCAGTAGACAAAGCAATGGCATGAGAAAAACGCGCCACCACAAAGGCAATGGCGATCATCAAGATCGCGCTATGCGGCACAACAGTCATTTCAGCCAAAGCCAGTACGGCGACGAACAGGCCGGCATTTTCAGCAAGATTGCCATGACGGCGGATTTTGCGTTCCATAGCCAGATCACCACCAGTACCAATATTGATACCGGCTTTGCCGCGGTGCAAGCCTGTTAGAACCATCAATATGCCTTGCAAAATGATCAAAATGGCTCCCGCTGAGGCGGAAATAATGGGGACAGTCATTTGGGATCCTCCGGTTCATCTTTATGAAAAAAGCGCTATTGTTGCGCCTTATTGTTTCTTTTTACCGGTGGAAAAATACAAAGTCTAAAAGAGTATCTGCACATTGGTGGTGCAAATTTGAGCCATGCATCTTTTCCAATAATACGCTAATTGCAAGCGGTGCGACAAAAGGAACAATCCGATGGACTGGGAAGATATTAAAACATTTCGCGAGGTGATGAATGGGGGAACGGTGAGAGCCGCGGCCAAATCCCTAGGGGTTCACCATAGCACCGTGAGCCGCCGGATTGAGCAGCTCGAACAAGCCCTTGGCGTGACGTTGTTTGAACGGCGTCCGGAAGGCTATTTTCCAACATCAGCCGGTGAAGATTTGGCCGTTGCGGCCAGTTCCTTTGCCGATGAACTCAATACGGTCGAACGGCATATTGCCGGGCGCGACAATGAACTGTCCGGGAGCCTTCGTGTGACCATGGCGGAACCGTTTGCAACAGGGATGTTTGCACCAAGATTGCCAGAGTTTTGTGCGGCTTATCCTGGCTTGGAACTGGAAATATTGACCAGCTTCGACTTGCTCGATGTCGCGCGCCGGGAGGCGGATATTGCTATCCGGATGGACAATAATCCGCCCGATACACTCGTTGGTAAAAGGCTATTTGCATATACGACGACCGTTTATGCGCACCCTGATTATCTCGCACAGCAAGACTTTATCAATCATCCAGAACGAGCGCGTTGGTTGGGCTGGACGGAAAAAGAGAGCCGGTTTCCCGATTGGACCCAAGATACAGAATTTTCACGCGTTCCGGTGTGGGGGAATTTCGCCAGTATCGCCTTGCAGTTGGAAATGGCCAAGGCTGGTATGGGGTTGATCATGATTCCATGTATCATGGGGGATAATCAACCCTCCTTGGTGCGGGCAACCGAACAAGAGCCCCAGCCTTCGCGCGATATTTGGATTCTCACTCATGATGATTTGCGGCGCACGGCGCGGGTAAAAGCGTTTATGGATTTTGCAGAAACGGTTTTGCGCGATAATCAGGCGATGTTGACGGGCCAACGACCGGACTAGCATCTGGCACCCCCGATATTAACCATGATTTGCTAAATTTTCTCAGAAAAACGCGAAATTTTGATCGGAACATTAACCATTAAATTGAACTGGCGCGCAATTAAATCCGACTATGCTGATCGGCATGTACGAAGAAATTGGGAAATTGTCACCGACGCGCCAAGCGGGCATGTTGTCAGCGGCTGAGGCTTTAATTGCCTTTACCGTGAGCGCCATTGTCTATTTGATCTTTTTCGGTGTTGATGAAAATTTCTGGAATGTCATGACCATGGCATTTCTGGTGCCGTGGGTAATCTGCGTGCCGGCCAATCTCTACGTAACCAAACAGCGTAGAATATATATTGAAACAGCCGAAGAGTTGAAAAAAACTCAAGAAATGCTTGAGCAAGTCAATATTGATCTGCAGCGTCGGGCAAATATTGATGGTCTCACCGGACTGGCTAATCGAGAACATTTTATCCAGCTTTTTGATGAGCGGCGGATGAAATCTGAGAATAATGTTCTGATGATTGTAGATGCGGACCATTTTAAGAACATCAATGATGGCTATGGCCATCCGGTCGGCGACAAAGCGCTCGTCTTATTGTCTTCAGTCTTCAAACGCATCTTGCGGAGAGATGACTTGGTTGGTCGTATCGGGGGCGAAGAATTTGGTATTTTATTGCCGAGCACCAGCGAAGCCGAAGGCGAAATTATCGGAGAGATGATCCGTCACGAAATTGAGAATACATTGTTTGAACCGCAAGAAGGCGTTCCGCATCGTATGACCGTCAGCATCGGATTGACCGGTGTCTCACCCCAGGAAGAGCGGGCTGTTCCGATGCGCAATGCGGACAGCGCTTTGTTTGAGGCAAAACGCCGGGGACGCAATCGATGTGTTTTATATACAGCCGGGATGCGCGAGAAGCCGCGACCCATGTATGAAAATGGAAACGTGCAAGGCCCCGTTCGTATGCGGGCTTGAAACCACCGCACTAAATCTCGTGAAATCAGCATAGCAAATTAGCGATGACGCCGCTGGTCCTCGCTGCTAGTGCTGTGGCCATGACCGATACAGATTCTTCTCAAACAGCATCAACTGGCGCGTCGCCAGACAACCAAAAACATCTCTATCTGGTGGATGGATCGGCTTATATATTCCGAGCCTATCACCGCCTACCACCCCTGACCAATATTCACGGCGAACCGGTCGGAGCCGTCTATGGCTATACGACCATGTTGTGGAAATTGGCGGATGAATTACGCAAGGCGGATGGTCCAACCCATTTGGCGGTGGTGCTCGACAAATCATCGCAAAGCTTTCGCAACGAATTATATAGCGAGTATAAAGCGCATCGTCCGGAACCGCCGGAAGATTTGCGCCCTCAATTTCCCATGATCCGGGACGCGACGCGCGCCTTTTCTTTGCCGCTTATTGAAGAAGATAATGTGGAAGCGGATGATATGATCGCCAGCTATACCAAAGCGGCTGTTGCGGAAGGCTGGAAGGTCACAATTGTTTCGTCTGATAAGGATCTCATGCAATTGATCGAACCATCGGACGATAGCCGGGTCGATATGCTCGATACTATGAAAAATGTGCGCATGGGCAAAATAGCGGTTGAAGAGAAATTCGGCGTGGGTCCTGAAAAATTGGGCGATGTGCTTGGTCTCATGGGGGATAGTGCGGATAATATTCCAGGCGTCCCGGGCATAGGCCCCAAAACTGCGTCCAAGCTGATTAATGAATATGGTGATATTGAAGCGGTATTGGCTGCGGCGCCAGAGATGAAAAAGTCCAAGATGAAGGAGAATATTCTCAACAATATCGAACAGGCACGGCTATCGCGTGTGCTGGTGACCTTGAAAGAGGATTGTCCGTTACCCGATCCGTTGGACAGTTTTGCTTTGCAGGATATTCCCGATGGTCCGCTCCGTAGCTTTTTGGAACATCATGGTTTCAATTCGCTGATCAAAAAATTGAGCGGCGGCCAATCGGAACCCCAAAATCCTGATGTTGCGGGTGATAGTGAAAATTCGAGTTCCGTTGCAGCCGTTGTTCCTCCAGTTGCTCCAGCTATTGATCGCACGCAATATGAATGTGTTCAGGATTTAGAGACTCTGGACAGCTGGGTCGGACGCGCGCGCGACAAACGGGTTATCGCGGTGGATGTGGAAACGGACAGTTTGGAAAGCGTGACCGCACGCGTGGTCGGTTTATGCTTGGCAATCGCGCCCAACGAAGCATGTTATATCCCGCTCGGTCACGGCAGCGGAGATATGTTCGCAGAATCGCCTAAGCAGATCGCAACCGATGATGCGTTGGCTCGCTTGAAGCCGCTATTAGAAGATGATGCGGTGCTGAAAATTGGACAAAATCTAAAATATGACATGACGGTCTTGGCGCAGCATGATCTGAAAATCACCCCCTTTGACGATACATTGGTGATGAGCTTCAATCTCGATGCGGGCTTGCACGGTCATGGGATGGATGAATTGAGCAAACTGCACTTGGGGCATGAATGCATCAGTTTCAAATCGCTGACCGGTACCGGCAAAAAGGCGATTAGTTTTGCAGAAGTGCCGCTCGACAAGGCGACGGAATATGCAGCAGAAGATGCGGATGTTACCTTGCGTCTTTGGGAAATATTGCGTTTGCGCATGGCACCAGAGCAAGCCAGCCGAGTGTATCAGATGGTAGACCGGCCATTGGTTCCCGTTATCGCCAAAATGGAAGAAACCGGGGTTTTGGTTGACCGCGAAGAGTTGGCGCGCCTGTCGCAAAGCTTTGCTGAAAATATTGAAAGTCTGGAAAAAGACATTCACGCGCTGGCTGGTGAACCCTTCTCAATTGGTAGTCCCAAGCAACTGGGTGAAATTCTGTTTGGCAAACTTGGACTAAAGGGCGGCAAAAAAGGCAAGAGCGGTCAATTTTCGACAGATGTTACGGTGCTGGAACGGTTGGCGGGAGACGGCGAGCCGATAGCGCAGAAAGTCGTGAGCTGGCGGCAGTTGTCGAAGCTTAAGTCAACTTATACAGATGCCCTGCAGGAACAAATAAATCCCAAAACCGGGCGCGTGCACACCAGCTATTCGTTAAGTGGGGCACAAACTGGTCGCCTATCTTCCACAGAGCCGAATTTGCAAAATATTCCTATTCGCACCGATATCGGGCGGCAAATCCGGCAGGCTTTTGTGGCTGCTCCCGGCCATGTTATTTTGGCTGCGGACTATAGCCAAATCGAATTGCGGCTGGCAGCGCATATTGCCGATGTAGAGACGTTAAAGGAAGCTTTTGCTGCGGGCGAAGATATTCACAATCGCACCGCCCAGGAGTTATTTGGAGTTGTGGAACGCGATACGAGGGCACGGGCTAAGACGATCAACTTTGCAATTTTATACGGTATTTCCCGTTGGGGGCTGGCGAAGCGGTTAGAAGTGGATGCAGATGAAGCCCAGCAGATGATTGATACATATTTTGAGCGTTTCCCCGGCATAAATCGCTATATTTCCGAAACGCTGCAAGCGGCGCGGGAAAGCGGTTACACCCAGACGCTTTTTGGTCGCAAAACCTGGTTTGAACGTTTGCGGTCAGCCAATCAGAATGAACGGCAAGGCAGTGAACGGGCAGCGATTAATGCGCCCATTCAAGGCACCAGCGCAGATATAATCAAGCGCGCTATGGCCCGAATGGGGCCCGCGCTTGGTGCAGCCGGATTGTCCCAAGTCAAAATGTTGATGCAAGTTCATGATGAACTGGTGTTTGAAGTCCCGGATAGCGATGTGGAGTCCGCTTCGGCAGTTATACGTTCGGTCATGGCGGGAGCTGCAGAACCGGCAGTTACACTATCGGTACCTCTCGAAGTGGACATCGGCACCGGACAATCCTGGGATGAAGCGCATTAACCGCAATGAAATCAACGCGTTCAAGCAGAAATCGCTGATATCCGTACTAGTTTACCAAGATTCTCTTGATTCGTGCCAATCTGTAAATTGACTAAAAAAGGCCGGAATTCTGCTGACAATCTGGTGTCCAACCCATTCGCGTTCCCAAATTGGGACGAACTGTTCATAATTTCGTAAATAATTACTATGGGGTTTACCGTTTTTGCGTTATATCCCAGTCAATTGAGTTTCCAATGGATCGTTTCGATTCGTTTAGTAAGGATGTTTTTGATGAATTTGTCTACTGGTATCCGCGCAATTTCCATGGCTTCAGTTTTGGCCTTGGGTGTTCCTAGCGCAGCAAATGCGGCGACGTTTTTGACTTTTGACGGCTCGGATGGCGTCTTCGGCAATGACGATGTGACCTCGGGCACGTTTTCTGACACGTTTCTGATTGATGTCGGGGTCGATGCCGGCCTTTTCTCAGCAACGCTTTCTTCTATTGCATCGGGCGATCCTGCTTCGAACGTTGATTTCACAACTGTCACGTTGAACGGTGTAGATTTTGACATTGTTCAAGCTGGTATGATTGAATTTCAAACCATTCAAAACGCGATTGTTTCTGGCGGTATCCAAACTTTGCTAATTTCCGGTACATCCGGCGGCAACGGTTCTTACTCCGGAACATTGGCATTTGAAGTTGCCGCGGTTCCCGAGCCAGCAACATGGGCATTTATGATTTTTGGCTTTGGTGCCATTGGCGGTGCAATGCGTCGTCAGCGTAAAGCGAACGTAAAAGTTAGCTACGCTTAACCAACCAACCAAATTTATCATTAAGCCTCGTCTGTGCAATCAGGCGGGGTTTTTTGTGTCTGTCGATAAGAGGGGCTAAGCGCTAATTGCCAATATTCTTCACTGGCTATTTTCTTTAACCGGTTCCGATGGAGCCGGAGTGCCTTGAATATCGATAACCTGATCCGCTGCGGGAATATCGTCATTCTCTTCTTGCGACCGGTCATATAAGGCCTTGGCAACCATTGCTCCACCGACGAGCAAGGCGCCCGGTAATGATCGTGTAGCAATTCTTGCTGCGATCATACCAACGCCAAATCCTAGCAAACCATTGCCTCTTCCGCGTTTGCGCGCCTCGTTCCCAACAAGGGCGGTAGCAACGTTGCGAATTAATGACATATTCTATTCCTTTTGCGCCAATGGCATGGGTTCCTTGAAAGTATGTGTAACATAAGGAAAGGGAATTTCGATACCCGCATCATCCAGAGCGCGTTTGATTGCGCGAATGACATTGTCCCGGCTTTCATGCATCGCACGCGGTTTCGAGCCGGACCACCAGCGAATTTTAAAATCAATGGAACTGGCATTAAATTCACAAGCAAAAACATCAATGCGCTCGGCTTTGTTCACTTGATCTGCCGACGCTACCGCTTTTAAGATGACTTCCCGAGCGATATCGAGATCTGTATCATAGGCAACACCTGCTATAATTTCATGGCGCCGCTTTTTTTGATCCGTAAGGATTTTCACAGGGTTTTTGAACAAGATTGAATTGGGAATTATCGTCAATTCCATATTGTTTCGCCGCACATGGGTTTCCCGCAAGGCAATGCTCTCAACAATACCTTCCACGCCTTCGCATTCGATATAGTCCCCGATGCGCATTTTCTCGCGGATCATGATCAAAATGCCTGCCATGAAATTTTCAAATATGTCTTGAAAGGCGAAGCCGATGGCAACGGCGCCAAAGCCGAGGCCAGCGATCAGACTGGATGGCGTTAGTCCAGGCAATAGGATCGTGAACGTCGCCATGAGACCGACAATCCAAATGCCCAGCCTGACCAATGTTTCGACCAGCTCTTGCAGAGATGCGCGCATATTGGTCTTGTCGGTTAGCCGGTCAGCGATCCGTGTAGCAAAGCGCGCAATGATCCAGGTGATAACGAGCACAAACCCGGCAATGAACAAGCTGGGTAACAAGGATATTGCCTGTTCCCACATGCTCAACAATTGGCGGACTAGAATGTCGAACGCGTTGAGTGATTCATCGATTGAGCTATCCATTAGATCCTCATCCGGCTTTCCGTTTGAAACCAAGCTATATCGCTAAAATCTATATCATATTTTCTGGTTTAACATGCAAATCAAAGGTTGCTTCATCAATTAACCCCAATTCCAGCGCAGCTGCTCGTAAGCTGAGACCGGACTGATGCGCATGTTTGGCAATTTGCGTCGCTTGGTCATAGCCGATGACGGGAGCCAGAGCCGTGACGAGCATCAAAGAATTATCGACCAGTTGTCCGATGCGGTCCATATTGGCGCTGAGGCCATCAACTCCCCGGAGCGCAAAACTTGACATGCCGATCGAAATAATTTCGATCGAACGCAGCACATTTGCGGCAATCAATGGTTTGAAGACATTCAACTCCAAATGGCCTTGCATGCCGCCAACCGTAACCGCTTGATGGTTACCAATGACCTGTGCGGCCACCATGGTCAGCATTTCGCATTGCGTCGGATTGACTTTACCTGGCATGATAGAGCTACCGGGTTCATTGCTGGGCAGGTTAAGTTCCCCAAGGCCGGAGCGGGGCCCTGAACCGAGCAACCGAATGTCATTGGCAATTTTGGTTAGCGATACTGCCAGGGTATTCAAACCGCCCGATAGCTCGACCATCGTGTCATGCGCTGCAATCTCGGCAAATTTGTTGGGCGCGGTTGTGAACTTCAATCCGGTAATCTTCGCAATCTCGCGGGCCATATGTTTGCCGAAATTGGGCGGGGCGTTGAGGCCTGTGCCCACGGCTGTTCCGCCTTGAGCGAGTTGATAAAGTCGAGGCAGAACTGCCTCGATCCGATCTCTCGCAACCAGCAGCTGTGCCGCATAGCCGGAAAATTCCTGTCCGAGCGTCAATGGCGTCGCATCTTGCAAATGGGTGCGTCCGATCTTGACGACTTTCTTCCATTGCTGAGCTTTTTCGGCAAGCGCGTCGTGGAGCTGCTCGAGTGCGGGAAATAACTCCACTTCCAATGCCCGTGCAGCAGCCACATGCATAGCGGTCGGGAAGCTATCATTGGATGATTGACTGCGATTGACATGGTCATTGGGATGGACAGGATGTTTGCCCCCGCGCGTTCCGGTTAGACTTTCATTCGCAATACCGGCGATGACCTCGTTGACGTTCATATTGGATTGTGTGCCCGATCCGGTTTGCCAAATGGTCAATGGAAACTGGGTGTCAAATGCTCCGGCACGCACTTGCTCGGCCGCTTTGGCAATGGCACCGGCAATTTCCGGATCCAATCCATGGATTCCATTAACCCGTGCCGCGGCCTGTTTCACCGCGGCCAAAGCATGAATGAGCCGGATCGGCATCCGTTCATGCCGCGCAAAGGGAAAATTTTCAATGCTCCGTTGGGTTTGAGCACCCCAATAAGCATCCTGGGGCACTTCAATAGGACCGATACTGTCGGTTTCTGTGCGGGTGCCGGCCATTAGCCGGTCATTTTTTCTTGCCGAAGTCCACCGTTACCACGTTGGATCCATCATCGACCGTTTCGACTTTTTCTTGATCACCGTCATTTTGCGCCGGTTCGTGCGGCTCCAGATCGCCTTCAATTTCATCCACTTGAAATTGCAATGCAAAATCCACAGCGGGATCAACAAAAGACGTAATGGCGGCAAATGGAATATGGAGCATTGAACTAATCTGATTGAAACTCAGACCAACATGAAAACGATCTTCGTTCACGGACAAATCCCAATAGCGATTTTGTAGAACGATGGTCATTTCATCGGGAAATTTTTCGATGAGATGGTCAGGAATATCAACACCCGGCGCTCGCGTCTTGAATGTGATATAGAAATGATGCTCGCCCGGAAGGCCATGGGCTTCCACTTCGCCCAATACCCGGCCCACTACCGCGCGCAATGCTTCTTGCACGATTTCATCATAAGGAATCAGGCTGTCCGGGGCACTATCGTTCATATGCACTTGGTGGCGCGAACGCGGGGCAGGGTCAAGGGCATTCGCACAATTTTCACCGACTGTGATATTTCTGATTTTGTAGTGAAATTCTTGCTTGATCAAATTCAGCCATTATAGGCTTGGCCTATGAGAACAGCGACAATAGAGCGAAACACCAAGGAAACCGAGATTTTCGTCGAATTAAATCTCGATGGAACCGGGCATTATGAAGTAGCCACAGGTATTGGTTTTCTCGATCATATGATCGAGCAATTTTCACGCCATTCCTTGATTGACCTGAAATTGAAAATCAAAGGCGATCTGCATGTTGATCAACATCATACCACTGAGGATAGCGCCATTGCCGTCGGTCAAGCGATCCGGGACGCGCTGGGGGACAAGGCAGGAATTGTTCGCTACGGCACGGCTTATTCGCCAATGGACGAGACTTTGAGCCGCGTGGCTCTTGATATCTCGGGCCGCCCTTGGCTGGTTTGGAGCGCGGCTTTCTCTCAGGAAAGACTGGGTGAAATGGACACAGAATTGTTCAAACATTGGTTCCATAGCGTAGCCGACGCGGCTGGAATAACCCTGCATATTGAACTTCTTTATGGTGAAAATAATCATCATATCGCGGAAAGCATTTTCAAGGGTTTTGCCCGCGCTATGCGACAAGCCGTGGAGCGTGATCCCCGTAAGGGTGATGCTATCCCGTCAACAAAGGGCCAGCTTGGTGGCTGAATCCATCGCGCTTATAGATTTCGGCGCCGGGAATTTGCATAGTGTGCATAATGCACTTATCGCTGCGGGAGCAAAGGGTGTGCAAGTTACTGCTGATCCCCAAATCGTTGCTCAAGCAGATAGGATAATATTGCCAGGCGTTGGTGCATTCGGGGCCTGTCGTTCAGCGCTGGCAGCGATTGACGGAATGATTGCGGCGTTAGAATTGCGCGTACGGCAGGAATCCGTTCCCTTTCTTGGTATTTGTGTAGGCATGCAGTTGCTCGCCGACAAAGGCATTGAATTTGGAACGCACAAGGGATTGGGTTGGATCGGTGGAACGGTTCGCGCAATTGAAGCACCATCTCCGGATATCAAGATACCGCATATGGGATGGAATGATGTCACGCCATCGATAGATCATCCATTGCTCTCATCGGGAGAGGCTTATTATCTTCATGGCTATCATTTCAACGCCACGGATCCAGAGGATATTCTAGCAACCAGTCACCATGGCCAGGCCTTGGTGGCGGCGATCGGCCATGAGAATATTATCGGTGTGCAATTTCATCCTGAGAAGAGCCAATCTTATGGCTTGGCTTTCCTGCAACGCTTTTTGGAGTGGAAACCATGATCGTATTCCCTGCCATTGATCTTAAATCTGGAGAAGTGGTCCGTCTTGCTGAAGGCGATATGGATCGCGCAACAGTATATGGGGACAATCCAGCAGAACAAGCGGGTCTGTTTGCGGAAGCAGGCGCCGAACATATTCATGTCGTCGATCTGGATGGAGCCTTTGCCGGTTCCCCTCGCAATGCTGAAGCTGTTGAAGCCATTATCTCCGGTTTCTCCGGCTATGTGCAACTGGGCGGCGGGATTCGAAATCGGGAAACGGTAGAACGATGGTTCGCTTTGGGAATTGCTCGACTTGTTATCGGAACGGCAGCGCTCAAGGATCCGGATTTCGTCAAAGACATGGCTAAAGAATATGAAGGCGGAATAGTAGTCGCTGTGGATGCGCGCGATGGTATGGTCGCTACCGAGGGATGGGCTGATGTATCCCAAGTAAGTGTGACCGATATGGCGCGGCGTTTCGAAGATGCTGGTGTTGCTTCTTTATTGTTCACCGATGTTGGCCGCGACGGCATGCTCACCGGATGTAATATTGACGCTACAGTCGATCTGGCTCGTGCCGTGGATATCCCCGTAATCGCCAGCGGCGGTGTAAAAGGATTGGATGATGTCCACATGTTGAGCCAATTTACCCAAGATGGAATTGAAGGTGTGATTACGGGCCGCGCGCTTTATGATGGGCGCTTGGATCTCGCTACGGCTATCGCAATGGCGAGGCGTTAGATGGCGGTTCGAATTCGCGTGATACCCTGTTTGGATGTCGCTGATGGCCGTGTTGTAAAGGGCGTCAATTTTGTTGATCTGCAAGATGCCGGAGATCCGGTAGAACAGGCGCGCGCTTATGATCAGGCCGGCGCAGATGAGCTGTGTTTTCTTGATATCGGAGCCAGTCACGAAAAGCGCGATACGATAATTGATGTTGTTCGGCGCACGGCCGAAGTCTGTTTCATGCCCGTAACGGTTGGAGGCGGCGTACGAACTGCCGATGATGCCCGAGCGCTGCTCATGGCGGGCGCTGATAAAGTGGCAGTGAACAGTGCTGCTGTGGCGCGGCCGGAAGTGGTCAGCGAAATTGCTGGACGATTTGGTAGTCAATGTATGGTTGCGTCTATTGATGCACGCCAAGTCGCTGAGGGGCGGTGGGAAATATTTACCCACGGCGGGCGTACCGCGACCGGAATAGATGCATTGGATCATGCTGAGCGCATGGCGAAATTGGGAGCGGGAGAGCTGCTGGTCACGTCAATGGACCGTGATGGAACGCGCGATGGTTATGATCTCGCTTTGACCCAGGCCATTTCTCAGGCCGTGTCCATTCCCGTTGTCGCAAGTGGCGGTGTCGGTAACCTAGATCATTTGATAGAAGGGGTAACGCAAGGCGGTGCCAATGCGGTTCTGGCCGCTTCGATTTTTCACTTTGGGCATCATACCATTGCCGAAGCACATGCAGCGCTGCGTGATGCCGGATTGCCAGCTAGGCAACATAGTTAACATATTGTCTGAAATTGATCCAAACTGAGACAGTTTCAAAATATAGGCCGTTAACCATTTAATTTTACAGAATTTTAACCTCGATTTCCGATTAACCTTTTATAAACTAATTGATCGAGTTGCAGGAACGGACTGCAGTAAAATTAGAAAAGGCCCAAAGGGCAAATGAGGGGTTATATGAGCAATATGCGAAAACTTGCGATCGGAACCATTTCGGTTTTGGCAATATCGGCCGTGCCCGCGCACGCCATTTATCCCACGCAATCGAACACGACATCACAAGGCGGCAAAGGCGGCTCTTCAAGCAGCGGTGGTTTTTCGAGCAGTGGTGGCTTTGGATCCTCTAGCAGCGGTGGATCGTCGGGCAGCAAAGGTGGCTCTTCGAGCTTTGGCAGCACGAGCGGTGGATCGAGTGGTGTGAGCTCCACCAGCAGCGGGGGGTCTTCTTCCACCTCTTCGGGTGGGTCTTCCACCAGCGGTGGGTCGACCTCGACCTCAACTGGCGGAGGTGTCGTTACCGGCGGATCAACCTCGACATCAACCGGTGGCATCACCAGTTCCGGCGGTAACGGGGGATCGACCTCCACGTCGTCTGGCGGTTTTTCGAGCACATCAACTGGCGGTTCAACTTCGACTTCATCTGGCTCGATTTCTTCGTCAACCGGAGGTGTCTCAACTTCAACGGGCGGTGTATCCACCTCAACCGGTGGTGTGTCGACGTCCACTGGCGGCGTGTCCACTTCTACCGGAGGTGTTTCCACTTCCACTGGCGGGTCATCGAGCTTTGGGGGTTCCAGTAGCTCCAGTAGCTCCAGTAGCTCCAGCAGTAGCTCATCGAGCAGCTCTTCGAGCTTTGGTGGCTCGACCGGTGGATCGACGGGTTCAACGGGTGGAACACCTGTGCCGGAGCCGGGTGTTTTGGTTCTGTTCGGTCTCGGAGCCGGTGGATTGGCAGCGCGGCGCATCATGCGTCGGCGCAAATCCAACCAAGCGGAAGTTTAGAACCTGATCTTGATCGAACGGACTTCTTTCAAGAAGGCGGGCCAGCCAGCCTTGCAATGGGAAGTCTGGCCAACTTGTTTCATTTTGGGACAGATTTTCATGCGAGTTAAAGTATAATAATATGACGATGCTCATGAAAAAAACGCTGTTGTTAAGCTTGTTTCTAACCAGTTTGACGGCCGCTATGGCCATAGAAGAAGCCCAACTAGAGTCCGTTCAAGGCAAAACCGCTGCCATCGCGGAAGTTGGAAAGCATGAGTCTAACGTGAAGAGAGTTTCGCCAGTCGTTGCCGGGACCCCGGCGCCAAATCTTGTTGCGCAGGTAACTTCGATTCCTGAACCATCCAATGTCATCATGCTCGCATTAGGTGTTGCTGGATTGGTTGCCGGACGGTTGGTTGCACGAAAAAAGAAGAACAAATTGTGAGAATTTTTCGGGATTGACGCGCAGATCGTAGATCTTGTCGTGTCATGAAAGGGCCGTCATCGGGGGATTAGACGGCCCTTTCTTCTGGATAAATAGACCTTGATCCTTGCAAAGGCTTGACGCCTGTCCCCTTGCTCGCGCAAACGAGCTTCTATGACCGATATCTTGCAAAAACTGGAAGAAACGATCCGCGACCGCCGTGACGCTGATCCAAACGATAGTTATGTCGCCCAATTGCGTTCCAAGGGGCGGGCCAAAATGGCTGAAAAACTGGGAGAAGAGGCTGTTGAAGCGGTAATTGCCGCTGTCCAGGATGATCGGGCAGCAATGACCGGTGAGGCCGCGGACGTCCTGTTTCACTTACTTGTATTGCTGGATGATATGAACCTGACCATTGATGAAATATTAGCGGAACTGCAACGCCGGGAAGGTTTGTCCGGAATATCTGAAAAAGCCGCCCGAAAGGATTGAACTATGGCTGTTGATGCGACTCAAGCCTATGATGACAACAATATTTTTGCCAAGATTCTGCGAGGCGAAATTCCCAATAAAACAGTCTATGAAGATGAATATGCATTGGCCTTTCATGACATAAATCCTCAGGCTCCCCATCACGTTTTGGTGATACCGAAAGGCAAATATGTTAGCTGGGATGATTTCTCCGCTACCGCCAGCGATGCTGAAATTGCAGGATTTACAAGAGCGGTTGGACATGTCGCTCGAGAAGCTGGATGGGTTGTGCCCGGTTATCGATTGCTCGTCAATATTGGTCAGGATGGGCACCAGGAAGTACCGCATCTTCACGTTCATATATTTGCTGGAAAACCACTTGGCCCCATGTTGGTGAGAGGCTAGGTAAGGGCTAACGGGCCGCTGAGACGGCAGGATTGTATTGAGGGGAGTATCATTATGGCAGGACCAGCAGCACCAACCACCGAAGGTTGGTCGTCGCGCACCGCTTTTATATTGGCCGCAGTCGGGGCCGCGGTTGGCCTCGGAAATATTTGGCGCTTCCCAACATTGGCTGGCGAAAATGGCGGCGGAGCATTTGTGTTGGTCTATATTGGCTGTATCATCTTGATCGGCTTGCCCATGGTATTGTCTGAAGTCTTAATCGGCCGGCATGGTCGCAGCGATGCCTATCATAGTGTCGTTAAAGTTGCGGAAGATTCCAAAGTCAGCAAAAATTGGGGAATATTCGGCGGTATCGGCATATTAAATGCCTTTCTCATTTTGACCTTTTACAGCGTCGTAGCGGGCTGGGTGCTTTATTATGTTGGTGTGATGAGTGCCGATTTCTTGGGTGCAATATTCTCCGGCAATCCGTTCGCTGGCGCTTTAGCGAGCGAAAACCCGGATAGCATCCCTGGCCGGATGGCCGATTTATTCGCAAATGTTCCGCTGCTTTTGGGCATGCATAGCTTGTTCATGATCATCACGATCTGGATTGTTGCGCGCGGGGTCACAGACGGAATTGAAAAAGCGGCTACCTATTTGATGCCCACTTTTTTCGTGCTGCTCGTACTCATTACGCTTTATGGTGCCTTTACCGGTGAATTTGCCAAAGCGGTGGTCTTTTTGTTCACTCCTGATTTTTCTAAATTGTCGCCAGCGGTAGTGAATGATGCACTAGGGCAGGCCTTGTTTTCCATGAGTGTCGCTTCCGCCGCCCTGATAACTTATGGCGGATATGTCTCGCGCGAAACAAAATTGGCGCCGACAGCGGGAATGATTGCTTTTGCCGATACAGGCGTGGCCTTGTTGGCGGGTCTGATGATTTTCCCAATCGTTTTTGCCGTCGGCCTCGATGTCGCCCAAGGACCGACATTGGTTTTCCAATCCTTGCCGATTGCCTTTCACAACATGCCAGCCGGCTCACTGGTTGGTTTGCTGTTTTTCGTGCTGATCTTTTTTGCCGCGCTGACCAGTTCTATTTCCCTGCTAGAAGGAGTTGTCGCCTGGGCAATGCGCCGGTTTGGATGGACTCGTGGCTTTGCAGCTTGGTTGGTCGGCGGGGTGATCTTTCTCATCGGAGTTGCCTGCGCGTTATCGCTTAACATTTGGAGCGGCATCAGCCCGCTGGGCTTTATCCCGCTGTTCGAAGGAAAGAATATCTTCGATACAATTGATGATCTTGTCTCTAAAATATTGCTGCCTGTTACCGCCTTTTTGACAGCGGTTTTTATCGGTTGGCGAGCGGATAAAAAACTGGTTGAAGAGGAAACCGGGCTGGAAGGCACCATGTTCGGCCTGTGGCGTTTTCTGATAGCATGGCTGGCTCCGTTGGCGGTTGCGATGATCTTTGTATTCGCTGTTTTCCCTAACTTGATCGGGCAAGGTTGATCGCGCGCAATCCGCAAGCCATGACCTGTCCTATTTGCCAGAAAGCGAAAGACCCGAAATTCACGCCATTTTGTAGCGCTGGATGCAAAGACCGGGATTTGCTGCAATGGCTTGGAGAGGGGTATAAAGTTCCTGGACCAGCAGTTTCCCCGGATGAATTGGCCGATCATTTCGCAGGAGATTCTGGACGTGATGGAGAGTCGTAAGCGATAGCAACAAAACAGCTATTTTTAGGCTAGACAAGCCATGCAAGCCCCGCCTATAGCGGCGCTTCTAATCTGGCGGGAACGACGTTCCTGCTTGTTGCCCGAATAGCTCAGTTGGTAGAGCAAGCGACTGAAAATCGCTGTGTCGGTGGTTCGAATCCGCCTTCGGGCACCACTTTTTTCCTTAGTTTTCGGTGTCTCCAAGTTTCAGCGAATTGTGCTAACTTAATCCGTATATTTCCGTGGGTTAACTGGCTTAAGCCCTTACGACTGATGACGAGAGATCATTTGTCTGCGGCGATACGTGGTTGAAATGATCATTTGTCTCGATAGGCCGAAACGCTGGCACCAGATGCACTTTTAGAATTACGTGGTTTTGGGGTCTATTGGAACCCAAGCATAGCGCGTTGGGCAGTCCAGCAAAGAGGCATGCTTCCTATGCGCAATACCTTCCGGCCCGTTAGATCAACCGGCTGAGTTCCATCAATAATAGCGGTGATGATATCGGGAGCCAAATAACTGAGGCGCGTAAGTTGTTGTAGATGCCTGTTCCGCGTCAGCGATCGATAGCCAGATTGAGATTATGTAGGATGTGAGTGTTTTGGTATCATCGTAGTGACGTAAGGAACGAAGATGAGACCAAAACAGAAAAATTCTAAAGCCCCCGCTGATCGGGTGGTGAAGGATATCCGCCGAGCAACCCGCAAGCAAT
>NZ_JBDWYL010000005.1:0-178192 GCF_039982415.1 Parasphingorhabdus sp.
TGGTGCAAACCTATTTAATGCAATTAGTAAACTGTCACCGTAATTCCATGGGGTAGAGACGTGGCGCTGATCGGTAAATATCCAGTGTTTGTCAGTAACGGTCAGCTGAGAGAGGAAATTAGTGCACTGTCACCGTAATTCAACAAATCTCGCGCCGTGCCGTTAAGATTAATGTTGAGCGAGGACAAGCGCGAAACCGGGTCATCAGATAACGGTTATCTATTGGTGTATTTAGTACACTGTCACCGTAATTCGCAACAACCAATTTGGCGGGCCCTATTAGGGGTTAAGGTAAACTGTCACTGTAATTCAAATGGAAAGGATTTGTTAGTAATGGCCAACAACCAATATGGCGGGTCCTATTCGGGATTAAGTAAACTGTCACCGTAATTTAAGTTAAGTCTCAGTCACGACTATGTCATCACGTGCAGAAATATCATAAATTACCATTTCTATATCGATCTCATTGGGGTGGACCACCGTAAGGTATTTTGAGCAAACCTTAATAGCTAAACCAACAAAATCCATAGCCACAGCTGCGATATCAGTATTATCCCCCCAGTTAACATCTTCAAACTTTCGACGGACAACTCTGCCCTGTTCGGTCAGAGTTCGACTAGTAAAGCTATTAGGACCAAACTCTTTTTGACCACAAGCAATGTTTTCGGGCCATAGTTCTAGCAACTTGAGAACAATGCGTTCCAGATCTGTTCTTGAGATTATCAAAGGTTCAAAGGCGTCTTGCAAAAAATCGTTCATCTACGTCGTCTTCCTCGAGTTCCACGTCCAACTTTATTTTTCTTAGTTTTTACCACTGTACCATCACTTTTTACAGAGAATTGAGTACCGCCTTTTTGAAAAGCTCTGACTGACGGCCAAACTTTCCAAGCACTGCCTCTATGGCCATCCTTGTCTCTAACAAAAACCCGTCCCTGCCGGTCGCGTATTGCTCCACCTCGCAGTCTCGCACCAGCTTCGAAGTCGTCTGAATCAGGTGTCGTGATGCTTATCACACCAGCGGCCGCCGACAATAGTCCGATCCCCCTTATCCCCAAAGCCCTTGCATCGTTTACCCTTTCAGCAGCATCAATGAGGTCTGCCGCAGCCTGTGCTCCGGCTTCTCCGGGTTCTCCGCGTTGAGCGGTTCGCCTAATTCCTTCGGAAACGTTGCTTACAGAAGAGGAGTTATTGCCGCTATTTTGTGCAGAAGCAGCATTCGCCGCTGCCACACGCGCCCGTCCTTCGGTAGGCTTACTCCCAGCTATCTTACTTTGTATGGCACCTAAACTGTTACCTTGGAGACCTTCAAGTTCACTGGAATCACATAGTTTGGCAGCACATCGAACAGATAGCCCACTCGGGTCAGCACTATTCATCGGATCATTCCCGACATAGGCGTACATATTCATGCCATCTTCATAGCCAATGGGATCGGTCTGCATGAACCGGCCCAGCGTGGGAGAGTACATCCGCGCCTTGTAGTAATACATATCCAGTTCGGGGATATGGATTTGCCCGGTATATTGGAACCGGCCCAGATTGGTGTCGGCTGGAATGCCCCAGTCGTCATAGCTGTTAATGGCGAGCGGATCGCCATAGCCGTTGGTGACCGCCACAATCGACCCGCGCTCATCGGATATTAAAAAGCGCCGATTGGAAATGGCGGTGGCGGCGCCTTCGTACCAGACGAGCGGATCATCGACGCCTGCGCCGTGCACATAGCGGCGCAGTAAAGTTGTGCCGTCATTGGCATATTCGGCCACCAGTGCATCCCCGTCATAGAGGAACCGGGTCGTCCCAGCCGCACCGCCTGATGTGCTGGCGAGCCTGCCTTTGGGATCATAAGTCAGCGTGGCTGTGGTTGCCCCAGATGCGGATGTCAGACGGTTTTCCGTATCATAGACATAGCTGCTCGCGCCATCTCCCGTCAGGTTTCCATTGGGATCATAGGTAAAGCTGGCGGGACCCGCACTGGTATATTGATTGAGCCCATTGGTCGCGTAATTGCGGTTCACATCCACATCATCGCCCCAGGCATAAGCGTCGTTGCTGATGGAGCGCGATATGATTTGGCTTGCCGGGTTGTGAGCAAATGTTGTGGTGACATCATTCGCTGTATTCAAGAGATTATGGTTCAAACTTGTGAGGCGAGAGACAGCATCATAAGCCAGATTGGTCTGCTGCAAATAGCGGGCCTGCTGGCTCATCCTCAGCTGCGTATCATAGGCATTGGTAACGATTGCGCCACCGGCATTTTCCTTGATGCGATGCAGTGAACCATCACTAAAATAGTCATAGACAAAATATTTGCCATCAGGATGGGTCAGACGCGTGCGCCGCCCGGCAATATCATATTGATAGCTGAGCGTGCGGGAGCCCACGCCCGTTGTGTCGGTTGTTAGCGAAAGCCGTCCCAAAGCATCATAGGCATGGTTCAAACCCTTGCCGCTCGGTGCTGCAAAACGTTCATATAATGGCCGACCCAGGCCATCATAGCCATAATAGACATGATCGCTATACCCAATACCTGTAGTCCAATGCCGTTTTAGAAATACATTACCGGCATTGTCATAGGTATAACGCACCCGTCTATTGTCGCGTTTGTAGTTCCAAATTACGTTACCTCTGGCATCATAAGAGAAAGATTCGCGGTCATTGGGATCAGATATCCCAACATTGGTTTTGTGCGGAAAATAGATCAGGTTGTTACGATCATGCCCTTCATAGAGATAAGTAGTTTTATTGCCATTGCCATCTTTGCGCCAAGCCACCTGTCCATTGGTGGTATAGCCCAGTTCAATTTCAATATTGCCCGCGCCGCCGTTCATCGCGCCATAGCCGCCAACGGTTTTAATGGGGCGGCCAAGCACATCATACGTGTTTTTGGTGATCCGGTCAGGCCCCATAGTGCCTTGTGTATCCAGCGTACAGGCGCTGGATGGCAGGGAGTTAAATTGCGCTGGATTCATGCGAACGACAGAACATTCCACCTGATTGCGGGCATTATAGCTGGTCTGGGTAACGGCATATTTGGTGCTGCCCCCCTTGACTTCCGATTTGGTCAATAGCCGGCGATTATTGTAACTATTATCAACCGTTTGTGTGACATTTAGTGTCAAATTGCCGGGATGCGATACCGTTCCCACTTCCACTTTTGTCGGTTGGCTATCTGCTGGCCGATAGGTTGTTCGGGTTGTTTTGCGCAGCGTGCCATTGCCGCCGATGGGGCCAATTTCCCAAGTCTTGCGGCCAACCAGATCATAGCGATTATACACTTTATCGCCGGTGCCAGCCAGCGGTCCGTCAGTGGATAATAATCGCCCTGCTGCGTCATAGGCATTGGTCGTGATCGCTGAGAGCGATCCGGTGCCATTGGTACGCTTCACCGTCAGCGGTAATAACGTATTGCCCCAGTATGTATATTCGGTGACCTGCTCGGTCGCCGTGCCGCATGTATCGTTCGAGCCGTTGACATGGACCGAGCACATCCGCTCCTTTTTAACCCGGTACACACCGCCAACATTTTCATATTCATAAATGGTTTTGCGTCTTTTGCTTTGATGATTGGGCGGTTCAACCTTGGTCAACATCCCGCCATGGGTTATATCCCATGTGTAATCTGTCTGATGGCCCAACGCGTCTTTGGTCCAACCGGGGCGGAAGCACATGATACCATAGCAAGGCACGGTTCCTGTGCTGCTGGCATAATATGCGCTTTCCACGATATCGCCGCCGCCGCTCTTATTTTTGGTCCGTTTTTCTGTGATATTGCTCAGTCCATCATAGGTAACTGAGACGCTATTGCCTTCCGGCTGAGTGATCTTCGTAAGCCGGCCATGAATATCATGCTCATAGTTGACGGATTGATTCAATCCGTTGGTGATTTTTGTCACGCGCGGCGAAATCCGGCCGATATCCTGATTGGGCGGATGATAAATATCGGCTGAACGGGTAAATCCCGATGGGCCAGTTACGGTGATTTTGTTAAATTTCGGCGTCGATGGATCCTGATAGACAGTGGTCAAGCCCTGATAGCTATAGTTCCAGGTGGTGCCATCGCGCACCACTTGTCCCACCGGCTTGGCCAAAGGCGCACCAGCGGAGGAAGCAGTTGCCGTATAGCTATTGGTTGCTTCGCCGGGGAGTTTTAATGTTGTGGCGTTAACCTGCGGTAGGTCATCCATACCAAAGTTACATCCGCCACAAGTCCAAGTGCGTCCTTCGAGATCAGTAACAGTATTGGCGCTATATGTCAGTTTGGCCAAAACAGTGCTGGGCGCTGAAGATTTGTAGATGGCAACGCTCGCAACTTTCCGCCACCCCACATTGCTGCCAGTGTTCGATTGATACGTAAAACGCATTTCGTAACCCAGATTACTGGTAATCTTGTTGGGCCGATGTTGAACGGTTATACCTGAAGCATAAAGATCATAGGTATAGTTATGCTGTTCGCCGTTAGTCCATTTTATCCAGGAGGGATAAAAGGCAAAGCCCCAGCCACCGCCGCTTAAATTATACCAAGAAAATTGCTTATCGAAAAATATTTGCCGACCCGAACCGCCCTGACTGTAGGTAAACGTCCGGGTGCTCATACCAGCTAATAAATAGGACCCGTTATATTTGTTTGACTGGCATTCGACATCTTCGGGACAGAAGAATGAATCAGACGTAGTACCGCCACCATTCACTTGAAAGCTATTGTCATCAAATCCGGGCGGTGCCTTACCCGTCATGAATGGCAATATCTCACTCATTCTCGTAAAGGTCAGATTGCCGGCACCTGGAACAGATAATGCAGGCTCTTTGGTAGCCACACGCCCTGTGAGCAGATCAACCCCATTTTCATCCGGTTCAATTTCCAGCGGCTTAATCTGCTGCGCACTCGCTGTGCCCGCTGCCAAAACCAACGCAGTCCACGCCAAGATGATGCTGGTGAAAATTGTCCGCATATTGTGCCCCATGCCCCTTACACGTTTCATTTGGTTGCCTGACAAAGCTCAGTTGGCGACGCCCCATGCTGTGCTTTAAACGCCGCTTGCGCATCAGCCGGAGCGATGCTGGCAAATTTGCAGATTTGTTTCTTATAGCTGTCGCGCTTGGCCGCATCGCCCTTGCACGCGGATATCTTGAACCCACGTTCTCGCATCAAGGCGATGTTTTGTTTCTTCACAATGATCGAAATTTGTTTGTCACCGCCTTGCCGGCCCTGGGTGCGGCTAACCATGCAGATTTCATCTTTGGCTTTGGCGGATGCTGACGCCGTCACTATGGGTGCTGGGAGAACCGCTACCATTGCAGCGGAGGACACCAGAGCTAACAAATTTCTCATCGGTCGTTCCTTTTTAAATCGGCGTTGCGGACTACAAGAGGACGGGAATTTGGCTGACTGCTGAGAAAATATCCGCATCAGAAAAACCCGCAATCTTCAAACACGGATATCGTTGCCGTGGCGGTAGCGCCGCTCGTATCCTGGATCGTGTAGGTGAGCGTTCCGGTTGAACCTGCCGTAACGACCACTGTATTGCCGCCCGAAATAGTCGCGCCCATGCCGCCGGTCACGCTGATCGCAGTTATCGTATCGCCATCGGGATCGCTATCATTGGTGAGGACATTGACGCCGCCAGCACCGCAAAATGTCACCATGAAATCATTCACCGCGACAGGCGGGTTGTTACTGCCGCCGCCGCCTCCACCACCGCCGCCGGTTCCCCCGGTGCAGCTCGCTGAAGTCACGGTTTGATTGGTGCGATTGCCGGCAGGATCATAGCTGGTGCATTTTTTCTTGCCGTTTGAAGGGCCGCCAGTTTTGGATGATTTTATCAAACGGCCCTGTGCATCATATTCATAGGTAGTAGTCTCTGTTGCAAAGGCGGAGCTTCCTGCGGCCAGAGAAGCGATGGCTATGAAAGAAATTAAGGGCCAGGACCTGTCTGCATTGCTGCGATCAACCTGATGGGATCGGCACTTCGCGATCCCGCGCATAACAAACCCAGCAAAGTCCATAAAACCCCCTCTTTGGTCTTTACAGAAGCTGTCACTGCATTTTTATCGGGTCAACTGAGAGACTGGTCCATTTCGGATATACCCACATCCCAAGCCTGCATAACGTCAGTTTTTCTGGCGATGCGCAGCTATGATTTTTTTGCGAAAGAGCTCTAAAAAAAACCATTCGGTCCTTGTTCTGCGGTGCATGAGAAGACGAAAAATAGTTTGGTATCCACCCGACTCGAGAACTAATATTGTTGGTGAACGGATGGTTTCGGGCACCGCGCTAGCATCCCAAAAATCCAAACGCGGGTGCAAAGCCCGCTATCTGCAAATGGCTTCAATTCGTTCCAAATCGAAAGCTCGCTGAGATGCTTGCGCTTTACCTGCAAATTTCCCGTCAGACCCTTATAGCATCGCCATATCAACCGGTTGGTCTAACAGCACTCGGCCAGCCAGTTCAAACACAGCGGGTGCAGTGGCAATATGCTGTGTGGCCACATGGGCATCGCGAAACCGGCGCTGCAAGTTGCTGCTTGTATAAACGGCCGCGCCGCCGGCCAGACTATATGCGGTTTTGCAGGCATCGGCCGCGGTCTCCGTTGCATGGGTGCAAGCCAAGCGCAATTGTGCGCGTACTGCTGGCGTGATAGCGTCGCTGGACTGGGCTTGTTGCCACGCCCTGTCGACGGCGTCCTCCAAGAAAGAAAAAGCGCCTTCCAGCTGCGCAGTCGCGCGGGCTATCTCCACTTGTACGGTGGCGCGCTGCGCCATATGGCGTCCGCCGCCGGGTGTTTTTTTGGTGCGTGCAATTTGCTTGATTTCTTCCAAAGCGGCGCGGGCATTGCCCAATGCAACGGAGGAAACACCGAGTGCCAAAAGGCCAAAAAGTGGGAATTTGTAGAGGGCACCGGGGTCGCGGGGACGATCGGCAACAAAAGATACGCTGCGCGCTTTTGGAACCTTGATATTCTCCACGCTAAAGTCACCCGATCCGGTCCCCTTCATCCCCGAAACATGCCAGCTATCGATCAACTGGGCTTGTTCAGCGGGAAAAAACAACATGCGATGATAGGGCGCTCCATTGTCAAATTTCTGCAGCACACCTTCCTCGAAAATCATCGCACCGCCGCCGAGCCAGGAACAATTGGCCGAACCCGATCCCCATTGCCATTGACCGGAAAGCAAATAATGATCCCCCCTATCCTCGGCTTTGCCCATGGGAGCGAACACGCCGCCGGTAATAATACTCGCCGGTCCGAAAATCTCTTCAGCCGGGTTTTTGTCCATATAGGCAGCGGCCAATGTCGAGGTCACCGCAATCATCGCGCACCAGCCGACGCTGGCATCCGCTTCCGCCATGGTCACAACCATTTGCATAAATTCCGTAGGCGGCAATTGCAGGCCGCCAAGAATGGCAGGCTTGGACAGATTAAAGGCTCCTGCTTGCGCCAATTTTGCCGCCAAATCGGCTGGCAAGCGCCGGGCTTGCTCGGTTTCGGCTGCGCGGTCGGCTATTTCAGGTAAGAGCGCCAAAATAGCATTGCCCGTCTCACCGCCCTGCCCACTAATATCATATCGCCAGCCCGTCATGTCTCAATCTCCCAAATAGCAGGCCAGCATAAGAGTTACTATTTGTCGATCCAGCAAAAACATCTACTAAGAGGTTAATGCGGATCATCGCTCTTTTCGGGTTCCTTCTTATGTTGTCTGCTTGCACCGGCAGCGAACAGTCGAATATTGCGCCCGGTCCGGATCAAATTGTGCGCCTATCTGATTCAGAGATAAAAGGGCTCGACCCGCAAAAAATCTCCGATCTGTCATCACTGCGCGTTGCTGCTGACCAGTTTGAAGGACTGACCCGTCTCAAGGCTTCCGGCGAAGCGGAACCTGGACTGGCCCGCCAATGGACGGTTTCCGCCGATGGACTGCAATGGACATTTTCGCTCCGCGATAAGCTGCAATTTTCCGATGGTACCGCTTTTGACGCCAGGATATTTCCGGAAATTTGGGATCGTCTGAATATCCCTCAAACCGCGTCGCCAACCAAAGCACTCTTCCGCAATATCAAAATAGTCGCGGTTGCTGATGCACAAACGGTGGTCATTACGCTCCACGCGCCAGCGCCCTCTTTGCCGGTCTTACTGGCCCATCCAGCAATGGCTGCACTGCCTCTCCATCGCATCGCACAGGCCGGTGAACAATGGACCAATGAGCGCCCCATAGTGACAAGCGGACCTTATCAACTGGTGTCCTGGCAATTAAACGATCACGCCAAAATGATCCGAAACCCGATGTGGCATGACACGCCCGCACCCACGGCAAATATCATCTGGAAACCTATGGATGATAGCCTATCTGCGATGCGGCTAATTTTGGCAGGCGGCGCAGATATTGCCGCCGACTATCCAGCCAGCCGGCACCAATGGCTCAACCGCAATCACCCCGGGCTGGCTCGCAGCGTTCCTTATTTCGGGAGCTATTATTACGCGTTCAACACCAGAAAACCACCGTTTCACGACGCCCGTGTTCGCACCGCTTTGTCGATGGCGGTGGAACGCGAATGGATCGCTGAGAAAGTCATTGGGATCGGCAATCAGCCCGCGTGGAATTTGCTACCACCGGGGTTGAGCGGCGGTATAAGCGCCAAACCCATTTGGGCGCATTGGACGCGTGAACGCCGGCTCGAAGCAGCCAAGACCCTGCTGGAAAGAGCGGGCTTTAATGCCCGCCGACCATTGGAATTTGAAATTCGCTTTAACAGTTCCACTGAGCATCGCCGGGTCTCCGTCGCGCTTGCCGCCATGTGGAAGCCGCTCAACGTCAAAGCGAGCTTGTTCAACAGCGAAGCTGCCCTGCATTTTGCCGCCTTGCGCAACCATGATTTTGCTTTGGCCCGATCAGGATGGATTGCCGATTTACCGGTCGCTGAAAATTTTCTAACCGTCCATCAACCGGAAAATGGGTCGGGCAATTATTCCGGCTATGATAATCCACGCTATGATGCTGAAGTGGCCCTGGCCATTGCAACCGCCAATCCAGACAAACGTGATGAAAGGATGCGCCGCGCAGATGCCATGCTAGTGGATGACATGCCGATCTTACCCCTTTATTTTTATGTGACCCGATCCTTAGTGCGCGAGAGAATTGAAGGATGGGAGGATAATATTTCCAATGTGCATCCTAGCAGAACATTGCGTATAAGGCCCCAATGACAGGAAAAGCCCGCCTCGATTTCCGCACCGTGATCACGGCCCTCATCCTGTCGGCGGGCGCGGCATCTTGTAGCAATGTTGGCGATGAAGATCGCGCTCGAGTCAGCGTGATCGAAGATGACCAACCGACGATAAAACCGGTTGGGATCCAGTTAAATTACGCCTCTGCTTCTGCCCGCGCCGCCATCGCACGCGGCTTGGTCGGCTTTGATGAACAAGGCCGGGTGGTCCCGGCGCTGGCTGCCCGCTGGATCGTTACCGATGATGGCCTTAGTTATATTTTCCGGCTCAATGAAGCCAAATGGGATGATGGCCGGCAAGTCACAGCAGAACGCATCGCGACATTATTGCAGGAACGTATCGCCGAATTGCGACCCAGTCGCCTTGGGCGCGATTTGCAAGCGGTTGATGAAATTATCTCGATGACTGGCCGAGTGATCGAAATCCGCCTCAATTCCCCTCATCCCAATTTTCTGCAACTTATGGCGCAGCCGGAAATGGGGCTGTTTCGGGCAGGCCATGGCGCCGGCCCAATGAGCACGCTGGAACAGGAATCTCTCTTCACATTGGAGGCCTTTAATCAATTGTCGCCATCATCTGAAGACACAGAAGCGGAAACAGATGCAGAGGAAGAAAAGCCTTCCAATGACCCGCGGCGTGTAATTTTGCGCAGTGAAAAAGCGGCCAAAGCCTTAGCCCGCTATACGGCCGGCTATACGGATTTGGTGCTGAACGGCAAATTCCATCATCTCCCGCTTGTTGAAGAAGCCGGCGTGAGCAGCAATGATTTGCGCCTCAACCCCGTTGCCGGCCTGTTCGGCCTGACCTTTATTCGCGCCAATGGGTTTTGGGCGCTGCCAACCAACCGCGAAATCTTGTCCATGGCGATTGATCGCCCGGCATTGCTTACATCTTTTCCCAATGTCACTGCTTGGCAAAGCCGACAGAAAATCATACCCGATGCACTTAATGTGACCGGTATCAACGCGCGGCCCGACTGGACCAGCATGACGATGCAGGACCGTCAGGCTTTTACGCGTGAACATGTAAGCCGCTGGGAGGCCTTGGAAGGGCCGGTCTTACCGCTTACCATTGCGCTGCCGGATGCCGCTGGTGCCGATATCTTGTTCTTGCGTATCCGCTCGGATTTGCGGCGGATTGGACTAGATGCGCGGAAAGTCGCGTTGAACGAGGAAGCCGATGTCCGCCTCACCGATGAAATTGCACCCTATGACAGCGCGCAATGGTTTTTATCCCAACTGACCTGCGCGAAAACGCCTATCTGTCTCAATGATGCGGATACGAAAATTGCAGAGGCCAATGCCGCCACAAATTTGCAGATCAAGGCGCGACTTTATGCCGAAACCGAAGTTATGCTGGTTCAACATTATAACTATATTCCTATCGCGGTTCCGGTCCGTTGGTCGATCAGCAGGCCCGGACAACGGGGCTTTGCCGTTAATCCCCGTGGCTGGCACCCATTGAATCCGCTTGTGGGAATACCTATATCTTAAATATGAAAGACAAAATACTAGCGGGAGCGGGCATGGCTATTTCAGAAGACCAATTGAAGCGTTTAGCTGAACAATTGCCTGATGTGAGCCGTGATCCGCAAGCGGTGCGCGTGCGCGTGGAAGCCATGGAAAAAGTGCTCGAGCGAGCATTTGTCATTCCCGGTATAAACAAGCCTATTGGATTAGATTCTCTGGTCGGACTTATCCCGATTGTCGGCGATATCGCCACCGCCGTTATGGGCGCCTATATTGTATGGGAAGCACGTAATCTTGGCATGTCAAAATGGCAGTTAACCCGAATGGCAACCAATGTCGGCATCGATACAGCGTTAGGCGCAGTGCCGCTTGCCGGAGACCTTTTTGACTTTTTGTGGCGCTCCAACAGCCGCAATTTGCGGATCATCCGCAAGCATCTCGATAAACATCATCCCAGTTCGCATATTATCGAAGGAGAAGTGGCCTTCCCGCGCGATTAACAGCACTATCGCAGCCGGTTAAGCGCCCCGCCAGATTTTCAGCGGACGGTTGTCTCGAACAGCCGGCAAATTTCGGGGACAGCGCCGGGGCCGGAAACTTTTACCCAAACATAAGCGCACTTCTTGCAACCAACCGCGTGCATTGACCTTCAACCGCATCATATCCGGCTGCAATCCGTCATTGACCGCAGCAAAGGCTTTGCGAAAATCAACTGCCGTCAACGGCTTTCGTGACAAGCGATCCATGTTGGGAAATTCCACTGCATCAAACATGATCCGCGAAATCCGAAAATAGGTTTGTGGTTGCTGGGTCATACATGTGCCATGTTTTGCCCATTCCCGGGCCATCAGGCGCTGGGATGGGATCATGCAAAAATTGCGTTTCACCACGGCAGGCGGCAAGGGCTTGGTCGCCCGGCACCATTGAGGATAGCGGTCGCCTTGGGCATCAGGCCAAAGACCGTGCAGGATAAAACCAAAGCGTCCATTATCGCCGCCACATTGCGTTGCATGCCGTTTGCTGTCTTGCCGCGTTCTGCAGAATTCCGGCGACCAGCTTAACGCCAATGTATAGCCGCTGACCGGGATGATACGCCTCGATTCATCGGCCGGTTTGCGCACGGGCGATGCAGGCTTGGACAAAGATGGCGCCCGGCACTGATAGGATTGCGCCTGCGCAAGGGTCGGAGCCAAAAGGAGTATGAGGAAGATAATGGCCTTCATCTGAAAATATCCGATAATTGGGTTGTGGCGCCGGTGGTGATGGCTCCTTTGGTCCGAAACCATTCGCTGGAATTGCCGAGGAACAAGAACAGGATGGAAGCCAGGACAAGAGATTGGGTAACGATCAGAAAGATCAATTCCGACCCCGCAAAAGCCTTAAAATTTATCGCAATGCTTAGCGATCCCAAAATGGTCAGAGCCACCAGCCCCCAGCGTGCAAAATTACTCGCGCGATGAGCTATGAAATACCACAGGCAAATTTGAATGGCATAGCTGGCAACCAAAGTGAGCATGGTGACAATGACAAAAAATTGGCGCGATGCATCATCAAATTCTGTGTCGAACCAAAAGCTTTCCCAATGCATAATCAGATCAATTGTTGAACTTAATATCGAGGCCAGAAAACATATTTCAAACCATAAAATTGATTTGGGACGCTGTGCTTTTTCCACCTTAACATCCTACCCCATGCTGGGTTTCATCATTCAAAGGTTTTTTCCAAATCCACATGCTGCTCACCGTTCAGCCATTTTTTGGCATCGGTTCGAAACAGCAGGAACAAGCCAATGCCTTGCATTACGGTAATCGCCACGGCAATGGCGGCATTTAATATCGGCAAGGAAGTGAGCGAGGAGGGCAGTCCGGCCAACCCAATCACAAAAAAGACGATCAAAATCCATTTGGCCACTTTGCTGGCTTTCCGGGCAATAAAAAACCAGAGCAAAATATTGATCACAAAAGAAAAAGCCAGCACGCCATAGATGAAGCCAACCCCTAAAGTCGCGGTCGTCGGATCAGCCGCCAACGCCGTCATGGTTACATCCCATGTCAAAAAAGCATTGATCATGCCCAAGACCAAAGAGGTCAGAAACAGACGTTCGAAAATTATGATAGATTGCGGCCGCATATTGACCTTCCCTGCTTACCTCGGTCAGACTAGCTTAGACCTGTGCAAAGTCCAACCCGATATCCGCTGCCGGGGCCGATTGTGTTAAACGGCCGACGGAGATGAAGTCGACACCTGTATCAGCCTTGTCGAAAATTGTTTCCAGCGTCACACCGCCTGATGCTTCGGTCACCACGCGTCCGCCGATCAGCGTGACCGCCCCGCGCAAAGTGGCAGGCTCCATATTATCGAGCAGCAAATGGGTCGCCCCGGCTGCCAGTGCGGGTTCAATTTGATCCACCCGGTCCACTTCAACAATTATCCGTTCAATTCCAGCGTTCACCGCTCGGCGCACCGCTTCTGAGATATTGCCAGCGACGGCGACATGATTATCCTTGATCATCGCTGCGTCCCACAGGCCCATGCGATGATTGTCCGCACCGCCCATGCGGGTGGCATATTTTTCCAAGACGCGCAGTCCAGGTATCGTCTTGCGCGTATCCAGCAACGTGCATCCCGTGCCCACAATCCTGCGGACATATTCATTGGTCATCGAGGCAATACCGGTCAGATGCTGCACCGTATTGAGCGCGCTGCGCTCTGCGGTGAGCATCGCCCGCCCCTTGCCTTTCAAGCGCATGATATCGGTACCCGCCGAAACCAGTTCCCCTTCATTCGCCAGAATTTCAATTTCAACATCAGGATCGAGTGAGCGGAAAAAAGCCTCAGCAATGGGCAAGCCCGCGACAACTGCATCATGGCGGCTATCCATCACTCCGGTGAAAATGGCATCCTCCGGAATAACGGCTTCCGAGGTGACATCGCGGCCCGTAGGACCGAGATCTTCAGCGAGGGTGGAAGACACGAAGGCATCGAGGTCGAAGCGGTCTAAGGTGAAGGTCATTTATCCAAGCTCTTCCGGGTTGTGCATATATTTGTTAACGAAATCATCGAAACTATCAGCAACAAACTGATCCGTGAGACCGTTTATTAAAACGACTTTCCCTCGATTTTCATCTTGCGTGCAGGAAATAGCCCATGCCCAACACCAGATCATATAATCAGCAAAGAAAAGATATCTCTCCGATTGTCCAGCGATTATGCCGTTACTCAAGGGGTGCGGATATTCATCGGGAATATTTTTGACTCGTTCGGTCGGCCACCATTCAAAATACTCATCATCCATACCGCAATAATCTGCCTGCGGCACAGTCGTTTCCAAATAATTCCGGAACTGCCGCGGCAGCTCCAAACTGTATCGTTCTTCAATTGCTGCTATCTGCCCACTATGGGTCCCAGAAGGCCGAACAACGTCATCTTGACTCTGCCAACGCAGCTGCAATTTCTTACATGCTGCGATCACGCTCAATCCTCATGTGCCAGATCAGCTGGTCCCAAATCACCCTGTCCTACGGTTGCACTCGCCATTTCCATCATCTTG
This sequence comes from Parasphingorhabdus sp., assembly GCF_039982415.1. Taxonomy (GTDB): domain Bacteria; phylum Pseudomonadota; class Alphaproteobacteria; order Sphingomonadales; family Sphingomonadaceae; genus Parasphingorhabdus. Next base: position 14,241 of record NZ_JBDWYL010000005.1, read on the forward strand.
TTGATTGACTTGCGGGCCTGCAGGCGCAGTTCCTCGTCCATCTCGATGCGGGGTTCCAAATCGCGCAGGGCGACATAAAGCTTTTCCATCGTGTTCAGCGCCATATAGGGGCAGATATTACAGTTGCAGTTACCGTCCGCACCGGGCGCGCCGATGAAATTCTTTTCCGGAACCGCTTTTTCCATTTGGTGGATGATATGCGGTTCAGTCGCGATGATGATTGTATCGCCTTCAAATTCCTTGGCATATTTCAAGATCGCGCTCGTTGAACCGACCATATCGGCATGATCCAATATATAGGCTGGGCATTCCGGATGGGCCGCTACGGGCGCATCGGGATGTTTTGCTTGCAGCTTCAGCAATTCGGTCTCGCTAAACGCCTCATGGACAATACACACGCCTGGCCATAACAACATGTCGCGGCCGGTTTTCTTGGCAATATAGCCGCCCAGATGCTTGTCGGGACCAAATATGATCTTCTGATCCTTTGGAATTTGCGACAGAATATGTTCCGCAGATGAGCTGGTCACAATGATGTCGGACAGCGCCTTCACTTCGGCCGAGCAGTTAATATAGGTTAGCGCAATATGGTCAGGATGTTCGTCGCGAAACGCCTTGAATTTATCCGGCGGACAGCTGTCTTCCAAACTGCAGCCCGCATCCAGATCCGGGAGCACGACAATCTTCTCCGGCGACAATATCTTCGCCGTTTCCGCCATGAACTTCACACCACAAAATGCGATTACATCGGCATCTGTTTCAGCAGCTTTGCGGGATAATTCCAGACTGTCACCGACAAAATCGGCAATATCCTGAATTTCCGGTTTCTGATAATAGTGCGCCAGGATGATCGCGTTGCGCTCTTTGCGCAGACGGTGAATTTCTTCCACCACATCCACTCCAGCCAAGCTTCCGCCAATTCCGCCACGTGCGTCCATATTCCTATCCTATTCTCTATATTCGTACCCGCCGACACAATCACAGCAGGTGCGCTAAAATTGATTCCCGATCTGTTTAGAACAAGTCAGCGCCCAATGGAAATCAATCATCGATGCGAAATTTCAAGATCCGAGCGGACACGGCCTGTTTCGCATCCATTCCGCCCATAATATAGTGATGGTCACCCGATTTTACGAGTCCGCGATGATCCATGCTGGGTGTGGCGAGAACACCCAATTCGCGCCAAGTATCCGTCTTCAGATCATAGCCAAATACCCGATCAGTGGGATTGGCCGGCTCCCCGTCATAGCCGATACCATTATAATTATAGGGATTGTCCCCGCCGCCCGCAAAAAGGATCAGGCCGCGGCTATTGTCACCCGCGGCTGCCATGCGATAACGTGGGCCACCAGGATGGGCGGCAACGGCGCGCCAGCTTATGCGTGTCGGATCGCCAGGATCAATATCACCGCGCCAGACAAAAGGAGCGGCAGCAAATTTGCGCTTCCCATCTACCAATCCCGCAACGGCCACGCCATCAGCAATAATCATGCTGTGATTGGCCAATCCCCCGGCATGTCCAAAAACCGGTTTCCCAGGAAATTCGGTGGCCACGCTCCAACGATCAAATTGTGTATCATAGAGCTGCACTAGACTGACATTGCCTTCATCATGCCACCCGGAAACAAGATAAATATAGCGATCACGATAGGGTAATATAACCATGTCATCGACAGGGGTCGGCATATCGGTGAGCCGGGCATAGGAGTTGGCCTGGGGATCAAAGGCAAATACTTCTGGTGTGGACAGTTCATCGCCATTTTCTGCGACCGTATAGCCTCCAAATATATAGATTTTCCCAGCAATGGTCACAGCTGCGCTCGCCAACCGGCCCTGGTCCACCGGCACGGCGGCAATTTCCTCGCATTGCTTGATGCTAATGATACAGGCAAAGGCCGCATTGCTCGTATCTTGCCACGTTTTGCCCGCTTGCAGTCCGTTGAAACTATAGAGTGTCGGCCCATCTGGTCCTTCTGCCGCCGCGACCGCATTGTTGCTCATCGGCATGGGCAATTCAAATCCCGCCACTGCTGATGCGGTTGGATCGGCTGGTTCTTGCCCGCAGGCCGCTAAGCCAATTAAGACGATACCCATTGCCATGGCGGGCAGACGATGGAGCCACAAATTTATCATTCTTCCTCCTGTTCGTCGCGCTCGGAGAGCACCGCTTCAATTGAACGGGAAACATCCCAGCGATTTCCCGGATCGCCACCGCGCTCACCTTGGAAAAAGGCATCGACCGTTGCGTCTAGACCGGCTGCGCGCAGCGGCAGGACAAAGCTGTTGGCGACGGCTCGCCGGCCTGCATCCTGCGCGAGGCGCATCTGTACGGGATTTTTCGCCTGCTCCGCCAATTCCGCAACCGCCTTTGTCCGATTGGCTTGATCCAAACGGTCTTCGGCATCGGTCAAGGCCATTAAAATACCACCATCATCATAGCTCTGAATCCGATCGACCTGCACTTCCGGTCGCGCAATTTCGATAGGCGGCATAGCAACGAACAATGTCTGGCTATCTGCATCCCAGCGGACATCGGCAGGCTTGAGTTTAGCAAGATCCACCTCATATCGCACCGATCCGGGCATGATCAGGGTCTTGCGTGCGGATAGTCCCACTCTGGTTTCAGTTGTTGTTACCGTGGCATTATAACTAGCCACAAAGACGGTCAGTCGGTTTTGTTCGCGCAAGCCATCAAGACTGGCACTGGCGATGGAGACAGGATCCGGCGTAAAGCCGCTTTCAAATTTTGACAAAATTAACCAGGATAACAGAGCCAATATCGCTATGATGCCGGCCATGATCGCCAAGGGGATGGCGAAGCGGCGGTTCATGATAAAATCGTCCAAGTCTCTCCTTCCACCGCAACGATGGATCGGTTTTGCAGATCAACCAAGTGCGCGCGGACGGATTGACCAGCCGCTCCTTTGAGACGGGGATCAAGGCCTTTATACATTTGCGTGACCATATCGGGTATCACGTAGGGACCTTCTTCGAGCAGTTTTAAAATCTGGCGTTCACGCTGTTTGCGATGTCCCATCATACCGCGCACAAGCTGCCGGGGTTTATCCACTTTCTTGCCGTGGGCCGGATAATAGACCTTGTCGTCCCGCTCATAGATTTTTTGCAGACTGGCCATATAGTCAGCCATATCGCCATCGGGCGGAACAATCACACTGGTCGACCAAGCCATCACATGATCGCCGGTAAACATGGCGCCCGATTCTGCAACGGCGAGACATAGATGGTTGGACGTGTGCCCCGGCGTTGCAACCGCTTCGATCGTCCAGCCGTCACCGGCAAAACGCTCTCCATCTTGCAATATCTGGTCTGGCGCATAGTCTTTATCAAAGCTTTCATCTGCGCGCGGGCCATCATCTTCGAGGACGAGCGGCGCGCAACCGATAATTTTGGCGCCAGTGCGCGCGGCGAGAGGTTTTGCTGCCGGGCTGTGATCCCGATGCGTATGCGTGCACATGATAGCGGTGATTTTCGCGCCTGCCGCTGCTGCGACAATCGCATCAATATGCTCTTCTATGGCGGGGCCTGGATCAATCACCGCTCGATCAGATTGATTGCCCACTAAATAAGTCTGGGTTCCCGTATAGGTATAGGGACTAGGATTGCCCGCCAGCACGCGAACCACCAAGGGTTCCATCTGCTCTGCAAGCCCTGTGGGGAATTTACTCGGATCAAAATCTTCGCTCATTTTGAAGATGTGGCATATTCCGCCTGCAAAACAAACGTGAATATTATAACAAAATCGGGAGCGGCCCTAAATTGGACTCACTCCCGATCTTGTGACGATAGGTTTTGCGAAATTTTATGTAATCGAAAGCTTGGCTTCCAATTCTTTAATTTCTCGATCAAAGGCTTCGATTTGCAATTTGTCTTGGTGGCTCTTGTGGTTGCATTCAGCGGTTTTTTTGCGCTGTTTCTTCAAGCTTTTCAACGTGACTTCCAAAGCCAGCTTTTTGTTCACCTTCACACAACCCACGACATTGGCCCATTTGGGGTCATTGACATTATTGCTTCCGGCAAAGGCAATTTTCTTGTTCATCGCGGCACAATCCGCAGGAGAAAAACTCCCTGTTTTGATCTTTTTGGCCGTGACCGCTTTCACGCGGAAATTGGGTTTAAAAGCAATTTGAGAGACTTCCCAAAGACGCGCGGCAACGCTCTTCGCTTCACGCGCTTCCTCTTGCGCTTCGCGCTGAATTTCTATCGCTTCTCTTAAGGCTTCACGGACTTCATTGCGCGCCTCGCGCGCCGCTTCAAGGGCTTCACGATTCGCTTCGCGCAATGCCTGTTCAACTTCCCGCTCGACTTCGCGTTCGGCGGCGCGGCGCTCGCGTGCCGATAGCTTTTTCTCGCGCTGATATTCCCGCGCTTCACGCTCAGCTTCTTTGCGAGACTCTTCGGCTTCCGCGACCATTTCACGCAATTCATCCTTGTCGAGCTTGCGATTGGTGCGCAACACCACGGTGCGGCCGTTATATTTGACACGGTGAACATGTTCTTTTCCGCTTGAACGAACTTTGGCCCAGTCTTTTTCACCATTGAGCATAGTGATATTGACCGTTTCTTCGGACGCATCCCGCGCATCGCCGTCAAATTCTGGTGGCGCAGGAGGAATGGGTGCTACGGGAGGCTTAGGAGCCACGGGTTGCCAGTTCGTGTCCATTTGTTGACTGATGGGTTGCATTTTCGCAATTTTCTTGGCGACCTGTTTCTCCGACAATTTGCGTTCGGACTTAAATTCAAATCGGCCCTGATCATTGGCGATTGTATATTTGTAGCCGTTGCTGCCTTTTTCCATCACCACGACACCGGTGCTGCCGACATCAACCGTGGTTGGTCCGCTGCGAATTTTCAACGGATTGGATTGTGCCGGCTGATCTTTGGCAATGGCCAAGGCGTCATCATGCGGGTGGGCTTCTGCTTCAACCGCATAGGTAACCGTCGCCGTCAACGGCAGAGCGATTACCGTGCTCGCACCAACCATCAATGCACCGGCACGCTTTCGCATGGTCGATTTCTCAGATTGGCCAAGCATTTTCAATCGATCTTTAATTTTGTTTTTTTGGTTCAAGGGACTCGCCAAGCCTAGCTTGTGACCCGAAACGGATTTGGCAATGGTCCGCCCATAAACCGCCCGTAAATCGCGACCATTATCCTGCAAAACACGCGCGTCGCATGCGGTTTCTTGATCCTGGCGAAAGGCAATCCAAGCGAACCAGGCGACAGGATTAAACCAATGCAAAGACAGGATGACGAGGCCAATGAAATTGGCCGCTAAATCTCCCGACTCATGATGGGCAATTTCATGTTTGAGCGCCAACTCGCGTTCGCGCGGAGCATAGTCACGGAAAAAATTCGTCGGCACGGCAATATATTTTTCAAACAGACCGAAAGCCAGAGGACCTGTAACCGCAGCCGTTTCGAGAATCCTAATCCGTCCATGGCTTCCAACCAGATGGCCGTCTGAGACAATATCTTCGCGAAACTGAAAATAAGACGCCATTTTGCTGATAAACAACATGCCAGCGCCGCCGAGCCAGACAACCAATGCGATAAGCATCCAGTCGATCGAGGCCAAGGCCGCCATTCCCGCTGGATCCGCAGGCGCTGCTAGACCTATGTCTGTAAGAATCGGCGCGGCCAAGGCGGGCGCTGCCGTTTCTGCTGGCGGCGGAGCCTGTAACGTTAAGGTTGGCATGAACAAGCGTGCCAATGGCAGTGCCCAAAGCAGATAGGCAATATGGGCCCCAAAGAAATGACCTACCGGCTTGCGGATCGCTAGGACCAAAAGCATGAGCAATGTCATCGACACCATCGTGTCCATCATCCAGTCGGTCATGCCTTCAACTCCCTCAAAAGCTCTTCGATTTCCTTGATATCATCAGCGCTTAACTCATCGGCTTCCGCCAAATGAGCAACCAAAGGCGTCACCTTTCCGCCAAACAAGCGGTCGACAAATTTGCGTGAAACGCCAGTCAAATAGGTATCGCGCTCGACCAGCGGGGAATAGAGAAAGCGGCGCCCGTCGCGTTCGGTGCCAATGACCGCTTTGGTCGCCAGTCGGGACAATAAGGTTTTCACGGTTTGCAAAGACCAGCCGCGCGCATCGGCAACGCGGTCAGCCACTTCTGTAGCGGTCAGCGGTGCTGTTTTCCACAGCACCTCCATAATCTCATGTTCGGCATCGCTGATACGTTCAACCATGTCCTGATTCTCCCCAATCCAAACTACTTGCTTTGTTGGTCGAAAAGCGGGTCTGAGACTCGCTAACGACTACATATGTAGTTTCATCGACCACAAATGTAAATGTGTAATTTTACAAATGCGGTGAACCGTTTCATCGTCTGCCGCCAAATTGCGGGTGAACATATCCATAAATTTGTCGGAAAAGTTTACACCGCCGATCAAGTTAACGGCCGTTTAACCAACTAAGTGCTTGAAAAACATATTGGTGATAAATGTGGCACAGGGGGTGCAAGGATAACTGTGTTCCTATGTTTCACACCCATGAAACGCAAATGAGAGGGACAGCGTTCTGGTCTTCGCCGTCCCCTCTCATTAGAAATTTAGACTACCCACTATACCCATTTTAGAACGGCTCGGATCTCCTAATCCGGGCCGTTTCTTTTTTGCGGCAAAAAGGGCCGATTGCAAGCCGACGCAAAAAAAGCCGTAACGCTTTAATGCGCACCAAAGTGCAAGATCAACGCTATCGATTGAAAGCGAGCGCGAGGGATGGATCATCCCACGGGTTTAAAGCCCTTAGCTGGTTGCGGGAGCGACTTTTTTTGCGGCCATTAATTCGCCCAATTCGCCCGCTTCGTACATTTCCATCATGATATCGCTGCCGCCGACAAACTCTCCTTTGACATAGAGTTGCGGGATGGTTGGCCAATCAGAAAATTCCTTGATCCCCTGTCGCACGTCCATATCCTGAAGGACATCGACAGATTCAAAGCCGACCCCGAGATGTTCCAGAATGGCCACTGCCTTGCTGGAAAATCCACATTGCGGGAAAAGCGGCGTGCCCTTCATAAAAAGCACAACGTCATTGGTCGTCACCATCGTATCGATTTTGGCATGCACTGCGTCACTCATGTTCTATCTCCTGTTTGGATGCTAGCCGGGAACGCCGGTCGTCAGCTGCAAGGCATGCAGCTCTCCACCCATTTTACCTTTTAAAGCGGCATAGACCGCTTGATGCTGTTTCACTCTGTTCATGCCCGCAAAATCTGACGTGAGGACTGAGGCAGCATAATGATCGCCATCACCTGCCAGATCCTCAATCTCAACGATGGCGTCCGGAAAGGCGGCGAGAATCATTGCCTTAATATCTTTGCTGGCCATTGGCATTTCTAGCTGTCCTACTCAGTTTGTTCGATAAATTGGCGGCGTGCTTCCACCATTTTATCGGCCAAGGCGGTCCGGATGCCGGCGTCATCAATATCGACGCCAGCCGAAGTTAAATCGCCCAATAATTTGCGAATAACATCTTCATCACCGGCTTCTTCAAAATCGGCTTGGACAACGGCTTTGGCATAAGAATCCGTTTCTTCAGCCGTAAGGCCCATTTTCTCAGCAGCCCATTCGCCAACCAGACGATTACGGCGCGCCGTCAGTTTGAACTGCATTTCTTCGTCGCGCGCGAACTTATTTTCAAATGCTTTTTCGCGATCACTAAAACCGGACATAATTTTCCCTAACTCATTTCGGCTTTTTCAAAAGCTCGTGGAACAGAAATAGGCATTAGCCGCATCGGCGACAAGAGGCCATATTTGATCAGTCAGCCACTTTCACAACCAATTTACCAATTGCGCCGCGATCCGCCATCTTCTGGATCGCCTTACCAGCATCGGCAAAATCAAAAACTTCCGACACACGCGGCTGAATCATATTTTGGTCCCACAGTTTGAACAGCCGGTTGATGTGGGAGCGGTTACCCGCCGGATCGCGCATTGCATAAGCTCCCCAGAAGACACCGCAGACATCGCAGGATTTCAACAAGGTCAGGTTAAGCGGCAGTTTCGCTATACCCGCAGGAAAACCAACAACCAGGAAACGCCCTTCCCAGGCAATGGACCGAACCGCTGGTTCGCTATAATCGCCGCCCACAGCATCATAGATGACATCCGCGCCATTGGGTCCGACGGCAGCTTTAAACTGAGCCGCCAGCGCTTTGGACTCATCTTTGGTAAACGGCGCCCGGCCATAAACAACCGTTTCATCGGCACCTGCGGCTTTAGCAAAGGCCGCTTTTTCTTCTGATGAAACCGCGGCTACCACGCGGGCACCAAAAGCTTTGCCTAACTCCACAGCGGCAATACCCACACCGCCAGATGCACCCAAAACCAATAAGGTATCACCTTCCTTGATATGGCCCCGATCCACTAAGGCATGAATGGATGTCCCATAAGTGAGGATAAGCGCCGAGGCATCCTCAAAGCTTACACTATCGGGCAGCTTGAACACGCTATTATGGTCGACCGCTACTTGGCCCACCAGGCCGCCATGCCCCGTTGTCGAAGCAACGCGATCACCGACTTTCAAATCGGTCACGCCTTCGCCCACTTCGGCAATCACACCTGAAACTTCGCCGCCTGGTGCAAAAGGGCGGGGCGGCTTAAACTGATAGAGATCCTGGATGATCAGGACATCGGGATAGTTAATTGAACAAGCCTTTACATCAATGACCACTTGACCCTTGCCAGCCGTTGGAGCGTCGACCTCCAGCATTTCTAGGCTATCCGGTCCGCCAACCTTCGTGGACATTAATGCTTTCATTGTGTTTTCCTCTTTTGCTCTTTTTTGTAACGCTCTAAACGGCGGCGGGTTTGTGCCAGCCTTGCGCAGAATCGATCCGCTTTTCATGCGCCTCTATGGCATCGGATTTCGCCATTGTCAGGTCTATTTCATCAAGACCATCCATCAGACATTGTTGCCGAAAGGGATCCATCTCGAAGCGAAAGCGGTCCTGAAACGGCGTGGTGACCGTCATATTTTCCATATCGATCATGATCGGATCGGTCTTGGCGACCTCCATCAAACGATCGATAGCCTCTTGCGGCAAGGCAATGGCCAGCAGTCCGTTTTTAAACGCATTGCTGGAAAAAATATCGGAAAAGCTGGGTGCGATAATGGCTTTTATGCCCATATCATCCAATGCCCAAGCGGCATGTTCCCGGCTCGATCCACAGCCAAAATTGTCACCAGCGATCAAGATCGAGGCGCCAGCATATTCCGGATCATCAAAAACATTGCCCGGTTGCGCGCGCACCGATTCAAAAGCGCCAGCACCCAGTCCTTCTCGCGATATGGTTTTGAGCCATTCTGCCGAGATAATTACATCAGTATCGACATTTTTCCGGCCAAAAGGAATCGCCCGTCCGTCGACTTTGCGCACTGGTTTCACGCGCCGTCTCCATCTTCATCCGGTTCATTTTCATAGCGCGTACCCGGTTTGGGTTTGTCAGATTTAAATTCATCAAGCTTGCGCATCTTATGGCGGCCCGCATAAATCAAAGCCGCGGCAATGGCTGCAGAACCGACGGCCGCGCCGACTTTCGCCCCGGTAGACCATTTGGTGGACTTTTCTTTCGATCCGCTGGCCGCATCTTCGTTCTCATCAGTATGTTTGCTATCATCTGCCATATTCTAAACTATCCTATCAATTCCCGAACATCGGTCAGCTTACCGGTCACTGCGGCGGCAGCTGCCATTGCCGGAGACATTAAATGGGTTCTAGCACCCGGTCCCTGACGGCCAACAAAATTGCGATTAGATGTCGACGCACAACGTTCACCAGCCGGCACTTTATCCGGGTTCATACCCAAACAGGCCGAGCAACCCGGCTCCCGCCACTCAAAGCCAGAATCCGTAAAGATCTTGTCAAGTCCTTCGGCTTCGGCTTGCGCTTTTACCAATCCGGATCCCGGCACTATAATGGCCCATTTGACGCCTTCGGCTTTCTTGCGGCCCTTCAACACTTGCGCGGCGGCTCTGAGATCTTCGATCCGACTATTTGTACAGCTGCCGATGAAGATATTTTCCACCGCCACTTCTTCAAGTGGCTGTCCGGCGGTCAATCCCATATAATCCAATGATTTGCGCGCCGCATCCTGCTTGGAAATATCGGCGTAGCTTTCCGGTGCAGGGACATGGCCGGTTACCGGCACCACATCTTCCGGGCTCGTTCCCCAAGTGACAGTCGGGGCCACATCCGCCGCTTGAATCACAACACTTTTGTCAAATTTGGCACCGTCATCGGTTCGCAAGGTTTTCCAATAGGCAATTGCTGCGTCCCAATCCGCCCCTTTCGGTGCCATCGGCCGCCCCTGCAAATACGCAAAAGTCTTGTCGTCGGGAGCGATAAGACCAGCTCTTGCACCGGCTTCTATGGACATGTTCGACACGGTCAACCGCCCTTCAATGGACATGTTCTCAAACACCGCTCCGCGATATTCAATCACGTGGCCGGTGCCTCCAGCGGCACCGATAACGCCGATAATATGCAGGATCAGATCCTTAGGACTCACCGCAGGACCCAAAAGACCTTCAACGCGAATTTCCATCGACTTGGATCGCGACAATTGTAGCGTCTGCGTGGCCAGAACATGCTCGACTTCGCTCGTTCCAATGCCAAAAGCCAGAGCACCCAATGCGCCATGCGCTGCCGTATGGCTGTCCCCACATACCAAAGTTGTTCCCGGTAAGGTAAAGCCCTGTTCCGGTCCAATGACATGAACAATGCCCTGCTCTTTATCTGTGGCACCAATATATTTTATGCCAAAAGCCGGTGCATTCGCTTCCAGCGCTTCCAGCTGCGCCGCGCTTTGGGAATCTGCAATTGGGATTTTCTGGCCCCGCCCATCGAGACGCGCGGTCGTCGGCAGATTGTGATCCGGCACAGCCAGCGTCAAATCCGGGCGGCGGACTTTGCGTCCAGCCAGTCGCAACCCTTCAAAAGCTTGCGGACTCGTGACTTCATGGACCAAATGGCGATCGATATAAATAAGTGCGGTGCCATCATCGCGCTGGTCCACGACATGCGCATCCCAAATTTTCTCGTACAGGGTTTTTGTTTCGGTCATCTGGGGGTTATACCATCCTCTGTTCCAATATGGTGCTTCGTTTACCCAGATCAATTGTCGGCGCAAGTGAGAAGTGACTTCAAAAGCCGATCAGAAAGACGTATCTTCGACAGATGAGCATTTTCGCAATCATCGCCACTATCCTCGCCTCTGTCATCGCGATGGAATTTATCGCATGGGGGGCACATAAATATATCATGCATGGTTTTGGCTGGAACTGGCATCGCGATCATCATGAACCGCATGACAAGGCGCTAGAGAAAAATGATCTCTATGGCATTGTCGGAGCAGTGATGAGCATTTCGATGTTTGTGGTTGGTAGTTCCCCAATAATGAAAAATGTCATGGGAGGCTCCGCTTGGGAACCGGGCACATGGATTGGTCTTGGTATCTTATTCTATGGCATTATCTATACACTGATCCACGACGGCTTGGTGCATCAGCGTTATTTCAAATATGTCCCGAAACGCGGCTATGCCAAACGGCTGGTCCAAGCCCATAAGCTGCATCACGCGACTATCGGCAAAGAAGGTGGCGTCAGCTTTGGTTTCGTTTTTGCCCGTGATCCCGCCAAGTTAAAAGCAGAGCTGAAAATACAGCGGGAAACCGGGGAGGCGATTGTTCGGGATTCTGTGAACGCAAACTAGATTTCCGGGCTTTTGGCTTGCTTATTCTGAAACATGGTCAATGCGATGCCAGCGAAAATCATCGCGCTGCCGATAAAGAAACGCATCGATAGCGTTTCACCCAGCAGTAACACACCGCCTAGAGCCGCAATGGCTGGTACAGAAAGCTGCGAGGCGGCGGCGGTACTGACCGATAAGCGCGGCAAAACCGCATACCAGGTGATATAACCAAGCCCTGAGGTGATCGTTCCAGAAGCAATGGCCAGAGCGATACCGGTCGGTTGATTCTGAGCACCCTCGCCCAAAACAGGAATAAGCAAGAGGCAAAGCAAAGCAGCGCCAACAAAATTGCGGGCTGTAGCCAGCGCCGGTCGTGCAGCCCCTTTTCCGGCCCAACTGTAAAAACCCCAGGAAATTCCGGCAATCGCCATAATCAATCCGCCGATTAGCGGCGGTGCCGTGTCGCCCGGCGTCAGGAAGACCGCCAATCCGGCTATAGCCAAGAGTAGCCCTGCCCATTGAATAGGCGTCGGATAGATGCCGCGAACCATTCCGATGAATTGCAAACTCAATTGCCCCGCCGGAAATAATATAAGCGCCCCGACGGCTGCATCGAGCGAGACATAGGCGAAAGAAAAGCTCACCGCATAAACAAACAGCGCTATTGCCGGGACAATAGTATCGCCTCGCGGCAGCACAGCCCGGCCGTGACGAAGGCCCAAAAGCAGTGCAAGCATGATCGCTCCGGACACTAGTCGGATCACCGTGAAGCTCGCCCAATCAATGGTGTTTTCAGCCAAGGCTGCGCGATTAAGCAAAGAATTGCCGGCAAATGCGCAAAGCGTCAATATCAACAGCAGCGCCGTTAAAAGGCGCCTACTCGTAGCTTTTGATAACTGATCCGAGGCGAACACTAACCCGCCAGCGTAGGCACGACCGGACCGCCCAGTTCAATGGCCTTTTTATAAGCCGGACGAGCCATAATCCGTTGTCCATAAGCCATTGCTGCGGGTCGATTTGCGAGCATTCCAGCCGCGGTTGCCAATTCTATGACATAGGCGATATTGATATCCGCACCGGTAAAACCATCGCCAACCAGATATTCGCGATTGTCGATATGATGCTCGACATAATCGAGAAGTTTAACCACTTCCCCTTCGACAAAAGGCGCATAGCCTTCGCCCAATCCGCCGAAACGCGGGGCGAGCATTTGGACAATGACGGGATTGGCCAATGTTCCCTCAGTAAAATGCAGCCATTCCAAATATTCGGCCCGTTCTTTCGAACCGGGTGCAGGCGCTAATTTGCCGTCGCCATATTGCTCCAGAATATATTCGATAATGGCGCCTGACTCCATCATGAGATGGCCGTCAATAATGGCTGTCGGCGCTTTGGCGAGCGGATGGATAGCAGCAAGATCAGCCTGCGCCCGCATGGTTTCGGGATGGCGTTGGTGACGCACCATTTCATAGTCCACGCCCAATTCCTCAAGTAACCAGATGATGCGCGTTGAACGGCTATATTCCAAATGGTGCAAAATGATCATATTCTGGGCTCCTGTTGCGGGATATGCATTATCCACTCTCGATGAAAATAATGCGCAATGTGCCAGCTTTCTCCAGCGAGTCCAGACAGATTTCTTATCGCTTGAAAATCAATAGGTCTAATGGCCGACAACCCCAAGGCTTTCAAAGGGGCGATCATTGTCGCTATATTTTTCGACCAGCGTAGCGCTGGCCTCATTTAGACCGATAAGCTCCACTGTCTTGCCCTCATTTTGCAATCGCTCGACAATTTTATCGAGCATCCCAGTTGCCGATATGTCCCAGAAATGCGCGTCATGCACATCGATGATCACGGTATCAATATCTTGTTCATTAAATTCCATCGCTTCGTAGAGCATATCTACAGAGCCGAAAAATATCTGTCCGCCGAAGACATAGCGATGAGTAGTGACTTCGACAAAATCCTGAATGGTAACCAATTGCCTTACTTTCCAGGCAAAGAATATGCCGGAAAGCAAGACCCCGGTAAGCACGCCAATCGACAGATCATGCGTTGCAACAACCATGACTACCGTTGCGATCATCACGACGTTGGAAGGCCATGGATGATGCATGATTTCGGTAAAGCTCTTCCACCGGAATGTGCTGATCGAAACGAAAATCATGACGGCAACCAAAGCAGGCATCGGAATTTGAGCAACCAGCGGCCCAAGGCCAACGATCAGGATGAGCAACATCACCCCGGCGATAAAGGTCGAAGCGCGGCGACGACCGCCGGACTTAATATTGATCACGGATTGGCCAATCATTGCGCAGCCGCCCATGCCGCCAATCCAACCGGTGACAAAATTGGCAATGCCTTGCCCATAGGTTTCGCGCTTCTTGTCACTGCGGGTCTCGGTCATATCATCGACAATTGAGGCCGTAAGCAGAGATTCCAATAGCCCCACAGCCGCCATTGCAAGCGAATAGGGTGCTATAATCCGCAAGGTTTCCCAAGTGATCGGAATTTGGGGAATATGAAACCATGGCAAACTATCAGGCAATTCACCCATGTCGCCCACTGTTGATACATCCACTTTGAAATAGATGCTGATACCGGCCAGCACAACAATCGCCGCCAAAGGAGACGGCACCCAACTGGTCAGCTTCGGCAAGCCATAAATAATCGCCAAGCCAGCAGCGACCATGATGTAAGTTTGCCAAGTCATCGCTTCACCAGTCAGTTGCGGCAATTGTGCCATGAAGATCAGAATTGCCAGCGCATTGACGAAACCGGTGATCACAGATCGCGAGACAAATCGCATCAACATATCCAACCGCAGCAAAGCTGCTATGGCCTGAAAAATTCCCATTAATATGGTTGCCGCGAAAAGATATTCGACCCCATGGTCGCGCACCAATGGCACGACCAAAACCGCCACCGCGGCAGTCGCTGCACTGATCATTCCCGGCCTGCCACCAATAATCGAGATGATTACCGCGATCGAAAAGCTCGCATAAAGCCCCACGCGCGGATCAACGCCTGCGATAATCGCAAAACCAATGGCTTCGGGAATCAAGGCCAATGCAACCACAAGACCAGCCAAAAATTCTGTCTTCGGATTGGAAAGCCAATCGCGTTTAAAATCGTTGTGAATAGCCATGAAATCAGTCCCTACCGGCAAAATGAATATGCCATGCTGCAACGCAGCATCATCGCGGCGGGGCATGAACTATTGGTCGATAGCCGTCAAGCTTGGCTTGGAATATTGGATTGGGCTATCATTCAGCGTGACGAAAATCATCGGTGACAGTGGCAACTGCAGCTATTTCTTCTTCATGTCCAATTTCGCGATGCGGCTCTGCCAGAGCCTGAGCTTCCCATTCTCCCATGGCCGGATGCGCGATGATATGATCCACCCAAGCGCGCGCCTTTTCACCGATATCCAGATCAAAGCTGCGCACGCGATAAGCCACGGGCGCAAAAAATGCATCCACGGCGGTAAATTCTGTGCCCGCCAGCCAAGGGCCGTCAAAGCTGTCAATCCCTTGCGCAAAAAGCTCTCCAATGCGGTCGATATTCCGTTGCAATGGTGTTTCCACGGCATGTAGTTGCGCGCGAACTCCGACATTCATCGGACAAATATTGCGGAGAGCCGCGAAACCACCATGCATTTCCGCGGCGGCACAGCGCGCCCAGGTCCGCGCCTTTTCCTCTTCCGGCCAGACCCCCGGATGACGCTCGGCCAGATATTCGACAATCGCCAGCGAATCCCAGATCGTCCGGTCCCCATCTTTCAAGCAGGGCACTTGCGCATTGGGGGCAAAGGCGCGAAACCGGTCGTAATTTTCCGCTTCGAAATAGATAATTTCGTTGGCAAATGGGATATCCAACGCTTTCATCAATATCCAAGGGCGCAAGGACCAGCTGGAATAATTCCGGTTTGCGGTAATCAGCGTGTAACTCATAAAGCCTCCTTAGGAGAGAGATAGTGGGGATCATGATGAAAAGGTGGCTCGCGCTCTTCGGCCAACGCCGCTAAAATACTAGCAAAATCGGTCTTTGACCGAAATCCTAACAGCCGCTCGGCTTTGCCTGCATCATAAATGCGGTCAATATGATCCGGCAAAATCCAGCCTTTTTTGTCATATAGGGCTTTGGCCTCGGGGTAATAGCGAGCGATAACCGCGGGCGCATTGGCGATAAGCTGCGCGCAATCTGTGCGTCCAAACGGCGTAGGCGCTGACAAAATAAACGTCTCGAAACCGAGATCAGCAATGCCATTTAAAGCCACAACATGGGCCTCCGCAGCATCTTCAACAGTCAATCGGCGGTTTAGAAATTCATTGGCTTTTAGATTGGGACCACTTGGCATTATTAGCGTGTCATCATCCTCCGGGAAAAAACGTCCTGTACGCAGAACCGCGACGTTTATCCCGTGTAGCTTGTGGAATAGACGGCACAAGTGCTCCGCAGATATCTTGGTCACGCCATAGATATTGCGCGGTTTCAAAGGGCCAAATTCTTCATCCAACCAAAAGGCCTGCTCGGCCCCGCCCTCACGGCCGGCACGCACCGTTTCTGAAATCATCAATGAAGTGGTGGACGTAAAGATAAATCGGTCATGACCGGCCTGCACTGCGGCTTCCAAGAGATTGAGTGTGCCGGTCACATTGACATCGACAAAGGCGCTATTCGGATAGCGGACAATATCAGGCTTATGCAGCGCCCCCGCATGGATTACCGCTTCAATGCCATGGCCGCGGAAAGTCTTGTCGATCAAAGTGCGGTCCGCCACCGTGCCGACAATATCTGTGTGGTCTCCGGGCGCAATATCAAGACCGATTACTTTGTGACCAATCGCTTCAAGTCTAGGTGCGAGATGCCGCCCTAACCAACCAGATGAGCCGGTGAGCAGCAGCTTCATCAGCCCCCCCCGATCAACTCGCGGCCGATCAGCATGCGGCGAATTTCATTGGTCCCGGCGCCAATGTCGAGCAATTTGGAATCGCGCCAGTAACGCTCTACCGGCCAGTCGGTTGTATAGCCGGCGCCGCCCAATGCTTGAACGGATTCTTCTGCTACTCGGACGCTGCTTTCGGACGCATACATGACCGCGCCTGCCGCGTCGAAACGGGTTGTCTGGCCTGCGTCACAGGCTTTGTTTACGGCATAGACATAGGAGCGCGCGCTGTTGAGCCGGACATACATATCGGCAATCTTGCCTTGCATCAGCTGAAAGGTGCCAATTGGTTTGCCAAACTGCTTGCGCTCACGGACGTATGGAATAACGGTATCGAGGCACGCCTGCATAAGGCCCAAGGGAATTGCCGCCAGCACCGCCCGCTCATAATCCAGACCGGACATGAGCACGCCTACGCCGCCGTTAATCGGTCCCATGACATTTTCTTCCGGTACTTCACAATCATCAAAGACCAGTTCCGCTGTCGGGCTGCCTTTCATGCCGACCTTCTCAATCTTCTGACCGATGGAAAAACCCTTCATATCTTTCTCGATCAGAAAGGCAGTAATACCTCCAGAACCCGCATCCGGACGGGTTTTGGCATAGACGACCAACGTGTCCGCATCCGTGGAATTGGTGATCCAGAATTTGGTGCCATTTAACAAGTAACCGCCTTGAACTGCTTCGGCCTTGAGTTTCATCGAAACCACGTCCGAACCAGCACCGGCCTCCGACATGGCCAGCGATCCGACATGTTCACCAGAAATCAGTTTGGGCAAATATTTGGCCTTTTGTTCCGGCGAAGCCCAGCGGCGGATCTGATTGACGCAAAGATTACTATGCGCCCCATAGCTCAATCCCAGTGCGGCGCTTCCCCGGCTCACTTCTTCAACGGCAATTGCATGCTCCAAATATCCCAAACCCAAGCCGCCATCGGTTTCTTCCACCGTCACGCCGTGCAATCCCAAGGCGCCCATCTGTTCCCACAGTTCGCGGGGGAACCAATCTTCGCGATCCATTTTCTCAGCCAATGGACTGATTTTTTCATCCGCAAAACGCCGGGTGGTATCACGGATCTGGTCAGCCATTTCACCAAGCTGAAAATCAAAATCGGGAGTCGCTATCATGGGGTCCTCTTCTTTCTGCGATGCGCATATCATATTTGGTTGCGACTGCGACCAAAATTTCTGACAATTTTTCCGCCGGCGGAACGCTTCCCGGCATTGCCGATCGGACTTAGCAATGCCATAGGCGCAGCCATGCTTTATGATCTTGCTCGCCCGTTTATTTTTTCCGTTGACGCGGAAAAAGCGCATAGCCTAACCATCGCCGGATTAAAGGCGTTGCCGCTTGGCCCTGCGCCGCATTCTGACTCGGTTTTGGCCACCACCATGGCCGGTCTCCATTTTCCCAATCCCGTCGGCATGGCGCCAGGCTTTGATAAAAATGGCGAAGTCCCCGATGCTCTTGTCCGCATGGGTTTTGGCTTTGCAGAAGTCGGCACACTGACCCCGCGCCCGCAAACTGGCAATCCGAAGCCGCGGATCTTCCGGCTTCCTCAGGATCGCGCAGTGATTAATCGCCTGGGCTTCAACAACCAAGGCCAGGACAAAGCGATCCCGCGCTTGTCCCGCATGCGCCGGCGCATGGCAAAAGGCCTGCTCGGCATCAATATCGGCGCCAATAAAGATAGCGACGATCGAATTGCCGATTATGTTATCGGTGTGAAGAATATGGCCCCTCTGGCTGATTATCTCACGGTGAATATTTCCTCTCCCAATACGCCCGGTTTGCGCGCCTTGCAGGATAAGGGTGCATTAGAAGAGTTGTTAAGCGCCGTGATGGAAGCACGTGGCGATGATCGTCCACGTGATGATCGTCCACCGGTTTTTCTCAAGGTGGCTCCTGATCTCGAACCTGCTGATATTGAAGATATTGTCGACGTTTCGATGAAACAGAAAATTGATGCGCTGATAATTTCAAACACGACCATCAGCCGTCCAGACCTACTCTCCTCCAACAAGCAAGAAACCGGCGGGCTATCTGGCAATCCGCTCAAATCGCTTGCGCTCCAAAGATTGCGAGATTTTCGGGCCACCAGTGGCGGCAAAATACCGCTTATTGGTGTGGGCGGTATTGCGTCAGCAGAAGATGCCTATGCCCGAATCAAGGCCGGCGCAACCTTGGTGCAAATTTATACCGCGATGATTTATGAAGGACCAGCCATCGCCAAAAGGATTAATCGTGAATTGGCAAAAATGGTAAAGCGGGACGGATTGACATCTATTTCTGAGGCCGTCGGTGCAGACGACAAATGATTTGCCAAAATGCTGCGCCGTCCATAAACTTGGGACCATGAAAAAACTCCTGACTTTATTCGCTTTTTCCCTGCTCATTCCCATGGCCGCACCGGCTATGGCGCAAAATGCCGGCACTGCTGCGTCCGCCCATCCCGAAGCAACCAAAGCAGGCTTTGAGATGTTGCAAGCCGGGGGATCGGCAACAGATGCCGCCATGGCGATGATGCTCGCATTGACCGTGGTGGAACCGCAATCCAGCGGCATTGGTGGCGGCGGTTTTTTCCTTCATAATGACGGAAAAAATGGCTGGATGGAGACGATTGACGGACGTGAAATGGCGCCCGCCGCGGCATCGGAAGATCGTTTCCTCGATGCAGAAGGCAAACCATTAGGGTGGAGACAGGCAACGCCGGGCGGCAAGTCTGTCGGCGTACCGGGAAATATGCGATTGATGGAAATGGCGCATAAAAAATGGGGCAAATTGCCCTGGGCGAAGTTGTTTGAACCGGCAATTCGCCTAGCCGATCAAGGCTATGCCGTCAGCGCGCCCCAATATGATTGGCTGAAACGTCTCGAAAAACTATGGGTCAAATTTCCCGACATGCAGAAATTATATTGGCGCAATGGGGCGCCGGCGCCGCGCGGAACGATTATCAAAAACCCGGAACTGGCAGATTTGCTGAGAGATTTGCAATCCGGTGGTGCTGACGCTTTCTATAGCGGCGCAACCGCTGCCGCCATTTCAGCAGCAGTTGCGAATGCGCCGCAAAACCCGTCAGCAATAACCGCAGAGGATTTCTCAAATTATCGTGCAATATTGCGCCGGCCGGTTTGCTCCACTTATCGCGAATATCGCATTTGCGGCATGGGTCCACCCTCATCAGGCGCCACCACGGTATTGCAAATTCTGGGTTCGATAGAACGATTTGATATGAGCCGCTTATATAAAGACGAACCGGCACGCGCTTGGCATGTCATTGGCGAGGCCATGCGGCTGGCTTATGCGGATCGGGAAAAATATCTCGCCGATCAGGATTTTGTATCAGTACCGGTGGATGGCCTGATTGATAAAAATTATTTGGCCGAACGCTCTGCGCTTATTGCCTTGCAACGAGTCCGCCCGGAATTTCCTGATATGGAAACCTATCCCGCAGGTCATCCGCCCGGTGCGATGCCCCGGACCGCCGCCCTTTCCTCAGAAGTGGCAGGAACCACGCATTTTACCGCTGTCGATAGTGACGGCAATATTGCCAATATGACCTCAACCGTTGAAGGCCCGTTTGGCAGTCAATTATTGGCCCGGGGTATGGTGTTGAACAATGAATTGACCGATTTCACCTTTGCTCCCGAAAAAAATGGAGCGCTGGTGGCCAATCGGGTGCAGGCGGGGAAACGCCCGCTTTCTTCAATGTCTCCGACGATTGTTTACAATGCCGAAGGCAACCCCATTCTTGCGCTCGGTTCCGCTGGTGGCAAACGGATCATAATGCATGTCACCAAAACATTGATCGGCGTCCTCGATTATGGACTGACGCTCGAACAAGCCATGGCCATGCCGAATATCTATTTTGGTGGCGCCGGCCTTTTGATTGAAAATAACAGCGACTTAGTGGCTTTGAAAAATGATCTGGCGCGGCTTGGGCATACCGTCGTGACCAGCAATTTACCGTCAAAACTAGCTGGTGCCCAAAAAACCGAGCAAGGTTGGGTTGGAGCCGTCGACCCGCGCAGCACCGGAGAAGCTGTCAGCGAGCTGCCTTAAACCATTGCCCGCAGTCCAGAACCGCGCTAGCCTATAAGCACAATAGGGGCTTGGCTGTTAACGCCTAAGCCACGCGAGAGGGTGATGAAAGTGTCGGCAAAAAAAGCAACAGATCGTTATTTGGAATTTGACGGTTTTTCAAATCTGGTATCCATGTTCTTCCAGCGAGCAGAAGAAGGCGGCGATCAACCTTTTCTGAGCGCCAAGATTGACGGCGAGTGGCAATCAATCAGCTGGGCAGAGGCTGCACGACAGGTTGCCGCGCTGGCAAAATCCTTTGAGAAACTGGGACTGAAACCCGGTGACCGGGTCATGCTGGTTGCGGATAACTGTCCGCAATGGTGTATTGCTGACTTGGCTATCATGGCCGCCAAATGCATCACGGTTCCAACCTATACAACCAACACACCGAGCGACCATCAGCATATTCTGGACAATAGCGGTGCTAAGGCCGTCATCGTATCCGACCAGAAACTGGCGCAAAATCTCATTCCTTCAGTGATCAAATCGGCAGATGCCGATATTGTGATTGGCATGTCCGATTTACGCATTGGTCAATCTGGAGATTTTGCCATTCACCAATGGCACAGCCTCGTCGAAGGCACCAATGAAGATGTTGCCGACATCCGCGCCGAGGCCGCCCAGATTAATCGCGATGATGTCGCCTGTATCATTTACACCAGCGGCACGGGCGGGAAGCCGCGCGGCGTGATGCAGCCCCATGGGGCGATTTTGCACAATGTCAAAGGGCCGAGCGAAGTTATTGAAAATGACTTTGGCTGGGACGACGAAGTCTTTTTGTCGTTCCTTCCGTTAAGCCACGCCTATGAACATAGCGCCGGACAATTTTTTCCCATCGGGCTTGGGGCACAGATTTTTTATTCCGAAGGATTGGAAAAGCTGGCATCCAATATCGAAGAAGTCCGGCCAACAATCATGGTTGTGGTCCCGCGGCTGTTTGAAGTTTTGCGGGCGCGGTTGATTAAAACTGTCGAGAAACAAGGCAAAATGCCCAATTATTTGCTGGGCAAGGCACTGGCCATGGGTGAACGCGAAGCGGATGGCAAGAAACGCAAGCGCGACAAACCAATGGATATTTTCCTCAACAAGACGTTGCGGCCCAAAGTCCAGAAACGTTTTGGCGGCCGGATCAAGGCAATGGTCTCCGGTGGCGCACCGCTCAATCCCGATATTGGCGTGTTTTTTCAAGCCCTCGGCCTCACTTTATTGCAAGGCTATGGTCAGACTGAATCCGGTCCGATCATCGCTTGCAACCGTCCACGCACCGGTTTGAAAATGGACACGGTTGGCCCGCCCATGATTGATACCGAGGTAAAAATTGCCGAGGATGGTGAGATATTGGTGCGCGGAGAATTGGTCATGAAAGGCTATTGGCGCAATCAGGCTGAAACCGATCGGGTGATAGTAGATGGATGGCTCCATACCGGCGACATTGGGTTGATCGACGAAGCCGGACGCGTGGCTATCACGGACCGTAAAAAGGATTTGATCGTCAACGACAAAGGCGAAAATGTCGCGCCGCAAAAACTGGAAGGCATGCTGACATTGCAACCGGAAATTCTTCAGGCCATGATTGTAGGTGACAAACGTCCTTATATGTCTGGCCTCGTCGTGCCGGATCCCGAATGGGCGCTGGAATGGTCTCGCAAAGAAGGTATGGCCTATGATTTCCTGAAATTGCAGGCCAATCCGGCGTTTAAATCTGCCGTCAGCGCTGCAGTCGACCGGGTAAATAAGAATCTATCAGTAACAGAAAAAGTTCGTCGGTTTGAATTTGCCGACGAACCTTTTGCGATTGAAAATGAAGAGCTGACGCCAAGTATGAAAATTCGGCGGCACATTATTCGTGAACGCTATCAGGATCGGTTGAACGCGCTCTACAAAAAATAGAGCCGTTCAAACCTTCACCGACTACCCTTCTGTTTTGGTATAGGGTACAAAGCTACTAAACGAGCAGCTGTCAACAAAGGCGCCGCTGTTAAAATCTTCTACCAATCCAATTTCCCCGCGGCACAGATTGCCCGAGAATCTTCGTGTAACCAGCGTGTGCCGATCAACGTCACGACAACCGCCATGCGGCTGATTGACATAAACAGTTTTGGCATTTCTTGTGCGGCTATAGATGAGATATTTATCGCCCACGACGCGCATATTTTTCTGATCATTCCGGCTAATACAGCTCACCGGTTTTCCGGCGGTGCGACCTTCGACAATCTTGTCAAAACTGGCCTGTTCCTTTTCGCTGAGCTTCACTTCTGCGGTGCCGCTCAACGCTGCTGGCGCTGCAAGCATCAGCGCGAGGGGTAATGTGAAAATAACTTTACGCATGACGATTCTCCTTCGACGCCCCCATCAACGCGATAACATATCATAAACGCTCCAAAAAAAGAAATCAGCGATCAGAAATTATCTTTGGCTTCCCGTCGTTCGGCCAGCTGTTCGGCTGAATTTGCGCGCATAAAGGGGTTTGTTGCGGCTTCCAGCGCAATGGTTGTAGGTATTGTAGCTTCGCCTTTAGCCCTTGCAATCAGCACCGCGTCCATCCGTTCTTTCAGGGCGAGGTTGTCCGGCTCGGCAACCAAAGCATATTCCCCGTTGGCCTGAGTATATTCATGGGCACAATAGACCATGGTTTCTCCGGGTAATTGCCCCAATTTTTGCATATTGTCATACATTTGCGCAGCGGTGCCTTCGAATAATCGTCCGCAACCCATGGCGAAAAGCGTGTCTCCGACAAATATCGCCTGTTCATCCCCTACATGAAACGCAATATGCCCGGCGGTATGGGCCGGGACATCGAGCACCGCAGCGGTAACAGACCCCAGACGCACCGCATCACCTTCTTTCACCATGACATCCAGTGTCGGAATGCGCTCTTTCTCGGCTTCTGGTCCAGTAATTTTACACCCGGTCGCAGCCTTAATCGCGGCATTTCCGCCGGTATGGTCTGGATGCCAATGGGTATTCCAAATTTGCGTTATGGTCCAACCGCGCGATTGCGCTTCCGCCAGAACCGGATCTGCAACGGCAGGATCGACGACCATGGTTTCTTTGGATTCAGGTTCATGAACCAGCCAGACATAATTGTCGGACAATACGGGAATTCTGATGATTTCGAGTGCCATAAGGCAAAGATAGCAGCTTAACCGCAAGCCGCAAATGCCAAAAGGGAAATTAACCTTATTTCAAGGCCGTTACGCTAAGAAACAGGCTCGGGATGTGGGGACGCAAAATGCGGTATTTTTGGCTATTGCTGCTGATTCATTTGGGAATGGCTTGGACCACCCCTGTCCTCGCCGCGCCTTCAGGCAAAGCAGCGTGTACAGCGCAAACTCCCCTGGATTTTGATTTTGCGGATATTCTCGCACAGCCTGAGCTTAAAAATTGTGGTGATAAACGCTGGAGCATTGAAGGCCCGCGATCCTGGCTATTCTTCGATCACCCGCGTATCAGTCACGATACCAAACAGCATTATCTGATGACAGACATCAGTAGGTTCAGCGCAATCACTATGTTTGTAGAGGATGTGGACGGCAATATTTCTTCGCGCAAATGGTCTCCACAAGAAGCAATTTCAGGATGGCAGACCGGCTCGGTGATGGCGCTGGAGATTCCCGCTATCGAATCTCGCATCGCGAATATTGCTGTGGCCATCGATCATCCCTGGATGAACAGTATGCTGACCAAGGCGACGATTACCGACAATGTGAAAGATGGATTACAATCGCAAGCTATCTTGCTGATCATTTGTGTTTTTGTTGGCCTCGCCATTGCCCCGATCATTTATAATATTGCCTTCTATCAAATTCTAAAAGAACGGTTTTTGCTTTGGCATTTGGCCATGACATCCGCTTGTCTAGCGTATACGGTTTGTTCCTCCAGCTTGATATTCTACATCTGGCCCGGACTTCGTCTTGAATTTTTGGCAACATTCACACCGCTGATATTTGCGGCCGGTGTCGCCTCTGCTTCAATGTTTGCGGCCTGCTTTCTCGAGGAAGGAAAATTATCGCCTGTTCTGCGCAAAGCTTTGCGCTGGGCGGTGCTCTGGCTGATGACCATGGCTATGGTGACCAATATTCAGATCGAGATTATCCGTCCCAATGCCAATATGCTATATTTCTTGGCCTTCGCGCCAGTTTTGATCCTGTTTGTTGCTTCCATTTCCCAAGGATTGTGGAACGGCAGTCGCGCTGCCAAATTTCAGCTAATTGGCTGGACACCCATGCTGTTGGTTGCGGTGGAGCGATTATCTCGCGGCCTGACCTTGCACAGTGCACCTTATTGGTTCGATCATCTGTTCTATGCGGCTGCCGCCATTGAGATCACAGTGATCGCATTGGGTGTCGCCGATCGCTTCATGATCGTGAAACGCCAACGGGACACTGCCCGCATCCAAGCAATTACATTAGAAGAGCTGGCGGATACCGATCCTTTGACACAGCTCAATAATCGCCGCGCAATTGAACGCGAATATCTCGACCATCGTGCGGACATTACCGCGCTGGCAATTTTTGATCTGGACCATTTCAAGCAAGTCAACGACCTGCATGGTCACGAGACCGGTGATATGGTTTTGGCTGTCGCCGCCCGCGCCCTCGATGCCGGCACAAAATCAACCGCTGCACGCATTGGCGGTGAAGAATTTGTATTGCTGATTAAAGCGCCCAATGCGTTGCAAGAAGCGGAACGATTGCGCCAGGGAATAGCGCGCCAGATCATCCACAATGTCCCTGGGACAATCGGCCCTGTCACGGCCAGCTGCGGGCTTTATCATCTGTCCGAAGCGGATCGGAACAAGAGCTTTGCCAATATTTATGCAAAAGCGGACAAGCTTTTATATCAGGCCAAAAATGCCGGCCGAAATCGAGTAAGCTGTAACGATGCGCCGATACGGAAAGTATCTTTTCCGAAACTGACCGCACCGCGCAAATCAAAAAAAGTGGCTTAGATTACCACTCGCCGATATTTTCCATGCTTGCCCATGGCTCTTGAACAGGCAATCGATCGCCCGCTTGCAGCAACTCCACCGAGATATTATCGGGCGACCGCACAAATGCCATATGGCCATCACGAGGCGGACGATTAATCGTCACGCCGGCATCCATCAATGTCTGACACAGCTCATAAATATTATCGACTCGATAGGCCAAATGGCCAAAATTTCGCCCCCCATTATAGTCTTCCGCGCTGCCATCTTCTGCCGGCCAATTATAGGTCAGTTCGACTTCAGCCACATCTTTCTGCCCCGGCGCCGCTAAGAAAATAAGCGAAAAACGGCCTTGTTCACTGTCATAGCGCCGCACTTCCTCCAGTCCGAGCAAATTGAAAAATTTGACGGTGGCATCGGGGTCGCTGACGCGCAGCATGGTGTGTAAATATTGAATCGGCATCAGAGGTAGTCTCCATTCATCGCTATTCAGAAACGGTTCATCGCAGTTGAAGCAAAGCCGTACCAGGGTGGCAAGGACAGTTTAGATCGCTTGGATCGAGAGGGAAAGAGCTATGACTGAGAATATCGAACACACCAAATTTTTAGATAAGAAAAACAATATATTATTATTATGCTCTGGATTGCTGACGATTGGATTGATCGCTGGCGGCTATTTGTTGGGCGATGGATTGTTACGTTCCAAAATGGCTGACCGCAGTGTGACGGTCCGCGGATTGGCAGAACGCGAAGTCACCGCAGATCTGGCCACCTGGACGATTGCCTATAGCGCGCAAAGCAACAATCTTGCCGAAGCCCAAGCCGATATGGATCGCGACACCGCAGCCATAACAAAATTTTTCAATGAATTGGGTTTTAAAGCGGATGCCTTGAAACCAACCGGCGCCAATGTGAACCAATATACCAGCAACGGCATCACGCGCTACACTGTGCGACAGCGGTTATCCTTGCGCACGGACGATATTGAAAAAGCCCAAGCGGCCGTTGCCCGGCAATTTGATCTCGTACGCCGGGGAGTCGTCCTCGAAGACGGTTCAGGCATGAGCTACACGTTCACCAAATTAGATGAAATAAAACCGGAAATGGTTGCCGAAGCCACAAAAGATGCGCGCAAGTCAGCGGAACAATTTGCCAAAGACAGCGGTACCGATGTCGGCGGAATAAAATCCGCAACCCAAGGATATTTTTCGATCAATTCGCGCGATGGTGACGGTGGCGGCTATGGGGTTACCGATACTCCTTATAAAAAAGTCCGGGTGGTGACGACAGTCAATTTCTATCTCGACTAGACCCGCTTTGGGTTACACATTCTTAGCCCTGTTCGCTGGGGACATATGGCCATAGTAGATCAAGTAGAGCTTTCTATAGGATAGCCAGGCAGCCGCGACAAAAAGACCAACGGCTATGGCAAGCGCAAAAAGATAGGGAAGACCCAGCTCCATCAATATGTCCTTGATCGGCATAACCAATCCGTGGCCCACAAAGGCTGGAAAGGCCAATATGCCGGTGATGACCAACAAGCGCGTGGTCATCACCGCAACGTTCAGCTGAGCCGCTATTTTAAACGCAGCAAATAGCAACAAGATGCAGCCTGCAAAGGCGGGGAAAGAGAGGGGTTGGCCAGCCTCGATCAACCAGTCTCGCCCAACCAATGGTACAAGTAAGCCGCCCCCAATGAGAAGGATCAATCCATAAGTAACCGACTGTCGTACCAAATCTGTTCGATGCTGATTATCCCGCAGCCATAGTCCCATGGCGACACCAATGGCGACTTCGACGAGCATCAGAGGATAAGAATATTGGGCAATGAGCATGAGCCGGCCCAAACTCAACCAACCGGTGACGTCAGTATCAGCAAGTATGAAACGGAAAAATGTCGATAAAGCCAAAGCGATTGCTGCGATTAGCAGAGCACCCCATATGCGCGACGGGAGCAACCGCACAGCTTTTAGCAAAAACCCGGATGTCGGGACGATCATGAGGTAAAAGAGCAGTACGGTGTAAAACAGCTTTTCAGGCCATATTGGAGGAAAACCATCAGTAAATGCCATGCGTATCGCTATCACCAAAGCGCTGAGACCCACGCCAACGGCCAAGATTATGGTATTGGAAGACAGTTTTCGCCGGAGGCGCTCAGGTGATTTTTCCAACACAGTCATGTAGAGCAACCCTAGACCCATCCCGAAAACCATTGCGAATCCGGGAGTGCCGAGCCGAAAAGGAATGAAGCTCCATTGATAGGCTGCTTCCTTAAATGGCCCCATACGATCAAAGAAAAAGGGCATCCAATGGGCTGCAATGACCAGCAATACGAGCAAACCCCGGGTGCTGTTGAGGGCATCACTGAGCTGCGCCAATTGCCCACGCTGCACGGGCGCATCTTCTCGCGCGTCGTCTGGCAAACCCGCGGTGTCTTGTTGATCGATCAGCCGGGCTATGTCCCGGACACTGTGGCCATCAAAAATATGCCCCATCATGTCTTTGGAAAGCCCCGCTTGCTCGGCTCGTAACATGAGATTTATCGCTGACAACGAGTCACCGCCAATATCAAAAAAATTGTCGTCGGCTGTCACATTCTCAATACCCAAGGCTTCCGCCCATATATTGGCAATATTTTGTTCAGTCGGTGATAGAGGCGCGCTTATCTTATCGCCGTCCCGTTCAAATTTTCCGGCTAGCGCCTGATAGGGTTGGGCATTGTCATATAATTTGGTGATCTGTTTGCGTTGAATTTTTCCGGTATCGGTCCTGGGTATCGCGGATACCGGAACCAGAACGCAATCCGTTGGTGCTAGACCAAATTCTGATGCAACCGAAAGCGTATGTCTGTGCAAAGCAGCCGGATCGACTTCGGGTTCGTAAACAACCATTACCGCCCATCCCCTGAGCGGATCATTGCGGCCCGCTACGGCGAACTGACCGGCTGCTTTTTCCATTTGATCGCTTAACCGCTGCTCAAACAATTCTGCGGGCACTTTAATACCGCTTATATTGAGCAAGTCATCGGCCCGGCCGTGATAAGTCAATAAGCCGTTTTCCAGTGATCCGAGATCATTGGTAACGAGCCAGCCATCCGCTTGAGCCAGCGGCTCCACTGCTCCGTCCGTCAATATTCCATCAGCAAGATGCGGGCCGCAAATACAAATACGCCGATCATCGTCGATTTTCACATCGGCTGCGCCGGTGGGTCGGCCGACGGTTTCCAGTGCTGCTTCGGTAGCATCGCTAATGGTTAGGAAAGTCGTCCGAGACGCTTCAGTCAAACCATAATGTTGCACAATCCGCGCATTCGGAAAAATCGCGCGAATATCGGCTTTTTCCGATCCACTCATATATTGGCTACCAATTTCCAACCATTGCAGCTTGTCGCCGCAGGAAAGGAACAAATCTCGTTGGCTGATCAAAAGCCGTAACATGGTCGGCACAGCAGATAAGGCATTAATCTGACCATCGGTGAGCATTGCGGCTATTTGATCCGGCCGAAAGCCCGTCTCCGGCAGGAAAGCCTGTCCGCCCACGGCTGCTATCGCGCGAGCTCGACCAAGACCAAAGGAGAAGGTCACCGGCACGCCAATATATTCCCGGATGGACGAATCCATCGCCATAATGTCAATGAGCCGCGAGGTTACATCGCTTAGCGCCCGCCGGCTCAGCAGGACCGCTTTCGGTGTGCCGGTGGTTCCCGAAGTCAGACTAATCTGTGCGGGCTTTGGGCTCGGGTCTGGAGCCAAGCTCTGCGAAAACCAACCGCCGCCAGGACTAATGTCCACCCGATCATCTACAGACAGCCCGGTATCGGGAAGATCTTGGCCGGATGGCACGGGCATGATGACATCCCCAGCATTCCAGGCCGCGAAAACAGCCTGCAAATAGGCGACGGAACTCACTTTCTCAATCGCGATGACCCGATTTCCGTCCAATGCCATGATTAGCCCCTATTCATCTCAGCGCATTTGCCGAACGTCGCCTATCAACAGGCTTCTCAACTGTCCACCGTCCGCCCTTCTATCAACGCTTGATTCTCGATCAGAGCCTCAGTTAAAAACCGCATTAACAATTTGATGCGCGGCGTATCTTTAAGATCAGGATGGGTAAGAACCCAAAAGTCAGCAGCCGGCACAGGCGAACCGGCTTTAGGTATGCGGACAATTTCCGGATCAGGATCATTGATGTAGCAAGCGCTGCGGATCATCCCATGGCCTTGGGCCATCATCTTTTGACGCAGCGTGATATCGTCACTAATCATCAAAATCGGGGCGTCCGGAAAGGGGCTTTTGCTCAGCCAGTCCGATGGTCCGAACGGGTTTGATGCCGCAATCCAACAGCGATCTTCCGCTTTTGTCATTCTGAGATACTCGCGCTGGCAGTAATAGCTCAATGCATAAGGAAATAAACGCCGGCCGATCAAATGCTCCGGTGGATTTGCAACGCTGCGGATGACCACATCTGCTTCTGATCGATCGAGATCGGCAAATCGGTAACTGCTCTGCACTGATAATCTGATATCGGGATATTGATGGCAAAAATCGGCGATATAATCGCGCAACAAAAACTGCCCCAAAACATCCGGAATTGACAGCGTTATCGGACCCGATAGTCCAGTTTCACTGGCTTTGCGCCGACGGTCGGCAGAGAAGCTGAGCATTTCCATTTGCCGCGCTGCGCTGACCAATTCTATGCCCAGTTCTGTTTTTCTATAGCCGCTGGCAATGCGTTCAAATACAGGTTTGCCATAGCGTCTATTGATAACAGCCAGGCGCCGGGACACGGTGCTGTGCGTCACGCCCAATATCGCGGCCGCCGATCGGATTGTCACGGCCCGATCCAGAGCCAAAATGAATCGAAAGTCATCCCAATTTTCCATTGGTGCATTATTGCACCAAAATGAAATGATATTCATCCACAAATATCAGAAAACTTGCTTTATTGAGGTGCGATA
The DNA here is from genome assembly GCF_039982415.1 of Parasphingorhabdus sp. GTDB lineage: Bacteria > Pseudomonadota > Alphaproteobacteria > Sphingomonadales > Sphingomonadaceae > Parasphingorhabdus. Next base: position 44,896 of record NZ_JBDWYL010000005.1, read on the forward strand.
CCGCAACAAAACTCCATTCACTCAATGTCAGAACGGAAGATATCGATCTATGCCCCGCACTTTCAAAGCGCTCTCATTTATACCCGCCATAGCCATGATTATGGCCGCAGCCAGCACCGGCGCTTTCGCTCAGACCGATACAGAACCGCAATCCCGGCCAGCCGAGCGCACTGCCGATGTCCGACTGAAGGTAAAAAAGGGCCAATATCTCTCTATCATCATGCCCGAAGCGAGGGCTGATCACGCCGCCCAAAGAGAGCGCCAATCTTACTACCGGAAAGCGCTGCCACTGGGACAGAAATTTGGCCTGAAGCGCGAGGCTCAACTGAAAGTGGACACGGCCGTCATCAGTGATTTCGAGCCGACGGGTTTAATCTTTTTTTCCTATCCCGATGCAGCATCGGAAATGAAATTGACCGGTCACCAAAGCTGGCCAACGATCAAAGCCCAGCGACCCAAAGCCTGGCATGAATTGCGCATATATAGCGCTGCGGTGGAAAATGATCTCAATTTGCTCTTTGATCCAGCAAAATTTTATACATTGGTGGTGGCTTGGACCAATCCAGAAAAACCAGATGATTATCAAAATTATCTATCCGGTATCGAAACGGCGGTACACGCAGCGGGTGGTGAATTCATATTCAAAATGCACAATCCCAAAATGGAAGCCCATGCCACTGCATTAAAGGCGCCCAACCAATTGACCTTTGTCGAATGGGAAACTGCTGATGGTTTTGAACAGGTTCAAAAAACAGCCGCCTATAAAGCCAGCGCGCCCTATATTCGCTCGGGCGCCCGAAAAATAGAATTTTATCGTATGTCGGTAAACGGAAAGGCACAACCGCCCAAAGACTAGACGATAATATAATATCGGGCTTTTGATCACTCGAGCCAATTAAAGACAAATTGCTTTTTTCATGGCGTTGAAACTTCTGGCTATTCGGTAGATAGAAGATGCATGTCTTATCCGCATGACATCTCCGCACTGCCTCCAGGAAAATCGATAATCGTCTTTGATGCTGTGTGTATTTTATGTTCAGCAAATGCGCAGTTCATCTTGAAACATGATCAACGACAGCAATTTTTACTGGCACCGATGCAAGGAAAATATGGCAGCAGGTTATATCGGAAATATGGAATTGATCCATCCGAACCCGAAACTCTCATCGTCGTTCAAAATGGGCAACTATTACGCAATAGTGATGCCATTTTGGCCATATATGACGGCCTCGGTTGGCCTTGGAAAATTGCCAATATGGCCCTTATAATTCCCGCATTCCTGCGAGATCGCCTGTATCTGTTTGTTGCGCGCAACCGTTATCGGATATTTGGCAAACGGGAGACATGCTGGGTACCCCAAGCTGCAGATAAAGACCGGATCCTGTGAAAACCATTTTGCTTTTCGGAGGCTATGGTGGCTTTGGTGGGCGTCTATCCGCCGAGCTAGCGCGGCGCGATTACAAAATTTTAGTGGCAGGGAGGAATATACAAAAAGCAGAACAATTCTGTGAAAAATGCGAAAATTGCGTGCCGGTGGCAGCAGATCGTACGGGCGATATAAGCTCTGTTTTGGAATGCTATCAACCGGATTTGATCATTGATGCTGCGGGGCCATTTCAAAACTCCAGCGATAATTTGGTTCAACAATCTATCGCAGCAAAAACGGCTTATCTCGACCTAGCAGACAGCCGCGCATTTGTGTGTTCAATCAATCGCCATAGTGAAGCAGCTATATCTGCGGGTATCCCTATCATCAGCGGTGCTTCCAGTGTTCCCGCTCTGTCTGGAGCGGTGGTTCGTCATTTGGTTTCACCCGACCTCAAACCCGAAACCATAGACATGGCTATTAGCGCCTCGAATAGAGCGACAGCAGGACGGTCGGTAACGGAAGCAATCCTCAACTATGTGGGTCAACCGATCCAATTAATGCGTGGGGGTAGGTGGCAAATTTTTTACGGCTGGCAAGATTTTTGCAAAATCAAGTTTGATTTGTCTAACGGTTGGAGCGCTGGGAAACGGTCGGTGGGCCTTGCGGATGTACCCGATCTTACGCTGCTAGTGAAAGCATTTCATCCTCCACCTGCGGTAACCTTTCGGGCGGGGACAGAGTTAGACTTTCAAAATCGGAGCCTGTGGATCGCGAGCTGGCTCATTCGTTGGAAGTGGATCAAATCCTTAACGCCCTTATCTGTACTATTGCTCAAAATTCAAAATTTAACCCGCGCATGGGGCTCTGACATTTCAGCCATGAAGGTAGAAATTTATGGACAAGAAAATGACAAAGCCTGCCAGAAAATTTGGACCTTGATCGCACGCAATGGCGACGGCCCTTTCATTCCAACTTTTGCGGCTGTGTTATTGTCTGAGAAAATCTTGAACAATCAGATGAGCGCCGGCGCCTATGACGCGGGCAATTTGCTAAACTTGGAAGAATTTCAGCCGCTATTCGATCGCTGCGCCATAGACCATGAAACGCGCACGATCCTCCGCGATCCATCACTCTATCGCCGGGTTATTGGTCCCGATTATGATCACTTACCGCGCCGCTTACAAAATTTGCACAACAGTGTCAGAGATGCCGGGTTTGAAGGGGAAGCCAGAGTGGAAACCGGCTCCAATATTGTCGCAAAAATTGCCGCCAGACTTTTCGGTTTTCCGCCTAAGGGCACCCATGACTTGCATGTCCATATTCAGGTCGATGATCGCGGTGAAAATTGGACACGGTCTTTTTCGGGGAGAAAATTTTCTAGTCGCTTAGAACGATCAGGGCAATTTCTAACGGAAAGATTTGGTCCTTTTCGCTTTTACTTTACTTTGCCGGTGACCTCGGATGGTTTGAAGATGCAGCTCAAAGGCTGGACATTCTGGCGCATTCCCTTGCCCCTATTCCTTGCCCCCCAATCGACGGCAAGCGAATGGGAAGAAGCAGGGATTTTCAATTTTGACGTCCCTATAACATTACCGCTATTCGGGTTGATGGTGCATTATCGCGGCTGGTTGAAGCCGGTCAAATAGCGATTGCGTTACGGGTTTTAGCCCGGACAATCCCCTTGCCGATCCGCACCAATTTTCATGGCCAGCTTGGCAGTCTCACCGGAATTTGGCTCTTTAATATCAAAGGACATCTCGCTTTCATATCCTTGGCTATTGGCCTGTCCGGTCATCTCGATGCCAATATCGCCTTTGCCAGTTCCGGTGCAGGTCATTTCCAAATCAATTGTGGTGGCCGACCCGTCGTCTTTTGACGTTTCACATTGACCGCCCAAAGCCCCTGACATTTGTTTGGCCGCTTCTTTCCATTGCGCGCCATTATCATTGCCCTGCATACAAAATAAACCGCCCGTACCACCGCCGGCAGCACGCTCCATTTGCGCGATCGTGCGTTTTTTAACGTCTTCGGTCATGCCAGGAAAATCGAGTGTGGTGATTTTGACCGTTTGCTTATATTGTCCAGCAATCGGGCTGCCATCTCCACTATCGCTGCAAGCAGCGAGCATCAGCGGGGCAGACAGCAAGGGTAAAATAAATTTATTGGTCATTGCAAAATGGCTTTCTTGATTATGTGCCACTGTTTGTATCGGCCAACCAACAAATTGGGAAGCCCTGTAAGGCAAATCTTACTCGGTCACGCTGGTTACCAATTGTCCGAGATATTTTTTAGCCACTGTCGCGGACCGGCTTTCCGGATCGAGACTAATCGCTTTTTCCCAATTTATTTTGGCTTGCTCGGTATCCCCGCCTTCATAAGCAATATTCCCGGTTTCCAGAGCCACGGCAGGATCGCGCTGCGCCAATCTAGCGGCCACTTGAATATCTGCTAAGGCTAATGGCAAATCGCCCATGCGCCGCGCCAATGTGGCAGATAAGAGCCAACCCAATGGATCTTGCGGTGCCAATTTATGGACCATAGCAAATTCCTTTGTGGCGGCTGCATAATCATTAAGAGCGACATGCGCGCGGGCGCGATCGAGATGAACCTCCCCTTTTTCCAATCCAATCAAGCTGCCTTGCACCAATGCAGCGTTGAGATATTCCAACGCCTTGTCCGGTTGGTTGCCGGCCAAAGCTGCATTGCCAGCTTGCGCCCAAAAATTGGCGACACGAGGATATTTTGCCACTTCGGCTTCGGAGGCCGCCTGAGCAAAACTTTTGGTTGCGGCGCCCCAATTAAATTGTTCGGCATAAGCAAAGCCGAGACAGTGACGCGCCAAGAAGCCACCGCCTTCGATCCGCCATTTATTCGCTTCGACCACGCCGCTTGCCGGATCATCCACCGCCAAATCGACACATTCATTAAACCGCACTTCTGACATTGTCATCGGCGCAGAGGGATTGATAATGTCCGGAACCGGAGAACCAAAAGGCGTTGCGGATTGCAGGAGGACAAAAATCATAGGTGAGAGCATTACTAAACTCCGCCCCGTAACCATTGCAGGGTCTGTTGATTGAACCGTTGAACAGGATGCAAAAACTGCGGCCTGCACATGGCATTAATTTATCTGAGCCGTGAGATCACATCGATCAGCAAGGCAATATCTTGATCGCGCGACAACCGGTGATCGCCGTCTTTTATCAAATGGACCTGCACATCGGATGAACGTGTTTTTTTGGCAATTTCCAATGCATAGGCCCAGGGAACATCCGCGTCATTCTGACCGTGGAGCAAACGCATCGCCCCGTCGAAGGCAATCTCTTTGTGGAGCAACCGATTGGCTTCCCCGGACTGCCAAAATTTATTGGTGGTGACATAAGGATCATCACTATAATCGCTATGCTCCTCCAGCTTGCCTTCCCGCAATATTGTCATTTTCTGTTCTTGCGAAAAACCCCAATCGGTAAAATCCGGTGCTGCGGCAACGCCAACTATCGCTTTCACGCGCATCGGTCTCGCGAGGGCTACTAACAGCATCAGCCATCCTCCCATGGAGGAGCCAATCAAGGAAATTGATCCTGTCGTCACTTTCTCAATGAGGAACAGGACATCATCGCGCCAGTCGATCAAAGTTTGCTCTTCAAATTCGCCACCACTAGCGCCGCAGCCGGCATAGTCCAGACGCAGCATAGCCCGGCCTTGTGCCTCCGCCCACGCATCGAGCGCTATGGCTTTGCCGCCCTCCATATCGGACATGTAACCCGGCAAAAAAACCAAAGTGGTGCCCTTCACGCCTGCTTTTGCTGGCCGATAGCAATATGCCAAATCGGCTCCACCGGGGCGCTGCAGATAATGAATATCTTCTTCCATGACCGTCTTCCGTTGAGAATTTTGTCCTGCCTACGCAGAGAGGACAAGCCAATCAACTCAAACGTGCGGTGAACCAAAATAGACGATGCCCAGGCAAAGAAAGGCAATTATCAACATGCCAATACCGCTGAGCATAGGTTGTTTCATTTTTGGCAAGGCCGCCATCAACTCTGTCGGGGGGTCACCATGGAAACCCAATTCCCAATGGGGTCGTTCCTTGATACCATCTTCCAGCCCGAAAATATGAGAACCAGCAGACATTCCGCGATAAACCAGATCACCAAAATAATAGGCTTCGCTGCGCCATTGATTTTCGAAAAACAAAAAAGTTTTGCCGATTGTCTCAATTCGCACTGTGCGCTTGCGCGCGCCTTTGGCATCGCGGTGCCAGATAGATTGGTTATTGCTCATAACCGGCAAAATATAACCGATCGTGGTTTATATTTGATTACCAGCCCAGCCACATAATAATTAGTCGACGCTGAAAATATCTTCTATCGCCATGCCAAATAGCGCTGCAATTTTGAACGCGAGCGGCAAGGATGGATCATATTTTCCCGTTTCCACGGCATTGACGCTTTGCCGCGAAACATTCAACTGGTCGGCCAGATCGGCCTGCGACCAATCGCGTTCCGCACGCAAAACTTTCAACCTGTTCTTCACGCTCGCCACCTCACAATGCCGCCGGCAATTCCAAATGAAGCCAGCCAGATAGCACCGAACCATTGAGGTCCTTCGATAATCAATCCATAGACATTTAGAAACTGCCAAATGGTTGCCGCACATAAAGTGATCGCAGTGGCTAACATAATCTGTTTGGCGACCAAAAAACGCTGATATTCATCTTCCATTTCAACCAGCAGACGGAACACAGTCCAGAAAACCGCGCACATCGGCAAGGCGGTCAGGATCGCGAGACCATAGATGACAGCTCCTTCCGGAGGGCTGGCAGAATTTTTGAGAGACAAACCCCAAATCAGTATAGCCATATAAGCGGTCATGAATATGCCCATGCGCCAGAAATAACGCTTCATCGACGGCGGAATTTTTGATTTTGGTATCAATCCCGGTTGACCATGCTCAGGTTGCTTGCTGGCGTTGCTCATGTGTTCAGCCCCCTTATCCGATAAAAGAAATAGCCCAGACTCCAACTTGCCAGCATAACCGCGATAATATCGTCACCCATCAACGGTCCATAAAATAGGTCCCAAGTCAGATTGACAAATAATGTGGAAACTATTCCGACGATTGCGCCGTTGATCATCAGCTGGAAGAAATAGTCCTCCACCTTCCGTCGATCCATGGCAGCCGCGAAAGTGGCAATGAAAGCGATCACTGATGTCAGTCCGGAAATGGCTAAGATTTTGATCAACGGATCCACCGCTATAACTGGCTCAGGGTTCAGATTCTCGGCGATCAGCATGATAACACTGACGGGCAAGAGAAAAGCAAAGACCCAATCCGGCTTCAACATATGGTAGATGCGTTGCCGAAAACTTCTGGGGGATTGTTCACTCACCGGAACATCGCCATGAACAATATCGCAAGGCTGGCCCACATAGCGACATCAGCATTTTGCGCGATCGAGCAGCGGCCAATTTTTTTCATTCTCATCAAGAATCTCCTTCAAGTTAAGTTGACAAAATGTCATGTTACCTTGACTTTATGACGAGGATAAAAACAAATGTCAAGCTTCCTTTACTTTAAGTCCATAGAACTTTCCGCCCCTGGGAAAGCCTTCTGTGCTCGCGGCGGTTGACTTGATGCTACCATGGACTAAGGCAATAAAAATCCATGGGTCGCCGTTTTCTGGCGTTCTTGGTGAGAACTGTGTGAACTTTAAAGATTGAAACCCGATGACCGACATGATCAAAATCACCCTTCCCGACGGCAGCGCGCGTGAAGTGGAATCGGGCACAACTCCCGCACAGATCGCGGCAGATATTGGACCCGGTCTTGCCAAAGCGGCGCTGGCGGCCCGCATTGACGGCGAAGTGCGCGACATAATGCGTCCATTGGAAGTGGACACCGAGTTGGCGCTCATCACGGCCCGTGACGAAGAAGAAGCGCTAGAATTGGCGCGCCATGATTTTGCTCATGTGCTCGCTGAAGCGGTTCAAAATCTGTTTCCTGGCACGCAAATCACCTTCGGCCCTTCCACCGACGATGGATTTTATTATGATTTCGCTCCTGCAGGAGACCCGTTTACGGATGATGACCTTCCCAAAATCGAGGAAGAAATGCGGCGGATCATCAAAGCGGACAAACCGTTGCGCCGGGAAGTCTGGGATCGCAATGATCTGATTGCCCAATGGGAAAAAGATGGCGAAAAGTTCAAAGCGGAATGGGCAGCAGAATTGCCCGAAGGCGAAGAGCTTAGCGTCTATTGGTCCGGTGATGACTGGATGGACATGTGCCGCGGTCCCCATCTGCCGTCGACCGGCAAGCTTGATCCGCAAGCCTTTCAATTGACCCGGGTTTCCGGCGCTTATTGGCGCGGTGATCAGCGCAATCCGCAATTGTCACGCATTTACGGCACCGGCTGGCTCAACAAGAAACAACTGAAAGCCCATCTGGTGCGGCTGGAAGAAGCGGCCAAGCGTGATCATCGCAAACTGGGTCAGGAAATGGATCTTTTCCACATTCAGTCCGAAGCCATGGGCAGTATATTTTGGCACGCGAAAGGCTTTGTGATTTGGCGGGAGCTAGAAGCCTATATGCGCCGAGCGATAGATGAAGCGGGCTATGATGAAATAAAAACACCGCAAATCATGGACGCCAAACAATGGGAACAATCCGGTCACTGGGGTAAATATCGCGAAAATATGTTCGTCGTCCCCGACGAAGTACCCAATACACAAGATGATGCGCCCGTCATCTCATCTAATGCAGATATGATGGCCATTAAGCCTATGAATTGCCCAGCCCATGTTTTGGTTTTCCGGCAAGGCATTAAAAGTTATCGCGATTTGCCTTTGCGCCTATTTGAACATGGCTGTTGTCACCGGAACGAACCCCATGGTGCGCTGCATGGCTTAATGCGCGTGCGGCAGTTTACCCAGGACGATGCCCATATATTTTGCCGGGAAGATCAGATTGTTGAAGAGGTTCGCGCCTTTTGTGCCCTCGCCGACCGGATTTACAAAGATATGGGTTTTGGCGGCTATTCGATCAAATTGGCGCTGCGGCCTGAGCAGAGATTTGGTTCTGATGCAGACTGGGACAAAGCCGAAGGGGAATTGCGCCAAGCGGTTATTGATGCGGGCATGGCCACCGAAGAATATGGCTGGGAAGAACTGCCCGGAGAGGGCGCTTTTTATGCGCCTAAGCTCGAATGGCATCTGACCGACGCCATCGGCCGGACCTGGCAGGTGGGCACGATTCAATCCGACCGTGTGCTGCCGGAACGTCTTGATGCCAGCTATATCGCAGAAGATGGCGCGCGCCATCGCCCAGTGATGCTGCACCGAGCCATTTTCGGATCCTATGAACGCTTCATAGGCATCTTGATTGAACATTTTGCCGGTAAAATGCCACTTTGGCTGGCTCCGACGCAAGCTGTGGTCGCCACAATCGTAACCGACGCCAATGACTATGCGCAGCAAATTACCGAGAAGCTGCGGGCCGCTGGTCTACGCGTCGAGGCCGATTTACGTAACGAGAAAATCAACTATAAAGTGCGTGAACATAGTGTTGGCAAGATACCCAATATCTTGGTCGTCGGGATGCGTGAGGCCGAAGAAGGCAAGGTTGCTCTGCGCAAATTGGGGCAGAAAGAACAGATGATATTAAGCATCGAGGACGCCATTGCCATGCTAACGGAAGAAGCATTGGCGCCGGACTTGAAGGGAGAGATAGAATGATGAGAAGAAATTTTGCCCTCATGGTAACTGGCGCGCTGGTGCTGACCTCCTGCAAACCGGTTGACGAAGATGGAGGCAGCGTGGAAACTGCTGCCATGACAATGGATCATAAAATGGCAGACAAACCGGAATCCGGCAAAGGCAATGCTGCGGTTCAAGCCTATATTCGCGCCAATGCCAAAATGCATGCAGATATGGGCAAAACCATCGACCCCGATCCGGATATCGCCTTCATGCAAGGTATGATTCCGCATCATCAAGGCGCAGTCGAAATGGCTGAAATTGTCCTCGAATATGGGAGCGATCCCGAAACGCGAGCGCTTGCGGAGCAAATAATCGAAAGCCAGCGCAAAGAAATCGATCAGATGCAAGCCTGGATGGAAAAGCGCGAAGCGCTGCCGGCAAACCAATCGCTATTGCCAAAGTCCCTGGAGAATACACCCAAAGTGGCCGATATTCCGCAAGTCACGCCCGCCGACCCAGAATAATCAACCGGCCATTGATCCGAGGCTTTGCAGACACTAACTATAGATAACAATTTGCGGCTTCAGCAATTTCTCGCTATTGCCCGCTTCACTACAACGATTAGGAGTATTTAACATAGCTGCACCACCACGCCGTCCCACACCGCCCGTCAAAGGCGGTCCGCGTTTCAACAATTTGATCATCTCCGACACGGTTCGGGTGATTGACGACCGGGGAGAGAACCTTGGTGTCATGAATACCGGCGAAGCCATAGAGCGTGCCAAAGATGTCGGTCTCGATCTTGTTGAAGTCTCTCCGAACGCTTCACCGCCCGTCGCAAAATTTCTCGATGTTGGTAAGTTTAAATATGAAGCCCAGAAAAAGGCTAATGCCGCTCGGAAAACCCAAAAGGTGCAGGACGTCAAAGAAATCAAGATGCGTCCGAATATTGACGATCATGACTATCAAGTGAAGATGCGCAACGTGAATAAATTTATCGACAATGGGGACAAGGTCAAAGTGACCTTGCGCTTCCGCGGTCGCGAAATGTCACACCAGCAGCTTGGTATGCAGCTTCTCCAACGGGTCCAGGAAGACACCAAAGAAACTGCCAAGGTGGAAGCCTATCCGAAGTTGGAAGGCCGTCAAATGTTGATGGTATTGTGTCCCAAATAAGCCATAATATTGGGTTGCATAGCGACCCAGTTTAACGCGCCTAGCGGTTCAGAAACATTGCTATTGAGGATGCGTGCGCGCAACCCAGAGAAATGCGACACCAACCGCAATCGCAGCCAATGCAACAATAATTTCGAATTCTTGACTTACCATTTGCGCTCATGCCCTTCGCTGCCGTTTATGGCAGCATCGGACTAACAGCGGGTTAAGCATGGCCCAACTTTTTGCGCGACTTTTCCAGTCAGAGATTAACTAACTGGTTTCGAACGATATTGCTTAGGAAAATGACGCTTCAAATTGGCGACTTTTGGCTTGTCCCATCGCACAATATATCCTTGGCGCGGATTTTTCTGCATGAAATCCTGATGATATCGTTCCGCTGGATGAAAGGCCTGGTAAGGCTCAATTTTCGTCACAATCGGCCGCTTCCAATATTTGCCCCGGTTTAACTGAGCAATATAGGCACGGGCCGCTTTGGCTTGCACATTATTGGTTGGAATTAAGGCACTACGATAATGTTTGCCGCGATCCGGACCTTGCGCATTCAGCGTGGTGGGGTCGGCGACTACCGAGAAAAAGACTTGCATCAGCTTGCCATAGCTAACCACACTGGGGTCATATACAACGCGCACAACTTCTGCGTGATTGGTTAACCCCGCGCTGACGAGCTTATAAGACGCGCTGCGCTTGCTTCCGCCATGGTAGCCTGAAACGGCGCTGATCACACCTTTGGTATGTTCAAATACACCTTCCACTCCCCAGAAACATCCGCCGGCAAAAATGGTAACGGCCCGTTTTCCTTTTTCAGCGCTATTGACGCGAGGGGCTGGAATAATCGTCGCTTTTTCGGCGGCATGCGCCTCGCTGGTGAACAAGCTGGGGCTTTGCTGTTTCAATGGCGAGGGCGCACCGACGCCAGACCATATCGCACTTGCCGCGGCAAAACTCATGCCTGCTATTGCTAGTTTAGGAAGGAATCTACTCATATCAAACGCCTCGTCTCGACCCGAAATTTCAGCTTAGCACTTGCTTTACTTCTGTCACGGTCGATGACAAATTCTGGCTAAACTCTTGCTGATCTTCGCTCGGCTGCATGAAAAACAAAGCGAGCGCACCCAAAAGGAAACCGCCGCTCAGGCTATAAGTCAGGTCTGATTTCAAAAAACTCGGCATGTCATTATCCTTGTGGTTACCTCAATATTCGAAGCGACCCCCGATTTGGTTACACAGATAATATAGAAATGCTGACCGCGTTGTGAACAGTATCACAGGACGACATTCAGTTTCAGCCTGTGAAGAGAAACTTTAGAGTTTCCGCCACAAGGCGTTGTGCTTGCCTATCGCCTTGGCGGTTGCTCGACAAGATCGAGTCCGAAACCAACGGCCAAATTGCGCGATAAAACTAAGTCAGTGCGGCACAAGCGCGCTGTATTCGGGTACAGGCTTCGCGCAAAATATCTTCCGAAGTGGCATAGCTTATCCGAAAGGCCGGGGAGAGTCCAAAGGCTGCCCCATGCACGGCTGCGACTTGGGCTTCATCCAGAAAATATCCGATCAGATCCTGGTCATTCTCGATAATTTTGCCTTTAGGCGTCTTTTTGCCCATGAGTTCACTGGCATCAGGATAGACATAAAAGGCGCCTTCCGGAGTTGGACAATGCAGGCCCGGCGTATCGTTCATCATCGATACCACCAAATCTCGACGTTTTTGGAAAGCGGCGTTACGTTCCGCCAGAAACTCTTGTGGACCATTGAGCGCGGCCACTGCTGCTGCTTGCGAAATCGAACTGGGATTGGATGTTGATTGCGATTGCAATTTGCGCATCGCTCCGATCAGCCATTCCGGGCCACCTGCAAAACCAATCCGCCAACCGGTCATCGCATAAGCTTTGGAACAACCGCTAACGGTTAAGGTGCGATCATAGAGATCCGGACATATTTGGGCGATTGTTGTGAACGGAAAATCCGCATACCAAATATGTTCATACATATCATCGGTCATCACCATCACCTGGGGATATTTGCTCAATATCGCGCCCAATGATTTCAGGGCATCACCGCTATAGGCTGCGCCGGTTGGATTAGATGGAGAGTTCAGGATCAGCCATTTGGTTTTTGGCGTGATCGCCGCTTCTAACTGTTCCGGTGTGATTTTGTAATTTTGATCCGCGCCGGCTTCGATAATGACTGGCGTTCCGCCAGCAAAATTGACCATATCAGGATAGCTGACCCAATAAGGTGCGGGAATAATCACTTCGTCACCCGGATCCAATGTGGCGACCAGAGCGTTGAACAAGGTATGTTTGCCGCCGCCATTTACCGAAATTTGCGCAGGCGTATAGCTGAGCTGATTATCGCGCAGAAACTTAGCCGCAACCGCTTCTTTCAAAGCCGTTGTGCCATCAACCGTTGTATAATTTGTATCGCCGTCCCGAATGGCCGCAATCGCGGCTTCCTTGACAAAATCAGGCGTATCAAAATCGGGTTCACCGGCCGACAGACCGATAATATCGATACCTTGTGCCTTTAACTCGGTTACGCGTCCGGACATGGCCATGGTAGCGGAGGGTTGAATACGACCTAATGCTTTAGAAAGTTGGGGCATCTGAGAATCCTGTTTCAAGGAAATTACAGCCAGCGCATAATAGTGTTAACCGAGCAGTGCAACCGGGTGATTTCCCCCAGAACGCTTTTTACAGAGAATCCAAGGCCTGACGCATATCTTCTATGATATCATCAATATGCTCAATGCCGACCGACACGCGCACGACATCAGGGCCGGCGCCGGCTGCAACCAATTCCTCGCCAGAAAGTTGACTATGGGTGGTGGAGGCTGGGTGGATGATCAGCGAACGAGTGTCGCCAATATTCGCAAGATGGCTGAACATCTTCACCGCTGACACCATTTTGGTTCCCGCTTCATATCCGTCTTTCAATCCAAAGGTGAAAACCGCACCGCCTCTGCCACCGAGATATTTCTGCGCCAATGCGTGATATTCACTGTCAGGCAAGCCCGCATAGGATACCCAGCTTACCTCGCCACGGCCTTGCAGCCATTGCGCCAAGGCCAGCGCATTATCGCAATGCCGCTCCATCCGCAGCGTGAGCGTTTCCATCCCGGTCAGGACCTGGAACGCGTTAAACGGCGCAAGTGCCGGCCCAAGGTCGCGCAAGGATAGCGCCCGCGCTGCCAAGATGAACGCAACCGGACCAAAGGCTTCGGTAAAAACCTTGCCATGATAGGAAGCATTGGGTTGATTCAGAAACGCGAATTTTTCGCTTTTTGTCCAGTCAAACTTGCCGCTGTCGACGATCAGACCCGCAATACTGTTCCCATGGCCGCCGAGAAATTTCGTACCGCTTTCCACCACAATATCAGCGCCATGTTCGATCGGACGGCACAGCGCCGGCGAAGCCATTGTATTGTCCACAATCAAAGGGATGCCCTCGGCATGGGCGATGTCGGCAATGCCGGCGATATCCTGCACCACACCGCCAGGATTGGCGAGGCTCTCGATAAATACACAGCGCGTCTCGTCGGTAATAGCGGCTTTGACCTCATCGAGAATATCGGCATCGACAAAAGTCACATTCCAACCGAATTTCTTGACGCTATGCGCCAGTTGGTTGAGCGAGCCGCCATAAAGTTTCTTGGCCGCAACAATATGGGCACCGGGATCCATAAGCACATGAAAGATCAACAATTGGGCGGCATGACCTGAGGCCACTGCAAGCGCCGCCTCGCCACCTTCCATTGCCGCGATCTTACCTTCCAGCGCACCATTGGTCGGATTCATGATCCGCGTATAAATATTACCCACCGCATCAAGATTGAAAAGATCAGCCGCATGATCGACATCATCGAACACATAGGACGCCGTCTGGTAAATTGGTGTGATCCGCGCATTGGTCGCAGGATCCGGTTCGGTGCCCGCATGAACGGCCATGGTTTCTAAGTGATCAGTCATGAGGCACTACCTTCCAGCATAAACTATTATGAATCCAATTTCGCTCTCAACAGGCCGCGCGAACTGTTTCCAACATAGAAACCGCCATTTAAATCTTCGGCCTGCAAATCCGCCTCCATCGCCTTACCGCTTTCCAGTAATTCGCGGCGCAAAACTCCAGGTAGCAGGCCTCGTGACAGCGGGGGCGTCAACAGCTTGCCATTCCGTTCAACAAATATATTCCAGATCGCGCCTTCGGTCAGATAGCCGCCGGCATCATAAAAAATCGGATGTGAAGCATTGTCAATGTCCGGCGCGGCATAGATGCTGCGATCACTTGTCTTGTGGTGCAAGCGGTAATCCTGCGCATTCGCCGTCATTGGCACGAGTTGAACTGGCACCGGCTCATCGAGCGGCTGTGGCAAGGGTTGCAATTCGATTGCGATGGCACCGGAACGCGATAACATCAATCGAACCTTGGCCGGCTTATCCTGATGAAATGTAATGGCCTGAATAGTATTGCGGGCGGCGTGCCGATCAAATTCAAATTCCAAAGCCGCGGCACTGGCTTTCATCCGTTCCAAGTGAAGTTCCAATCGGACAATTCCATGTTCAGGGTCAAAAGACATGGTTTCAATCAGGTCGATCGCCCCATGGTCATCAGAATCCTTTTTCACCCCATTGCGCACAACCGCAAATCTCCCTTTAGCGAGACATTCTCGCCATTCATCGCCCCCGACTGAGTCTGCCACTATGCCAGAGCCAAGGCCGATGGAAAGCGTTTCTTGATCAGCGCTGAGAAAGAATGTCCGAATGGCGACATTGAACGCAGCATCTCCATTGGCATCGATCCGGCCAATCGAGCCACAATAAATACCGCGCTGGCCGCTTTCTAACTCTTCAATTACCTCCATCGCCCGAATTTTTGGTGCACCGGTAATTGAGCCGCAGGGATAGATGGACCGAATGACATCAGCTGCCTTTTTGCCATCAGCCAGGGCGCCGGTAACTGTCGAAGTCATTTGATGGATTGTCGGATAGCTTTCAATGTGAAACAATTCCGGGACATCGACAGTACCTGGCCGCGCGATGCGCGAGAGATCATTGCGCAAGAGATCGACAATCATCAGATTTTCAGCCCGTTGCTTGGAATCCGTCTGGAGATTTCTTCGGACGATAGCATCACGCTTTTCATCGCGATCGCGAGCGGCTGTGCCTTTCATTGGCTTTGCAGTGACCCGGCCGTCTTTTAGTGCAAAAAACAATTCCGGAGAAAATGAAAGCATCCAGTTTTTGCCGTCAAACACGACGCCGCCATAGCCGGCCTTGGCGCGATCTCGCATTGCGGCGTAAAGCGCCAAAGGGTGACCGGCAAAGCGCGCATAAGCCCGAAAGGTCAAATTGGCCTGATAGATATCCCCGGCCAAAATATAGTTTTGCACCTCGGCAAATGCGCGATCATATTCCTCTCGCGTCACGCCAGGTTGCAAAGCACCCAACCAGCTTCCGGTGCGATCAGGCAGATGCTCAACCACTGCCTCGGGCGCCAGCACATTATAGTCTTCAAACAATCCGAACCATGCGAGCGGGCAAGCAAGCCGCTCTGGCAAATGCGGCTGCAATCGACTTTCCCAAGTCAGGCCGGCTTCATAACTCATATAGCCGGCAACATGCAGGCCGCGTTGCTCGGCCTGCGCAATTTTTTCCATGGCAATGTCGAGCGATTTAGAATCTTCGGCGACGATAATTTCTACCGGATTGCGATAGAGACGAGCCGGCACGGCATCGCCATCCGCTCTTGCATCATCGAGCAATATGAAAGGTTTATCATAAAATGCCATAAACCTCCCCTAATTGCTTTTTATGCCGTTCGTCCATAAGCATAAAGAAACTCAACGGGGAAAGGTGCCGGATGCGCATCACATTTTCGGTCGCATGTGTCGCAGCGTCCTTGCAATTCGCGGCTCTTCTTGCGCCTGCCATCGCCCAAAATAGAGAAGAATTTATCACCAAGCCTGCGGCTTTGGTCGCCGATCAAATACCGGATATTCCTGTATCGATTGTTGAACAGACTCGGCCTTATATGGAATTTCGCACCGCCGGATTTGTTGATTGGGATCCCAAGACCAAGGCAATGCTGGTACGCACCCGTTTTGCTGATACCAGTCAGCTTCACCGCGTTGCATCCCCAGGCCGAACGCGCGAGCAAATTACCTTTGGCGAAGAGCCCGCACGCGGTGCCAGCTATGCGCCAGACGGATCTATTTTGGTGTTTCAAAAAGATATTGGCGGCAATGAGGTCAATCAGATTTTTGCGATGCAAGACGGCGTCCCCAAAATGCTGACCGATGGGAAAAGTCGTCACAGCCTGGGGCCGTGGGCCAATAATATGAATATGTTGGCTTTTGGATCGAACAAACGCACCGGGCTATATAATGATATTTATCTGATCAATCCCGCTAAGCCGGATAGCGAAGTCATGCTCATTGCTTCCAATGGTGGTGGCTGGTTCCCGATAGATTTTTCACCGGATGACAAATATCTGCTGGTTTTCAACTATGTTTCGGTGACCGACAATCAGCTTTATCTGATCGATATAGCCAATGGGACAGCCCGCAAGCTGACGAACAGCAACAACCCGGTTACCTATAATGGCCTGCAGTTCGCCCCGGACGGCGCGCTTTGGGCTGCCTCAGATGATGGCAGTGATGTCCAGCGGCTCGGTACTGTTGATCAACAAACGTCCGAATTTAATCCAATTATCAGTGAAAGATATTGGGACATATCGGATTTCGATATCAGCAAAGACGGCCGCTGGATTGCCTATCATGTCAATCAAGCCGGACAGTCTGTATTAAAAATTTACGATATGAAAAGCAAAAAAATCCGCACCGTCAGCGCATTGGCGCCGGGTGTGATTAGCGGTTTAAAATTCTCGCCTTGGGGCGCGTTAGGATTCACGCTAAATACCAACCAAGCGGGAAGCGACAGTTACAGTATAACCCCGGAAAATTTGAAGATTACGCGCTGGACCCAAAGCGAAACAGGCGGGCTGGATGCCAGTGACAATGTCATGCCGGAACTTGTCGAAATTCATAGCTTTGATGCCGAAAAAATGTCCGGCTTTCTCTATCGGCCCGATCCGCAAAAACATCCCGGCAAGCGGCCATTGATCATCAATATCCATGGTGGCCCGGAAGGCCAGGCCAAACCGCGCTTCCTGGGCCGCAACAATTATCTGATCAACGAACTGGGCATCGCCATTTTTTATCCCAATGTCCGCGGGTCAACCGGATTTGGGAAACGGTTCCTGGCGCTCGATAACGGACCCTTTCGCCGGGAAGATAGTGTCAAAGATATTGGCGCGTTTTTGTTCCACTTGCGCCGGGACTTTCGGATCGACAAGAGCCGCATTGCCGTCACCGGGGGAAGCTATGGTGGCTATATGACGCTGGCATCCATGCTGCGCTATGGTCGTCAATTGAGAGCGGGTCTGGAATCAGTCGGTATATCTAATTTTGTCACCTTCCTGGAAAACACCCAGCCCTATCGGCGCAATTTGCGCCGCTTCGAATATGGCGATGAACGGGTTCCCAAACAAAGAGCGAAGCTAGAGGAAATTAGCCCGTTGCGGCGGGCCGATTCAATCAACACCCCTTTGATGGTCGTCACCGGGCTGAATGATCCCCGCGTGCCAGCCAGTGAAGCCGATCAGATTGTCGCAGCTGTCCGCGCGAATAAACGGCCAGCTTGGCATTTGCTCGCTAAAAACGAAGGCCATGGCTTTCGCAAAAAAGCCAATGCGGACTATCAGTTCTGGGCATCTCTGCTATTCTGGCAAAAATATCTGCTAAACGGGGATAAGTGAATGGAAATACTGGTCTTCATGGGAGCAGTTATCCTGTTTGTGCTGGTTCTTGATGCCCGCAGTACCATCAAAGCTTTACGTTTGCGGATAGAAAATCTCGAAAATCAGAACAGCGCTGGACTGGCACCGGTACAAACGGCATCACCTGCGGATCCGGTAAGCCCCGCTATGCCTGATCCCGCAGCGGCTTCGCCAGTTAAACAAGCGGCCAAATCTGCCGCGAAACCCAAACGCATTGCGGAACCAGCGGCCGAACCATCGCGGCGGGTCTATGAGCCAAAAACAAAACCAAAGGAAAGCGTTGCCAAAACCGAACAACCCCGAGCACCTAAACCGAGTATCGCCAAACGCTTTGAAGATCTTATCGGTGGCAAATTGCCGATTTGGATTGGCGGCATTGCGCTCATATTTGCCGGATTCTTCCTTGTACGCTTTTCGATTGAAGCAGGCCTTTTTGGGCCAGTTGCCCGCTGCATCACCGCCGCATTTTTTGGCCTTTTGCTCATCGGATTGAGTGAATTTGGCTTTAAAATTCCAAAATTTGGTAAGATATTTACCGATGATCTGCGCATCGGTCATAGTATCGCCGGCGCTGGCATCGCGGTGCTATATGCCACGCTTTACATGGCGAGCGAGCTTTACGGGCTACTCGGCCTTTATCCGGCACTCGCTGGTCTGGTTGGCGTAACGCTTTTAGCCTTTTTATTGTCCCAACGTCATGGTCCTCCGACCGCGATAATGGGCTTATTGGGTGGTTTCGCTGCTCCCTATGTTGCAGGCCTCGGGCCGGAATCGGTGGCGCCGTTGCTTATTTATCTCGGAATATTTACGGCCGGATTATTTGGACTAGCCATTCATCGCGGCTGGGCGTGGCTTGCACTTTTGGCCACTGGCGGCAGTGTTTTATGGACAACAGCTCTATTATTCCTGGATATTGGTGAGGACATACCGTTTGTTGGGGCCTTTATCGTGTTGCTTGCCATTGGCGGCGTGCTGACGCTCTCGAGAACCGGAACCAGCTTCGGTATCCCTCAGTCGATATTGCAAGTCATTCCGCTGGCGGTTGGATTGCTGCAACTCATAACCTTAGCGCCGCTCATCGAATTTTCGATGTTAAGTTGGTTCTTCTTCGGTACGTTGGCCGTCTTTGCCATCACCTTGGCATGGCGCAATGCCAATCTTACACCCGCTGTTGCGGGAACATTGCTATTGTCGGTCGGGTTGATTGCCAGCGCCTATAGCGATCATGGCGCGGATCGGCTGCAGCTTTTTGCCACTCTCGCATTGACCCTGATTTTTACCGCGGCCGGGCATATCTTTGCCGCGCGCAGCAAAGACGGTTGGATATGGTCGCTCATCGGCGTGCTTGCGCCGGTAAGCCTCTTGTTGGTGACGTTCGTCTTTGGTGACTTAGATTGGACCGAAAATCATTGGGCCGTAATATGTCTGGCCACCGCCATTACAACAGCCATAATGGCTTGGCGCACCCGCGTATTTGATAAAATTCTTCCTCTCGCCTTTGCCAGCGGTCTCTCTGCCATCCTAGTCGCGATTAGCTTATGGACATGGACGCCGGACATTTTTGCGGCACTGGTTGCAACCGCAATTGCGGCGCTTCTGGCGATATGGGCGCGGTTCACAACTAGCCGGGCCATAATCGTCCAATCCGTTTCGGCCATTGCCGTGGCTAGTGTGCTCATGCTGGCCAAATCCGCTGGGTTGATCGAGGGATTGTTCGAATCCCTGATTGGAGAAACCGATCTCTTCCCTTATTTCCCAGAGGTCCGTCGGTCCGCTGTTGAGTTACTGCTGCCGGCCTTAGCCATTGTCGCCATTGCCTTTTTCTTCCGAGAAGAAATGAATAAAATAGGGTCGAGAATTGTTGCGATATCTGGTTGCACCGCCGTGGGCGGGTTTATCTATCTCTTGGCAAAACAGCCGTTGGCTCTTGGACCGATCGAGGATTTTGTCGCCTATGGATTTGCGGAGCGGGCCATATTTACGCAAGCACTGGCTTTGTCCGGCTGGTTGCTTTTGCGGCAATCCTGGAATGGGAAATTAGACGTTTCACTGCGTTCTCTTGGCTTTGCATGTGCTGGGCTGGCGCTGTTCCGGTTTGTTTATTTTGATATTTTCCTGCTGAGTCCAACGGCTGTTAAGCAAGCTTTGGGTCCAGCGCCAATCGCCAATTTGGGAACAATCCATTTTGCTATCGCAATGCTATGGCTATGGCTCTTTGCCAGAACCCGGGCATTGGGAGACTTATTGCCGAAAGCCGTGCGACCGCTGGAAATAGCCAGTTTGCTGGCGGCTATTCTTGTGGTGATGGTTACCGTTCGGCAAGCGGTCCATGGCTCGGATATTGCGACGCCGCCCTTTAGCTCCACGGAGACATATTTGTACAGCGCGGGTCTATTGGTGCTTGCAATTGCGTGGCTGGCCCGGGGCATTCAAACCAGCAATTCCTTGCTGCGCATTGCTGGTTTGCTGTTGCTGACGTTAGTCACCTTCAAGGTTTTCCTCATCGATGCGGCCCAGCTGGAAGGCTTGCTGCGGATTTTATCCTTCCTCGGGCTCGGCATCGCTCTAATCGGCATTGGTTGGATGTACGGAAAAATCATGCGATCAGACGAAGCGTTGCCGGAAGATTAGCTGTCGGTAAAATACTGCCGACAGGATTGGACAATCCATTCTCGTACCGCTTTGACTTCGGGATTGGTCCGATTGTCCCGGTGAAACACAATCCATGGTTTGCGCACCGGAATCGGAGGAGCGGCTATCGGGATTAAGTCATGTCGCCGTGCCAAAAAATCTGGAAGCATGGCGATAGCCGCCGAAGATTTTGCAATTTCCAGTAGCGCATAAATACTGCTCGACTGCACCGATAACGCTTGTTGTAGATCATGGCGTGTGGCCCAGACCACTTCGGGAATTTGACCATATTTTTCGTCGAGACCCGCAAGTTTTTCCGCCTGCAAATCCAATCGACGGGGATCACGTCCGCCAAGATAATCAGCAGATGCATATAGGCCAGCGGTGATTACCGGCAAGCGGCGAGCAATAAGACCCTCGTTTTTCGGACGCGCCAACCGAATGGCTATGTCGGCTTCTCTGCGGTTCAAGTCGGCCAATTCTGTCGACATCACCAGATCGACCATGATCTGGGGATGGTTTTTCCAAAGCCGCGGCAATTGGGGAGCAAGCACGGCGGAAACAGTGGTTTCGGTTGCGGACACACGAATAGGCAACGCGCTGCGGTCAGCTTTGAGCGAAAATGCCAGGCGCTCCAATTGGTAGAGATGATCTCCACCTTTTTGCGCCCGCTCTTCTATTTCTTTCCCTTCTGCTGTTAAACGAACGCCGCTCGGTCCGCGCTCGAGCAATTGCAAACCCGTACCCGCTTCCAAGGCATCAATTTTACGTCCCAAGGTTGCATTAGACATTCGCAATGATAGTGCCGCTGCAGATAGAGATCCTTTATTGGCCACTTCGAGAAAGCACCGCACCGTATCCCAATCAATAGCCATTTCATCTCTCGCATTCTAATTTTCAATTATGCACAATAAATATTCAAATTTGAAATAGCCGAGTCAATTGAAAATAGCCAATATTCCTCGATACCGTGCGGTTCGACTGCACAACCACCCCTTGCAACCGAGGATGCGGATCATGACAACGATGCAACAACTGACCTTCATAAAGCCCCAGCAGTTGGAATGGCAGGAAGTGGCGGCGCCGGCTATCGGCTCACCCGGAGAAGCCATCGTCCGGCCATTGGCGGTCACGCGCTGCGATCTGGATTTATACATGGCCACAGGCAGCTATCCGATCCAGGGGCCTTTTGCCTTTGGCCATGAAATTGCAGGAGAAGTCGTAGAAACTGGTGATGGCGTCACCCGCTTTGCGCCCGGTGATCGCGTGATTGTTCCGTTTCAGATAAATTGCGGAACCTGTGACAATTGCCGGCGAGGCTGGACCAATGCCTGTACCACCGTCGCGCCCTTCTCCGCATATGGTTTTGCACCCACTGGGGAAAGACTATGGGGCGGCGGTTTAAGTGACTTGATCAATGTGCCTTTTGCCGAAGCAATGTTGGTGAAAATTCCCGATACGGTGTCTTTGCCCGGAGCGGCAGCCATTTCCGACAATGCTGCAGATGGCTACCGCACCGTTGCAGACCCCCTAGCCCAGCGGCCCGGGGCGGATATATTAATCCTTGGCGGGCTGGCACAAAGCGTTGGCTTATTTGCCATTCAGGCCGCGCGCGCCTTGGGCGCTGGCCGCATCATATATCGCGATTTTGATGCGGGTCGGTTGGCCAAAGCAAAGGCCTTGGGTGCAGAAGCGATCCACACACAATATGGGCCTGACCTCAGAGCGGAAGAAGAATTTCCAATTGTTGTCGAAGCCGCCGGATTACCCGATGCCTTGACCTTTGCGATACGCTCAACACAGCCTTGCGGAATATGTAGCGGTGTTTCCGCAGGAACAAGTACCCGCGCCAATATCCCGCTGCGCTCCATGTATATGAAAGGAATTACCTATACGCTGGGACGCGTCCACGCGCGGGCGGAAATTGATCATCTGCTCGACTGTGCCCAGTGCGGAACCCTGATGCCCGATAAAGTGATCACCCGTTCGGTACCTTTTTCACAAGCCGCGGATGCTATGATGGAAAGCGACATAAAAATCGTGTTTGAAAGGGATTGACCTTGCCAGTGTCATCCGTGATCATCGCCGCGGATGACAAGCAAGGCCTATCGTACCATTTTCTTATATGCGTCGGGGTTGGCGCTAACGGCGTTTGCCCTGCAATGGCTGGAATATAAATTCTTTCTCAAAAACATATCGGTCGAAATTTATATTATCATTCTCGCCCTGATCTTTGTCACATTGGGCATTTGGGTTGGTCATCGCTTGACCGTCCAAGCCCCCGCCCAACCCTTTGAACGCAACCATCCGGCCATAAAATCATTGGGCATTTCGAATCGCGAACTGGAAGTTCTTGAGGCTTTGGCGCAAGGGCAATCGAACAAAGAAATAGCGCGAACGCTCGGCATTTCACCCAATACAATCAAAACACATGTCGCCCGTCTGTTTGACAAATTGTCCGTCGATCGAAGGGTGCGCGCGATCGAAAAAGCCAAATCCTTGCAGCTCATTCCCTAACCCATTTGACTGAATTTGCCTCAATCACCCATAAGGGTGATATCCTGAGGACGTGTTTTACGGCACTAAGAGGCTGTAAACAGGGAGGTAATCATGGCTATATTCACAAAATCGTCGCTAAAAATTGCACTTATATACGGACTGATTTCTGGCGCTATCATCATCAGTACGATGATCTTCGGCCTGTTGGCGAGCGACGGTCAGGGCTTCTTCGCCTCCGAATATTTCGGCTATCTTTTAATGCTCGTTGCTCTTTCGATGATCTTCGTGGGGGTGAAGCGCTATCGCGATACGCAATTGGGCGGTGTGGTCAAATTTTTCCCTGCTTTCGGCTTTGGCTTGGCAATCGCCGCAATCGCAGCGCTGGTCTATGTTTGTGTTTGGGAACTCTATTTATACAATACCAACTATGCTTTCATCGGACAATATGCCGCCGGGATTATTGAAGCGCGAACCGCCGAAGGGTTGAGCGGGGCAGAATTGCAAAATCTGATTGCAGACATGGACGAGATGGAGAGTAACTATGCCAAACCATATATCCGTTTGCCGATGACCTTTGTTGAAATATTCCCCGTCGGCTTCATCATCGCTCTGCTCTCAGCCACCTTGCTACGCAATCCCAAGCTCTTTCCAGCCAAGGGATAAGGCCAGTCACGAGGGACAGCTAGACGGTCTTCTGCTGGCACATTGGCCCGCACGGGCGGGCGGCTTGCCAATCATAGGTTGGGATGATTGCCAATGCTCGCGCGGATTGCATCCAAGGTCGGTTTGCGCAAAGCGGTTTTCTGATAAGCATAAGCCCGCGTTGACAAGGCCGTCAGCTGTCCAGCAATCGCCAAGGATTGCTCAACCACTTTTTCAGGGGCGCTGAGCATATCAAGATAGCCAGCATCCACTGCCCCTTTGGGGTTATAGATAAAGGCCTGGATCATCGCCCGGGTCAAATGCCGGGGGCTTAAGCGATCGCGGGCCAATTCCAAAGCGAAGACCGGCAAAGTCATTCCGGTTGCGGATTCATTGGCACCCAGTTTAAAATCACCATCCGCGCCTATACGTGTGTCACAGGCGAGAAGCAAAAAGGTTCCCATCGCAATGGCATGGCCGGTACAGGCCCCCACCACCGGCAATGGGCCGCCATAAAGACGCAGCAATAATTCACTGGCCCTATCCAGCAAAACGGCTGCGTCATCAGGCTTGAAATTCGCCATGGCTTTCAAGTCAAACCCGCCCGAAAAACGCCCTTCGCGACCGGCCAGAACAATCGCCTTGGCATCAGATTCGGCCTGATCAAGCGTATCATTAAGCGCCGCCATTAAATCAAAATTGACCGCATTGGCCTTGCCATCGTCCATGGTGATCAAAGCCACGTCAGATTGAATATCGACGGTAATGCTCATGATAAAATCCTCAATATTGAATTTAATCACTCGATTAAATCACCCAAAGCATGACCGTCAACTCTTAAATCACCCACTTTTCTGCCATTCCGCAACGATGATGGCGCGACGCAGCCTTGCCGTAACGGCATTTTTTGTTGGAAATTTTGAAAAAACTGGAGCGGGCGAAGAGATTCGAACTCTCGACCCCAACCTTGGCAAGGTTGTGCTCTACCCCTGAGCTACGCCCGCTCGGCGTTGCTGAGACATTGGGTTATAAACGTCGTCATCAGCAGTTGAGGCGCGCGGTTAGCATGGGTTATACAACCCGGCAAGCCCCATTTTTCAATCCATAGCGATGAAAAGTAAAAATATGCTTGGCTTTGCCGGGTCTGACCCCACATAAAGCACGCATAAATAAGAAAATTAGACACGAATTTCCGACAAATACCGCACAAGGCTCTATGAGAGGCGGAGACTCGGAATAGAAAATACAGGAGCAACAATTGGCGACAGCAGGTTTAACGGTGGACGAACAAAAGGCGGTTGAGGAATTTCAACAGGCCGTCGTTGCACCCAGCATGAACAAATTGGTGATTCTCGATTTCTGGGCAGAATGGTGTGGACCATGCAAGGCGCTCACTCCGGTTCTGGAGAAAGTGGCGGCAAGCTATGCCGACAAAGGTGTGATGCTGGCTAAGGTCAATGTTGATGAAAATAAATTTATCGCATCGCAATTTCAGGTTCAATCGATCCCTACCGTCTACGCGATTTTCCAGGGCAAGCCCGTTGCTGACCTCACATCCGCCCGCACCGAAAGCCAGCTGAGTCAAATTCTCGATCAGCTATTGGCCCAATTGCCGATCGGAGAAGCCGGAGAAGAACCGCAGCAGGATATTGAACCCTTGCTTGCAATGGGCGAGGAGGTTCTAGGCCAAGGTGACGGAGAACGGGCGGCGGGCATATTCGCACAAATTGCCGAAATGGCCCCTGATAATGCCGAAGCGGCCGGTGGACTCATCCGTGCACTGGTGCTGGCCGATCATCTCCCCGAAGCAGAAGCCGCGCTGACAGGCGTTTCGGAAGCCATGGCGAAAGACCCGGCAATAGAACGCGCAAAAGCGGCGCTTACGCTGGCAAAAGATCGCCCCGACAATAGCGAAACCCAAGCGTTGGAAGCGTCTGTATCAGCCGATCCTGGCAATCATCAGGCGCGCTTCGATTTGGCCAGCGCGATGATTGCGTCAGGCGATCATGATAAGGCCGCCGCCCATTTATTGGCAATTATCGCAGCGGACAAAGATTGGAATGATGGGGCCGCGCGCGCGAAATTGCTATCCCTTTTTGAGGTGGTTGGCTTGGAAGATGAATGGGTGGCGGCAACGCGGCGCAAGCTTTCCGCCATCTTATTTGGATAGATATGACCGAAACCAAACGCATCTCGATTTTTCCGCTGACCGGCGCTCTTTTGTTTCCCGGCATGCATTTGCCGCTCCACATTTTTGAGGAGCGCTATCGCGCGCTGATCAACGACGCTATGGCACGTGACAGACAAATCGGCATGATCCAACCGAAAGAAGAGGGCGATGTCCCGCAATTATTTGATATCGGATGCGTTGGAAAAATTGTGGATATAGAAGCCATGGATGATGGCCGGTTCAACATCGTTCTTGAAGGGCTTTCACGATTTCGTGTCATTGAAGAAATTGACGCGTCAACGGCCTTTCGCCAAGTTCGCGCGGAAATTGAAGATAATAGCGAAGAAGATGAAATTTTGGCCAGTGCGGAACGGGCTGCCCTTGAGATAGAGTCACGCAAATTTGCAGATTTGCAGGGCTATCAAGTCGATTGGGACAGTATTGGACGGCTGGATGACACATCATTTGTCAATGGCATCGCTCAAATAGCGCCCTTTGATGCGGCATCGAAACAGGCTCTGCTTGAAGTCGATGGTCTTGCCAATCGCGCCGAACTGATCATCCAGCTGCTCGAATTTTTTGGCCGGCAGGATGGCGATGAAGGCCGCGTCACCCTGCAATGAGCAATCAGCCAGCCCCTGGATTTTCCCCTGAATGGCTCGCTTTTTTGGTATGCCCGATAACCCGAACATCACTGGAATATGACGCCAAGGCGCAAGAATTGATCAGCGCAGCTGCGGGTTTGGCTTACCCAATAAAATTGGGCGTTCCGGTTCTATTGATCGAAAAAGCGAGAAAATTATAGAAAGCTGGCTTTGATGCCATCGACGACAAATTGGATCGCCAGCGCAGCCAAGATAACGCCTAATACTCGGGTGATAACTGTTTCGACTTTTTGCCCCATGATTTTCATCAGCGGCCCCGCAGCAATCATCGAAATTAGCATGACGAGTAAAATAACGCCCATCGCCGCCAACACGACAAGCTGTTCATTCCATCCATCGCTGCGCCCAATGAAAAGCATAAGTGCCGCGATTGATCCGGGACCCGCAATCATGGGCATTGCCATCGGAAATATCGAGACATCTTCAATTTCGGGCGTGTCGATAATTTCCTGCGCGCGCCCTTCGCGGCGCTCCGTCCGCTTCTCGAACACCATTTCAATCGCAATGATGAACAGCATAATCCCGCCTGCAATGCGGAAACTGTCCAGCGTCACCCCCATGGCATCGAGCAAGGCTTCCCCAAAAAACCCGAAAATTAGCAATATAATCGTTGCCACAAAAATGGCGCGAAACGCCATAGCGCGGCGTTGCGCTGGACTGGCATCGGTGGTCATGCTGGCATAAATGGCCGCGCATCCAGGAGGATCGATGGCCACGAAAAACGTGATCAATGCCGATACGAAAAGCTCAGTCATGAAGAAGGCGCAGCGATATCGTCAAAAACAACATCTTCCCATTGTTCGCCATTCCATAGCCTTACCAACAAGGAACGGGATTTATCTGCTGAGCTTTCTGCGCTCCAGAAAAGCGTGCGATCTGTTGAAAAACCAGACTTATTATTGTCGCCAGATGGTGCTGCGGCGATCGGGGTCGGAGTGGATTTGGCACAACTGGCCACACGCGTGTTGACAAAATCTGGCTCCGCCAACGGCTTGTCAACAGACGCACCATGATCAAAAATCCATTTCCATTCGACATCTTGACCCCGCAAACGGCGCTTCTGCGCATCTTGTTTTTGCCAGATGGTCGTGAAATAGCCATTGCCGCCTTCAGTGCCTTGCCAAGCGCCCGTGGCGACGCCCATATTGCCATCGCAGGACATGAACACCTTGTGGGTCTGCCATTCGACAGCTTTGGTGGGATCGGTTTTGCCTTTCAACCAAACCGGAGCGCTAACAATTTCAGGGGTGAACATGATAGCATCAGGTGCCGCGGTTTCGCGAAAGGCCGTCCATTGGCCTTTTTCTCGGGCTAGCCGCGCAAAAGCCAATTCGGCCTTCACAATATCACTGGGATTAGCAACCGGTTTACCCGCCGCGCGCACAAACCGTTCGCGATCCGTGGATCGCCCATTGCTCGCACAACTAGCCAATAGAAGAGCGATGCCCGTTGCCGCAAATAGCTGTTTCATGGATTAAAGTCCTTCAGGCTTAGCAAGGCCTGCACGCGCGGATGCGGCGACCAGCGTATTGCGCAATAGCACAGCAATCGTCATCGGCCCAACCCCTCCCGGAACAGGCGTGATCGCCCGCACATGATCCATTGCTTCCGCCGTGGCGACATCGCCGACCAAGCGGCCTTTTTCCTTGCCCGCTTCGGGAGCGAGCCGATTGATACCAACATCAATCACCACCGCGCCCTCTTTCAGCCAATCGCCTTTGACCATTTCCGCGCGCCCCACGGCTGCGACCACAATATCGGCCCGGCGAACCACATCAGGCAAGTCACGCGTGCGGCTATGGGCCATTGTAACCGTGCAATTTTCAGCGAGCAGCAGCTGCGCCATGGGTTTGCCGACCAAGATAGAACGCCCGACGACCACCGCGTTGAGGCCCGACAAATCCCCCAATTGATCTTTGAGCAGCATCAGGCTGCCAAGCGGTGTACATGGGGTGAGCGCGTCTTCACCATTTGCCAGACGGCCCGCATTGATAATATGCAGACCATCAACATCCTTGTCCGGGTCAATCGCCATGACCACGGCTTTTTCGTCAAGATGACCGGGTAAAGGCAATTGCACCAATATACCGTCCACGGCATCATCAGCATTGAGTGTTTGGATGAGTGCTATCAATTCGGCTTGGGCCGTATCATCCGGCAAGCGATGTTCAAAGCTTTCCATAGAAGCGGCAATAGTCGCCTTATGTTTGGATGCGACATAGACTTGGCTGGCTGGATCATCGCCAACCAAAACCACGGCTAGCCCAGGCGCACGGCCAGCTTCCTTTCGAAATGTGGGGACGGCATTTTTGACCCGCTCTCGCAATCTTGCAGCGAAGGCTTTGCCATCGATAATTTTTGCCCCGCCATCGGTCATGTAGGAATTCTCATAACAGAGGAATAAGGGTCGCGCGCAGAGGCGGCAAAATGGCATCTTGCAAAATTATGATGCCGATAATCACGACCATAGGTGTGAGATCGATAGAACCGAAATCAGGCATGATTTTTCGCACCGGCCGATAAATTGGAGCCGTCAGCGCATCCAATGTCGTCCAAATTGCCCGCGCAATGTCATTTTGCAGATTGATCACATTAAATGCGAGCAACCAGCTCATGATCGCCTGAACAATGATGACTGTGATCGCAACATTAAGCAAAATGGCGATAATTTGAAATAAGGCAAAAAACATGGATGAAAACCTTTTCGTCTATTGATGGCCATTAAACGATAGTGGCATGCAATGCCAAGCAATCTATGCCAAAATTTACTGTATCAATAATATAATACAGTTAGACTATTAATCAACCGTTTCAAAATCATCGCGAATCAACGTCCCCGCGCCTTTGCTGGTGAATATTTCCAGCAACATGGCATGAGGCACGCGGCCATCCAAAACCACCGCTGCATCAACCCCTTTGATCACCGCATCCACGCAGGTTTCCAACTTCGGAATCATGCCGCCTGAAATGGTTCCATCGCCTTGCAATTGCCGGATTTCTGTGGGGCTAAGGTCAGTCAGCAATTCCCCTTTTTTGTCGAGCACACCGGCGACATCTGTCAGCAAGAACAGGCGAGACGCGCGCAACGCAGCGGCGACTGCGCCAGCCATGGTGTCGGCGTTGATATTATAGGTGTGGCCATCTTGCCCGACACCTATAGGGGCAATGACCGGAATCATCCCCGCCGTCGAAATCGTATCTACCACACTGCGATCAACATGCTTAGGCTCGCCGACAAAACCAAGATCAATAATGCGTTCAATATTACTGTCCGGATCGCGGGCTGTCCGGCGCAATTTGGCGGCTTTAACAAAGCCCCCATCTTTACCGGAAATACCGATGGCGCTGCCGCCGGCTCGCTCGATCCAGCTGACCAATTCCTTGTTAATCGCTCCTGACAAAACCATTTCGGCAATTTCAGCGGTTTCTTTGGTGGTCACCCGCAAGCCATCGACAAATTCACTTTCCACGCCAACCCGTTCTAGCATGGCCCCAATTTGCGGGCCGCCGCCGTGAACGACGACCGGATTAATGCCGACCGCCTTGAGCAATACAACATCTTCGGCAAAATTGCGGGCCAATGTCGGATCACCCATGGCGTGGCCGCCATATTTGACGACAAAAGTTTTCCCAGCATAACGCTGAAGATAGGGCAAAGCCTCTGTGAGCGTTTCCGCTTTGGCGAGCATCGCCGGATCAGGGGCATGAGTGGTGGATTGATCGGTCATGCTGTCTTTCAATCCAGCTTCACGCTAAATGCAAGATTTTTATCAATTTTCAGGCGGAGCCGCATTTTTGATACGGGCCAATTGTTGCACTTTTTCCAACGTCATTTTGACATGACCACGGGGATCTTGCGCGCTATGGACCAATGCAATTTTACTATCCTGATCAATAACATAACTGGTTCGATTGGTCAGGGCCAAGGTCGGTTCCATGCGCACTTGATAGCCATCCATCACCGCATCATCAGCCCGCGCCACGGCAAATTTATCGCGGCATTCCTCCACCGAAAATTTAGTCAATTCCTCCATACTGTCCCCAGACATGCCAATCACCGTCGCTCCGGCCGCTTCAAAATCGGCCGTCGCTTCTGCAAACATATTCGCCTCAATCGTGCACCCTTCGGTAAAGGCTTTTGGGAAAAAATAGAGGACGACCGGTCCGTTTTTGAGCTTTTCGGACAGATTGACCGGAAAGGGTTTGCCAGCCAGCGCACCGGTTGTTTGAAAAGACGGCGCAACAGCCCCCACTTCCAGCGGCTCTGCATTGGCGCTGCGCGAACTATAGACATAAGCACCACTGCCGATGAGCAATGTCAGCATAATCAAGATAATCCAACGATTCATGATTCTTCCTGTTCCAGCGCTGCTTTTAGCGCATATAGTTGATCCAACGCCTCACGGGGGCTGAGCGCGTCCACGTCCAGTTCCTGTAACGCCTCTCGGAGCATATCGGTGTCCGCCTCTTCTTCGGCAAGAGTTGCGGCAAATAAAGGCAAATCGCCAAGGCCTGCGGCCAAGCCACCAGTTTCTGCCTTGCCCGCTTCCAATTTATCGAGCACCGATTTGGCGCGTTTGAGCACCGGCTTTGGAATACCAGCAAGCTTAGCCACAGCGAGGCCATAGCTGCGATCGGCCGGTCCTTTAGCCAGTTCATGGAGCAGCACCAGATCGCCTTTCCATTCCCGTGCGCGGACATGATGCAAAGACATCGCATCCAACCGATCCGCTAGCCGTGTCAATTCATGATAATGAGTCGCGAACAGACAGCGACATTGGTTGGTTTCATGCACCGCTTCAACCACCGCCCAGGCCAAGGCAAGTCCATCATAAGTCGATGTGCCCCGTCCCACTTCATCAAGAATTACAAAACTTTGGTTCGTGGCTTGGCTCAAAATTGTCGCCGTCTCAACCATCTCCACCATGAATGTCGAGCGCCCTTGGGCCAAATTGTCCGAAGCGCCCACGCGGCTGAACAAGCGATCAACCAGACTGAGTTTTGCCGCAGCTGCAGGAACAAATCCCCCGGCTTGTGCGAGAATGACAATTAACGCATTTTGGCGCAAGAATGTAGATTTCCCGCCCATATTGGGTCCTGACACGAGCCACAAACGTTCGGCATCTGATAAGGCGCAATCATTGGCAACAAATGGATCGCCATCCGCGCTCAGCGCGGCTTCAACAACTGGATGGCGGCCCGCTTCAATATCGAGCATATTGCCCGGAACAAATTCCGGCCGGTTCCATTGGCCTTCCACGGCCCGTTCCGCCAAAGCCGCAGCGACATCAATACGGGCCAAGACATCCGCGCTTCTGGCAATGGCATCTTTACGATCCAATATCGTTTCGATCAATTTTTCAAAATGGGCGGCTTCTGCGGCCAGCGCGTGGGCTCCGGCTTGGCTCACGCGAACCGCCTCATCATGCAATTCAATGGAATTAAAACGGACCACGCCGGCCAAAGTCTGGCGATGCGTGAAGCCAGAATCTTCCGCCATCAAATTGTCGCCATGGCGCGCCGGCACTTCGACAAAATATCCCAAAACCGCATTATGCTTAATCTTCAGCGTATTAATGCCGGTGGACTCACGATAGCGTGCTTCCAAAATGCTAATCGCTTTGCGGCCATCAGAGCCCGCATTGCGCAACTCATCCAACGCAGGATCATAGCCGCTCGCTATATAGCCGCCATTGGTCATGTCCGTCGGGGGTGTTTCGACCAGGGCTTGTGTCAACAGATCGACCATCGCCGCGTGACCATCAAGAGCGGGCAGCAAGTCGCTCATCATCGCCGGCAAGGCAATATCCACCACCAGATTTTCACGCAACAGCCGCGCGCCTCTAAGGCCATCACGAATTTGTCCCATATCACGCGGGCTTCCGCGTCCAGCCGATAGGCGGCCCAAGGCACGGCTAATATCCGGCATAGCCTTTAACGCATCGCGGACATCATCGCGAATGACCGGGGCATCGTGAAACCATTGCACCATACCCAGTCGCAAATTGATTTTCTGTTCCTCGAAAAGAGGGGCCGCCAAATCCCGGCCCAACAAGCGCGCACCGCCCGGCGTGACCGTGCGATCAATATTGTCCAGCAAACTGCCGGCCCGTACCCCCGCCATTGTTTTTTCGATTTCGAGGCTCGCGCGCGTGGCGCCATCGATAAGCAAATATTCTCCGGCATGACGCTGTACGGGCGGTTTTATATAGGGTGTATCTCCCTGGGCTGCATGTTCGATATAGGCAATGAGACCACCGGCCGCGGCCAATTCACACCGCGTAAAATCCCCAAACCCATCGAGAGTCGACACACCGAAAAGGCTTTTCAATTTCTTCTCTGCAAGGCCGCTATCAAAATCTTCTTTTGGCCACGCGCTGGCTTGATCAATGCGTTCCGCCAGCGCAGGACTACAAATAATTTCCGAAGGAGCAATTCGCGACAATTCTGCCCTCAGCGCATCTTGTGAGATCTGTAGCAGTTCAAAATCGCCAGTCGAAATATCACTCGCGGCTATGCCAATTTGCCCCTGCACTTCCGCCACTGCGGCCAACATATTGTCCGACCGTGCATCCAATAGACTATCTTCGGTCAGCGTGCCGGCCGTGACAAATCGAATGATATCGCGAGCCACTAGCGCTTTGTAACCACCCCGCGCCTTTGCTTCAGCGGGAGTTTCGGTTTGTTCCGCAATAGCAACTTTAAACCCCGCTCGGATTAATTTCGCAAGATAGCTCTCCGCGGCATGGGCGGGCACACCGCACATCGGGATTTGTTCACCGGCATTTTTGCCGCGCGACGTCAGCGCAATATCCAGAGCAGCCGATGCCAATTTAGCATCTTCGTAAAATAATTCGAAAAAATCGCCCATGCGATAAAAAAGCAAACAATCCTGCGCTTTTTCTTTTAGTGCAAAATATTGTTCCATCATCGGCGTCAGCTTTGGCTTGGCGTTTTTATCCGCTCCTGCTTTTTGTGCTTTTTTTGACTTTGCTTTCGTCGACATGGCCGCAGCGATAGCGGACAATGGCGATACATAAAAGAGCCACAATTCCATATTTGAAATCTAACATGGCAAAACAGCAATATTGCCCCCCTTGCCCAATGCCCATCATTCGGAGTAGGCACGTTTTTGGGAAGCGCAACAGCTTGGCAGGGGATGCCAAATCTGAATCACGGAGAGATAATTTGGCCGACAATAACAAAAGCAATGTAGAGTTTTCCGAGCGCGAAGCACTCTTGTTTCACTCCCACGGGCGTCCTGGAAAAATTGAGATTATCGCCTCCAAACCGATGGCGACACAGCGGGATTTAAGCCTCGCCTATTCTCCCGGCGTTGCGGTCCCGGTACGGGCAATCGCAGAGGATCCGACAACCGCCTATGATTATACCGCCAAGGGCAATCTGGTCGCCGTGATTTCGAACGGTACTGCCATTTTAGGCCTCGGCAATCTTGGGGCATTGGCTTCCAAACCGGTGATGGAAGGCAAGGCCGTCTTGTTCAAACGCTTTGCCGATGTTGATTCGATCGACCTGGAACTCGACACCGAAGATACGGATGCCTTTATCAATGCGGTCGAACTGATGGAACCGAGCTTTGGCGGCATTAATCTCGAAGATATTGGTGCACCGGCTTGCTTTATCATCGAACAAACCTTGCGCGACCGGATGAACATACCGGTCTTTCATGATGATCAGCATGGCACAGCGATTATTGCAGCGGCTGGTATCATCAATGCTTGCTTGCTAACCGAGCGGGATGTCAAAAACATTAAAGTTGTCGTCAACGGCGCCGGCGCCGCTGCGATAGCCTGTGCATCGCTGATCAAAGCCATGGGCGTGCCTCATGAAAATCTTACCATGTGCGATCGCTCGGGTGTAATTTACCAAGGGCGGGACAATGTCGACCAATGGAAATCAGCCCACGCGATTGACACCGAAGCGCGGGATTTGACCGAAGCCTTAAAAGGCGCGGATGTTTTCCTTGGCTTGTCGGCCGCTGGCGCGCTAAAACCTGAAATGGTCAAGGATATGGCCGACAAGCCAATTATCTTTGCCATGGCCAATCCTGATCCAGAAATTACCCCGCCCGATGCCAAGGCCGCGCGTCCTGACGCCATTGTTGCCACCGGTCGGTCGGATTATCCCAATCAGGTCAATAATGTTCTCGGCTTCCCGTTTATTTTCCGCGGTGCACTCGATGTTCGCGCCACACGGATTAATGATGAGATGAAAGTCGCTGCTGCCACCGCCATTGCCGAACTGGCGCGGGAACAAGTGCCCGAAGAGGTCGCGGCAGCCTATGGCGGACAAGCGCCCACTTTTGGTGTTGATTATATCATCCCAGCCCCGTTTGATCCGCGGTTAATGGACGTGGTGTCTGCGGCTGTCGCTAAGGCCGCCATGGACAGCGGGGTTGCGCAAAAGCCGATCGAAGATCTCGATGCTTACCGGCAAAGTCTCAAGGCGCGACTCAATCCCACCACCTCCGTCCTCACGCAGGCCTATGAAGCATGCCGCATCGCGCCCAAACGGGTCATTTTCGCAGAAGCGGAAGAAGACGTCGTGTTGCGCGCTGCGATTCAATTCCAAGATGGCGGCTATGGCACGCCCGTCTTGGTCGGCCGAGATGATCGGGTGCGCGACAAGCTCAAAGAGCTAGGCGAAGGCAATCCTGATCGCTTTGAAATTCACAATTCGCGCAACAGCCCGCTCGTCCCTGACATGGTCAATATGTTATACGAACGGTTACACCGCAAAGGGCATATGAAGCGCGATATCAAACGCATGGTCAATCAAGACCGTAATATATTTGGTTCAGCGCTTTTGGCCATGGACCAAGGAGACGCCATGATTACGGGCGTGACGCGGCCCTATTCGCAAACGTTCAAAGATGTCGCAAAGGTCATTGATCTTGAAAAAGGCCGTACGGCATTTGGTATTCATGTCATGGTCGGCCAAAGCCATACCGTCTTCATGGCTGACACCACGGTCAATGAACGGCCGAGCGCAGAAGAATTGGCGGACATTGCCGAGCAAACTGCTGCCGTTGCCCGCAAAATGGGCCATGAACCTCGCGTGGCCTTTCTCAGCTATTCCACCTTCGGCAATCCTCCTGGCCGTTGGCTCGAGAATATTCGCGAAGCCGTCGCTACATTGGATAGCCGCCGCGTGAATTTTGAATATGAAGGGGAAATGGCACCCGACGTCGCGCTTAATCCGAAGTTGATGGCCAATTATCCGTTTAGTCGCTTGTCCGGCACGGCCAATGTCTTGGTCATGCCTGGCCTGCAATCGGCCAATCTATCGGCCAAGTTGCTCCGTGAACTGGGCGGTGATGCCGTTATTGGTCCAATGTTGGTGGGACTCGACAAGTCAGTCCAAATTGCCACCATGGCCTCAACCGCATCGGAATTGGTGACACTCGCAGTATTGGCTGCCAGCGGGATTGCAAAATAGCCCAACCAGCGCCGCTGGTTTTGCGTGCTTAAGGACGTGTTGGGTCGTTGCTGGCGCCTTGTGCACCAGGAGCACCCACCGCACCAATATTGCCGAATAATTCTTCGAAGAAAGACCGTTCTCGGCCTAGCGTCGGAGTTTTGTCGCCATCTGGGCTGATGCTGGCCACGAGCTCCAGACCGGTCCGATCCACAGAAGCCACGTTGCCGGCTTGATCAAAAACCACCCGCATGACCATTTGATCGCGCGGCGTTGGAGAATTAAAGGCCAATTGCTTGGTTTCTCGGGACACATAATACCAACTATTTTCATCAAATTGCCCGGTAAATGTTGGGCGGCCCAAGGATGCTTCCACCGATTGGCGATTGTCAATACCCGGTTGAATCGCATTGGTTAGAACGGGATCGACAATATAGCCTTGATGGCCCCGCACTTGAGAACAGCCAGAAAGCAGCAATCCGCCAGCTATTAAGCCGGTTAACAGCGCCTGCTTTTTAACATTTGGCCTTTTCATTTGGCTACGCATCAACTCTATTCTCCAAAACAGATGTCTCACAGCCGCGAAGCCGAAACGACAATCTTTACCATGCAGCATAATATTATCTGCTCGTTACATGGCCCATTGCATCTCGCGGTAGAAATATCAATATCCCCTGTATGTAGGCTTAACATTAAGCCGATGGCCGGCCATAGCTATGCCGAAGATAATATGGGGTTCGAATAATGTCATTTCTGAATGAACTGCTGGGTCGCAAAAACCCCAATATGGTCATGCAGCCTCTCTATGATGCGGTGATTGCCGAAGGGCGGCGCCTTGATTGGTATGAACGCGGCCAAGTGCCCGATAGTCTAGATGGCCGCTTTGATATGATTGCAGCAATATTCTGTGCAGTCCTGATCCGGTTGGACGATACGAATGATGCCCGGCAAGAAATTGCGTGGCTGACCGAGTTATTTGTCAGTGATATGGAAGGACAATTGCGCCAAATTGGGATCGGCGATTTGATCGTTGGGAAACGTGTGGGTGAAATGATGGGAGCCTTGGGCGGCCGATTGGGAGCCTATAAAAGCAGTCTGATGGACGAAGAAAACCTGTCTGAAGCCCTTACCCGCAATCTCTATCGCGGCGAAAAACCTGATGATGAGGCGCTTTTCTTTACATCCGAGAATTTCGAAAAATTCTATATAGAATTAACAAAGACCGACACCGCGCAAATCATTGCCGGACAAATTGGAGCTGGCTCATCATGACTTCTGTACCGGCGCTGCCGACCCCAGAATTGTCTGTCCTCATCAAACTGTCCGATTTGGGCGCCACCCCGGCAACGGATTCTATTGTCGCCACGGATGAGCAATGTCTGAAGCTGGCCGAGCGCTTTGGCCTTCCCTCCATCCAAAGCTTGACCGCCAGTTATCGGCTAGAGGCCAGAACAGACGACATTCTGTTTACCGGCTCGATCGACGCCCAATTGGAACAAACATGTGCGATTAGCGGTGAAGCCTTTCCGGTTCATGTCCTGGAAGATTTTCATATTATTTTCGTGGAGAAACAGGAGTATTCCGGCGGCGAAGAGGAGATTGAACTGGAATCGGACGATTGCGACATGATTGAATATGAACAGGCGCAGATCGACATTGGGGAAGCGGTGGCCCAGACGCTTTTACTGGCGTTAGATCCTTATCCGCGTGGTCCAAATGCTGAGAAAGTTGCGGACAAAAAGGGGTTAAAAAGCGAAGAAGAAGCCGGGCCATTTGGCGCGCTTGCGGCGCTCAAAGACAAATTGAGCTAGGCCGCGCTCTTCTCTTCTTCCTTATCCGCCGCCGCTTTGATCAGCTTCTTGTTCAAATTGTTCAGCCGGACTTTGCTCTCTATTTTTCCGCCAAGCAAATCCGTGACATAAAATGTATCAACTGCACGTTCTCCATATGTTGCGATATGGGCGCTGTGCACGGTGACCTTCGATTCAAACAGAACATAAGCCAGTTCGTTTAGCAATGCCGGACGGTCTTGCGCGGTCACCTCTATCACTGTGAAACGGTTGGAAGCACTATTGTCGGCCATAGCATTGGGGACGATTGTAAAGGCGCCCGCTCGAGAATGCGCCAATGGCCGCGCTTCTAATTTGGTGGCCAGTTTCGAGCGATTGGCCAATGCATCTTCCACGGCTTGTTTTAGCCGCTCCAGCTGACGGTCTTCTGCAAAGGGTTGACCATTTTGATCTTGTACAAGAAAATTATCGAGCGCCATGCCATCACGGGTAGTGTGGATACGGGCATCGATAATATTGCCGCCTGCCACGTGGATGCCGCCGGCAATCCGATAGAATAGCCCGGGATGGTCCGCAGCGTAGATCGTTACCAATGTGGCTCCGCGCTCGGGATAAGCTTCGGCTGAAATAGCAAGATTATCATCCCCGGCGCTGAGCATGAGCCGTGCATTATGGACGATAATATCCGCAGGTTCAGCAATCCAATACGGGTCGGTCAACCGCTTTGCCAATTTCGAGAATTGGGCCTTCGGAAGATCCAATATCTCCGCCAATTCGGATTTTTTCTGGGTGATTCGTTCCTTGCGGCCGCGCTGCTTATGTCCCAGCAGCAACATTTCTTCCGACGCTTGGAAAAGGTCGGTAAGCAGTTGCCGTTTCCAACTGTTCCAAATGCCCGGACCAACCGCGCGAATATCCACAACGGTCAAAACCGTCAGCAAACGGAGCCGTTCGATCGATTTCACCTGGCTAACGAAATCCTGAATGGTTTTAAAATCTGACAAATCGCGTTTGAAGGCCATGGCTGACATCAACAAATGATGCCGTACCAGCCAGGCAACCAATTCGGTCTCATAGGGCTCGAGTCCCAATCTTGGGCACAGCTTCATGGCCACTTCAGCGCCGAGGATACTGTGATCGCCGCCGCGCCCCTTGGCAATATCATGCAGCAAGGTAGCGACGAAGAGGACGCGCCGATTCTTCAGTTTCTTGATCGTTTCAGTAGAATTGGGATGATCATCGATCAGATCGCCGCTGCCGATGCGCGCCAATAGTCCAATGGCGCGAATACTGTGCTCATCAACCGTATAATGATGGTACATATCAAATTGCATCTGCGCCACAACGCGCCCAAAATCAGGAATGAACCGGCCAAAAATCGAAGCTTCGTTCATCCAGCGCAGCACCAATTCGGGATCGCGGGGAGAGCACAGAACATCGAGAAACAGCTTGTTGGCGCGCTGATCTTTGCGGATCTTATTGGTAATTAATTTGGCGTCCCGGCGCGCTGCGCGCATAGCTAAGGGATGAATTTCCAACCCATGTTTGTCGGCCAGCTGGAAAATTTCGATCAGCCGGACCGGATCATCTGCAAAAAACGCATCATCGGGCAAGGCCAATCGCCCCCGATCGAGGGTAAAACCTTTCAGCTTTTTCGGCCGCCGAGTAATATTGGGGATGAATCGCCGAACACCAGCATTGTGGGTTTCGTCGAGATGGGCCAGGAAAACCCCGGTTAAATTGCCCACGACTTTGGCGTTCAGGAAATAATATTGCATGAACCGTTCGACCGAGGATTTTCCAGGCCGTTCGGCAAATCGCATCCGTTCGGCAACGCCGGGCTGCAGATCAAAAGTCAACCGGTCCTCCGCGCGGCCGGTCATATCATGCATGTGGCAGCGCACCGCCCACAAAAAATTTGCCGCTTTGCGAAACCGTTTAAATTCGGTCGCGGTCAATAGGCCGACGTCCACCAGTTCCTCGGCGGCACTGACGCGGTGTATATATTTTCCGATCCAGTATAAGGTTTGCAAATCGCGTAATCCGCCCTTGCCTTCTTTGACATTGGGTTCGACAACATAACGGCTATCGCCCATGCGCACATGGCGCGCGTCGCGTTCAGCGAGTTTTTCGGAAACAAATGTGCGGTCTGTCCCGGACACAACATCTGCATAGAAGCGCATCTTGGCTTCTTCATAGACATCGGCATTGCCCCAGATATAACGCCCCTCCAGCAAGGCGGTGCGGATGCTCAAATCCTCGCCAGCCATGCGCACCATCTCGTCGATTGAGCGGCTGCTTTGACCCACTTTCAGGCCGAGGTCCCAGAGCCAATATAACATCGCTTCAATGGCCTGTTCGGTCCAACTGGTCTGTTTAAATGGGGTGAGAAACGCAATGTCAACATCGCTATGCGGTGCCATTTCGCCTCGTCCATATCCGCCCACGGCCATGACCGCAATCCGTTCGCCAGCAGACGGATTGCCCACCGGATATTGATGACCAACAGCAATATCATGGATGATGCGGACCAGTTGATCGATCAAAAAGGATTGCGCCGCAGCGGCATCATGACCAGCCGAAGGCTTTTCCACCAAACGCCGGCTAATCTCCGTGCGCCCCTGTGCCAATGCTTGTTGCAGCAAAGGCAATATTTGTGGGCGCGCTTTTGCGATGCCCAGATCAGCAACCAGCGCTTCAATGGTCTCGACCAGTTTACGGCGATCGATAATATCCCGCTGCCGGACAATCCGTTTCCCCGGATCCGCTGCCGGCTTGGGTATGTCCGCGCGAATATTCATCCTGAGTTAGCCAGAATTTCCCGGTGTTTTTTGGCCAGCACAATTTTCGCAATTTTCGCGGTCCCGAGCTTGGGCAAGGGTTCATCATATTGCCAGATATGAACCGGCATTTTAAAGGGCGCGAGCTTGTCCTTGAGGAAATCAAGCAGAGCCTCTTGGTCGAGACTTTCGCCTTCTTTCACATGATAGACCAGGGCCGGTACTTCGCCAAAACGCTCATCATCCACACCAAATATACAGGCTTCGGCTACGGCGCTATTTGCATAAATGGCCGCTTCCACTTCCTGACAGCTAATATTCTCACCACCGCGGATGATAATTTCTTTTTTCCGGTCAACAATATACAAATATCCGTCTTCATCGAGATATCCAATGTCGCCGGTTCGGAAATAGCCATCTGTGGTGAAAGCCTCTTGGGTCGCTTGATCATTATTCCAGTAGCCCGTGAAATTGGCACTGGACCTTATGCAAACTTCGCCGCGTTCTCCTTGCGGGACTTTTGCCCCATCATCGTCCAAAATGCCAACATCGACAATTGGCGGCGTGGCCCGTCCCGTGCTATCTGGTTTGGCGAGATAATTTTCATTTTGATTGGAACAGCCGACGCCATTGGTTTCGGTCAGGCCATAGCCGATCAGCGGGAAGCCTTTGCCCATGCCTTCCTTTATCCGTTTGACATGATCAACCGGGCGGGGCGCTCCCCCGGCCGCCATGGATACGCATGTGCTCAAATCATAATCGGCAAGTTTAGAATGCGAATAAATTTCCATGCTCATCAAGGGAACACCTACGAAATAGGTCACTTTCTCTTTCTCGATAAGCGCCATGGCGGCTTCGGCATCCCATTTTTTCATCATCACCAATTTTCGGCCGATTGCATAGCTGACCAAGACCAAGGGAACTGAGGCGGTAACGTGGAACAAGGGAACTGCGACCAGAGCGGTGGGTTGAATATCCGGCAAAGTCCCTGCCTTTTCCATCAGATGCGCCATGACCGCAAAGGCGCCGACGAAGCTCATAGCGCCCTGGACGACCGCGCGATGCTCTGCATAGGCCCCTTTGGAGCGGCCGGTTGACCCAGAGGTGAACAATATTGTGGCATTATCTTCGGGGCCCATTTGCGGCAAAGACGTGGCTGCGTCACCGCCTTTGGCCAAACAGGCCTTTAATCCTTCCAATGGCGGCAGGTCATGCTCGAACAAAATAATTTCCGCGCCATGATCTCGTCCCGATTCGGTCAGCCGTGCCGCGCGTTGTTGATCGGCAAAAACAATTGAGCAGCTAACATCTTCAATCCCGTCTGCCAGTTCATCACCTTGCCACCAACCATTAAGCTTGGTGCAGATTCCGCCGGCCATGGTGATTGCCATATCCAATATGATCCAGTTGGCAGAATTGCGGGCAGCAATACCGATCCGATCACCCTTTTTTACGCCATGGCCTACGACCAAACCACCGGCTAAGGCTTTAGCGGCTGCATAAGTTTCCTTAAAAGTCAGTCGGATATCGCCATCAACCAGAAATTCTTTATCGGCATGTTGCATGCTGAAAAACGCAAGATAGTCAGAAACATTATTCGGCGCATTTTTGAAAATCGGCATATCCACGCCATATTTTTCGACCTTGTCCAGCTCCAAAAGCTGACCGGGTTGGGTCATGGCGTGTAATGTTTCGTCGATCATCGTATCTAATGGCGATGGCATTTTCATTTTCTCCCACAAAGGCTCTTTGGGTTTCTCTCTTGGTATCGGAGAATTTCCCGTTATATGCCCTTGCTATATGACGATGAAAGCGAACGGGGAAAAGAGTTGATTGATATTATTCTTGCAAGCGCGGTGCAATTTACGCGATTTGAGGAATTGGGACTGTCCGCGACAGCGCTGGATCTCGGTTTTTTCCAACTAAAATGGTATTCGCTGGCCTATCTCGCCGGTATTTTAATCGGCTATTGGTATCTCACGAAGCTGATCAAAGAACCGGGCGCGCCGCT
This sequence comes from Parasphingorhabdus sp., assembly GCF_039982415.1. Lineage (GTDB taxonomy): Bacteria > Pseudomonadota > Alphaproteobacteria > Sphingomonadales > Sphingomonadaceae > Parasphingorhabdus. The sequence continues at coordinate 87,603 of NZ_JBDWYL010000005.1, forward strand.
CGCGCGCCGCCATGCCGATGATATGATCTTCTATGCGACTTTGGGCATTATCTTGGGCGGCCGACTCGGCTATGTTTTCTTCTACAAACCGGAAATTCTCGCAACACCACTCAAAATTCTGCAAGTTTGGAATGGCGGAATGTCGCTCCATGGCGGAGTGTTGGGTGTTGTTCTGGCCATCTGGTATATTTCGAAAAAGGAAAAGCTGAGCTTCCTGCGTATTTGTGATTATATTGCCTGTGTCATTCCCTTCGGTCTGTTGTTTGGTCGCCTCGCCAATTTCGTCAATGGCGAACTTTGGGGCCGCGTTACGGACGTGCCTTGGGCAATCATCTTTCCTATGGGCGGAGAAGTTCCCCGCCATCCCAGCCAGCTTTACGAAGCGGGACTGGAAGGTTTGCTCTATTTTGTTATCACATCCCTGCTGTTCTGGAAAACCGAAGCCCGGTATCATCCCGGCAAGTTGGTGGGGACTGGATTGTTGGTTTACGGGCTCAGCCGCTTCACAGTCGAATTTTTCCGTCAACCGGATCAAGGCCTAGAAAATCTCAGCTGGGGTTTGACCATGGGACAGACGTTGACCGTCCCGATGTTGATATTGGGCGTCTATCTTGTCTTTACCGCTAAAGGACGCCGGGTCCGTGTCGAACCGGCCGCTGGAGACAAAAGCATTGCCTGAAGCAGAATCCGCTGCCCACTATCTCGCCGAGAAAATTGATCGCGACGGACCGATTGCGTTGAGCGAATATATGGCCATTGCCAATGCGGCTTATTATGCCGCGAAAGATCCCATTGGTGAACAAGGGGATTTTGTCACCGCGCCTGAGATGAGTCAGATTTTCGGCGAATTGGTTGGCATATGGTTGTCCGACCTGTGGCTTCGCAAAGGAAGTCCGGATCATATTCACTATGTGGAACTGGGCCCGGGACGCGGAACCTTGGCATCCGATGCATTGCGCGCCATGTCAAAATTCGGCGCAAAGCCGCAAGTGCATTTTGTCGAAACCAGCCCCGAACTCAAGGCCAAGCAGGCCAAAGTGCACGAAAGCGCGGCGTGGCATGAGACCATTGAAACCCTGCCAACTGACGGGCCTTTACTGATCGTTGCCAATGAATTTTTCGATGCTTTGCCGGTTGAACAATATATTGCAACTCAGGCCGGTTGGCGCCGTCATATGGTCGCGCGCGAACGCAATAAGTTTATCGCAATTCCCGGTACCGAAATCATCAATAATCGAGTTTCCAAATCCTCAGCCGGATTGCCAGCGGGAACAATATTGGAAAGTTCTCCAGCGAGTATTGAAATATTGGGCGCCCTATCGAGCCGTATTGCCAAACAAGGCGGGCTGATGCTGATCATCGACTATGGCTATGATCGCCCCGGCACCGGCAGCACATTGCAGGCTGTCAAAGAACATTTGCCAATAAGCCCCTTTGATAGTCCAGGAACATCGGACCTCACCGCACATGTCGATTTTCACAGCCTCGGCAATATTGCAAAAACACGGCTATTGTCGGTGCACGGCCCGGTTGGCCAAGGGCAATGGCTTAAATCTTTGGGCATTGATCAACGGGCCAAACGGTTAGCGGAACTAGTGCCCAAAAAAGCCGATTCAATTCGCGCGGCTCATCATCGACTAACTCATCCAGATGAAATGGGGCGGCTTTTTCGGGTCATGGCAGCGACATCAATGGAATGGCCAGAGCCAGAAGGCTTTACTTATGGAGAACCCTAACCGGCTCGGCCTGCGGTCTTCAGCGGATCGGGTTTATCCCACCCAGTCGGCCACTTCCAATACGACTTTATTGGCCGCTTTGTTCAACGCTTCGCCAACCGGTCCGGCTTCAGCAGCAAAGACGGATTCCCGGACTTCAAAGCGCCGTTTTTCAACGGGCTGATCTTGGCGCACTTTAACCGCATCATAGGTCACGATGACGGTCAGGCTCGGGCCATCCAATCCAAAATTGACCAATTGCCCGGATAAATAGGTTTCCGCCTTGCCTTGCGCTTGCACGGCAGTCAGCACCAAGCGGTCATTTTTAGCGGCGATGGTTTCGGCCAACAAAGCTTGGAACAAACGGGCTGGCTTATCGACCCAAGTGGCCTCTTTCAGATAGGCAATGCCGGTTGAACCTGTTTGAACCGGTACCCGTACATTGTTCAGCTTTTGCGGAGTCGAAGGCAGTTGCACAACCAGCGCTCCGGCTCGCGGACCAGCTCGAACGGCGCCGGCATCAACTTGCAAATCTGAACTCAGTGATAACAAAAACGGCGGCGGTTCGGCACCGCCAAAACTGACACAACCGCCAAGCGCAACCAAAATGGCCAAGGGTCCCAGGCTTGTTATTTTTCGCAATTTCGTCATTGGTCCCTGCTTTCCCATTGATGCTTTTCTATTTGCCTGGTTCATAATCAGGCAGCGCTGGCGCCGATAGTAAAGAACCCGCGCCGCCTTGGTCCAATCGTTCCGAAACCGATGTCAAAGACTGAGTCAAAGCTTGCATATCCTGAACCAGCTGATCGACTTCCGGGATGGTCTTCGCGCCGAGCTGTTGCACGCCGGGCCGGGCATCATCCAATACTTCACCCAAAGCGGCCATGCTTTTTTCCGCCGCAGCCAGCGTCTTGGTTAGATTTTTCGCCAAAGGCTCGCCATTATTGCTGAGCAATTGATTGGTATTGTCAGCCACGGCAGACAGTTTTTCTGCGGTCACGCCAGCGTTGCGAATGGCGACAGCAGATTCTGCCATTAACAGCTCCAAATTCGGCGCTTGTTTGGCCAGCGTACCGGTCAGTTGTTCGGTATTGTTCAAAATCCCTTCGATCGATTCCTGATTCTGATCGGATAGCAACAAGGTCAATCGATCGGTCAAGGTTGCCAGACGCTCGACGACCAAAGGTGCGCTATTAAGCAATTCACCCAAAGCGCCCGGTTTTGTTGGGATGACCGGAACCCCTTCGGGGCCCAATTCTTCTATTGGAGGGGCGTCTTTTACCGCGCCGTCTAGTTGTATATTAGGCGGGGCCGTAAAACTGATGCTCTGGATGGTAGCGGTGGTCCCTTGCAGGATGGGTGTCTCTTCGCTGACCGCGATGCGCACGCGAACAAAGTCCGGATCTTTCTCCCAAAGTTCGACATCCAAAACCTGTCCGGAGGGCACTCCGGCGAATGTCACGCCAGTTCCTTTCGCTAAACCGCCAACAGATTGGGCGAAGAAAATATCATATTCTTTCTGGATCCCGTCTCCAAAGCGCACAATCCATACCAAAAAGGCAGCCATTAAAGCGATAAGGGTCAGGGTGATTGCACCCACTAAAATATGATTGGACCGTGTCTCCATTATTTCACCTTTATGGCCAGCCGTGTCGGCCCCTGCAACAAATCTCTGTCTTTATCCTGCTTTTTCAATGGCGCGGTCATCATTGTGGCGCCGCCATACGGCCGCGCGGTCCATTGAAATATTCTTGAATCCAAGGGTGATCCATAGCCAGCAATTCCGGTATCGTCCCCACCGCTATGACTTGCTTGTCAGCGAGAACCGCGACCCGGTCGCAAATCGCATGCAAAGTGTCCAGATCATGGGTGATCAGAAACACGGTCAGTCCTAATGTCTGCTGCAATTCCCGGGTTAGATTGTCAAAAGCGGCGGCGCCGATCGGATCCAATCCAGCCGTCGGCTCATCAAGGAACAAAAGCTCCGGATCAAGCGCGAGTGCGCGCGCAATACCGGCCCGTTTGCGCATGCCGCCGGATAATTCAGCAGGATATTTTGGTGATGCTTCAGGCGGTAAACCGGATAAACATACTTTATATTTCGCCACTTCCCGGCGGAAATCGCGGTCCATTTCCGGATAAAATTCCCGGATTGGCACCATGACATTTTCTGCCACTGTCAGCGTGGAAAACAGCGCGCCGCCTTGGAACAGCACGCCCCAACGTTTGCGCACATCAATGGTTTCCGCTTCCGACCGGCCAAGCAAAGATTCGCCAAAGACTTCAATTGCGCCTTCATCCGGCTTTTGCAGACCAATAATCGATCGCATTAAAACCGATTTGCCAGTGCCAGAGCCGCCGACCACACCTAAAATTTCGCCCTTTTGTACATCAAGGTCGAGATTTTCGTGAATCACTTGATCCCCAAAGCTGTTGCGCAGCCCCTTCACGCAGATCATGGTCTCCGGATCAGCCATTAATTCCACCCAATCCAACTGAAGAAGACCGCGAAAAACGCATCTAGAACAATCACCAAAAAGATAGCCTGAACGACGGCGGCGGTTGTCCGTTTACCCACTTCTTCGGCATTGCCCTTGACTTGCATTCCTTGATAGCAGCCGCAAATGGCAATGATCGCTCCGAATACCGGGGCCTTTGCGAGACCGACATAAACATCCGTGAGTGGCACCACTTCGCGGATACGCGCAAAAAAAGTAGCGGGCGGGATATCAAGCTCGACCCAGCTTAACAGTCCACCGCCGATTATTGCGACGATAGAGGCGTAAAAACCCAATAGAGGAAGCATGAATACGGCTGCCAAAAACCGGGGCAAGACAAGCGCTTCCACCGGCGACACGCCAATGGTGCGCATCGCATCAATTTCTTCGGTCAATTTCATCGTGCCGATTTGCGCTGCAAAGGCGGAACCCGAACGCCCCGCAACCATGATTGCGGTCATCAAAACGCCCAACTCTCGCAGCGTCAAACGGCCGACAAGATTAACTGTGAAAACCTCCGCGCCAAATTGTCGCAATTGAACTGCGCCTTGTTGTGCGATGACAAGTCCGATGAGAAAACTCATCAGACCAATGATACCCAATGCACGAACCCCCACCACATCAAATCGCTGAATCACGGCATTCCAGCGAATGCGGCTGGGATGGAGCAGCAACGTCCCGGCGGAAATCATGACGGAACCAAAAAACCCAACCAATCCCGCTAAAGTGGTCAAAGCAATGAGCGTTGATTCGCCGATTTCATTCAGTATGCGAATTACCGGATTTGGAGGATCGGGCCGCACTTCTGCCGGTTGATCAACACCGGCCACAGCCGCAATAAGACGCTCTGCCTCATTATCTTCACCGACAATATTTGCACCGCTGTCGCGGGCAGTACGATGAATCAGCCAAGCTCCCACCGTATCAATATAGCCCACATCGGACAGATCAATCCGCTCGATATGCGTACCATAGTCGCTTAGCCGTTCGGGAAGGTCACCCAATGCCGCGATAGACAAATCACCGGAAAAACGAAGTGCTGACACTCCGTCTTCTGTCATTTCCTCGATAAAATCGCTTGGCACTGTCATCTCGGTCATAGGTGACTGAAAAATCGCAAAAGCTCAAGCCATTATGACAAGTCATTTGCTTGGTTTATCGCTTCTGCTGCTGCTAAAGAGAAACGAATTGCAAGAAATGAGGCCTGATGACCCACTTAGCCATTTACGATATGGACCGGACAATTACGGTGCGCGGAACCTATACGCCGTTTCTTTTTCATATGGTTTTTGCACGCGCGCCTTGGCGTTTGTTATTCTTACCACTGCTTCCCTTTGGGTTTATCGGCTATGGACTGAAACTTATCAGTCGAAAAAGTTTGAAGACCTATAATCAAAGATTGTTGCTTGGCAGCCGTCCAAAAATAGCGGACCTACAACCCCATATCGAAGATTATGCTGACAAGGTAATACGCTCCAACAGCTACGCCAATGCCCTAGCGCAAGTGGAATCTGATCGCGCTGAAGGTCGCAAATTAATCCTCGCGACCGCTTCTTACGAACTTTATGTGAACGCCATAGCGGCGCGGCTGAATTTTGACGCGGTCATCGCAACGCGCCTAAAAATCGACGAGCAGGACCGGGTCTTGCCCCAAATTGTTGGCGAAAATTGTTATGATATCGCTAAGCTCGACCGGATAAAAACCTATCTCGACGCGCAAGAATTGGATCCAGATTCTATCCATATTCGGGCCTATTCCGATCATGTCAGCGATGCGCCGATGCTCGAATATGCCGATGAAGCCATTGCCACCACCCCCAGCGGCGCTTTGCGCGCACTGGCCAAAAAGCGAAACTGGCAGATTGTCGACTGGGACCAATAGCCAAGCAAAGCACCTCTATTGGCCCATGCTCTCAGACCGCGGCCAATGCCTGATCAAAGTCCGCAATCAAATCGTCCGGATCTTCCACGCCAATGGAAATCCTCACCAGATTGTCGGTAATACCCAAGGCCGCGCGCCGATCATCGGGCACCGATAAATGGGTCATGGCCGCCGGAAGACTGGCGAGCGTTTCTGTTCCACCCAAGCTGACCGCCAATTTGGCAATTTTTAGGCTGTCTAGAAAAGCAAAGGCTTCTGTCTCGCCACCTTTGATAAAGACCGAAAATGTCGAACCGGCGCCGCTGCAATGTCGGTCATAAATATCCTGTTGCGAGGCGTCGGTGATAAAGCCGAGATAGCCCAATCCATCCACTTTGGGATGGTCGCGCAAGAAGGCACAGACTTTTTCCGCATTTTCTCCCGCGCGGGTCATCCGCAATTCCAGCGTTTCCAGACTGCGCATCAGCATCCAAGCGGTATTCGGATCGCAAATGGTTCCGATCGTATTGCGAATGGCACGGATCGGATTCATATGATCCTTGGATCCCAAAACTCCGCCGGCAACCAGGTCGCTATGCCCGCCGACATATTTGGTCAGGCTGTAAATGACAATATCTGCGCCATGTTTAAGCGGTTGTTGCCATAGCGGCCCGAGAAAAGTGTTATCAATTGCAATGGGCGGTAAGCTTCCCTCGGCAAATACTGAATCTCGGGCAGCAGCCACACCTTCAATATCAACCAATGCATTGGTCGGATTGGCCGGACTTTCCAAATAGACAATCGCTACTTTTCCGCCACTTTGCGCAGCTTGTTCCTTCGCTTTTTCGAGCATGTCTGCAACATCAGACGGGCTTGCTCCTGCAGGAAAATCCATAAAGGTCACGCCAAATCGACCCAATATCTTGTTAATCAGGGTTTCTGTTGCCGCATAAAGAGGGCCACTGTGAACAACCACATCGCCTTGATTGACATTGGCGAGTAAGACCGTTGCAATGGCCGACATGCCGCTGGAAAAGACCAATGCATCTTCGGCTTCATCCCAAATGCTCAAACGGTCTTCAAGAATTTCCTGATTGGGGCCATTAAAACGCGAATAGACGAGACCATCTGCGCCGCCGGGGCGCTTGCCAGTAATGCCTTCAAAATGCCGTTTGCCAGCCGCTGCATTTTCAAATGCAAAGGTTGAAGTCAAGAAAATCGGCGGCTTGAGCGAACCTTCAGACAGGACCGGATCATAGCCATGGCCCATCATCAAGGTCGCTGGCTTCAACTTGCGTCCACCAATTTCTTCAATAGGCGCTTTTGGCATTCTGCGCGGGGTTACTGGAACAATCGGCTCGTCATTTTGATCGGACATTTCAACTCTCTCCACCGTGGGATTTTATTGGCAGCGCTCATGCCCGAATAGTCAACTGATTACAAATGAAACCATCCAAATCGAGCCAATTATGATCGGGATGCCTGCCAGATCGAGGATGAAACCTGATTTCAGCATTTTCGGCAATTCGATATGGTTGGTCGCCCAAGCTATGGCATTGGGTCCTGTCCCCGAAGGCAGCATGAAACCCCAACTGGCAGCCATGGCTGCTGGCATGGCGAGCAATACGGGATCCACCCCGGTCGCCAATATCAAACTCGCGACCACCGGCATGATGCCGCTGGCCGTGGCCACGTTCGAAGCGAATTCCGTCACCAGAATAACCAACGCTACTAGCGCAACCGCGATTAACAGGACGGGAACATTTTTGAGGGGAGACAGCGCCAGTCCCAGCCACTCCGCCAAGCCCGATTCAATAATACCGGCGGCCAAAGCCAGGCCACCACCAAACATCATGATCACACCCCATGGTGCGCGATCCGCTTCCTCCCAATTGAGCAATTTGCGGCCAGTGCCGTCGGGAAGAAGGAATAATAATAATCCGCCCAAAATAGCAATGCTGCCATCATGAACCGCGCCATCTGGAAGCACCGCTTTAATCTGAGGTAAGAAAAGCCAACCCAGGACCACGATCAATACCACCGGAACAACACGCTTTTCCGGTCGGCTCCACGGACCCGGCGAACCAATGGCTTGTTTGGCGCGCAAGCCATCAAAACTATGCCGACCAACTTTCTGGACCATGATCAATATGGCAGCACAAACGGGCAAACCGAGCAGGACCACCGGCAAACCAAATTTGAGCCAGCTCAAAAAATCAATATCCATGCCCAATGTCTTGTTGATCAATCCGGCGGCGATAGCATTTGTGGGACTGCCTACCAATGTCCCCAGCCCGCCAATGGAAGCAGCGAAAGCAACGCCCATGATCAACGCCCCGGCAAACCCGTCGGTTTCTTTGGGTTTGATACCGCCCGCCACCAATACAGCGACCGCAATGGGTATCATGATCAAGGTGGAAGAGGTGTTGGATATCAACATGCTGAGCAGCGCCGTTGCCACCATGAATGCTATTAATATGCCCCAAGCGCTTTTGCCGGCCATGTTGACTATCGCCAATGCCAAGCGGCGATGGAGCCCGACCCGCTCAATGGCCAAGGCAAGAAAAGCACCACCCAAGATCAGAAACAAAATCGGAGAATAATATTGGCTCGCTGTTGTTTTGACATCCATGACGTCCATAACGGGCAAAGCCAAAAAGGGGAGCAAAGCGGTCGCCGTGAGCGGGACAGCCTGGGTCATCCACCATGTCGCCATTAAAATTGTGAGGGCGGCAACATGCCATGCCGCTGGGCTCATCGCGGCCGGAACCGGAAGCAACAGCATGGTCAGAAACACCGCCAAACCAACAAATAGTCCGATGCGCTGGGCGTTCATCTGTCACTCCCCTATACGCTTGTTGCAGCCGGTTCAGTTAAGCGGGCAATCCGATAAGCGATATCTGCCGACCATAGCCCGCTTCCCCGCGATGGCAACTGCGGCGATAGCTAAAATAGCGTTGCTCCAGCGAATAAGTGTCGAGACCCAATTTTTCGACAGCAGAAAGCCCCGCCGCGATCAAGCGGTCAGCAACATAGGTTTCAATATCAAATTGGAAATGATCCGGCTGACCGGCTTCAAAATATAGCGTGTTCTTGCTGTCGGTTTCAGTAAATTTATCGCGAAAGCCCGCATCGACTTCATAGCTGGACTGGGCAATGCACGGACCAATTGCGCAGGCAATATTGTCCCGCGACGCCCCCAATTTTTCCATCGCAGCGATAACATTATCCGTCACACCGCCTATCGCCCCCTTCCAGCCGGCATGCGCCGCGCCGATAATTTGTGCTTTCCGATCATAAAGCAAAAGCGGCACGCAATCTGCGGTGAGTATCCCCAGCAACAGCCCCGGTCGGTCGGTAACCATCGCATCAGCATGCGGCCGCGCATCAACCGGGAAGACTTTGTCAACGGTCACCACATCTGCGCTATGAACTTGATATAAGGTTGAGAGGGCGCTGCCGGGCATAATTGCATTTTTTGCCCGTTGCCGGTTTTCCGCTATCGCTGCACGGTCATCATCACTACCCAAGCCAACGTTGAGACCGGCATATATTCCGGTTGATAATCCGCCGGATCGGCCCAGAAACCCATGGGCTGAACCGTTGAGAAGTTCAGATTGTTCTATATCCAGGGCCATATCTTGTCCGTCAAAGCCGCCGCTAAGCGAGGCTTTTACTAACCTGCTCGGATACATCTTTCGACAGATCCGGCGTTGCGGCTATTTTCTCCAGTGCCAGGCGCATCAATTCGGACCGGCCTCGTTCGAACCGTCGCCATCGACCCAGCGGCGGAATAAAGCGCGCAGCGGTCTGAGGGTTTTGCCCATCCAAAGCGATGACCATGTCTGCCAAAAGCGCATAGCCTTTGCCGGATTCATCGTGGAAGCGAACGGGGTTGCTTGTAAAACCGGCATAGAGGGCCCGAACGCGATTGGGATTCGATAAAGTGAAATCCGGGTGGCGAGCGAGATTTTCAACCCGCTTCACCGTATCACTTCGTTGGGACATGGCTTGCAAAGTAAACCATTTGTCGAGGACCAAAGCATTATCTTTGAAGCGTTTGAAAAAATCATCAAACGCCCAGCTTCTTTCTTCACAATCCATGTGCGACAAAATATTCAAGGCGCCCTGCATCGCCGTCATATTATCCGCATCCAAATATTGCTCATAAGCAATTTCGGCCGCATCTTCGACTTGCGAAGCTGCGATATAGGCCAATGCCACATTGCGCAATTTGCGCGCTGCGCGGGCCTCGGCATCGAGAGAAAAGGGAGCGGGCGTACATTGTTTGTAAAGCCGCCGAAACTTGCGTTCAAACTGAACACCGATCTTTCCGCGCAACTTTTCTCGCGCTTCGTAAATTGCCTGCGGGTCAACTTCCGCCATTTGATCCCCGAGAAAAGCTTCACTCGGCAATTGCAGCAATTCCGCTAAAAACGCCCGGTCAATTTGCTCATCCGCCAGCACCGCTCCAACCGCCTGCAATATAATATCCCGATCAGCTGGTGTGCCAGATACTTGCGCCAATAAATAGCCGGTCATGAGTTGTTGCATGGCCTCAAACCGAGCGAAAGGATCATCGTCATGGGCTGACAGAAAAGCCAATTCTTCGGCGCTGCGGCTGCTTTCCAAAATAATCGGAGCCGAGAAATCGCGATTAATCGACAGGATAGGATGATCCATCTGCTCGCCAAAAGAAAAAGACTGCTCCGCTTGATCCATCACAATCAGCTGCTCACCATCATGGTCACCGCTGCTCGGATCGAGCAATGCAATTTTCAGTGGGATCACCATGTGTGACGGCTTCAATGGGCCGCCGGCAGCGGACAGGCTTTGTTTCAGTTGCAGCGTGGCTGTGCCGGTTTGGGGATCATGGGTCAGTTTGGCGGCAACACGCGGAGTACCTGGCGTCATGTACCAGGCGCGAAATTGTCCCAGATCGATATCACCGCCTTGTTCCATGGCCACAACAAAATCTTCACAGGTCGCCGCTTCGCCATCATGGCGCTCAAAATAAAGGTCCGTTCCTTTGCGAAACCGATCCACGCCCAATAAAGTCGCCATCATGCGAATGACTTCAGCGCCCTTATTGTAAACAGTGGCCGTGTAAAAATTGGATATTTCCTGATAGCTTTCCGGCCGGATCGGATGGGCCAAAGGACCAGCATCCTCGGGGAACTGGGCCGCACGCAATATGCGGACATCTTCAATGCGCTTGAGCGCCGCCGATCCCATATCCGCGGAAAAGCTCTGATCGCGATAAACAGTGAAGCCTTCTTTCAAACTCAATTGAAACCAGTCCCGGCAAGTGACACGATTGCCTGACCAGTTGTGGAAATATTCATGGGCCACCACGCCTTCAATGCCATCAAAGTCGCCATCCGTCGCCACTTCGGGATCAGCGAGAATATAGCGGGAATTGAAAATATTCAGGCCCTTATTTTCCATCGCTCCCATATTAAAATCGCTGACGGCGACAATGTTGAACAATCCCAAGTCATATTCGCGGCCGTAAACCTGCTCATCCCAGCGCATGGAATCCTTAAGCGCTTGCATGGCGTGACCGGTCCGCGGCAAATCGCCGTCGCGAACCCAGATATTCAGTTCCACTGGCTTGCCGGATTGGGTGGTGAAGCTGTCAGAATTGGCGACAAGATCCCCGGCAACCAATGCGAATAAATAGCTTGGTTTCGGCCAGGGGTCATTCCATTGTGCCCAATGCCGTCCATTTTCGCTATCGCCCTGATCGACTTTGTCGCCATTGCACAAGAGAATTGGAAATAGATTTTTATCGCCTTCCATCCGTACCGAATAACGGCTCAATATATCGGGCCGATCCGGGAAAAATGTGATGCGGCGAAAGCCTTCAGACTCGCATTGCGTGCATAACATGCCCTGCGAAGCATAGAGACCCATTAATTGAGTGTTGGTCGATGGATCAATCTCAACTGTTATCTCGACAATATGAGCCGGCCCGGTGAGCGGCACATGTAAATTGCCCTCAACCAGTTGCCAATCCGTCCAGGTTGCACCGTCGACCTTGACCGCAGTCGGGATTAATCCATCGCCATCAAGCACCAGAATTTCATCAAATTTTGCTGATTTTGATCGCCGAACATCCAGTGTCGAACGGACAATTGTTTGATCAAGACCGAGCTGAAAATCCAACGCGATTGTTGGCACGAACCAGGCAGGCGGCCGATAATCCTCGCGGCGGATAATGGCGGGCGGATCGGCAGCTATCGCGGCCTCGGTCTTTTGAATATCGAGCATAGTTTTCTGCCATAAGAGCCATTTGCACGTCGCGCAATTGCGTTTATGGTCCAGCGCTTCCGGCCGGCCCGCGATAGGATATAAAAAATAGATGCCACATATTTTTATTTTTGGATTGGGTTATACGAGTTCCCGGTTGGCAGCGACCTTGCGCCGCCAAGGTTGGAATGTCACCGGAACAAAAAGGATCGCTAGTGATGACGCGATCGCCTTTGATGATAAAGCCTCAATAGAAAACGCCCTTGAACAAGCCACACATCTTCTTTCTTCGGTACCACCAGCCAGGGATGGCGGCGATCCCGTGCTTGATCATTATGGATCGGCAATCCGGGCAGCGACTTTTGAAGCAACGGCCTATCTTTCCTCAACCGGCGTTTATGGCGATGTTGACGGCGCTTGGGTGGATGAGAGCGCTCCGATTGGATTGGGGCGCCGCAAAGCGCGCAGCCAAGCCGACCTTGATTGGCAAAATTTGCGCAATGATGTTCGCGTGTTGCGACTGCCCGGAATTTACGGACCGGGTCGCAATCCAATGACCCGGGTGGAACAAGGCAAAGCGAAACGGATTGACGTGCCCGGACAAATGTTCAGCCGGATCCATGTGGATGATATTATTGCGGCTATCTTGGCGTCATTTGATGGTCCCGCTGGCGTCTATAATATCGCAGATGATTGGCCAGCGCCTCAACATGAGGTCATAGCCTTTGCCGCACGGCTATTGGGTATTGCACCGCCGCCACTTCTGTCTCTGGCAGATGCAGATCTCTCGCCCTCAGCAGCAGGATTTTACGAGGAAAATCGCCGTGTCGCCAATGGCAAAGCCAAAAGATCGTTAAATTGGACACCCCAATATCCCGATTACAAATCCGGTATGACCGCCTTGATGAAATAGTTACAACCGGCCCGGCCTTGCAATGACAATCGCCAGAACCGGCGCGCCAAAATATCAGTCAATAAAATAACCCCAATACCAGCCGGCATATTTATAATAATATGTCGCGGCCTGGAGATCATCAGCAGAAGCAGCAGCATCGCCCATTTTGCCGTGCGCTGCCGCACGGAATTTATAGACATAACCAGAGCGATCATTGGCTTTGAGAGACTTGTCAAAATCTTTCACAGCCCGTTGAAAATCTCCTTTCCGATAGTGAACCAACCCGCGAACGAAATGATAATAGGCACTCCGTTTTGCCAATTCGATAGCATTGGTGCAGTCTTCCAATGCGGCATCGAGATCTATATTTTCCATCGCACGAAGCATGCATCTATCGGCGAGATAGCTGTCATCATCGGGATCTTCATCGACCAGTGCATTGATGATGCCGAGTGCCTTTTCAAATTTCCCATCGGCTTGCAGAATCTCTATTTCCAGCGAATCCACACTGGTCCCGCTCAATCCATTTTTCTTGGCCTGGTCGAGGACAGATTGCGCTTCTTTAAACTCTTCGCGCCGAACATGCAGCCGGATCAATTCCAACAGCGCCGAGAAATAAGCAGGCTTGATTTCGAGCGCCGCACGGTAGCTCGCAATCGCGCCTTCAGGGTCAGGGCCCAGTTGCAAATCGCCAATCCATTTATAGTTTTCCGCGCTCGACTCGATCGCAATTGCGGCCTGTAAATCCGCAATAGCGCGATCATATTCCCCGATAGTTTGAAAAAAATAAGCGCGGTTGGTGAGCGCGGAATCATCATCGGCTTTCGCCAACACCACGTGATTGTCAAACGCCTGACGATGGATTTCAATCCCTGCCGAAGATTTGTAACGGGCGGTTTCCTGCCAAGGTTTCGCGTCATTTGCAGGCAATGTAATTTTTACATTCTTCCGCTTGACCAAAGCTAATTGCTGACGCTCCAATTCAAATTCTGCCGCAGGCAATTCCCAGCGGCTATTATAATATTCTTCTTTGGAAACGACTTGATTGCCCATTTTGCGGACGGACCGGTTAAAGCGATATCCTCCCAATTCTTCATCTAACTCCATCGTTCCGGACAATTTGGCTGCCGCATATCGGTCTGGAAGATTATAGGTGACATGATATTTAAAGTAATTCGGATATCCCAATCGTACTGGTAAGTCGCGAAGCTTTTCCTCATCTCGGCTCTTTTGAATCTTGATCGTTTCCGACATGCTCCAAAGCTCATGCTCGCGTTGATCGGCTTTGTTTTCCCAATCCAGATAGGACAAACCTTTGGCCGTTAGATAACCGGTTTGATTTTCATCATCATAGGTAAATTCGGTTTCCGAGATCAGCCCGTCTAAGACATAACGCAACGCGACTTCTTTCCGCATTTCCTTGGCTTTCTTATCAGATAATTGCGCGTTTGCTTCTTTAAGCTTAATCGCATCGCGGTCGCGCAGCATTGCTTGCAAGCTAAATGTTGCCGGCAAATGTGTCCCCGCCGTCAAATCATAGGTTACACTGGCCATTTGAAAGGCGCGTCCGGGACGGCGAATAGGAATTTCTTCCAGTTCGGAGCCGCTTTTAAGGCTTGGCAAGCCAAACCGGTGCGATGGCGAATCCCCCAAATCAGACAAGCGCGTGCCGCTCCCTGTTCCGTCTAACCAATAGACCTTCCCATCAAGTCTCGCTTTCACGATAACATGATTAAAGGCTTGGAAGGTCGGAAGCCGTTCAACCACTGTATCGCCGCTGCTGGTGCTGACCAACATCGGGACGGCCTCAATTCCCAGACGGCGCAAGATCGCCATCAGTAAATATGTTTTCGCCTTGCAATCACCATAGCGAATTTGCCAGGTTTTTTCCGGCGTTTGCGGCGTGTAATTACCGAACCCTAAGCCATTGTAGAGATAGCGCACTTTGTCCTGCACCAGTTGCAAGGCCAGTGCCATTCGCTTCTTTTTGTCGGATGTCGTTTTGGCAATGGCCGCAATTTCTTGATCCAAATCACCCCCTGCGACAATTCCATCATCGAAAGAGTAAAGCGCTGCGTTCACGCGAGACACATCTTTCCATGATGCAAAACTTGTCACCTCAAAATAATTGCCCCGTTTAAACCGCGACGGCGCGTTTTTCGGGATTTTTACGGGCGGTTCTTCCGGACGATAGTCAAAATCCAAGATATTCCAACCGTCGCGAATTTCCTCTGCCGGGATTATTTCCTCTTTGGATCCCCTCCATTTGACTTTCATTTTCTTGGGCCAGCGCACCAATTGACGATTAAAATCAATTTTGACCGTCGCCGTAACAAAGCCGCCGGATGATTGAACTCTATCCGCCAGCGCTTCATTTTGCTCCGTAACGGTAAAACTCATCCGCACAATGTCATCGAGTTGCAGATTTTCGATTTGAGAAATAGCGGTCAACATACCGTTCACCTGCTGCCGTTCCAAATCTTTCTCGCGACGAATAACTTCAAAAAGACCGTCAATTGCGGTCAAATCGATTATTTCCGATCCGCGGACAATCTCATAGCGATGCACGGTCAGATCCCCTTGATCAGGATGCCAGATCGGACGGAAAAGCGACATCATGCTAGACATTGTTTTGGCGGAATCGATACGGACTGCGACGTCGCGATAGGAAGTGACCTTCCCCGGCTGCAATTGTTCTTGCTGATCCAATATCACCAGAACCGCTTCGCTATTTGGATTGTCTTCCAATATCTGATCGAGATCAGCAATTTCCACCCATTGTCCGGGTTGCCCAAATTTCAAATCTGGAGATGCTTGCGCGGTGGATCCCACCACAAAACTGACCAAGGCGGCCAGCATAATAACGCAGAATTTCATATTCGTTTAGTGCCCCTGTTTCGGTAATCTTATGCCAGTTATCCGCAAAAACAAGAGTTAGTTTCTTTTATATTTCAGGATTTGACCCGATTATTTTGAACCGGGTAGAATATTCACTTTTGGTTGCGGTTTAATACTAAATAGATCGAGAGGATAGATCGCTTCTTATATATGCACTGCGTTCCGCGCCGCAATTTAAGGCGAAAAACGAGGCTCCCATTTTAGTGGTTCCCTCTTCGCTTGAATGCTTATTTCTCTTTTTTCGCTTTGCCTGCCCGTAAAGCCACCAAAAGCCCTGCCATCGCCAAAAATGCGCCGACCGCCGACAAAATCGTCCAAATATAATTTTCAAATAGCGTTGACAAAATCATCGCGACGATCGGGACCAGCACGCTGGAATAAGCCGCTCGGCCGGCGCCGATTTCGCGTAATATGGAGAAGTAAAGCGGGAAGGTTATGACGGAACCCACAATGGCGAGATAAAAAATACCGCCAAGATAGGCCCACCGGGTTTCAATGACCGGCGGGCCGACCGTGATCCATGACAGGACAATATTTATGACCGCACCCCAAAGCATGGCCCATGCCAATAGGCTCAGAATCGGATAGCTTTTGAGTCGTGGCAAGGCCTGCATGACATTGGCCACAGATGCCGACAATATGCCGCCAATGGTCAGCACCACGCCCAGCAACACATCTGTAAGCGTGGCTGGCGAACTCTTATATTCCTGCCAGAATAAGAGCGCTATACCGACTGCAGCAATGGCGGATCCTGACAGGAAAGCACCATTAATCCGCTGTCCCAAAAATATCCGCCCCAAAATTGCATTGGGCACCATTAGCAAAGCAAATAGCACCGCTACCAATCCGGATGTGATGTAAAGTTCAGCATTATAGACAAAATTAAAGTTGAACGAAAACTGCGCAATGCCAATTAAAACCGCCCAAAATTGCCCGGGCCAGCCCAATCGAAACGAAAGGCCTTTCAGTCCGACCAGAACAAACATTGCCAATGCTGCAATCATGAAGCGATAGCTGACCGACCAGCTCGGCGGGACGTCGGAAATTTGATCTTTGATGACCAACCAAGTGGAGCCCCAGATCAGCGATACCAAAAGAAACGGAATCAAAATGCGCGGGCTGAATAAGTTGGGTTCACTCCCCGGTTCAGCGTTCATAAGGCAGCAATAGCCTCAGCCAATGGTGTGATATCATCGACGCTCTGATTCCAACTGGTAACCAGCCGCGCTTGGCCAACCCCCCAATCATAAAAATCAAACCCCGCTTGACGGAGGATATTCGCCTCATGGGCTGTCAGTCTGATGAATATCTCATTGGCTTGCACCGGGTGGATCAAACGGTTGCCTGCTGCAACGGCTATAATCTGTGCGCCTTGATTGGCGGAGCGCGCATTGTCCAACCACAGATCATTGTCCAAAAGCGCCAAGATCTGAGCCGCGAGAAACCGTCCTTTGGATTGCAAATGACCAGCACGCTTTCGCCGATAATGGGTTTCTTTGGCCAATTCTTTATCAAAGAATACCAACGCCTCTGCGCCCATTCCGCCATTTTTGACAAAACCGAAGCTCAATATATCAACGCCAGCTTTCCAGCTTATATCCGCCGGATGGCAATCGAGAGACGCAACGGCATTGGCAAAGCGGGCCCCGTCCATGTGCAAGCGCAAATTTCGTTTTTTGCACAGGTCCGAAATTGATTTCACTTCATCCGGTGAATAGACGAGACCATATTCCGATGCATTTGTCAGCGAGACAGCAGCGGGCTGTACCTGATGGACATCGTCGCGAATAGCAGCGCAGCGTTGATCCACAGTTTCAGGCGAAATTTTAGCCCCTTCGCCGTCGACCAACATCAATTTGGCACCGCCCGTATAAAAGCCGGGAGCGCCGGCTTCATCCTGTTCAATATGGGCTTCGCTGTGGCAGATCACCGCTTGATGCGGCCGGCAGATTGCAGACAAAGCCAAAGCATTGGCGGCTGTGCCGGTGGCCACCCACATGGCTTCGACATCGGTACCAAAAAGCGCAGAAAAAGCGCCGCTCAACTGAGCGCTGAGGGCATCGCCATCATAAGCCGTATCTTGTCCATTCGCATCCTGCAACGCCGCCAAGACGCGCGGATGAACGGAGGCCGCATTGTCTGAAAAAAATCGCATGCGATCGCCATGCTGTGAACTGAGCGCTGCGTCAAGAATATCATGACCGACAGTGGACCTGTCCGGTTTGTGTTACTCTGTTCCCGGGATGGCTGCTGATTTGATTCTGTTCAACCTAAGCCTTTTTGCGCTTTTCATCTTGCAACAATGGGACATCCGAAGCGGGCAGATAAATTGTTTCTACTTGCGGAGCCGATGCGTCATTGGAACGCAAATCGGTATATTCTCCAATGGCTTCAGCTTTACCATATAGAAAACCCTGGACCTGATCACAGCCTTCTAGGCGCAATTCTTCCACCTGGTCTTCCCGTTCCACACCTTCCGCAGTCGTCGTCATGCCCAGATTTTGCGCCAAACTAATGACCGACCGGATTATCGCGCGGCAATCTTCTCGTGTATCGATTTCGCTGACAAAACAACGATCAATTTTAATCTTGTCAAATGGGAAACTGCGCAGATAGTTGAGCGAGCTGTAGCCAGTTCCAAAATCATCCAGCGAGATGCGGATGCCAAGATCGCGTAAGCTATGAAGCGTGCGAATATTGGCTTCACTATCATGCATTAAAATACTCTCGGTAATCTCCAATTCCAACCGCTGCGGAGCAATAGCAGATTGCGCCAAAGCATTGACAATGGTCGATACCAAACTCGCACTACGCATTTGCGAAGGAGACAGGTTTATCGCCACCGTCAACTCTTCATCCCAAGTCGCGGCATCTTCCAGCGCCTTGCGAATAACCCATTCACCCAGTTGCACAATCATGCCCGTTTCTTCAGCGAGCGGAATGAAATCATCAGGCATGACAACCCCATTACGCGGGTGTTCCCAGCGCAGCAGAGCTTCATACCCAATTTTTTCCTGAGTCTTCAGATCAATAAGCGGCTGATAATGTAATCGCATTTCATCACGGCCTAGCGCCGCCCGCAAATCCAGTTCCATATTGCGACGTGCTTCGGCGGCGACATCCATACCCTCTTCAAAGCAAACCACACGATTTCTTCCCGCGCCCTTGGCTGAATAAAGCGCAAGATCAGCATATTTCAGCAGTTTATTTGCGTCTTTAATATCGCTTTGCCATTCAGCTACGCCAACGCTTACGCCGGTAACCACATTATGATCATCGACCAAAAAGGGCCGACCAGTTTGTTCGACAATCATTTCAGCAATATCTTGGGCTTGCTGCGCTCTTCTGTCGGTCAACAGCAAGGCAAATTCGTCGCCGCCAATACGCGCTAACAAATCCCCTGGTTTCACCAATGCCTCCAAACGCCTAGCGATACGTTGCAGCAGCTTGTCCCCGATGGGATGTCCCAGCGTGTCATTAATCGCTTTAAAGTGATCGAGATCAAAAAAGATCAACGCAACATTATCTTCTGGTTTCGCACGGTGTATCGTGCGGTTCAGTGTTTCGGTGAAAAGACGGCGATTGGGCAAATCCGTAAGCCCATCGAAATGCGCCATATAGCTGACTTTATCTTCTGCATTTTTCTGGGCCGTAATATCTTCAATCACACCGCGAAAGACAATGCCATCCGCATCGAGCCTTTCCTCGACAGCCCGAGCGCTAATCGTCCACCATTGTTTTGTTTCACCGGCATCAACCGAGACAGTGAGATCGCGAAAGGAGCGGTTATTGGCGATATGATCGACCAACAAATCATGGTCACCATCTTTGGCAATGAGCGATGCCAAGCTTACACCGTTCATCGCTTCGCGCGGTTGTTGTGCAACTTCAGCAAACCGTTCACAAACTTTGACCAACCGGCCCTGCTCATCGAGAGAGAATAACCAACTAGACGCTTGTTCTTCAAAATCATTGAGCAGCAATTTCACCGTTTCGGCCGAGCGTTGAATTTGTTGACCAGCCGCGAGTTGATAGGCAAAATTCTCAAAAATATGAGCCCCGTTCACATAGAGAACCGACGCAAACATGGTGAGCAGAGCAATGGCTGCATAGCTTTCGATCCCGCCAAGGAAGAGCAATCCAATGGTGAGCGCGGTATACATTACGATGATCCACGCGCGTGATGCTTCAGGAATATGGCGGAAGGAAACCACTGCGGTGCTCATTTTCCCGGCGCCAATAATGGCAAGCAGCATCAACTGATTGGGCGATGATATCGACAAAAGCGAAGCAACGCCTCCGCCCCAGGCCAGAGCATAGCCAGCAGCATTGAGCGCTATCGTATTTTTCAATTTAGTCAGTTTTTCTCGGGCTGCACCAATCATGCGAGACGGTATTGAAAGATAGAGGCGCTGAGCGGAAAGCAATCCAAAAATTGCGTACCAGATGAAGTGCAACGCAAGCGGAACTTGGTCGAAAAACAAAAAAGAAAGAATGGCCGCGTTTACCACGTTGGCAAACACAGTGACACGCACAGATTTGCCATGTTCGGCAAGCTGTTCTCGTAAAATCAGATCTTGATCGGAGCGCCCCAGCTCTTCGATTGGATTTTGCACAATCATTTTTGTCCCCATGATCATTGAAGACTAGCCAAAATTCGTAAATATTTTCCTATTATCCCTATTTTACATAGATTTACGAGATCAAACGGCAATGGTATGAGGTCTGCAATAGGTTTGTGCAGTCATTCCATAAGGATAGCGGTGAATTACAGTTTTATGCCGATGGCGCGCAATGCGTCCGGGGCCTTTTTCTTAACCGCAAAAAAGCCCTTTGTAGCTAAGGGCCAAAGAGCGGCATCATAGTCCCGCATCACCCATCGCACGTTGTTCCCTCTCATTTCTTTGCCAATAGCATCTCTCAATGCGCCAACCGGAAGCCAAGGCGACAAAAGCCGTTCAATTTTCGCGCGTTTGAGAATATCTTGCAGTTTTTCGCCTTTTTTCCACATGATCTTATCACATTGAAAATGGTCGGCGGCGCGTGTAATGGCGTCGTCCACCGCCTGATTTGCAAAGGCGCGAACTTGATCGGACACGCCGCGGGGGCTTTTCCCATCTGGCCCGCTCACACCAATGATCAAAGACGGTTTTTGCGGCAATTGCAAACTTTCCGGGCGGCAATCTTCTTCATGAACCAAGAGCGCAAAAGCCGATGCAGCTGGCGGTTGCGGCGGTATTTTCAGCGGGCGCAACTTGTAATTTTTGTTTTCGGTGAGCGGATTGGCTGTGGTTGCCAATCCTACGGGCTTAAACCGCCCATCGGTAAATTGCACAATATTATCTTGGGTGGCGAGGTAGGTTTTTCTTTTAGTGTGCAATCCGCCAACCCAGCGCCAAGACAGGCTGTTAGACGCCGCATCGCCATCCAACAGATATTGCAAGAAAAAGTCAGCGCCCAATTGCCAGGGTAAATCCAAGGTGAAAATCCAAATGCTGGCAAACCACATGCGCGCATGATTATGCAAATAGCCATGGCTTTTCAGCTGCTTTGCCCAATGATCAAACGCATCTATGCCGGTCTCACCGGCTATGGCTTTCTCATATATATTACGGCGTCCCCCATCCGCTTTAAGCAATTTAAATTGCACGTCTCTTGTGTGCACATAATCCGCCCAGACTTCAGGACGCTGTTCCAACCATCCTTTGAAATAGGCTCTCCACAAAATCTCAGTGACAAATTTCTCTGTCGCCTGCGCGCCGTGCGCTTCGATGGCAAGCGTGATTAACTCCGTCTCGGTAATCAGCCTGTGCCGAATAAAAGGTGACAATTTGGATACGTTATCGCGCCACGTTTCTTGTGCGAGATTAGCCTCCAGACCATAATCGAAATTGCGCTTATGGGCATAGTTATGCCCCATATTGGGGGTGAAGGTCGCGAGCCGTGCAAGGCCGACTGTTCGGGAAGCCGTTATGTCTATCATGGCGGCCCTATCGCAGCATATCTAGACCTTGCCAACCAAACAGATTGAATCCGCCAACCATTTTGCGACGGATCAGGCTTGCCAGCAACCAGCCAAATGATCATCTACCAAGCCAACAGCTTGCATATAGGCATAGATGATCGTGCTGCCGACAAAGCTCATTCCGCGCTTTTTAAGCTGTTTAGAAATCGCATCACTGATTGCGGATGTCGCTTGCACCTGCGAAAAATCCTGAGGCCGATTGACAATCGGTTTGCCGTCAACATGCGCCCAAAGCCAGTTGTCAAAACTGCCAAATTCTTTTTGCATCTCCAGAAAGACCAGAGCATTTTTTCGGGTTGAATAGATTTTCAACTTGTTCCGCACAATCCCTTCATCTTGGCGTAACGCCTCCAATTCCGCATCACTCATTTGCGCAACAAGACGAACGTCAAAATTGTGAAAGGCACGGCGATAGCCATCTCGCTTTCTCAATATTGTTTCCCAGCTCAATCCTGCTTGAGCGCCTTCTAATATCAAATTCTCGAAAAGCTTCTGATCATCATGAACCGGAATGGCCCATTCCTCATCATGATATTGACCATAAAATTCTTTGCCCGCTTGCCCGCCAAAGCAACGGTGTTTTCCATCTGTACCGATAATTGTCATAGGCATGAACTTAACCGGTTTATCGGTTTTTCATAGCCTCTTTGCGCTTCTATTCTGCCGGCTGAATTTCAGGTGCAGGCGGTTCTGCCGGTGGCCACCAACCCACTTTCACTTTGAGCCAGTTTACAGCCTTGGGAATGGGCGCGTTGCGATCCATCCATTCGGCATATTCTTTATAAGCCGGGTCGCTTAACAGATGCTTCTCTTCTGTTTTGGCGCGCCAGTAATAGACGCCGCTTACTGCTACCATAATAACGCTGTTGCGGATCATATCGGACGGGCTGCCTGAGGTCGCCAAAAAGGGCATAGTTGCCAGCCACCAATAGGTGTTTTTTGCAACATAAGCGGGATGTTTGGTGAAGCGATAGGGCCCATGAGTCAAAATGCCGCGATGGGTCAAATTGGAAAAGCGCAATCCGAAGGCCACGGTTGCCCACGCATATATCGCAGTGAGGATCACCAATATCCCGCCCCAAATAGCTAATATTGTCGTATGACCTTCAAACCAATAGGCCCAGTCCGCGGTGTTCACATTATAGTTTAAAGGGCCGTCCATTAAGATGAAGGGCGGGTAGCAGATTAACGCAGCCACCCAACCAGCGAGATAGGGATTGGCGGTCCGGATATGCGCATCGAGCGGTTTCATCGTCAGCAAATAGCCCACAGTGGCAAACTGCACGTCGACAACAAACATAGCCACGATCAGCCAATGGGCAATGGCTACGGGATTGTGGATGATCTGAGAAATATCAAGCCGCACAATTTCCCCAAAGCCGCCCGGGACAATGGAAATCATGAAAGCCAGGAAAAACCCTTTGACGGCCCAAGCCCGCAAATGATGATAGATTTCCTCACGATCATATTCGCCACGCGCGCCCATCAGAAACTGACCGAAATGCCAAGCGCCGTCTTTGGGTTCGACAAAATGACGATCCATCCACATCACATAAGGTATAGACAGCGCGATCAGGATGGGCGCTGCAAACTCCATCATCTGCATCGAAAATTGATACTGGCCGGTCCAGTACCAACGACCGACACAATAGATGAGCGCAATGATTGTCCATGTCGCCCATAGCCCAGCTATTTTGGCGATGCTAATATCAAATGTCTTTTTCCAGGGTTTTGGATTTTTCCAATTAATCCCGGTCGATGCCCGCAGATGCACCTTGTCATAAAGCAATGACCAAATAACCATGGGCAAACCACAAGACAGGCAGGCAACCAGCGCAGAATAGGGGCCATCCAGGCCATATTGCCGCGCAATCAGGATCCAACAGCCCAATCCAACGAGGCCCGCAACGCCCACACCGCTGGACACCGCCGAAGGCGGGCGCGGATCATCGGCCTCTGATTTGCTTGCGAACATAGGCCATCGCTTTAACCAGAAATGGTAAGCAACCCGTGAACATTACCCAAAGGGCCGAATATTCTAGGAATTATCAAGCGAGTTCGCTATATTTTTAAAAACGTTGCGCAGCGACCGCTGCTGCTGTCATCCGCGAACCAACAGGGCCACCGCTAAATATGATTATGGGAACCAAAATGAGAAATTTAACCCTCGCCACCGGACTATCGATCATCCTTTTCGCCTGCAGCAACGGCAATGGCGCCCAAGCCAATCAAGGCGATGCAGAAGAAGCCACGTCCGATATCTCGCCGGTTGACCGGATCCCCTTTGCAAAAGCCGAAATCGGCGAATTTGACGAACCATGGGCAATGACCTTTTTGCCCGATGGTCGCCTTTTGGTAACCGAGAAAAAGGGCAATTTATTGCTTGTGGATCAAGACGGTACAAAGACCGAAATCAGCAATATTCCGGAAGTGGATTATGGCGGTCAGGGTGGATTTGGCGATGTCATTTTGGCCCCGGATTTCGCCACCAGCGGTCGCATCTATCTCAGTTGGGTCGAAGCGGGTGATAATGACACGCGCGGTGCCGTGGTTGCGCATGCGACATTGTCGCTCGCACCCAATTCGCCCGACGTCGAAGCCGAAGCACCGGCATTGGATAATCTAACCAAAATCTGGACACAAAATCCCAAAGTAACCGGCCGCGGCCATTATTCTCATCGCATGGTCTTTTCTCCCGATGGCCAATATCTGTTCATCGGATCCGGCGAGCGCCAAAAATTTGACCCCTCACAGGATATGACCGGCAATTTGGGCAAGATAATCCGGCTCAATCCGGATGGTTCGGTTCCGGAAGATAATCCCTTTGTCGGCGAAGATGATATTTTGCCTGAAATCTGGTCTTCGGGACATCGCAACATATTGGGCATGGCCTTTGATGACCAGGGCCGCTTATGGAACCAGGAAATGGGTCCGAAAGATGGTGACGAGCTTAATCTGGTCAACGCCAAGGCTAATTATGGCTACCCGATTGTATCGGAAGGCGATCATTATGACGGGAAAAAAATCCCCAATCACGCTACGCGCCCAGAATTTGAAGCGCCTAAAGTGGCATGGGTTCCCACCATCGCACCGTCGGGTATGATTTTCTATTCTGGCGATCTCTTCCCCGCATGGAAAGGCAGCGCCTTTATCGGTGGTTTGGCGAGCGAAGCGATAATTCGGGTGTCGTTTGACGGCGACAGCGCGGAAGAGGCAGAACGCTATGATATGGGACGCCGCATTCGGGAAGTGGAACAAGGTCCCGATGGCGGTCTTTGGGTTCTGGAAGATGGCGAAGGCGGGCGGTTGCTTAAACTGACCCCAGCCCGTTAATCGGGGATAATCCGGCTATTGCGAAGCGCTGGTTGTTCCCGACAAGTCACTCAAAAACTGGCGCACTCGCTTGGCATTCGCGCCTAGATCGTGAACACCGACGCGAGATACAGAGCGCATATCAATGATGCTGGCAGCCCCATTTTCAGCTGACCGCGCCCGAATAACGACATCATCTTTGAACCGGAAAAGCGAAATAGTCGCGGTTGCTTCAAGATGCCCAGATGCTGGATCAACGCTGACAACTTCCCAGCCACGGTCTTCGGTCAACCGCTTTGCCTTTTCAATTACTTCCGCCACGGGCTGATCAATGCGCACCGACCGGACATCGGGATAAGCGTCTTGATGCAAGGTTGCCCAGCGTTGCCGAGGATTCATGCCGCGCATCGCATCATCATCCGCCCCGGGAATATTATCCCAATTATCAGCTCTTACGGTCAAAGCCGAAAATTGGGGAGGATCAGCCAGATCGGTCGTAATGTCGTGAATTGCCGGCAGCGAGGCACCGGTCATCACATAGCTGAGTAAAAAGCCCAAAAATCCAACCGATACAAACGCGCCCAAGCCGAGCATTGGCCAACGCGTCTTGCGGCCTTTGCGGCGATCAACAATGATACCAACAATCGCGATTATCAAAGCAATCAAGGCGGCCAACCCGGTCCAGGGCAAGATCTTAAGTCCGGCCTGCCAGCCCCATAATCCTAGTCCCGAACCAAATGACGCGCCGAAAAAGACGACAACCGAGGCTATAGCGAGGACAAATACCGTCCGTCCTTTTAAATCCTGACCCCATTTTGCCAGTTTGCTAGCGATCGCCCCTTTTTCCGCCACGGGTTGCTCTGTTTGTGGTTGCTGTTCTTGTTCACTATTCACGCGCGTCGCTCCCTTTAATTGCCATCTTTTAGACCGGACATAGCGATTGTGCAATCGGCATAGCTTTACCCGCAGCACAGCGCTCGACAGCGTGGAATATTGCAGCTAAGTGCGCTATTTCTTGATCTTTCCCGAACGATGAGACGCTATTTTGACTACGATCATCCCGCTTGCCGAAATCGATCCTGCTTTGGTGGAACAGCTGCTGGACTCCGCCTTTGGCAAGCAGCGCACGCAGCGGACGGCATATAAAGTGCGCGAAGGCGTTAATATGCTTGAAGGGTTAAGCGTAGCGGCAGTCGACATGGCGGAAAATGAGCTGCTCGGAACCTTACAATGCTGGCCGGTGGCGCTGACTGATGAAGCGGGCGCATTACATCCGATGATCATGGTCGGCCCGGTGGCCGTCCATCCGGATTGCCAGCGTCAAGGCGTCGGACAGGCCTTGATGAACGGCTTGCTCAAGGAATTGCATGAGGATGAGAACCTCCCGCTTATCCTGATTGGCGATCCGGCTTATTATGATCGCTTTTTTGGCTTTTCGCCTGATCGCACATCGGGCTGGAAACTGCCTGGCCCTTGGGATCCAGAACGGCTTTTGGTGCGGGCTTCTGCCGACAAAATCCTACCCCAAAAAGGCAAATTAGGGCCCTGGATTCCGGGGCAAAACGGGTAAATTCTCCTAGCCTAGATTCCACCTAGTTTCCCCTCCCACTTTACAGGCATCAATATTCTCAATAGGCCATCATCATGCCTTATACTCCGCCGCCCGCGCTAGCGTCCTTGTCTCTTGCTGACATTGCAGAAATGGTTGCTGCCCAAAAATTGCCTCCGGTGGAAGACTGGCAGCCTGAAGAACAGGGTGACAGCGAGATGCGCATTGCCGTGGATGGCACATGGTATCATCAGGGATCGCCGATAAATCGACCAGCCATGGTCCGCGCCTTTTCAACTTTGCTGCGCCATGAAGCGGATAATAGCTTTGCTTTGGTGACCCCCTATCAAAAGCTTCATATAGCGGTTGATGACGCGCCATTTATCGCTGTGGAAGTGGAAAATGAAGGCACTGGCGTCGATCGCAAATTGGGCTTCCGGTTGAACACAGATCATCTCGTTATGGCGGATAGCGCTCATATGTTGCACTTTCCCAACAGCACGGCCAGCCCAAATGCCGCCCACAAACAGGATGCGGTTCGTCCTTATCTTCATGTTCGCGGCGGACTACAGGCGGTTTTGGCGCGGCCAGTTTATTATCAGATAGCGGAATATGCGCTGGATGATGATCTGGATCCTTTCGGACTGTGGAGCAACGGTGCCTTTTTTCCGATTGACCGGCCCGAATGACCGACAGCGCAGATTTGAGAAACCGGCTCAGCAAGGCTTTGCGAAACGGGCACGCCGCCGATCTCGATCATATGCTGTCCGATGAGCGGGATTTCATCCCCGATTTGGACAGTTTGCGCAGTGCAGCTGTCCTGATCGCCATCACTGATCGTCCTGATCCCGGCGTTATTCTTGTGCAACGCCCTGACCATATGCGCAATCATCCCGGACAAGTGGCCTTTCCGGGAGGTAAAATTGATCCGGAAGACAAAGACGCCGTCCATGCGGCCTTGCGCGAAGCCGAAGAAGAAGTCAGCCTCGACCCACATGAGGTTGATATTATCGGTGCAACCGACCGTTATCATTCCGGCAGTGGATATAATATCCAACCGATTGTCGGCGTGATCCCACCCGATCTACCGCTCGTACCGAGCCCGGATGAAGTCGAAGACTGGTTTGAAGCCCCATTGGAATTTGTCCTGAACCCGAAAAATCAAAGCGCGCATATTGGGGAATGGCGTGGCGCGAGACGAAAATATTATCAAATAAACTGGAAAAATCGCCGCATCTGGGGAATTACAGCGGGAATTTTGGTCAACCTGTCAAAACGTTTGGATTGGTCCGCGTGAAACTCCCTGCCGCTCCCTGGCTGCAAACGCCATCGCTACTTCATCTGGTTTCTGTGCTCGATGGTGAGCAAGACAGCGTCCGGCTGGTGGGCGGCGTGGTGCGCGATACATTGCTCGGCCGTCCGGTGAAAGATATTGATTTGGCCACAATATTCAAACCGCAGGAGGTTATGGATCGGCTGAAAAAAGCAGATATTAAGGTCATTCCAACCGGGGTTGCTCATGGCACAGTCACAGCAGTTACCGAAGACGGTCCGGTAGAAATCACCACATTGCGCCGGGATGTCTCCACCGATGGGCGGCGCGCTACGATTGCCTTTAGCGATGATTGGAAAGAAGATGCGGCCCGCCGCGACTTCACGATCAATGCCCTATTTGCGGATCTTCAGACCCTGGAAGTTTACGACTATTTCGATGGCCTGAAAGATCTCGAAGCCCGCCGCGTCCGATTTATCGGTTCGGCAGACAAGCGTATTGCGGAAGATCATTTGCGGATCATGCGCTATTTTCGTTTTCTCGCTGGGCTCGGCCAACATACGGTCGATCAAGAGACATTTAATGCCTGCCGCAAAGCCGCACCATATCTAGACCGATTATCGAGAGAGCGGATAGCCGATGAACTGATGAAATTGCTCAGCGCGGACGATCCTGTTTACGCCGTTCAAGAAATGATCGCAGCCGATATTTTCGCACATATCGTGTCCGCCATCGATCCGCAGGCTGGTACCCTATTGGCTGGCCTCATTTTGCGCGAGGAAGCCAATCACATCAAACCCGCACCCATCCGGCGGTTGGTTGGGCTGCTGCCCAAGGAGCCGGCCGAGACAATCGCTATCGCCAAAAGCTTGCGCCTGTCCAAAAAACAACAACGCGCCATTCAAGATCGTTTGGTCGTTGCCGCACAGGAAGGTGGTTTCTCACCATCTCAAATCTCTGCTTTGGCTTATCGGCATGGAACGGACGCGGTCCGCGATATCCTTCTTCTATATGCCGATGGCACCAATCTGGTCTCTGGTTTGGCGACTTTAAACGCGTGGGTTGCACCGGCCTTCGCGATCACCGGGGGCGACTTAATCGCCCTGGGTCTGGCACCGGGTCCGATTGTTACCCAATGCCTAGAGCGTGTCGAAACCCAGTGGATTGCCGAAGATTTTCCTGATCAAGAGCGCACCCGCGCAATTGCACAAGAAATCATATTGCAAATTTCAGCGGAATGAGCTTCTGAACCTGATTAAGCCCACAATATTCGGCGCAATCCAACACCCCAAAATAGGATGATAATATGAAAATAGACCAAGAAACCGTTGCCTTCATTACCGGCGGGGCCGCTGGAATTGGGTTTGCGCTCGCAATGGCTCTTGGAAAACGGGGCGCTAAAATCATGCTCGCGGATCTTAATCAATTGCAGCTTGATAAAGCGGTTCAAGCTTTGACAGCTCAAAATATCGAAGCCGCTGCCGTGCTTTGCGATGTTGCGGATGAGAAGCAGATGCGCGCCGCTGCAAACGCTACCATCGCGCGCTTTGGCAAAGTTCACATCGTCGCTAACAATGCCGGCGTCGCACTGGGCGGCACCCCGGGCGAGATTGCCATGAAAGACTGGCGCTGGATCGTCGATATTAATCTCATCGGTGTCGCACATGGGGTCGAGATCTTCACACCCTTGATCCAAAGCCATGGCGAAGGAGGTCATTTTATCAATACCGCTTCAATGGCCGGCCATGGCGCCACCGCCGGCATGGCCCCCTATCACGCGACCAAATTTGCCGTGGTTGGCTATTCTGAAGGACTGAAACCGGAACTCGAGCCGAGTAATATCGGTGTCAGTGTTTTGTGCCCGGCCTGGGTCAAGACCAATATCCATCGCAGCGCGCTCGACAAACCAACTGGCGGTAACAGCGAAGATGATCCCCAATTTAAAGCCATGGAAACCGTTATTGGGTCCGGACTGAATCCTGCCGATGTCGCGGAATGGACAGTAGAATGTGTGGAAGATAATCGCTTTTATATCTTCACTCACCCAGAATTTGCCGGCGGCATTGATATGCGGCACGCGCAGATCAAAGCCGACTATGATGCTTGCGCACAATTCCCGGCCTTTCAAAAAGCGAACGCTAGCTGAAGCGCACTGAGCATGCGGGCTTTTTGCTCGCCAGAATATTCCGCCATAGGCGGCGTGAAAAATAGGATAGCTAGAGCCCAATAAAAAGCCCCGATGGATCATACCACCGGGGCTTTTGAAACCTATTTTACTGTGCGCTTAAGCGTAGGTCACTTTTGCCTTAGCTTTGCGCTGGCGGCGGGTCTGAGACCGCAATGTCCCGCCGATCGCACCAAAGCCAAAGATCATAAACGCCCAAGTCGCTGGTTCAGGAACCGCGCTGCTGATAGAAAGGCTGAAATTATCGATAATCGGACCAATATTGTCGGCACTATTGGTCCGAACAAAAGCTTTGATCGAGCCCGCAGCACCTGCCGTGAAGTCAAAGGAAAATTGCTCAAACGGACGGTCTGCCGAAAAATCCAAAAAGCCAAAAGTTTCCGGACCGGTGAAATCACCTGCATTGATAACAGCCCCCGATCCAAATGTTACAACGCGGTCATTGAAAAGGACATCGCCGCCAATAGAACGAAAGCCAAATTCGAAACGGTCGTCTTCGCCGTTGCGTTGATTGCCGCTTGCATCAACAAACAAGGATATTGTCTGTCCCGCGAGGAACGAAAAGGTTTGGTTGGTGATTAAAGTCGCGCCGTTACTGGTTGAACCATCAAGATCAACACAGGACCCAGAATTACAAGTAATGCCAAATGCGGGTTGGTTGATGAGATCAACTGTACCATCTTCGACATCAAAATTCGCAAAAGCGGTATAATTAAGCTGCGAGTTTCCACCATTTTCTCCGTCAAAATTGTCATCCAAGACAACGCCGGCAAAAGCGGGAGAAACGGTCATTGCCGTTATAGCAAGGGTGGCTAAAAATTTACGCATGATATGCCCTTTCGCCAAATGATTGGCGGAACGTGTTAAAAAATACGAGATCAATTCGATCGCGATCCCTCACGACCTTCGCTAGTTCCTTACTGCCCCGGAAACGACGGAAAAGTCAACTTATTGGAAAGGATTTGTTAACCTTTTACAACTGTGTACCAAAATGAAACCGATAATTGGCTTCAGTCAAATTTTCCGCTTTTCGGGAATCCTGTCGGCGGGAGGCGGCCCGCCGCTCCGCGAGCCACGCGCCACATGGTCAAATCATGCTCTGTCCGTGTTCGGCCGCTATCGCCGCCCATAGCCCAACTCAAACCTTCTTCCAGCCTGAACACCGTCGCATCAGACAAGCCGCCATCTTTGTAGCGCTGTAGCATCACACCTTGCCCCTTTGCCATTTCCGGCATTTCCGACAGTGCAAAAACAACCAGTTTGCGATTTTCACCTATTGCAGCAACATGATCGGCTTCTTCAGGAACCGAGCGTATTACGAGCAATTTTGCATCGCCTTTCAAATTGACAACCTGCCGTCCCTTTTTCGTCTCCGCCACGACGTCGGAAATATTGGTGACAAAACCGCGACCCCAAGTGGAAGCGATCAACATTTTGCCCTTCGGATCAGCTACCATCAAGGCAATCGGCTCCGTCCCGGGATCCATATCAACCATTGAAGCCACTGGTTCGCCAAAGCCCCGCGCACCCGGCAATTTGTCCGCGCCTAAAGTATAGAAGCGTCCATTATTACAGCACATCAGCAATTTGTCGGTCGTCTGGGCGTGAAAAGCAAATTTTGGACCATCGCCTTCTTTAAATTTAAAACTGTCGGGGGTGCTTAAATCCGCATGACCCTTCATGGCTTTGATCCAGCCACGCTGCGACATGATGACGGTCACCGGCTCTTTTTCAATAAAGGCTTCGAGTGAAATTTCGCGCGCTGGCGCGGCCTCTTCCAAACGAGTCCGCCGCGCACCTAGCGCAGTATCTTCCGCGTAAAGTTTGCGCATCGCGGCCAGGTCTTTTTTCAGCCGCGTTTTCTGCCGCGCTGGACTTTCGATCAGTTTCGCGAGCCCATCGCGTTCTTCGAGCAGCTTGTCCCGCTCGGTGCGCAATTCCATTTCTTCCAGCTTGCGCAAACTGCGTAAGCGCATGTTGAGGATGGCTTCGGCTTGGCGATCGTTAAGTTTAAACTCCTCCATCAACAAGGGCTTGGGTTCATCATTATTGCGAATTATTTCAATTACGCGATCGAGATTGAGATAGGCAATAATATAGCCTTCTAGCAACTCCAAACGGGCATCAATTTTGTCCACGCGGTGCTGAGAACGACGCACCAGCACTTCAATCTGATGAACAATCCACTGTTTCAACACTTCGGTTATGCCCATCACTTTAGGCGTGCGGTCTTTATCGAGCACGTTCATGTTGAGCGAAAAGCGATTTTCCAAATCACTCATTCGAAACAGCGCGTTCATCAGATCATCAGGGTCGACGGCCCGGCTTTTAGGCTCCAAGACAATGCGAACCTGTTCATCCGATTCATCGCGAATATCGGCCAGGATCGGTAATTTCTTGTCAGCGATAATTTGCGCAATTTGCTCGATCAACTTACCCTTTTGGACCTGATAGGGAATTTCGGTGACCACGATCTGCCAAGCACCGCGTCCTTCTGCATCTTCTTTTTCCCATTTGGCCCGCACCCGCATTGCTCCGCGACCGCTTTCATAGGCGGCGTCAATGACCGATTTGGGATCAACCAATGTTCCGCCGGTAGGCAGATCAGGCCCTTTGACAATCTCCATAATTTCGGCATGTTCTGCCTTCGGACTGTCAATCAACAATGTCGCCGCGTCGATAATTTCATGCACATTATGCGACGGGATGCTCGTCGCCATGCCCACCGCAATTCCGCTTGCGCCATTGGCCAGCAAATTGGGGAAAAGACCCGGCATGATTTCGGGCTCTTCATCTTCGCCATTATAAGTCTGTTTGAAATCAACCGTGCCTTCATCCAGCCCGTGCATCAATTCAATGGCGGTCCGGGTTAACCGGGCTTCGGTATAGCGATAAGCCGCGGCATTATCGCCGTCGATATTGCCAAAATTACCCTGACCGTCGACCAACGGATAACGCATTGCGAAACTTTGCGCGAGGCGCACCATCGCGTCATAAACGGACTGATCGCCATGCGGGTGGTATTTACCAATAACATCACCGACAACCCGCGCGCATTTTTTATAACCTTGCGCCGGATCGAGCTTCAACAAACGCATGGCCCAAAGCAGCCGGCGATGGACTGGCTTCAAGCCATCGCGCAGATCGGGCAAAGAGCGCGCGGTAATTGTCGACATCGCATAAATCAGATACCGTTCGGACAAAGCAGCATCAAACGGGGCATCGACTATCGCGTCAAATTCATCTTCGGGTTCTGCGCCTGGCGCATCGGTTACATCACTCATAGGTGCAGCGATAGCAGGGTCGATTCCGCTTGTGGAGAGGGATTATTGGTTCAACCATTGTTTCGGAAGATTCACGCCGTCGCGTTCATTGTCCCAGATCATCGCCATGATCCACCAGCGGCTGCCATCATTCCACAAATGAATCATGTTGACCCCGCGAAAAAGAACGTCGGGATGATCTGGCGTCTCGCGGGCTTCATAGGTAGAATAGACATGCGCTATTTGACCAAAAATATCCGTCTTTCTGCCAATTTCAACTTCGTAGAAAGACCGATCTGCCAATAATGGAATCGTGGATTCGACAAATTCATCAAAGCTGAACGGAAATATGACCGGCTGGCCATCGACTATACGGGTGCGGTTGAGCAAGACGCGCGGATGGTAAATCTCGCGATCCCGTTCCCAGTCCTGACCCCCAGGAGGGCCAGAAATACAGGCATAAAGCGTATCCATAACGGCATTGATATTATCATATTTGGCCAAAACTCGTTCCCCGTTCTGCTGTAACATTGACTAAAAATTATATTCTCAATAGCTTTGCCTATTCCCCAACATGGAGAGAATTGATGCGAAAGCACAAGACCCTATTCGCCGCTGCTGCCCTTTACAGCCTGACCGCTTGCGCTCAGGGCGGGGATACCGCTGCTGAACTGGATATGGTAGATGTCGAAACGGCTGAAGCGGCAGCCGAAACAAGTGCGGTCGGCCTGAAAAAAATAGCATCTTCTGCCGCCGCCGATGGTTCAACCAATGAGATTCCCGTCAGTCAACCGCAAATTGCCTATAGCTATGACTATGGCTTTCGCTTGCCTTCCGCTGAAATTCCCAAGGCACAGCAACAGCATATAGCTTTGTGCAATCAGGTTCCGGAAATGGGCTGCCGGGTTCTCAACATGTCGAATAGCGGCGGCGAAGGCGATTATGCCAATGGCCGGCTTCATCTGGAAGTGGCCGCCCCGAAAGCCCGCGTTTTTGGTGAAAAACTTGCCGATGCCATTGACGATAATGGTGGAAGTCAAATTGCCGCATCCATTTCTGGCGAAGATCTGTCCAAACAAATTGTCGATACCGAGGCCCGGTTGCGGAGCCGCTTGCTATTGTCACAGCGGCTGACCGAATTGCTCCGGACCCGCAAAGGATCGGTGGCAGAATTGGTTGAAGCCGAACGGGCGGTAACCGATGTTAACGAGGAAATCGATCAAGCCCGCAGTTGGCTTAAAGAAATGCGGGCGCACGTTGCCTACAGCAAGGTGATGATCAGCTATCAGTCCGGTGCGCCCGGATCTGGAGGTTTTACCCGGCCCATTCGCGAAGCGCTGGGCGGTGTAGCCTCAGCATTGGGCTATTCCGTTGGCGCCGCAATCACTGTGATTGCCGTAACTTTGCCTTGGATATTATTAATCGCGCTCGGCGTTTTTTTGCGCCGGCGATTCAAAGCCAAGGACCGCAGCTTTTGGGGTCGAAAAATCGGATTAACCGATGCCATGGAGGATTGATTGCACCGTCATCGGCTTTGGCTTATAGAGCATGATCGTCGCCCCGATTGGTTCGGATCCACTTGATTCGTATCATTGGGGCGTGGTTTTTATTGCTTCTTCCTCCGATTAGGAAACCACTATGTCCCGTCGTCGTCAAATTTATGAAGGCAAGGCCAAAATTCTCTATGAAGGCCCCGAGCCCGGAACAATTATTCAATATTTCAAAGATGATGCGACCGCATTTAATGCTGAGAAAAAGGGAACGATCAACGGCAAGGGCGTCATCAACAATCGCGTCAGCGAACATATTTTCACCTTGCTCAATCATATTGGGATCCCGAGCCATTTTATTCGCCGTCTGAACATGCGCGAACAATTGGTAAAACAAGTCGAGATTGTCCCGATTGAGGTAATTGTCCGCAATGTCGCGGCTGGTTCACTGAGCAAGCGTCTGGGCATTGAGGAGGGTACACCCTTGCCCCACACATTGCTTGAATATTGCTACAAGGATGATGCGCTCGGCGATCCCTTGGTTGCGGAAGAGCATATTGCCTGTTTTGGCTGGGCGACGCAGGAGGAAATGCAGGACATTTCGGCCATGGCAATCCGTATCAACGACTTTATGGCCGGGATGTTTGCGGGCATTGGCATAAAATTGGTCGATTTTAAATTGGAATTTGGACGCCTTTTTGATGGCGATTTTTCACGTATCATATTGGCAGATGAAATCAGTCCTGACGGGTGCCGTTTGTGGGATATCGACACCAATGAAAAGCTCGATAAAGACCGTTTCCGCCGCGATCTCGGTGGAGAAGCCGAGGCATATCAAGAAGTTGCTCGGCGCCTGGGCCTCTTCCCCGAAGGCGGGTTAAGCGAAGTGCTCGATCTGGATAGTGAACGGAAAAAGCGCGGAAAGTAACCATAGTCTTTTGGTCTATCCTTAGGCGATCCGGTGCATGCCGCTCCTGACGGGCGGGCAAAATAGCAGGATGGTTTACGTGAATTTAACCATTAGACTGATAGCACCGCCCTCATGTGGAACTCATGTGAGGAATTATTCCGATGCGCCTTTTGATCTTGTTAGCCAGTACAACCATGCTTGCCGCTTGTGGCGGAGCCGGCCCCCAGTCTGCAGGCAGCGCCGCGGCTCCAACCGGCGGAGGAACAGGTACAGGTGGCGGTACGGGCAGCGGAGATACACATACATTTGTGAATCCAACTGAGCCAAAAACATATACGGCTGTCGGCAGCACCCATAGCTATCGCTATCAAGTGGTCAATCCCGGCTCTCCTGGCGCAGGTCAAGGCGCGCAGCTTTATCAAGGTGATGCAAAAACCGTTCGCAACAGCAATTTGACTGTAGAATTTAGTCCGCGCGATGCCATCTTCAACGTGAGTTTCAGCAATGGCCTCGCCGGCACAACCGGTGCCAGCCGTTTTCAGGACCCGCTCCACCGCACCGATTTTGGCGGCGTGATCGAACCGCAAGTCGGCACCCCCGATCTGGAATCAGCGACATTCGGTCTCCAAGGGATTAATTATCTCGAATCCGGTTCAAGCAACAACGTATCGCGTCGGCCTGGTGGCGAATTTATATTCGACCTCATCAATACGGCAGAAGGCGGCAGCTATGATGTTACGACATTCTTCCACCAGACTCCCGGTACAGAAACACAATTTGTCACTTTTGCAGGCTATTTGCGCAACACGGCTGGCGTCGTACAATCAGAAATTGACAATCCAGATGGCAGCACAAGCACGATTGTCACCCAAACCAATACATTTGAACGCGGTGCCATTGCTTATGGTGAAGTGACGCCAAATGACGGTGTTCCCACCACCGGTACCGGTTCATTTGAAGGCACGATGTTGGCCACGATGGTCTTTAATGACCAGCCCGATACATTGGGGAATACCGACACTTACTTCCAATGGATTGCCGGCCGGGCATCAACAAATGTTGACTTTGGGGCCAATACTTTTGCCCTTTCCTTGGACGGGACAGTTGGAGCGCCGCTTTTTGACGGCACCAGCAATCAGCACACAATTTTGGAAAACGCCCAATTCCGCGCCAATGGCGCGGGACAGATCGACTTGGTCGCTGCCGGCGGTTTCTTGGGACAATTTAACGAAGCTTGGTTCGTCAATCCCGGCGGCGCACGGCTGGACGTAAATATTGCCGGTTCGAGTATCGACGGTTCATTCTACGGTCCAAATGGCGAAGAATTGGGCGGAGGTTATCGCATTGTTGGCGGTACGCCAGACGAACGGATCGATATTTTGGGAACCTTTGTCGGCAGAGGAAACTAAGGACCGGCTATGAAAATGCAGGTCTATGCCTCCAAAGCCCTTCTCATCGGAGGAGGGCTGGCGGCAGCATTTCCCATCACTCCGGCTGCAGCCGAGGACGTTGTTGCTGAGGCAAATGCCATACAGGCTTCTGCGATCGGTTCGATGCCCAAATGCGATTCCACCGGAACATGCCGTTTTCAAGTCACGCCTGCCCAGCTATTGGCGAAAGCCGAAGCGCTGGTTCACGCCAAACAATATGACCGTGCCCGCCCCTTGGTGGAAGCCCTGGGTCAAGTCCCGCATCTTGAAATGCAACAGAAATTTCTCGCGGGCTTTATTGCAGTCGAGACCGGTGATCTAAAAACCGGAATTAAAACCTTCCGTTCGATATTGGACAAAAATCCCGGACAAACCCGAGTGCGGCTCGAACTGGCCCGCACATATTTGCTCAGCGGAAAAGAAGCCAGCGCCGATTATCATTTTCGTCTGGCCCAAAATGACGAAAACCTGCCTGATGAAATTGCTAGAACAATCCGCAATACCCGCAGTATTTTGCGCGATCAGCGCGTATGGCGGTTCAGCTTCGATTTCGGTTTCGCACCAGATACGAACATAAATGGTGCAACCAACGCGGAGTCTATCGACGTGAATTTTGGTGCAATATTCCCGGTTTTAGGAGAAGCTACTGGTGAATTGCAATTGGACGAAAATGCCCGGCAGAAATCCGGTATCGGTCAAATTGCGGGTTTTTCAGGCGGAGTTCGCGTGAAAGCCAATGACAAATTAGCGCTTCTATTCGACGCTGATAGCAAAATCATAAATTATAAGGGCACTGCCTCAGACGATATTGTCGGCCAAATCGCCCTGGGACCAGAATTCCGGATTGCGCGCTATGCCAGTGTATCGCTCCAAGCAGTCGGCCAGCAGCGCTGGTTTGG
Organism: Parasphingorhabdus sp.; assembly: GCF_039982415.1. GTDB lineage: Bacteria > Pseudomonadota > Alphaproteobacteria > Sphingomonadales > Sphingomonadaceae > Parasphingorhabdus. Next base: position 126,058 of record NZ_JBDWYL010000005.1, read on the forward strand.
CGGGCGTTTGGCTACCCGCGAATATGGAGGCCGACTGGGATTCCAAACGGCGTTAAGCGCAGGCCAACGCGTGGGCATTGAACTGGATGGGCGCCGGACAGAATCCAAGTTGAGCGATAGCTATACCGGTTGGAAATTGGGTGCCAATGCAACCTATGAACATTTGGTCGGAAAATCACTCATCGCATCCGCCAGTGTTTTTGCACGGCGAGACTTGTTTAACTCCGATGGCTTTTCTAGCATAAACTATGGCGTCAATCTTGGAATTGGCGGCGAACTCCCCTTTGGCCTCAATGCTGGGGTATCAGCCAGTGTAAGCCGCTCTTCATTTGATGCGGCCTTGCCATTTTACTCCACCGAAAAAAGACGGGACTGGCGGAGCTTTGCACGCGCCTATGTTGGCAGCCGGCAAGTAAAGATACTCGGCTTTTCCCCGTCAATCGACTATAATTATTCCCGGGTGGACAGCAATTATGATCTGTATCAGATGAACCGCCATCGGGTGAATTTCAAATTTGCGAAATTTTTCTAGGCGTTTCTCGACTCATCAGGTTTGCAACCGGTCTCACATAACAACCTTCGCTTGCTCCTTCTGGCGACCGCGCTATAGATTATAGCGCATCTAGTCGGCCAATGGAAAAGCGAGATTCATGAAGATAAGAATTTTTGTGACACTTAAAAATGGTGTCCTCGATCCGCAAGGAAAAGCCATACATCACGCGCTGGAAAGCCTGGATTTTACGGGCGTCAACGATGTCCGCGCGGGCAAGTTGATCGAACTTGATGTGAATGATGATACCAGTGACGATATGATTGAAAAAATGTGCGAAAAATTGCTCGCAAACACCGTGATCGAGAATTTTGAAATTCAAAAACACGCTGATCCAGCGACAAAAGAAGCCTGAACATGAATTCCGCTGTCCTTGTTTTCCCAGGATCCAATTGCGATCGGGATATGGCGGTTGCGTTAGAAACCGTGACCGGCAAAAAACCTCATATGATTTGGCATGGCGATGATAGCTTGCCGGACGGGCTCGATATAATCGCATTGCCAGGGGGATTTTCCTATGGTGATTATCTCCGTTCCGGCGCTATGGCGGCGCGGTCTAAAATTATTCGCCCCCTGGTTGAAGCCGCTAATCGCGGTGTGAGAATATTGGGCGTGTGCAATGGTTTCCAAATATTGACGGAAATCGGTCTGTTGCCCGGCGCATTGATGCGCAATGAAAATATCGATTTTATCTGTAAAGATGTAGACTTGGTCGTTGCACAATCGCATTCGGTTTTTACCAATCGTTATGCCGCAGACGAAGCCATCACCATTCCCGTGGCGCATCATGACGGTAACTATACCGCTGATGATGCCATGTTGGATCAATTGGAAAATGAAGATCGCGTCGCGTTTCGTTATGCTGACAAAGTCAATGGCTCGGCCCGGAATATTGCGGGCATCATCAACCAGCAAGGCAATGTATTGGGAATGATGCCACACCCGGAGCGGGCAATTGACGCCCTGCATGGCGGGATTGATGGCCGCCGAGTTTTTGAAGGCTTAATGGGCTAGATTTTCCTACCGGCAAGCTTTTCTGGCCAAGCTCTGTTCATGCGATAAAGGCTCGCGACCTTGCGCTGTCGTTGCGTCACGAGCTTAATCGTCCAACCCGACCATTTTTCCGTTGTCGGGTAGTTTAACAGAGCACAATAATCAAAGTTTCAAGTTGATGTGACCATCAGCTCCGCACACATAGACAAAAAAAGGGCCGGTCCGAAGACCAGCCCTTTTTATAAATTAGATATGGGAAACTATTAGTTTCCTGAACCGGGACCATATTGAATGGAAACGTTCCGGTTTTGTGGCTCGCGAACGCCGTCAGCGGTATCAACGCGCGGACGAGATTCACCGAAGGCTTCACTGGAAATCACGCCGCCGTTAATGCCACGAGATTCGAGATAAGCACGAACCGAAGCGTTACGCCGTTGAGACAATCCAACGTTATAGCTTGCAGAGCCAGATTTATCAGCATTACCTGCCAACATCACCTGCGCATTACCACAATCACCATATGCGGTTACCGCATTGTCCAGAACTGTAGCAGCTTCTGGTGTAATGTCTGACTGATCCCAGTCAAAGAACACAATATACGGTCCAGGCGCACACACAGCTGCCGGTGGAGGCGGTGGTGGTGGTGGTGGTGGTGGCGGTGGTGGTGGAGGCGGTGGTGGTGGAGGCGCGTCTGGCTCTCCGCCAAAGTTGTAGATCAAGCTACCCAAAATCGAGTGTGTCCGCAAACGCGTGCTGACATCATTGCCAACTTGGTCAACAAGATCAATCTTGTCCGCGTTGAAGAAACGATATTTGAAGCCTACGTCCCAGTTGTCGCTGAGCGGAGCGCGGATACCCGCAATCGCCTGCCAAGCAAAACCAGTGTCTGAGTCATCAAGATATGGGCCAGCAAAAATGTTGGTAATCTCGGTACGAGCTACACCAACACCGCCGCCGACAAAACCTTGAATGCCGTCATCGTCGCCAAAGTCGAGCAAACCGTTCAGCATGAAGCTCAATGCGTTGACTTCGCCAGCAATATCAGTTGTGCCAGCAAAAGTACCAGCGCCACTTGCGACAGTTGGAATGCCGGGTGCGCCAACTTGAAGTTGGTCAGCTGCTGCTGATTTGTAGGCTACTTCTGTTTCCAGACGGAAACCGCCGAAATCATAACCGACAATACCATCAAAATCATAACCAGCGTCGTGGTCAACTTCTGATGCATTACTAAAAGCACCGATGTCCGATGTAATATCTTCGACCAGCATCGCGCCGCCTTCTACGCCCACATACCATTGGCCATCACGGGCCAGGGCAGGTGAAGCGAGCGCCGTGGAGGCAAGCGCCAATCCTATGGCAAGCTTCCGCATTTATATTCCCCTTCTCATTTAGGTTCTGAATTCACGGCGCTTTGTAACCTCTCGCCAGAAACAGTGCAAGCGGACAAATACTATAACTGTTGCGAAAATGTCGCCATTTTCGTGATTTAGCCTAAAAAATCACTTCTAAGGTGCTCGAAACCAGCCGAATTGCTACTAAATCCACAACTGGTTTAGTTGATAGGCGGTAAAAATTGCGTCTCTCTCAATCGCGCAAGAATCGAATCAATCGCCGCGCGGGCCTCGATATCCACGTTGCCTCCGCCCTGAGGCGACTCAATTTCGCTGAATAATTGCCAGTCATTGCCGCGATAAATGGCCGTGACCGCATCGCTCAGGATGATAATTTTCATAGATTCCTGAGGTTTAATATATCTCCACCCGCCGCCTGTCCAAAGCGCAATATGATGAGGGACATCGCTCCACAAACCGGCGCCAGCACTAGCGACAAGCCACGCCTGGCCATTTTCCGGCGACAGGCCATCCGGGTTTTCCGCTACCGCTTGAACGATTGGATGCACCAAGAAATCAAGTAATAGCAACGCATCATTGTGGAAAAATTCTTTATGCGCTTGTCCTGCTGCCAATAGAGGAAGCTCAAATCGGGGCGTTTCTAATGTCGACACCATCTTTCCTTTCGCAATAAATAGACCCTTACAATCTCTTCAAGATCTTGGATTTTTGAAAATTTCAAAGTGGAATGCGCAAGCGCAGAGGACCAGATATACCATGCTGGCCAATTTGCCGGATCGCCACGACGAGCTCGGTGGTGCCCGATTCGCGCTGGGTTTGGATCACATCGGCGCCCAGCAAAAACTCAGGCGAATCGGTTTCTACCGCAATGCTGTTTTCAATATCCAGACGATATTTCTCGGTTTCTTCAGCCAGCGCTATTTCGATATGGTCCGGCCAGATAAAACCAGCGCGAGATCGCCGCGTCCAGTGCAAGGACAAATCCCCGTCCGGTTGAAAGACAAAATGGGGATGAACCGGAGACAGGGGTTGAAGCGCACGCCCCGGAGCCGATACCATTTGATCAACCGGCCGTTCATCTCCTCGGCCCAAGGCGGCAATTGTGACGGGCTGAAATGGCGTATATCGATTGGCGGAAATTTCCGCCAGATCATTGGGGCGCAGCACAACAAAATTTTCGTCATCCGCATGGCGATCTATTTCTTGCTCGGTGCCGCCCAGACCACGAAACAAACCCGATATAATATAACGGTTATCCCCGAGCGGTTGCACGGTAGAATATTGGATGATTTCTCTACCAATCGCCGCCAAATTATATCCTGCCAAAATTTGCTGATAATCAGCTGATTCCAGATGCATATCGCTATTATGCAATTGGACTTGAAAGCTGTTTTTCTGGTCAATGATATGCGACGCGCTCGGCCCCAATGGTGCAACCACTGTTCCGATGGTTGCTGGCGCTGCCGTCGGACCAAGCGGAACCGCACCAGCGCCGTCTGGATGGATGAGAAATAGCTGCGCCTGGCGCCAGCCCGTTTCTCCGGCAGCAGCAGCATAGAGCCGGGAATGGTCAGAGGCTTGCATTGGAGCGTCTAGTGCAAAGGGCAAGTCGACCAAGATCAATCGGGTCTGCCCTGCTAAAGCATCTAATCCGGTTGTCGGCCGTCCCATATCCGTTGGCTGACCGGCATCGGCCAAATAGGTCCCGGCCTTTGTCAACATTATGTCGATCCGCCCGCGATTCATTTCCCAATGGCGGACCATCCAAACCACCGGTTCATCGCCCCATTGGATCAAACTCCCAGGCTTTAACGGCGTGGCCGATTGCATGACTGACAAACGCGCCGAAATTCTCTCATCATAGAGTATCCACAGAGCAGACTGCGCCTGATTTTTCGCCTGCGCGGCCGCCATCGCTGCCGGAAATTCCCGATGGATGATCTTGCGACTCGTCCCGGGACGGAAGACATTTTGAAGGCCAGCCTGATAATCTCTTTCCGGCTCATAATATCGCAAACTTACCTGCCGGGGCACTTTGGTTTCCGGAACCATGTTCCGTTCGGGGCGCTCCAAAACGCTCTGATTATGCCGCGCAATTGCGCGATCGCCAAGCATAGTCACTGGCGCATGCGGGGCCACTTGCCGGGGTTTTGCATTCATTTTTTCGCCATCGGATGAGAAGGAAAGCGCGAAATGCGTATCTAATTCGGACAGGCTATCGCTGCGGTCTGGCCCCGCTGCGGCATAGCCCAAAAGCAGTTCATTTGATTCGGTTGCGATATGTCCAGCGGAGATATCCGCAATAATTGTGCCGAGACCGACCATCCCGTCATCGGCGATCAATTCAAAGGTCAGGGAGGGAATCCGGTTCCCAAAATCGGTGAGATCCATATCTTCAAAAACCGCAACCGCCAGTCCCCGATAAGCTGGGGTCCCGCCGTCAAGCTCGGCACTGGCAATCAGACTATCGACAAGTTGATTCTCATGGCCGGGATAAAAGCGAAAACCTGTTGCGGATTTGAAATCGCCCGCGGCGCCTCGGAAGATTTTACCATCCGCCCAGATCCGGCCAATATCCTGGATATGACGGCTTGAAAGGGCAACAGCAAAACTAACAGAATAGCTATAAACAGCTTGGGATGGGCGGCCTTTTCCACCGCCTTCCGATTCGCGGGCCTCTTTCAAATCCGTCGCCCAGATCACCGTTCCGGCGACCCGCATTCTCCCAAACATACGAGGAATTGGCGAGCCATAGCTCGATGTTTGCACTGCCAGCTCTTGCAAGCGCGGCCCCTCTCGGCCGTGCGGTTTGAACAATATATTCTGATCGACATGCTGCCCGATCGCCGCGCCCAACGCCCCGCCAATTGGGCCGCCGACAGCCGTCCCGACAGCGGTCAAAAGCAAAGTTGCCATTTAGTCCTCCGCAATTCTAAAAATTTTCCGGATCGGCCAAGGCGATTTGCCGGGCGCGAAGACCACGCGCCGCAACCCTGCATGGGCATGGACAAATCCATCTCCCGCCTTGATCATGATATGCCATTGAAGCGGACATGGCTGCACTAGGACAATATCACCGCCTATGGGCATTTGATCCGCTGGCAATGACTGAAAACCCGCTGTGCCCAAACGGGCTGTAATTTGATCCAGCGACCCGCCGCGCAATGCGTAGCCAGTGGGAACCGCGCAGCTCAACCCTGCCGCAGCAAGGCAGTCCGCTGCAAGCCCGATGCAATCGAAACCATGCACCGCATCGCGGCCATGCCGGCGGTAGCGCGCACCGCACAGGTGCACAGCCCTGTCAGCAATAATTGCCGCACGATTTGCCACAGTTACGCGCCCGGATAGCGAGTCAGCAGATCATTGCCGGGCAAATAGGGTTCACCGCGAAAATTTTGGCTGTTGCCGAACCGGTCTCTGCAGGTTACAAAATTTTTATTGCACCCAGCGGTGAACAGGGCGCGATCGCCGATGCTAAGCTTCCGGTCGGTGTGATCCGCCAGATGAATACGGTCACCCTCGCCAGCAATAATCGTATGGCGCAATCCGCAATTCTCACCGCCCAACCACCGCAATTCCCCATAGATGTAGAGCGCCGCTTGCCCGTTCAGCCCAGCAAACTCGAGCGCATCAAGCGTCACCGCGGTCAAGGTCATTTCCACTTGATGGGCGGCAAGACTTATTTTGCAAGCGCGGTCTCCGAAACGGGCACGGCATGTTGGAGAGGTAACCGGGACAAGAGCAGCGTCCAAAACCGACATCGGACCCAATATTTCCACTCTGAAACTATCGCCCGAACGCGTAATTTCCCCAAATTCTCCGCAAATCAGATGAAGTGGTTCTTGTTCTGGGTCTTCCCAATTGATCAGCGAAATCGACAGCTTGGCCCCATTCCAACGCCCAGCAATCAGGTCTTTCTCTGCGATCGCAGTGCTGGTCATAATCCCTTCCATATCAACATTGTCAATATCGAGACCGTCAGACAGTGCAATTGTCGACGGCACCATGCCGGGCGCAGCCCGATAGCGCAGATTATCGATAAGGAGATCGCGGTCATGGGAAACAAAGCCCAGAGTTACGCCATCTGTCCGTTCCAATCGCCACGCATAACAGCTCGTGGTCAATCCGGGATCCAGCCACGCCAGGCTCATAGATTTTCTCGCACTTCAATCAATCGCGCTTCGGGGATCTCACCGGCCAAAAATGTCGCCATATTAATATTCAGCTGATCTGCGGTAAATCGCACCGGCACATCGAAGAGAAAGCCAGCGGTAATTTCAGCGCCCGTTTCCGGTGGGCTGTCAAACAGGATTTCACCGCGCGGGGTCAGCGACCATTGGTTCGCACTCTCCCCGTTCACGGCAATCAACACAGACGATATTTGCGGTCGTGTGATCAACCGATGTTGACCGGTCGCAAGATCTTCGCCGTATATTTTCATTAGCGAAAACCGCAATTGCACGCCGTCGCCCATTCCAATGATCTGATCTAAAGGTGTCGGAGGATCGATCATATTATGGCTGCTAAAATCAAAAGGATCAGTAAACCGAAACGCCTTGGCTGCGCCGCGCCGGGCGCGGAAAAAATCGATCAAAGTGCGCAATTCTTCCTCGGACCGCACACCGGGTCCAACGTCGAATTCCAAACGCGCATCAGCCCAATCGCTATTGCGTTTTTCGTGACCAGAAAGCGTCGTGACAATATCGGTTGAGAAACGCGGCGCGACCATGGCGCCCTGACCAATGGATAGTGGAAATTGCACATCGTCAAAAGCTTCCAATTCCTCCTCCTGTTCATCAAAATAGGTAAACCCGTCCCGCGCGACCTGAGACAAGGCCCAAACAAAAATCTCCGGTGTCCCGCGGCTCTGCGCCGACTGGATAGCGGTGTGAATATGATTCCAGACCAAGGGGGATTCGGGTTCCAGAGCAAAGCCAGCGAAATAATGCTGCTGCGCCATCGGATAGCCCAGACGTTGTTCGGCCAAAGCAATGCCGCGCTGGGTGGCCGATTCATTTCCCGCAATAACCCAATCATAATCTTCCAATTGAAGAATGTCGAAAGCGGGCCGCGCCCAACCCAGCGGCAAATTGGCGCGTATCGATTCGGGGGCCGCTTCCTCCAATAGTGTGGGCAAATAAGCGAGCAACAACGTTTCAACCGGCATGTCCAGCGCTTCGGCTTTAACCGCCGCGAACAATGCCGCGGTGGACTGCGCAAGCACAGCGCCAGCCTGATCCAATAGGGCATTTTGCGCTGCCGTCTTTGGACCGCGAATATCTGGGATACTGACCAGATCATCCCCAAAGACTGTTTGGGCGGCTTCATCATAGAGGCAGATTCGACCGTCTTCAGGCATTATCCACCACCAAGGCTCTCCAATTTGAAACTTAATCGTCGATCCGCTGTCCCGCGCAATCGCGGTAAAGGCCCGGGCTACGGCTTGAAGATAGTGCATCGCCGCCGGTTGCGCGGGAGACAATAAAGCAGAAGGCGGTTGCCAACCGGTCAATGCCGGATCCCCGTTTTCGGCGCGTTGCTTCCAATCATTCCAACAATGGGCATCAAATAATTCATAAGAAAGCGAAAGAATGACCGAGAAGCCCATCGCTTCCGCACGTTCGATAAAATCGCGGTGCCATCGCGCGCAAGGCTGATTAATCGCTGCAAATTCTTCCCCCGGTTGCGGTGCGGAGCGGCTCACACGCAGATAGGGACCGCTGGTTTCAAGCCGAAAATAGTGGCTCATCCCGAGATAATGGTTGATCACACCTCTATACCCGAGCGCGCGAATCGCGCGCAGCAGCCGGGCCGGACTTTGGTTGAAACTATCATCATATCCGGTAGCCATAGCCAGACCATTTTCCGGCAGCATAATATCGCCAATATCCAGCACCGCGCCTTCGCCATCGGCGGCAAGGTCGCTAATCTCAACCCAGCCGGGTTGCGGCTGTGCATAGCGCGTGCCCACACCATCATATCCCAGTGGAACGATCGAAAGGAACAAGCGATCAATATCATCAGGGTGCACAGGATCTGCTTCGCCAGGCAGGAGAAACCCGCCTTGCAAATCCGAAAAGTCCAGCGCGATGACCGCATCAGTGGGAGTGCCGGTGGCATAGTTCCATAAGCGGATAAACCAGGATTTGGACTGGCCAAGCGCATCCCGGCCTTCGATGGTCAGCGTTGGGCCATTGACTTGGTCGAGCGCCATTATCCCCGATGACCGCCAGCGGAAACGCAAGCGCAAGCGCGCATAGTCACGCACAGTTTCATAGCGCAGCAAAGGATGATCAAGGCGGTCTTCGCTATCCCAGATCAATCCTGCCAAATCATCGGAATTGTAGAAGACCGTTTCGATCCGGAGCGCGTCAGCGGCGGTCGTTATCACTGATGCCATCATCGGCCGTGGGAAGTTAATGGTCCAAAAGCGCGGGTCGAAGCGCTGAATGGTGCTCGCTTGGTGACCGCTGCGATGTGTGATCAAACTATATCCCATGGCTTACCCCTCGCGATAGGCCAAAGCGCGGCGGACAGCGCGGGCAATTTGGCGGCTTGATCGGTGGATTTGATCAGGCGCACTGCCCTGTCCATGATCAGAAATATTGACCGTCAGCCGAATGTCGGTCGGCGCAGCAAGGCTAGCATTACTGGCAATTTGTCCAGATTCGGACGGCACAAAAACTTCCGGCCCGGATTCACCGACGGTATAAGCCCGGCCGGGCACCACCGGCCCACCTGTCGCGCGTCCAGGTGCGCCCAGCGCGGCACTCAAAATGGAACGGCCCAAACCGAGCAATCCGCCATTGGATGCGCCAAAAATACTGCCCAATCCGCTGCTTATGGCCGCGTTGGCAATGTCTGCCATAACGGTCAGGGCAATCGCTTTAAAATCTTCCAGATCAAGCGAGGATTGGCGAATGGCTTGGCCTAAACCGGATTGCAATACCGACCCAGCCCGTTCCATGCCGCTGGAAAAAGGCCCGTCTACCAATGCTTGCATATCCGCGACATCTTTAGAAAAACCTTTCGTATCAGCGCGGATAGCAATCACCAGCCGTTCAATTTCTTCGTCCATGATTAAGCCTTTCTTCGAGGGCCAAAAGCTGCGCGAAGCGAAGTGGCTCGATTGCGGGTCGCGTCCGCCGGGCTTGCAAATTTGCTGAGAAAATTGCCGACAATTCAGCCGGCGTTACCAGCCAAAATTGCTGCGGCGTCCATCCCAATTGGGCAGAAGTCCATCCGCACAACTCCGCGGCTATGGTGCTAAAATCAGCAGGCTGCGCTGCCGCTTCTGCTGCTTCTGTTGCTTTCATCGTCCCGACAAAATTTGTGTGAGCAATATTTTCAATGCAGGCGTCATGCTGGCCATGCCTTGCGCCACTATTGCTTCGCTAAACTTATCTCGGGTTAAACATTGCGGTCGATCTTGGATGACATGCCAAAAAAGGCCTGCCAATTCCGACAAGAGTAAGCGCCCATTGGCAGCTCGCTCAACCAAATCAAAAAGGGAACCCAATTCGTCTTCAGCTGCCACGAGAGCCGAAAAGCTGGGACGCAAGAGAAAGCGCTGCCCCGCCACTTCCAATTCGGCTTCGCCGCGCATGGCATTGGCGCGCTCAGACATTGGTCACTGCACCCGAGCTTTCGAGACTGACTGTGTAGCTGCGCTCGCCATTATAGTCGCCGCTATAGTCCAGCCGGGAAACGAGGAAATCGCCTCGCATATTGTCGCCGCTTTCAAAGCTGAGTTCATAGGATTCGATGCTCCCGTTCATCGCGTGGTTTTTCATGCGGATTTCGGCATCAGAGCCCGTGAACACGCCCGCACCGGATACCGAGATAGAGCGCGTCCCAGCCCCGGACAAAAGCGCCCGCCAACCGCCACTATCTTTGGTGGTAATCGCTACCGGTTCGCCATTGATCGACAATTGCGTGGTTCGCAAACCAGCAATGGTCGTATAGCTGTCCGGATTATCCCCTTCCCCGATTCTCAAGAGAAAAGCATTGCCTTTTTCTGCAGGCATAACAGACTCCTTTCTATAGCAATATTTGATTGACCAAAGGGTTCAGGCGGCAATCGCTAGATGACGAAATCCTGCAAAACATCCGCCCGATATTCGATTAGTCCGGTCCATGGGCTTATCGCGTCACGCACGATCCGTGATCGCCGGAAAATGAACGTGACAATCTGCCAATCTTCCGGATCGTTCAATCCACTATCCAGGGCCTGTTCGATTAATCCCATCACATGATGCATGCGTGCGGCGCTGTTGCCATTATCATGGACCGTTAACGCCAGACTTAATCGGCGTCCGGATCGATCTTTCAAGCTCCAGTCGGCGGCGCTGCCGGTTGCCAATGCAATATAGGGAAAATGCGCCCGTGGCGGCGGACCGTCGTAAATAGCATCAATAGCGGTGACAAGCGGCGGGTGCGCTTGTAGCGCAGCCACAAGACTGCGCTGAACCGCTTCAATTGCGCCGGTCATCGGACACTGCGCATTAAAAAGGCAATATCACGCAAATCGCTATTTTGGATCCGTTCCATGTCGAGCCCGGGGCCAGAAATTTCCAGATTATCATCTTGTTCTTCTAAGACGAAACGCGGGGACAATTGGTCGGACAAGAAGGTTTTCAATTCCGTCTTCCGTTTGGTTTTGACCTGATCAGCCAGATGTTGGGCTTTATAAGTGAGCCGTTTCATCACGATTCTCCTCGGCTTGCAGAAAGGTTCTGGGAATGAACCGGTGATCGGACTGCACGCTGCGGACCGTCATTACGCGTCGCCCCCATGTCAAAAGATCACCAGGTTCTATTCTGTCGGTTTGCCGCAAAACGAAGCGCCAACGCGGGAGGGCGCTGTGACTGTTTGCGACACTGTCTTCGCCCGGGGGTAAAGGTTGAGCAGCCGCCCGGAACGAACCGATAATCTGCGTTTGTGTCGATGCAGATGCCAGAAGATCACGCCCATCCGATTGCCGGCTGATGACAATAATCTCGCGCAGCAAACCGCTCAATTCGGCGGTCGTCATGACAAACGCATCCGGCGATGCGGACGCCATAAGGCCGTAACCGCCAAAGGCGGCCCACCCAAATCGGCTCTGTCGCGATGCGTATATAGATAGCCCGCCATGCGCACCACGCCATGATATAAATCGCTCGGCAACGCGTCCCAGTTGCTGGCCAAGCCTGCTGTATAGGTCACCGTGATTTTTTCCGCATCGGGAATATGGTCAAATTTCACCCATCCAATGCCATTGCTATCAATATCAATCGCATAGGATACGGCCGGCAAAATGATACTCTCTCCCTGCGCATCCAAACCACCAATTTGGGTAATGGCTTGGACCGGTGCGCGCCGCAAAGGCTGCCACTCGGTGCGTGCCTTGACTTGCTCAACTATGGACCGGACAAGAAGCAAGGCGCCGATAAAATTCTCACATAATTGCGCCGCGCTGCGCAACAACCGTGCCACGTCCAAATCATCTTGACCATGGTCGAGACGGAGAAATGCAGAGACCTGTTGGATCAGTTCTGCCGGTATGGCCGGCAGATTTTCAGGAGGATAGTTCACGGGTCATATGTCCTTTCAGTGGGAATGAACCAGCTTGCTGGGCGAAACACACAGCGCCGGAATTCGCAGGAGATCCGGAGAATTCAGGCACTGTTGGGCCGCATGCAAGACCGCGTTTCAGGTTGCGCTAAACCGCATCAGCTTAATCGCTTCGCTGTTCATCACCTGTCCCCCAATTCTTTTGGTCGCGTAGAAATGGACAAACGGCTTGTTGGTGAACGGGTCGCGCAAAATATGTGTCGCGCTGCGCTCGGCGATTAAATAGCCGGCGCGGAAATTACCAAAGGCTATCGACAGGCTGTCCCCGGCAATATCAGGCATGTCCTCGGCTTCTATGACCGGATAGCCGAGCAGCAAATTCGGCTGACCGGCCGCCAGCGAAGCTTGCCACAAAAAGGCGCCATCGGCAGTTTTGAACTTGCGGATCCGGGCCAAGGTTGCGCTGTTCATGACAAAGCTTGCGCCCTGACGATAGGCCGGGCGCAGCATATGGACCAGATCAACCAAAGCTTCTTCGCCGTCATTATCAGCAAAATCACCGACCGCACCGGATGGCAGATATTGCAAAGTGCCAAATGACCGATCCGCGTCGACAGCATCGCTCATCGGCGCGTTTAAAAAACCGCGCGGCTGATTAACGCCGGAACCGCTGACAAAGGCCGCACCCTCGGCTTGCGCAAATTCGCGGGCTATTTCATCGGCAAGCCAGGCTTCGACATGAAAAGCGGCGTCATCGAGCATCGCTTGCGAGGCTGCGGGATTGGCATATATTTCCCCGGTCGGCGGCGCAATTTCATGAAAATCAGGCGTGTCGGTTTCTGGCCGCGCTGCGGTTTCACTCACCCAGCCCGATGGAGTACCGCCATCTGTGACCAGTTTGCGATAGCCTGCGCTGCCGGTTTGCACCACAGTCGCCAGCGCGCGAATGGGCGAGATATCGATCAAAGTGCGCGCGATCCGCGCATCCAATTCTTGCGGTATAGCAAATCCGCCTTCCGGTCCGGACGCACCCGAAAAGCTTTTTAACTCCAGCGCGCTTTGATCACCGCGGCGCAAATAGCGCGCAGCAAATTGCTCAGCCGCAAGACTATCACGCTGCGCCTTTACTTCGGTGTCATTGCTGACCAAAGCGGGCCGGGCCGCCGCGCGTGAAACGTCGGCCATCTGATCTTTGAGCCGTTCAACGTCGCTTTGCAAAATGCTGATAGTCGAGTCTGTCTCTGGTTCGCTCTCAGTCGCCAGTTCCGCATCAAAGCTGGCCTCCAGCGGGTCGGCCTTGGTTTCGAGGCCGTTGCGACAGGGAGATTGGGAGATATCCATAATGATCCTTTCTTTGCGAGATAAAGCAGCCACGAAGAGCGTCGCTGCCAAATGGGAGGCTGCCGCACGGACAGCCGAAAAATTAGATAATTGCATGTACCTGCGCGCGCGGTTGCATAGGAGCGGTAACCAACGAAATTTCAGCAACATGGAGCGCGAGCAATTGCCGCGGCCGATTGCCAGCAGCGCGTTCCACCCGATAACCAAAGCTCAGACCCGTTAACCGGCCACGCGCGACCAGCGCTGCGACTTTGCGGCCCATTTCTATATCCGCAGATAGCGAACCAATGACCCGCAAACCGCGCCGATCTTCCCGCGCATAGTTGATCGTGCCGATGCGCTGATTGGGTTGATGTTGCCACAATAGGGGCAAGGTTTGACCTTTTCCCAAGGCTCCAAATGCACCGGGCCGAATAACATCACCGCCCGTGTCGATATGATTGAAAATTGCCGCATAGCCGGCAAAGCGAAGCGCCGTCATGTTACCAGATTGGCAAAGCCAAAACGCATCGCAATGGCGATTAGTAAAATGGCCAGAGCACCGCGCACAATCCAGGTGATCGCCGCTTTCCAGGCGCTGGCCTTAGCATCGCGCCAAGCCTGCAGTAATTCGCGCAGCTCATCGAGATCCCCTTGGGCCTTATGGTCGGCCAAACCAAGCCGGTCGAGCACGCGCTCTGCACCGCTGTCCGTGGCTTCTTCCACAATCGCCCGCAAGGTGATCAAATCCGCACCATCGCCTTCTGCCTGGGCAATTAGCCGCGCGAGCATTTCTTCATTCAACATATGACTGTCCCTTTTTTTCCTATGCGGGTGGGGCGTCATCAATATTCAATATCGCCCGCTTCTCTTGGGGTGAGAGAAAATCAGCACCGCTAATCTGTTGCCAAAACCGTTCTCGATCTTCCGACAGTGCCGGAATCTGATCACGGTCAACGGCCAGTTGGGCATCTGGCCACCAGCTGCCAAGAGCGCCGGACAAGGCAGTTAAAATCTTGCCGGCCAAAGGCAAGATGGTGAGCCGCCACAATGCCCGATTGGCTTCCCGATAATTGGCGTAACTATTGTCCCCCGGCAGCCCGAGCAACATTGGCGGGACGCCAAAAGCCAAAGCAATTTCTCGCGCCGCGGCGGCTTTTAAAGCAACAAAATCCATATCCGCTGGCGACATGCCCATGGATTGCCAAGTCAGTCCGCCTTCCAGCAGCATCGGCCGGCCGGCATTTTCTGTCCCGCCAAAACTGGCTTCCATTTCGGCCCTGAGCCGATCAAATTGCTCCGCTGAAAGCACCGAGCCATCCGGCCCCGGGTCAAAAACCAGCGCGCCAGAAGGTCGAGCGGCATTTTCCAGCAAGGCCTGGTTCCAATGCGATGCCGCATTGTGCACCGCTACCGCTTTACCAGCAGCCCCGAGGCAACCCAAACCATAATGGTCATCGGTCGGATGAAAGGCTTTGATATGGACAATTGCGGGTTGGCCCATGTCATCTTTCGCCGCAAAGCGCCGAAGATGCTCTCCAGCACGATAGGAATAAGCCGATGGCCAACCTTTTTCATCCGGTTCAATCGTCACCCGATCGGGCCGCAAGGCAAATAACTCAGTCGGTTGCCCATCGATACCGGCGATGATCTGGACATAGCTATTGCCATGCAACAAGAGATGCGCGGCAATGGTTTCGAGAAGCGATTGCCCGGCATGCACCGCTTGGATTAACGCAGCCAATTGATCCGAACTGGATAAAAGCGGCGCTCCGCCAACCCCTTCAGCAACAATCCGCACGGCCCGCTGCGAAACAGCATTGTCGCGATAGGCTTCCCGCACTTGCCCTTCATAAGAAAAGGGCGTTGGTCTAGTTAAAGCTGCCCGCCCATAAGTTCCGATATAATGGCGATCCATGGGGACGCGCGCGCGCTTTCCCTGGCCCTTGAACGCCAAGGCCAGTTGATTCCAAAATTTCATGATATGTCCTTGTTAGAAATTAGCATGCGTTTGATCAGCGCGATGAGAACCGTAAGCGCGGGATCCGGCGGCGGCGCAACATTAGTTCCGACAATGCGTAGACCAACGCATCTGCCCGGTCTGGCGAACGCCCCGGTCCAGCATATCCACCGCCGATGAGCAGCCCGCACAGTTCATCCTCGAGACGCGGGAAAGGTTGCTGGTGAACAACCCGACCCGCTTCATATAGTGCCGCTATAGGTTCCGCTCTCACCACTTTTCCGCGGGTTGCGTGGACCAATGAGACCGGCAAATTAATATCAGCCGCGTGAAGGACCGACTTGACCATCAAGCCGCCTTGATTGGCTTCTGCGATCACCCGGTCCGCCCTCCAGCATGCGGCGGCTTCGGCAACCGCTTTTGCCCAGGTTTCCGGACTTGCTCTTTCCACACTGTGATCCGCCAGCACGACAGCTTTCCTATCGGCGCGCAATGCGGTGACAATAATCCCGCAAGCATCGCCGCTTTGCGAAGCCGGTGGATCGACGCCAATGATGATACGGTTTAGTCCAGCTGCGTCCTCGCCTCTCATTTCTTTATCGCTACCGGTTGATGTCCGATCGCGACGCGAATTTTCGATCATTGCGCGTGTCCATAATGCGCCTTCCAGTTCCGCGAGCAATTCTCCTTCCAGTTCCTGACGCCCCAATCGTGAGCCTTGATAATCGCGATAAATTGCCGTGATGAAAGCGGTAGGCAAATGACCAATATTATCAATCGTCCGGCCGCGCGTTATGATGATATTTTCATCGCGCACCAATTTGCGGATCAGGGCTACGGGTTTGGGTGTCGTGGTCGCTGCAATTTGTGGGCATTGTCCGATACGCATTCCCATTTTCAAATTGTCCCAAGTGGCTTCTGCTTGCCCCATATTGTTGAACCATTTGGCGATTTCATCACACCAACTATGGCTATGTTGGGGACCGCGCAGTCCCTCCGGCTCGGAGGCCGAATAAAGAAATGCGCGCGCGCCATTGGGCCATTGCAACCGTTTCAGCGAAGGCTGCCAATCTGGCCGCATGTCGGGCGCAGCAATAGATAATAAGCCGCTTTCCCCTTCCACCATGACCTTGCGGGTTTCGGCATAGTTGGCGCCAACCAAAGCAAAACAGGCCTCACCGTCGGCTTCGGCAATCGCGCGCACCCACTCTGCTCCGGCCCGGGTCTTACCAAATCCCCGCCCCGCCATGATCAGCCAGGTTGACCAATGGCCAGGCGGGGCCAATTGTTCTTTGCGCGCCCAATAATGCCAAGAACGCTCGTAAATCAACCGATCCCGACTGCCCAATTCACCCAGGAAACACGCCCGTTCGTCTGCTTCGAGATTGGCAATATCCACCGCATATCTAACATCATTCGTCATATGCTACGCCATTTTGGGTTGCCGCATTTGGATCGGAACCGGTTTGCTGAGCGCGCTGTTTTTCTGCCCGAAAGGCACCCAGTCGGAGATTTACCTGTTTGAGTTTTTCTTCCAACTGATCATGCGCCTGCTCCGGATGAGCCGCTAGTTCCACTTTGGCGGCGCGCACTGAAGCGACCGATTCCTTATGCATGCGGAGCAATTGCAAGGCGGTTTTATGATCATAATCACGGGCAGCTTCGACCAAATGGCCTTGATAATAGATTTTGCGCTCAACACCGGTACGCGCGCGCTCCAACATCTCCATCTCGAGAAGATCATATCCTTCGACCAATGCCTTTAACCAAGCCGCCGCAAAATCCGGGTCATTATCTCTCCAGAAATGTAAGGTTGAATTGGCAATACCGGCAACTTCCCGCGCTTGCCGCACGCTGGATGAAATCGCGAGATGATCGAGAAAAATCTGCCGCTTTGCCGCTTTATGATCTGCATAAATAGCAGGACTATTTTGCAAGGATTTTGCTGGATCTACCATAATTTTCCTTTCGCCCCGTTGCTGGACGCAAAAAGGGCCGCAGCGCTAGACGATAGGATCGGGCGAATTTGGCCTGTCCCGTCAATCAAAGCCGCTCGGCCCGAATCACAATTTTCTGATATTGCCCTCTTGTACCTAAAGAGCGTTACGATGTCAACTTATTTTACCTATTTGGTACATTATTTTCGACAACATTACCGCCCGACTGTCCCATAGAAGGCCCTCGTCAAGAGGGCATTTAGGATTTGGCGGCAGCCAGAACCTCTCGATAAATATCGGCTTTTTCGTCAATTTTTAGCCGCTCAGCAGGCTCCAACACCATGTGCTGCGCCAAGGGCAAACCGGTTTCACTATTGAATAAGGCCGATTTTTTCAGCGCCGGGTTAAACTGGGCTTTTATCGACCGAACCAACAGGTTCCACAACATACCAGCCATATGCACGGTTTTCACTTTGCCGAGATTGCCAACCGCCGAGCCAGTGGCAACATGTTCGACATCGGTTCCCAAAATAGCATCGATTTTCTGTTGGTCAAAACCAGCTGTGATCAAAGACAAAAAGGGAAAGCGGGTTGAATTCAATGTGTTCGCAATTGGTGTTTTGCAAGTGGCGCAATACCAACGCAACAACGGCCCTCCGGTGACCGAAACACAGGCCAACTGATCCTGACCTGCTGACAAATGAAATTTCACCGAATCCATTTGATAGACATGCGTCCCGGCATGATCATCGAGCATTATTTTTTCTTGTCCGAGAAAATGAGCAAAAGCCTGGCAATCATGACAATGGCAAATCAGACGGCGGCCGGTGGGTGGTGCCGTTTCCTTCACGTGCCCTTTAATAGCGCCACAAGCGCATTGGAAATCAATTGCCGGCCCTAGCCTTTGCGCTGCTGACATGATTTGGGCTCCTTATATTCATCTGTCGGCAAGCCTGCCAATCACCATTATAAATCTTTCAGTCCGGCGCTTTCTATGACTTGATGCCTCATATATTCGGACGCCATATCCGCCAATTCGCGTCCCAAATGCCAATCCAATATTTGCATATCGGGAATAATCGGAGGATTAACCAAAATATCGTCTTCACCGAGCATTTCTTTTGACGCCATGCGGCTAGCCACCACCATGGATCGCGACATAATCTCGACAATAGATGGAAATTCCGCTTCCCGCTTGCGGCGCAATATCACATCTTTCATCAAGGTCCATCGGCCGCGAATATCATCATAGTCGACGTCCGTGCGCCATATCTCATCGGGATCACCCAGCGACACCACAATATTGGGACCGGTTTTCAGTCCATGCATGACTTTGACCGGCACATTATCAAGCACACCGCCATCAACCAATATATTGCTATCGCGATCGATAAATGGCGGCAATATAGTTGGCAGCGATCCGGAAGCACGCACCGCTTCCCATAAGGGTCCACGCCGATGCACATGCAAACCATTGGTTGATAAATTGGTCGAAACACCAAAGAAATTAATCGGCTGATCGGCAATATCCTTGGTGCCATAACGAGTCCGCAATTCGGAATCGAACACGGTGGGGTCAAGCAAAGAATAAAGCGGCAATGTCAAACGCCGCATTGCCTTGGCCTGGATAAACATGGCTTCCATTTGATCGAGCGTTTCTTCGACTGTCATGCCGCGCGCAATGGCCCCGCCCATCGCAGCGCCGGCACTCGCGCCGCCGATAAAATCAATCGGAATTTCAGCATCTCTCAGCGCCGCGACAACACCCAGATGCGCGCAGCCCAGCGCGCCGCCGCCCGCCAACACCAAGCCAATCGCGCGGCCCGTCAAAAAGCGCGCGACTTTGTTAAAGTCCGCGGCATCGTCCAGCGCCATATGATGGTGCAATTGCGGTGCGCGCGGATCGATCCACTGCGCGCTTTTGCTAATCACCGTGCTGGCTTTGTCACGAATCAGCAAAAGCGTCCGTTGCAATGGCGCTATCCATTGCATTGCTTTTTGTTCCATCGCATTGGGCTGTGGATCCGCTTGGCCTGGCCGGCCGACCATCACCAAAGCATCGGCATTGCGGCAGACTTGTTCGCCCCATTGCGATGTCCCGCTACCGTCGATCAAGACATAGGCGCCTTTGGCTTCTTGTTCCGCGAGCCAGCTTTGATAGGCCGCGCCATCGGCTGTCTCATTGGTGGCTTGGTCCACAGCAACAACTGGGATATCGGACGGGAGAACGGCCTCGAAAGCAGCGCTGAGGCGGCTGAGCAAGCCATCTGGTAGCTGACCATTGCCTGCTGGAATTAAAGCGATGACGCGCGGGGTGTTGCTCGACACCGCTCCGGCGCGGCTCGTCGCCACCACCAAACGTTCGGATACCAGCTTGAGCATCGCTTGGGTTAGTTCAGGATGGGTTTTGGCAATGGTATCAAACGCATTTCGGGATATTTTCAGGACGACGGAATCGCGGGTCGCGATCACATCGGCGGTGCGTTTGCCGCCCGCGAAAAATGCCAATTCGCCAAGCGCCTCTCCCGCTTCTATGTGCGCGACAATATGGGCTTTGTTGACGACGACCCGGAACCGGCCGGATTCTACAAAATATAAGGCGTCGGCGTCATCGCCCTGCGCCACCAGCCGCTCACCACCGATTATCGGTTTGAGCGTGGACGCGGATTCCAGCGACTTAACCGCAGCATCGGAAACGCCGTCAAACAGCGCATGGCGGGCCAGATTTGGACCGGAATCTGGTGTTTTCTTCATCCCATCCCCCAACAGATGCGACCCTGTTTAGCGCCTTATCTGCCCTTGCTTGCAGAGAATCAATGGCTTTCCCATCGCTATTCCCTTGCCCGGGTTAGATTATCCGCACCGCGGGCCCTGTGTAAAAGCGCTATGTCAGCGTGCAAATCAGTCCGCGATTGGGCGCAACCTTATTGGCCAACATCTCCAGATAAGCATTTTGCAAACTATCCAGTCCCGATAAGTGCTCCACCGACAAATGGCCCGAAACCGCCGTGACAAATGCCGCAAATTGCGCATCAACTTTGGCACGGAAATCAACCGGACCTATTTCCTTCATCAACGATTCCGCGGCAGTTGGTGCGAAAAACAAAATGGGCTTAGGCCCTTTAAGTTCGCCGTCGCCGCCGCGCTCTTCAAAATGGGTTGCGCCGACAAGCGAACTGAATTTCAACCTATCTCCCCAATGATCGTGAATGGCTGCCAAGACTTTGCTATTCCCAGCAAAGTCGACGGAAACCGTAGCCTGATCCGCATCCGCCTCAGCGAGTTGATCATAGGTCAGCACCTCATCATAAAGGCCCGTCGCCGCGACAAAAGCGCTATTGCCGGGAGAGGTTAAACCAATGCGCTTAATCTCAGGGCTAAGATTTTTGGCAACCACCGCCAATCCCAAAGCGGTTTTTGACGAAGCGCTGGTCAACAATAACGCTTGCGCGCCATGCCAATCGCTTTTGCGCATCATGTCTTCGATTAGAAAACTCGTCGTAAACAAAGGTTGGTAGAGCGCCCGTTCTGCTTCCATTTCTCCGCTCTCCTGACCAAGGCGATGATATTGATTATAAATAATCGCGAGACCTTGGCGATGCGCCGCGCTGTCGACAAAGCCGGCGTCGGTCACATTGCCTGGCGCTACGACCAGATGACTGGCCATCGGCAAATAGCCATAGACACGCTCTCCCACTGCAATGCCCTCCACATGAGACGCAGCAACTTTGGCAAAGCCCCAGACCGGAACAATGCCCCATTGGTCATCGCCAGTGGGAAAGAAATTCCAATATCCAAAGCCATCGCCCACGGCGGCATAGGTAATATTATTGGCGGTCAGCGCATATTTTTCAATTTCCAACAGCAGCTCGCCTTGAGCAAGCGGCGGCAAGTCCGTGTTTTGCCAATTGCTTTGCGGAAGATCGGTCTTTTTTACCCAAAGGCTGTTCACTTGTTCACTCATATGCGCTGCTCCATCTGATAGAATCATTCGATTGCTTTTGATTATATAATTTTATCATAGGCTTTCGTGCCGGATTGGCAAAAGCATTTGCCAAAAACAGCCTGCCTGCTAATCCTGTCGCCATTGTCTTAAAATGACCGGGCCAATCCGGCCTGAAAATTCTGCGCAATAACCGCGCGCACGGGGAGATTTTTAGTGAGTACAGCGCCAGTTTCCGGGTTTGAAGCCGCAATCCAGCCCGTCACAAATGTGTCCGATTTTATCTGGGGTGGCACCTGGAATGGCGAAGCGGTCATCACCCTCGCAGGCCAACCCATTCCGCCCATGGTCATCATCCTGTTAGGCGCTGGCATTTATTTCATGATCGGCTTGCGCGGCTATCCGCTGCGCCGCCTCTTTCCTGCTCTTGCTGGCTTGTTCAAAAAATCCGATGGCAAGGGTGCTGGCGAAATTTCCCCTTTTGCTGCCCTGTCGACGGCCTTGTCCGGTCAAGTGGGTACAGGTAATCTGGCCGGGGTGGCCACCGCCATTACCCTAGGCGGGCCGGGTGCGATATTCTGGATGTGGGTCACTGCCTTATTCGGCATGGCGCTGGCTTTTGCCGAAGGATCGCTGGCCGTTCGGTTCCGCGAAAAGACCGCAGATGGCGTTTATCGCGGCGGACCGATGACTTATATTAGTATTGGCTTGGGACCGAAATGGACCTGGCTAGCGGTGCTCTTCTGTTTGGGCGCTCTGTTTTCCGCCTTGGTAACCGGCAATGGCATACAAGCCAACAGCCTCGGCGATAGCGCCAAAGAATTATTTGGCGTCGAAGAATGGATTGGCGGCGCAATCGCTGCCGTTGCCGTATTTGCGGTGATTGTAGGCGGCATTAAGTCGATCGGCAAAGTGGCAGAAACCATTGTTCCGTGGATGGCCGGAGCCTATCTGGTGATGGCGGTTATCGCCTTGCTGATAAATTTGCCTTATCTGCCGGAAACCTTTTCACGCATCTTTGCCGGAGCATTTGGGTATGACGCCGCAGCTGGCGGTTTTCTAGGCGCGATGATCATGATCGCGATCAGGGCCGGCGTTGCTCGCGGGCTATTTTCTAATGAAGCCGGTCAAGGCTCGACCCCGATTGCGCATGCCGTGGCCCAGACCAATGACCCGGCAGCGCAGGGCCGGTTTGCCATGATGGGCACGTTTATCGACACAATTGTGATCTGCACCATGACCGCTCTGGTCATGCTGACCGTCGCTGGCGATTTTACCGCCACCGATGCCAATGGCGTGGAACAAGCAGTTGCTCATGCCTGGCAATCGGACCTAACGGGTTTCGCCATGACCTCTGGCGCTTATGCCGCCGCATTTCCTTTCGAACTTTTCGGTATTCCCATTGGAACGTTAGTCGTTTCCGTTGCACTGATCCTGTTCGTTTTCACCACTTTGCTAACCTGGAGCTATTATGGCGAGCGGGCCATTACTTATCTCTATGATCTGCTGCCTGGAGCGACGCTCAGCGGTGAAAAGAAACTGCATTTCATCTGGCGGGTCTTGTGGTGCGTGGTCATTTTCTTTGGATCTTTCGCGCCATTGCAATTGGTCTGGAGGCTTGGCGATATTTCCAACGCAGTCATGACACTACCGAATATTGTCGCGCTGCTCGCCTTGTCAGGCGTGGTCTTTGCGCTGGCCAAGGGCAATCGAACGGCGGGCACAGACCATGGCCGAGAAACACCAAAAGAGCTGACCGAGGACATATCCGGTGCCGCCGGCCATTGATTTGAATTGGCTATCAATGGCCCACTGGGCGCCTGAGGATCGATAAATGCTCAAAAAACTCTATGACTGGATGCTCGAAAAAGCTGGGCATCGGCACGCGACCAAATGGCTCGCCGGTTTCAGCTTTACCGAATCCAGCTTTTTCCCGATTCCGCCCGATGTATTGCTCGCGCCCATGTGTCTCGCCAAACCGGAAAAATCATTCTGGTATGCGCTCATTTGTACCATTGCATCAGTAACCGGAGCACTGCTCGGCTATGCCATTGGCTTTTTCCTGTTCGAAACAATCGGAATTGCCATTTTGGACTTTTACGGCATGGGCGATAAATTTGATGCATTTGCACAAAATTTCAATGAACAAGGCTGGATAGTCGTCTTGCTCGCCGGCTTTACCCCATTGCCGTTCAAGGTCATTACCATCGCCGCAGGCAGCACGGCCATGCCGCTTTATGTTTTGATTTTCGCAGCCATAATTGCGCGTTCCGCCCGCTTTTTCTTGGTAGCCGGATTGCTCCGTTTTTTCGGACCGCCGATGAAAGACTGGATCGACAAGAATTTTGCGTTGGCCACGACCGTCGGCGGGATATTATTTGTCGGCGGGTTTGTCGCCGTAAAATGGTTGATTTAAGAGCTTTTGGCGTGGAACCGAACCGCCATTTCCCGCCTCCGCTGAGTGGATAAAAACCGGAATGAAGGCATTGCGGTTTGCTTTTTCTTCTGGCGCACGAATAAAATATTTCTAGCGATTATTCGGGCAGTTGCTTAAACGCATTTGATGAGCACGCGACAAGTTTCAAACAGCAACGATCCTGTGATCGAGCATATCAGCCAACTTATCGAACCGATGCAAAGCGGTGAGAAATCCAAAGACCAGTGGCGCATCGGTACTGAGCACGAAAAATTTGTTTATTGCACCACCGATTATCATGCTCCCAGCTATGACGAACCGGGCGGGATTAAAGACCTGCTTCTGGCTTTGCAGGAATTTGGCTGGGAACCGGTAATCGAAAATGACAAAGTCATCGCCATGGCGGGAGATGATGGGACTGTCAGTTTGGAGCCCGCGGGACAACTTGAATTGTCAGGCGCACCGCTCGAAAATTTGCACGAAACCTGCAATGAAACCGGTCGCCACTTGCAACAGGTCAAAGCCATTGGCGCCAAAACCGGCAAAGGCTTTCTCGGCCTCGGCATGTGGCCCGATAAAACCCGTGAAGCGCTACCGATCATGCCTAAAGGGCGCTATGGTATCATGTTAAACCACATGCCAAAGGTTGGCAATCTGGGCCTCGACATGATGCTGCGGACATGCACGATACAAGTGAATCTCGATTATTCCAGCGAAGCAGATATGGCCCAGAAATTTCGCGTTGGCCTGGCCTTGCAACCCCTGGCGACCGCCTTATTTGCCAATTCTCCCTTCACCGAAAACCAGCCAAATGGTTTTGAAAGCTTCCGCAGCCATATCTGGTCCGATACCGATCCGCATCGCACCGGCATGTTGCCTTTTGTATTCGATCCCGATTTTGGCTATGAACGCTATGCAGAATATATGCTCGATGTACCGATGTATTTTGTCTTTCGCGATGGCCACTATATTGACGCAGCCGGACTGAGCTTTCGCGATTTTCTCAAAGGTGAACTGTCCGTCTTGCCGGGCGAAAAACCGACAATGGCAGATTGGAATGATCATCTGTCAACGGCCTTCCCCGAAGTGCGTCTGAAAAGCTTTCTGGAAATGCGCGGCGCCGATGGTGGTCCATGGAACCGGATTTGTGCGCTTCCCGCATTTTGGGTTGGCTTGCTTTATGACCAGAACGCATTGGATGCCGCGTGGGATCGCGTTAAAAACTGGTCGATGGAAGAGCGCGAAGCCTTGCGCAACGGGGTTCCCAAACAAGGCTTGTCGACCCCTTTACCCAATGGCGGAACAGTGCTCGATCTGGCTGGTGAAATTCTGGAAATCGCATCGGCGGGCTTGACCGCGCGCGGCCGCCTCAACACCAGCGGTGACAATGAAAGCGGGTTTCTCGATCCTTTGCGCGACGTGGTTGCCAAAGGCAAATCACCGGCGGCGCAATTGCTCGATCGCTATCATGGGGAGTGGCAAGGCGATCTGTCACATATTTATAACGAGATGAGCTTTTAGGCGCCCAGCACGCGGCAAAAAATCCGATTTTGTCACGCATTTGTCACAGTGCCGATCGATTCTACCCGTTTAAACGGCTTAACAGCGCCGTAAACTTGACCAGACAGCCTGCGACGCTCAGAGATTTTTTAACGGAGACGTGCACATCTCCGCATTCCAAATCTTTAATTTTGCCGGAGACTATAGTCATGCGCCGTCACCCCCAAACCGCCATTTCTCGATTTGCACTTATCGGAGCCCTGGTTGCCGGTGGCTTTGCTCAACCGCTTCTCGCGCAAGAAAACACCGCAGCCGAGACGGATCAACTGGGCACCATTGTTGTGACAGCACAACGACGGGAAGAAAATTTGCAAGATGTCCCGCTGTCCATTTCCACATTGAGTGAAGACAAGTTGTCGGCCATCGGATCCGGCGGGCAAGACGTTCGCGCTCTGTCTGCACGCGTCCCCAGCCTGGTGGTGGAAAGTTCTTTTGGTCGGACATTTCCGCGCTTTTACATTCGCGGTCTCGGCAATACAGATTTTGATTTTAACGCCGCGCAACCGGTCAGCTTAGTCTATGATGATGTCGTTCTGGAAAATCCTATTCTCAAGGGCTTTCCGGTTTTTGACCTCGATCGGGTGGAGGTGCTGCGTGGCCCGCAAGGCACTTTATTTGGTCGCAACACGCCGGCCGGAATTGTCAAATTTGATTCTGTTAAGCCGAGCAATGATCTAAATGGCTATGGCAAAATCAGCTATGGCCGTTTCAATGCGATAAACGCGCAGGGCGCCGTGACCCTGCCGCTTGTGGATGATATTCTATCCTCGCGTATTTCCCTATTATATCAACGGCAAGACGACTGGGTTGATAATGTAAACCCATCCGCACCGGAGAATAACGCCTTTGAAGGCTATGACGAATTTGCCGTGCGGGCTCAGCTGATGTTCACACCAAGCGACGAGCAAGAATTGCTTCTGACCGGTCAATATCGTGATTTGGACGGCACCGCGCGGGTCTTCCGCGCCAATATTTTCACGCGGGGTCAATCTGGTCTCAACGCGGATTTTGAACGCGATGAAGTTGCCACGGATGGCCAGAATGAACAAAATGTGGAAACCTATAATATAGCGGCGCGCTATACCCATGATCTGGGACCGGTATCACTTATCTCGGTCACCAGCTTTTGGGGCGGTGATGCGTCTTCGGTCGGCGATGTAGACGGCGGCTTTGGAGCAAATTTCTTGCCACCCGCTTTGTTCGGGCCCGGCAATATTCCGTTCACCGCAGAAACCCAAGACAGCGTCCCGTTTCTCACCCAATTTACGCAGGAATTGCGGTTGGAAAGCAATGGCGAAGGCCGCTTTAACTATCAGGCCGGCGTGTTTTATTTTGATGAGAAACTGCGTATCGACAGCACGAATTTTTCAACGCTTGGGGATCCGCTCAATGCTGTGGGTGGGCCGAATATTTTCGTTCGCCAACGCCAGCAAAGTGAAGCCTTTGGCTTATTTGGTGCGGTTAGTTTTGATATTACCGATCAGCTGACATTGGCGGGCGGCCTGCGCTATAATAATGACGAACGTGATTATAGCGTTGTGCGCTCGCAGGACACGCAATTTCCTACATTTTTGCAAAACCCGCTTGGTACGGTGACCCGGTCGGTTGATGATGACAATGTGACCTGGGATGCCAGTGTGACCTACGCTGCCAGCGATGATGTCAATCTCTATGCCCGAATCGCTCGAGGCTATCGAGCGCCCAGCATTCAAGGCCGCATATTATTTCCACCCGCGACAGCAACGCCCTTGGAAGACGGCGTTACAATTGGTGATTCAGAAACCAGCCAATCCTATGAAGCCGGTGTCAAGGCGACCATTTTGGACGGGCGCGGCCGGATAAATCTCAACGGCTTTCTGTATAATCTCAACGATGCACAGCTCACCGCTGTGGGCGGTGGAATCAACGCTAATCGATTGATAAACGCCGATAATGTTCGAGGATATGGGTTTGAATTGGATATGGAATTCAAGCCAGTACCGGCGCTGTTGCTGACCGCCGGGCTGAGCTATAATAATACCGAGATCCAGGATGATGGATTGACCACAGCCGCTTGTGGTGCGACCCGCGTCGACACGTTTCCAGACGTCTCCTTATGCACTTTGCTCGACCCGATTGTGACTCCAGCCGCTCCATTTTCAGCGGCCATTGTCAATATTGACGGCAACAGCTTGCCGCAAAGCCCGCGTTGGATTGCCAATTGGACGGCCGCTTATAGCATCCCGGTCGGATCAGGCGAAGTCTATGCTTATACCGATTGGTCCTATCGGTCGAAGATCAACTTCTTCCTCTATGAATCCGTCGAATTTCAGGATGGTGGTCAACTCGAAGGCGGTTTGCGGATTGGTTATAAAACCGACCGGTTCGATTTTGCAGGCTTCGTTCGTAACTTGACCAACGACCAATCCGCAGTGGGCGCGATTGACTTTAACAACCTCACAGGCTTCGTGAATGAACCACGCATCTGGGGTATTGAAGCCGGGATCAGATTTTAGTTAGAAATCGAAGGCGCTTTGGTCTGCTTTTTCATCATGAGCAGCGGCCGTGCGTTCGGCCTCTTCCACGCCTTCCAGATTGGCCAAGGTTAATCCCAATAGCCGAACGCCATTTTCAACCGGCATGATCCCAGCCAAAAGTTCGCGCCCCATTTCGGCAAATTCTGCTTTGTCTTTGACATTGCGTTCCAGCGATTTGGAGCGCGTAATCTGACGGAAATCAGCATATTTGGCCTTAAGTGTGACCGTCCGCCCTCGCGCGCCGGAATTCTCGATGCTGTTCCAGACAATATCGATGATTTTTTCCATGGCATTTTCCAAATCCTGGTCACTAACCAGGTCATCGCCATAAGTCCGTTCCCCGCCGACGGATTTGCGAATCCGGTTCGGTTTCACCTCGCGATGATCGACACCGCGCGAGGCCCGAAACAAATAGCCTGCTGATTTACCGAAATGCTCGCGCAGAAAAGCTTCGCTTTGCGCGCGCAAATCCGCACCGGTATGGATATTCAATTTGGCCATGCGCTCCGCCGTTTTGGGCCCCACACCAAAGAAACGCCGGACTGGAAGCTGGGCCACAAAATCGGCGCCTTGATGCGGTTTGATAACACAAATCCCATCAGGTTTATTCTGATCCGACGCGATTTTGGCGATGAACTTATTGTAGCTCACCCCCGCACTGGCGGTTAAATTCGTTTGCTTCTTAATTTCTGCCCGGATCATTTCTGCAACCCGCGTCGCATTGCCAATGCCCTGTTTGTCTTGCGTCACATCAATATAAGCTTCGTCCAGCGATAGCGGTTCTACCAAATCGCTATGGCTGCGAAATATCGCCCGAATTTGCTGTGACACTTCGCGATAAACATGAAAACGATGCTTCACAAAAATCAAGTCGGGACAACGCCGTTTCGCGATCACCGAAGGCATGGCGGATCGCACGCCAAATTTACGCGCTTCATAGCTCGCTGCGGCAACAACGCCGCGCGCTGCTGATCCGCCAACCGCTACCGGCTTGCCACGCAATTCGGGATGATCGCGTTGTTCCACGCTGGCAAAAAAAGCATCCATATCGATATGAATGATTTTGCGGATGCCAAGCTGCTCTGTCATCGCTGTGCTTTGGCGGCCTCGCGATAGCGCGCAATTATCGCATCGGGAACTGCCAGCCTTTTCAAGGCAGGAAAGCTCGCACGCGCTCCGCAGCTAATATAGTCATCATCGGGCAGCTGATCCTCTGCGCGCAATTTCCCATTGCGATAAATATCAATCTGTCCTGAAGAATAGCGAAGAACCGGATAGCGGCGCATTTTTCCATCCACCTCCGCGGTAAGACTGTACCAACCGGACAGAGGGTCAAATCGCAAACCATCAACATCTAAATTGCATATATGCGCATTGGCACCAATCGCCTCTCCATAAGCGCGTAAACTGCCATTGAGATTACGGGTTATCAAAAGACTTGATCGCGCTGCTCCGGCCAAGATCGGCGTCAATTGAACAAAGCTCTGCGATTGGACCAACTCTTCCGTGAGCGGCAAAACCTCTTCCACAAAGAGAGCCTCTTCGTCAGCGGCCAACCAATTTGATTCTCCCAAGAGACCGATTAGCTCGCCTTTCCGTTGATCATAACTTTCCCGCAAACAATCGGAGAGATATTCTTTTGCCGCACAGCTATTGCGGCGTTTGAGCCAAGCTTTTTGATCCGCTTTTGCTTTGCGATTCCCTTTACGGACCTGGCTATAGAGCGCAGATATTTGCCGATCCAATTTGCGCAATTGACTATTATACTCACCGCAAATTTCGCGTTCGACCTTTGTGGCGGCTTGATCGCATCTGAAGGAGGGCTGATCAATTTCTTCCGCAGCCGATGCAGATGCCATGAAGATCAACCAGGTCTCAGGCAATAAAATCACTTTTTCAGTCCCACCGGCGAGAAACACAGCGCCCATGTTAGTGGCACGCTCAAAATGCGTTAGCTGACGGGGACTGATGATTGTTTGATTTAAAATTGCCCCAGTTACATCGGCATCGTAAAAGTTAAACCGACTTATATCGGCAAATGCCAAGTTGGTCCCGCGTGCGCTAATACCATCCCGAGACAATGGGCAGCCATCACTGACCGTGATTCCGCAATCGAACAGAAAGCCCGTCAAATCGGCGCCATCTATGTTTAACTGCCGGACATCTCCATCCCATCCCCCGTCCAATTTGCCACTGGACCATGTTGCGCCTTTGGCATTGACCCGCAAAAACCGGCTATTGCGGATCAGAATATCCTGCATTTTAGCACCGGACATATTGGCTGCTTCTGCATTGCTATTGATAAACCCAAGGCCAGGAGCCGTCATATTGCTCCAATTGGAACGGCTTAAATCCACATCCACAAAACAAATATTCGACAATTTTGTGCTGCTGAAATTCCAATCTGAAAAATCACCACCATTAATCGTGATTGTTTCATTGCCCGCTTTCTTGGAATATTCAGCAAGCTGCGAAGGAGATTTTATCCCTGCCCCGTCATAGGATTGCACCATATTGTTGTTCGACGCTCGGTGATGGCTTCTGGGCTCTTGATCATAGCTATATTGGCAACCCGGCAAAGGCGGTGTCGGAATTTGGGCAGCAGCGGGAGAGGCACACAGGAACCCCAATGACAATATGCCCCAAAATTTACTGCCGAATTTCAAACTCTTCTCACTCCGTTTTTCTCGCTCGAACAGCGACCAGTAGCATTTTCACCTATAGCCATGATGAATATTAGTTGCCATAGCCCGACGGTGCAAAACAAGTCTCTCTCTTTCCCGATTGGCCGTGTCGAACTCATCATCCTTATGGCGAGTTTGATGGCACTGAATGCGCTCGCTATTGATATCATGCTGCCCGCTTTGGGGCTCATTTCTGATGACTATCAACTTGCCGGAGAAAATGACCGGCAGTGGATCATCACCTCTTATATTTACGGGATGGCAATCGGTTCCATTATTTACGGATCGCTAGCCGATCGCTACGGCCGCAAGCCAGTTCTGCTCACCACCACTGCAATTTACATTGGTTTTGGAATTTTGTGCGCTTTTAGCGAAAATTATGATCTGCTCTTGCTTTCTCGCTTTATCCAAGGATTAGCAGCATCAGCCATGGGCGTGCTGGCCAATAGCATCATCAGGGATCGCTACGAAGGGGACGCCATGGCGCGGACCATGTCGACAATCATGATGGTGTTTATGGCCGTCCCGTTGATGGCACCGATGCTGGGTCAGCTGGTCCTTCTCTTTGCACCATGGCAGATGATCTTTGTCGTCCTGTCATTATGCGGTGCCCTGGCATTTTTTTGGGTATTGGTCCGTCTTCCCGAAACGCTAGATCCTGCGGACAAGACGCCGATAAATCTACAGTCTGTAACCCATGCCTGGACCAGCGTTATCACCCATCGCAATGCAGTGGGGCATGTGATTGCGAGCGGGCTGATGATGGCACCGCTATTTGCCTTTATCGCCTCGTCACAGCAGATATTTTTTGACCGTTTCGGCGCGGGAGATCTGTTTGTATTCATCTTTGCGATCAACGCGCTTGCGATGGCTTTGGGAAATTTCATTAACAGTAGGATTGTTATGCGCTTTGGCGCGCGCCGGGTCTCCCAAGCGGCGCTCTTCTTCTTTATCTTACTCTCGATTATCCATTTGACCGTGACCTTGGCGGGCGCGCTTTCGCTCCCATTATTTGTCGTTCTGCTGGCTCCGGCCATGGGCATGGTGGGATTTACTGGGGCGAATTTCAGTTCCATCGCAATGCAGCCTTTTGGCAAAATGGCGGGCGTGGCTTCTTCCTTTCAAAACTTTACCCGAACCCTTGTATCAGCTGCGATTGGCGGGGTTATTGGGTTACAATATGATGGCACCACATTGCCGCTGGTCATCGGATTTTTCCTTTGTGGTTCTGCGTCTTTGCTGGTCATATTATGGGCCGAGAAAGGCGTTCTTTTTCGCCATGTTCAGACAGCTGTAACCAAAGGCCCGGTAGGCACGAAAGAATAGATATCTTAGGAAAGATTTTTATGAAAAAAATGCACATATTAAAAGCCAGCATCTTAGCCACGGGGTTACTCGTTGCCACGCCATCGATCGCCGCGGAACCCATCACCGGCAACTGGGTGACCGAGGATAAGGATGCGATCATCAAAATCGGAAAATGCGGCAATACTATTTGCGGCCGCATTCACAAATTTTTAGTGGCACCTCCCAATGGCCTTGATCAAAAAGATATCAACAATCCCAATAAAAAGCTTCGCAGCAGAAAATTGCTCGGAATTGCTATTTTGTCAGGATTTCGGCCAGACGGCAAAATCTGGCGGGGAAAAGTATATGACCCGAAAAGCGGGAAAACCTATCGCTCAGAGGTTAAGCTATTGTCCCCAACAAAGCTGAAAATGAAAGGCTGTATCGGACCTTTTTGCCAAGGGCAAAATTGGACTCGTGCGCGATAATATCGCACTTTTCTGAGCTATTTCTGCATCGCCCTAATCCAGCTATCGAGCAAAGCAACGCCTTCCTCGTGCACCAGAGATCGGCCCACTTCGGGCATAGCCACGCCTGGTTCGAGGCTTTTGAGCCGGTACATCATAATGCTTTGATCCGGTTGCCCTGGTGCGATGGAAAATGCCAGACCGCCGCTTCCTCGGCCCGCCGCCACTGGTCTTTTTCCCACACCCAGATGGACCGGTTGCGCTTCTTCATAGGTCAGGAATAGTCCGCTATTGCTCGCCGAGCCTTCGCGATTGTGGCAGTGAGCACAATTAATATCCAGATACGCACGCGCCCGACTCTCCAGTGGCATGGCTTCATCTGCATAGTCAGCAATAGGTTGATACCGTTCCGATCGCTGATCGAGCAGTGCATTGCTGGCTAATATATCCCATGTGTCATGCGTAAGATTGCGCGCTTTTGGACCAATTGGAGTCACTGCGCCCGACAGCGCATGACATTCCTTGCACTGATTTTTATTCGGCACAGCATAGCTAATCTCTCGTTGTTGCCCGGAAGGATCCGTAAACCGCACCGGAAGTCTTTTACCCGCAACTTTCAGAATAGCTTCGGTTTGCTCAGTATTCCAGACATAGGGCAATGCCACCCAACCCTCAGCACGATGCAGCAAAACGCGTGTTTCCAACAAGCGCTCTTGTCCATCGATCTTATAGCCGAAACTTTTGATCAATGCAGAACCAACAGGGAATTGAAGCAACCCTTCCCCATCAGCGATCGCCTGCTGCCCGGCGGGGATATAGATGTAGCGATATTTGTCCGCATAGTCGGTAAACAAAGCGCTGTTCAGCCTATAGAGCTGGACACCTTGATTGGGCTTGCGGCCAGCTGCATCGGTAAAAAACCCAAATTCAGACAGGCTTTTCGGCATGGCTTTTGAATTGATGACCGCATCCCTTACCAATGATCTGCTCGGTTCGGTCGCCGCACTCACCGCGATACTGACGGTAGATAGAGCAAGGGCCGCAAGTAAGATGCGCATTATTGCAGAGCCGCCTCCATCGACGCTGGCAAGACAATCGGAGACAATGCAACCGTTTCTCCTGCTTTATATATTTTGTCGATTCTGGGCTTCGCTTCCAATGGAGATTGACCGACTTTGGTGAGCCCCAGGCTCAGCACCGCCACACGGTCATTCACGATCAGATCTTTACCCAGTTCATCATAAATGACGCCTGGCAACGCACCGCCAAAAGCAGCAGCCAGCTGTTTTCCTCCGGTAAAGTCAGGAGCAAAGCCGGCCCGGCCATATACATTGTCGGCAATAAAAACCTGACGTGGTGTCGGATCGTAATTGGGGTCGTCATAGCTTTGAGTATAAGCCACAACCATGACATTGGTCGTCCCGTTATTAATCATCGCATTTTCAACAATTTGAACATTGCGATTGGCCATGACCATCACGCCGGTGCCCGCAGGGACACTCGCGACAATATTGCCTTCTGGCGCAAAATTATCGGTATTGTTGTTGATAATGGCATTACGCGCCACCAACACATTATGGCCGCCCATTTGCGGCAAATTTGGTAAATCGAATACCAATATGCCGCCCGTATTTTCGGTTACGAGATTTTCGGTTACTTCCGCATCAAAGCTATTTTCAATTTCAATGCCGGCAACATTTTGGATAGCGGTATTCCGACGCACAATGATATTTCTCGATTGGCCAACATAAATGCCGGCATCAGAAGCCCCTTTTACAACGCTGTCCTGAACCAATATGTCGCTCGCTTCGACTGGATAAATCCCATAAGCGCCATTGCTCGCCTTTGGGCCGCCCGTCCACTCCACTCGTATGGCGTGATAGACGATCCGGTCTGCGCCTTTGGATTTTATGCCGTCGCCTTTGCTGTCTTCCACCGCGAAATCGCGCAAAACAACGTCATCAGATGTCACCAGTAATCCCTCGCCTGCGCCCAGTTGGCCAGCAAAGTTGAGAATAGTCTTGTCCATTCCTTGTCCACGAACCGTCACTTTATCGACGTCAAGGGAAAGCCCATCAGTAAGCGAGAAATTTCCCGACCCCAATTCCACAACGTCACCGGGCTCTGCCAATATGAGCGCCTCTTGCAGACGCTCTTGCGCGTCATCCCCTGCTTCAACAGCTATGGTCTTCGCCATTGCGGGCATCGCGCAACATAAAGCGGTGGCAACAAGTAAAGTGCGGATCATATTTTCTCTCCCATTGTCGAGGATAATGACTCAATTTTGGCCTTTTGCCAAGGAGATTGACAGTTATGTCAGTAAGCCAAAAGAAAGGGACAGTTTTTTTGTTTTGCTTCTGCGCGGATATCTAGAATTTTTGCCGGCAAGACAATGTCACAGCCTTTCGCTGTTACCCGTTAGCCAATATCCAATCGACCGCAGCATCCGCATGAATTTCGGTGCTGTCATATATGGGAAGGATGTTGGCTTTTGGATCCACAATCATCGCCAATTCCGTAGACGCCAGAACGACCGCGTCGACATCTTGTTTTGCGATGTCAGTGATGAACGTTTTTAGCGTGCGCTCGGAATCGCGCGTGACTTTGCTAAACATCAGTTCTTCATAAATAATCCGATCGATTTCTTCGACACGGTCTTCATTGGGCGGAGTGAGGGTAATGCCTTTGCCGACAAGACGCTTACGGTAAAAGCCCTCGGTCATCACATTGCGCGTACCAATTAATGTGGCTGTCTTTGCCCCATCTGCGATCATTTTATCACCAACCACATCAGCAATGTGAAAAATCGGTACCCCAACTTCCGGGGCAACTTGCTGGTAAATTTTGTGCATCGCATTTGAGCAAATCAAAATAGCGGTAGCGCCCGACTGTTCCAGCCGCTTTGCCGAACGCGTCATCAACCCTGCAGCAGCATCCCAATCATCATCCGATTGCAGGCGCGCATAATCATTGAAATTGACACTTTCAATCAACAGATGCGCGCTGGCAAACCCGCCAAGCTTGCGCTGTATTTCGCTGTTGATGCGACGATAATAACTTTCGGTAGAAACCCAAGACATACCGCCGATCAAACCAATTTTACGCATCAATACTATCCCTGACAAAGTGACTCGCTTTGCCAGAATCAGTTCTGGCTAGAGCGATTTGACGATATCCTCGCACATTTTCTTAGCATCGGACAACAGCATCATCGTCTGATCCATGTAAAATACTTCATTGTCGACGCCAGCATAACCGACGCCGCCCATTGAACGCTTGATGAAGAAGATCGTCTTGGCTTTATCAACATCAAAAACCGGCATGCCGTAAATGGGCGATCCCTTGTCGGTTTTGGCCGCCGGGTTGACCACATCATTGGCCCCGATAACAAAGGCGACATCAGCTTGAGCAAATTCGCTGTTAATATCTTCTAGCTCGAACACTTCATCATAAGGCACATTGGCTTCAGCCAGCAGCACATTCATATGGCCTGGCATCCGGCCCGCGACCGGGTGAATGGCATATTTGACGCTGACGCCTTCTTCTTTGAGCATGTCGCCCATTTCCCGCAAAGCATGCTGGGCCTGGGCCACTGCCATACCATAGCCGGGAACGATGATAACATTTTCGGCTTGCTTCATCATATAAGCGGCGTCTTCGGCGCTTCCGCGTTTCCACGGACGATCAATCTTCTCAGCCCCTTCCGATGGCCCGCTGTCGGCACCAAAGCCGCCCGCGATCACGCTGATGAAGCTGCGATTCATAGCCTTGCACATGATATAAGACAGGATTGCACCAGACGAACCGACCAGCGCGCCGGTGATGATCATCGCGGTATTGCCCAGAGTAAAGCCCATTGCCGCTGCCGCCCAACCGGAATAGCTGTTCAGCATCGAAACGACGACCGGCATATCGGCGCCGCCAATGGGGATGATCAGCAAGAATCCAATTATAAAAGCCAATGCAACAATGATCCAGAAGACCATGGCAGTTTCAGCCGTTGGCAGGATCGCGAAATAGGCGGTCAGGCCAATAATAGCCGCCAACACGCCTAAATTGATGACATGACGCCCTGGCAGCATGATTGGTGCACCGGACATATTGCCGTTCAGCTTGAGAAAAGCGATGACAGAACCCGAGAAAGTAATCGCGCCAATAGCGACGCCCAGGCCCAGCTCCACACGGCTGATAACCAAAATTTCTCCGGCTGCGTCCACAATGTTAAAAGCGCCCGGATTCAAATAGGCTGCGATACCGACCAATACCGCCGCCATACCGACCAAACTGTGAAAAGCCGCCACGAGTTGCGGCATATCGGTCATCGGAATGCGCCGAGCGATAATGAAACCAATCGCACCGCCAATAGCAATGGCCACACCAATTTCCGGCAGGCTGGCAATATCATGGGTGACCAAAGTCGTGACAACGGCAATCAGCATGCCGATCATGCCATAGCGGTTGCCTGCCCGACTGGATTCCGGCGAAGATAGACCGCGCAGGGCAAGAATGAACAGGACGCCAGAGACCAGATAGGCCACTGCCACCCAAGGATTAACCGCTTCGCCAGACGCTGCCATTGCTGGCGTGGCAAAGAATAGCGCCGCTGCGCCCCCCAGTAACGTGCGCATTATTTGCGCTCCTTTTTCTTATACATTGCGAGCATCCGCTCGGTTACGGCAAAGCCGCCAAATATGTTCACGCTCGCCAGAACAACGCCGACCAGTCCAAGCCATTTCGCGGTCTGACCACCATCCGCTTGCGATCCTGCGGCCGCGGCTATAAGCGCGCCCACAATGATCACCGAACTAATTGCGTTGGTCACTGCCATTAACGGCGTATGCAGCGCCGGTGTCACCGACCAAACCACATAATAGCCTACAAAACAGGCCATCACGAAGATTGAAAGTATAGAAATAAAATCCATTTTATGCCTCCTAGTTCGCCAGAAGGCGCTCATTCACAACTTTGCCGTCTTTGGTCAGCCGGATACCAATCGTCACTTCATCATCATCGGGCAATACTGGCCGCTTGGCTTCTTCATCCCAATAAGCGCTGAGGAAGTTGTAAAGGTTGCGGGCAAACAAGGCGGAACTATCCGCGGCCATGGTCGATGGCATATTGTTGGCGCCGAAGATTTTGACCCCGTGCTTCTCAACGACTTTTCCTGCAACCGCGCCTTCGACATTGCCGCCTTGTTCCGCGGCCAGGTCAACTATAACGCTGCCGGTACGCATGGCGGCGATTTGAGCATCGCTAATCAGGCGCGGGGCCGGACGTCCGGGAATCAGTGCAGTGGTGATCACGATGTCCTGCTTGGCAATATGCTTGGATACCAGTTCGGCTTGCGCCTTCTGATATTCCTCACTCATTTCCGTTGCATAGCCACCAGTGCCTTCACCTTCGATCCCGGCCACATCTTCAACGAAAATCGGTTTCGCGCCGAGTGATTGGATCTGTTCTTTGGTTGCGGCCCGCACGTCGGTTGCAGAAACTTGCGCACCGAGACGCCGAGCCGTTGCGATAGCCTGCAAACCAGCAACGCCTACGCCCATGACGAAGCATTTGGCCGCACTGACTGTACCGGCAGCTGTCATCATCATCGGAAAGGCCCGACCATAATGGGACGCCGCTTCGATCACAGCCTTGTAGCCAGACAGGTTGGATTGCGAGGATAGAAT
The DNA here is from genome assembly GCF_039982415.1 of Parasphingorhabdus sp. GTDB lineage: Bacteria > Pseudomonadota > Alphaproteobacteria > Sphingomonadales > Sphingomonadaceae > Parasphingorhabdus. Next base: position 164,276 of record NZ_JBDWYL010000005.1, read on the forward strand.
ATCCATCGACTGTGCGCGGGTAATCCGCGGCATGAATTCCATCGCCAAAGCATCAATGCCGAGCCCGGCATATTCGTCAACCCGCTCCCGCTCGCCAAAAGGGTTCAGGCTGGCAACCAGCCATGCGCCCTTTTTCATCCCTTTGAGGGATTTGGGTGCCGGACCCTGTACACCCAGAACAATGTCGGCATCTTTTAGTGCCGCTGCTCTGGTGCCAACAGTGGCGCCGGCGGCTTCATAATCTGCATCCGCTATAGAAGCGGAAATACCCGCTCCTTTTTCGATCGCCATCGTAGCGCCCAGTCCCGTGAACTTCTTTACCGTTTCCGGAGAAGCACTAACCCGCTGCTCACCGTCGGCGAGTTCTTTCAATACCGCAATTTTCAAGGATTATTCCAATCAGGTGACAAGAAGGATGATGACCAATATTGTCACCAGAGCAGTGATGATCGTTCCCACTTTCAACCAAGAAAGAAAACGACCATAAGTTTCTTCTGCAGATTTCATATTATTGTCAGAAGCCATGATTCCTCCACATATTCGAATAAAGATTGGGTGTGCTCTAACCATATATATCGTATCGCTCAAGGCCTCGCAGCCGGATTTCTCCTAATAAGAGTGATAGAAAATATAGGCCCTTCTTAATCGGGTCTTTACCCCTCGCTGTTACAGAATTGGTTCATTCTGGCACATATGGGATAAAAATGGCTCAAAACGGCACAAAATTGCTGATGCTAATCGATGATGAACCGGCGCAATGTCGGTTAATCTCCGCTCTCGCATCGCGGGCTGGCTATCGCACGATCTTTGCAAGAGATGCAGAGACGGCCATTGCCACCTTAGGCACACAAGATGGCATGATGCTGGATGCGATTATATTGGATCATTGGGTACCAGGCTCAGAAGCGACCGAACTCATCGCCGAATTGAAATCCCGCCGGCCCGCATTGCCGATCTTAATGCTAACCGCCGTAGGATCGATCACCGAAGCAGTTGATGCTGTGCGAGCAGGGGCAACCGACTATCTTATTAAACCTGTGGCGCCTGAACAAATGCTTCAAGCCCTGACTGCGGCGGTGGAAAGCTCAAAAGAATCCGGAGAACTTCAACCGCTTTCAGAGAAAATCTCTGCACCTCTGGAATTTGAAGAAATTGTTGGCGCAGCGCCCGCTTTTCGCGCCGCTCTCGCCATAGCAGCCAAAGCGGCCCGAGCGCGGGTTCCGGTTCTCATCGAAGGCGAAGGGGGCGTCGGTAAAGAAGTGATCGCGGATGCTATTCATGCTGCGAGCCCACGATCCAAACTTCCCATGCTCAAAGTCAATTGCGGAGCCATTACAGGCAATTTGCTCGACTCGGTTTTATTTGGGCATGAAAAAGGCGCTTTCACTGGAGCCTTTGATCGCAAAATCGGTCTTTTGCAACAAGCAGAAGGGGGCACAATCTTCCTCGATGAAGTGGATCGTATTCCGGCAGAAACACAAGTCCGGTTGCTCCGTTTTCTAAAATCTTCTGAAATCCAGCCACTGGGAAGCCCGAACAGCTTCCAGATCGATGTGCGGATTATCGCGGCGACCAATCGGTCGCTCGATCAAGAAGTGAAAAAAGAACGATTCCGCGAAGATCTCTATTATCGTATGAATGTTGTCCAGCTGACCATTCCGCCATTGCGTGACCGCACTGGCGATATCCCAGCCTTGGCCCGGCATTTCCTGTCGCGACTGGCTTTGCAACCCGGCTTGCGCAGCCTGGGTATCACCGATGAGGCGCTGAACCTGCTGCGCAGCTATCAATGGCCGGGCAATGTCCGGCAACTGCAAAGCGTGCTGTTCCGCGCTGCTGTCATGTGTGATCGCGACGCGTTGACCTGTGACGAATTCCCGCAAATTTCATCCTTTGTTGCCGAATCGGGAGATTCCCAACAGCAATTGACCAATAGCCCAGAAGGTATTGGCATTACTTTATATTCTGAAGATGGCAATTTGCGGCCTTTGGAAGAAATTGAAGCGGATGTTATCCGTTTGGCAATTGGTCACTATCGCGGCCGGATGACCGAGGTTGCCCGCCGACTGGGCATCGGGCGGTCCACCCTCTATCGCAAATTGGCCGATCTTGGGATTGATAACGCCGCATAATACCACTTCAGAATTGAACAGCTGATCTTCTGAGTTGAAGTTTAGTGCGCCACTGCTTAAGTCTAGCGAATATGAAACAGATTCACACTCTCTTGTCCGTCAGCACAGCACTTTCCGCAGCTTTGCTTCTTTCCTCTTGTGGAAAACAGGAAGCTGTTGGCGACGTTCCGTCGAGCGAAGAGCTCGCTCAACAAGCAGATGCTGCCAGCAAAGCTATTCGGGATGAAGAAGCCGCCGCCAATGCCGAAGGCGCAGAAGCCGAACCAGTTTTGGATAGCGCTGCGATGACCAGCTATGCCAATGCATTGCGCGGTTTTACAATCATGGTTCCTAAAAATTGGGCCGCAGACGAAGAAGCCAGTGATGACAATGGGCGTATCTTCAAGGATGCCGAATCGCAAGCCAGTCTAACTGCGGGTTGGATTGAAAATCGCGAAGATGCTGATTTGGCTGCAGCGGTAAAAGCCCTGGAAGATGCTGGCGAAGGCATGAGCGGCGATTATGTCAACGAAAATGAATATCGGGCATCGGGTACGCTTTCCCAAGGCAACAAGACCGCGCAACGGATCCTGCGCAAACCTGATGGTACGATGATCAAAGCGGAAATCAATTACCCCGCTGATAGTGCGGATAAAATTGATGGGTTGTCGGAACAGATTTTGGATAGCCTGGCCCTACAATAGACAGTTACCGTCGGGACTAGATCACGGTCGATTAGCGGCCTAGCTTCGCATCAAGAAAGCCCGGAACAGGTCCGTTCCAACCCTCATCTGCTTCGTCTACCGGCTCCACTTTCGGTACTGGCCGGGACGGCTTGCTTTCAATCTTTGCGGCCTTCATCTTTTTCTGTGACGGCTTGTCTTTCGAAACAGGTTCGTCAGACTTTTGCCCTTTAAGCTTTTTCTCAAAGGACTTGTTATTGGATGCATTCTTTTCAGGTTTGACCGATTTGATATCCCGGATAGGTAATTTTATTCCGGTCAGTTTTTCAATGCTATCGACATGCTCGTCATCACGTTTGGTGACAAAGGTTATGGCAACACCGGTTGCCCCGGCCCGTCCGGTCCGACCGATGCGATGAATATAGTCATCGGGATGCCACGGAATATCGAAATTGACGACATGGCTTACACCCTTAATGTCCAAGCCCCGCGCGGCCACATCGGATGCGCATAAAATGTTGATCTCACCCGACTTGAACCGTTCCAATTCGGCAAGGCGAGAAGTTTGATCCATATCGCCATGGATTTGCCCGGCATCAAACCCGTCTTTGCGCATTTGCAAACACAGATCACGCACTTCGGTTTTGCGATTGCAAAAAATAATCGCCGTGTCGACGCCCTCATTGTCCAATATGCCGTAAAGCAATTTTCGTTTCGCTTTGGGCGCAACCTGAATGATTGATTGGTCAATCGAGGTGTTGGCCGTGGCCGGTCGAGAGACTTCTACCGATTTTGGATTGTTCAAAAATTGATCGGACAGTTTTTTGATCGGCGGGGGCATTGTCGCTGAAAAGAGCATAGTTTGACGCGATGCCGGCAATTTCGAACAAATTTGTTCAATATCAGGTATGAAACCCATATCGAGCATGCGATCCGCTTCATCAATGACCAAAAGCTCACAACCCGACATTAAAATCCGACCGCGTTCAAACAGATCCATCAAACGTCCGGGCGTTGCAATCAAAACATCCACGCCTTTTTCCAACGCTTTAACTTGATCGCCCATTGATACGCCGCCAATCAACAAGGCCATGCTGAGATTGTGATTCTTGCCATATTTTTCGAAATTTTCGGCAACCTGCGCAGCAAGCTCTCGCGTAGGTTCCAGGATCAACGAACGCGGCATACGCGCTCGAGAACGCCCATGGGCCAATATGTCGATCATGGGTAAAACAAAGCTGGCGGTCTTGCCGGTGCCGGTCTGGGCAATGCCGATAATATCTTTCATCATCAAGACCGGAGGAATGGCTTGGGCTTGAATTGGGGTCGGTTCATCATAGCCCACATCAGCTACGGCTTTTAACAATTCATCAGAGAGGCCGAGGTCGGCAAATTTCATAATTTTTCCGGAATATTACGGTGCATAATCGCACAATCCACACGCCTGTAAAAGCTGTTCGCGGGGATGGTGGGAATCGCTGCTTTTGTCAAGTTATCAAGCGCGATCGCCTAGGCTAGCTATTGCAGGAATTACGATCGCTATTCTGGCACCAGTAACCGGAACCGATCAATCTCACATTTAGATCCGGTCCGTGAATGCAATATATCGCGGTTCACGCAGATTTTACCATCGCGTGATTTTTCCATGTAGAAACCCGAATAAAAGCTCCGTGCCTGGCATTTCTTCTTCAGCCTTGCACGAATCTGCTGGCGGTCTCTCGTCACCAGATCGAGATAGCGTTCGCCAAATCTCTGCACACCAAGTATGTTTCTCATCGGCAGACATTTACCGATTTTCTTCTCGCGATAGCTTCTGGGTGCGGCGTTGCGGGGCACATCAGCCAAAGCCGAAGCCACGAGAGGCCGGCGCCTTGGCACCCTAATGATCACGCGCTTTTCTATTCGTACCTGTGCAAACTGAAGGCCCGTTGGACTGACAAAAACACCTTCTCTCGCCGAAGACGTCGTCGGGCTTGGCGACTCTGCCGAAACGGGTGCCGCTAGCAACAATGACACAAAGAGTGAAAGACTCACCGAAAACCCCTGATTATCATGATCTCGGATATAGTAACGGTGATTGAACAATTGATGAACTATATTTTCAGATCAATTGTTGGCGCATCACCAATAACTATCTATATCGGAGCCATTGTTCAAAAAATTGGAGCTGGGAATGTCGTCAACACCGGATTGGCTCAATGACATGGCGGAAATAGTGGGGCCAAAAGGCTTCACTTGCGCTGCAGAGGACATGGCGCCATGGCTCACCGATTGGCGGGGGCGTTATACAGGGACGGCCCTGGCTTTGGTGTCACCAGCTTCCACAGCAGAAGTTGCTGCAATTGTAAAAATTGCGCACAAACATGCGATTGCCTTGGTTCCGCAAGGCGGCAATAGCGGTATGGTTGGCGGCGCCACCCCAGATCCGGAACAAAATTCCGTTCTCTTGTCGCTGCGCCGCATGAACCAAATTCGGCATATTCATGCTGAGGATCAACTTGCCGTTTGTGACGCTGGCGTGATCCTGCAAACCCTTCACGAGGCGCTGGAACCCCAAAATCAGCGCTTTCCCTTGACGTTGGGCGGAAAAGGATCCGCCACGATCGGCGGATTGGTTTCGACAAATGCCGGAGGCACACAGGTCCTGCGGCACGGAACCATGCGCGCCCTCGTAGCGGGTCTGGAAGCCGTTTTGCCCGACGGCAGTATATTTGAAGGATTGTCAGCATTGAAAAAAGACAATCGCGGCTATGATCTCAAACAATTGCTAATCGGTGGAGAAGGAACCTTGGGCATCGTCACCGCTGCCACATTGAAAACTGTACCTTCGCTCGTCGACCGCTGTGTAGCGTGGGTCGGACTCGCGACCCCACAAGCCGCTTATAAGCTGTTTCAATTTCTCAACATGCGGCAAAGCGAAGCATTGGAAGGTTTTGAAATTATCCCCAACACGTGCCTCGCCGCCGTGTTGAAGCATATTCCTGATACCCGTGCACCCTTAACCGGCGACAATGACTGGAATGTGCTGATCGAATTTGTTCGCGACCAACCTTCGGCTGATAATCCGATGCAATTGGTCGAAAGTCTGCTCGCGGACGCTATGGAACAAGGTTTGATCGATGATGCGGTCCTCGCCGCCAATGAAACACAAGCTGAGGCTTTTTGGAAAATTCGCGATTCCATATCCGAAGCGGAACGCGCCACGGGCCCGGCATTGCAACATGATATCAGCGTGCCTGTAGCCGAAATGGCGAATTTCATCACCCAGGCGGGCGAGCAAATTGAAACGACCTTCCCGGGTACAGAAGTGGCTGCATTTGGTCATATGGGGGATGGCAATGTCCATTTTCATGTCAAAGCGCCGCGCGATATCAAAACCGGACCGGCCGGAAATAAATGGATGCGTGATTCATCGGAAACCATTTCTCCCAAAGTGCATGACTTGGTGGTGGATGCTGGCGGCTCAATTTCTGCTGAGCATGGCATCGGTCAAAGCAAACGGGATGAGTTAGAAAGATTATCTGGTGATGCCCGTATTTTGGCGCTGACAGCCATAAAAAGAGGTCTTGATCCAAAAAATATAATGAATCCGGGCAAGCTAGTTCCTCTTGCGTCTCACTCCTAGGCCACTTAAAGCCGGTGCAACATATTACCTAACTGACAAATATTTTTCGGAGAATTTCATATGGCCAGCGCGCCTCAAGCTCAAGCCCTTCCAATGTTCTACAACGATCTCGTTCCGCTCAATTCGAAGGATCACGCAAAATGGACAGTCAAAGGTCTCGATGATGCTTCTTTCATGCAAGAACAACATGCTGTTCCATTGACAATAGACGAATTTTTGAACGCGGCTCGCAACTACCCGATTGTTTTTTCGATGGGCGAAAACAGCGTTCCTCTCATTCTTATGGGTCTCAATGAAGGAGTGAATACTTTCATGGGGGATGATGGCCGGTTCAATCAATTGGCTTATATTCCGGCCTATGTCCGCCGCTATCCTTTCATGCTCGCCAAATTGCGACCTGATGCAGAGGAATTGTCCCTTTGCTTTGATCCGACAACCGGCGCAATTGGTGAGTATAAAGAAGGCGAACCTTTGTTTGACAAGGATCAGCCTTCGGAAAAAACCAAGAGTATTTTGGAATTTTGCGAACAATTCGAGCAAGCGGGCCAACGGACCGGACAATTTGTTGAAGAACTCAAAAAATTAGACCTGCTGATGGACGGAGAAGTGGCTATCCAACAAGCCGGAGTCGAACAACCGTTTGTCTATCGCGGTTTTCAGATGGTCAATGAAGAAAAACTGCGCGATTTACGCGGTGATGAACTGCGCAAAATCAACCAAAATGGTATGTTGCCGCTTATTTATGCACATCTCTTCTCGCTGCAGATCATGCGGGAAGTTTTTGCGAAACAAGTCGAAGCTGGCAAAGTTCCGCAAGTCTCCGAAGCACCGACGGTTTGAGCGCTATTCGAACCATTGCGGACCAATAAATTCACAATTGGGTCTTGCAAGTCGTATCACAAGAGACCACATTACGAGTCGTACCGGTTCACATCCCCCGATTAAACCGGTGCAGGCGTTCGAAGAATGCCACCTCCCTGAACCTTGGCCACCTCGCTCTTGTAGCGGGGTGGTTTTTTTTGATCATCGCCCGTGCGACACCCAATATTATTCGGCGGCGAGCAAGAATTGTGAATTGGCGTGATCAACGAGATGCTGCGCCAGTTTCAGCACCAAATTCGCAATATCGGGCAAGAGCGCGGATGGTTCCCGCATCGCGCTATCAAGGTAACAATCCCGGTTAACCTCGAGTTGAATAGCATGCATGTCGCGTTCGACATGACTGTGGCGCTCTAATATATATCCCCCGGCATAAGGATGATTAAGGCGCGTTTTGAAGCCAGACAAATCCAGAAAGGACATGCACCGCTCGGAATAACGAGAGCCAGCGCTGCGTCCGAACCGGTCGCCCACAACTATATCGGTTCCATCCGGGTCAGGGTTCGGCGGCGGCATGCTATGAATATCTAAGAGCAAGGCGCAACCAAATTTAGCCCGAAGCCGCTCCATAATTTCGGCAATGCTGTGATGATAGGGTTCATGGCATTGATCAATCCGATCGCGGACCGCGTCCCACTGCCATTTCTTCCGCCATAAATTACCCGTACCGTGCAATCGGCTGGGAATCAGTCCTAGGCCGCCGCGCACTTTCCGGCTCGGCGCGGGTAATTGGGATTGCGTCAAACCATTAATCATGTCGGCATCCAATTCCGTGGGATTACGATTCAAATCCACCCAGGCTCTGGGATGATGGGCGATAATGGCCGGAAAGCCCGCTGCAATGGCGGCACTTGCCAAGCGATCCGCATATCGGTCTTCCAGGCGCAAAAGATGCGCTACAGGCACCGCCAGATTGTCTAATAACTCCCGCGGATAGACCCGGCCGGCATGCGGCACGCTGATCAACAGGGGGAAATCTAACGGTGCAGTATTATGATGAGTAAAAGGCCCATCTTCGGATAGATTGTGCATTAAATTTTCAATTGTCTCGGCCGTCATAAAAATCCATCCGCTTGTGAGGACGTTATCGCATAAAATTCATCAGCAGAACCAAAATATTAAGAGATTTGCGCCTATAGAGGATTTTAGGCATAAACAGCCCGATTTTATGGTGACGGTAATAGGGAATGACCCAAGCAATGATCAGAATTCTCCTAGCGGAAGACGAACAAGCGATGCGCGATCATCTCACCCGCGCTTTGCAAAAATCCAATTATGAAGTGGTTGCGGTAGACCGCGGAACCGCCGCTGTGCCTTATTTGGAGTCGGAAAAATTTGATCTGCTGCTGACGGATATTGTGATGCCCGAAATGGACGGAATTGAGTTGGCTCAACATTGTGCCAAAATTTCTCCCGATACCCAGGTCATGTTCATTACCGGCTTTTCTGGCGTGACTTTGCGCGCGGGTGAATCCGTTCCCAAGGCCAAAATTTTGTCCAAACCGTTCCATTTGAAAGATCTGGTCCTCGAAGTGCAGCGGCTATTTGAACCAGATAGTATCGGCGAACTGAATTAAGTCTTGCACCCCGTCTGGCGGCTGGCTAGACGGCCTGCAGCGTGGGCGTATAGCTCAGTGGTAGAGCACTTCGTTGACATCGAAGGGGTCGGGAGTTCAACTCTCTCTACGCCCACCATTTTTCAGGCAGCAAGTGCAATATGAACCGCCAGATCCCGACTCGGTGACCGGCCGTGCCATGCCGAATAGGCGCGAGTGAAGGCGCTCAGTTCACTATAGCCCAATTTCATCGCAATATCCGTCAATGACCGCCGGCATTCCAAGAAATAAAGCAAACAGGCATCTTTGCGCACTTGCTCTAATATTTGCCGAAAAGAAGCACCTTCAGCCACCAGTTTGCGCCGCAAAGTCCGTTCCGCCATGCCAAATGTTTCTGCCGCCGCTTCAAGGCTGAGGCCGGACTTATCCAATAGTCGGAACAGATAATTATAACTGAGATTGGTCAGAGATAGCGATTTTCTAACGCCTCGATTTAAACGGTTTAGCTGATCCAAATTAACCCCGGCAACCATCGCATTGCGCAGCGGATTGGGTAAGTCGACCAAATGCGGATGCACTTCCAAACAGGTTTGTGACTGGTTGAAATAGCTCGGAACTTTCGCAGGACGATTCGCTTTCACCAAATTGCCAAGAAGATGGCGCGGCGCTCGATGCTGGAAATAGGCTGCTTTTATCGGCGAAGCCCGGCCTTCGGTCAGAACCAAACTGGCCTCGATAAGAAGAGCGAATATAATCGCAGTCAAATCGTAACCCGCCGGATGTTGCCGGTCCCAAATCAAGCGACATGTCGAACCGGTCCGTTGCCAGCGCAACATCGGCGTGTCGACCCCGAGATCCATCGTCATTGCAAAAGCACATAACGCATCACCCACTGTCTCTTCGAATAAGGCGGCATAGCCGCTATCGGAAAATCCCGTTGGCATCATCCCGCTGCCAATTGCGGCGTAAATGCTGTCTTGTTGTAATTCGCCTGCAGCAGCATTGCACATGGCGGTTAGCCTATAACTGTCAAAAATTGCCTGGGGATCACGCAATTGCCAGGCCGACAAATCCGATGCCGTCAATAAAATCGGTCTACGGGCACCCAGAACCTGGCAGCTGCGGAATAATTGGAACAAAAATTGAGCAGATATTCGGAGATTATTTGAATTTGCTGGATCCATTGGAGACACTATTGGCAGTTAAAATAGTATCTCAACGGTCTTTCGACCAATATGCCTATTTAACGACGAATAGGTCGTTTCCAACAAGTGGAAGGCCGCCACTCCGCATAACCCGTGCAACATATTTCTTTATTAGCTGGTCGGGGCTTTAGTAGCGAATGACGCTCGCACCCCAAGTAAAACCGCCGCCCATCGCCTCTAGCACCAAAAGATCGCCGGTATTTATCCGTCCATCACGCACCGCCGCGTCCAACGCCAAAGGCACAGAGGCGGCTGATGTATTCGCATGTTGATCGACGGTTTTAATCACTTTTTCAGGCGCGAGGTCGAGTTTTTTTGCGGTGGCATCCAATATCCGCGCATTGGCCTGATGCGGCACCACCCAATTAATATCGGCGATCGATTCGCCTGCTGCTTCGAGCGCTTCTTGCAAAACAGAAGACAGATTCACGACGGCGTGGCGAAACACTTCACGCCCTTTCATCCGCAATTTACCAACCGTCCCAGTGGTTCCGGCACCGCCATCGACATAAAGCAATTGGTTATGCGCACCATCCGCGTGCAATCGCGTCGCCAAAATGCCTTTGTCCGTTTCTTCACCCGATAATATTACCGCGCCAGCGCCATCGCCGAAAAGAACGCAAGTCGCGCGATCTTCCCAATCTAGAATGCGGCTAAACGTCTCCGCGCCGATGACAATGGCATTTTGGGCGCTGCCCGCACGGATCATGCTCTCTGCGACCGACAACGCATAAAGAAAGCCGGAGCAGACCGCAGCCACGTCAAAAGCGACGCCGCCATTGCAGCCCAATTCATTTTGCACAATCGTTGCGGTAGCCGGAAACGTCTGATCCGGCGTCGCTGTTGCGAGAACTATAAGATCAATATCTTGTGGACCGAAAGGCGAAGCATCAAGCGCCTTGCGAGCCGCTTCGACGGCAAGCGTCGATGTGGTTTCATCCGCTTCCGCTATATGACGAAACTTAATACCGGTGCGCTCGACAATCCAATCGTCGGTCGTGTCTACTTTTTCGGCCAGTTGAGCATTGGAAACCCGGGTTCGCGGCAAAGCAGAGCCCGTGCCCTTGATGACCGCGCGTCGGGCGGTCCCAACACTCATTTCGCGGTGACTTCCAACGGAGCCTCGGCGCTGATTTTTTTCAGATCTTCGCTTATCCGCTCCAAGATGCTATCCTCTACCAGCCTTGCTGCTACTTCCACCGCATTGGCTACGCCTTTTTCGTCGGCACTGCCATGGCTTTTTACGACCACGCCGTTGAGACCCAGAAAAACCGCGCCATTATGATTATTCGGATCAAGATGTTCCTTCAAAAGCTCCGTCGCCGGGCGCGAAATCAGAAAACCAATTTTAGACCGCAAGGAACTCAAAAAACTGCGTTTCAGCAAATCCGTGACAAAACGTGCGGTGCCCTCCAGGGCTTTCAACGCGATATTGCCAGAAAACCCATCTGTGACAATGACATCCACTTCCCCGGTGGAAATTTTATCCGCTTCGGTAAAGCCCTGAAAATCCATCGCCAGACCGCTGGTATTTTTCAGCATATCAGCAGCATTTTGCAAGGTGCCCGTTCCCTTACCGTCTTCGGTCCCGATGTTCAGCAATTTGACAGTTGGTTTTTCAAACCCGTGCATGATCCGGCTATAGGCCGCGCCCATGACCGAAAATTGGACCAGATTTCGACTGTCACATTCGGCATTGGCACCGAGATCAAGCATGACTACATCGCTGTCTTTCATCGTCGGCAACAAGGCGGCCAAAGCCGGGCGGTCAATGCCCGCCATGGTCCGCAATGCCAATTTCGAAATCGCCATTAAGGCGCCCGTATTGCCTGCACTAACCGCTGCACTGACTTCACCGGATTTTACCGCTCCAACGGCCATACCCATCGATGTTTTTTTGGATCCACGCAGCGCTTGACTGGGCTTAGCATCACCCGACACAATGTCTTCGGCATGCAAGATTTCAGATGCGGCGTTGAGATTAGGATGGCTTTTCAGCGCTTCCTTAATTTTCGCTTCGTCGCCAACAAAGAGAAATTGAAACCCCTCGTGGCGATGGCGGGCAAGCGCCGCGCCAGCGACCATAACCTGCGGGCCGACATCGCCGCCCATCGCGTCAATTGCGATTCGCGGCCTCATCCCCACCGGTTATTCCCCTTATTTGATTGCGTGATAGTCGCGACGTTAATCGATTAGAGTCCAAAAGACTACAGATCGACCGCCATAACTTCACGGCCATTATAAAAGCCGCAGGCTCCACACATATGGTGTGGGCGCTTCAATTCACCGCAATTGGGACATTCCTGATATGCTTCTACTTTCAAAGCATCATGGGAACGGCGCATTCCGCGCTTGGACGGCGTAGTTTTTCGTTTAGGGACAGCCATTGCTAAGCCTGCTCTTTAAATTTCAAATGTCTTATATCTGCGCAATAGGTTAAATGCCTGTTATCGACAAGCCAGTCTCTGAATATATTGAGAGAATCACCTGCCTCATACAATCAACAAATTGCACGCGAACGGCGGCTATAACGATTTTCCTGTGCGTTGCAAGCATTCTACTACTATAGATAGGTCGGAAAAACGACAAAGGCAGGGGAAACCATGGTTCTACCAATTACTTTGACTATTGCTGGCGCAGCAGCGCTGATCAACATCTGGCTGATGATTCGGGTTGGACAGGTCCGTTCATCCGAAAAAGTCGATGTCGGTGATGGCGGGAATGAAAAAGTTATCCGGCGTATGCGCGCGCATGCCAATTTTGGCGAAAGCGCTCCGATCGTCTTGATTCTTATCGCGGCAATAGAATGGTCCAGCGGCTCTCCGATCTGGCTTTGGATTGTCGGCGGCCTTTATATGGTGGGCCGGCTCGCGCATGGGCTTGGCATGGATGGCGGAGCATTGGGCAAGGGCCGAATGATCGGCACCATCTTGACCATGTTGATCATGCTCGGTCTCGGCGGATGGGCTATTGCTATTCCGTACATGACACCCGCTGGATAACGATATTGCGCCGGATGCGCCCGATCTGCCGCGCAAAAAAAGGGGCCGCACCATTTCTGGGCGGCCCTCTTATCCATTAGGCTAAGATCAATCTCAGCACATTAGTCTTCTTTGACTTCATAATATTGCGGCGCCGCAATATTCAGAATTTCAAGAATTTTTGTCAGAGCAGTCGGCTCATCGGTTTCTTCCATCGCGGCCAGTTCACGGGCCAGACGACTAGAGGCAGCTTCGAAAATCTGCCGTTCGGAATAGCTTTGCTCGGGCTGATCATCGGCTCGGAACAAGTCACGAGTGACTTCCGCGATCGAAACAAGATCACCAGAATTGATCTTCGCCTCATATTCTTGCGCCCGGCGTGACCACATGGACCGCTTGACTTTGGGCTTATCTTTCAGTGTTTCCAGCGCTTCTTTCAGCGTTTTGTCGGATGACAATTTGCGCATGCCGACGCCTTCGGCCTTGTTCATCGGAACCCGCAATGTCATGCGTTCTTTTTCAAAGCGCAGAACATAAAGTTCCAATTGCATCCCAGCAATTTCTTCATTTTGCAGTTCGATAACACGGCCCACACCATGTTTAGGATAAACCACATAATCGCCCACATCAAAGGACAGCGTATTCGCAGCCATAAAAAGCCTTTCTTTCTCTATGGAAAAACAGGATTAATTCGGTCAAATTTTTCAAAAACCCCGACAAATAAACCCTTTTGTTCATATATATAACGACCGAACACCCCCCGTGCCCAGCCGCTAACCAACATTAGTGTTAACAGATTCGTCACAAAAAAGCAATTTATCGTTGCATCGCACAACTTTTAGGACCTCAGGCACCGGGCGCGGGCATCCGCCCGCTT